>JALHPZ010000001.1:0-147461 GCA_022842245.1 Gemmataceae bacterium
GATCGCCCGCGCCGCCCGCACCGGCCGCGTCCGGCCCATCCATGCCGCCGCCCGGCCGAATCGCGTCGCGGGCCGACCGCCGGCGGACGGCGTTTCCGAACGGTCCCGGCCGAGGGCCGTGGCGATCGCCTTCGCGCTCACGTTGCCGAACGTCTCGGCGATCCGGTGCCAGTCGGTCGATTCGCCGGATCGGGGTTCAGTCCGCGGCCCGGCCCGGCCCGCCTCCGTCGCGAGGGTCGCCGTCGCCGACGGCGGGCGGTTGGCCGCGAGCCGTTCCATTGTCGCGGACAGACGTTCGAGGGCGGCCATCAATTCCGATTCGCTGCGGTCGATGCTCATGGTTCACTCCTTCGAGGGGGTTGGTTCGATTCCGAGTTCGGCGGCGACGAGCCGCCGGAGGTCGGGCGAGAGCCGGCGGAGCAGGTCCGCGAGCGGGGCTTCGTCCCGGAACAGCCCGAGGTGACGGGCCAGCTTGTCGAGGGCGCCGAGTTTGTCGTGCATCGTCACTTCCCACTTTTCGATTCGGCCCTGTCCGTCAGGCAGCACCCGGACGGTGGCCTTGAGCGACCGGAGCGACTTCCGCGCTTCCGCCGTCACCTGGCGGGCGGGCTTCAACCGGTGCGGTCCGTCGGCGGCGAAGTCCACCACGTCGCCGATGTCCCCGAACGCGATGGCCGCCAGCTCGCGCACGACGCGGTCCGCGTCCTCCGCGCACCGGGCGCGGAGGCTCGCCTGCGCCGCACGCACTTCGCGGCGGACTGCCGGCACCCGGAGCAGCTTCGACGACTCCACGCACGCCGAGCGGTAGGAGCGGGGGCGGCCGCGGACCATGCGGCCGAACGCCGCGAAGTACGCGCGCACGCCGTTCAGGTCGATGAGGTACTCGTCGACGAACCGCCGGCGACGCGCGGCCGCGTCGGATCGGGATTCGGGAACTGGCGGAGTCTTCGCCATGGCGCTCGCACCTTAGGGGTTCTCAGGGAGCCGGTGCAGATGCCCGCACCCCGGCCGGTCCGGTCGATGGACGTTCACCGGTGGTCGTCTGTTCCTGTCGCGCCTGAATTCGCGGCCCGTGATGGTCGTTTGGCGAGGAAGGCCCCTGTCGGCCCCGGATTCGCGTTCCGGGCTTCGTCCGGCTTTCCGGGCCATCCGGGGCGGCGATCGCGCGCCATTCGCGGCCGTAGCGCATCACGCGGCCCTCCGGTGAGTGGCGGGCGCGGCATCGACGAGCGAGAGGATGGCGAGGCGGATGGGTTCGGGCAGAGTGGTCCACGCGGCCACGACGCGGGCGAGGTCAGCAGGAACTGCACCGGATTCTGCACCGCACGATTTGATAGGTGAGCGTTTTTCGCTGGATTTCAAGGGCAAAACGTCGGGCGGTTCGAATCCCCGCAGGGTCACATTGGCACCCCGACCGTGTCCGTCCGGGTGCGACACAAGCCGACGGGAAGCCTTGTTTTCAAGGGTTCCCGTCGGCTTTGTTATTACATGCGGATCTCACCCGATCCAAACGGACGCGGTCGATTTTCTACTTGATGGGGACTCAAGAACGGCGAGTGTCCGATTCGCCAACGTTGTCCAAGACATTGACTTGTGAGCCGCCGGAGCAATTCGATTTTAGGTCCGACACAATATAGAACCGGTACGGAAATCATCGTCCGCGAGTTCCTCTTCCCGATCCACTTGAAGCAATGATACAACGGTGCCATGCTTGCACGCATACTCGTTTCGCTGTTAATCTTCGGTATTGTCGCGGTGCCGCTGCTCTACCGCGTGTCCCAGGACAGGCGCTACCGGAACCTGCACGTCGTCGAGGAGGGACGGCTCTACCGGAGCGGCCAGCTCACGCCGGAAGGGTTCGAACGGGTCCTTCGCGAGTTGCGCGTCGGGACCGTCGTGAGCATGCGCGAGACGAAGAACGAGAATCAGGAATATCAGGATGGATTCGAAGAGGAAATCTGCCGCCGGTTGGGGGTGCGCTACGAGCGGTTTGGCTACCTCGACTGGTCTGCGCCGGACGGCACAATGCCGGCGATGGCGAACATCCGGAAATTTCTACAGCTGTTCGACGACACGGACTCGCCGAAGCCGGTGCTCGTTCACTGCTTCGCGGGCATCCACCGCACGGGCGTGCACGTGGCGGCGTATCGGGTCGATCAAAACGGCTGGACGAACGCCGAGGCGATAGCGGAACTGCGTTGGATGGGGACGCGGCGGACGACGTTCGCGGACAATCTGGTGGAGTTCGTGCGCGCCTTGAAGCCTCGCGCGGTGGGCGGCGCGCGGCCGGAGCGGTAGAATGCGGGTGTCGTCGCGAGGATGGCGGAATTGGCAGACGCACAAGATTTAGGTTCTTGCGGCCGTAAGGCTGTGGGGGTTCAAGTCCCCCTCCTCGCAATTCGCCCCCATTCGGTCCTCTTCATCCGCAAGGCGCGTGTCCCATGATCGACGGCTCCGACGATGTCGTGAAGGTGGCGGTCGGTACGCTCGCGGAGATCAACGAACAAGCTGGCCGATTACACGCCGATGGCGTCCGTTGCCGGGTGGTCGGCGACGATCTCACGGCAGGTTTGGGTACGATGATTCCCGGATCCGTCGAATTGTGGGTCCTGGCTGCGGACGCGGATCGCGCCGCCGCGGTTCTGTCCGGCGAATTCGACGCGCCGGATCGTCCGCCGTTTCCCCATCCGACTTCGGACCCGAAACCGGACCGCAGCGACGGTCCGCACCATTTTCCGACTCGGCATCGGCCGAGTAACTAACTTCTCCAGTCGGGGAAGTCTGGCTCATTTCGCCAGATTCCCCAAGCCGATGATACTCGCAAGGATTCCCAATCTTTGCGAGCCCCGGCCATGGCGCGCTGGGTATGGTTGCTCATTCCACTCGTCTGCGGCTGTGTTGCATTCCGCCCGCATGTCGCGCCGGAACCGGACGAGCCGATCGACCACCTAGCCCTCGCCGCGGACGCGCTCGATCGCGGCGACGAACGTACCGCCAGCTTGCGTTTCGCGGCCCACCTTCATGACTTCCCCGACGATGCCGCCACGCTGTTCCAACTGGCGGAACTGCTCTTCAAACAGGATCGTACCACCGAGGCGTATCGCGAGTTCGAAGCGTTCGTGTCGGTCGCCCAACCCGCGACGGGGCCTGTCCGGAAGCTATTGCCACACGCCCATACCCGACTCATGCAGCTCGCGCAGGAGTCGGACGACGCGGCGGCGGAGCAACTCCACCGCGGCATCGGTCTAGTCGTCCTCGCGATGCAATGGGACGCTGCCCCGGATCGGGCGGACGATGGATTGGAGCATCGGACGTTGATGAAAGCCGTTCGAGCCTTGAGGGCTGCGCGGGGCGCACATCCGGCCCGCGCGAATCTCTACCTCGCACTGGCGTACGATCGACTGGGGCAACTTTCGGCCGTGCGATCCGCACTGCGGAACGCCGAGGCCGCCAACCCGTTCGCACTGACTCCCTGGGAGCGCGACCGGCTGGCCGCCCTCGGATCACAATGACCTTTCCAAGCCGCTCCGAATTTGGCAGACTCCGCCCCTTATGCTACGCGATCTCCTTCGGCAGAAACTGCCCAAGCTCACCCTGCGTCGCCCACGTGCCCGCTCGGTCGTCCGCCTCGTACTCGTGCTGGCCTTGCTGCCGGTCGGGCTGGAGGCGGCACGCGTGCTCGTCGGGAATAACCGGCACGAGGTCCTGCCCGGCCGCGTCTATCGCAGCAACCAGCCGTCGCCGGCGGCGCTGCGCGAGTTCCTCGCCTCGCACGAGATCAAGACGGTCATCAACCTGCGCGGGCATTGTCCCGGCGATCACACGCCGTGGTACAAGGAGGAAATCCGCGCGACCAGCGAGTTGGGCGTCAGCCACGAGGACATCACGTTCAGTGCCAACCGACTGCCGGCACCATCGGAATTGAAGCGTCTGGTCGAAGTGCTGGACCGGTCCGAATACCCGATCCTCTTCCACTGCAAGCAAGGGGCGGACCGCACCGGCCTGACGGCGGCGCTCGTCCTGTTGCTGTACACCGACGCCACGCTCGATCGCGCCCGGCGTCAGCTCTGGCCTCGCTATGGCCATTTCCGCTTCGGCCGTACAGCCGCGATGGACGAGTTCTACGACCGGTACGAATCCTGGCTCGCCGGCCGCGCCCACGCGCCGGCTCTCGTCCGCGAGTGGATCGCGAACCACTACAGCCCCGGCCCCGCCTCGGGTACGCTGCTCGTGCGAGACGGAAAGGACACCTGGCCGGCGATACGTGGAGCATGGACTGCCGTGCCGGTCGTCGCACACAACACCTCCGGCGAGGCGTGGGAGTTCCAGCCCGGCCATCATGCCGGCATCCACGTCGAATTCAGTATCTACAACCTCGCCGGCCACAAGGTCCACGCCGGGATGGCCGGGTTGTTCCGACGAACCGTCAAGCCCGGCGAGTCGATCGAACTGACGCTGGCGGTTCCGCCCATCGATCATCCTGGCGTCTACATCCTGCACGCGGACTTGATGGACGGCACCGCCGCCGCCGTGCCGATCCGCCAAACGGGTTTCTACCAGTTCGGCTGCGACCCGCTCATGATGCATCTGGTCGTGAAATGACCGGCCCGGAGATTCCCGGATGAATCTGCTCTCCGTCGTGATACCGCTCAAGGACGAGCGCGAAAACGTCAGGCCTCTGTACGAGAAACTCCGCGACGCCCTCCGCGGCGTGGCGAGGTGGGAAGTCGTTTTCGTGGACGACGGCAGCGGCGACGGCACCTTCGACGTTCTGACGGAACTGGCCGCGGTCGACCGGCGGGTGAAGGTGGTGCGGCTGCGGCGGAACTTCGGCCAGGCCGCCGCCACGCAGGCTGGATTCGACGTCGCTGCCGGCGACGTCATCGCCACCATGGACGGAGACGTGCAGAACGACCCCGCCGATCTGCCCATGATGCTTGCGAAGCTCGACGAAGGCTACGACGCCGTGCTCGGTCTGCGCGAGAAGCGGCAGGACAAGTTCCTCCTCCGGAAGGTGCCGAGCCTCTGCGCGAACTGGCTCATCCGCAAGGTGCTCGGCGTTCCCTTCAAAGACTTCGGCTGCGCCCTGCGCGTGGTGCGCCGCGAGTTCATCGACGGCCTCTCGCTCTACGGCGAGATGCATCGGTTCATCACGGCCCTGCTTATCCAACAGGGCGCAAAAGTCGCGCAGGTGCCCGTCCGCCACCATCCGCGCACGGCCGGGCAGTCGAAGTACAACCTCACGCGCACGATCCGCGTCGTCCTCGACCTGATGACCGTGAAGTTCCTTGCGAGCTATCAGACTCGTCCGATGCACCTCTTCGGGGGCGTCGGGTTGATCTTTCTCGCGCTCGGCCTCGTCAGCCTTCTCGCCAGCATCGTGATGAAGTACACCACCGGCCCCGGCATGACGGCGAACCCGCTCTTCCTCATCGGAGTGATGGTCGAATTGATCGGCGTGCAGTTCCTGAGCTTGGGCCTCATCGGCGAAGTCATGGCGCGCATCTATTTCGAGAGCCAGGGCAAACCGCCGTACGTGGTGCGAGACCGGCGGAACATCGACGAATCGGCGGGCATGCGTCGGGCCGCGTGATCGTGTAGAATAGCGGTTAGCCGACCGGAGGGGCGAGGATGGCAAGCGAATTCGAACCGCGCGAGTACACGCCCGAAGAGCTTCGCAAGATCTATGCGAAATTCGAGAAGGAATTCACGTGTGAAAAGTTGATCGAGTACATCGAGGACGACGACAAAAAGTTTCCGATTGAGGACGTATTGGCCGAGGCGGAGGAAATCGTCCGTTCGTATGAACAATCGCCTAGGAAGAATCGGTCATGAGTGGTGCGAATGACTCGTCGCATCCGCGCTATCGTGTGGTGCTGATTGGTCTCGCCAAGGAAGAATTTCTCGCATTGGTCCGCCTTGCGTCCGAGGGGGAAAATCCCAACGATTAATCGACTCGCTCCGAGCCGCCGAAACCATTCTGGAGTCGAATCCGATCGCGGGTGGTGAACTGCTCTATCGACTGCACAAAATGAAGATGGTCATTTGCCGAATCGTCAGCCCGCCGCTTTACATCGAAAATGGCGTGCATTCCGATCGGCCCGTCGTCATCATCCGACGTGTGGCTACGCTTTGGCAAGGATTGGACTGAACGAAACGGCCGCCCCGTTCGGAGCGGCCGGGAATCTTACAGCAAATTGACCACGCGGTCGGCCAGGCCCTTCTCGCCCAGCACGACGCTGAGCTTGCCGCCGGCAGCCACGCGTTCCACCACCTCGAGTTCCCGCAGCTTGAGCAGCGTCGGGTTCTCGGCGAGCAGCTTCGCCGTGTTCGCCTGGTGACGCAGGGCGGCGGCCTCCTCGCGCCGGGTGATGACCGCGGCCTCCGCCGCCGTCCGGGCTTCGATAACGCGGTTGAGCAGGTCCTTCATCTCGCCGGGCAGGATGATGTCCCGCACGCCGAGCGCGACCAGCTCGAGGCCGACCGTCGCCGCCTTGGCCCGCGCGATCTCGGCGAGGTCCTTCGCCAGCGCGTCCTTGTCCGCCAGCAGCGCGTCGAGCGTGCGACCCCTACGGCGGCCCGCACGGCGAGCTGCACCTCGCGGTACAGCGCCTGCTTCGCGTCGTCGGTCACGGTCACGGCCCGAACGGGGTCGGCTACGCGGAACGCACCCACCGCCGTCAGCCGCAGCGTGACGCGGTCGGCCGTCAGCACCTCCTGGCCCGGCACCTCCAGCGCCTGCTCCCGGCGGTCAACGCGCGCGAGCTTCACCGCGCCGCGGTTCCGCCAGAAGGCGTACCGGCCCGGCGCCAGCGTCTCGACGTACCGGCCGTCGACGAACAGCACGCCCGCGTGATCCGCCGGCACGTCCTGCACGTCGAGTAGCGCGGCCGCGTTCTTGCCCGCCAGGATCGCGTCGCGGTCGGCGTGCGCGAAGCGCACGTCCACCAGCTTCACGATCTCCGTGCGGATGCGGCGGAAGCCCGTCCAGAGCGCGTAGCGACCCGGCGGCAGCACGGCGTCGAACCGGCCGTCGATCCAGACCAGCCCGCGCTCGTCGTCGGCGAGGTCGAGCACAACGGCCTTGCCCTCGAGCGCACCGCTCGCGGCGATCAGGTCCAGCTGTTCGTGCGCCAGCCACGGCGCGCGCCGGCTTACGATCTCGATCGTCTCCCGGCCGAGCGGGTTCATCCGCCAGTACACGCCCGGGTCGAGCAGGTTCTGGAATGCGCCGTCCCGGAATACGAGGCCGTACTCGAACGGACGAACGGTGATCGTGTGGAACATGACATCCTCCCTCTTCCAATAAAAGCCGACGGCGGCGATGGACCGTGCGGACCGTCGCGGCCCGGCGAACCTCGCGGGAGCGGGCCGTCTGTTCCGCTCGGACCGACCACTCGCGGCTTCGAAGGTGGGCGCTTCGAAGCCGGTCGCGGGGCTGGAGCGGACGGAGGGACCGCCTGCGCGTCGATCGCGGGTGGGCCGGAACGGGCGAGCCGAGGCTCCCCCGCGCAATCCGATCGCCGCCGCCGGACGTGAGACGCAGTAGTTGCGTCGAGTCGAGCTTTTCAGACTCGTTGGGTACCGGAGTCGAACCGGTAACTTCCAGATTCAGGATCTGGTGCTCTTACCATTTGAGCTAACCCTGGGTGCATCGAAGCGGCCGGTTTCGAATCCGCAACGGAACGCGGCCCCGCGACGGAGAGGCTCCGGCGGACCGCGCCGCACGGCCAAATCCGCGGCGACGCGTGGGAGAGGACAGGCGGGATGAAACGGGGTTCGGGCGAATCAGCACACTTAGAGATGAAAACGGCGACGGTTCGAACCGTCGCCGTGGGAAGAGTCGTTGGTCGTTACTTTTTCTTCGCCGCGATGGCGCGCTGGACGGCGTCGCCGAGGTCGGCGGGAGTCGCGGCGACAGCGATGCCGGCCTTTTCGAGGGCCGCCACCTTCTCCTTCGCCGTGCCAGCGCTCGTGCTGGCGATGGCACCGGCGTGGCCCATGCGCCGGCCGGGCGGCGCGGTCTTCCCGGCGATGAAGGCGGCGACCGGCTTCTTGACGTGCTGCGCCACGTACGCCGCGGCGCGCTCCTCGGCGTCGCCGCCGATCTCGCCGATCATCAGGATCGCTTCGGTGCCGGGGTCCTCTTCGAACATCTTCAGGAGATCGATCTGGTTCGTGCCGATGATCGGGTCGCCGCCGATGCCGACGCAGGTGGACTGCGAATAGCCCATGCTGGAGAGCTGGAAGACGGCTTCGTAGGTGAGCGTTCCGGAGCGGCTGATGATGCCGATGCCGGTCTTGCCCGGTTCGGTGGGCTTGTGGATGTAGCCGGGCATGATGCCGATCTTGCACTGGCCGGGGGTGATGATACCGGGGCAGTTCGGGCCGATGAGCCGGCAGTCGGGCTTGGTCTGCAGGAAGCGCTTCGCCTTCGCCATGTCGAGGACGGGGATGCCCTCGGTGATGGCGACGATGAGCTTGATCCCGGCGTCGGCGGCTTCCATGATCGCGTCGGCGGCGAGGCCCGGCGGCACGAAGAGCATGCTCGCGTCGGCCCCCGTCTTCGCGACCGCTTCGGCGACGGTGTTGAAGACCGGCAATTCCTTGCCGCTCGTCGCCTTCCACATCATGCCGCCCTTCTTGGGCGTCACGCCGCCGACGAAATTGCTGCCGTATTCCAGACTGAGGTTCGTGTGCTTGGAGCCTTCGGAACCGGTAATCCCCTGCGTGATGACGCGGGTGTTCTTGTCGACGAGGATGCTCATTTCAGGGTCTCGAAAGTAGTCGGGAATGAATCGGATTGGTCGTCAATCCACTTTGATTTCGTCCACCAGCCATTCGTCGGGCCGTTCGCCGGCGACGAGTTTGAGGGCGAACGGTTTCTTGCCGCTGGCGTGGATCAGTTCGCCGGAGGCGGTGCCGCCTTCGGCTTTGGCGAGTTGATACCCGGTCGCGGTTCCGCGATAACCGTTCAATTTCGTTTTGAGGATACCGACGTTGAAGAGGCGGGTTTCCGATCCGAGGGCCGGCGCCAACGACTTCTTCAAGGCCACGGTCATCGTGCCGGCGGCGAGGTCGTCCTTGTGGCCGAGCAGGCCGTGCAGGAACGCCGTCGCTGCGAACGACTGGGGCGTGACGGTGGCAACGGATTCCGCGGGGGATAGCTCCGCGAGCGAGAACCAATCCACGGACCAGCGGTTTTCGTGCCGTACGAGCCGCAGCAGAAGGTGCAGGGGTTTCTCGGCCTTGATTTCGCCCGTGTAGAGTGCGACGGCGTCGATGCGCGGCGACGCGAGCGTGTATCCGCCGAGCTTGCCCTGGAACTGCTTGAGCCAGTTCTCGGCCGCGGCGTCGGAATAGCCGCGGGCCCGGTCGGCATCGAAGACCGGTTCAGCGATCGCTTTCTTGAATTCCGCCCTCAGGTGCGCCGCAGTGGCTTTGCCGTCGTGCAGGGCCGCGAGGAAGTCCTTGGCGAATAGCGCGGCTTCGGGGCCGGGGTCGGACTTCGTCGGGACCGCGAGCGGAACGTCCGCGACCGGCGGTACTGGGGCCGCGGTCGGTTTCGAACAACCCACTGCGAGAATCATTCCGAGAAGACACACGTCGCGTGCGACCATTCGAACGTCCTTTCCGAATCTTAAGAGCGTTCCGAATGGTTACTTCGCCAGTTCCACCACGAGCTTCGCCGCTTCCGTCAACCCTTTCGCCACGCGGATGGCTGGAAGTTCGTCCTTGACGCTGTTGAGGATCTCGCGCGCCTTCTCGACTTCGTTCCCTTCGAGGCGAACGACGACGGGGATCTTGAAGCCGACTTCGCGGCCGGCCTTTACGAGTGCCTCGGCAATCCGGGCGCAACTCGCGATACCGCCGAAGACGTTGACGAAGATCGCCTTCACTTTGTCATCGCTGAGGATGATGCGGAAGGCTTCGACGGCGTTCTCGGCGGTGACGCCTCCGCCGACGTCGAGGAAGTTTGCGGGGCTGCCGCCGTGGTGGTTCACGATGTCCATCGTGGCCATCGCGAGGCCAGCACCGTTGACGAGGCAGCCGATGTTGCCGTCGAGCTGGATGTAATTGAGGCTTGCCTTGGCGGCGCGGATTTCCGTGGGGTTTTCCTCACCCATGTCGCGCAGGGCCTGGACGTCCTTGTGGCGGAAGGTCGCGTTGTCGTCGAAGTCGATCTTCGCGTCCAGCACCACCACGTCGCCCTTCTTCGTGACGGCGAGCGGGTTCACCTCGACGATGCTAGCGTCCTTCTCGAAGTAGACCTTCGAGAGCGCCATGAGGATCTTGACGACGGAGCCGATCTGTTCGTTCGAGAAGCCGAGGTCGAACGCGAGTTTCTGCGCCTGAAAGGGCAGGAGGCCGGTCTCGGGGGCGACGTGGACCTTGAGAATCTTTTCGGGGTGCTTGGCGGCGACCTCCTCGATGTCCATGCCGCCCTCGGCGGAAGCCATGACCATGGGCAGGCCGACCGATCGGTCGAGCACCATGCCGACGTAGAACTCCTTGGCCGGTTCGGCGTCGGCCTGCACGATCAGCGTGGAGATCTTCTGGCCCTCCGGGCCGGTCTGTTTGGTCTTCAGCGAGTGCTTCAGCATCGCCTCGGCAACGGTTTTCGCCTTCTCTTTCGTCGGCACGAACTTCACGCCGCCGAGCTTGTCGGCGTAGCCCATGAGTTGTCCGGCCCCGCGGCCGCCGGCGTGCACCTGGGCCTTCACGACGGCCCCGCCGCCGTTACTGAGCTGATCGAACGCGGCTCCGACCTCGTCGGCGGTCTTGCAGACGACGTGCTTCGGCACCGGAGCGCCGTACGCGGCGAGGAGTTCCTTGGCCTGGTATTCGTGGACTTTCATCGGCGGTTCCCGCGGGTGATGGTGGGGAAGTTATAGGTGGGCCGTGCACTTGTGGGAGAGGGACCTCAACGCAAGAAGCCCGCGGACGATCGTCCGCGGGCTTCTCGTGGTCAACAAGTCATTCAGTTACCGCCCTGGCCGTACATGAAGTAATCTCGCGGGCTGCGATTGAACGGGTGGGTCGGGAACACGAGTGTACCCGGCAACTGCATCGGCCCGGCCTGCGGGGCACAACCGCGGGGCCCGCATTTGTCGGTCCCGCAATTGCCGGTGCTACAATCGTCCTTCTTCTTCCAGAACATGATGCGCTTGACGATCGGGTTCCAGCCGTACTGGCCGACGGTATTGCCGGGGCCGGCGGACGTGCCGGGCGCGGCGGCGGGCGGCGTGCCGAAGTCGGCCCGGACCTCGCCAGCGGCGAGCGCGGCGCAGGCGGCCACCGCGAACAGGTACTTCTTCATCGTGCGTTCCTCGCAAGGGTCGTTCGGGACCGTTGGAACTGATATCGGCCGAATAACCGGAACAACACGAATCAAAATCGGAAGGCCAGCAAGATCAACGGCGAAACGCCGCCACAAAGGTGAGGACGACGCAGCAAACCGTGGAAATGAAGCAACTCACGGATGCCGTGGTCAGCCACGGACCGCCCAGGTTTTCTCCAAGCGGAACGCGAGGCAGATTCGCGCGCAGATCCCGTTCCAACTCGTCCCGCAGCCGCAAGTCGGGCAACAGTATCTTGATCGTGACGTGGCTGAAGACCGAGAAGGTCGAGGTTTCGACCAGAGGCCGGTGATCGCTCCAGAGGTTGCCGAGGCGTTTGGCGTCGAGGCCGAGTCGTACGAGTGCGCGTCCAATGACCTCATCCACCGCCGGAGGGTGGACGTTATAGACGGCCAGGGAATTCCGCCGCGATCGCAACGTCAGGTAGGAACTGCCACCCACCAGGAGCAAATAGGCGATTGGCGTGATCGCACTGGCGAGCTGCGCGTTCGCCCAGGCGTTCTGCAGGCCGGCGAAGCCTCCGCGCCGGAAGACGTTCGCGTTCGTCGCCGTCAGGCTGAGGAGAAACCCCGCGCACAGGATGAATCCGCAGATGCCCGAAAGGAGAGCCACGAAATCCCAGACACCGGATACGACGACGGGGCGTTCCCCGCGATTGACGGCCGCGAGCCAAAAGAGATAGAGCGTCAGCGGCGTGAAGCAGAGGATGCCCCCGGCGGCGAGAAACGGAAGGTCCTGTTGCAAGGGGGCGGCCTCGCGGTGCGGGTAGGAAATATTCTACAAGCTATCGCCAGCGGAACAGTTTCAGCGCGAGCGCGAAACTCGCGAGACCCCACGCGGTCAGGATCAGGCACGGCTGCACGATCGCGCCAAAACCCTCGCCGTCGTTCATCACGGCGCGTAGGCCGTTGATGAGTGTCGTCAGCGGCAAGGTCTGGATGAACGGTTGGATCTCCGTCGGGAACCGATCGGCCGAGAAGAACACGCCCGACAAAAGGTACATCGGCAGCATCACCGCGTTCATCAGGCCCGACACCGTTTCGATCGTCTTCGCCCGGCACGCCACCAGCAACCCGATCCCCGCGAAACAGACGCCCCCGGCGAACATCATCGTGATGAACGCCAGCGGATTCCCGAAGACGCGCACGCCGAAGACGAGATGCGCGAAGCCCCAGAAGATCACGATCTCGATGAACGTGAACACGAGCCGGCTGAGCATCAAACTCAGGAGGAAGTCCGACTTGTTCATGGGCGTCGCGAGGAATCGCTTGAGCAACTTCCTCACGCGCATGTCGACGATGACGAAGCCGACGCCCCAGAGTCCGCCGCCCATCAGGTTCGTGCCGATCAGTCCGGGAATCAGGAAGTCGATGTACCGCCCGCCGACTTCGTCCAAATGCTGTTCCGTCGGTTTTGCGGCCTTCGGAAGCTGGCTCCGCAGCAGCACGTTGTCCACGGCGTTCTTCGCCAGTACCGCCTCCGGCCGGTTCGGTTCCACGAGGTAATCCGGCGCTCCCCCAGGCCGCGGCGTCACCACGAGGTCGGTCTTCGCCGTCCGCATCCGGTTGCGGGCGTTCGCTTCCAGTTCGAGGATCACTTCGATCCGTTCGTCCGCCGCGAGGGCTTCACGCATCGCCTCCGCCGCCGGCATTGCGCCGGGGCCGTCCGCCACGATGTCCACGCGGATCCGCTCCACCGGCCGGCTGCTGAATGCCGAGCCGAGGATCAGCGCGAGGATCAGCGGGAAACCGTAGACCCAGAACACGGCCGCCGGTTCGCGGTAGAACTCCCGGAACCGAGAAATGGTCAGCTGTTTCAGCGCGGCGATGTTCAGCATCACTTGTCTCCGTCGTCGCGGAGGTGGCGGCCGGTTAGCGAGACGAAGACGTCTTCGAGGGTGGCCGTGCGCGTCGTCAGCCCGGCGAGGGGCAGCGAGTGGTCGCGCAGGAAGTCCATGAGCGCCGGCAGCGCGGCGTGCGGCTCCTTCACGCCCAGCGCGTAGCCGTTGCCCTCGCCGCGCAGCGATTCGACGCCCGGCAGCGCCCGGCAGGCGTTCTGCTTCGATTCGTCGAAGGAGCCGTCGATCGTGAACTCGATGACGTGCTCGCCGCCGAGCTGGCGGATCAGTTCGCGCGGCGAACCTTCCGCGATGATCTTGCCATGGTCGATGACGGCGATCCGGTCGCAGAGCCTTTCGGCTTCGTCCATATAGTGCGTGGTGACAACGACGGTGCGGCCGTCCTTCTTGAGCCCGCGGATCACATCCCAGAGCGAGCGCCGGGATTGCGGATCGAGGCCGGTCGTCGGTTCGTCGAGGAAGAGTAGTTCGGGCTTGCCGACGAGCGCGCACGCCACGGCCAGCCGTTGCTTCTGCCCGCCGGAGAGCTTTTCGACCCGCGCGTGCGCCTTCTCCTCCAGGGAGACGGATCCGATGGCGTCGTCCACCGTCAGACCGTCACGGTAGAAGGAGCGGAACATCGTGACGACTTCCCGCACCGTCAGTTTGTCCGAAAGCCGCGTTTCCTGGAGGGAGATGCCGATCTTTTCCCGGAGGGCCTTTTCGTCCCGCCGCCAGGTCTGGCCGAGGATTTCCACCTCGCCGTCGGTCGGATCAAGCAGGCCCTCGAGGATTTCGAGCGTGGTAGTCTTGCCCGCGCCGTTCGGGCCGAGCAGGCCGAAGCATTCGCCGGCGGGCACCTGGAGGTCGAGACCACGCACGGCTTCGACCGGCGGTTTGCCGGGATAGGTCTTGAAGAGCTTCCGGCAATGAATCGCGAGGGACATGTCGCGATTATAGGAAGCCGGTCAAACCATCTGGAGTTCCCGGCCGCGCTTCCAGTTCCGTTCCGCCGGCGCCGACCGTACGACTTCGTGATAGAGGGTGTCCCGTTCCACGGGGATCCGGCCCGCTTCCTCGATCAGCCGGCGGAGTTGTGCCACCGTCAACTCCTGTGGCGAGTCGCTGCCGGCAGCGTGGTAGATCGTCTCGTGCACCACCGTGCCGTCGATGTCGTCCGCCCCGTAGCTCTGCGCCACCTGCGCGATGTTGATAGTCAGCATCTGCCAGTAAGCCTTGATGTGCGGGAAGTTGTCGAGCATGAGTCGCGCGATCGCCATCTGTCGGAGGTTCATGATTCCCGACGGCTTCGGCAGGTTCGCCCCGAGCGTGTTGTTCTCCGGGTGGAACGCGAGCGGGATGAACGTCTGGAAACCACCGGTTTCATCCTGAAGCGCCCGCAGCTTAAGCAGGTGGTCGATCCGGTGTTCCGGCTTCTCGATGTGGCCGTAGAGCATGGTTGCGTTCGACCTGCCGCCGAGTTCGTGCCACTCGCGGTGGACCCGCAACCACTGGTCTCCATCGGCCTTGTAGTCGCAGATCTTCTCGCGAACTTCCGGGTGGAAAATCTCCGCCCCTCCGCCGGGCAGTGAGCCGAGGCCGACACTTTTCATGTCCGCGAGCAGTTCCTTGGTGGGGCGTTTCGTCAGTCGCTCGAACCAATCCCACTCCACCGCCGTCCACGCCTTCAGATGCAGTTCGGGGAAGTGGTCGTGGATATTCTTGATGATGTTGCGGTACCACTCGTACGGCAGCTGATGGTGTAAGCCGCCCACGATGTGCAGTTCCGTCGCGCCTTGCTCGTGCGCCTCGCGGGCTCGCTGCAGGATCTGTTCGTCCGACATCACATAGCCCTTCGGCGACTTCAGATCGGCGCGGAAGGAGCAGAACTGGCAGCGATAGACACAGACATTCGTCGGGTTCAGATGCTGATTGACGTTGTAATACGTGACGTTGCCGTTGAGTTTCTCACGGACGAGGTTCGCCAGCTCGCCGAGGGTGTGCAGGTCGGCGCGTGTTTCCAGTGCCATGCCGTCATCGAATGAGAGGCGTTGACCCGTGTGGACCTTCTCGGCGATGGCGGACACGATCGGATCGGCGGTCATGGTCGGTTCGTCCTCGGATGGTTCATCATTTTACGAACCGCACGCCGGGTTGCCGCGCAACGGGCTTGCCGGGGCTTCCGGTTTTGCGGATCCGTTCAAGATTACCCATTCCTCCGTCCGATAAACGACGATGAGGCACCATCGTTTTTCGGGCGGAGGGTTTTCCATGTCGTCTTTCCGAACGTGGACCCTCCTTGCGCTGGGATCGCTCGCCGCGCCGGCCGCGGCCCAGGACCGCACGCGGTACTCGCCGCAACTGGATATTGGCTTCCCCGTCCCGGCCGAAGTGAAAGACCTGAACCCGCGGCCGGCGAAGCTCCGCCTATATTCGTCCGTCAACCGCGGCGCGTTCGCGATGGTGTCCGAGCGCGCCATCGACGACCTCGCGCCGATCGCCGGACGTCGCCCCGGATTCCAGTATTCCGCCAAGGCCGATGGGGAAGAAGAATTCGCCGTCCAACTCGTCTATGCCGACGGGACCGTCAGCCCGTCCGCGGAGAAGTTGCGGACCGAGTTCCGCGTCATCTTCGATACGCGCCCGCCGGCCGTGAGTTTGAACGCCGACGGGGCCACGACGGTGGCGTGGAGTGCGCAGGACGAGAACCTGGATGCCGATGGGATCAAACTGGAATGCCGCTGGCAAAACGGCGATTCCGCTTGGCACTCGGTCCCGAAACCCCGCGCCGGCTTCGCCGCGCGCGACCGCTACACCTGGGCCAACCTCGCCCGCGAAAACCGCATTCTCGAAGTCCGCGTCACGGCCAAGGACAAGGCCGGGCACGAAACCTCGTCCCGCATCGTGCGCCTGCCGTCCACCGGGGGGGAACCGAAGGATGATGGATTTGTGCCGCGCGGCGCCGAGCGCCTCCCGGTCGGCAGCGGCGGCGGGCGACTCGCCGACGACGTGCCCGGCCAGCCGCAGATCATCTACGTCAATCGCAAGGAACTCACGATCAAGTCGAAGCTCCAGACCGTCACGCGCTCCGGCGTCTCGGCCGTGCACCTCTTCGCCAAACCCGTAACCGCCAACCCGAACGGTGCCTGGTCGCTCGCGAAGAAGCAACCCTGCAACATCCAGTATCAGGAGCCGAACCCGTCGGTCGAAATCCCATTCCTCGCGCCCGATGATGGCCGCTACGGCTTCATCGTCATCCCCGAAAGCGGGGCCGGGAACCGCGACCGCGACCCCGTCAACAACGCCATCGCGCAGCACCTCGTCGAAGTGGATACGAAGCCGCCCGTCGTGAAGGTCCGCCGCACGACGGCGATCCCCGGCGGAAACACCGGCACGAAGCTCGAGATCGAATGGGACGCCGACGACTTGAACATGATGACCGACCCGATCGTGATCGAGTACGCGACGGAGAAGACGGCGAACCAGTGGATCTCGATCGCGGAGCGGATTCCGAATTCGCGGCGGTACGTGTGGGAGGTGCCTGAGAAGACGCCGTTCAAGATCTTCGTGAAGGTGCGGGCGACGGACAAGGCGACGAACACGGGGGAGGCGATCACGAACGAGGCGGTTGTGATCGACCTCGACAAGCCGTCGGCGACGATCGAGCACGTGCGGCCGATCGGCGGCCTCTCGCCGAGCGCCATCCCGCCGACCGGTGAGCGTCCGCCGCTGAGCGCGACGCCGTCGGTGCTGTCCGTGCCAGATCTGACGAAGACGGGGAAGTAAATAAAAACGGCGGGCCGAAGCCCGCCGCTCGATGATTCGCCTTCCGCTCACACCAGCGATTCCAGCAGGTACTTCAGCTTCCGCACTTCGGGTTCGACCGGGTACTCGTCGTTCGGCACGGCGCGGACGTCCACGGTGAGGGCGCGGTCGTAGCGGCAGCGGTCCAGGTGGGTGACGAGCTTGCCGTACTCCAGTTCGCCGAGGCCGACGCGCACTTGGAACGCATCGGGCTTCGACGCCGAATCGCGCAGGCGGACATGGCGGACGTACGGGTAGAGCTTGTCGAAGTCGACCGGCCCGCGTTCGCCGGCGATGTAGTAGCTGGGGTCGAGCGTCAGGCCGAGGCCGGGGACACGCTTGCACAGCTCGATGGCGCCGGCCGGTTCGGCCGTGAGCGTTGTCGAGTTCGTTTCGACGGTCAGGATGACGCCCTCCGTTTGGGCGATCTCGACCCAATCCTGGAGGCGGGCGACGTCGGCGTCGACGTCGCCGTCCTTTGGGGCGGCGAGGACGGAGACCACCGGCACGGTGAGCAGGCGCGCCAGCCGGCAGACGCCGCGGAACTGTTTGCGGATGTCGGCGCCGTCGAGGGCGGCGAAACGGGCGTGAATGGCGGCGAAGGCGACGTTGGTGGCCTTGAGCTTCTGAACGATCTTTGTCAGGTCGCCAGTCAGGTCGGACGGTTTCAGGTGCGGGCCGTCCTCGTGGATGGCGAGGTCGGCCTTGGTGAAGTTCATTTCGCGTATGGTCTTCAGGGCTTCGTCGAGCGGATGCTGGGCGAAGCAAAGCGTGGAACAGGCAACGTACACGGCGCAGGCCTCCGTGAAAGCGCGCCGCGGCCGAAGCCGGGGCGCGTTCCCCCAATGTGTCGCGACGCCGCCGTTTCCCCTGTCGGCGGCGCGCGGTCCCGGAATGAGGCGTGGGAAATAGCCGGGCGAAAAATGACCCGCAAGGAAATTCCCTTCGAATTGTGAGAAATACACGCGACTGCTCTCGCGTTTCCGGCAAGGGAACGCTATCGCGGCGGGCCGGGGAACCGGGGCGATTCGGAGGCGCGACATGACCGCGAAGGACGGGGCGAACTGGCAAGCGACGCTGGCCGAGGTGGAGCGATCGATCGACGACTGCCTCGCGGCACTGGCGAAGTACGAATCGGCCTTCGCGAAGGTGCTGCACGAGCCGGTCCCGCCGGTGCCCGCGCGGCCGCTGCCCGCGCCGACCGCCGCCTGGGACGACACGCTGGCCGATGCGGCGCGGCGCACGGATGAAGTCGAGCAACTCCTCGACGAGCAGGAGCGAGTCTGGGGCCGCTGGCGGCAGGCGCTCGGCCAGTGGCAACGCACTCTCGACGCCCTGCCGCCCGGCACCGTCGGCCGGACACCGCTTACCGCCACGGCTACAACGGCTCCATGAGCGACTTCGCCGTCATCCTCCCCGCCGCCGGTTCGTCCACCCGGTTCGGCGGACTCGAAAAGAAACCCTTCACGAGCCTCGACGGCCGACCGATCTGGCTCCGCTCCTGCGAACTCTTCTGGACGCGCCCCGACGTCGCGCGCGTCTACATCGTGATTGCCCCCGAAGACGGCGAGGTCTTCCGCGCCCGCTTCGGGCACCTGCTGCTGTTCGCGAACGCCGAGATCGTCGAGGGCGGGGCGGAGCGCTTCGAATCGGTGGCGAACGCGCTGGCGCGGGTGCCGGCGGAGGTGCCGTTCGTGGCGGTGCACGACGCAGTGCGGCCGCTGGTGGCGCCCCGGCAGATCGACGCGGTGTTCGCGAAGGCGCGCGAGACGGGTGCGGCGATGCTCGGCGTGCCGCTGGCGGACACCCTCAAACGGGTCGAGGGGGATGTCGTGCGCGGCACGGTGCCCCGCGCCGGGCTGTGGCAGGCGCAGACGCCGCAGGTCTTCCGGCGGGACTGGCTCGTCGAGGCCTACGCGAATCGGGGGCAGCTGTGCACCGCCATCACCGACGATGCGCAGTTGCTGGAGGCGGGCGGCCGCGCCGTCGCGATGGTGCCGGGGACGGCGGCGAACTTCAAGATCACAACGCAGGACGACCTCGCGCTCGCCGAGGCGGTGGTGCGATCGCGCGCGAAGCCGGTGGAGGAGAAGCCGCCCGCCCGCGGCTTCGGCGACGAGGCCGAGTGGTGAAGCGGTGCGGCCGAGTGAGTCCGCCGCCTTCGCGCCACCCCCCGGCGGACCCACTCGCGTTTTCCGGAATCGCCGTAGTTGGGTAACGACTTACGGCGAATTCCGGCGATTGCGGGACATCATGGAGCGAAGATTTCTCGATCCGCGACGATCGCGACTTCCAGCAGGACCTGACCTGATGAACAATGCCGAGCCTACGTTTTCGAGTGTGAAGCGGAAGTTTGGCGAAGCGTTCCGGGCCAAGTCCGACACTCCGCTGCCGAACTCAGTGCCGGCCTAGTTCGTCTGCCACAACTATGTTGTCTTTATCCGAGATGATGTGCGCGATGGGGATCGCGGTCGAATTCGGCGGCAGAACGGGACTGGGGCCGGAGAGCGAACGTCCGTGGATCGTCCGGTTTCCGGGCAATTGACCAAGGGCCTCTCGACGACGGAACTGCGGATGCTGATAAAGTTGACAAGCAGGGAGGTATCCTACAAGAAGACCACTTGATTCTGACGACCGAATGGCGCACAATTGAACAGTCATCACCGAAGTGGAGTGAAACCTGATAATGCGTCGGCCAGGTAAGACGTACCGCGAAGGCGAGAACATCGAGGCGTGCAACCTGCCGAAGCCTCGCGTGGAAGACTACGCTCGTCGCGTCGCCGATCTGTTCGGTTTCAAAGTAGGCGGCGACATTACCGAAATCGTGGTGATGCTCGGCGGTACGATCCACTACCGCGAACTCGACGAACTGGTCGGCGAGAACGGCTCGATTTTTGTTCACGGGGCGCTGGACTTCGATATTCTCCTGCCAATGTACACAAGCCCGAATCGCGACAGATTCACTATTGCCCACGAGTTGGGGCACTACTTTCTTCACGCTGGTCAAGGCAAAGTCCCCGTGGTAGCGTACCGTAGCGGGTCCACTCGTATCGAGTGGGAAGCGAACTGGTTTGCGGCATCGCTGCTCATGCCACTCGACAAGTTTGGCGATGCACTTCAAGAGTACGAAGGCGATGTCGAACAAGTGGCATTCAAATTTGGCGTTTCTGTCGAGGCTGCTACAGTGAGAAAAAATGCCATCGGAAACCGATGAGAAGTGGCGATGGAAACTTCGCCTGTTCGCCAGCGCGGATTTGGTCGGCTCCACCGCCTACAAAGTCAACCAATCACGAAACAAGACGCCCGATTGGGCGTCTACCTTCCGCGAATTTTTCAACGACTTCCCGGCCTATCTCCTGAAGCAATACGAGGCACTTCCATCATCGAAGCATGGTAAGTGCCCGAAGACAGCACTGAAACCTTGGAAATTCCTTGGCGATGAGTGCCTTTTCGAGACCGAACTTGCCACACACCAGGATTCTGCCTTCCATGTCATGGCTTTTAAGCACGCCATCAAGCGATTCCCCGAACGTTGGAAGGAAAAGGGCACCCCGCTGCTTCTAAAAGGAACGATGTGGATTGCTGGGTTTCCAGTGGGTAACAGAGAACTGACACTTCGGTCGGATGGCCGGGATATCACCGACTACATTGGACCGTCCATCGACACTGGTTTCCGCATAACAAAATTCTCCTCCGAACGAAAGCTCGCCTTGTCCGTTGACCTGTGCCTGTTGCTTGTGGAGGCGCTGGATGTTCTTGAGTGGTACAAGGAGAGTCATCAGATCGCGATTCGGTTTTCCGGGTGTGAGCCGCTCAAGGGTGTTCTAGACGGCAAGCCTTATCCGGTGATCTATCTGCATCTCTTTGATGGCGTGAAGACGACGGAAGAGGAACTACTGGAAGTCTCGCACGAGACGAACACGAACAAGCTCAAGAAGTACCTGCGAGAGTACGTCGATGCCCATCTACACCGCCCGTTCATGGCGACTGACACTAACGAAAAATTTCGGATTGTCCCGGATGGTTTTGAAATAAGACGAGAAGCGATGCGGTCTGATGAAGAAGGTCGAGATTTCGGCAAGCAACAATCTGCCGCAGTTCCTTCCCCGGAAGGGGCAGTAATAGAACTCGATCCACCCGTCGAAAAATCTAAGTGACTGTTGGCATACCAGAGAGAATTGCCGTTCACTCATCCTGTACTTTTATTCCTCCCCATCCGGCACTTTTAATCGCCCGTCTACCACGCGCTCATTCCCGCCCTGCTTTCCGTCTACAAACGTCTAGTTAGCCCCTCCCGCGGCCGGGTTTCCTTCCGAAATCGCGCCGAAAACGGACTTTTTCCCCTTCGCGCGGTTGCACGCGGATACTGAACACAGGTATAGTATCTCCAGACGAGACCACTGGGGAGTTCGGCACACGCCGCGACCACCCCGGCGGACGGCGACACCAGGAGGCGATCATGGAAAGCTGGCGCAACGTCTGGCGGAACGGATTCGTTCCCACCCTCTCGGAACCGGGACTCGCGGCCCTCCGCGACGCCCTCCGCGGCGACGACGCCCGACTCACCCAGGGGTCCACCACCACGCCGCCGCCCTTGCTCTGCGTGCAGGACTGGCCGTGTGAAGGGGCGTGCGCCCTCGGCTTCTGCGGCTGGCAGGGGGAAGGACTCACGACCGTCGGCGAAGTCGAAGAGTACTTCGCCAAATCCTGCTACGAGGCGGACCACCGTCTGGGCGAGCCGGCGGCGTGCCGGCACTTTCTCAACTGGTTCGACGATACGCCGCGCGGCGCGATGCGGCGCGAGTTGCTGGCGGAAGTGGAGCTGGCGCTGGCGACGCGGGTGCCGGTGGAGCGGAAGACGCCGAAGGCCAAGCCGGCGGCGGCTGTGAAGACGGCGGCGGCCTGAAACCAATGCGGAATTCGGAATGCGGAATGAAAACCAAGACCCAACCATCATCAACCGTGGAGCGATAGCCATGATCTGCACGAATGTTGAATCGAACGCGAAGGTGTGCAAGAACTGCGGGCGGGCGAAGGTCAACCGGCCGCGTGGGCTGTGCTGGACCTGCTACTACGCCCCCGGCGTCAAGGACCGGTACCCGAGCACGAGCAAGTACGCCCGGCGAGGCGAGGGGAACTTCACGGGCAACGCCCCGCTGCCGACGATCCCGACGACGGTGCCGCCGGGGACGCCGGAGAAGCTGGAAGTGCTGGCGCGGCGGGCGAAGCTGAAGCAGGCGCTCTGGCACCCGCTGGACGCGACGTACGCCGGCGACCCGCGCCCGGCCGAGTGGCTGGCGAAGCACGACCGCCACGACCTGGCGGCGTGAGAATCGGTGGACCGTTTCGGCGGGGAGGGACAGCTCCGCCGAGAGGAGCCCGCGGCGGGACAGGAAGCGTCCGCCGCGGGTGGTTTCATTTGCCGTAATGCCAATCACGATGCTATGAGACATTGACCGCGATCCGGGATCTCGATATCGCCGTGGAATGAATATCCGGATCCCAATTGCATTGGCGCTGACATTCACCTCTTCGGTTTTGGCTTCGGGTTGCCGCTACAAAACCTGCGAAGGCTGGGACCCGCCGGAAAAGCAACCGAATGTGTTCGCTGAGCTCGCGGGCAATGAAAACCATCAATGGCAGATCAGTGGGCGACTCGACTTACCTCTGACCAAACAAGACGAGTAGACATGGCAAAAGGCTCGACGGTGTAATCCAGATCCAGCAATTCGGCGAAGTGTCCGATCATCACGCTGCAAATTGGTCGATCTCCCGGAGTCGCGCCATGACCTGTTCCGGGGTATACCATTTCGCGTTGGGATCGTCCCGAATGCGTTCCAGTTCCTCGATCGTCACACCGAATTCGTGAATCCAGCGTTCGCCGGCGCGGGCGGGGAAGAACTGGCCGACGACCTCCCCGGCGGCGTTCTTGATTTCCACGGCGGAGCCGGCCGTCAGTTGGGCCAGAAGGTTGGCATCGTTGATCGTGATCGACATGGCGGTCTCCCCAAAACACTCGTTGTGAATTTTACTGGACCGTGGCCGGAAATTGAACAACATTCCTCGTTCGCCGCACCCATGAGAAACCGGTGAAGACGCTCCAATGCGTTATTGTCCCGCCGCAAGGGGAACGGTAAACTAGATTGATCGGTACGACGCCGTATCGTTTCCCGCCGCCAACCTGCCTGGCGGGGACGTGCCGATCCTCGACGATGGAATCCATGAAGCCGATTGCTTGCCTGACACTGTTCGGGTTGGTCGCCGCCGGAGTGTACCTGGCGCCGGGTTCGAAGCCGCGCGAGACGGCAGCCGCCGAACCGGCGAAGAGCGACCAAAAGGCGTACGAGACGAAGATCGTCCCGTTCCTGAAGACGTACTGCAACAACTGCCACAACGAGAAGAAGGCCGGCGGGGGGCTGGACCTCGAGTTCTACAAGACCGAGGCGATCGCGAAGAAGGACCGCAAGACCTGGGAGCATATCCAGCAGCTGGTGACCGCCGGCGAGATGCCGAAGGCGAAGAGCAAGCAGCCGACGGCGGACGAGAAGGCGTTTTTCGTCGGTTGGATCGAGCAGAACCTGACGAAGGTGGACTGCGCCGGGCCGAAGGACCCCGGCCGCGTGACGATCCGCCGGCTCAACCGCGCGGAGTACAACAACACCATCCGCGACCTCTGCGGCGTCGACTTCAAGCCCGCTGAGAATTTCCCGTCCGACGACGTCGGCTACGGGTTCGACAACATCGGCGACGTGCTGTCCGTGCAGCCGATCCTGATCGAGAAGTACATGGCCGCGGCCGACTCGATCCTCGAGCAGGCGATCGTGCCGCTCGACGGCATCAAGTCCAGCAACCAGATCTACCGCCCGCAGCAGATCCTCACGATCCCGCGCACCGCCAAGACCCGCGAGACCGACGCGAGGGGCCGCGAGATCCGCCGCATCGTCTTCACCGAGGAAGGCTCGGCGTTCATCGAGAAGTTCAACTTCCCCGCCGAGGGCGAGTACATCCTCCGCATCCGTGCGTGGGGCACGAAGGTCGGCGGCGAAGATCCGAAGGCGATCTTCCGGATCGACGGGAAGGACATGAAGACCTTCACGGTGGACGCGCCGCAGGACAAGCCGAAGACGTTCGAGACGAAGGCGCGCGTGACGGCCGGGGAGAACAAGCGCGTGGCGGTGGCGTTTGCGAACGCCTTCACGGACAAGGAATCGAAGAAGAGCCGGACGCTGGGCATCGAAACGATCGAAGTGGAGGGGCCGCTTGGCGGGGCGCGGAAGCCGCTGCCGGACGCGATGAAGCTGCTCATCAAGGTGGTGCCGACGGAGGACGGACAAAAGCGGTCCGCGGCGGAAGCGAGCCTGTCGAACTTCGCGAGCCGGGCATTCCGTCGTCCGGTGAAGCCGGACGAGATGCAACGTCTGATGAAGCTGTTCGACCTCGCCGACCAGCAAGGCGACAAGTTCGAGCAGGCGATGAAGCTGCCGCTGAAGGCGATCCTCGTGTCGCCGCACTTCCTCTTCCGCATCGAGGAGGACCCGAAGAACCCGAACGACGCGAAGGCGATCTCGGAATTCGAACTGGCGACGCGGCTGTCGTATTTCCTCTGGTCGACGATGCCGGACGAGGAATTGTTCCGCCTCGCCGGCGCCGGCGAGTTGCGGAAGCCCGGCGTGCTGCAATCGCAAGTGAAGCGGATGCTGAAGGACCCGAAGGCGTCGGCCATGACGAAGAACTTCGCCGGGCAATGGCTGATGCTGCGGAACATCCTGACGCTCTCGCCCGACCCGAACACCTTCCGCACGTGGGACGAATCGCTGCGCAGCTCGATCATCCGCGAGACGGAGCTGTTCTTCGAGCACATCGTCCAGGAAGACAGGAAGGTCCTCGAATTCCTGGACGCGAACTACACGTTCCTCAACGACCGGCTGTCGTGGCACTACGGCATTCCGGGCGTGAAGGGGGGCGAGTTCCGCAAGGTGACGCTGCCGGACGCGAAGCGCGGCGGCCTCGTGACGCAATCGAGCATCCTGCTCGTGACCTCGAACCCGACGCGGACCTCGCCGGTGAAGCGAGGAAAGTGGGTCTACGAGAACATCCTCGGCCTGACGGCCCCGCCGCCGGCACCGGACGTGCCCGAACTGGAAAAGACCGTGCTCAAGGGCACCCTGCGCCAGCGGATGGAGCAGCACCGGGCGAACCCCAGCTGCGCCGGATGCCACGAGAAGCTCGACCCGCTCGGATTTGGACTCGAGAACTTCGACGCCATCGGAAAGTGGCGCGAGCTGGACGAAGGCACGAAGATCGACGCCAGCGGCGTCCTCCCGGACGGCGCAAAATTCAACGGCCCGGCCGAACTCCGCAAAGTGCTGATGGGTAAGGCGGACCTGTTCCGCCGCTGCCTGTCGGAAAAACTGTTGACCTTCGCCTTGGGGCGTGGTCTAGAGTATTACGACAAATGCGTCCTCGACGACCTCGTGAAAAAGCTGAAAACCGGGGAAGACCGCTTCTCCGCGCTGGTATTGGCCATTGTGGAAACCGACGCGTTCCAGAAGCGACGCGGCAAACGGAGCGAATGACATGCGAGCGATTTCCCGCCGGACGATGCTGAAGGGTGTGGGCACCGCCGTGGCGCTGCCGTGGCTCGAAGGCCTGGCCCGCGCCGCCGCCCCGTCGGCCGCGGCCGCCGTCACCCCGCCGCGCCGCCTCGCCTTCGTCTACGTCCCCAACGGCGTGGTCGTGCCCGACTGGTTCCCGAAGTCCGAAGGCAAGCTCGGCGACCTCCCCGACATCCTCAAGCCGCTCGCGCCGTTCAAGGACTCGCTCAACGTCCTCTCGAACATGACGCTCGACAAGGCCCGCGCCAACGGCGACGGCCCCGGCGACCACGCCCGCGCCATGTCCACCTTCCTCACCGGCCGTCAGCCCCGCAAGACCCACGGCGCCGACATCCGCATCGGCATCTCCGCCGACCAGCACGTCGCCAACGCCATCGGCGACCAGACGCGCTTCCCCTCGCTCGAACTCGGCATCGAGCGCGGCCAGCAGGCCGGGAACTGCGACTCCGGCTACAGCTGCGCCTACTCCTCGAACCTTTCCTGGCGCGGCGAGGCGACCCCGAACGCCAAGGAGACCGACCCGAAGGCGGTGTTCGACCGGCTCTTCGGCGGCAACGACCCGAAGGAACTCGCCGCCGCGCGGGCCAAGCGGGACCTCTACAACAAGTCGGTCCTCGACTTCGTGATGGACGACGCGAAGAGCCTCTCGAAGACCCTCGGCCAGGGCGACCAGCGGAAGCTGGACGAATACCTGACGGCCGTGCGGGAAGTGGAAGACCGCATCCAGAAGGTGAAGAAGCTGAACGCCGAGCGGAAGCCGGTGCCGAAGCCGAACATGGAAGCCCCGAGCGGCATCCCGAAGGAGTTCTCCGAACACGTGCGCCTGATGGCGGACCTGATGGTCCTCGCCTTCCAGACCGACCTCACGCGCATCGCCACGCTGCCGATCGCCAACGACGGCAGCAACCGGCCGTACAAGACCATCGGCGTCTCGGAAGGCCACCACGAACTTTCGCACCACGGCCGCAATCAGGACAAGCTCGCCAAGCTGAAGAAGATCAACACGCACCACATGGAGCAGTTCGCCTACCTCGTCGAGAAGATGAGCAAGGTGAAGGAGGCCAACGGCACGACCCTGCTGGACAACATCATGATGGTCTACGGCAGCGGCATCGGCGACGGCGACCGCCACAACCACGACGAACTGCCGATCCTGCTGGTCGGCAAGGGCGGCGGCAGCATCGAAGGCGGCCGGCACATCAAGGCCGCCCGCGAAACGCCGCTGATGAACCTCTACCTTGCCCTCTTCGAGCGGATGGGCGCCCCGATCACCCGCTTCGGCGACAGCACCGGCGTGCTGAAGATCTGAGACGGGGAGCGATGAAACGCGAACGCCCGGCGGCCACGCCGGGCGGCTCCTTGTTTATTGCCCAGTCCAATAGGCATTCGCAATTCTCAACCGGCGATTCTCTTACAACACACGTAACTTTTAGTTTTTGCTTGACTGATTGATTGGCAATAACGATAATGCATTACTCGTCAGAGCGACGACACGATGCGTTATCGACACTATCATCGTATGGCCAATTCGAACACCGCCACCGGCTGCGGATCTTTATTGCTTTTTACATTTATTCTTGGTGCCTGCTCCGGGCTCTTGCCTAAATCGCCCACTAGGGAGCAGTTGGAAGACGCACGAAATCGAGGCAAGACAGCGGCAATCGATTCTGGGCTAATACAAGGCGAGCATGATGGATACTGGAAATCTCATGAGGCCGCAAGAAGTGTATCGTACAATGCGAAGCTAAGCGAACTTATTAAGCAGAAAAAATACCGCAGGCCGCTATTGGCAACGACAACCGTCGTATTGACCTTTGCTATTATTGGCTACGTCGCTCAGTGGATATTTTTGTACATTCTCCGCGTTAGCGGATGTTTCGCCGATATCGATTGGATATTACTGCCAAAAAACTTGTCGACGATTGAGCTTACGAAACTCCCCTCGCCCAATAGTACTGCCAGCCGCATATTGCCTTCGATTCTTTTTACCGCATTTGTCTTGCAATTCGCGAGTTGCAAGAATCCAGAAGATCGCGCATGGCAACAAGGCTATGAAGCAAGTCGCTCAACAGCTTATTTAGAAGGATGGGAAAAGGGTTCTGCGGCCGGCAAAAAGATTGGTGCCGAAGTTGGAATATTGAACGCTGAGGCAGCCGCCAAGAACGGCACAGACGCCAGTTTTTATACCACGCATGCTTATTCAGCATTCCTGTTCGGGGTAACAATTGGACTCTGCCTGCAATACAGCCTGCTGGCAATATGCGGGCATACCGGAAGCATCCCGGAATTCTATTTGCTACTGGTCGTGCCAGCGGCAAGTCGCAGCTTGTCATATTCAATTATGTTACAACAAAGGCGTCTATTGACATGGTGGCAGAGTCAGTCAGCAAGGCTGCAAGCAGAAAAGCAATACAAATTAGCACAATTGCAGGCGGTCCAGGATATTTTTATCAAAAAAGCTACAGTAGCACAAAGCATTGAAGAAGCCGGCCTGAGGCACATTCTTGTTCTTGCTCAGAAAGAGGCCGATGCGATACTTGGTGCAGAGATGGATTTAACTACTGCGGCCCAAGGCCCGGCCGACCACCAAAGTCCTTCGGGCAAACAAGTAAGTGCAGCTTGCCCTTATTGTGGCCGAGAAAACAAATACGCGATCTCTGAATCCGGCAAAGTCGCCACTTGCATTTTTGACAAGTGTCGAAGGCGAATCGTCCTTCCATAATCTGGCAGGATAAGCCATTATAACATGCGACAGGATTCCAGCAATCAACCGCCACCTGACACACAAGGAGTTGCAAAATGACGGATCCAGAAGATAATAAGACAAAGAATACTGACTGGAGTATTGTCGAGTCTCGTATCAAACGCAGAGAGGCTGAACATCTGCAGAATGACCTTTTGGCGATTCCTTCGGCAAAAAACCGTGAGTCAAAAAACGACAGTTCGATCGTGCCGCAAGAGATTGCCGTGTCTTTGCCAGATACGGAAACCCCGCGTGGTATCATTCAACAATATAGAAAGAACAAGATTGACCGAAAGACAGCTCTGGATGCTGTTCAAGCACAGTACAATGCGCAATTAGACGCGCTAAGGTATCAGCTTAAGAGGGCTGTTTCCGTATCAAATGCAAGAGCAGACCATATTGCAGAAGAATTTCTTAAAAAATTAGATTCGGAGCACCTTCAGGTGCTCAAAGATCTTGGCTTGAGAAACGCAGAGACACGAGCTACAGCCCTTATCCAGGTGCGAGATATGATTGCAGCGAAATTAGTCGAAGTCCAGAGTAAAAAATGGCCAATGCCGTTAATCGAAAGGACTATTGACGATTTGTTGGATTTAGAAAAGCGAGTCTGTGCCGAAATGATGAAGGAGTTGGGTCAATAAGCTACAATATTACTTGCAAACGGTCTCAAGTTGGAGGGTCAATGGATTAACTTCTTCGATCCACGTATGTGTCGAAGAACTTGATATATTTCACTCGTCTCGGCTCGAACCGCTCGTTTTCCATCGCACAAGTACCACGATCGTTGTGCAAGATGCCGATCGTGACTTCCGGTTCGTGGTCGCAGGAGCTGTCTGCCCATTCGACTTTGACACCGCCTTCGCGGCCGGGAGTTACGAAGATATCGGTTTGAACGGATCGGCTTTGCATCTTTGCGAGAAGCCTCACGAATTCTTTCGCCAGCTCGATCGCCTTTGGAAAGATGTGGCGGCCGCATATTAATCCCAGTTTTCGGGCAGCGATTTCATCGCTTCCAGTTGTTCGATCGGCGTCGCCATCGGTACTCTCCCTCGACAGTACCCATGATACGCCAATCTTGCGTATCGGTCGCCCCCGATCCGGGCAATGACGACGGGATCGCCCGCGACTATCACAGCGGTTGCGGCGAGTGCGGCCGCGTACGATTCCACACTCCGCGAAGCCAACCATGACCGCCGACGACGTGATCCGCATCCTGAACCTGCAGCCGCATCCGGTCGAAGAGGGATTCTTCCGCGAGATCTACCGCAGCGACCGCACCGTGCCCGCGTACGGCGGCACGCGTTCGCTCGCCACCACGATCTACTACCTGCTGAAGCCGGGGCATGTCTCCGAATTACACGTCCTGCCCGGGGACGAGATCTTCCACTTCTACCTCGGTTCGCCGGTGACGATGCTTCAACTGCACCCGAACGGCACGGGACGGGAAATCGTGCTGGGACATGACCTGCCCGCCGGGCAGGTGCCGCAGCTCGTGGTGCCCGCCGGCGTCTGGCAGGGGACGCGCCTCGTCGGCAACGACGGCTTCGCGCTCTTGGGCGCGACGATGGCGCCGGGCTTCGACTACACCGACTACGTCGGCGGGTCGCGGGCCGAGCTGACCGCGCGGTGGCCGGACCACGCCGACGCGATCGCCCGGCTGACGCCGCGCGGGTGACTCACACCATCAGCGGTTTCATCGATTCCGACTTCGCTTCGTCCCGCTTAAGGTCCTCGATCAGTGGCCAGAGGTCGTCGATGTCATCCTTGAAGAGGTTGCCGATGAGCACGTCGGTGATGAGGCCCTTGCGGTCCGGGTTGCGGCGGACGAGCTTGCCGAAGTTCAGGCCTTCGTAGAACTCGCAGACCAGCCGGCGCATCCGGTCCATCCCCTTCGTATATTCCGGTTCCCAAGCCCGCAGGCGGGATTCGGACACGTCCTCGTCGGCGAGCGCGTCGCTGATGCAATCGGCCGCCATGCGCGCGGACGTGAGCGCGAGGAGCACCCCGGAGGAATAGAGGGGGTCGAGGAAGCCAAAGGCGTCGCCCACCAGCACCCAACCGTCGCCGGCGGCCTTCTTGGCGCGGTAGGAGTATTCTTTCTGCGCGCGGAAGACGTCGCAACGCTGGGCGTTCGCCAGCCGGGGTTGCAGGCCGGGGCAGCGGGCGACCTCCTCGAAGTAGATCGACTCCAGGTCCTTGGCCTCGCGATTCTGGAAGAGATAGTCGTACCCGGCCACCACGCCGACGCTCAGGATGTCGTCGTGCAGCGGGATGTACCAGAACCAGCCTTTCTTCCCCTGTGTTTGCAGCACGATCGTGGCGCCTTCGTCCCGTCCGATGTCGCGGTACGCTCCTTTCCAATAGGTCCAGACGGCGGCCTTCTTCAGCACCGGATCCCACTCTCGCAGGTTCAGGCGATCGATGATCAGCGACGACTGCCCGCTGGCGTCCACGACGACCTTCGACTTCACGATCCGTTCGGGACCGTCGGCGGGCTTCACGCGCACGCCCACGGCGCGCGAGCCTTCGAAGAGCACTTCGAGCACGCGGGCGCCTTCGTGCACCGCCACCCCGTGATCGCGGGCATTGTTCAGGAGGGCGTGGTCGAACTCGCTGCGGCGGACCTGCCAGGTCTGGGAGGATTCGTGCGGCTCGTGGTCCACGAAGTAGAACGGTTCCGAGAGCTTGCCGCGTTCGTTGACGAACTGCACGGAATACTTCTTGATGAAGTGGCTGCCCTTCATCTTGTCGAGCAGGCCGAGGCGCTTGAGGGTGTGGTAGGTGTGCGGGATGAGCGATTCGCCGATGTGGAATCGCGGGAATCGCTCGCGCTCGAACAGTTCGACCTTGTGGCCATTCTGGGCGAGCAGGGTGGCGGCCGCGCTGCCGGACGGACCGCCGCCAATCACAACGACATCGGGGGCACTCATGGCGTCTCCGCGTTCGGGTGAGTCCATAATCTAGCTAGATCATCCTAGTCCACGCGGATTCGCGATTTCCAACAGGGCCGAACATGCTCGCGACTCTCCTGCTGACGGCCGGCCTGCTGGCGGCCCCGAACGAGACGGCGTCCGCCGACCTCGTTGTCGTGAATGCCCGGGTCTGGACCGGAAACCCGAAGTTCCCCGAAGCCGAAGCGATCGCCGTCAAACAGGGGAAGATCCTGTACGTCGGGTCGACGGCGGCGGTGCGGTCGCTGGTCGGGCCGTTCACGCTGCGCACGATCGACGCGGGCGGGCGGCGGGTGGTGCCGGGGTTCTTCGATAGCCACCTACACCTGCTCGGCGGCGGTCGGTCTCTGGCGCAAGTCGATTTGAAGGACGCGAAGGACGAAGCCGAGTTCGGCCGACGCATCCGGGAGTTCGACGGCAAGACGCCGCGCGACCGCTGGCTGCTCGGTGGCAACTGGGACCACGACCGCGCCTTCGCCGGCGCGCTGCCCACGGCGGCGATGCTCGACAAGTACGCTCCGAACCGCCCCGCCTTCCTCCGCCGCTACGACGGCCACATGGCCCTCGCCAACTCCGCCGCGCTCAAGCTCGCCGGCATCACCAAGGACACGAAGGACCCGCCCGGCGGTGTCATCGAACGCCTTGCCGACGGTTCGCCCAGCGGCATCCTCAAAGACAACGCGATGGACCTGCTGGACAAGCTGATTCCCGAGCCGAACGCCGAGGAGATTCGCGAAGCCGTCCTCGCCGCCGCGAAGGCGTGCGCGGCCCAGGGGATCACCAGCGTCACCGACATGGACGGCAGCGCACCCGTCACGCGGCGGGCGCTCTTCCGCACGCTTCAGGATCTCGACCGCGCCGGCCAGCTCGACGTGCGCGTCGACCTCCGCTGGCCCATCGCCGCCGCCAGCGAACTCGCCACGCTCGGCGTGAAGGCGAACTTCGGTACGAACTTCGTCCGCATCGGCGGCGTGAAGGGCTTCATGGACGGCTCGCTCGGCTCCAGCACCGCCATGATGTTCGCGCCGTACGATTCGAACCCGAAGACCTCCGGCGTGTTCGTCACCGAACCGGCCGCGATGCGGGGCCTGATCCGCACGGCGAACGATGCCGGCCTCTCCATCGGTATCCACGCCATCGGGGACCGGGCGAACGCCGAACTGCTCGCGCTCTATGCCGAGGCCGGGAACGGTTCGCGCCGCTTCCGGATCGAGCACGCCCAGCACCTGCGGCCGGAGGACTACGCGAAGTTCAAGGCCGGGGGCGTGGTCGCGTCGATGCAGCCGTACCACGTGGTGGACGATGGGCGCTGGGCGGAGGGGCGCATCGGGGCGAAGCGCTGCCAGTCGAGTTATGCGTTCCGCTCGCTGCTGGACGCCGGGGCCGTGCTGGCGTTCGGCTCCGACTGGCCGGTCGCGCCGCTCAACGTCCTCGAAGGGATCGACGCGGCAGTGAACCGCCGCACGCTGGATGGCAAGCACCCGATGGGCTGGTTCCCCGAACAGCGCATCACCGCGGCCGAGGCGCTGCGGGCCTACACCGCCGGCAGCGCCTACGCGGCCTTCCAGGAGAACGAGAAGGGAGTCTTGAAGATCGGAACGCTGGCGGACTTCGTGATTCTGTCCGCCGACATTCTCGCGGACGGCAATCGCGATCTCATCGGCAAGGCAAAAGTGGACGCGACCGTGCTGGATGGTCGCGTCGTGTACGAACGAAAATGATCGTTTACGGCTTCTTGATCTCGATCAACTCCGTCTTCGTGCTCACGTCGCCAGCCTTGCTCACGCTCTTCACCAGGCCACCCGGCACGTCGTCCGACAACCACGTCTGACCTTCGTGGTTTCCGTCCTTCGTCTTCGTCGTGTACTTCATCCAGGTCGTCTTCACCTCCATGCCGCCGATCTTCAGCGTTTCCTTGCCCTCTTCCTTCTTCACGTCCGGCGTCTCGATCTTCGGGTCCTTGCCGTCCTTCGGCTTCGGCACGTCGAAGGTCTTCGGTACGTCCTGCTTCATCGCGGGTGCCTTGAACTCCATGCCGTTGATCTTCGTGATGGTTTCGACTTCGATGACGCACTTGTCCGCGCCGACTTCGACGAGCTTGGAGACGATCACGATCTCGGACTTCATCTTGTTGAATTCGCTCTCGGTCTTCATGGAGATCTGCGTGCCGGGCTTGAACTTGGACCAGCTCTTGAAGGCCGGGTTGTCGACCGGATCGGCCGAGGCGGTGGAGACGATAACGAGGCACAGGGTGCTGACGAGAAGCGTTCGCATCGCGGGAGTCCTTCGGTGCGGGCGAAAAAAAGCCCGGAGGGAGCGTCCCTCCGGGCCAAGAGATTATCGGAATCGGCTCACTTGAATTCAACGGAGTACGGCAGGAGCGCCTTGACGAAGTCCTTGCGCGTGTTGAGCAGCGGGGCGGCCATGCGCAGGGCCTTTTCCATGCCGGGCAGCTGGAGGGCGGAAACTTCCATCTTACCGAACGGCATCTTGGCTTCGCCTTCCATGAGTTGCTCGATGAAGGACGACGCCTTCGGCAGGATCAGGAGTTCCATTTCCTTGGACGGATCGATGCCCGCGAACTTCTTGGCGCCGGCGATGGCGTCGTCCAGCGTGCCGAGTTCGTCCACGAGGCCGTTCGCCTTCGCCTGGCGACCGGTCCAGACGCGACCGCTGGCGATCTTGAGGAGTTTCTCCTTGGTCATGTCGACGCCCGCGGCCTTGCGCCCTTCGACCGCCTTCGAGGTGAACTGGTCGTACACCGCTTCGACGATCTCGGTCATCGACTTCCGCTCGGACTCGGTCCAGGGGAAGGTGCTGGAGGTGACGCCGGTGTTCTTGCCGCGGGAGACGACTTCGGTCTTCATGCCGCCCCATTCCTCGAGGCCGCCGGTGACGAGCTTGAGGCCGAAGACGCCGATGGACCCGGTGATCGTGCCCGGTTCGGCGTAGATCTTCTTGCAGCCCATGCTGATGTAGTAACCGCCGCTGGCGGCGACGTCGCCCATGCTGGCGACGATCGGCTTCTTGCAGTTGATGATCTCCCGCCACATCACGTCGCTGGCGAGGGCGGAGCCGCCGGGGCTGTCGACGCGGAGGACGATCGCCTTGACGGTGTCGTTCTTCTCGGCCTGGCGGATGGCGGCGACGATCGTCTCGGAGCCGACCGACTGGCCGCCGAGCAGCGGGTTGCCGCCGCCCGACTTGCCGGAGTTGATCGAGCCGACCGCGTAGATGACGGCGATCTTCGGTTCCTTCGATTCGCGAACGGTCTTGCCGCCGCCGCCCATCATCTCCAGGAGCGCGAAAGGGTTGGACAGGTCGAGCTTCTGCGCCTTCGGCTTGCCGTAGTTCCGTTCGACCTTCACGGCCTTGGCACCGAGGCCCTTGGCCATCGTGTCCGCGAACTGGTCGTCGTAGACGATGCTGTCCACGAGTCCGAGCGACTTGGCTTTCGTCGCGGTGAACGGGCCTTGGTCAATGATCTCCTTCACCTTCGCGGCGTCGAGCTTGCGGCCCTTCGCGATCGGGTTCACCATTTCGTTCGTGAAGTTGTCGTCGAGCATCGACTCGATCTGCTCGCGGTTCTCCTTGCTCATGCTGTCGCGGAGGAACGGCTCGACGGCGGCCTTGTAGTCGCCGACCTTGAGCACGTCCGCCTTGAGCTTCAGCAGTTCGAGCGTGTTCTTGTAGAAGGTGACTTCGGCGCGCATGCCGACCAGTTCGATGCCGCCGGATTCCGGCAGGGCGATCGCGTCGCACTCGACGGCGAGCAGGTAGGCCTTCGAGGAGTAGTCCTCGGCATAGGCGAAGACTTTCTTGCCGGTCTTCTTGAAATTGGCGATGGCGGCCCGGAGTTCGTGGAGCTTGCCGTAACCGGCCGAGAAGCCTTCGAGGTCCAGATAGAGGCCGGCGATGTTGTCGTCCTTGGCGGCCTTCTTGATCCGGCCGAGCATCATGCCGAAGTTTTCTTCGGGCGGGCCGAAGAGCGATTCGGCCGGGACCGGGGATTCATCCAGATCGCCGCCGAACTTGATGTGGGCGACGCGGACGGTGCCGGCGTCCGCTTTCGCGTCTTTTTTGTCGGCCTTCTTGTCCGCAGCGGCAGGCTTGGCATCCTCGCCTTTGCCTTTGAACGGGTTTTGGGCGAACGCCGCCACGCCGGACAATCCGGCGGCGAGCGCGACTGCCGTGAGCCATCGCTTCATGAAATTCGTCCTCGATCGAAGGATGTTTGAACGGGGTACGGGAATGGGTTCATTGTAGGAGACGATTCGACGGGCGCGGGTTGGCCTTTACGGTGTCTTTGCGATCGTGCTAGCTTTTCGCACCGGCGCGAAGGGAGAATCTCCACCCCCGCCCGTAGTACCCCGTCTCGGCCAGGAAGGTTTCGCCATGAACCGGCGATGGAATCTGGGCCTGTGGTTCGTTCTCGCGGCCGCACTCGGCGCCGTCGGCCAACCGCCCGCCGACGAACGCCCGCCGATCGAGGACCCGGAGGTCCAACAAGCCCAGAATCTCGAATCGCCGGTCCGGCCCGGTCGACGGGTCTGGAACGGTCAACTCACGTCGTTGCAAGGCCCGGTTCCCGCGCCGACGTCGACCGTCGAGAACCGCCCCCCCGCGAGCCTGCCGCCGCAGCCGCCGACGCCGACGGTGCAGATTTCCGTGCTGGTGCCGCGCGACCATCCGCCGGGGCAGGACATTCCCTGCACGATCACCGTGACGAACGCGACCACAGCCGAGGCGCATCGCGTGGTCGTGCGCCTCGGCGAACTCGAAGGCGCCCAAACGATTGCGGCGGACCCGAAGCCGGCCGATGCGCAATCGCTGAACTGGAGTTTCAAGGTTCTCAAAGGGAACGAGAGCCAGAAGATCGAGCTGAAGCTGCGGCCGCTGGCGAACGCGAGCAGTGTATCGGTGAAGGCCTTTGTTTCCTTCGAGCATGGTCAGGCCGTCAAGACGACGCTGAGCGAACCCAAGTTGACAGTAAAGACCGAACTTCCGAAACAGGCGACGTCCGACCAGCCGGTGGCGGTGCGCGTGATGGTCCGCAACGGCGGTCGGGTGCCGATCGTCGGTGCCAAGCTGACGCAGACGCTCGGCGACGGATTCGAGTTCCATAAGGACATCGCCGGCGGCGAGGCGACGAAGCAGGCGAACCAGCGGCTCTGGACGATCGGAACGATCCAGCCGGGCGAGACGAAGACGCTGCAATACCTCGTGACGGCCACGAAGGGCCGGGCGCTGCGCGTGCTCTCCGTGGTGGACGCCGAGGGGAAGCTGCAAGCGAACGACACGGCCGAGACGACCGTTCTGGATGCGAACCTCCGCGTGCAGCTCAGCGGCGACGGCAAGGCGAACGGGGAGCAGACGGCCCACTACGAAGCCACCGTGACGAACACGGGTACCGTTCCGCTCGAAAATGTCCGGCTCGCCGGTGCCGTGCCGGACGACTGCCGGCTGACGAAGATGACGCGCGGCGGCAAGGAGTACCAGGGCCAGGTTCTCTGGACGATCCCGAAGCTGGCACCGGGCGAGAGCCAGTCCTTCCGTTGGGGCTTGCAGTGTCTGGGCGGAGGCCGCCGTGCCGTGCGCGCCGTCGCGACCGCGCGCGGCCTCGAAGACGTCGCCCGGACCGAAACCGTCTTCCCCGGCACGGCCAACCTCAGCTGGCAGTCGAATTTCGACCGCGACACGGTCGCCATCGACCAGCAGGGCGTCTTCACCGTGGTCGTCCGCAACAGCGGCACGGAGGCGGCGGGCAACGCGCGGCTGACCATCACCCTGCCGAAGGGGTCCGTCAGCCTCGTGCAGGCCAGCCCGCTCTACAAGCAAACCGGTGAAACGGTGGCGTTCGAGCCGCGGTCGATCGCGGCGGGGAAGTCCGAAACGTTCACGATCACCTTCCGCGGCGAGCAGTACGGCCGGGCGTATTTCAGCGCCAAACTCACCGCCGACGCCCTCGGCGACCGCCCACTCGGGGCGGAGAAGTACGTGGAGGTGACGCGGCGGTAGGCGATTGTTCGCGCAAGATTCGTCGGGTATCATTCCTGAAACGAGATTGATCGGGAGGCGACACCATGACAGCCGAGTACTTCGACGATCTTGTGAATACGCTCTGTGATTCTCGACCGTTTCGAATCTTCACGATCGAGTTGAACGGCGGAGAGCGAATCGAAGTGGATCATCCGCGCGCCGTCATGAATAAGAACGGCTTGGTGATGTTTTTTACGCCCGGCGGCAAGCCGATGTGGTTCGATCAGACCAGTGTGAACAAGATCGTTTATGACAGGAACGAAACGGCTGCGAATAGTTGAAATGCAAATCGAACGTGAATTCGGCGTCCCCTTCCCGGGTCGTATTCTTCCGCAAAACAAGTGGACGCAGACGGCGCTCAAGGCGATGCCGGCCGAAGGTCGGCTGAACTGGCACGAACTCTTCGGCCGCGAGGCGCCCGTCGTGCTCGACCTCGGCTGCGGCAACGGGCGATCCACCATCCTCAGCGCCGTCTCGCGTCCCACCCACGACCACCTCGGCACCGACATCCTCCCCGTCGTCATCCGCTACGCCCGCAAGCGCGGGAACCAGCGCGGCCTCGCGAACCTCAGGTTCGCCGTCCTCGGCGCCCACGAACTGCTGGAACAGTATGTCGAACCGAACAGTGTCGCCGAAATTCACATCTACCATCCGCAACCGTATTACGACCCGAAACAGATCCATCGACGCCTGATCACGCCGGAATTCCTCGCACTCGTCCACCGGTCCCTGCAACCCGGCGGCACGATCGTGATCCAGACGGACAATCCCGGCTACGCGAACTACCTGCGGGACGTGCTGCCGGTGTTCTTCGACTTCCACGAGCGCATCGGCCGCTGGCCCGACGCGCCCAAGGGCCGCACGCGCCGCGAGATCCTCGCCCTCAAGAAGAAGCTGCCGATCTTCCGCGGGTCCGGTACGGCGAAGACGGACCTTTCGACCGAGGACGCGGTGCGCCTGGCGGAATCACTGCCGCCGCCGACCTTCGACGCCGACCGCCGCCTGCGCGACCTTGACCGGCTGGCGTAAGCGCCATTTCCCCCCGACGCGGAGTCGGGTACACTGTCCCCTGCGACGACGCACCCGTGCCGTCCGCGGCCGTGCCGCGACCGACCGTAACTTTTTTCGTGGAGTATCGAGCCATGTCCGATGCCGCCAAGTCCGAAGTGCCGCTGACCCCCGCCTCGGGGCAGCCCGCGTCGATCCAGATTCCGGTCGACGCCTCGAAGATGCAAACCGTCTACGCGAACTTCTTTCGCCTGAGCCTGAGCAGCTCGATGGAGGAAGTGCTCGTCGACATCGGCCTCCACACCGGCATCATGCAATCGCAGAACGTGGCCGAGCCGCTCCAGTTCACGCACCGGCTGGTGTTGAACCCGTTCGTCGCGAAGCGGCTGATGGAATCGCTGCGGCAGATCATCCTGCGGCACGAACAACTCTTCGGCGTGCTCGAAGTCGACGCCCAGAAGCGCCTCCGCGCCCGTCCGCAGTAGTCAGAGTTCGATCGTCCGGCCGACCTGGCGCTCGACGGCGAGTTGAACCACTTTCGCCGCCGTCGCCACGTCTTCGACGCCGAGGCCGAGCGACTTGAACGTCGTGATGTCCGCGGGCGATTCCCGGCCGGGAATGCGCCCCGCGACGATATGCGCCAACTCCTGCACGTCCGCCCAGCCGAAGACGTGGTCCTGCATCGCGGCCACGAAGTCCCCGGCTTCGATCCGCGCCTGGTCCTTGCTGTCGGCGCAGATGAGGTTCGAGCGGCGGAAGACCTCCGCGTCGGCTTCGCATTTGCTCAGGAAGTTCGAGCCGGCGAGATTGACGTGCGTGCCGGGGGCGATCCAGTCGCCCAGGAGCACCGGTTCGCGGCTGGTCGTGGCGGTGCAGAGGATATCCAATCCGCGTGCGGCGTCTTCGGGCCGCGCGGCGGCCTCGACCGGCAGGCCGAGCACCCTGGTCATTTCCTTCGCGAAGGCCTCGCGATTCGCCGGATCCCGACTGTACACGACCGCCCGCGCGATCGTTCGCACCTTGCAGACCGCTTCGAGCTGGGTGCGGGCCTGTTTGCCGGTGCCGAACAGGCCGACGGTGGCGGCGTCCTTGCGGGCGAGCTTCTTCGTGGCCACGCCGCTCGCCGCTCCGGTACGGACGGCGCCGAGGTGATCGGCTTCGAGGATCGCGGTGAGGTCCCCGGTCTTCGGGTGGAAGAGGAAAACCTTGAACTGGGCCGGGAACTTACCGGTGGTGTACGCCTTGAGGCCGATCGCGCCGAGCGTCTTCGCCGCAGCCGGCAGGCAGTGCAGCATGACATGGTCGGTCTGGCACCGCGAACGCGGCACGTTGACCGCTTCGTCGAGCGACAGCTTCCGAAAGGCGGCCTCCACCGCCTCCAGCGCGAGATCCATCGTCAACAGCGAGCGGACATCCGTTTCCGTCAGGTAGAGCACGGACATGGCGAACTCCCGCGACGGCTGGGGCCGTCGCTCACGCCGCGGTGGCGAGCCAGGACTTGAGCTTCGCGAGGCCGGCTTCGATCGTCGGCCGGCCCGTCGCGAACGACATCCGCACGAACCCTTCCGCGCCGAACGCGATCCCCGGCACGAGGTTCACGTGCGACTGTTCCAGCAGGGCCGTGCAGAAGCTCATCGAATCCACCACCTTCACGCCACCGAACGACTTCCCGAAATAATCCGACACGTCGAAGAAGGCGTAGAACGCCCCCTCGGCGTCGAACACCTTCAATCCGGGGATCTCTTTGAGCAGCTTCGTGACGAGGTCGCGGCGGATCGAGAACTCCGCGTGCATGTCGGCGATGCACTTGGCCGATTCCGGCGACTCGAGCGCCACCACCATCGCCGCCTGGCTGACGCTCGACGGGCAGCTCGTCTCCTGGCTCTGCACGTTGTCCATCGCCTTGACGAGGTGCGCCGGTGCCACGGTCCAGCCGATGCGCCAGCCGGTCATCGCGTAGCTCTTGCTCGCCCCGCTGATCGTGATCGTCCGCTCGCGCAGCTCCGGCCGCAGCGTCACGATGCACGTCGGCTTCGCGTTCCCGTAGCAAAGTTGCTCGTAGATCTCGTCCGAAAGGATGTTCACGTCCGGGTGCTGGAGCACCACGTCCACAAGGGCTTCCAGTTCGCCCTTCGTATAGACCGCGCCCGTCGGGTTGCTCGGCGAGTTGATCATCACCAGTCGCGTCTTCGGCGTGATGGCGGCCTTCAGCTGCGCCGGCGTCATCTTGAACCCGGCCGCCAGCGTGGTCGGCACGAGTATGTAGCTCGCTCCGGTCATGCTCACGAGGTCCGAGTAGCTCACCCAGTACGGCGCCGGGATGATCACTTCGTCGCCGGGGCCGACGGTCGCCGCGAGCGCGTTGTGGATGCTGTGCTTGGCGCCGTTGGACACGAGCACGTGCTCCGGACCGCACTCGAAGCCGTAGGTGCGCCCGTACCACTTCGCGATCGCCTTCTTGAGTTCGGCCGTGCCACCGGCGGGCGTGTAGTGCGTCTGGCCCTTCGCCATCGCCTCCGTCGCCGCATCGCAAATGTGCTTCGGGGTATTGAAGTCCGGCTCCCCGAGGCTGAAATCGTAGACGGTGATCCCCTTCGCCTTCAACTCCCGCGCCTTGGCGCCGGCGGCAAGAGTGGCGGAGGGTTTGACGGAATCAGCCAGACGGGAAACTCGGATCATCGGACGCTCGACGGTGGAAGTTCGGGCCTACCCGCCTAACATCGTATCCATTCGCCGCACGAACGGAAGACATGCACGTCGCGCATTTCCTGCAACGGTACCCGCCGGCGCTCGGCGGCAGCGAGGCGTATTTCGCCCGCCTGACGGAGTACCTGCGCGCGGCCGGGGATACGGTCACTGTCTTCACGTCGACGGCCGTGGAATTGAGTGAAATGTGGTTTCGGGCACCCACACCTTCGGAGGGGGAGGGCCGGGGTGGGGGGGACGGCGTGCGCGTAGAGCTTACCGTGCCAACCGTCCCCCCCACCCTAACCCTCCCCCTCACGGAGGGAGGGGACAATGCCGACATCCGCCGTTATCGTCCCCTGACCTTCCCCGGCCGGCGGTACGTCCTCAAAGCCCTTTCGCTGATTCCCAATCGCCGGCTGCAAGCCCTCACGCTGCCGTGCAATCCGGTCTGCCCCGTCATGTGGCGCGACGCCGGCGCGTTCGACGGCCCGCTCGACGCCGTTCACGCGACCGCGTTCCCCTACACCTTCCCGATCGCCTGCGGACTGAGATTGGCAAGACGGCGAAAGGTGCCGTTCTTTCTCACGCCATTTCTGCATCTCGGCGACCCGAACGACCCGAACGACCGCACGCGCCGGCAGTACACGTCCCCGGTGCTGCGCTGGCTCCTGCGACAAGCCGACGGCGTCTTCGTGCAAACGGTAGGCGAGCGCCGCGCCGTCATCGACCTGGGTGTGCCGGAATCGCGCGTAATCCTGCAAGGTTTGGGAGTCGATGCGGGGGAATGCACCGGCGGCGACCGCGATGGCACGAGGATGAAGTGGGGCGTTCGCCCGGAGGAGCTTGTCGTCGGCCACCTCGCGAACCTAAGCGAGGAAAAGGGAACCATCGATCTGCTGAAGGCAAAGCCCGACGCCCGCATCGTGCTGGCCGGGCCGGCGATGCCAAACTTCGAGCGGTTCTGGCGGACATACCCGCACAAGGATCGCGTCGTGCGCCTTGGCGTGCTTTCGGAAGCGGAGAAGCGAGATTTCTTCGCCGGCATCGATGTCTTCTGCCTGCCATCGCGATCCGATTCGTTCGGCCTCGTTCTTCTGGAGGCGTGGGCGAACGCGAAACCGGTGGCGGTCTATCGCGCCGGCGGACCGGCCGATCTGGTCCGCGATGGAGTCGACGGAATTGTCGCCGATTGCAACCCGGCATCGCTTGCGCAGGGAATGCGGGCGTTCGCCGATCCGACGCGCCGGGCAGCGATGGGATCTTCCGGCCGCGAACGTGTCCTGCGAGACTTTCGCTGGCCGGAAAAACTCGCAACCGTCCGCAACGCCCTGCGCGCCCGCGCCTAATCGAACTTTTTCTTCAGCTTCTCGACCTCCGCATCCTTGCCCTGCGCCGTCAGCGCGTCCACGAGCGCGTTGCGGGCGTCCTCGCTGGCCACGTCGATCATGAGCGCATCCCGGGCGAAGGTCTCCGCGTCCTTGTACTGCTTCGCCTCCAGCGCCGCCTTGGCGAGTTTCACGCGCCCGGCCAGTTCGTCCGGATCGCGCGAGACGATCTCCTTCAACACCGCCACGAGCTTCGCGGAGTCCTTCGTCGCCGTGTAGAGTCGTACGAGCTGTTCGTTCCAGTCGCCGTCAAGCGGGGCAAGCTGGCGGCCCTTCTCCAGCAACTCGCTCGCCTTGTCGTACTGCTCGGCATCGAGGTGGAACTTGGCCACGAGGTTGATCAACCGCACGTCCTCCGGCGATTCCTTGAGGGCGCCTTCGAGCAGTTCCTTCGCGCCGTCCTCGTCGCCGGCGCGGACGAGCAGACGTGCCTTGAGCAGGCTCGCGAGCGGGTGGCCCTTCTTCTTCAGCAGGGCCGCGTCGATCAGCTTGCGGGCTTCGTTCGCCTTGTTCCGCCGGAGAAGTTGCTCCGCCAGCCGCGCCGCCAGATCCGCGTCCTCGGGGTTCTTCTTCTGCGCCTCGGTCAGTTCCTCGAAGGTCATCGGTTTCTCGTCCGGCTTCTTCGCCTTCTTCGGCGCGCCGCGGTACGGTTTCAGCACCTCCTCGACATGCTCGCGGTAGCCCTTTTCAAACGTCGCCTTGTCCACCCCGCACGCCAGCTTGATCGCCGCGCCGGTGTCCAGCCCGTCCCGGTAGGCGTTCAGGATCTTCCCCACGGCCGCCTGACCGTGCGCCTTCACGAGGTACTCCACGTAGAGCTGGCTCTGGCAGTACGCCAGGCCCCACTCCGACTGATCCTTCGGCTTCGCGAAGCCCATCATCACCGTGTCCAGGTTGAACAGCGTGTTCTCGTCCGCCCGCTCGCGCAGCGTCGCCATCCAGTCCAGCGGGCGCTGCATCTGCTCGTTCTGCACGGCCAGGCCCTCCGTCAGCCAGTGCGGGCAGAGGAAGTCGGTCTGCGCGAGGTTGAAGATGTGCGTCACCTCGTGGCGGATGACGCGACCCCAGTTGAACGGCTTCCGCAACCCCTGCGCCGTCGGCGACGCCATCGCCACCACGCGGCCCGTACACGCGCCGATCGTGTGCAGGTCCGGCAGGCCCACCGTGCGACCGCTGAACATGTCGTGACGGTTGAACACTTCGATGGGGATGCGCCCGACCGGTTCGTAGCCGAACTGCTTCTTCAGGTCTTCGTGCGTTTCCTCCAGATAGTCCGCGAGGAAGCCCGCGAGAACGCGGTCCGTCTCCTTGTCGAATTTGAGGTCGTAGTGCGCCGTCTGAATCACCGTGTACTTGGAGAGATGGTCGATGACCTTTCGCATGTTCGCGACGCGGACGTTGAACGGGTCGGCCTTGAAGGCGCTATCGAGGATCTCCTTGCCTTCCTTCTCCTTGCCGAGCCGCATGTAGAGCAGCCCGAGGCTCGTGCGCGGCGCGGCGTACTTCGGGCGAAGTTCCGTCGCCTTCTTGAAGTACCCTTCCGCCTGAAGGTACAACTTGCGGTCTTCGAGGTACTCCGCCAGTTCGTGATAGAACTCCGCCGGTTTCGCGTCGTAGCCGGCGGCCTCCTTCGCCAGCGCGTCGAACTCTGTCGTCTTCCGTTGAAGCACATAGCACGCCGCCAGCTTACCGAGGGTGATGGCGTCGCGCGGGTTCACCTCCTTCGCCGCCAGCAGCAGCTTTTCCGCCCCGGCGTAGTCCCCGCCCATGAACTGGATGTTCGCCTTCAACCGCAGGGCGCTCCGCAGCTTCGGGTTCTGCTTCAACGCCTCGTCCGCGAACTGTTCCGCTTCCTTCAACTCGAACTTCTGCAGCGCCGCCTCGCCCTTGCCCACGATCGCCTCGGCCGCGTTCGGGTTGATCTTCAACGCGCCGTCGAACCCCTCGACCGCCTGTGGACGGTTGTACTTCTCCAGCAGCAACTGCCCGGCGTACAACTCGGCGCGCCAGCACTCCGGTTCATACTTGAGCGCGTCGCCGTAGATCTCGCGGAGGATGAAGCGGAACTGGTTGCTGATGCTGTTCCAGCGGGCGTTTTCAGTGGCCGCGAGTCCGATCACCAGCAGCGTGTCCGGGTCGACGATGTCCTTGTCCGCCTGGCTCGCGGCGTTGTAGGCGCGGATGAACCAGCGCATCTGATCGTAGCCGGAGTCGGTATCGCCCTTGTCCCGTGCGAGGCGAGCCTTGGTCCAGCGCGCGAGGAAGTGGTCTTCCTGAATCTTCAGCGCCGCCTCGGCGTCGGCGGAGGCTTCGTCCCATCGGCCCAGCTCGAAGGCGAGATCGGCGCGGGCCGCGAGCAGGTCGGGGCTTTTCGCAAACGTCTTCAATGCGTCCGCGAGCGCCGTCAGGCCCTTCTCGTATTCCCCCTCCTCGCGCCAGGCGGCCGCCGTGCCGATCGCCGCGGCCGGGCCGTGCTTCGCGTCCGCGAGGAACTTCGCGTATTCGGCGCGGGCCTCGGCGTAGTTCCCCTTGTTTAGCCGCAGCCGGGCTTCCGCGAGCGGACTTTTCGGGGCGGTCTTTTTGTCCTGGGAATTCAAACCCGCCGCCGCGAGGACGAGCAGGCCGAAGGCGAGTGCGTGGCGCATGGAGCGGTTCCGTCGGAGGGGACCCTTTCACGGTACCGGCGAACCGGCCCGACTGCAACGGTCCGGTTGCGCCGTCGTGATCGCGTACCGCGCTCGCCGGTTGGGCCATTCGTGTTCCGACAGCGTCGACGGATCGCGGAACAGCCGGGCGTAGTCGTCCACGACGCACGCGAAAAGGCTTTCGTGATCGCGGTGGAGCGCGTCGGGAACGACGAGGCGGATCGCATCGCCGGCGGTCCGGGCGGATAAACCCGGGAATTCCGTTTGCCGGCGGGCACACCAGTCGAGGACCGAGGAAAGCAGACCTTGGCTCGCCGGGCGGATCGCGATCGTGCGCCGGCCGTCCGGCGACTGCTCGGAATGGACGGCGCACCGGCTGCCGAGCGCGACGATCGCGTGCCAGTCGCCGCCCGGGTACTCGACTTCCCAGCGTGTCGTGACGCGCACGGGTACGCCGCAAAGGGTGAAATCGACGGTGCCGTTCCCCGCGTAGCGCAGGCGTTCGCCGTCGCGGTCCATTTCGGGCGGGAACTCCGGTAAGCCCGTGATCGTTTCGAAATCGCCTCGCCCGACCAGGAGCGGCCAGCGCTTCGAGGAGGCAACGCGCAGGTCGTTCGTCCCATCGGGCGCGATCGCGAGGAACGCCAGGTCGACCAGATGCGTGCCGACGTCCGCGAGGGAATCGCCGGCCACGCGCGCGTCGAACCACCACGCCGGCCGGCGCAGCGGCGCGCCGGCGACCGTTTTCTTCAGACAGTGGACGCTCTCGAGGGAAAAGGATTTCCACTCGCCGAAGATCGCCGGTTCGCGCGTGAGTTCAAGGAGCAGGCGATTCGTCGTCTCATGTCGCTCCGTCATCAGGTCCCACGCGACGAGGCCGTGCGATTCGGCAATTGACTGCGCCCGTTCCAGCATCGGAATGTCCGCGGAGTCGATCACCCATGGCTTGTCGGCGAGGATGTTCAGCCCCGCTTCGAGGGCGAGGAGGATCAGGTCGATCTTCGGCTTGTTCCGCCCCGCGATCAGCGCGGTGTTTCCAAAGGGTTCCCGTCGAAAGCGATCGCGCCAATCGGTGCCCGACTCGATCGACACGATCCAATCGGTGGGATCGTCCGCCCGCAGGTTGAAGGATTCTACCGTGCGCCGGAACCGGTCGAGGTCGTCGCCCGCGGGCGCGAAGACGTGCACAACCGGATCGACATCCGCCCGGCGGCGCTTCAGCGCGAGCGCCGCGTGGAAGTGCCCGGGGTCGAGAATGACGAATCGGATCGGCTCGCGGTTTTCCGGCATGTGCGGCGATGTCCGAAGTAGAATTCCCCGATACTTTCCGTCCGTGTCTCATTATGCGGAGCGAGCGCGATGGGCGTGCGATTTGTCATGGTCGGTGGATTCCTCGGCGCGGGCAAGACAACCACGCTCGCGCGGCTGGCGCGGCAGTACCAGGCGCGCGGGCACCGCGTCGGACTCGTCACCAACGATCAGGCGCACGATCTCGTCGACACGAACAACCTGCGATCCCAGGGCTTCGCGGTGCAGGAGGTGCCGGGCGCCTGCTTCTGCTGCCGCTTCGACGATCTCGTGAACCGCGTCGGCGCGCTCGAATCGTCCGAACGGCCCGACGTGATCCTCGCCGAGCCGGTCGGCAGTTGCACCGACCTCGTCGCGACGGTGGTGCAACCGCTCAAGGACCTCTACGCCGGCCGGTTCGCCGTCGCCCCCTACGCGGTGCTCTTCAAGCCGAGCCACGGGTTGAAGATCCTCGCCGGGGGCAAGTCGGGCTTCTCGCCAAAGGCGGCGTACATCTTCACCAAGCAACTCGAAGAGGCCGACGCGATCGTGGTCAACCGCATCGACGAGATCGCGCCGGAGGAACTGGACCGGTTGTCGGAACTCCTCGCGGAGCGATTCCCGGGCACGCCGGTGCTGAAGGTCTCCGCGCTGACCGGTGCCGGATTCGAACCACTCGTCGAACTGCTCGATCAGGATGGCGGGTTCGGCCGGAAAATCCTCGATATCGACTACGATACTTACGCCGAGGGTGAAGCCGAACTCGGCTGGCTGAACTCGTCGGTCCGGTTGGATTCGACCGCGGGCTTTCCGCTCGATTCGCTACTGATCGCCGTCGTGAACGGCCTGCAGGCCGTCCTCAACCGACTCGGCGGCGAGGTGGCGCACCTGAAAGTGATCGGCCAGGACGACGGCGGCGCGTTCGGCGTCGCCAACGTCGTCAGCGGCGATTCCCCCGCGAAGCTCTCGCTCGCCTCCGGCAGCACGGCGCGCGAGGCCGACCTGATCGTGAACGCCCGCGTGGCAATCGACCCGGACATGCTGGACGCCGAGGTGAAGCGAATCGTTTCGGACGAATGCGCGAAGCTCGGCATCGTGCCGACCTTCCTGCAAAGCCAGAGCCTGCGCCCCGGGCGCCCGGTGCCGACGCACCGCTACGCGACGGCGAAGTGATCGGGCAAAATGTCGCCGGCCACGGGACGGTCGGCACCGAAAGCGAAACGCCAACCGGGGGACGTTTGTCCCCCGGTTGGCGTTTCGGGTTACCCCGTCATGATCGTCAGGACGCGGCCGGGGCCTCTTCGGCCGGGGCACCGGTGTCGTACTGCGGGAAGAGATCCGCGTTGATGCGGACTTCGGCTTCCTGGTGGATCTTGAAGCCGGTCCCGGCCGGGATCAAGTGGCCGAGGATCACGTTCTCCTTCAGGCCGACGAGGTGGTCCACCTTGCTGGCGAGGGCCGCTTCCGTGAGCACCTTCGTGGTTTCCTGGAAGGACGCGGCGCTGATGAAGCTGTCCGACTGCACGGCCGCCTTCGTGATGCCGAGGAGCTGGACTTCGCTCGTCGCGGGGATCGGCGTCTCGTAGGTCGGCAGCTTCTTCTTCTTGGCCCCGGCGGCTTCGAGCGCGGCCCGCTCTTCCTCGAAGGCGTCCTTCGAGTAGATGCGGCCCGGCACGAGCGTCGAGTCGCCGGCGTCCACCACCTTCACGCACTCGTTCAGGAGGCGGTCGTTCACTTCCTGGAAGGTGAACTTGTCCATGACCGAGCCGGGCAGCAGGCCCGTGTCGCCGGTGGTGACGACCTTCACCTTGCGGAGCATCTGGGCGACGATGACCTCGATGTGCTTGTCATCGATGTCCACGCGCTGGCTGCGGTAGACCGACTGCACTTCGCGGACGAGGTATTCCTGTACGGCCTCCAGACTGGAGATCCGCAGGATGTCGTGCGGGGCGAGCGGACCGCTGACGAGCGGGTCGCCGGCCTTGACGTAGTCGCCGGTGTGGACGGCGAGCGGGGCGCCGGCCGGCACCTGATGCTCGCGTTCCTCGCCGATGGTCTTGCCGTCTTCGGTCTCGCGCTGGACCCAGATCTGCTTCTTGCCGCGCTTCTTGTCGCCGATCCGGACACGGCCGCCGACCTCGGCCATGACGGCGGGGTTGCGCGGGCGGCGGGCTTCGAAGAGTTCCGTGACGCGCGGCAGACCGCCCGTAATGTCGTGGGTCTTGGCGGCTTCCCGCGTCGTCTTGGCGAGGATCGTGCCGGCGGCGACCTTCTCCCCGTCCTTCACGAGCAACGTCGCCTTCTCGGGCAGCGTGTACGCCTTGAGGATGTTGCCGCGCTCGTCCTCGATCTGGATCGTCGGGTGCAGTTCGCCCTTGTGCTCCATGATCGTGTACTGGTCGATGCCGGTGGCACCCGACTTCTCGCGGCGAAGGGTGACGCCTTCCTTGATGTCGTTCCACTTCACGCGACCGCCCTCGTCGCAGATGATCGGCGTGGCGTGGGGGTCCCACTTGCACAACGGCGAACCGGTGGCGACTTCCTGGCCGTCCTTGACGAACAGTTCGGCGCCGTTCGGGACGGCATAGCGATCGATGATCGTGCCGCCCTTCTTGTTGAGGATGGTGATTTCGCCGGTGCGAGCGAGCGCGATCCGCTGGCCGTCGGAGTTGACGACGACGTTGATGCGCTCAAGGGCGACGTAGCCGCCCTTCTTGGCCTTGAAGTCGCTGGTGACGGCTTCCTTGGACGTGGCCACGCCGCCGATGTGGAAGGTCCGCATCGTGAGCTGCGTGCCAGGTTCGCCGATCGACTGGGCGGCGATGATGCCGATGGCCATGCCGTCCTCGACCATGGCGCCGGTGGCGAGGTCCATGCCGTAGCAGAGCCGGCACAGGCCGAGCGGCGCCTGGCAGGTCATCGGGCTGCGCACCGCGACCTTGTCGAAGTTCAGGCGTTCGAGCAGGTGCGCCTTGTCGGGCGTGATCATCTCGTTTTCGTCGACGATCACGGTGTTCTTTTCCGGGTGCTTGATCTTCACCCGGCTGATGCGGCCGCGGATCGCGTCGAAGAGCGGGCGATCGACTTCGTCGCCCTTGTACATGATCCCCTTGGTGACGCTGCCGGTGCTGCCGCAGTCGTGCATCGTGATGACGACGTTCTGGGCGACGTCGGCGAGCTTACGGGTGAGGTAGCCCGAGTCGGCGGTCTTGAGGGCCGTGTCGGCGAGGCCCTTTCGCGCGCCGTGGGTACTGGAGAAGTATTCCAGCACCTTGAGGCCTTCGCGGAAGTTGGACTTGATCGGCGTCTCGATGATTTCCCCGCTCGGCTTGGCCATGAGGCCGCGGAGACCGGCGAGCTGGCGGATCTGTTCCTGACCGCCCCGGGCACCGGAGGTGGCCATGAGGAAGATCGGATTCAGGTACGGCTTGCCGTCGCGGCGGTCGTTCGCCAGGTCCTTCATGAGGGCCTTGGTGATGACCTCGCGGGCCTCGTTCCACTGCTCGATCGTCTTGATGTACCGTTCCTTCTGGGTCATCAGGCCGCGTTCGTACTGCTTGCGGAAGCGATCGACTTCCTTGTCCTTGTCCTTGAGGACCTGTTCCTTGACGGCGGGGGTGCGCAGGTCGGAGGTGGCGAAGCTGAGGCCGGAGCGGGTGGACTCGCGGAAGCCGGTTTCCTTCATGCGGTCGAGGAGGGCGATGGTCTCGCGGCGGCCGAGCTGCTGGTAGCAGTCGGCGATGATGCGCGCGAGGTGCTTGCTGGAGAGCGGCAGGTCGTAGAACGCCATCTTGCTGTGCAGGATGTCGTTGAAGATGACGCGGCCGACGGTGCTGTTGATCAGGCCGTTCGGCTTGCGAGGAAGCTCCTCGACCTTCGGCGTGCCCCGTTCGTCCTTGAGTTCGCTGATGATCTTCTTGTGGCTGGGGACGCGGACCCGGATGCGGGCATGGATGCCCAGCTTGCCCTCGGCATAGGCCTGGAAGACTTCGCCGGGGCTGTGGAAGACCATGCCGTCGCCGGCTTCGACCTTCTCCCCTTCCTCGCCGCGCGCCGCCGTGAGCCAGTAGCAGCCCATGACGATGTCTTGCGAGGGCGAGATGATCGGGTTGCCGTTCGCCGGGCTGAAGATGTTGTTCGTGGACATCATCAGCACGGTCGCCTCGACCTGCGCCTCGATGGAGAGCGGCAGGTGGACGGCCATCTGGTCGCCGTCGAAGTCGGCGTTGAAGCCCTTGCACACCAGCGGGTGGATGCGGATGGCGTTGCCTTCGATGAGCACCGGCTCGAACGCCTGGATACCCATCCGGTGCAGCGTCGGTGCCCGGTTCAGGAGACACGGGTGGTTCTTGGTCACCTCTTCGAGGATGTCCCAGACCACGTCGTCCTTGCGCTCCAGCATCTTCTTCGCGGACTTGATCGTGTCGGCGTGGCCGAGTTCCTTGAGCCGTCGGATGATGAACGGCTGGAACAGTTCGAGCGCGATCTTCTTCGGCAGACCGCACTGGTGCAGCTTGAGCTCCGGACCGACGACGATGACGGACCGCGCGGAGTAGTCGACCCGCTTGCCGAGGAGGTTCTCGCGGAAGCGGCCCTGCTTGCCCTTGATCATGTCCGTGAGCGACTTGAGCGGGCGGTTCGACGAACCCAGCACGGGCCGCTTGCAGCGGTTGTTGTCGAAGAGGGCGTCGACGGATTGCTGCAGCATCCGCTTTTCGTTGCGGATGATGACTTCCGGCGCGTTCAGGTCGACGAGCTTCTTGAGCCGGTTGTTCCGGTTGATGATCCGGCGGTAGAGGTCGTTGAGGTCCGACGTGGCGAAGTTGCCGCTATCCAGGAGGACGAGCGGGCGCAGGTCCGGCGGAATGACCGGGATGCACTCGAGCACCATCCACTCGCACTTGTTGGACGAGTCGCGTAGCGCTTCGATGGTCTTGAGGCGCTTGACGAGGTCCTTCTCGCGTTGTTTGGACTTCTTCTCGCCGCGCGCCATTTCCTTGTCGAGCCGGTCGCGCAGGTCCTGCGCGAGCGAGACGAGGTTGAGCTTCTCGAGGAGCTTCTTGATGGCGTCGGCGCCCATGCCGACTTCGAAGGTGTCGCCGTATTGCTGGTGCGCTTCCTTGAATTCGTCTTCCGTGAGGAGCTGGCGTTCCTTCAGGGGCGTTTCGCCCGGATCGATGACGACGTAGTCCTGGAAGTAGATGATCTTTTCGAGGGAGCTCGTCTTCATGTCCAGCAGGGTGCCGAGGCGGCTGGGCATCGCCTTGAAGAACCAGATGTGGACGACGGGGGCGGCCAGTTCGATGTGGCCCATGCGCTTGCGGCGGACGCGGCTGTGCGTGACCTTCACGCCGCAGCGGTCGCAGATCATCCCCTTGTACTTCATGCCTCGGTACTTGCCGCAGGTGCACTCCCAGTCCTTTTCGGGGCCGAAGATGCGCTCGCAGAACAAACCGTCCTTCTCGGGCCGGTAGGTGCGGTAGTTGATCGTTTCCGGCTTCTTGACTTCGCCGAAGCTCCACGAGCGGATGTCGTGGGGGCTGGCGAGGCTGATGCGCACGGCGCCGTAGTCGTTGATGCGGTCGTAGTTCGAAGCTTCGGCGGCGGCCGCGGCGGCGGAAGCGGGATTACCGGTGCTCATATCGAAACTCCCGATTGAGAGTGAATGTTCAAGGAAGGAAGAAGTTGCGGACGGAAGCCCTCCCATGATCATGGGAGGGCTTGTTATCTCACACCCGCTTCTTCTCCAGCTGCATGTTCAGGCCGAGGCCGCGGATCTCGTGGGTGAGCACGTCGAAGCTGGCGGGCGTGCCGGCCTCCAGCGTGTTCTCCCCCTTCACCATGCTCTCGTAGATCTTCGTGCGGCCTTCGACGTCGTCGGACTTCACCGTCAGCAGTTCCTGCAGGATGAACGCCGCGCCGTACGCCTCGAGCGCCCACACTTCCATCTCGCCGAATCGCTGACCGCCGAAGCGCGCCTTGCCGCCGAGCGGCTGCTGCGTGATGAGCGAGTACGGACCGGTCGCCCGCGCGTGCACCTTGTCGTCGACCAGGTGGTGCAGCTTGAGCATGTAGAGGTAGCCGACCGTCACGGCCTGTTCGAACGGCTCGCCCGTGCGGCCGTCGTACAGCACGCTCTTCCCCGTCTCGCTGTAGCCCGCCTCCTTGAGCGCCGCCTTGATTTCCTCTTCGGTCGCCCCGTCGAACACCGGGGTGGTGGCCTTGAAGCCCAGCTTCGCCGCCGCGTAACCCAGGTGCGTCTCCAGGATCTGACCGACGTTCATCCGGCTCGGCACGCCCAGCGGGTTGAGCAGGATGTCCACCGGCGTGCCGTCCTTCAGGTACGGCATGTCCTCTTCCGGCAGCACCTTCGAGATGACCCCCTTGTTCCCGTGGCGGCCGGCCATCTTGTCGCCGACGCTGATGACCCGCTTCGTCGCCACGTACACCTTCACCATCTGCTGCACGCCCGACGGCAGTTCGTCGCCGCGCTTCAGGCTGTTCAGCTTCCGGTCCTGCTCGTCGATGAAGAACTGGATCCGTTCCCAGTGCCGTTGGTGCAGCTTGTTCGCCGCCTTGATCTTGTCCGGACTACGGATGTCCAGGTTGTCCATCTTGAACGCCTTCGCCTGCTCGGCGACGATCGAGTCGTCGTCCTTCTCGCCGGCGAGCGCCTTGCCCGTGTTCGGGTCCTTCAGTTCCTTCTTTTCGAGGACTTCGAGCAACGCCCCGATGAATTCGCGGAACTGCGACGCGATCTTCTCGGCGTATTCGCCGTTGATCCGCTTTTCTTCCTTGAGGAGTTCCTTGCGCTCGTCTTCCGTCATGCTCGCGCGCCGGCTGAACCGGTGCGCGCCGATGACGACGCCCTCGATGCCCGACGGCACTTCGAGCGAGTCGTTCTTCACATCCTCGCCGGCGCGGCCGAAGATCGCATGCAGAAGCTTCTCTTCCGGCGTCAGTTCGCTGCGGCTCTTCGGCGACACCTTGCCCACCAGCAGGTCGCCCGGCTTCACGAACGTCCCCACCAACACGATGCCGTTTTCGTCCAGATTGGACAGCGCCTTGGGCGATACGTTCGGAATGTCCCGCGTGAACTCCTCCTTGCCGAGCTTCGTCTCGCGGATTTCGATGTCGAATTCCTCGATGTGCAAGCTGGTGTAGGTGTCGTTCTTCACCAGTCGCTCGCTGATGATGATCGCGTCTTCGAAGTTGTACCCTTCCCAGGATTGGAACGCGACGAGGACGTTGCGGCCGAGCGCCAGCTCGCCCTGGTGCGTCGCCGCCCCGTCCGCGAGGATCTGGCCGCGCTTCACCTTCTGGCCGATCTTCACAATCGGCTTCTGGTTCAGGCACGTCCGCTCGTTCAGGCCGTGGAACTTCCGCAGCACGTACTCACGGATGATCTTGTCCTTCTCCTCGATCTTGATGCGCTCGCCGTCAACATAGGTGACGACGCCGTCCTCGCTGGCGCGGACGAGCATGCCGGAGTGCTTGGCCACTTCCCGCTCGAGGCCCGTGCCCACGATCGGCGGCTCGGTCACGAGCAGCGGCACCGCCTGACGCTGCATGTTCGAACCCATGAGCGCGCGGTTCGCGTCGTCGTGCTCGAGGAACGGGATCAGACCCGCCGACACGCCGACCATCTGCTTCGGGGAAATGTCGAGGTAGTCGATCTTGTCCGATGCGATCGTCGTGAGGTCGCCCGATGCTCGCCCGTTCACGCGCTCGACGGAGATCTTGTTGTGGTCGGTTGGCGTGTCCGCCGGCGCGATGCGCAGCTGGGATTCCTCATCGGCGCGCAACTTGACCACTTCCTCCGTCAGCTTGCCCTGGTTCGCCTTCCGATACGGCGTGATGAGGAAGCCGTACTCGTCGATTTCCGCAAAGATCGAGAGTGACGAAATCAGGCCGATGTTCGTCCCTTCCGGCGTCTCGATCGGGCAGATGCGGCCGTAGTGGCTGATGTGCACGTCTCGCACTTCGAAGCCGGCGCGTTTCCGGTTCAAACCGCCCGGCCCGAGGGCGGAAAGACGCCGTTCGTGCGTCAGCTGCGCCAGGGGGTTCGTCTGGTCGACGACCTGGCTCAGTTCCGATCGGCCGAAGAAGTACTCGATCGCGGCCGATACGCTCTTCGGATTGATCAGCGTGCGCGGCGACATGTCCTCGATCGACTTCAGCGCCATCCGCTCCTGCACGGTGCGGCGGAGCTTGAGGAAGCCCTTGCGCAGCTCGTCCGCGGCGAGTTCGTCGATGGTGCGCAGGCGGCGGTTGCCGAGGTGGTCGATGTCGTCCACGTGGCCCTTGCCGGCGCGCAGCTCCATGATGTACTTGATGGCGTTGACGAAGTCGACCGCCCGCAGCGTCATCTCCGTCTCGGGCACGTTCTGGTTGAACTTCCGGTTGATGCGGAAGCGCCCGACGCGGCCGAGGCGGTAGCGGTTCTGGTCGTTGAACTTCTCCTTGAACAACTCGCGCGCCTTGTCCAGCTGCATCGGGTTGCCCGGGCGCAGCCGCTGGTAGATCTTGAGCAGCGCGCCTTCGTGCGACTCATGCTGCGGACCGCCGGCGAGGTCTTCGGCGATCGAATTCAGGATGATCGGATCCTTCGGTGTGTCGATCGCCGTCACTTCCTTCAGGAGCGAGGCGCTGGCCTTGTCGACCGCGTCGCGTGTGAACGGCTTGCCGGCGTCGACGTAGATTTCACCCGTCTCCGGGTCGATCACGTCGTCGACGGCAATCATCGGCAGGATGTTCGCGTCCGGGTCGCCGTGCAGCCGGGCGCGGCTCGCCGGATCCTTCAGCTTGATCGTCTGAGGCTCGTAAAACTCGCGCAGGATGGACGCGGTCTGCGAGTACATCGGCTCCATCGCGCGGAGCAGCGTGACGGCCGAGAACTTGCCCGACTGGTCGATCCGCACGCCGAAGTTGTCCTTCTTCGTGACGTTGATTTCGATCCAGCTGCCGCGCTCCGGAATGATCCGGCAGGAGTGCAGGTCCTTGTCCGCCTCGCGTTCGACGACGAAGTCGACACCGGGCGAGCGGTGAAGCTGGCTGACGACGACGCGCTCGGCACCGTTGATGATGAACTCGCCGCCGCCGATCATGATCGGCATGTCGCCGAGATAGACTTCCTCTTCCATCGTGTTGCCGTCGGCCTTGCGCAGGCGCAGCCAGACGCGGAAGGGGCGGCCGTAGGTCAGGCGGAGCTGGCGGCACTCGTCGGGATCGTAACGGGGCTTGCCCAACTCGTATTTGACGAACTCGAGCGACGACTTCTTGTCGTAGCTTTCGATCGGGAAGATCTCGCGGAGAACACCTTCGAGGCCCTGGTTCTGGCGCTTTTCGTAAGGCACATCCAACTGGAGAAAGCGGTCGTAGGAGCGCGTCTGGACTTCCGTGAGGTTGGGCACGGACGAGGCGTCGCCGTAGCGGCCGAAATTGCGTTCTTCGGCGGGCAGGATGATTCGATTAACGGGAATCGACATCGGCAAACTCCTGGGTCCAACGAATCGACGGTCCGGCAAGTGCCCCCCGTCGGCGGACGAACGGGCCTTGCATCGGTGGTCGGAAGACGTTATTTCTGAGGGATCGGTCGGCGGACGCCGGGCACCAACGCAACAATCCCGCGCCGGGACACTCCCCATTCAAGGGAGGTTCGCGGAACGGGGCAGTATTGGGCCGGGGTGTGTATCGGGAAGTTCATCGAGCGCAGGAGCGAGTGGGTCGCGTGCATTTTCACCACTGCTTTTGCGTTGCGGTTTGCGAAGGCGGGCAGGCCCGACGGCGCAATCCGGGTAAAAAAAGCAACTTCTCCGCCAGATTAAGATGATACGCCTGTTCGGCGAGTCCGTCGATAGTCAACGGCACATTTTTTGCGAACCATTCGCTTAACCCCCGGAAAAGCAAGTGAAATCCCGTGCCAAATTCGGGATTTTCCGGAGGAAATTTTGTGGGATTTCCGCGCGGATCGAGCCAGGCGCGTGCCGCGCGAATCTGGGCAAGGCCGCGCGGTCCCGATGAATGCGCGGATTCCACGGACGAAACCGATTTTTCCATTTCGTTGAACTTTGTCGCTTGTTCCACCCGATTTAGCGAGTACCAACCGGCCGCTGCGCCGCGCGAGGGGAGAACGTCACATGAAACGGAATCGCTGGAAGTCGGCAACGGGGTGCCTCGCCACGGTCCTGATCGGCGCGAACGCGGCGACGGCCCAATCGCCGAAGGATCCGCCGCAGGCCCCGAAATCGCTCGGCGCACCGGTCGTTCCGATTCCGGTCGAATTGCCCAAGGTGCCCGGCGGCGAACTGAAACTCGTGAAACAGCCGCCGAACGAAGAACTCCCGGCCGCGACGCAGCCGGTGACGCCGACCGCGCCGACTCCCACAGCTCCGGCTCCCGCGCCGGCCCCCGCCGCACCGGCGGCCGGCGGCTCCTCCAGCACCGTGAATGTGTCCGGTTCGGACCCGTCCGGCGCCGCCGCTCCCACCGCGGGCGGCGGACAACCCACCCAAGCCCTCAACGCCTCCGACCTCGGCGGGCTGCTCGGCAAGTCCGATCAGGCCACCGGCGTCGAGGTGCAACGCCGCAACGCCATCAGCAGCGACCCGCGCATCCGCGGCCTGCGCAACGGCCAGTACCTCGCCCTCGGCGACGGCGTTCCGTACTTCCCCGGCCGTCTCGACCTCGATACGCCGGTCTCCAAGTTCTACCCCGCCATGGTCCGTGACGTGCAAGTGTTCCGCGGGCCCTTCACCACGCTCCTCGGGCCAGGCTTCGGCTTCATCAATATCGGTACCGTCAACGCGCCCCGCTCCAAGAACGGCGGCACCGAATACCACGGCATCTCGTCCCTCGGCTACCAGACCAACGGCGAGCAGTACAACGCCCTCCAGGTCGTGACCGCCGCCGGTTCGAACTGGGGCTTCCGCGGCAGCTACAACATCCTGCAGGGGAACGACTACGCCGACGGCGGCGGCAACAAGATCCCCGCCAGCTACCTCTCCAACAACTTCAACGTCGCCCTCGGCTACGACCTGTCGGAAGACGTGACTGTCGACTTCAAGGGCCTGCGCACCTTCCAGAGCAACCTGGAGTTCCCCGGCCTGTACTTCGACGTCGACGCCTCCGATACCGAAGCCTACAACACGCGCATCACGGCCCGGAATTTCGGCCCCTTCGACGTCTTCACGACGGACCTCTGGTACAACGTCTCGACGACCAGCGGCAGCACGCGGGGTGGAGCGAAGAAGGCGTTCGTCAACCAACTCCTTCGCTTCGCGTTCGAGGAGCCGTTCCTGAGTCGCCGGCCCGACGGCACGCCGGACCTCCTACAGGGGCGGCGCGGTTTCGGCTTCAATGACCAGTCCACTACCCGCTTCGCGGAGCGCTCGATTGGCTATCGCTTCAACGGCCAGTGGGGGAACAATACGGATGAACTGACCCTGTTCATGGGCACCGACCTCAACGTCTTCGGCCAGCACCTGACCGAAAACATCATGTTCACGCAATTGGCCGGTCCGCCGATCCAGACCTCGAATCCGCCAGGGTCCACCCTGCCGTCGAACGTGATTACGCAGACCCAACAGATTCCGAAGTCCAACAGCTACAACCCTGGTTTGTTCCTCGAAGGGATGTTGCCGCTCAACGATCGCCTCAAAATCAAGGGCGGCGGTCGGATCGACTACGTTCGAACGAGCAGCAACAATCGCGTCATTACCGGCAACGTCGATCTCTTCGGCGACCCGCAGAACCCAGGGCTGGTCGATGCGCAGGGCCGCTTCATGCTCGATCCGAGTGTGTACTCGGTGGATCCTTCACCGATCGCCGCGAATCCTTTCACCCGAGAACTGGACCGCAATTTCACGCTCTATGCCGGCTTCGCCACCGCCGAGTACAAGATTTCCCAAGAGACGACGCTCTTCGCCGGCTACGGCTATGCGGAACGCGCGCCGAACCTGACGGAACTCTACACCGCCGGCCCGTTCCTCGGCGTGCTGCAGACCGGCACCAGCCGCGTCATCGGCGATCCGAACCTCTCCAAGGAACGGATGCACCACATCGATATCGGCCTGCGGTACGACACCGACTACCTGAAGTTCGGCATCAGCGGCTTCTACGCCATGATCCAGGACTACATCACCTACGACGCGAACCGCGTCTCGCAACTCGGCCTCTCGCAGGTGACCTTCACGAACACCGACCTCGCCACCCTGGCCGGTACGGAACTGTTCATGCAGGCGAACGTCACGAAATGGTTCTCGCCGTTTGCCACTCTCAGCTACGTGCAGGGGATCGACCAAACGCACGTCGACAACCGTCGCGGCACGGTCTTCAACCGTGTCGATGCGAACGGCACGCCGTTCACCAGCCGACTCGACAGCAGCCGGCGGCGCGATCCGGCGACCGGTGCCGCCGCCACCGATACCGAACCGCTGCCGAACATCCCGCCCATGGAAACCCGGCTCGGCTTCCGCATCCACGGCAGCGACCCGGTCCCGAAGTGGCAGATCGAAGTGGTCTCGCGGATTGTCAGCGGCCAGAATGCCATCGCCCGCAGCCTCGGCGAAATCGCGACGCCCGGCTTCAGCACGATCGACCTGCGGGGCTACTACCAGCTGAACGAGAACCTGCTGCTGACGGGCGGCGTGGAAAACCTCGGTGATCGGCTGTACCGCGAACACCTTGACCCGATCGCCGCCAACCAGCTGCGGAGCCTGACGGGCGAGGGCAGCATCCCGGTGCTCTTCCGTCCGGGGACCAACTTCTTCTTCAACGTGCAGTACAAGTACTGATCGGGAACGCGATCGAGTCGAGGCCGGCGGAGTCCGCTCCGTCGGCCTTTATGTTTTCAGGTCCTTGAAGAACTGCAGGTAGACGATGCCGCCGATGATCGCCACGAGGAGCGCCGCGGCGACGTAGAGCAGGCCGGCCCACTGGGAATACGATCGGTCTTCGATGATCGATTCGGCGGACCAGCTAACCGAGCTTTGGGATTCGGTGAGTCGTTGGAAGACGCCGGCGACGAACGCCTGGTGCTTTTCGTCGCGCCCGGTGGCGGCGAGGTAGCAACCGGCGAGGAGCGGCAGGGCCGCGAGGCCATCGCCGACGACCGCCGAAGTTTCCACGGGCATCCCGCGGGCCATGACGCGCCCCAGGCGGGGGCCTCGGAGGAACATCTCGTGGAGGAACGCGAAGAGTTTCTGGTTGTAGGGCGGAACGAACGGACCGCTGCGCACGTCCGGCGGCCAGTCGAGCCGCAGGTATTTGATCACCCACGACGCCAATACGTTCATGCGGATCCAGTCGGCGGCCTGTTCCATGACCTCGGGAATTTCCTCGGGCGGCCGATCCGGCACGACCGGCAAGCGCTGGCCGATCCGCGCCTTGAGCATCTCTTTGGGGAAACCCCGGCGGAACTCGTCGAAGCCGGGTGCCTGTTCGAGGTCGCAGACCATGAGGAAGTGGGCGTAGCGCTGGCGGAACACGGCCCGCGCCGTCGCGAGATCGGTCGCCAGCACGCCGAGCGCGTTCCGGCAGATCTCGTCGGTTTCGAGCGCGGCCCACGGCAGCAGCACCATGACGCCATTCAACGGGCACCAGGGGCGGCGGTCGCGGGCAATCAGCTTGCAGAGGAACGCAAGGCGGCGCGGCCCGAGGGCAAGCAGTTCGTTCGACAGATTAATGTGCCGCGTGCCGCCGCCCGCCTTCGTCGTCTGGATCATCTCGCCCAGTTCGCGCAGGCGGGCATCCTCGTCGGGCGTGAGCGGGCGATCGCTTTGGATCTGCAATAGCCGATAGAACTCGTCCTGGACTTTTTCGTCGACCCCCTGGAGCGCCTGGCCGGGGGTGATGGTCGCGCCAGCGCCGGCGGCGCCGGCGCCCACGTCGAAGCCGCCGATCTCCGGATTCGCCAGCGCGTCGGCGAAGCTGCCCCACGTGGACGCCCCGGAGCAGCAGACGAAGATCGCGTCCGGCCCGGCGAAGATCCGCAAGGGGGAATCGACGGCGAGCGGTGCCCGGACTTCGATCCGCTGCCCGGAGGCGAGGAACAACGCGTCGTCGCCGGCGTTCGGTCGGCCGATGACGAGATAGAGCGGCGCGTCCCCGAGCTTGTAACCGCTCTGGGCGAGCTTTCGGATGGCGTCGTCCCAGGCGGATTCGATGTCCGGGAATTCGGCGGCGTCGCCGCGGTTGAAGAGCTTCCACCAGAAGTAGCCGAGCCACGTGATGACGTAGATCAGCAGGAAGATCAGCGGGAGATAGATCTCCTTGATCGCGTTGGTCGCCCGCGACTTCAACAGGTTCTGAACGAACGGTTGTTTGTTGAGATACCAAAGACCATAGAAGATGACGGCGAGGATGATGGCGTGGACGAGGAGGCGGAACCACTTCGGCCAGGTGCGGAAGTCGGCGGCTTCCGCGAAGATCGGAAGAACGATGCCGACGAGTCCGCGAATCCAGGCCACGAACGTGGCGCCCATCATGACGATCGATTGCATGGCAGTCCGCGGTAAGGGGGCTTAGTCGTTCTTCGAGAGATACTGCGCGAGGACGGCGGCGCCGGCGAACAACCCGGCGGCGACGACGACCATCAGCGCGCGGCCGGCGGTGCGGAAGCGATCGCGTCCGCGCAGCGCCGGCACGTGCGTCTTCATGCCGAGGTCGGCCGGCATCCGGAATTCCTGCTGGTGCGACGTGATGACGCGGCGGCGGACCCGCTCGACCCATTCCGGCGGATTCAACAAGCCCGGGTCGCCGCGGAAGCCGAGCATCACGCACCAGAGATAGGCCTCGACCGCCTCGGCACCGGGGCGTTTTTCGGCGAGGTCGGCCTGGAGCCAGAAGCGCCAGGCCCGTTCCTGCCCGCCGCCATACAGTTCCGCTTCGAGCGACTTTTCCTTCCACGCGCGGGACCACGATCCGTTGGCGGCCGCGACGTCGTTGATGAAGATTTCATCGAGCCAGCAGGCGAGCGCGTAGCGCACGCCGAGGAAATCGGTCGCCGTCGGCTGCACCGGCCGCGGGACGTTGTCACCGTAGTCGGGGTGGCCGCGCACGGAGCCGTCGGCCCAGAGCATCGACTTCAGTTTCGAGTTCTCCGCGTCCAGCAGCACGCTCTCGCCGCTCAGGATCCGATCCTTGAGGCTCATGCCGTAGGCCAGGACCTGGAGAACGTGACTGGTCAGTTCGTGCGCCATCGAGCGAGGCTCCCGCCGATCAGGCCTTCGGAGGAATGATGTAGAGGGTGAAGCGAAGGATCGGCTGCCGGTTCGGCTGACCCTTGATCATGACATCGCGCTTGCCTTCGAGGTCGCCGGCCAGCAACCGTTCGTTCAGGCGGATCGCCACGCGGCGGGTCCGCTGCACGAACGGCCATTCCTCCTTGGTCGCCTCGATCGAGAAGTACGTGTCTTTCTTCGTGATGGGAAGGACGCGGGGCGGCTGCGGTTCGTGGCGGAAGATCATGCCGCGGTGGCCGCGGGCGTAGACCTCCTCCACGCGGTCCGACGACGCGATCTTCATGTTCATCTGGCCGCTGGTCAGCAGGGCGATGACCTCGGCGCTCGCCAGGTTCGATTCGACGCCGACGTACATCTGCCAGCCGGTCGCGAGCCACGGCTCGTCCATTTCGACCTGCATCTGCAGGCCCTTGCCGCTGAACGGTCGCTGTTGAAACTTGCGGTCGGCCCCGATCATGTTCAGGAGCTGGTCGAGGATGCGCTTGAGTTCGAAGAACCCGTTCCCGAGATCGTCGTGGTCGTAGTCGACGAGTTCCGGGCAGACGCGATCGGATCCGAAGATCGCCAACTGGCCGATCAGCCGGCAGAGTTCGGTGAAGGCGAAGAGCGGGTGGTGGCCGTTGGTGCGGGCGAGGATGCGCGTGACGGACGCCGCTTCGTTGAGCAGGCGGACCTGTTCGAACATCAGCCGCGCTTCCGGGTCGGTGTCCTGGAAGGTGATTTCGCGGTCGCGGACGGTCGTCCCGAGATCGCGGACCAGCGAGCCGATCTTGTAGTAGATCGGCTGGAGGATGTCGTTGCGGAGTTCCGGCCAGGCTTCGCAGACCAGGATCGGCGGAATGTAGGTCCGGTTGAGGATCGGTGCGGTATCGCCCTGCGTCGATCGCGTGAGCGTCGCGATGGGGAGCGTTTCGTAGCCGGCGGAGTCCTGACCGGTGATGAGGAGCGAGAGGTTGAGACGCCGGAACTGGAGGGGGCGTTCGTTCTTGCCGTCGTTCTCGTCGGGAACGCGGGCATCGGATTCGATGCGGTAGCGTTTGTCTTCGTCGTTGGTGCCGCCGACGTTGACGCGGCCGACTTCGAGGGTCGGCACGGCGAGCATCACTTCGATCTGGCTCTGCTGCTCGAAGGCGGGGCGCAGGTCGAGTTCGCGGAGGTTGCAGTCCTCCGGGACGCGGACGATGGTGCCGTCGCGCATGCGGGCCTGGAGCGAGCCGACGACGAAGCGGAAGTTCTTGAGGGCGTCGCGGTCGATCTCGATCCGACGGATGCCCCAGTTGTAGGGGGCGTCCCAGCGGCTGGAGAGACGGGTGTAGTCGGCCCAATACCGGTCGGACGCCTGGAAATGGTGGGGGCGAAGGAACATCCCCTCGTGCCAGTAGACCGGTAGGGTTCGCATGTTGCTTTCCGAGACGCCACGGGCCGGGACCGGCCATCGCCCCCGTAGGTATACCCGATGGAACCACGCCAGTGAAGGGGCGGATTGTCGGGATCGCAATCCGGACCGGCGGGCGGATGCCGGTTCGTATCATGGTAGCAATCGCGTCGGGAGGCCCCGCGCGAGGGAGGCGCCGAGCGAGTCGACCATGAATAGCGACGACTGGTGGAAGGGCGGGCGCGCCGACGCGATGCTGGACATCGTGGCGGAGCGGTTCACGCCTCGGCGGTGGCGGTTGTTGGGCACGGCGTGCCTGCGGCGCCGTTGGGACTTGCTGCCCGAGGGCGAACTGCGGGCCGCCGTGGAGGAGATCGAGGCCAACGCCGAGGCCCCGAGCGCGTCTTTTGCCGCGAACCGCCGAAAATCCATCGCCCGCGCACTGCCCGACCTGGTGGCGCAGGCCACCGCCGACACCGAATCTCTCGTGCGCGGCGCGGCGATGGACGCCGTGGCGGAACCGAACCCCAACGCGCCGGCGCTGCCGTTATTCCTGGCGGCGGGGCGGTACGCGGCCTCGGCCGAGGCGCAGGCGGGTCGACCGGTCGAACTCGCCGCGGCCGCGGTCCTCGCGCTCTTGGACGAACCGGGACGCGACGCGACACTCCGCGCCGCGCAGGGGATCGAAGATGCGCTGGCCGCCCGCGTCGCCTGCGCCCGGGCGGTATCCACCGCCCTCCGATTGAAGCAGCAGGGCGACGAACTCGCCGACTCCGCCGCGAGCGCGAAGAACAAGCGGATCGAACTCGCGAAGGCCGAAGAGATCGTCCGTCGCACGCAGGAGCAGGACGACAACCGCCTGCTCGACGCCGACGGGGCGGACCGCGCCGCCCGCAAGGCGATCGCGCGATTCCTCCACGAACTCGTCGGCGATCCCTTCAGCGATTACCGCTTTGAAGCGGCCTGGCGAACCGAGACCGTCACAAACCTCGCGCGGGCGATCGAGGCCGAAAGAGCCTTTGACCGGATGCCGATTCTCGCCGATGCCTTGCTGGACGCCGACTGCGATTCCGAGGCGATCCTCCGGCACCTGCGGGGCACCGAAAAGCACACCACCGAAAAGGCGGTCCACACCCGGGGCTGTTGGGTGCTGGACCGCATCCTCCGCCCGGACGATCCGCTGTTCGGATCGACTCCGAAGCCCAAGCGAAAGAAGAAGTCGGGCTAGCGCCGATCCGCGGTCTTCGCCGGCAAGGATTGGATCCACTCGTTCGGCACGCTCAGAGACTCGCCGGCTTTCGGCACGAGTAGCCGCAGCACGACATTGGCGTGAACGCCGGCCTCGGTCAGGCACGCCACGGTGCCCGCGACAACGCCCGTGGCGCTCGCCGGCGAATCGAGACCTTTCACGAGCAGATCGGGTTTGCGACCCAAAAGGATTCCCGGACCGCTGCCGTTCAGCCCGCTGCCAATCCCCACGGTGATCGCCGCCCGGGCGTCGCCCGGGATTGCCACGCCGCTGGCGGCCGGAGCATGCGTGGCGAACGCGAGCCGGCCGGGCGCCGAGCCGCCGGTGTACGTCGCGTAGATGCGCGGATGCAGTTCGAACGTCTGGCGATTCGTGGCCGCGAGCGTATGCGTCGCCAGTTTGCCCTCGACCCGCAGGGCGTAGCGGCCGTCGGCCGGGATGGCGATCTCCATCGTCTGCTCGTAGACGGCCGAAGTGAACGTTCGCTGGATGCGCGTCGGCTGGCCGTACGACCACGCCGCGACGGCGAAGTCGTCGCTCGCCGTGGCGGCACCGGTCGGGTCGATCTGGCGCAGGAGTTTGAGCGTCATTGGGAACGACGCCAGACCGCTGAGTTCGGTGTCGGGGTCGCGCGGCTCGCGCCACTGGATGGAAAGGCGAATTTTCGCACCGGCGGGCAGGCGGTCCACCGGCTTGCCGTCGGCGCCGAGGGTCGTGAGGAAGTTCAATTCGCCGGTCCACCCGTTGGCGGGCTTGGGACCGAATTCCATCGCCCCGTTGCCGTCGGCGTCGACGAACGCGCCGGCCCAGACGCTGCCGGCGGAGGTGCTGCCGGCCTGCACCCAGACCGGCACGGTGGGCAGCTTGCGCTCCCGCAAACCGCTGCGCGTCGGAATCGGCGTCAGGCGAGCCTCCAGCAACTGGCTCGTCTCGCTCAGACCGTCGTGCGCGTAGCCGTCCTCCCACACCAGCGTGTTGACGATGACCTGCGCACCCTTGAGGTCCGTCAGGTCGGTTCGGAGTTTCGTCAGCCGGTCGTACTTGGCCTTGAAGACTTTTTCGTCGGCTTCGAGCGCCTTGAATGCGGCGGTCGCGTCCAGGCGGCGCTTCGCCGGTTTTTCGTCGTCGCCGAGGTCCGCGAACGCCTTGCGGTATTCGTCCTGGACCAGCTCGCGGCGAATGTTCAGCCGTTCCGATTCCGCTATCAGTTCGTCGCCGCGCGAGACCAGCGCCACCGAGGTGGTCGCGTCGCCGAGCACGGCTTTCGCGATGCTGATGAGTTGGTGGACTGCAATGGGATCGATCCGGACAAGGACTAGCTGTGCGTCGGGTGCGGCGGCCTTGACGGCCCGGGCGGTCTCGCCGCCGCGGCTCGCCAGACCTGCCGGGGCCGGTTCGATGGTCGGGGACAACTCCGCCGTGAGATCGACGAGTTTGGCCCCGGCCGGGAGCGGACCGGCGAACTCCGTGGCGAGCACAACCACGCGGGCACCCGTGCCGCGATAGCCGGCCGCGTGCAGCGCCGCGACGTTACCGGAGCGGAGCGCGGCGGCGAGGTCGCCTTCGGTTCCGCCGGGCTGGGCCGACGCCAGGCGCGGCAGGCGGATCGTGCGCACCGCGGGGATTTCCGCGATCTTCACCAGATCGCCGACGTTTGGCAGCCGCAGCACCACGAAGTTCCCGAACACGCCCTCCATCGCCACCTTCGGCACGCGCAGCCGCAGCAACTCGCGAAAGACGCGGGCACCCTCGGGCAGGGGCTCGGCCATGATCAATTCCACGCGCACCGGCTTCGCCGCCGCGCCGGGTTCCGCGAGGTACGCCGCCAGGTCCAGCGAATACTTCGGCGACGCGATCGCCGGAGGAAGAGCCGCAGGTGGGGCGACGGCCGTTCCGAAGTCCACGTCCTTCAGCACCTCCACCTGGCGGACGGGCATGATGTCCCGCAGCGGCAGGTTCAACTGGTCGCGGGGGATCTCGCTGAAGAACCAACCGGAGGGCTGGTCGCGCAGGTCGCGGAGGAGGTCGGGCACGCGGCCGGCAGGCAGTGCGCCGCGCACGAGGCTGTACCCGGCGTGGGCGTAGGCGGTCTGTTCCGTGAAGCCGATGCGGCCGAGCTGCGCGACGACCTGTTCGTGGAGTGTGCGTTGTTCCGCCAGCCCGAGGCCGGACGCGATGCGAATGCGAAGCTGGACGGGCGCTTTGGCGTTGTCGGGTAGCGGCGTGGCGGAGTCGCGTAAGAGCGATGTGCGGATGGCGGCGATGTCGAGCAGACCCTTCGCCTGCGCCGCGGGGATCGTGCCGGCGAGCCGTTCGGCCGACGCGTCGAACTGGTCGAGGTCGGCGTCCTCGCGCGGGTCGGCCTCGAAGCCGAGCTTCGCGAGCGCGGCCATGAGGGCCTTGTAGTCCCGCACGCGCTGGTTCTGCTCCGCCGCGATCTTGTACCGCAGATCGACGTGATACTTGGCGGGCGGCGCGGGGTAGGTCTGCGCCGCCGCCGGCACGATCGACCCGACCAGCAGGATCAACAAGGACGTACGAAACCGCATAACGCGCTCGCGCTAGGGGACGGAGTGCTTCAACTACCAGTATGCCCGCTGTCGGCGGGTCGGGAAAGCGGCGAAGGAATCGCGATGCGAGATTTGCGGCGGACGGGGCACACGGTGCGGGTTGGAGCGATTGTGCGAAGTCAGCTTCGTTTGGCGTGTGAGGTGAGCAATCGGATCACTCGCTCGTTCTGATAATTCTTTGCAATCACGAAAGCAGTCGAGGTTGGCGTCGCTCCGGAGTTGAGGAGCATTTCTACGATGGATGTCGATGCGCCGTCCGCCGCATGGGTCGATTGCCAAGCTGAATCACTTTCGATGTCGATCGCATGGACAATCGGCGTCCACCCGTCTCCGATGTCTTTGTTTAGGTCGGCGCCCGCGGAAACGAGTAGGCGAATCGCTTCAAGGAATTGATGTTCGATGGCAAGCAGCAACGGGGGCAACCCATCACCTTCATCATTCGGATCGGAACCCGCCGCGATCAACCTAACGACCGTGGCGAGATCCTTTTCTCGAATTGCTTCGGCAAGCGTCGACTCGGCCTTGTCTTGTGATGTCATTTCACCTGAGTGTTCTTCAGCTTGCCGAGGTTGTCGAACAGCCGCACCAGCGAATTCATCAGCTTCTTGAAGTCGCCTTCGTGCAGACTCTCGTTCGGCGCGTGGGCGTTGCTCGCCGGATCCTCGATCCCCACCAGCAGGGCCGGCGCTCCACCAAACAGCTCGGCCAGCGGGCCGACGAAGCCGATGCTGCCGCCGCAGCCGATGCCGACCGGATCGCGGTCGAAGCCGACCCGCAGCGCGGCGAGCGCCGCCTCGAAGGCCGGGCCGTTCGGGTCGGTCATCCACCAGTCGCAGCCGGCGCCGTGCTGCGTCACCTTCACCTCGCAGCCGTACGGCGGGTTCGCGCTCAGGTACGCCTGCATCTGCTTCGCCACGTCCGCCGGCTTCTGGTCCGGCACGATCCGGCAGCTCACGATCGCGCTCGCCTTCGGCAGCACCTGGTTCGATGCCCCCTTGATGCTGCTCGCCTCCTGCGCGATCACCGTCGCCGACGGCCGCCGCCACGTCTGCTCGTACACGCCGAGGCCGGCCTCCATCGCGAACTCGCAGCCCGGCAGCACGCCCAACTCCTTGCGGAACTTCGCGTCGTCCCACGGCAACTTGCGGAAGGCGGTCTTCTCCTTGTCCGTGAGCGGGCGCACGCTGTCGTACAGCCCCGGCACCGGCAACGGCTGCTTCGGCGCGAACAGCTTCGAGAGCACCACGTTGAGCGCCAGCGCCGCGTCCGGCACCGCCCCGCCCGCCATGCCGCTGTGCACGGGAATCTGCGCCGTCGTCACTTCCACCAGCAGCGCCACGATGCCGCGCAACGAATACGTGATGCACGGCAGGCCGACTTCGATGTTCTCCGTGTCGCAGACCACGATCACGTCCGATTGCAGCTTCTTGCGGTGGACGTCGAAGAACTTCATCAGGTTCTTCGAACCGACTTCCTCCTCGCCCTCGACGACCATCTTGATGTTCACCGGCAGGTTGTTGCCGGTCTTGCGGTAGGCGGCGATGGCACCGAGGAACGCGGAGATGGCCCCCTTGTCGTCGGCGGCGCCGCGCGCAAAGAGCCGGCCATCGCGCCGCGTCAGCTTCCACGGGTCGGAGTGCCACTTCTCGATGAAGTTCACCGGCTGCACGTCGTGGTGGGCGTACAGGAAGACCGTCGGCTTGTCCGGCCCGGCTTCGAGCCATTCGCCGTAGGCGTATGGCAGCGAATTGCCGACCTTCAGGATTTCGACGTTCGACAGCCCCGCCTCGCGCATCTGGTCGCACGTCAGCGCGGCGGTGCGTTCGATCTCTGCCCCGTGCTCGCCGTCCGTGGAAATGCTTTGCACGGCGACGAGGTCCGCGAGTCCGCGGATGATGTCTTCGTGGTGCTTGGGAAGCCAGTCGAGTGCGGCCTGCATGGTCGGATCCTCCGGGAATGGTGATTGTACTTGGCGAAGGAGCGTCGGCGGGAAAAACCGGCACGCGGATTTTCGGGGAATCCTCTTGGCGACGCGGCCGGATTGCGGGAAACTTTCCTTGCCGCCGTTCTCTCTCCGAGGTTCCCATGTCCGCGATGAACCGCCGTTCGTTTCTCTCCGCAACCGCCGGGGCGGCCGCGCTCGCCGGCCTGGGTGCCGCGCCCGCGAAGACCGCACCGAAATTCCAACTCGGCACCGTCACCTACAACGTGCCGAAGGACTGGGATCTGCCGACGCTCCTCTCCATCTGCAAGGAGACCGGCATCGCCGCCGTCGAGTGCCGCACCACGCACAAGCACGGCGTCGAACCCACGCTCGACGCCGACGACCGGAAGAAAGTGAAGCAGCAGTTCGCCGACAGCGGCGTGCGCTTCTGGGGCAGCGGCAGCGTCTGCGAATTCCACTCCGCCGACCCCGCCGTCGTGAAGAAGAACATCGAAGACTGCAAGGCGTTCGTGAAACTCGTCGCCGACCTCGGCGGCAAGGGCGTGAAGGTGCGGCCGAACGGCGTCGCCAAGGGGCACACCGTCGAGCAGGCGTGCGAGCAGATCGGCAAGGCGCTCATCCAGTGTGGCAAAGCGGCCGAGGATGCCGGCATCGAAATCTGGGTCGAGGTCCACGGCGCCGTGACCCAGATGCCCAAGAACATGAAGACGATCATGGACGCCTGCGGCCACGACTCCGTCGGCGTGACGTGGAACTCGAACCCGACCGATGTCGTCAACGGCTCCATCGCCGAGGGCTTCGACCTGCTCGCCAAGCACATCAAGTCGGTCCACATCAACGAGCTGAACAACGACAAGGCCGGGAAGTATCCGTATCGCGAGTTGTTCAAGAAGCTGACCGCCATCGGCTACGACCGCTACACGCTCATCGAGATCGGCCAGTCGTACGACCCGAAGGCCGGCAAGGCGTACTTCGAGAACTACAAGAAGCTGTGGGAGGAACTGGCGAAGGGGTAGCCGCGGGGGCCGGTTCATCCTGTCTCATCGGCGAGCCGAACGCCGTCAGGCGTCGGGTGTGTGCGAACGCTCTCTCCCAGACGCCGGACGGCACAAGTCCCCATCGATCGCCGCATGCAGCCGGGTCACGGGAATCGTCACGGAGTAGGCGAACGGATTGCGGCTGCACTCAGCCGTGATATTGTTACTTTTTCTCTGGACTTGAAGAGCCGAAACCAGCTTCTCCATACTTTGTCATGGCATATCGGACGAGAGCATCACAGAATGCCGCGATATCGTCGTATGCCTGCCACAAGCCCATCTGCTCCAGCACCGTGCGTGTATCTTTGATCATCCACTGGCTGCGATCTTTCCAAACGAAAATCTCGTTAATGCCATTGGTAAACCGCACCTCGCCCGAATCCATAGTGCCGTGTTCGGATGAGGAGAGCTGATAGCCCAATCGGGCCATCGCTTTCGACACATAACGGAGATCACGCATTTCGATCTCCGCCTTCCAAAAACATCTATGCCGGGTGAGTTGGCCACTCTAGCCGGTGTCGCCAGCACTCTGCGATGGAATGCAATGGACCCGAGTCGCTCTCCATTCTCGCCGTCGATCGCGGCCCGTGCAACGAGGAATTGCCACCGGATCGAATCGCGAACGCATCAGCCGTGCGGGGAGTAATTTTTCTTATGACTTGGAAAGCCTTTTCTGGGTTCGGCCTGCCTTTGCAACCCGGCATGCGATGCCTTTTGTAAGCTACTTCATGTCGCCCCAGTCGAGCTGGTCGGACTGCCAAGCTCGTCCAGCCAACACCTCCCCAAACCGCTCCCTCAACACGCGACTCGCCTCTCGGAGGTGTTGGTTGAAACCTGCTGTGAAACCCACAGCAGCCGAGAGGTCAGTGACACAGACCTGCATGCTTTGAAGCGTGGTGTAATCGAACTCTGCAACAGGTTCGGGCACGACCAGCGCCACATCAGTGGTGGCAACCGACCGCGGTGTATTGTGACCCGGCAGGTAGACCACGCGAACTGTACGATTGACGGCGGCATTCGTGTAGCCGCCCTCCAGTCTCGCCCCAAGTGCCTCGGAGGCGTATTCGCTGACGCCAGCAAACCTGTAACCCATGTCCCGAAGAAACGACAGTTCGTGTCCTATCGCGCGGCCGAACTCGCAATGCATCTCTTCGGTAACCACCGCCGTTCCCTCCGCCGAGGAACGAATCCATGCGCGCCGGTTGCCACGCTAACCGATGTCGACTGCCTCGCTTCGGAGGCACGCGATGGACCCGACGCTCCCCATTCTCGCCGCCGATCGCGGCAAGTTCAACGAGGAATGTCCCGGCGATCGGCGCGAACCCCGGTCGCTCGCCCGACCTGCCCTTCGCCGAACGAACAGGTACGATCACTCTGCGGCGAACCGGTAGCCCACGCCTTGCTCGGTCAGAATGTACCTCGGCCGGGTCGGGTCGGGTTCGACCTTACGCCGGAGGGTCGCGACGAACACTCGCAGGTAGTGGTTCTCGTGAACATCGTGCGGCCCCCACACGTCCCGCAGAAGTTGCCGGTGGGTCAGCACCTTCCCCGCGTTCCGCATGAGCAGCACCAGCAGCTTGTACTCCAGCGGGGTGAGGTGGACCGGCTCGCCCAATAGGGTGACGGTACGGGCGGTAAGGTCGATCCGCAGGTCGCCGACCTGGAGGGCCGTTCCCTCTCCGGTCTGGGGCCGGGCGTGTCGGAGGGCCGTCCGCATCCGCGCCAACAACTCGCCCATGCCGAACGGTTTCGTCAGGTAGTCGTCCGCCCCGGCGTCCAGGGCCTCGACCTTTTGCTTCTCCTGGTCTCGTGCGGACAGGATGATGATCGGGGCCGTCAGCCACTCCCGCAGCCGCCGCAGCACGTCCTGGCCGTCCAACCCCGGCAGCCCCAGATCGAGGATCACGAAGTCGGGCGGCTGGGCCGCGGCCTTCTTGATCCCCTCCTCCCCGGACGGAGCCTCCTCGATCCGATACCCCGCCTCGGCCAACGATGCCCGCAGGAACCGTCGGATCGGCGTCTCGTCCTCGATCACCAGTACCAGCGGATCGTTCGTCGGCATGACCGTTACCCTACCGGCAGCCGGGGTGGGTTGTCGGCTAGCGGCAACCGGATCGTGAACTCGGCCCCGCCTTGCGGCCGGTTGGTCGCTTGAATTGTACCACCGTGCAGGTGGACAATGGCTCGACAGATCGCCAGACCCAGTCCGCTCCCCCGCCCGGCATCCGGGCCGGTCGCCCCTCGGTAAAAGCGATCGAAGATCCTGTCCGCCGAGCCGGGCGGCAGTCCGGGGCCATTGTCCGCCACCGTCAGGACGAACTCCCGTGCCTGGGTGGCCGCCGAGATGACGATGTGCGACCCGGTCGGTGTGTACCGTGCGGCGTTCTCCAGCAGGTTCGTGAAGACCTGTTCGATCAGTAGCCCGTCCACGAACAACAGCGACATCTCGGACGGCAGCCGAACCTCGACCCGGTGGCCGTCGAGGAGCGGTTGCGTCCGCCGAAGAGTCGAGCCGATGATGTCTTCCAGCACGTGCCACTGCTTGTTCGGGGCGACGGCCCCGGCATCCAGCCGGGCGATCTGAAGGATGTTCTCCAACAGCCGGTTCAGACGGGCGGCCTCGTCGGCGATCGTGTCGAGCAGTTCCCGCCTCGCTCCGGTGGCGGTGGGGTCCAGTTGAAGCAGGGTGCTGCTGGCCCCGGCAATGGCGGCGAGCGGCGTCTTCAGGTCGTGCGACACGCCGCTCAGGAGGGTGCTGCGGACCTGCTCGGTTTCCGCGCGCAGCCGGGCGTCCGCGGCACTCACCGCCATCCGGTCCCGCTCAAGGGCCAGCGCCAACTGGCTGGCACAGTTCTCCAGCCACTGTCGCTGATCGGGTTGGAGCAGGCGATCCATGGCCTCGACCCGGACGGCAATCGCACCAAACGTCGATTGCGAGCCGGTCAGCGGCACGAACAAGGCGACGGCGTTCGGCAAGGTGTCGGTGCCACGTCCAGCGATCTGGTCGTGGGTCATAACCCAATGCGCGGCCGGACCGCTCACCGGGTGGTTGGCGATGGAGGAGTCGGCCCCAAAGGCGACGGCGGGCGGCATCTTGGCGTCGGCGTCGGGCGGGGTGAGGTAGATGGCCACTTCGCCCCCGGTCGTCTCGCGTAAGTGTTGCCCGGCGGCGGCAACCAGGAACACATCTCCGGCCAGGGAACTCAACTGCTTACCAAGACGATGCAGAGCCAGGGTTCGGCGTTCCCGCTGGCGGCCGAGTTCGAGTTGGGTACGGAGCCGGGCGGTCAAGGTACTGATGAGCAGCCCGATCACCAGCATCACGGCGAAAGTGAAAAGGTACTGCGTGTCGGTTACCGTCAGCGAGAAGACCGGCGGAATGAAGAATACGTCGAATACCAGCACCGAAGTGACGCTGGCCCAAATGGCCGGCCCACGGCCGAATCGGAAGGCGACCCATGCGACCACTGCCAGATACACCATCACGATGTTAGACTCGGCGACTTGCAGGCGGGCGAACCATCCCGCCAGCAAGGACCCCAGGACGACGGCCCCGCTCGCCACGATGTAGTTGGACCACGAAACCGTGGGTGTTGATGGGTAAACGGCCTTCGCGCTCCGGCCCTCATCGCTGCCTTGAATGAGGTACACATCGATGTCGCCACTGCCCTGGAGCAAATCCTCCACGACGCCCGTGCGCAGCCACCGCTGCCACCGGGGCGTTCGGGTCTTGCCGACGAAGAGTTTGGTGACGTTCTGCGTCCGGGCATAGTCGAGGATGGTTGCGGCAACGCCCGTTCCGGTGAGTGTCACGGTTTCGGCCCCCAACCGCTCGGCCAGCCGCAGGTGGTCGGCGACCTGCTGGACCGCGGCCGGGTTCGTGGCGATGCCCGGCTGCTCGACGCTGACCGCCAGCCACGGGGCGTCGAGGGCGTCGGCCATCTGCTTCGCGGTGCGGATGACGCGGGCGGTGGTCGGGCTGGGGCCGACGCACACGAGCAACCGGTCGGCCGTCGCCCACGGGCGATCCATCGCCGACCGGCGGCGGGCCGACTCAACTTCGGTGTGGACCCGCTTGGCGGCTTGCCGCAGGGACAGTTCCCGCAGGGCGACGAGGTTGGCCTTCTGGAAGAAGTTCTGGACCGCCCGTTCGGCCTGTTCCGGCCGGTACACCTTCCCGGCCCGCAGCCGCCCGAGCAAGTCGTCCGGCGGCAGATCGGCGAGTTCCAGTTCGTCGGCGATCTCCAGCACGTGGTCGGGCACCGTTTCCCGGACGGTGACTCCGGTGATCTGTCCGATGACGCTGTTCAAGCTCTCGATGTGCTGGACGTTGAGCGTCGTCCAGACGTCGATTCCGGCGTCCAGCAACTCGGCCACGTCCTGCCAGCGCTTGGTGTGGCGGCAGCCCGGAGCGTTGGTGTGAGCGAGTTCATCGACCAGGATCAGCTCCGGGCGGCGGGCCAGGGCGGCGTCGACATTGAACTCCCGTAGCATCACGCCGCCGAATTCGATCGTCCGAGTCGGGAGCGTTTCCAGTCCGTTCAACAGGGATTCGGTCTCGGTCCGTCCGTGCGGTTCGACATACCCGACGACCACCTCCCGTCCGGATGCCTTCAGGCGTTGGGCGGCTTCCAGCATGGCGTAGGTCTTCCCCACGCCGGCGGCGTAGCCGAAGAACACCTTGAGCTTCCCACGCTTCGCTTGCCGTTCATCGGCCCGGAGTTGGGTCAGTAACTGCTCGGGGGTTGGCCGCGAGGGTGTCATGGGATCATGGCGTCCAGAGCGAGGTTGAGTGAAAGCACATTCACCCGAGCTTCTCCCAGGAGGCCGAATTGCCGGGACTCGGTGTGGGCTTGAACGAGCGCCCGAAGAGCCTGCTCGGACATGTTACGAGCCGTGGCGACCCGGCGAACTTGAACCTCGGCGGCGGCGGGACTGATGTGCGGGTCGAGGCCGCTACCAGAGGCGGTGATGAGATCCACCGGGACGGCCCCGACGGTCGGGTCGTACTTCCGCAGGGCGTCGATCCGTTCCCGGGCGTTCTTGGCAAGGTCTGGGTGCCGGGGGCCGAAGTTCGACCCCGACGAGGCGGCGGCGTTGTACGGTACCGGGCCGGTCGCCGACAGCCGTCCCCAGAAGTATTCCGGCTTCGAGAACGGCTGGCCGATCAAGTCCGACCCGACGGGCTGGCCGTTGCGGGCGACGACGCTGCCGTTCGCCGGGCCGGGGAGCAGCGTTTGGGCAAGCAGGGTCACGACGAGCGGGTACGCGACTCCGGTGAGCAAGGTCATGACGCCGAGGAGGATCATCGACGTTCGCAGGTGGTTCCACATGAGTATTCTCCGTTAGCCCGTGACGAGGGAGAGCAGCAGGTCGATGGCCTTGATGCCGACGAACGGCACGACCAGCCCGCCGAGGCCATAGACGAGCAAGTTCGTGCGGAGCAATTGCGCCGCCCCGACGGGCCGGTAGCGGACCCCCTTCAGGGCCAGTGGTACCAGTGCGACGATGACCAGGGCGTTGAACACCACCGCCGCCAGGATGGCGTTCGCCGGGGTCGATAGCCCCATCACGTCGAGCGACTTGAGGGCCGGGTATGTCGAGGCGAACGCCGCAGGGAGGATGGCGAAATATTTCGCCACGTCGTTGGCGATGCTGAAGGTGGTCAGTGCCCCACGGGTCATCAGCAGTTGCTTGCCGACGTGGACGATTTCGATCAGCTTCGTCGGGTTGCTGTCGAGATCGACCATGTTGCCGGCTTCCTTCGCCGCTTGGGTGCCGGTGTTCATGGCGACGGCGACGTCGGCCTGGGCGAGCGCCGGGGCGTCGTTGGTGCCGTCGCCGGTCATCGCCACCAGCCGCCCGCCCTGCTGGTACTCCCGGATCAAGGCCAGCTTCGCTTCCGGTGTGGCCTCGGCCAGGTAGTCATCGACCCCGGCCTCGGCGGCGATGGCGGCGGCGGTGAGCGGGTTGTCGCCGGTAATCATGACCGTCTTGATGCCCATCCGCCGCAGTTCGACGAACCGCTCCTTGATGCCGCCCTTCACGATGTCCTTGAGTTCGATCACCCCGAGTACTTGGGCGTCCCGGCTGACCACCAGCGGCGTTCCACCGGCCTGAGCGATCTCCCGCACCGTGCGTCGGACCGACTCCGGGAACTCGCCGCCAAGCGTTCGGACGTGGGCCTCGACGGCCTCGGCCGCACCCTTGCGGATTTGCTGGCCGTCCAGATTGACCCCGCTCATGCGGGTCTTTGCCGAAAAGGGGACGAAGTGCGGCTTGATCTGTTCCAGGTCACGCCCGCGCAGCCCGTACTGGCTCTTGGCCACGACCAGAACACTACGCCCCTCCGGCGTCTCATCGGCGAGGGAGGCCAGTTGGGCGCACTCGGCGAGATCTCGTTCGATCACCCCCTCGGCGGCGACGAACCGGGTCGCCTGCCGGTTGCCGAGGGTGATGGTGCCGGTCTTGTCAAGGAGCAGCACATCCACGTCCCCCGCCGCCTCCACGGCCCGGCCGGACATGGCGACCACATTGGACCGGCTCAGGCGGTTCATCCCGGCGATGCCGATGGCCGAGAGCAACGCCCCGATGGTGGTCGGCGCGAGGCAGACCAGCAACGCCACCAGCACCGTGAGCGAGACGGGCTGGCCCTGGCCGGAAGCTTCGACGCTGTACGCCGAGAACGGCCGGAGCGTGACGACCACCAGCAGGAACACGAGGGTCAGGGCGGCGAGCAGGATCGCCAAGGCGATCTCGTTCGGCGTCTTCTGCCGCTTGGCCCCCTCGACCATGGCGATCATTCGGTCGAGGAAGCTTTGCCCCGGCAGGGTCGTCACCCGCACCACCAGCCAGTCGGAGATGATGCGGGTGCCGCCGGTGACGGCACTACGGTCGCCGCCACTCTCCCGCACCACAGGCGCACTCTCCCCTGTGACGGCACTTTCGTCCACCGACGCCACCCCCTCCACGGCCTCGCCGTCGGCCGGGATCACATCCCCGGCCCGCACCAGGACGAGATCGCCGACCCGTAGCTCGGTGGCTGGAACGTCGGCCGTCTGGCGGGTGCCCAGGTCGATGAGGCGCCGGGCCGTGACCTCGGTGCGGGATTTCCGCATGGACGCTGCCTGGGCTTTGCCGTGCCCCTCGGCGATGGCCTCGGCGAAGTTGGCGAACATTACGGTCGCCCACAGCCAGAGGGCAATCCCGAGGATGAACGCCGCCGACTCGCCGGACCCGTCGGACAGTGCCCGCGCCCCGAGCAGCGTGGTGAGGATGCTGCCGAGGTAGACGGCGAACATCACCGGGTTGCGGAGTTGAGTGCGGGGGTCGAGTTTCGCCAGCGAGGCCACGACGGCGCCCCGCAGGATGTCGGCTCGGAACAACGATGGCGCTTCGTTACGGGTGTTCATGGGGTTTCAGTTGCTCCCTGTCATCAAATGTTCAGCGACTGGCCCGAGGGCCAGGGTCGGAAGAAAGCTCAGGGCACCGACGACGACCACCACGGACACCAGCAGGAACACGAACAGCGGTGTGTGTGTCGGCAGTGTGCCCGGCCCCGGCGGCGTGTGCTTTTTGCGGGCGAGCGAACCGGCGATGGCGAGGACCGGGATCATCACCCCGAACCGGCCGACGAGCATCGCCAGCCCGAGCGTGCCGTTGTAGAACGGGGTGTTCGCGCTCAGTCCGGCGAAGGCCGAGCCGTTGTTGTTCGCCGCCGACGAATAGGCGTACAGGACTTCGCTGAACCCGTGCGGCCCGGCGTTCAGAACGCCCTTCTTGCCGTCCTCGGCCGACACCCCGAGGGCCGTCCCGATCAGCACCATCGCACACGGCAGGAGTACGACCAGCGAGGCCATCTTGATCTCGAACGCCCCGATCTTCTTTCCCAGGTATTCCGGCGTGCGGCCGACCATCAATCCGGCGAGGAACACGGCCACGATCGCAAAGACGAGCATCCCGTACAGCCCCGACCCGACGCCGCCGAACACAACTTCGCCGAGTTGCATCAGCCACAGCGGAGCCAGCCCGCCGAGCGGGGTGTACGAGTCGTGCATCGAGTTCACCGATCCGTTCGACGCCGCCGTCGTGGCGACCGCCCACAGGGCCGAGTTCGGCACGCCGAACCGGGTTTCCTTACCCTCCATGTTCCCGGCCGTCTGATTGACCCCGAGGGCGGTGAGGGCCGGGTTCGGCTGGTGCTCGGCCCAAACGGTGAGGCCGAGCAGCGGCAGGAAGATCACGAACATGGCTGCCAGGATGGCCCACCCCTGTCGGCGGTCGCCGACCATCTCGCCGAAAGTCCAGCAGAGGGCGGCGGGGATGAGCAGGATCGCCGCCAGTTGCAGGAGGTTCGACAGCGGGGTCGGATTCTCCAGCGGGTGGGCCGAGTTCGTGTTGAAGAACCCGCCGCCGTTGGTGCCGAGTTGCTTGATCGCCACCTGCGAGGCCACCGGGCCGACGGCGATCCGCTGCGTCGTGACCGGCTTCCCGTCGCCGTCGGCGGTTGGCTCGACCAGCGCAACATCGTGGTAGGCGGACACCGTTTGCGGCACCCCCTGCCAGACGAGGGCGAGCGCGAACACCAGCGACAGCGGGACGAGGACGTACACCGTCCCCCGGACCAGATCGACCCAAAAGTTGCCGATGGTGTCCACGTTGCGGCGGGCGAACCCGCGGATCAGGGCCACCAGCACGGCCATCCCCGCCGCGGCGGACAGGAAGTTCTGGACGGTGAGGGCGGTCATCTGGGTGAGGTAGCTCATCGTGCTTTCGCCGCCGTACCCCTGCCAGTTGGTGTTGGTGGCGAAGCTGACGGCGGTGTTGAAGCTGGAATCCGGCGAGACGGCGGGTTGGGCCTCGGGGTTGAGCGGCAGCACCGCCTGGAGGCGCTGGATGGCGTACACCGCCAGCACGCTGACGAAGCCGAACGCCAGCACCGCCCCGGCGTACCGCTGCCACGTCATTTCGGCCGTGGAGTCGATGCCGAGTAGCCGGAACAGCCGCCGCTCGCCCTGCATGGCGGGCCGAGAGTACACCCGCGCCATGGACCAGCCGAGCGGCCGGACGCACGCCAGCAGCATGCCGAGGGCGAGAGCGAGTTGGAAGACACCGTTGGCAGTCATGAGAACCACTCCGGTTTCATCAGGGCGAGGAGGAGGTATCCGGCCAGTGCGAAGGCCGTGATCAGGGCGAGAAGCAGAAAACCGTCCACGGTTATGCCTCCCCTTGAAGCGAGGCTAGCAGGCGGACAAGCAGGTACGACCCGGCGAAGAAGGCGGCTACGACGGCCAGCCAGACGATATCCATGTGGTCATCCTCCGTGGGGAGCCACAAGAACTGTAACGGGTTGCGAATCAGGATGGCGTCAAATGTGTGGGGCGGAGCATCAAGGATGTATCAAGACCGACCAACTGCCGACTATCGATGATCGGCCCCCTTCTTCCTGTCGCGCCCCGACCCTCCGATACGCTCGAAGACATTCGGTGACGGGGAGCCGGTGGTGAGCCGTTCAATCGGACCGCGTGCCCGTATGGACCTGCCGCCAAGGGGTGGTGCGGGGTCGGCGGAGAGAGGGTAGCAACGACGTCGGGGCCGCGCCATTTTTCCATTTCTCCCATTTTGCCATTCGATGCCCCGCACTTCCGGCACGACCGTTAAGTTTTGCCGGCGCGCAGCCGATACACGATGGTGGGAGACTATCCCGGTCGAGCCATCGACGAGAGGGGCGCATGAGAGCTACTCGATACCTTGCCAGCGCAGTGGCCGGGATGATTTGGATCGCCAACGCGGCGGCGCAGCCGATTGCACCGGCTCCGAGCGTGCCGGCACCACCGGCGGCACCCGCGGCGGGCGGTTCCAGTTCGACCGTCACGCTCACGGCACCGCCGGGATTGCCTTCGTATCCGGCCGGGACGGTCCATAGTCCGGCGTGCCCCGGCGGCCTTTGCAACGGGCCGGTCGGCGGGAACGGGCCGGTGACGTACGAGATCTATTGGCGCACCGGTCCGACGCTGGTGGTGGGAGGCAGCGAGTTCAGCGGCCGGCTCAACACCGGCTGGCAGGTCGGCGGGGGCGCGCACACGTTCTTTTTCAACACCGCGCGGGACGCGGCGTGGGTGTTGGACACCGGCATCAGCTACAACTACAACCGCGGACGCCAGGAACGCGGCGGACCGCTCGACGTCTACACGCCGCCGTTCAACCGGCAGACCCAACCCGATGGCATCCACCCGCACCTCGTTCGCGGCCTGCACCGCACAAGTTTCAACTTCGGCTTCGGCCGCGACTGGTGGATCACCGGCACCGGTACGGTCGACGGGTCGACCCACTCGAACAGTCGCTGGGGCGTGGATCTCGGCGGGCGTTGGGGCACCTCGCACGTCGACCTCGTGCCGACGGCGAATCTGAACAATTATCTTCGCAAGCGCGCCGTGTTCCATTCGGTCGTGCTGGGCACGCACGCCGACTGGGAACGCCCGATGGGCAACTGGATCCTGTTCGCCGGCCTGCGCGGCGAGTTCGACTACACGTTCCTGAACGTCGTGCCACCGAACGGATCGGACATCGTCGGCGTGAATTTGCTGTTCCAGATGGGCGTGCGATATTGAGGACTGTTACCGGAAGCCGATCGCCGCGACGCCGAGGAAGACAGGCAGCAGCACGAGCGCCGCGAGGCCGAGGTAGCCGAAGAAGGAGGGCATCTTGTAGCCGCTTTCTTCGGCGATCGCCTTCACCATGAAGTTCGGGCCGTTGCCGATGTAGGTCATCGCGCCGAGGAAGACGGCGCCGCAACTGATCGCGGAGAGGATGGCCGGCATCGCGGCGGGCAATTCGCGGAACTCATTCAAGCCGCCGACCACCACGGCCAGTTCGCCCATCGTCACGTAGGTCGGCGCGTTGTCGAGGACGCTCGACAGACCGCCCGTGATCCAGAAGAACTGCCACGGCTGCGTGACGCCGAGCGCGGCCCCGTGCTTGTGCAGCAGCGCCAGCGCCGGCACCATCGCCACGAAGATCCCCGCGAACAGCACCGCCACCTCGACGATCGGCCCCCAGGCGAACTTGTTGAGTTCGCGATTGGTCCGCGGCGTCTTGCGGAGCGAGATCGCGGCCAGCAGGACCATCGCCAGTTCGGAGACGGGGAAGACGGGGACGAACTTTTTGGCGAGGACGGCGGCGACGACGCCGAGGAGCAGGGGGCCGTTGAGCCGCAGGCCGCGCACCTTGAGCGGGATCACGTCGCGGATATCCCGGCGGATATCGCCCGGCTTTTCACGGGCATACGCGCGGCGATCCCAGACGAAGAAGAACGCGAGCAGGAGGGCGTTCACGAAGAGCCATTGCGGCCAGAGTCGTGCCGTCCAGAAAAAGTCGACCCCCTTGAGGAAACCAAGGAACAGCGGCGGGTCGCCGAGGGGCGTCAGCAGGCCGCCGCAGTTCGAGACGATGAAGATGAAGAAGATCGGGATGTGCGCCACGTTGCGGCGCTCGGAGTTCGTCCGCAGCACGGGGCGGATGAGTACCATGCTCGCGCCGGTGGTGCCGATGACGCTGGCGAGGACGGCGCCGAGGGCGAGGAACGCGGCGTTCGTGCGCGGCTTGGCCTGCAGGTCGCCGGTGACGACGATGCCGCCGGCGATGATGTAGAGCGCCCCGAGCAGGACGATGAAGGAAACGTATTCCTCGAGGGCGTGCGCGAGGTGCGCCGCGCCGTGCGGTTGGAGGAGCAGGAAGACCGCGATCGGGAGGCCGATGGCGGCGGAGACGATGCCCTTGTTCCGGTTCGCGTGCCACCAGTGGCCGGCCGCGAGCGGCAGCACGGCGATGGCGGCGAGGAAGAGGGTGAACGGACCGGCCGCGGCCATCGGCACGTCGAGCGGCGGCAAGGCGGCGGCAAAGATCGGCAACGGTTCCCCTCGTGATCGGTTCCTTTCGTTTGACAAATGACAGGGCGTGGCGAATAGGGATCACATGTTCATGTTCCCGAGGTCGCCATGTCCCCGCTCGAAATCCGACTCCTGCCGATCGATCGCCTCGTGCCCGCGCCGTACAACCCGCGCCGCCCACCGACCGCCAAGGCCCGCGCCAAATTGAAGGCCAGCCTCGCCGAGTTCGGTCTCGTCGAACCGCTCGTCTGGAACGCACGCACCGGCCACGTCGTCGGCGGGCACGCCCGGCTGGCGGTCCTGCGCGAGCTTGGCCACGCCGTCGTGCCCGTCTCCGTCGTCGACCTCGACGACGACCGCGAGCGGGCGCTCAACGTGGTGCTGAACAACCTGGAAGCGCAGGGCCGCTACGACCCCGACAAACTGAGGGATCTGCTCGCGGGGCTGGGGGAATTGTGTCCGCTCTCGGGATTCGACGACGCGGAATTGCGGAACCTGAGGCTCGAACCGTTAGCGGACGCACTCGAACCGATCGCCGCCGGCCGCGTGGAAGTGACGATCGTAACCGACGCGGCGGGGTACGATCGGGTCGCTGCGACGCTCGATCAACTGGTCCGCGAATTCGACCTCGAAACGCATGTGAGGCGGCTGTGAGTTCAGCGGCTCAATTTGTCCGCGCCCGGGGCCGGCGTCTGGCCCACGGTCGCCATCGCCTTGCTCAGGAAATCGGTCGCGAGTTTCTGGATCTCGCGATCCACCGCCGCACAGGTCGCATCCCAGGCGTCCTGCGTGGTGCCGGCCTTGAACGGCTCGCAGCTCGTCTCGATGTACGCCTTCGCCTTCGGCTCCGTGCCGCTCGGCCGCAGGCACACCTTCGCCGAGACGCCGTCGACGGTCGCCAGCCGGAAGATCAGGAAGTTCCGCGCCGCCTTGTCGGTCTCGCCCTTGAACGGCCCCATGCGACCGGCTTCGTCCCGCAGGTCTTCGACCGAAACGACCTCGCGGCCCGCAATGGACTTCGGCGGATTCGACCGCAGCGAATCCAGCATCTTCGCCATGTTGATCTTCCCCTCGAGGCCGGTCATCACGATGTTCACGACCTCGTTGCGGTAGTAGCCGAACTGGCGGTTGATCGCGTTCAGGTAGTCGACGACGGTCTGGTTCTGGCGCTTCTGGAAGAGCGCGAGTTCGGCGAGGAGAAGCACGGCGCCGGCGGAGTCCTTGTCGCGCAGGGCGGCGGTGGTGATGATGCCGTGGCTTTCCTCGGTGGCGATGACGAAGTCGGCCGGGGTGCCTTTGATGTCGCCGTATTGTCCGAGGGTGTCGAGCTGGTGCAGGACGTCGGCGTGGTACTTGAAGCCGACGAGCAGGTCGTTGATGATCTGCGCGCCGAAGTGGCGGGCGATGCGCGTCTGCTGGCCGGTGCTGACTTCCGTCGTGATGACGATGGGGGAGGGCGGCAGGTCGCCGGCCGCGGCGAGGCGGGCGAGCTTGAAGTGCGCGAGCAGGGAACAGATTTCGTTGCCGGTGAGGTAGCGGAAGTTTCCGGAGCCGTCGGGTTGGTCGTTCGCCATGCCGCCGAGCCGGTCGGCGTCGGGATCGGTCGCGAGGAGGATGTGGGCCTTGTTCTCGCGCGCCACCTTTTCCGCACGATCGAGGCACTCCGGCACTTCCGGGTTCGGCGTCTTCGTCACGTTGGGGAACTGACCGTTCGGTTCGTCCTGCTCGGGTACGCGGATGTAGTGGAACCCGGCGGCTTCCAGGGTCTCGCCGGCGCAGAATCCGCCGACGCCGTGCAGCGGCGTGAAGACCACGCGGATCTCGTCGGCGCGGGGTGGCGGCACGAGGCTCTGCTTGCGGCACAACTCGATGTAGGCGCGATGCGGCGCGTCGTCGAGGAAATGGACCTTGCCGGATTTCACCGCGTCCGCGAACGGGACGTGCTTGATCGCGGCGGCGCGGTCCACGAACTCGCTCATGAGCTGGTCTTCGGGCGGCACCGGCTGGGCACCGCGCTCGTCGTAGAACTTGCTGCCATTGTCGTCGGGCGGGTTGTGGCTGGCGGTCATGTTCAGGCCGCCGTGCGCCTTCAGGTGGCGGATGGTGAACGAGAGTTCCGGCGTGGCGACGAAGCGCTTGCTGTCCGTGGGCAGGATGTGCGCGTGGACGCCGTTGGCGGCGTAGACCCCGGCGGCGTGCTGGCAGAAGTCGCGGCTGGTGAGGTGCAACACGGGGTTCGGCAGAGTCTTGTCGTAGACGCCGCGCTTGTCCTCGAACTGGCGAACGTCGAACGCGAGGACGACGTGCAGGCGGGACTCGCCGGGGAATTTCGCTTTGAGGTAGTCGCAGTGGCCTTGGACGCTGGCACCGAGGGTCCAGAGGTTCATGCGGTTCGGGCCGATGCCGACCGCGCCGCGTCGGCCGCCGGTGCCGAACGGCATCACCTGATAAAAGGAATCGAGCAGTACCGACCACTTCCTGTCCGCGACGAGCTTCTCCAGTTGCGGCCGGTAGGCGGCGAAGTCCGGTTGCGTCAGCCAGGCGACGAGATTCTGCGCGGCCTTGGTTTTCAAGGCCGCGTCGGCGTCGATGGCTTGAAATCCGGCGGAGATCGTGGCGAACCAATCCATGGGAGAGTCCCGGTGCGTGCAAGGTCTGGTGTTGGGATAGGTTGGGCGCGGCCCGCCGACAACGGATACCGATCGACCGGAACGCTACATTATCTCCGGCCCCCTCCGCCCGCGAGTCGTCCATGAGCCAGCCGGTCCTGATCTGCGGGTTCGGGCGCGTCGGTGCGCGGATTCTCGACCACCTGCGCGCGGCGGGCGTTCCGGTCCATGTGATCTCGCAGAACGACGCGAACGACGAGCGGCTGAAGGACGTGGCCTTCTTCCCCGGCGATTGCCGTCGGCCGGAACTCCTCGAACGCGCGGGAGTGAAGACCGCCCGCGGCGTCGTCATCGTCACCAGCGACGACCTCGTGAACGTCTCCACCGCGTTGCTCGTGCGCCAACTCAATCCGGACGCGCGCATCGTAGTGCGCATGTTCAACCAGAACCTGCTGCCGCGTCTGGGGGCCGCCGTCAAGAATACGATCGCGCTCTCGGTATCGGCCCTCACCGCGCCGCTCATCGCGTTGACGGCGCTCACCGGCGATACGCTCGGCGCGTTCAAACTGGACGACCAGCCGCAGCAGGTGGCCGAGATTGACGTCGCCGACGGCTCGGCCCTCCTCGGCACGCGGCTGAACGACCTCGCGCGAAGGTACAAGCTCCTGATCCTCTCGCATACGACGCGGGACGGTTCGCCACGGCTTTGGGCCACGCTGCCCGGGAATACGGTGCTCTCGGTCGGCGATCGTGTCGTCGCGTGCGGCCGCCCGGAAGACCTCGCACCGCTGCTCACCGGCGAGGCGAATGAACTGATCGGCGGCCTACGTTGGGCCGGTTGGTTCCGACGTCAATTCCGCACCGTCGTCCGCACGCTCGGAGCCATTGATCGGTCAGTCCAGTTCACGAGTCTCGGCCTGCTGCTCACGCTCTTCATCAGTACACTGGTGTTCCGTTTCGGAATGAACACCGGTTGGGCGGATGGTCTGTATCAGACGGTGAGTATCGTGGCGACGGGCGGCGACCTGCACGCCGAGAAGCAGGAGCCGTGGGCCAAGGTGTTCGTCAGCGGATTGAAGATCGCCGGAGCGGCGCTGCTGGCGATCTTCACGGCGATCTTCACGCAGTATTTCATCCGCGCGAAGCTTGGCGGCGCCTTCGAGGCGCGGCGTGTGCCGGACGGCGGGCACATCATCGTCTGCGGCCTCGGCAATGTCGGCTTCCGGTGCGTCGAGGAACTGGTTCGGTTGGGGCACAAGGTTGCCGCCATCGAGACGGTCAACGACAACCCGTTTGCCGAGACGGTCCGCCGGCTCGGATCGGCGGTCATCATCGGCGATGCGACGGTGCCGGCGGTGTTGCAGCTCGCGCGGGTCGGCACGGCTCGCGCCGTGATCGCCGCGACCGAATCGGAATTGAAGAACCTTGAGATCGGCTTGCTTGTTCGCGAGGCCAATCCGAACCAGCGCGTGGTGGTGCGGCTGACGGAACCAACCTTCGCGGCGGCGGCGCGCGAGGCGGCCGGCATCCAGCACGCCGTCTCGGTGCCCGCGCTCGCCGCGCCGGCGTTCGCCGCCGCCCTTTATGGCGACCGCGTCCAGACGATCGTCACGGTCGGCGGCCGCGCACTCGGCATCGTCGAATTGACCGTCCAGCCGAACGATCCCTGCCTTCACGAACAATCGTTGATGGCGACGATGATCGACTATGGTTTCCTCCCGATCGGGCTGGCCGGCAAACCGTCGTTTGCGGTCGAAGGGTTGCCGAAATCCTTGCGGTTGAAGGCCGGAGATAAACTCACCGTCGTCGCGGAACTCGCGGACCTGGAACGACTCGTGCGCCGCGAACCGGCACCGGCGGACCGCCGCGTCGTCGTGCAGTCGTATCCGCTCTCCGCGCGGGAACCGCTACTCGCGATCGCGCGTACCTGCGCCGCCGAACCCCTGGAACAGCTTCCGCCCGCGCCGTTCGTGCTGGCTCGCGGTTTGACGCGCGGCGCGGCGGCGGAGTTGGCGGCACTAGTGGCGCGCGAGAAGGTGGAAACCGACGAAGTGCCGGATCAGGACTGAAGTTTCGCGAGTGCGACGGCGACGTCGGCGGCGAGACGGGCGTTGTTGACGATGAGTGCGCGGTTGGCGGCGAGCGTCTTGCCGCCGGTCAGTTCGGCGAGCCGTGCGAGGAGGAACGGCGTCACGTCGGCGCCGTGGACGCGTTCGGCGGTCGCATCGAGTTCGGCTTCCGCCAGGGCGCGGTTAAAGCTCTCGGCATCGACGGCCAGGTCCGGGGGGCAGGGCTGTGCGAGCAACGCGCCCCGGCCGCCCATGCGCACGTGCGCCGCGAAGGTCGCCGCCGCCTGTGCCGCGGTCTCAACGCGCGCCGACACCGCGCCGGAGTAGCCGGCGGTGTAGAACGTCGGGAATTCGTCGGTCTGGAAACCGAGGACGGGCACGCCGTGGGTTTCCAGGATTTCGAGGGTGCGGGGGAGGTCGAGGATGCTCTTCGCCCCGGAACAGACGACGAGGACGGGGGTGCGGCCGAGTTCGAGCAGGTCGGCGGAGATGTCGAATTCCGATTCGCGGTGGGCGCCGCCGATGCCTCCGGTGGCGAAGGTGCGGATGCCGGCCGACTGCGCCAGTGCCATGGTCGCGGACACGGTGGTCGCGGCGGTGCGGCCGAGCGCGACTGCGGGCGCGAGATCGCGGCGGCCGGCTTTGTGAATCGGACCTCCGCGGGCGATCCGTTCGAGTTCGGCGGCGGTCAACCCGACGGTGGGTCGGCCGTCGAGCACGGCGATCGTTGCCGGCACGGCGCCCCGCTCGCGCACGGCGGTTTCCGCCTCCCGCGCCGTCTCCAGGTTTGCCGGCCATGGCAGCCCGTGCGCGATCAGCGTCGATTCGAGCGCGACCGTCGGCCGTCCGGCACTGACGGCTTCCCGAACCTCGTCCGCCACCGCCAGCCATTTCGCATCCATCCGAACTCCCGGCAATCGACAACGGGCCGCCTACCCGACATAATGCCGAAGATGGTGGACAACGACGAGACGCCGACGGCGATTTTCCTGCCGACGCCGGCCCTGGTGTTGCGATGGGTCGCGGCCGCGGGCGACGCACCGTGGTTCCCGTCCCGCCATGCCCGCGAACACGCCGTCCCGCGCGACGCCCTCGACGTACCGCTCGCGGCCTTGCGCGACGCCGGACTGATTCGCGTCCGCGACTGGGTGAAAGGCCTCGGGCAGGGTTATAGTGTCACGCCCGAAGGCAGCGAGTGCCTCAAGGATTCCGCTTTGCTGGCTCGCAGCCTGGCGCATCCTCGTGGCGAACGGGAACCCGAACCGGTGCCCACGACCTTCGAACGAGGCGAGGAGGCACGCGAAGCCCTGCTCGAACCCCGGCCGCCCGTCGCGGTTCCCGCTCTGATCGTCGCCAACGTCTTTTGGTTCCTCGTCGGCTTTGTCATCGCCGTGAACGCCGGCCGCTCCGGCAACGCCTACCTCGCCACCGGCGACGTCGGCCTCCTCCAGCGACTCGGTACCGTGTCGGGATACGACCTCCTTCGCGGCGAATGGTGGCGGCTCCTCACCTGGGCCTTCGTCCACAACGGCGTCCTCCACCTCCTCCTCAACATGTACGCCCTCGCCAGTGTCGGCGGGGTCACGGAATCGATCTGGGGACTTCGCCGTTTCGTTGTTCTCTATGTTGCCAGTGCGATCGGTGCCGGCTGCCTCGCCATGGCCATCCACCCCGCCGCCATCGGAGCCGGGGCCTCGGGCGCATTCTGGGGACTCATGTGCTCGCTCCTCGCCTGGCTCTGGCTCAATCGTCAACACCTCCCGCCGGCCATGGTTGCCCGCTGGCTGCGCCAGATCGGCATCCTCTTCGCCATTAGTTTCGCCGTCAGCTTCGCCCCCGGTGTCAGTTGGGCGGGGCACTTCGGCGGGGGGCTCGTCGGCTTCGCCGTCGGCTCGTTGTTCGTCGTTGCGAAACGCCTCCGCCGCGCCGGCCGCTGGATCGCCCTCGCCCTCACCAGCGTCCTTGTCGTTGCCTGCATTGCCGGGCTTGTGGTGCAATCCCATCGCAGCCACGAGTGGATCCAGGTCCGCGTCATCGATTACATTCGGCACCGGAACGCCTACGCGAAGGCGATCGAACCGGCGATGAAGCCGATCCAACCCGGGCCCGTCGAAGCGCTGTACCGGCAGACGATGGACGTGGTGCACCTTGGTGCCCGGAAGCCGGACTTGCCGGCGAAAGCGCGGCAACTGCGGGACGATGCCGCCGGCTTCGCCGAGTTCGTGCGAAAACAACCTCGCCCGGCGCCAATCCCCGAGGAATTAGGCCGGAAATATGTCGACTATGCCGCCGCCGTGGGGTACCTGGCCGAGGCGATGCTCGAAATCCTTGAGAATCCGGCCACCGATCCGGGCAAGTTGAAGGAACGGAAACGGATCGTCGGTGAGCGGCGCGACGCCTTCAACCAAACCGAAAAACTCGAGTTTCGATGACATCGCACACCGTAACTGCAGCCGAACTGGCCGCCGCGACCGCGCGTTTCGACCGGGAAGCCGTCTGGGGGATGTGCCGCACGCCGGGCTACTCCATGCGCTACGCCGTCTGGGGCGATGCGCCGCGTACGCTCGTGGTCGTCCACGGGCTATGCGATCTCGCCCGTTCCTTTGCCATGGTGATGGGCAACCTGCTGGACGACTTCCGATGCGTCGCCGTCGAACTGCCCAACGGCAAGGACGACGACGCGGTGCTCGGCATCTATCGGCATGAGCATTACTCGCGCGACCTCCTCGCCCTGCTCGACCACCTGAATCTGGATCGCGTCGACCTGCTTGGCTCATCGTTCGGTTCGACAATCTCCCTGCGAACGGCGGCGCTGGCGCCGGATCGGCTGAACCGCATTGTCTTGCAAGGCGGGTTCGCCCGTCGGCCGCTCATCCGCATCGAACGCGGCCTCGCACGGCTCGGCCGCTACTGGCCCTGGCGCATGGGGCAACTCCCGATTCGCGAGGCGGTCATGCGCAAGCTGGAATCACCCGCGTTCGTGACGGCACCGCGGGAACCGTTTGACTTCCTGATCGAATGCAGCGGGCAGACGCCGGTCCGGGCCGCGTCGCGCCGGGCGTTGATTCTGGACAAGCTCGACCTGCGGCCGTTGCTGCCGAAGGTGCGGTGCCCGGTGTTGATGATCGGCGGGGACCGCGATACGATCGTGCCGCGGCGGTACGAGGCGGAGGTGGAGGCCGGTGTGCCGGACGTGCGGAGGGTGGAGTTCGCGCCGTGCGGGCACTACCCGCAATACACGCATCCGACGATGATGGCGGACGCGATGCGGGAGTGGCTGTTGAAATGAAGCGGGCGAGCCATTCGGCTCGCCCGCTTGCGAATGACCCGAAGTCTCACTTCTTGATGGCGTTCTTGGCGAGCGCGACAAGTTGGTCGAACGCGGCCGGATCGTGGATCGCGATTTCCGAGAGCGCCTTGCGGTCGAGCATGACCATGGCGAGTTGCAGGCCGTGCATGAACTCGCTGTACCGCAGGCCGCGCATCCGGCAGGCGGCGTTGATGCGGATGATCCAGAGCTGGCGGAACTCGCGCTTCTTGGCGCGGCGGTCGCGGAAGGCGTACGCCCGCGCCCGCAGGAGTGTCGAGATCGATTGCCGGTACAGGTTGTGCCGGCTGAGGCGGAAGCCCTTGGTGAGCTTGCGCGTCCGTTTCCGTCGCAGTGCCGTCGTCTTGCCGCTACCCGCGCGAACCATGGCCAGTATCCCCTGATTTCAAGTGTTTTGGTGATCGAACGAGTCGGTGGATTAGTATTCGCCCATCGCGATGAGGTACTTCTTGACGATCGCCCCGGTGGTGATCGACGTGCCGCGCAGCTGCCGGCGCTGCTTGGCGGTGAAGTGGGCGTTCAGGTGGCGCTTGCCGCATATGCCGTGCTTGAGCTTGCCGGTGGCGGTGCGCCGGATCCGTTTCAGGACCGACTTGTTCGTCTTGTTCTTCTTGGCCATGGTACTCTCCGTGGTGAGGGGCGTCGGCGGAGCCGGCGTCTTGGGGCCCCCAGGCACTGGGGCGCGGCCGGACCATCCGGCGGCGCAGCGGGGACGCGAAGTCCCGTGCAATCAGGAAAGTCTTTCTAGGAATCGAACCGCCGCGCGAGAAGAGAATCGGTACGATTTTTCGAAGCGGTCGCTGTTCACTCCGCCTTGACCGGTTTACCGAATTACCTTATGACCCAGCCACGGACTCCCACGCACCGCCCCGTCCTCCCGACCGAAACGCTGGCGCATCTCGCGCCGCGGCCGGGGGAAACGTGGGTGGATTGCACCCTCGGCGGCGCCGGCCATGCCGTCGCCATCGCCGAGGCCATTGGTCCGACCGGGCGATTGATCGCGCTTGATCAGGACGAAACCATGATCGCGATCGCGCGACCGCGACTGGCGGACTTGCCCGCCACGATCGTGAACGCGAACTTCGATCAGCTGACGGAAGTTCTGAACAACCTCGGCATCGCCGCCGTCGACGGCGTCCTCGCCGACCTCGGCTTCAGTTCGGATCAGATGGATGATCCGGCTCGCGGGTTCAGCTTCCAGCACGACGGGCCGCTCGACATGCGGCTCGATCCCGCCGCCGGTACTACGGCCGCGGACCTGGTGAACACCCTCGGCGAGGCCGCCCTCGCCGACCTGATCTTCGAGTTCGGCGAGGAGCGGCACAGCCGGAAGATCGCCCGGAAGATCGTCGAACGGCGGAAGACGAAGCCGTTCGCGACGACGGCGGACTTTGCGGACGTAGTGAAACACAGCGTGCCGTGGGGACCTGACACCCGGCGCATTCATCCGGCGACACGGACGTTCCAGGCCCTGCGGATCGCCGTGAACGACGAACTCGGCGCGTTGGACCGCCTGCTGGCCACGCTACCGAAGGTCGTGCGGCCCGGTGGCCGCGCTGGCATCATCAGCTTCCACTCGCTGGAAGACCGCCGCGTGAAGCTTGCCTTCCGCGACCGGCCCGAGTGGGACCCGATCACGAAGAAGCCCGTGGAGGCGACCGACGCGGAGGCGGCGGCGAATCCCCGGGCCCGCAGCGCGAAGCTTCGCGTGGCGCGACGGACGGAATAACCCGGAGGCTCAGGGATGAGCGACACGAACAAACTGAATCTGGATTCGATCCCGCTCGGCACGCCGCGGCCGGAGTTGCCGAAGCTGCCCGAACTCCCCGCGCTACCCGCGGCGAAAACCGCCCCGCCCAAGCCGGTCGATGCCAAGTCCGCACCGTCGGCTCCGCCCGCACCGGAACCGGTTGCAACGACGCCAACCACACCTAAAACACCAAACTCACCAACACCCAATCCGCTCTGGCAGCTGTTCGAACCGAACCGCACCAAGGGCGTGATCGCCGCCGGGATCGTCAGCCTCCTCGGCGGCGCCGCGACGGTGAAATACCTCTGGCCGCCGAAGACCCCCGCGACGACGACCGCCAAGGTCGAACCCGAGACACCGGCTCCGCTGCCGGCGATCGTCAGCCCGGTCGAGGAGCCGAAACCGCTCCCGAAGGTCGAACCGGTCACGCTCGTTCCGATCGTTCCGGCGAGCGGTACGCCTACGACGACGATCGAATTACCCAAGATCGATCTGCCATCCCTTGCGCCGGCGTCGAGCGCGACGTCCATCGGATTGCCCAAGCTCGAGGTGCCGTCGACCCCGCCGGCACCGGTGACGAACCCGATGTCGTCGCCGTCGATCGCTTTGCCGGACCTGGTGCGCACAAGCGGTACGGAGCCGACGAAACCGACGGAGAAACCCCTCGACATCAAATTGCCGGAACTGGTGCCGTCCGGTGGAACGACTCCGCCGATTCCGTCCCCGGTGTCGCTCCCGTCGATCGTGACGCCGCCGGCAACGACCCCGGCAACGACCCCGGCTCCGGCATCGCCGGCGATCCTGCCGCTGCCCGAAGTGAAGGTGGAGTTGCCCGGAGGGAAGCCGGAAGCGCCGAAGGAGATCAAGATCGATCCGCCGGCGATCGCGCCGACGCCCGTGCCGGCCGCGCCGAAGCTTCCCGAGATCGGCCTGCCGAGCCTGACGGAGACGCCGACGCCGAAGATCGAACCGGCACCGCCGGCGTTCGAGATTAAGCCGGAAGTGAAGCCGCTCCCGGCCACGGAACTCCCGGCCATCGGCAGCGTGCCCGTGACGGCGACTCCCGCCTCGGCGGTGCGCCCGGCGCCGACGACAACCCCGACGACGGCATCGATCGCGACGACCCCGCCGCGCACCGATTACGACGTGGACCTGCACTACGTCCGCGCCGGCGATTCCTGGGCCGCGATCAGCAAGCAGCATTTCGGCGACGAGCGCTACGCCGACGCGTTGAAGAGCTTCAATCAGAACGCCTCGCTCGCCGGCGCGCAGCGCGTCGAGGTGCCTCCGATCCACGTGCTTCGGAAGAATTATTCCGCTCTGATCGGTCGACCGGTCGAGAAGGGCGGCGATTGGGGTTCGATCACGCCGTCGAGTGCCACGGAGCCGAAGCGTTCGATCACCGGCAGCGGGTACAAGATGTACACGGTGCCGCCGGGCGGTCGGACGCTGAAGGAGATCGCCGCGGACGCGTATGGCGACGAGGGGCGCTGGGGCATGGTCTGGGACACGAATCCGAAGCTGGTTCCGGACAAAGTCGTGCCGGAAGGGACGAAGATCTACCTGACTTCGCAGTCGAAAATCGGGGACTGACCGGTCCGCGGGATTCGTGTTGACGCGGCGGAGGGCTTGCGTTAGAACCGCCCGACCCAAACGGCTCGACTGGAACCGGAACACCACGCGGGCCAACGCTCGGCGGCAGGGGAACACGGGGAACGGACTCCCCCGACCGCCGCGCGACGAGGGCAGAGGAGGCCGATATCGTGAAGCGACTGACCCTGTATTTCCTGGCCGCGGCCGGTCTGGCTTTCGCGGCGTACACCACCCGCGGGCTGAACGCGCAAGGCCCCGCGCCTGCCGCCGCCGCCGCGCCGGCCACGCGCGGCACCGTCGCTGTGTTCAACGTCGCCCGCGTCATGAAGGACTTCCAGCGCTGGCAGTTCTTCGCCGCGACCATGAACGAAGAGCGCCAGAAGCGCGGTGCCGAACTCGCCAAATTCCGTAATCAGATTCTCGAGAAGGAAGCCGCCATCCGCGGCGAGACCGTCGCCACGAAGAAGCAGCAACTCGAATCAGAAATGGTCGCCTTGCAGCGCCAGTTCGAAGACCTCGAGAAGAGCATCCGCAAGGAGATCGACGACAAGTCGGCCAAGCATCTTCAGGAATTGTTCACGCAGATCCGCACGGTCGTCGAGCGCGTCGCCGAGGTCAACGGCTTCCAGCTCGTCATGGCCTACCCGGACGCGATGACCGAAGAGGAAATGAAGTCGCCGTTGTACTACGATCTCAAGCTGCGTCCGCCGGCGGCGATGCCGTTCTACGTCTCGCCGAGCATCGACATCACGAAGGTCGTGGTGCTGACGCTGAACCAGAACTTCGCCGCGCCCGGCCCCGTCCCGGCCGTGACGCCGACCGGCGCCACGACGACCTCGGGCGTGCCGGCGACCGGAACCCCGATGAAGTGATACTCGAATCGGCCCGCCGGACCCGGCGGGCCGACGCCCTTCCGCTCCGACTCCAGGATCGACCGTGCGAACCGTGGCCCTCCGATTCCAGCGCACGCTGGCGCGACCCGCCGACGTGGCCGGCACCGGATTCATTTCCGGTCGGCCCATCCGCGTCCGGTTTCATCCCGCCACCGAGAACGCCGGCGTCGTCTTCGTCCGTGCCGATCGTCCCGGTGTGCCGCGCACGCCGGCCCTGGCTTCCTTCGTTTCCGATACGCGCCGCCGTACCACGCTCGGCTCCGCCACCGACGGCGTGACCCTCGTCGAACACGTGCTCGCCGCGCTCGCCGGTCTCCGTATCGACAACTGTGTCGTCGAACTCGACGGTCCCGAACCGCCCGGTCTCGACGGCTCCGCGGGTGAGTTCGTCCGCGCGATTCGCTCCGCCGGCATCCTTACACAGAGTGCCAATAAACCCGTCTGGAGCGTGCGGCAACCGGTGGTCGTCGCCCGCGACGGCGCCAGCGTCGCCCTGCACCCCGCCGCCGACGCGACACTCCGCATCACCTACGCGCTCGACTACGGCGCGACTTCGCCGATCCCGCGCCAGAGTGCGACCGCGCGGATCGCGCCGGAATCGTTCGACGCCGAACTCGCACACTGCCGGACTTTCCTGCTGGAAAGCGAAGCGGATTCTTTGCGCTCCCAGGGGATCGGCCGCACCGTCGACTTTGCCGACTTGCTGGTGTTCGGCGAGCGCGGGCCGATCGGCAATACGCTCCGCCGCGCCGACGAACCGGCACGCCACAAGATTCTCGACCTCGTGGGCGATCTTGCGTTGACCGGCCTCGACCTCGCCGGCCACGTCGTCGCCTATCGATCCGGCCACGGGCTGAACGCGGATCTCGCCCGCCGGATCATCGCGCGGGAGGCGCACGCGACGGCACCCGCCGTCCTGGCGTTTCCCGCCCGACGCCGAGCCGCGTGAGGTCGCCTGATACGATCGCCAGGGAAGGCAACATGAATCGACTACGCATGGCCGTGATCGGCGTCGGACACCTGGGGCAGCACCACGCCCGCATCCTCGCCGGCTTACCCGACGTCGACCTCGTCGGTGTTGTCGACGCCAATATTGATCAGGCGAAACTCGTCGCCGGTCGCCTGGACACGCGCCCGTACACGACGCACGAACCACTCCTGCACGCCGTCGATGCCGTCTCGATCGTCACGCCGACGGTCCACCACCACGCCGTCGCGTCGGCGTTCCTCAAGGTTGGCGTTCCGGTGCTCGTCGAGAAACCGATCTGCCCGACACTCGCCGAGGCGGACGAATTGATCGCGTTGGCGGCCAAGGCCGGTGTCCCTTTGCAGGTCGGCCACATCGAACGCTTCAACCCTGCTTTCGAAGAACTGATCCGCCGACCGATCCGGCCCAAGTTCGTCGAGGCGGAACGCCACGGACCGTTCACCGGCCGCAGCGTCGACATCGGCGCCGTACTCGATCTGATGATTCACGATATCGACCTGCTGCTTGCTTTGGACGGCACGGCCGTGAAATCCGTCGAGGCGGTCGGGGCCACCGCCTTCGGCGGCCACGAAGACATGGTGAACGCCCGACTGATCTTTGAAAGCGGTTGCATCGCGCACGTCACCGCCAGCCGCATCACCCAGCGACCCAAGCGCCGCCTGCGCATCTGGGCACCCGAGGGCTACGCCGGAATTGATTTCGTGACGCGTAAATTGGTCCTGGTCCAACAAAGCCCCGAAGTGCGACAGTACGGGCTACGGGCGGACAAGATGGATGCCGCCGCCCGGGCTCGTCTGAAAGACGAAGTGTTCGGCCGACACCTGCAGGTGCGCTATGTGGATGGGGACCGCAAGGGAGACCAACTCACGGCCGAGTTGAGGCACTTCATCGACTGCGTGCGGACCGGCCGCACGCCGCGCGTGACGGGCGAAGACGGTCGCGAAGCCGTCGCCGTCGCCGAGCGGATCCTCGCCAGCGTGCGCTGTCACGAATGGGAAGGCCGACCCGACGGTGCCGTCGGACCGAACCGCATGCCCCGCCCCGCAGGCTGGCTCTTCGAAGTCCCGAAGGCCGAAGCGGCGTGATCCGTCACCGCCGCGCGTCGATTGCGCCGGCGGGCATCTTCATCGGCAGATACAACTCCGGCACGCCGGCCGCCTTGGCCGCCTCCGCGAGCGTCTTCAAACCCTCCGTCGTCAGTTTCCCGTACTCCGCAAGGATCGTCGACAACTGTTTCGCCAACTCCTCCGATAGCTCCTTCTGCGCCTTGGTGGGCGTTCCTTCTCCATCGGTCGCATTGCCGAGCAACCATGTCAGCTGCGAATAGAGCATTGCACCCCCGCGTGCGGCGAAAATATCGTAAACGATCTTCGCTTTCGGGTTGTGGAGTTTCTCCTCAATGGCCGCGAGCTTCTTGCCGAACTCCGCCTCCAACTTGAGGAGGTCCTTCGCGTCGGCCTTGTCCTTGAACAGTTCCTTCCTCAATGCCAACTGCTTCTGGAGCGCGCGGATCGCGAGCACCGTGTCCGTGAGCGATTGAATCCGGTCGCGAATCGCAAGAGCGAACGCCTCCTGTTCGGCGGCGGAATAGTTCGATTCGAGTCGCGGGTCGGGCCGCACTTCGAAAGGAACCGTCTGCACGTTCCCTCCGACCGTGAGCACAGCCGTGAACTTGCCGGGCGACACCGGGATGCCCATGCCGGGGTTGCCGGCGTCCACCTTCGCGCCGGGAATCGTGTCGGCACCGTCGTGCGTGAAGTCCCAGACGAACTTGTTCAGCCCCGCCTTCACGGTCAGCTTGCGATCCTTCTTGTCCTGACCGTCGTCGTCCGCGTCATCCTTCGCATCGGCATCCGGTTTCCCGCTCGCCTTCGCGACGGTTTTGCCGGACGCATTGCGAATCTCCACTTTCGCTTCCTTCGGCTCCTTTGCAAACGAGTACCAGAGCACCGCGCCGCGATCCGGGTCGCGCGTCGCGCTGCCGCGGTGATGGCTGGATACGCCGCCCCCGCCACCCATCCACTTCGTCGTCGGGCGCACCGCATACAGGTGCACCGGCTTCTCCTTCAACGATTCGCTCCAGTTCCGAACGACGGTGAGATCGTCGAGAATCCAGATCGCGCGGCCGTGGGTGCCGACGACAAGGTCGTCGTCTTTCACCTGCAGGTCATGCACGGGTACGGTCGGCAGGTTCAGGCGCAGCGGCCGCCACGTCGCCCCGCCGTCGCCCGACAGCATCACGCCGCGCTCGGTGCCGAGGTAGAGATGGCCCTTTTTCTTCGGATCCTCGCGCACGACTTTGGCATGAACGCCGGCGTCGAGACCTTCCACGATCTTGGTCCAGGTCGCTCCGTAGTTCGTTGTCTTCCAGACGTGGGGCCGATAATCGTCCATCCGGTGGTTGTCCACGACGAGGAACGCGGTGCCCGCGTCGTGCGGAGACGCTTCGATGCACGTGACGGTGCCCCAGTCGGGCAGGTCCGGCACGTTCTTTGTCACGTCGATCCAGGTCTTGCAGTCGTCGCGAGTCAGGTGCACTCGTCCGTCGTCGCTGCCCGCCCACATAACGCCCTTTTGCTTGGGTGATTCGGCGAGTGCGAAGATCGTGCAGTACGTCTCCGCCCCGGTATTGTCGCCGGTGATCGGCCCGCCGCTCCACTGCTGCTTCTGCTTGTCGTCCCGCGTCAGATCCGGCGACACCTTCTCCCATGTCAGTCCGTTGTCGGTGGTACGGAACAGGAAGTTCCCCGCGTGGAATACCGCACCGGAATGTTTGGAAACGAGGATCGGCGCGGTCCACTGGAAGCGGTGTTTGTGCTTCGCCGGGTCGATGCCGCTCGGGTTCCACTGGTTGACGGTGATGTTGCGCGCCTGCTTCGTGCGGTGGTCGTAGCGCGTCATGATGCCGCCGTACTCGCCGGCGTAAACGATGTTGGGGTCTTTCGGATCGCTGACGCAGTGCCCGGCTTCGCCGCCGCCGACCGAGTACCAGTCGCCGAGGCCAATGCTCCCCTTCAAGCCGTTGCTCGGCCCGCTCGCGCTTCCGAGGTCCTGCATGCAGCCCATCACACGGTACGGCACGGAGTTGTCGGCGTGCACGTGGTAGAACTGATTGATCGGTAGTGGCGGGGCGAACCAGGTCTTCCCGCCGTCGGCGCTGATGTCCACACCGCCGTCATTGGCGCAGATCATTCGGTTCGGGTTCTTCGGGTCGATCCAGAGGTCGTGAAAGTCGATGTGGTGCTGGCCGCGCACGGGCTGGAAGGACGATCCGCCGTTCACGCTCTTCTGAAGGAGGACGTTCGGGGCGAACAGGATGTCGGCGTTCGACGGGTGGACGGTCAGCGTCTGGTAATACCAGGCACGCTGGCGGAGGTTGCGGTCGTCGCTGGCGAGCCTCCAGGTTTCGCCACCGTCATCGGAACGAAACAGGCCGCCCTTTTCCGCTTCGATGAGCGCATAGACGCGGTTCGAATCCGACGGCGCAACCGCGACGCCTACCTTGCCCCACAGTCCGGGCGGAAGGCCATTCTTCTTCCCGTCCTTCGCCATCGCGTTCTTGAGGGACGTCCACGTGTCGCCGCCGTCGCGGGAAACGAACAAATCGCCGCCCGGCCCGCCGCTGGTCATCTCCCAGGGCCGTCGCCGTGCCTGCCAGAACCCGGCGAAGACCACGCGCGGATTGCTCGGGTCGATCGCCACGTCCGAACTGCCGGTCTCGTCGTTTTTGAACAAGACCTTCGCCCAAGTCTTGCCGCCGTCGGTCGTGCGATAGACGCCGCGCTCCTGGTTCGGCCCGAACGCGTGGCCGAGCACGGCGGCGAAGCACACGTCCGGATTCGTCGGATGCACCGCCACCGTTCCGATCTGACCGAGTTGCTTCCAGACGTGCTTCCAGGTCTTGCCGGCGTCCTCGCTCTTGAACAGGCCGGCGCCGGGCGACACGTTGCCGCGGATGTTGGCCTCGCCCGTACCGACATAGACGACGTTCGGATCGGACGGCGCGACGGCGATGCTGCCGATGCTGCTTGTCGGCTGGTCGTCGAAGACCGGCTTCCAGTTCAGTCCTCCATCGCTCGACTTCCAGACGCCGCCGGACGCCGTCGCCGCGTAGTAGGTGAGCGGATCGCCGGGCACGCCGCATGCGCGGCTGACACGCCCGCCGGCGTAGGGCCCGACGAGACGATACTTCAGCTCCGCGAACTCCGGCGGCGACGGGGCATTGTCGGCAACGACAGGTTGAACGCAAACGAGGGCGCAAAGAATCGCGAGCGATCGGCGCATGGCGGCAGTTCCCACGGGAATCGTGCGGCCATCTTAATTGGGGGGAATTGGCGAAGACACGACGGACGAACCGAAAGTTCCGGTTGGACGGGATTGGACGCCCGCACAACCGGAACACGACAGTTGTGCTACTTCCCCGCCTTCGCGAAATACTCCTTGGATTCCTTCACGCCGGGCTTGATCGTCGCCTTGCCGGGCTTCCAGTCGGCCGGGCAGACCTCGCCGTTCTTCTCGAAGAATTGCAGGGCGTCCAGCACGCGCAATGCTTCGTCCACGCTGCGGCCGATCGGCAGGTCGTTGATGGTGATGTGCCGGACGACGCCGCCCTTGTCGACGAGGAACAGACCGCGCAGCGCGATCCCGCCTTCGAGCAGGACGCCGTAGTCGCAACTGATCTTTTTCGTCAGGTCCGCGACGAGCGGATACTTCAGCCCGCCGAGGCCGCCTTCGGTGCGCGGCATCTTGATCCAGGCGAGGTGGCTGAACTGGCTGTCCACCGACACGCCGATCACCTCGCAGCCGCGCTTCTGGAACTCCTCGACGCGGTCGCTGAAGGCGATGATTTCGGTCGGGCAGACGAAGGTGAAGTCGAGCGGATAGAAGAAAAGGACGACATATTTGCCGCGGTAGTCGTTGAGTTGGATGGTTTTGAACTCTTCGTTGACGACTGCCGTGGCCGTGAAATTCGGGGCTTCCTTCTGAACGTGAACCGCCATCGGTGCGAACCTCGGTGAGGGGAACGTTATCGCGGCGCCCGCCGCGACGACATGATGTTGGGATAGGATTCCGCCCCGGCCGGAGAAGGGCCAACCCCCCGATTCCTTCCCCGGGTCCGGGCTACCCCGACGGCAGACGAAGTGTTAGAATCGTAGCCACGGATTCCGATGACTCCCCTTCGCCGCCGAGGATGGCATGAAAGCGCTGATACTGGTCGCCGATGGCTTCGAGGAACTGACGTTGTTCGTGCCGTGGTACCGGTTGCGCGAAGAGGGAGTGAAGGTCACGCTCGCCAGCCCACTCCTGCACGCCGTCTCCGGTCTCCACGGCTACACGATCGAACCGAACGCCCGCATCCACGACCTGAATCCCGCCGATTTCGACCTGCTGGTGATTCCCGACGGCCCTGCCGTCGAACGGCTGCGCATTCGCGAGGCCGCCGTGGACGTGGCCCGCACTTTCTCGCAAGAGGGCCGGATCGCCGCGATCGGCCACGGCCCGCAACTCCTCATCAGCGCCGGGGCCGTCGACGGCCGCACGCTGACCTGCTCGCCCGGCATCCGCGACGATGTCCGCGCCTCCGGTGCCACTTACCGCGACGAGCCTTTCGTATTGGACGGTAATATGCTCACCGGTCGCGGTCCCGACGACCTACCGGAATTCACGCGATCGCTGATGCGCTTTTTGAAAGCCGCAGTCAAAGTTTGAGCGGTCCCCGCCGAACCACTACCCGGACCCTTCGCGTCGGCGTAACCTGACTGGATGGCGAAACCCGCCGGCCCGACGCGGGGTATACCGGCCAGCGGCCGTGCGACGGCCGCCCACCATCCTGGGAGAATTCCATGCGTTTTGTTCGCAGACTGCTGGCGGCCGCCGCCATCGGCCTCGGCCTTGCGGCCACACCCGTCCGCGCCGCCGACGTCGAACGCCTGATTCCGGCCGAAGCGGAATCGTACCTGCAAATCAACCTCAAGCAGGTCATCGACTCCGATCTGTTCAAGAAGTACGCCCTCGCCAATCTCAAGCAAGCCCTCCAGGGTGGCGAGGCCCAGAAGACGCTCGAAACCCTCGGCCTCGACCCGCTCAAGGACATCGATACCATCACCGCCGGATTCTGGGGCGACAACCCCCAGGACATGAAGGGCCTGATGGTCGTCCGTGGCAACTTCAACCCCGAGAAGCTCTTCGAAGCGGTCGAAGCCGCTGCCAAGAAGGACGGGGACAAGGTCGCCATCGTCAAGGACGGCGATTACACCCTCGTCAAGATCACCGGCAACAACCGTCCCGAACCGTTCTTCGCCAGCGTCGCCGACAAGAACACGATCGTCGGCGGGACCGACAAGAAGCTTGTCACCGCCGCGATGAAGGCGTCCGACGAAAAGGCGAAGCCGGCTCTCAAGAAGGAACTCGCCGCCCTCGTCGAGAAGATGGACGGCAAGGCCTCCATGTTCGGCTGCGGCGTCAGCAGCGGCAAGGTCGGCGAAATCCCGCCGATCCCCGGCATCGACGACCCCGAGAAACTCAAGAAGCAACTCGAAAAACTCGAAAGCTCGTCCATGACCCTCAAGGTCACCGGCGACGTGGCGCTCGAGATCATGATGACCATGAAGGACACCGCCGCCGCCGATGACTTCGGCGCGACGGTCGACGACCTGCTCGGCAAGGCCAAGGCGCTGCTGCCCTTGCTCGCCGGCCAGGCACCGCAAATGAAGCCGATCATCACCGACGTGACGAAAAGCCTGAAGAGCAAGGTGGAAAAGAAGGATATCGTCATCGGCGTGAAGCTGACCGGCGGCGCCATTGGCAAGGCGGCCGGCTCGGACGACTGAGTGGGAAAGCGGTGAAAATCCCGAATCGCCCGCCGTGAACCGGCGGGCGATTTTCGTGTCTCATCACCGACGAAGTCGCGAGTCGAGAGGGGTTGCGATTTTGGTTTCCAGACCGTATAACAGGCTGAGCGATTACCCGGTAGTGTAACGGTAGCACAAGTGATTTTGGTTCACTTCGTCAAGGTTCGAATCCTTGCCGGGTAACTTGAACATCCGTACAGTAGGCGTCAGAAGCGGACTTTCCAGCGGTTTTTCACTTCGGCCAATCCCGTCTGTCCGTCATGGTCAAAAACTATGTCCTGCCTTTCGCGCTGCGATTTCCAGCCGGAACCGCAGTCGGAACAAGACAAGGGATGTCCGAATTCCGGCATCGGTTGGTGGACAGGCGTTTACAGAAATGAAGCGATTTGCGAATCGGCGCGGTCCTTCGACACGAACCGTGCGAACGGTACAGCGATCGAATCGTCCGCGTTTCCGTTCGGCGTCAGGCCGCGAAGCGATAGTAGCTCTTGAGCAGCCCGCCGAGTCGCTTCCCTCTACCGCTTTTCAGCGGGAAAAGGTCCGCGGCGAGACGATCGTGATGACACCGCCGATAGCCGATTCAAGCCTGCGGCCGTACCTCAACAATCGAGACCGCTCGCGAGGCGTGAGCATGATCCGCTCCGGCAGCTTGCTCCGCAGGATCCGGTTCTCCTCGCGGAGGAACTCGATCGTCTGGCCGAGTTTCTTGTCGGACAGAGTGGCGAGGATGAGCCAGAGTGGTTCGAGCAGGCGAGGCATCGAGAACTTGATGATTCCAAGGGTTTTCCGAGTTTGGACATGATATTTGACCACCGCCGGACGGTCAGAGAATCGGAAGGATTCGGCCTCTCGATGTCGCGCGCTTGTTAACCCTTGGTCGTTGAGTTTTCGGATGAACCCGATTTGCCCCGCCAGTTAACGCATTTCGAGAGTTTTTGGGTTCGTAGAGTATCGCGGTCGGACATCGAGTGGGATTCGAACTTTCTCGCGCACGAGTCGCGCCGCTCCCCTTCCCTTCACAGAATCGCTGGTAATTCAAGGCGAAAAGTGATGTCGCTCGCCACTCTCGGCGCGAGAGTCGCGCGCGACGAGTTCGAAACCTGTTCTACCCGGGGAGGAGGTGAATCCGCGCTACCTGCTGGTCGAAAACCCGAAGCCGGGCGGGTGCGAAGTGATCGCGAAAGAGGACAAGCGGTTCGAGAAGCAGGCGGAAGGGTCCTACAACCAGCGCGAGGACCGCGATGCGAAGGTGAGCTTCCTCTACGAGCACGCCGGCATCGAAACGCGCGACCATTGCATCCTGCTCGCCGAGCTGGCCGGCGAGTTCGTCGTCGCCCCGGCGAGCGCGGAACTGATGTACTCGCCGCTCGTTCGCGGCCACGGTGGAAGCTTCGTACTGAAAGTGCTGGATTGAGATTCGGCGATCGGACAAAACTGCCGCTGCGGATAACGCGCGTCATCGAGAGATGAAATGGAGGTTGACGGCCACCGGCCGCGGATGCCCCGGCCGCCAATCGTGCCGAAGGACGACTTCTCGATCGATGTTTCAGCCTTGCGGTCGTTACTGGGCGTCCAACACCTCTCGGACCTTCGCGGCCAGGGACGCCGGGGTGAACGGCTTCTGCAGGAAGGAGACATCGGCTTCCAGGATTCCGTGTCGGACGACCGCGTCGTCGGTATACCCGGACAGGAAGAGCACCTTGGCCCCGGGGTGCAACTCGGACACCCGCTGCGCCACCTCGCGGCCGCCCATCCGGGGCATGACCACATCGGTCACCAGCAGGTCGAACCGGCCCCGATGCTCACCGGCCAGCCGCAGCGCCTCGGCCCCTTCCTGAGCCTCCACGACGGTGTACCCGCAATTCCGCAGGATGTGCCGGGCCAGCGCGCGAACTCCGTCCTCGTCCTCCACCAGGAGGATCGTCTCGCCGCCCTTAGCCAGCGGGGGCCGAACCAGACGCGACCCGCGCGCGGGCGGAGGGTTCTCGGCTCGCGGCAGGTAAATTTTGAAAGTGGTACCGCGCTCCAATTCGCTGTAAACGGTTATGTGTCCCCCGCTCTGCTTGACGATGCCGTGGACCGTCGCCAGACCAAGCCCGGTGCCGTGCTCCCCCTTCGTGGAGAAGAAAGGCTCGAAGATTCGGGAGACCGTCGCCGCGTCCATCCCGCAGCCCGTATCGGTGACGGCCAAGAGAACGTGCGGCCCGGGCTTGGCGTCCGGGTGGTCCCGCGTGTACGTCTCGTCCAGTTCGGCCTTGCGCACCTCGATGGTCAGTTTCCCGCCGGTCGGCATTGCGTCCCGGGCGTTGACCACCAGATTCATCAGCACCTGTTCGATCTGGCCGGGGTCGACCCGCACGGCACCAGTCTCCGGATCGGCCACGACCGCCAACTGGACATCCTCGCCGATCACCCGGCGGAGCAACCGCTCGACATCGGTCACCAAGGCCTTCAGTTCCACCATCTTCGGTTCGATGATGGACTTGCGGCTGAATGCCAGAAGTTGCCGGGTCAATCCGGCGGCCCGTTCCCCGGCGGCCACCATCTCCCGGATGAGATCCCGATTCGGGTCGCTGGCCGGCAGCCCGCCCAGAACCAGTTCGCCATACCCGTTGATGACGGTGAGCAAATTGTTGAAGTCGTGCGCCACTCCGCCTGCGAGTCGACCCACCGCCTCCATCTTCTGGCTTTGGCGGAACTGCTCCTCCAAGTTCCGCCGGGCAGTCACGTCCGTCTGGACTCCAACGAAGTGGGTCAATCCACCAGTTTCGTCCCGGACCGGGGAGACCGACAATTCGTTCCAGAACGGGGAACCGTCTTTCCGGTAGTTCATCAGTTCGGCGGTACAAGCTTCCCCGGCTCCGATCGCCGTCCGTAAGCGGGCGACGGTCGCCGGGTCGGTATCCTTGCCCTGGAGGTATCGACAGTTCCGACCGATCACCTCGGCCGCGTGGTAGCCGGTAATCCGCTCGAACCCCGGACTGGCGTAGACGATCGGGTTGTCCGTCTGGTTCGGGTCGGAGATCAGGATGCCTTGCGTGACCGCGCGGATTGCCCGGTCTTGGAGCCGCAACTGTTCCTCTGACACCCGACGAGCGGTGACATCCTGTGCCAACGATACCAACCCCAAGAAGGCCCCGCCGTCGTCCAGTAGCGGCGTGTTGAACCATTCGCAAATGATCGTCCTGCCGTCCTTCGTCAGATTCTGGTTGACCGAGTGGGCGGCCATGTCCCCGGCCCGAATCCGGAGAAGAATTTCTTTCGCGTGAAACCACGCGTCGGCGGGCAGGATTTTGTCGTACGGCGGCTCCAGGCCCAGGATTTCCGCCTTGGTGTATCCGAAGATCCGCTCGGCGGCGGCGTTCCACTCGACGACCCGCAAGTCGGCGTCGAACAAGACGTACGCGAGCGGCATCCGCTCGATCTGGATGCGGAGTTGCCGCAGTGCGGCGTCCCGCTCGGCCTCCGCCCGCTTGTAGGAGGTGATGTCGCGCGAAATGCCGATCACTCCCGCCACGTCGCCGTTCGCGTCGAGGTATGGCCCCTTGGTCGCGAGGAAGGTGCGGACCACCCCGGCCATGGTCAGCACTTCCTCCGACGTCTCGGTCTGCCCGGTCTCCACGACGCGGCGATCGTTCTCCGCCACCACTTGGATGTCGGCCGGGCCGAACAACTCGCGATCCGTCCGCCCGACCAGTTCGTCAGGGGTGAGGCCGAAGAACCTGGCGGTGGCCGGGTTGCACAGCAGGTACTTCCCGGAGCGGTCCTTCACGAACACCGCATCGGTCGTACCGTCGGCGACCGCCTTGAGCAGGTCGGTGGTCCGCCGCAATTCCGCTTCGGCCCGCTTTCGGGCAGTCAGGTCCGACAGGACCGCGGCGATCCGTGCTGGCCGACCATCGGGGTCCCGAATTAGGGCCGCACTCAACTGGACCCACAACTCGGAGCCGTCCTTGCAACGGTACCGCCGTTCGGCGTCGTAGGCGTCGATCCGCCCTTCGCGGAGCGCGGTGTACGTCGCGGACACCGCTGGCAAGTCCTGCGGCAAGACGAAATGTTCGGGGCTCAGGCCGACGATTTCGTCCGGTGCATAACCGAGCATGCGGCAGTAGGTCGCGTTCGCCCGGATGATCCGCCCCGTGCCGGCGTCCGCTTCAACCATTCCGGCGGAGGACGCCTCGAAGAAGCCTCGCAGGTAGGCTTCTCCGGCGAGCATCGCCGCCTCCGCGCGCTGCCGCTCGGCAACTTCCTCGGCCAGTTTGGTCGAGTGGCGGAGGAGGTCGGCATAGAGACTGCCGTTCTCGTAGATCCGGCCGACTTGGGCACCGAGCATGCGGACGAGCCGTTCATCCTCGTCGGTGAAGGCGTCGCCCCCAACCTTGTCCAGCAAGCAAACCCACCCGTGGATGCGGGCCGGGGATACGACCGGGGCGGCCAGCAGGGCCGAGGCCCGCGGGAAGGACGTCGGCATCCCGGCCGCATCCAGCCCGCCGTGTTTGGCCGCGCGGAAGCACCGGCCTGCGGCGAGCACGCTGCCGAGGACACCCTCGAGCGGACCCGGACGACCGACCCGTGCGGCCGTCGCAAGGTCCATACCCCCGGTCAGGAAGAACCGGTACGCGTTCCCGTTGCCGTCGGGGATGCCGACCACGGCGTATCTGGCCCCGACGATTTCCCGGCACGCGTCGCAGAACGCCTGGAGCAGCCGTTTCGGATCGCGCTCCGACCCAAGCTGCAGCCCGAGTTCCACCAGAGCTGCGAGCCGCTCGCTTTTCCTCCTCGCCTCGTCCGCCTGGCGCGCGAGCTTGTCGGTCAGCAGGTGAAGGTGCTCTTGGTCGAACATGTCCGCGGTTGGGGGCGGGTCGACGGTCGGGGCCGGGGAGAAACCGAGGGCGGCCTCGACTGTCTTCAGAACGTCCTCCGGCTCGCACGGCTTGGTAAGCACATCGGTCACGCCACAGGCCGCCGCGAGCCGGCGGGCCTCCGGTTCGCGGTAGTGGGCGGTGAAGAAGATCACGCGGGTGCCGGCTACGGCCTCGTCGGCCCGGAGTTGGCGGACGAATTCGTATCCGTCCATCGTCGGCATCAGGATGTCGGTGATCACCAGGTCCGGCCGCTCGGCCCGCACCACCGCCAGTCCCTCCGCTCCATCCCGGGCCTCCAGCAGGCGGTGCCCGCCGTAACCGAGCAAGGTCAGAAGGAACTCCCGGTTGGCCGAGCGATCGTCGACGATCAGGATGGTGGCCATGGTTACACCTTTCCCACGTCGCGGAGGCAGGCCACGATCTCGGCCAGGAGGGCTTCCGGCTCGATCGGGCGGAAGAGGAACCGGGACGCCCCGAGCGCCAGGCCGGCGGCGCGGGCTTTTTCGTCGGTCATCGTCGAAGTCAGGAACACGAACGGGGTGTCTCGGAGCCGTGGGTCGGCCTTGACCGCTTTAATCAGATCGTACCCGGTCTCCCCGGCCATGCACACGTCGGAAAGGATCAGATCGCACGGTTGCTCGCGGGCGAGGGCCAGTGCGTCGGCCACGCCCTCGGCGGTCAGCACTCGATAGCCGTGCGGCTCCAGGATCCCCCGAGCCAGTTCGAGATGGACCGGCAGGTTGTCTACCACAAGGATGGTTTGCCGGACGGCCGTGGGGGGCCGGGCGGAAGACGCCAGGTTGTCCCGGGCGGTCACGGCCTTCCGCTTTTCCAAACAGAGGTACGCCTCAACCTGGCGGACAAACGTTTCCGGGTCGATCGGCTTGGCGATGTACCCGTCGAAACCAGCGGCCAGTACTTTGTCCCGGTCGCCGACCATAGCCAGGGCGGTGACGGCCACCAGCGGAATGGTCCGGAGTGCCGGGTCGGCCTTCAACCGGCGGGCTAACTCGTACCCGTCAATGCCGGGCATATGGACGTCGCAGACGATCAGGTCGAACGCCCCGTCGCGAGCGGCGTCCATCCCCGCCCCGCCGTCGGTCGCCGTCGCGGCGAGGTACCCGAACGACCCGAGCAGGTAGCTCATCAGTTCCAGGTTGGCGGGGTTGTCTTCGACGAGGAGGATGCGAGACATCGGCTACCCCTCCGCCAAGGTGAGAGTAAACGTGCTACCGCGGCCGTACTCGCTCCGCACGGCGATCGTCCCGCCGAGCAACTCCGCCAGCTTTCGGCTCAGGTGAAGGCCCAGCCCGGTCCCCTCGTGCCGCCACTTCCCGGACGGGTCCACCTGGGTGAACGCCTGGAACAACTTTGTCTGATCTTCCGGCCGGATGCCGATGCCAGTGTCCGTCACAATGAACTCGGTCGCCGCCCGGCCGTCGACCTCCCGGCGGAGGAGTTCCAGAGTGACCCCACCAGCCTCCGTGAACTTGATCGCGTTGTTGACCAGATTGAGCAGGATCTGGCAGAGGGCCCGCCGGTCGGCCCGGACGATCACTTCGTCGGGCGGGGTGCTCGCCTCGAACCGGAGTCCCTTCCCCTCGGCGAGGGGGCGAAGCGCCGTGGCGACCTCCTGGACTACCCCTCGGCAGGCGACCGGTTCGGGGTTCAACTCGACCTTGCCGCTCTCGATCTTGGCGAGATCGAGCAAGTCATTGATGAGCGACAACAGGTGCCGGGCGCTGTTCTGGACGGTGCGGAGTTGCTTCTCCTGGTCCATCGTCAGCGGTCCGGGAAGCCGCATCAGGAGTGTCCCGGTGAAACCGATGATCGCGTTGAGCGGAGTTCGTAATTCGTGGCTCATCGTGGCGAGGAAGTGATCCTTCGCCCGGCTTGCCTTTTCCAACTCGACGTTCTTATCCTGGAGCGCCCGCTCGGCTTGCTTGCGGTCGCTGATGTCCCGAATGGAACTGCTAACGAGTGTACCGTCCTCGGTCTCCAGCGGGCTTAAGCTGATTTCGACCGGAAACTCACTCCCGTCCTTCCGCAAGCCGTACAACGCCACGCCCGCCCCCATCGGTCGGACCCGCGGCTCCTGGAAGAAGGCGTCCCGGTATCCGGGGTGGTTGGCCCGGTACCGGTCTGGTACGAGGGTCTCGATCAGGCGTCCGAGGAGTTCCTCACGGGTATAACCGAACAGCCGCTCCGTCTGGGAATTGACCAACACGATCTCGCCCGCACGGTTCACGATGACCATGGCGTCCGGGGCCGACTCGAGGAGCCCGCGGAACTTGGCCTCGGCCTTCTTGCGGGCGCTGACGTCGCGGACGGCGCTGATGACGTACCGCTCGGCCCCGGTGACGAGAGGGCTCAAACTGATCTCGACCGGAAATTCGCTCCCGTCCTTCCGCAATCCAAACAGTTCCCGGCCCGCGCCCATCGGCCGAACGTGGGGCTCGAGAGCGTAATCGGTTCGGTGGGCAGGGTGGTTGCCCCGAAACCGCTGCGGCACAAGCACCTCGACCGGCTGTCCGAGCAACTCGTCGCGGGGGTAGCCGAACATCCGCTCGGTCTGGGAATTGACGAGTACGATGGCCCCGGCTTCATCGACCAGGAGGAAGGCGTCCGGGGCGGCCTCCAGAAGGCCGCGAAACTTTTCCTCGGCCTCGTTCCGGTCGTGCCTGTTCCCTCCGCTTGTGTCGAGAGGTGATTCGGAAGGAGTCGACATCAGGGGTGCCTCGGAAACGGTCGTTATACCAGGTGAACCCGCCATACTCCCTTATCCCGAGGCGGCAGTCGGCTCGAGACGGACGTGTACGATCTCGGGTGATCCGGTAGGTATGGGACGTGAGCGCCTCGGAAATCCGGTATCCGTGCGGACGGGTCAGTTGGTGCCCACAGGCCACTTCCGACGATGTTATTTTAGTGGGCTTTCCGGCACCCTCGCGGGTGATTTCCTGAACGGCAAAGCGGGCAGAAGCCGAGCGCGAAGTTTTAGCGCCGACAGGAACTCGTGTTCCTCTTCCTAACACGACAGCGCAGGAGTTAGATGTTGCATCTATGCGGCCGTTTCTTGTGGGACGCGGCGGTATCGCGGGTCTCGTTGATGATAGCGGATGACGTCGCCGGTGTGAGGCAGGTCGGGCACCCCCCGTCGTCGGCGGTACAACCGCCGGCACACCGCGTTCAACGCCAAGCACACCGGCCCCGCGACCCGCGATGCGCGGATCCGCTCGACGTCGTCGGCGTGATCGACGAGACCAGCGACGACAAGAAGGGGAGCAAGACGCCCGGCGTGCAACGCCAGTACCTCGGCTGCGAAGGCAAGGTCGACAACGGCATCGTCACGGTCCACCTGGGCGTGAGTTGCGGCCGGCTGCACACGCGAGTCGACCGCCCGACAGGCCGGCTACGCCGTCCAGGCCGACACCACCGTCCGACTCTGGCACGTCGGCACCTACCGCTACGGCTGGGAGGACGCCGGCCGCGACGTGCCCCGCTTCGCCGACTACACCTTCCACCTCGCCGACGCCGACACCCGCCCGCCGAAGCCCGTGCCCGCCCGCGTGCCGCCCACGGCCGGGTTCTCGGAGGACTGGTTCTCGCGGCACATCCCCGTCTGGTCGGACCTGCTCGGCCCCCTGAAGGGTCAGGAGTGCCACGTGCTGGAGATCGGCGTGTTCGAGGGCCACAGCACGGTCTGGCTGCTGGAGAACATCCTCACGCACCCGTCATCGACGCTGACCTACGTGGACACGTTCGCCGGCGGGGCGGAGCATGCGTCGCGGGACCTGACGGACCTGGAGGCGCGCTTCCGGGCGAACACGGAGCCGCATCGGGCGAAGCTGGTGGCGAAAAAGGGCCGGAGCGAGGTGATGCTGAGGGACTTGCCGCTGGGCCGGTATGACTTCGTATCAATTGACGGGTCGCACCAGGCCGCGGACGTACTGAGCGACGCGGTGCTGAGCTGGTCGCTGGTGAAGCAGGACGGGCTAGTTTGCTTCGACGATTACGAATGGTGGATCGACGCGGCCCCGGAGCGAAGCCCGAAGCTGGCGATCGATGCGTTCCTGGCGACGATGCGCGGCCGGTGCGAAGTCGTGCGGAAGGGGTGGCAGGCGTGGGTGCGGAAGGTGTGGTGAACCATTTGGAGCGACCGCGACGGCCGCTTCGTCTTCCACTGCCCCCGCTGCCGCGAAATGCTCGCGAAGTTGAATCCGAAGAACAACCTCGCCCACTGCTTCGCCTGCGGCGCCAACTTCAACACCATCGACCTGCTGCAAGCCTACGGCTACCCCTTCCTCACCGCCGTCGCACTCCTCGAAGAGTGGCTCGACCAGCACCAGGTCCGTCCGATCCGGAACAAACCCGCGCCGTGAGAAGCGATTCGCCGACCGCGTCGGAAACCCTCGCTCGCGATCTCCGGAATTCGCGGGAATTCGGCAAACCGCTCATCCTGAGGGCCAAATCCTTACAGTGAGAGATTGGCAAGAAATGCGACCACAATTCGGTGCGCCACAAATACCGCCGGCGTGCGGTTTTACGCAAAACACCCGAAGTAGGAGTCGGATGCGGTAATGCCTCACGTCCGGATCTGCGCGAGGGGGGGGGCAATCCCGGTCCCTACCGCGACCCTTTCTTGCTCGAAATCACAGTGATTTCGAGGCGGCACAATAATTGGCCACGACAGATTTCGCGATGACACTATAATTGACCAGGACGCTACCCGAAAACAGTCTTATCATGCAGTAAAACGAAAACTAGCATGAATAGCGCAATAAACAGCGCTATCTTTGTTAGACTCGCAACTTTTACTCCAGTACTCCACAAATTTACTATTGTGATCGTAATCACTAAGGATCCAATAATATTGAACAGAAACAGTATAGATAGCCAGCCAAGAAAAACAAAATACGCAGATGGACCTGGCGAAAAAAACGAAATCGGGTAACCAATCGCGTATATCGCAATATTGCCGATGATCAGCACCTTTGAAACTGTCTTTTGCATCACCCCTCCGGTTTCGCTCCTCATGCCTTGCTATTCAATAGGCTTGTCTTCTTCGCGGCAACTTGTAGGCCAAGGGAAAGAAAAGAGCGAGGAGGCGGCAGTCTTTCGCTCATGCTTGCGAAACAGGCTCTAAACCCATTCCATTACCTCGAAATAGCTATGTTCTCAGCAGTATTCCGAGGCTATGGAACGGGCATTGCAGGTCATTATCCATTGCAAATGCATATCCCTTGGAATACGCACTATCGCAGTTATTTCTTTCTTACACTGCCATCAGGCTCGATAATCCACCATGTCCCTCTTCCCCAGCCGTAGACTTCTCCATCATTGGCGCTTACTGTCGCATTAAGTATTAATGAGAGCTTCATGCAAAAACGTTTTCCGTTTTCATCGAACTTCTTATCGGCAGGCACCCACGTGCCGGCCGCCTGCGAGCATATCATTAGGTCAATTGTAATCTTCTTTCCTGGACATATTTTGGATTTCAGCCAATCAAAAGCTTTTATGATATGTTTCTCCCTCTGGGTATATGTCATTGTCCCCATGCCGAGGCCGCCGATTGCAGCGCCGATTTGTTGTTCCCTGGAGGAGCGATAATAGGCATCAAGATCTGCTTCCGTTAGCACATATGGGCCGCCCCGTTTTTTCTCTGGACCTCCTCTGCCGCCATTTGAATTTAACCACCAGCTCCCGGCCGACCCATGCCCCGCAAACGTAAGTGAAGAAATGCAATCGCAATCGCCAAGCCTTTCTTTTAGTTGATATATTGAATCCAATAGACTTCTTGACTTGACAGTGATTGCCCCGTCCAGAATCCAGAGTGTAACAAAGGGCGTAACGGTGGCGCCAAGGCTATGCCAAAAGGCCGCCACCCCAGTTCCTGCATCACTTCCAAATGTAATATATATATCATATGGATTGTCATCGAGGCCGAGGGGATCCAATTTATCCAAAGGGGTGGCGCTTGCATATCTGTAGAGATTGCCGTCTCCTGAATAATACCGAATAGGATCCATCGTCACCCACCGCCCCAGCGTCGGCGAGTAGTCGCGATTGCGGAAGTGGTACAGTTCGCTGGCCCCATCCAATCGTCCGCCCTGATGCAGATACATCCAAGTATACGCACTGCTTCCAATCGAACTCCAGCTCGCGTTCAGCACGGTCGCCACGCCGTATGGGTCGTACACGTACCGCTCCACCACGTCGCCATTATTGTCCACCAGCGCCGTCACGTTGAAGTTCGCGTCCTGCTGCACCCACAGTCGCTCCTCCAGAGTCCCGTCGTCGGCCGTGTCCCGGTCCCGCAGGATCATCGCGTCCACGTACACCGGACTCCACACGTACCGCGCCTTCGTGTCGTTCGTTCGGGCCGTGTCCCGCTCCTCCAGCACCTGCCAGTTCGCCGAATAGTACAGGTCGGTCGTCGCCCCGCCCGCCGTCTCCGCCACGCGGCGGTTCAGCGCGTCATAGACGTACGTCTTCAGCGTCGTCCCGCCCGAATTCTTCACCACCTTCAGCCGGTTCCAGGCGTCGTAGACGTACTGCTTGCCCGTCTCGTCCGTCGTCATGTTCCCGTTCGCGTCGAACGTCGGGCTTGTCGCCCCCGACACGGCCGTGATCTCGTTCTGCTTGTTGTGCGTGCGCGTCTGCGGGCTGCCGCCGTCGGTCGTGATCGAGTCCCAGTTGCCGAGCGCGTCGAAGTCCCACGCCTGCGGGTGCGGGCGGGGTCGACGGGTCGGGCGGGGGCCGGGGTGGCACATGCCTTGATTCGACCCGCGTGCGGGGGGATGGGTCAATGGAAATCCGGGCGCGCGAGGGGAATTGCGGTCGGGTCGCAACCCGGCCGCTGACGCGGCCCGGCTCGCGGGCGGGGGGTGGTGCTTTCTCGTGGGGGTTATCGGGACCGATTCACCCGGCCGCTGACGCGGCCCGGCTCGCCGGGGTTCTGGTTTTCATTCCGCATTCCGCATTCCGCATTCCGAATTCCGCATTGCGAAACGACACCCGGCCGCTGACGCGGCCCGGCTCGCCGGGGGGGGGTGGCGTGTGGAGTATCGCCGGCCGGGATTGATGACGCCGGCCAATGCCAACAACGGCGCGCTTTCATTTCGAGTCGCTTTTCGATCGCGTGAAGATGACGAAATAGTTGTCCTTCAGCAAATCCTTTACCTCCTCGGACTTCGTGAACCCGGTGGCGACGATCTCCTTTTCCACCACCTCCTGCCCGGCCCGGACGTGATTCATCGTCCATTCCGAACTGATGCCGGCGATCCGTTTGAAGTCGATCACGATCAGCCGACCGCCCGGTTTGATGGCGAGGTGCAGGCTCGCGAGGGTGCGGTGGGGGAATTCGAAGTGGTGGTACGTATCGCACACGAACGCCACGTCGACGCTGCCCTTGGGCAGGTCGACCGAATCCTCGTTGCAGAGCACCGGCGTGACGTTCCGCAGCTTCGCCTCCCGGACGGTTTTCTGGATGTGCGCCAGGAACTTGGCCGCGATGTCCACGGCGTAGACCTGGCCGTCGTCGCCCACGGCCTTGGCGAACAGGCGGGTGTGCAGCCCCGTGCCGGCGCCGACGTCGGCGACCACCATGCCGGGTTTCAGCCCGCACGCAGCCACGATCTTCTCGCGGTGCAAGTACACCTCCCGGCTTTCGCCTTCGAAGGTGTTCTTGTACTTCTCCACGTCCGGGTTCTTGAACGGGTCGTTGATGCCCGGCTTGACGCTCTTGTCCTGGCTGTACGCCAGAGGCACGACGAACAGAACGAAGGCAACGACGAGGGTGCGCACGATAGTCCTCACGAATGGGGGTTGGGATCCGGCACCGGTGAAGCGTCGGATAGCGGCGCTCGATCCTCGTTGCGGTAGAGCATCCAGTACACCACCGGCACGAGTACGAGTGTGAAGGCGGTGGAGACCGTGAGGCCGAAGATCAGCGACCACGCCAGGCCGCTAAAGACGGGGTCGAGGGTGATCGGCCACGCGCCGAGCATCGCCGCGCCGGCGGTGAGCAGGATCGGCCGGAAGCGCACGGCTCCGCTCTCGATCAGCGCTTCCTTGAGCGAGGCCCCACGGCCGCGGACGTGCTGGATGAAGTCGAGCAGCAGGATGGCGTTGCGGTCGGCGATGCCGGCGAGCGCGATCATGCCGATCATGGCCGTGGCCGTGAAGTACACCGGGTTGGCGTATCCGCCGACGGTGCCGCCGGTGGCGACGTTGAGCAGCCAGAACCCCGGCATGATGCCGATGATGGTGAGCGGGATGGAGATCATCTGCACGAGGGGGATGAGGTAGCTGCCCGTCTGGTAGACCATCAGGATGTAGATGAGGAGCATGGCTCCGCCGAACGCGAGGCCGAGATCGCGGAACACGTCCAGCGTGATCTTCCATTCGCCTTCGCCGTTCCAGACGACCTCGGCGCCACCCGGGGTCGGTTGATCGCGGATGGCGAAGAGGAGGCCGATGACCGCTTCGCCCGGCGTGCGGCCGGCGGTATCGCCGAACACGTATGCGACCTTGCGTAGGTTCTTGTGGTAGATCGTCTGCTCGGCCGGCTCCGATTCGAAGCGTCCCAACTCGCCGAGTTGCACAATCTCGCCGGTTGGGGTCTTCACGCCGAGGCGGGTCAGGTCGACGAGGCTGCCGCGCTCCCGTTGCGGGAGTTGCAGGACGATGCCAAGCGGGTTCAGTTCCCGCGGCAGGTGGGCGGCTCCGGCACGGAAGTCCTGCACGTTCCCTTCGCCGGGCTGCATTCCCTGCAAGCCGACGCGGAGCGTGTTGGCGATCTGTTCCGTCGTGATTCCCGTGAGCGAGGCCTTTTCCTTGTCCACGCGAAAGACGAAGCGGGACCGCTCGGCTTCGAAGGTGTCGTCCACGTCCACCACGTCCTTGGATTTCGCGAACAAGCCGCGCACATGGCGGGTATCGGTGCGGAAGCTGGCGTCCGACTGCCCGGCACGGGGGTACACTTCGGCGACCAGCGTACTGAGCACCGGCGGGCCGGGGGGCACTTCGACGATCTTGATGCGGGCCTTGTGCCGGTCGGCCACGGCCTGGAGATCGTTCCGCAGCCGCAGCACGAGGGCATGGCTCTGGTGCTCGCGCTCCTCCTTAGGCATCAGGTTCACGCGCAGGTCGCCGCGGTGCGATTCCTGCCGCAGGTAGTAGTGCCGCACCATGCCGTTGAAGTCGATCGGCGAGGCGGTGCCGGCATAGCTGAGCACTTCGCGCACTTCCGGTGCGGTGCGAACCTGATCCGCAAGCGCACCCAGCGCGGCATCGGTCTGCTCGATGGTGGAACCTTCCGGCAGATCGACGAGGACCTGGAACTCGTTCTTGTTGTCGAACGGGAGCATCTTCAACGGCACGAGGCCCAGCGCGGGGAGGACCATCGACGCGAGCAACAGGAGTGTGACGAAGCCGATGAGCGCCCAGGCGGCGAGGCGGGAGTTCAGGAACGGGGTGAGCACCGCCTTGTAGATGCGGTACGTCATCGTTTTCTGCGGGTCGACCGGTTCGTGGCCGCCCTTACCGTACACGCCTTTGAGCACCTGATAGCTCAGCCACGGCGTCACGGTGAACGCGACGACCATCGACATGAACATGGCCACGGGCACGTTCAACGCCATCGGCTGCATGTACGGCCCCATCATGCCGGTGATGAACAGCATCGGCAGGAAGGACACCATCACGACGAGCGTGGCGACGATGATCGGCGGGCGGACTTCGTTGACGGCTTCCAGCACGGCTTCCTTCGGCGGCTTCTTGCGCATCCGGAAGTGCCGGAAGATGTTCTCCACGTCCACGATCGGGTCGTCGACGACGAGGCCGAGCGCGAGGATGAGGGCGAAGAGCGTGACGCGATTGATCGAATAGCCGGCGAGGTAGTTGACGAGCAGCGTCAGGGCGAAGGTGAGCGGCACGGCCGTGACGACGATGAGCGCCTCCCGCCAGCCGAGGGCGAACATCACGAGCCCGGAAACGATGATGATGGCGAGGCCGAGTTCGCGGATGAGTTCCGTCACCTTTTCGTCGGCCGTCTCCCCGTTGTTGCGGGTGACGCGGGCCTCGATGTCGTGCGGAATCACATCGCGGCGGAGTTCCGCGACCTTCGCCTCCAGGGCGCGGGCGACCGCGACGGCGTTGCTCCCCTTCCGCTTCGCGATGCCGACGGTGACGGCCGGGAAGTCGCCAGCCGGGGCGTTCGGCTCGCCGGGGCCGAAACGGATCCGCGTGTAGTTGGTCGGTTCTTCCGGCCCGTCGGTCACGGTGGCCACGTCCCGCAGGTACACCGGCCGGCCGGAGAACACGCCCAGCACCAGCGTCTCGGCCTCGGCCGGCGTCCGCACGAACGGACCGCTCTCCACCGACAACTCGCGGTTGTCCGCCCGCAATGCGCCCGCCCGCACGTTCACGTTCGCCCCGCGGAGGACGCGGTCCACATCGAGCGGCGTCACCAGCCGGGACGCCATGCGCTCAGGGTCGAGTTCGATGCGGAACTGGCGCCGACGGCCGCCGACCACCTCCGTCCGCGCCGTCTCCGGTACGCCTTGCAGGGCGACCTCCACCTGCTCGGCCACGCGCCGCAGGGTGAAATCGTCGGCCGTTTTGCTCCAGAGCGTGACGTTCACGAACGGCACGTCGTCGATCTCGATCGGCTTGACCACCCAACCGGTGACACCCGGCGGCACCTGATCGACGCTCATCGCGATCTTGTTGTGGATCTTGACGAGGCTGTTTTCGCGATGCTCGCCGACGTAGAAGCGAACCGTGACGATCGCTTCGCCGGGTCGGGACATCGAGTAGACGTACTCGACGCCATCGACCTGATAGAGCAGCCGTTCGAGCTTGGACGACACCTGCTGCTCGATCTCCTCGGCGCTCGCGCCGGGCATGCGCACGTAGATATCGGCGAGGGGAACGACGATCTGCGGCTCTTCCTCCCGCGGGGTGAGCAGCAGGGCGGCGGCCCCGCAGCCGAGCATCACGAGGATGATGAGCACGGAGAGGTTGCCGTGGAGGAAGGCCTCGATCAGCCGGGCCACGGCTCCACCGTCGGCGGTCTTGTTCGTCATGGCAGGGCGTCCCATCGGGATTTATCGCGCAGGCAGCGCGACGCGTTCGCCGCCGCTGAGGCCGGAAAGGATTTCCACTTTTCCGTCGAAGGTCTTCCCGAGGCGAACAAAGCGGCGCGTGAGGAAGCCGTCGGCGTCGGCCACGTCGACGAGGTCGAGTTGCCCCAACCGCTGGACGGCAGCCTGCGGCAGCCAGACCCGTTCCACCTCGCCGACCGGGATGACGGCCCGGCCGAACATCCCCGGCAACACCGACACCGACGAGGGCACGGTCAGCCCGAGCTTGACGAGGACCGAGCGGCTGGCTTGCTGCGCGAGCGGGACGATCTCGCGCACGGAGGCCGTCGTCGCCCAGTTGTTCGCGTCGATGCGAATGCCGAGCGGCTTGCCGACGCCGAGGCCCGACGCCAGGCTTTCCGGCACATTCACGTGCAGTTCCAGATCGTTCGGGTCGTACAGCGTGAGCAGCGGTTTGCCCGGGCTGGCGAGGTCTCCCGGTTCGGCGAACCGGTCGGCCACGATTCCGTCGGACGTCGCCGCGATTCGGGCGTAAGTGATCTGCACCTCGATCCGGCCGATTGTTTCCTTCGCCCGTCGGACTTGCGTCTCGGCGACTCGGAACGCCCCTTCGACGTTGCTGAACTCTTCGGCGCTGACGGCGCCTTTCAGGGCCTTGATCCGTTCGTAGTTCGATCGGCGCGTGACGAGGTCCGCCTCGGCGGCGGCGAGCGAGGCGGTCGCTTCCCGCTGCTGGGCGTTCAACTCGCGGTCGTCGAGGACGACGAGGATATCCTTCGCCTTCACGCGGTCGCCGGACCGCGGCTTGATCTCGCGGATGGTCGCGAGCAGTTGACTGGCGACGTCGGCTTTACGCTTCGGCTGAACGGAACCGACGGCGGTGACGGTCTCCGCCCCGACCGTCCGCTCGGCCGTCACGAGCGCGCGATTGCCGGCTTTCGTCCGCTCGACCGGAGCCACGCCCGGCGGAACCTTTTCGTGAAAGGCCCCGCCCATCCAGGCGAGGAACAGCCCGAGCGCGGCGATTGCGAGCGTCGCGGTCAGCACGGTCTTGACGACCCCGAACACGCGGGCGGCGGGTCCGGGGCGAGGATCGGTGGACATGATTCACTTCCCGTTACGTTCGGCGGGAGGGGTTTCGGGGAAATCGTCGGCTTGGTTCGGAAGGATCGGCCGCGACCGCGGCCGGCACGAATCCCCCATTCAGGTCCGCACGCCCATCTTCGGGAGCACCCAGATCTGGAGGATGATCCAGCCCACGAGAATCGCGAGAATCAGGAACGGTTCCACGGTGATGGTCCTGCGAGGGGAACCGGCGGGTTGCTCCGCCGGGGTCGGGTCGTCCGATGGTGTCGGTGTCACTTCTTCTTCTCCGCTCCCGGAATCGGATGCTCCTTGTGAGCTTCGTCAAATCCATTCTTCACGAACTGGGATACGACTTCCGCGTGGGCCTGGATGATCTTGACCACGTCCGCGTTGTCGGACGTCTCGATCACCTTCACTCCCTTGGCAGTGTTCGTGATCTCCAGCTTCATCTTCTTGCCGTGCTTGAAGGCTTCCGCGAAGAGCGGATCCCAGTAGCGCACGCCGTTCCCGGACTTCAGCCGCTCGTACATCGCCGGGACATGTTCTTGGATCTTCTTGGCCACTTCGGGCTTATCGGATTCCGTCACGGTCTCGACTCCGTTGTCGAGCTTCTTCACGTTACGTTTGATCGCCTTGTGGTTCTCGAGCAGGAAGTGGAATGTATCGCGGTCGGTGGCGAACGTGGCATCCTTTCCCTGGCCGCTTTTGCCCATCGGGCCTTTGCCCATCGGGCCTTTGCCCATCGGGCCTTTGCCCATCGGGCCTTTGCCCGCGGGCGGTCCCTTTTGCGGTTCGGCCATCGGCTTCTCCGCCGCCCAGCCGAGACTCAATCCAAGACCGGCCGCGAGGAATGTCATCGCGATCGTCCGGTAGACTCTGTGCCGATTCATGTCATCGCCCTCGAGAGAGTGTGGTTCGTCGTTCATCCAAGCAAGCGGCGCATCTCGTGCGAGTGTTCGTCTTCGTCCGCGGCCTGTTCTTCCATCTTCATTTTGAGCGAATAGAAGCCGGCGGCTTCGGCCTGGGCCGCGAGCTTGACGTAGTTCGCGACGTCGATCCGCTCTTGTTCCACGTCCGCGGCGAGCATCGCCGTGACGCTTTCCGGCGGGGCGCTCAGGTCCGGCTTCAGGACGGGCGTGCCGCCGAGCAACCGAATCTGGTTGGCCAGGTACTGGGCGTGGCCGACCTCGTCGCCGACCTCGGCGAGGTACATTTGCCGGACTGGTTCGTGGGCCGCTCCCTTGATTGCCGCCGCCTGGAGCATGTATCGAAGGAAGGTCGTCACCTCTCGATTCAGTTGCTGGTTCAGATCCTGGATCAGCTTGTCGTGTGTCATCTCTTTCTCCTGGTTTGGCCTGTAACCGGGGTACAAGCATTGCGGGTGAGTCTCGTGATTCCCAAGGTCGAGAAAATGCCGCTCCAGACGTCGGCGACGAGAAACCCGAATACCAAACGCATCGGCCGTTGCGGCAAACAAGCCGTGAATTGAAACGGAGGAACAACGCCAACGATTCACCGATTCAAATGATCGATTCGACGATCCATTTCCCCCAGTGCGTCACATCCGAGGCACCGTGGCGCTTGAGGATTTCTCCAACTTGACGCCATTCGGATTCATGCCCGTGTGGGAACACGGCGACAACACTGCCTCCGCTCCGGAGAATTTCGTCCGCGCGATGGAACAGAATGATTTCGTCGGAGAACAGCTCCTCCAAACCCCTCATGAACCGAACCCAGAGACCGTGGCGTTTTCCTTCAAGGTCGAGTTCTTCCGCCCCCTTCGATCCGTGGAATATTTCGATTCGATCGCCGGCATAACCCGCGGCATCGAGTTCCTTGACGAGCGTTAGGACTTCCACACCTGGCCCAAAAAACCCGGTCACTCCCTTCAGAGGCAGGTACGCATAACCACCACTGTGCGGGTCTCGATTTAACTTGATCATGTCACGACTCGAAAGGGGAGGGATGTCGGCGGCAATGGTCATTCTACGCAATGGCATTTCGATTCCGGCGTTAGAAGTCACAGTGGGCTGATCCGCCGACGTCGCAAAAGTTACACGATTTTCACCTGTAACTTTTTGATCCGTCGCGGATCATAATCTCCGTGGCCCGTCGATCGGATGGGTTTCATTCCTGAATGTGAGGTCGAACCGATGGAACGGATGTTGTTCGGCGTGGCGGTCGTATCGCTGGCGATGATGGGGTTCCGTGCGCTCGCCGCGGACCATACCAAGGACACGCCGGCCGAAGTGAAGCAAGCGGTGGCCGACGGGAAGGCCGTGCTGATCGACGTGCGAGAGGCGGACGAGTGGAAGGACGGCCACCTGAAGGACGCCAAACACCTTGCGCTGTCGGACATCAAGGCCGGGGTGACGGCCGAGCAATTGAAGAAGCTGATACCGACCGGGAAGGTCGTGTACCTGCACTGCGCGGCCGGCGGTCGCTGCCGCAAGGCCGCCGATCTCCTCAAGGCGGCCGGAATCGAGTCGCGGCCGCTCAAGCCGGGCTACGACGACCTGGTGAAATCCGGGTTCGATCAGGCGAAGTGACTCCGGCAAGCCACGCGGACGGTCTTTACGAACAATGGACTTCGGAACCGCTCCGGGGTAAGTCAGCATCGCCATGAGCGCGTTGAACGAGCCGCCAGTCGAACCGACCGAAGACGATCTTGAGTTGCTACGCCGCGCGCAGTCCGGCGACTTCGCCGCCTTTGAACGGCTCGTCGGCCGCCTCCAGGGTCGCGTCTACGCGGTGGCGTACCGCATTCTCGGGCAGGCTCAGGATGCCGAGGACGTGGTGCAGCAGACGTTCCTCAGCATCATCGAACACATCGACGCGTTCCGGGGCGAATCCGCCGTGGCCAGCTGGGTGCTGCGGATCGCCACGAACTTCGCTCTGAAGGTGCTTCGGAAGCGCCGGGGGCTGCCAACAGTGTCACTGGACGACGGCGACGAATCGTTCGCATCGGTGCCACACCCGGAATTCATCGCCGCGTGGCGGGAACCGCCCGACGTTCTGGCCGAGCGGGCCGAGATGCGGGAACTCCTGGACAAGGCGATCGCGGAACTGGACGACAAGCATCGCGTGGTCTTCGTACTTCGGGATATCGAAGGGTTGTCCACGGAGGAAACGGCCGAGGCGCTGGGGCTGAGCGTGGCGAATGTGAAGGTGCGGTTGCTCCGCGCCCGCATGCAGCTGCGCGAACGACTCACCCGCGAACTGGGCGACGCCGCGACGCGGGTCGTTCCGGATCATCAACATTCATGAAGCAGGGTCTCCGATCATGTCGTGCGAAGAACTGCTCCGGGCGTTGAACGAAGTGATCGACGACGCGTCGGCGCTGGCGCTCTACACCGAGTTCGCCGATCACCTCTCCGGGTGCAACCCGTGCCAGCTTGTGGTCGACAACGTGCGCAAGACGATCCAGCTTTACAAGTCCGGCGAACCATATCCGATGCCCGCCGGCTTTCAGGACCGATTCCGCGACGCCCTGCGCGCCAAGTGGCAGGCCCGATTCCCGAATTCGAAACCGCAGTCGTAACAGCGGCGGAGCGCCGGTTTCGCTCAGAGGCGCGAGCCGACCGGTTCGATCGTGAAGGAGAAGGAATCGGCGGAGATGGAGGCGGGGAGCGTGAGGTTGGCGCGTTCGCGGCAGGGGCTGTTGTCGACGGTGAAGGGCCCGGCGAACTTGACGCCGAGGCCGTCCTTCGACCGGTACAGGATGATGTTGGCGGTCGCCCAGGGGAGCGTGATGTGCGTCTGGCTGCCGGGGCCGAGGATGAGGTTGTCCGCCATGAGGAGGACGCCGTCGACGGCGAGGGGGAGTCGGTGGCCGCTGACGAGTTCGAGTCGGGCGGAGGGGCTGATGCTGACGGGCTGGCGGAAGAGGAACTGGCAGGAGGCGCCGAGGGTGACGCGGTCGCCGCATTTCAGGAGCGAGCGTTCGTTGGGGGTGCCGTTGACGTGCAGGCCGCGGTTGGATTCGACGACGTAGCCTTCGCCGTCGCGGGCGAGTTCGGCGTGCATGCGGGAGACGTCGGCGAAGAGGGGCACGTCGATGGGGGCGTCGGCGGTGGCCTGTCCGAAGGTGACGCGCGAGCCGAGGCAGACGAGATAGCCGCCGACGCCGTCGATCCAGAGGAGGAAGCGTTTGGGCAGGCCGGAGTGGCTTGACGGTCGCGTGGCGGGTCCGGGGGCGTAGTGCGGCACGACGGGCGAAGCGGCGCCGCCGACGGCGGCCATGGTGGCGACTTCGACCGGGTTGGGGTGATAGGTGCCGGTGTTCGGCCGGAGCGATTCCCACGCGCGGATCTGGATGAGGCGCGCCTCGCGGTGGTTCGGCGCGACGGCGATCGCCTCGCCGGCCCAGCGGGCGGCGTCGGCCCACTTGTGCGCGTCAGCCGCCTCGGACAGCGCGGCGATAGCGGTGCGGAAGCGTTCGTGGCGTTCGCCCAGCTGGCGGGCGTAGGCGTCCAGCCCGGTGGTCGGCGCCATCAGGAGGCGGGTGCGCAACCGGTCGATCGTGGCCTGGGCGAGAAGGAAGTCGCCGCGGTCCGCCATTTCGATCGCCATCACCCAGTCCTGGGCGAGGATCTCCATGGCGTCGAGGTCGGGCCGCTGGACGTGGCGTTCCTTCAGGCGGCCGATGACCGACAGGACGTGCAGGGGCCGGCCGGCTTCGAGGGCGGCGGCGCACTCGGCGACGCCGATGCGCGTCAGCGCCGTGCGCAGCGTGCCGACGCGGGCGTCGCCGGTGTTGAGCGCCTCGGCGGCGAGCAGGTCTTTCCAGGCGGCTTCGGTGTTGTCGGCGCGGTGGTGCTTCTCGCCGCGCGCCACGTAGGTGGCGGCGACGTCGCGGAGGAGTCGGCCGGCCTTGCGGTAGCCTTCGGCCGCGAGGGGCGCGAGCATCCGCTGCGCCTCTTCGGGACGGCCGTTGCGGATCGACTCCTTCGCCTGGCGGAATGTCAGCCACGGGGACAGAGGCATGGGGGCCATTATACCGCTATTCGCCCCGACCCGGCGTCCGTTTGAACCGTCATTCGGTTGGATCGGCATGGCCGGTGGTGCGCGGGCCGACCGATTCGTAATGTCGGCCGAACCGGTTTTTCACGAACGACTCGAAATCCACCTGTTCCTGCTTCACAAATCCGGACGTCGGTAGCCGCCCGGCGACGTGCAGGTCCACCACCGCGCACAGTGATGCCGCCGTGGTGATCTGGATCGCGCTCCAGACTTCACCGCCGATCGTGGACATGTAGATCTTGCGGGCTTCGGATTTCTGCACGAACCGCCCTTTGCGCCAGCCGGTGACGGTGACGAAGACAATGACCACATCCTGGAACGTGATCGGCACCGATTTCTCGAGAATGTCCTTGAGGATTTCGCGGCGTTCGCCGAGGCGGAGTTCGTCGACGAGGAACTTGGCGAGTTCGCGGTGGCCGGGATAGCGGACGGTCTTGTAGTCGAGTTCGCGGACCTGGCCGTCGAGGGTTTCGCAGAGGGTGCCGAGGCCGCCGGAGGTGTTGAAGGCCTCGTAGGCGACGCCGTCGAGGTCGAAGTGTTCGAGGCCTTCAAGGGGGAGGACTTCGATGCGTCGGCCGGCGTGGATCGCCTCGCAGGGGTTGCAGTATTCGTTGATGAGTCCGTCGGTGGACCAGGTGAGGTTGTACTTGAACTGGTTGGAGGGGTACTGCGGCAGCGCGCCGACACGGAGGCGGACGGTGTCGAGCTTGTCGAACCAGGTGAGGACGTGGCCGGCGAGGATGGTGATGAAGCCGGGGGCGAGTCCGCACTGGGGCATGAAGATCTGGCCGGGGCGGGCGTTGGCGGCGACGGCGCGGACGCGGCGGGTGGTTTCGACGTCCTCGGTGAGGTCGAAGTAGCTGAGGCCGAGGTCGGCGGCGACTTCGGCGACGGTGGGGTTCAATTTGTAGCTGAGTGCGGAGACGACGAGGGCGCGGCCGCGGAAGTCGTCGGCGAGGGCGATCGGGTTGGCGGCGTCGACGTGGCGCGTCTCGATGGCCGGGTGCGAAACCCGCGCGAGGGCGTCGGGGTCGGCATCGCACAGCCGCACGCGGTAGTCGCCGGAGTCGGCGAGGAAGCGGGCGATCATCCGCCCGATCTTCCCCGCCCCGAGGAGGACGATGTCGGTCATGGGGAAACCTCGCGGGCCGGCAACGGGTAGAATGGTGCTAGACCATTATTACTTTCGGGTCGATAGAAACCAAGAAACCGATTCACCGCCGAGGACGCAGAGATCGCAGAGAAGCGATTGAATTCACATCTACCAACTCTTCTGTTTTCTCTCTGCGTCCTCGGCATCCTCGGCGGTGAAATCGGATTTGGAGGATCTTTCCATGGGCACAGACGCGATGTGGACCACGCAGCCGGCGGCGGCGAACTTCGTGCGCGAGACGCTCGACGGCTTCCTCGAAGTCAACGGCTTTATCAGCCACCTCCGCGACCGGATGCTGCACGAGACGGGCACGCGGCTGCTCGACTGGGTGGCGCGGTTCGCGCTGCCGCACGACGAAGGCACCGTCCGCCGGCTGCGCGAGGTCGGCTACGCCGAGCGGGGCGGGACCTGGTCGCACGCGGGCGGGATGTTCCCGGACGTGACGCTCGTGCCGAAGGGTGACCGCCAGTTGTACGTGAAGGTGGAATCGGTCGCCGACTTCGTGCTGGCGCAAGGGCTGACGGGCACCGTGACGATCGAGGGCGCGCCGCTCGCGCCGACGCGGACGGCGCGGGTGGCGAAGGAACACCACGCCGAGTGCTGGGTGATCGAACGGCACGGAGGGAAGCCGGTCGCCGCGGAACTCGTTCTGAAACACCTGGAGGCGTTCCGCCTGCGTCCGCGGGACTTCGACGACGAGATCGACGGGTTCGCCGCGGCGCGAGGCCGCAACCGCGCCGCCATCGCGGACCTCGGCGTCGACCGCACGTGCGACCTGTTCTTTCAGGCGGAACGCGAGTACTGGCAGATACGGAACCGGGCGGCGCGCATTCAGAAGGCGCGGCAGGACGCGCTCGGCCTCGGCTGGGCGAACCACGACCACCACACCTATCGCAGCGGTCGGGACAACTTCGCCCCGCTCATCGCGCTGCTCGAAGAACTCGGCTTTGTCTGCCGCGAGCGCTTCTACGCCGGCAAGGAGGCGGGCTGGGGCGCGCAGGTGCTGGAGCAGCCGAACGTCGGCGTGGTGATCTTCGCGGACGTCGACCTCTCGCCGGAGGAGGTGACGGGCGACTTCGCGCACGAGCCGTTGCCGCACCGGAAGGAACTCGGCACCGTCGGCCTGTGGTGCGCGCTGCACGGCGAGGCGTTCCTGCAGGCCGGCATGCACCATCTCGAATGCCAGTTCGCGTTCGACGCGGCGCGGGACCAGTTGAAACCTCACGGCGTCGATGCGATGAAGCCGTTCACCGACTTCGCCTTCCTGCGCCAGGCGTTCACGAAGGGGGAAGTCTGGCCGGTGTCGGAGAAGCGGATCGACGCGCTGCTCAAGGCCGGCCGGATCACCACGGAGCAGGCGGTGAAGTTCCGCACCGACGGCGCGCTCGGCTCCCACTTGGAGATCCTCCAGCGGGACGACGGCTACAAGGGCTTCAACCAGACCGGCATCAACGAGATCATCCTGAAGACCGACCCGCGCCACGCGGAGACGGCGCACGCGCGGTAGCATCCGATATTTCCCGTCCAACCCGGAATTCCCGCTCAACCCGCTTCGCCCGGCCGACCGATCTTGAAGATTGGACCCATTCAGTCGGCAGGGAGGCCGGACCGTGCGCAAACGCATCCTCATCGGCGCGCTCCTGGCGTGGCTCGCGCCGGCGAGCCTGTACGCGCAAGACGCCCCGGAATCGTTGGCGCAGGCCCCGCCCGCCACGCCGGCGCCGCGTCCGCAGCCGATGCCGCGCCCCGGCACCCCCGCGCCGCCCGTCGTCCCCACGACGCCGGCGACGCCCACGCCCGGCACGACGCGCGTACTCGCCGGGCCGACTCCACCAAACTTTGACCTCGCATCGGCCGGCACCCGCGGCCGCTCCATCGAACTGCCGAACATGTACGGCGACTTCCAGGAACTCGCGTCGCTCTCGCGCGGCATGGCCTCGAACACGGGCGTGCTGCTCAACGAATCCAACCGCGTCGGCGCCGGCCGGCTGCCCGTGCCCGTCATCCGCGGCGCCTACAAGATCAGCGAGAACGAAGCCCCGCGCCCCGTCGACCGCGTCTACCTCACCTACCACTTCTTCTACGATGTGAACCCCGGCCAGCGGCAGCGGTTCGACCTGCCCATCACGAACGTCCACCGGCAGACCTTCGGCATCGAAAAGACCTTCCTCGACGGCGACGCCTCGATCGGCCTGCGCCTCCCGCTGCTGCAACTCACCGGCCCGACGGAACTCGACCGCGCCACCGTCGGCGACCTCAGCATCATCCTGAAGTACGCGTTCATCAACGAACCGCTCGAATTCGACGCGGATGGATCGTTGCTCGGCGGGCGTGTCCTCTCCGGCGGTCTCGTCGTCACGGCACCCACGGGCGGCGCGGCCGCGTTCACCGTCCAGAACCCGGTCGTGCATCCGACCTTGTTGCAGCCGTACATCGGCGGCACCACGACGTTCCGCCGAGCCTACGGGCAGTTCATTTCGTCGATCGCCGTGCCGACCGACGACCGCGATACGACCTACCTCTTCAACAGCGTGCAGGTCGGCTATCTGTTGTTGAACGACCTCTCCGGCTCGCGCTTCGTGCGCTCGGTGACGCCGATCGCGGAGTTGCACGTGAACGTGCCGTTCAACAATCGGGACATTAACAAGTTCCCGGTGGGCGCGACGGACATCGTGAGTTTCACGGTGGGCACGTCGTTCGGCTTGGGGAGCCGGTCGAGCCTGAACCTCGGCGTGAACGCCCCCGTCACCGGGCCGCGCGTCTACGCGCTCGAAACGCTCGTGCACCTGAACGTGCGGTATTGACGGCCGCGCGGGGCGGGACGGCGTAGGATGGCGGAAGCCGCTGAGGAGGCTTCCCATGGTTCGCATGGCCTTTCTGATGCTCTTCGTCGCCGGTTGCGCGAAGCCGGCGGAACCGGTCGCCGCCCCCAAGCCCAGCCCGTTCTATCAGTGGTGCGTGGCTGAGAAGTTCGGTGAAACCTCGCCCGAAGGCACGCACACCAGCCGTTCCGGCGGGGATGTCGTCGGCCAGATGGAAATCCGCTACTGGACGCCCTGCAAGACCAAGGACGAAGCGGACGCCCACCTGAAGGCGGCGGCCGGGCGCCTGATGCGCGAATCGATGGCCAAGGGGTGCCAGATGAAGGAGGCGCTCATCCAACCCGACCGATTGAAGCTCGAATACGATCACGAGGCCATCGCCGGCGTGCTCGATGGTTCCATGGAGTTGGCCGAGATCGACCTTGGCGGCAAGCCGACGCCCGCGTGGTACATTCGCCTGAAACTGGTCGAGACCGCCCGGCCGAAATGACGGATTCAGACTGTCACATCCGCGCAACGCGCGGGATTTCCGGCAGCCAATCGATTACGATATTCCCATCTCCGTTCGGCCCTCTCCGAGTCCAGCCATGCGCCGCATCGCCTGCCTGCTGCTCTGCTGCGGTTTCTCGATTCCCGCGCTGGCCCAACCGCAACAGGAACCGCCCAAGCCGGCGGTTCTCGACGACGGCCCCCTGCCCGCCGGCGCGAAGCTCCGCCTCGGCTCCACGCTCTTCCGCACCGACGGCAACAACCGCTTCAGCACCCTCACGCCCGACGGCAAGCAGATCGTCCAATTCGCCCAACCCGATCAACTCCGCTACCTCTCCGTCGAAACCGGTCGCGTGCTCAGGACCGTTAAGCTCAAGGAACAGATTCAGGCCGGGTATGGCATGACCTTCTCCCCGACTGGAGAACGGCTCGTGCTCACGGCGTACAACGCGGCCACCGTCGTCAACCCCGCGACCGGCGAGATCACCGGCAAACTCGTCCCCCGGAACAACAACAACCAACCGTTCGCCCGCCGGCTCGAAAGCCTCAGCGACGGTCAGGTCTCCATCTCCGGCGACGGCAAACGGATCGCCTTCGGCACGCGCTACCCGCAGCAGGAAGGGCAGACGTTCGGCCACGTTTACGACTTCGACAAGAACGATTTCATCGCGGAGGTCAAGGTCCTCCAGACGCAGTACATCCAGTCGGTACTCAGCTCCGACGGCAAACGGCTGGCGACCTTCGGCCAGTACTACGCGCGCAACAACGAGGAGAACGTCGCCCCGATCGTGCAAATCTGGGACGTGGAAACGAAGAAGGAGTTGGCGAAATTCAAGACCGGATCGGCGCAGGTGTCGGCCGCGAGGTTCTCGCCCGATGGCAAGACGGTCTACACCGGCGGGCAGGGCGGGCCGGTCGAGGCGTGGGATGTGGCGACCGGTCGCCGGTTGCACCAGTTCATCACGCGGTCGAACGTCGGCCAGCGGATCTTCGTGTCGGACGAGGGGAAACGACTGGCGGCCTCGGCGAACGACGGTTCGGGGGCCGTGCAGGTCTGGGAAGCCGACACCGGCAAACGGCTGGGGGTCGGCTTCGCCCCGTCCAACTCGGTCGACGCCGTCGCGCTGCCGAAGGACGGCCCCGCGATCGCCTTCGGCCTCTATTACAACACCCTGCAAATCTGGACCGTACCGGGGAAACTCCTCACGCCGCAGGACGGACACTTCGGCCCCGTCGGCCACATCCACTACACCCCCGACGGCAAGGAAATCCTCACCTGCGGGCAGGACGGCCGCATCATCCGCTGGGATGCCGCCACCGGCGAGGAGCTGGAATCGTTCGGCTACGCGAATCCGACCGTCGCCCCCCGGGCGATGCCCGCGAGGGCTCGCCGGCCGCTCGCGGGCCGATGGACCAACAGTTGGAGCGTCTACAACGGCACCCTTGCGCCCGACGCGCAGACGATCTACGTCCCCTCCGGCAACGGCGGGGTCGCCGTCGTCGACCTCGCCAGCGGTCAGGAGCAATACACGCTCTTCTTCCCGAACTCCCGGAACGGATCGTCCAGCACGAAGCCCTCGCTGTCGAAGGACGGCAAGCGCGTCGGCGCGGCGGGGCAGTATTACGACCGGAACAAATACATCTTCACCGCTGCCGCCTGGGACACCGAGACCGGCAAGGTCCTTGCGGAACTCCGCAAGGAACTGGACAACAACATCAGCTACATCAATGGCATGTCCACGGCCGTGTCCGCGGACGGGAACTACTTCGGCGTCCTCTGCAACATCCAGGATCAACGCAACGGCCAGTCGTTCCTCGAATTCACGACCTTCGACCTGCGCGACGGCCGCCAACTCGCCACCGGCGGCACCGCCAACCGCACTTATTCGCCGTACCTGTTGCCTTCGCCGGACAACCGGTCCGCCGTGTCGCTGGACCAGCAGCAAAACAAGTTGCTCGTCTGGGACCTGCCGACAGGCAAGCAAACGCGTGCGTTCACCGGCTTCGCGAACGGCATCGCCTTCGCGCCGACCTTCCACCCGACGGGCCGCACCTTTGCCGTGCCGGCCTATTCCATCCTCGACCAGCAGGCGGGGACCACGCGGCAGGTCGTTCGCATCATCGAGTGGGCCAGCGGCGAGACGCGCATGGAACTCGGCACGAACAGTCTGGCGATCACCGCGTTGAGCTATTCGCCGGATGGCCGGTCGTTGGCGGTCGGCTGGCAGGATTCGACGGTGCTCGTCTTCGATGCGACCGGCGACGACGCCCCGAAGCCCTGGAAGGACAAACCGACGGCGCCCGAAAAGTTGTGGGACGCCCTGAGCGGGAAATCGGCGCGCGAGGCCTGGACGGCGATGCGCGAGCTGACCGAGCGGCCGGACGCGGCGCTTACCCTGATTCGGGAACACGTGAAGCCGGTGACCGCGCCGCCGCTGCCCACCGCGGAGGAACTGGCGAAGCTGATCGGGAGCCTCGACGCCCCGGCGTTCGCCGCGCGCGAGACCGCGATGAAGGACTTGAAGCGGCTCGGCAAAATGGTCGAGACGGAACTGCGCAAGGCCCTGGACACGACCCCGTCGCCTGAGACAAAGGAACGGATCGAAAAGCTTCTGGCGGGGATCGCGAAGCCGGTGACGCCGAACCCGACCGAGGCGCGGGCCGTGGAGTTGTTGGAACGCATCGGTAATGCGGAGGCGAAGGCGGAGCTGGCGAAGCTGGCGGCCGGCGACTTGGCGAGCCTGATGACGCAGGACGCCGCCGCGAGCCTGAAGCGATTGGGCGGGAAGTGATCGGCTGGCTACAAAGCCCCGATGAAAATCACACGCATCCGGGCCTATCGCGTCGAACTGCCGCTCCGCGAAGGCTCGTACAAATGGTCCGGCGGCAAATCCGTCACCGTCTTCGATAGCACGATCCTCGGCATCGAAACCGATACCGGCCACGTCGGCTGGGGCGAGGTCTGCCCGCTCGGGCCGTTTTATCTTCCGGCTTACGCCGCCGGCGTGCGCGCCGGCCTCGCCGAACTCGGCCCGCACATCCTCGGCGAAGACCCCACGCAGATCGCCAAGCTCAACCGACGGATGGACGCGGCCCTGCTCGGCCACCCGTACGTGAAATCCGGCATCGACATGGCCTGCTGGGACCTGCTCGGCAAGGCGACGGGGCTACCCGTCTGCCACCTGCTCGGCGGCCGCTACGGCGACGACGTACCGCTTTATCGCGCCATCTCGCAGGAGTCGCCGGAAGCGATGGCCGGCAAGGTCGCGGGCTATCGCGCCGAGGGATACCGGCGATTCCAACTCAAGGTCGGCGGCGACCCGGACGTGGACATCGCCCGCATCCGCGCCGTCGCGGCGGTCCTTCAACCCGGCGACCGGCTCGTCGCGGATGCGAATACCGGCTGGCTGCAGCACGAGGCGATGCGCGTCGTCCGCAGCGTACGGGACGTGGACGTCTGCATCGAACAGCCCTGCAAGAGCTATGAGGAATGTCTCGCCGTGCGACGGAATTGCGACCACCCGTTCGTCTTGGACGAGAACGTCGATTCGTTAGAGATGCTCCTGCGCGGCCGCGCCGACGGTGCGATGGATGCCGTGAACCTGAAGATCAGCAAGCTCGGTGGCCTGACGAAGACGAAGCTGGTCCGCGACCTCTGCGTGCAGTTCGGGTTCGCGATGACGCTCGAGGATAGCTGGGGCGGCGACGTGGTGACGGCGGCGATCGCGCACCTCGCGCAGAGCACGCCGCCGGAGTTCATCTTCTCGACGACCGATTTCAACAGCTACGTCACGGTGAGCACCGCCGACGGCGCGCCGCAACGGACGAACGGCCGCATGAGCGCGTCGACCGAACCCGGCTTGGGCATCCGCCCCAAGATGGACATGCTGGGCAAGCCGCTCGTCGTCGTGGAGTGAGCGATGGCCAAGCCGTTCGACGCGATGCTCAACCAGCTGATTGACGCGCGGCCCGAAGATTGGGTGAATGGCTTCGCACGGCTGATCGGAATCGAACCGGGCCCATTCACCGCGCTCGACACCGACCTGGCCACCTCCGTGCAGGCGGACAAGCTGTACCGGATCGACGGGCCGACGCCGGTGGTCCTGCATCTGGAGTTGGAGGCGAACCCGCGGCTCGGTATTCCCCGCGAGTTGATGCGGTACAATACGCTCGTCGATCACCAGCAGGACCTGCCGGTCGAGTCGGTGCTCGTGCTGTTGCGGCCGAAAGCGTTGGCCAGCGATCAGACGGGGCGTTATGATCGAATCGGGGCGACCGGCCGGCCGATCGCCACGTTCCACTACCATGTGGTGAAAGTCTGGGAGCGGAGCGTCGACGACTGGTTGAACGCGGGACTCGGTCTGGCCCCGCTCGCGATGCTGACCGACGAAGCGAGCACAGACCTGGAACAGTCGCTGGGCCGTTTCCGGGACCGGTTGAAATCGGATGGCGTGACCGGCCGATTGTCCGATACGCTTTTCGTGGCATCGAGCGTCTTGTGCGGTCTGCGGTACAATTATCGGCAAATCGTGGAGATGTATCGGAGGCTGAACATGCTGATGGAAGAATCGTCGGTGTACCAGTGGATCGTGCAGCAGGGCAAGAGCGCCGGTTTGAAGGAGGGCAAGAGCCTCGGACTCCAAGAAGGCAAGAACCTCGGCCTTCAGGAAGGTCGGGCGGAGGAGGCGCGACGGTTGGTGCATCGGCAGGCTACGCGCAAATTCGGCGAACCGTCGCCCGATTCGCTGGCCAAGCTAGCCGCCATCTCCAATCTCGAGCGACTCGAAGCGCTCGCCGACAAAGTCCTCGTCGCCACAAACTGGGACGAATTCCTCGCGGATGCGTGATACCCGCCCAATGACCCTCTCCGATCTCGAACAGTTCCTGAAACAATCCCTCGCCGACCGCGCGCTCAGCGGCGGAGAGAAGTCCGCGTTTGCCGACTGGCTGGCGGCGCACGCCCGCACAAGCCAGGACCGGGGCGTCGTCCGCCACGCCGTCTTCGACGCCGCCCGCGCCGCCTCGACATCCCTCGACACGGCCCAACTCCTCGAATGGCTCGAAGACACGATGAAGGTCGTCGCGCCGATCGAACCCAACGCGAAGAAACCCGCCGTCGAGCCGCCCGAGGCGTTCTTCTCGCCCGGCACCTCCTGCCTCGATCGGATCGTCCATCGCTTCAAGACCGCCCGCCGGTCCGTCGACGTTTGCGTCTTCACCATCACCGACGACCGCATCGCCCGCGCCATGCTGGACGCCCACCGCCGCGGCGTGAAGCTCCGCCTCATCACCGATAACGACAAGGCCTACGACCTCGGCTCGGACATCCGCGAGTTCGAGGCCGCCGGCATCTCCACCAAGATCGACCGCACCCACGCGCACATGCACCATAAGTTCGCCATCTTCGACGGCTCGCGCCTGCTGAACGGCAGCTACAACTGGACCCGCAGCGCGGCCGAGGTCAACGAGGAGAACATCGTCGACACCGGCGATCGGGAACTCGTCGAAGCCTTCGCCGCCGAGTTCAAGAAACTGTGGAATTCGCTTTGAGGAAGATTGTTCACCGCGGAGGGCGCAGAGATCGCAGAGAGAGAACAGGTGAGAGTGCATTATCGCAATCCATTGATTTCTCTCTTCTCCGCGTTCTCTGCGTCCTCCGCGGTGAATCCGGTTTTCGTTTTCGAGGTTCCCCAATGCTTGTTCGCTCCCTGTTCGTTCTTGCCCTGACCGCCCTTCCGCTCGCCGCGCAGACGCCCACGCCTTTCGACAAGGGCGAGTACGTGAAGAAGGGCAACCGCGCCGACACCATCCGCGCGACGCTCGCCTCCTTCGGCGTGCCGAACCTTGAGGGCAAGTGGTACTACGCCGGGCCGTTCGACAACACCGACGGCCAGGGGTTCGACGCCCGCTACGCGCCGGAGACCGAGAAACCGATCAACTTGAAATCGACCTACGTCGGCAAGAATGGTCAGAAATTCGGTTGGAAGGAACTGCCGAATTTCCAACTTGGCAAGATCTACGACCTCGCCAAGCTCTTCCCGAACGACAAGAACGATGGCGTCGTCTACCTGCTCCACGAGTTCGATTCAAAGGTCTTCGCCCGCCTGCCGATCTCGCTCGGCAGCGACGACACGATCAGCGTCTTCCACCACGGCGAGCGCATCCTGCACGCGAACCATGTCCGCCCCGCCGCGCCGGATCAGGACTCCACACTGCTCAAGGTGCGCGAGGGGAAGAACCAGCTCATGCTCAAGATCGGTCAGCTCGGCGGTGGCTGGGAAGTTTACGTGAACCCCGAGATGCCCGACTACGCCCCGCCGCAGGTCATCAAGAGGCTCGACAAGGACTACGCGAAGCCGAACTCTAATAGTTCCACCGGCAGCTACGCCAACGAGGCGAAGTTCTACCGCGTCGCCACCTTCAATACTCCGCCGGAGTGCGTGCTCGAAGTCGGCGGCCTCGGGTTCCGGCCCGACGGCAAACTCCTCGCCTGCACCCGCCGCGGCGAAGTCTGGCTCGTCGACAACCCCGCGGCCGAAAACATCAGTGACGCGAAATTCACCCGTTACGCCAGCGGCCTGCACGAATCACTCGGCTTGTACGTCGTCGACAATAAGACCACCTACGTCGTCCAGCGGCCGGAGATGACGAAACTCGTGGACGCCAACGGCGACGGCCGCGCCGACGAGTTCCTCACCTTCTCCGACAAGTGGGGCGTCAGCGGCGACTACCACGAATTCGCCTTCGGCCCCGCGCGCGACAAAAACGGCGACTTCTTCATCACACTCAACGTCGGCTTCGGCGGCGGCCACCAGGCGAAGTCCCCCTGGCGCGGCTGGTGCATCAAGATCGACGGCAAGACCGGCGAGATGGAACCGTGGGCCTACGGACTGCGCTCGCCCAACGGCATCAACTTCTCGCCCGACGGCGAACTGTTCTACACCGACAACCAGGGCGAATGGGTGGCGACCAACAAGATGCACCACATCAAGAAGGGCAAGTTCTACGGCCACCAGGCCGGGCTGCTCTGGGTCAAACATTCCCCGTTCGCCGGCAAGGTGAACGACAAGGTCGGCTACGGCATGATGTACGACGGTCAGCCGCCGTTCGGCAAAACGTCTCCGAAGGGTATGCCCGAAGTCGATCCGCCCTGCATCTGGTTCCCCTACGGCCGGATGGGCCAGTCGGTCAGCGAGCCGATCTGGGACACCACCGGCGGCAAGTTCGGTCCGTTCCCCGGCCAGTGCTTCGTCGGCGATCAGACCAAGTCGATGGTCATGCGCGTCGATCTCCAAAAGACCGATGGCATATTCCAGGGCGTCTGCTTCCCGTTCCGCTCCGGCCTCCAATGCGGCGTGAACCGCCTCGCCTTCGGACCGGATGGCAGCCTCTACGTCGGCCAGACGAATCGAGGCTGGGGTTCCGTCGGCGGCAAGCCGTACGGCCTCGAACGCATCTCGTTCAACGGCATCGTCCCGTTTGAAGTGCAGACGATGAAAGCCACGAAGGAGGGCTTTGACCTGACGTTCACCAAGCCGGTCGATCCGAAAAGCGTGGAGAAGGCCGCGGCCTATTCGCTCAAGTCGTTCACCTACGTCTATACGAGCCAGTACGGCTACCCGGAGACAGACACGCAGGGGGAAAAGGTGGAAGTCCTCGGCGTGTCTGCGGACGGAAAGACGGTCAAGCTGGCGGTGCCGGACCGGCGGATCGGGCGCGTCTACGACTGGAAGTTCAACGACGTGAAGTCCGCCGATGGCGAAGAACTGCTGCACGCGGAGGCGTACTTCACGCTGAACGCGATCCCGAAGTGACTCACCCGTTCACGCTCAGGTTCTCAGCCGCGGTCGTTCCTCGCTTGAGTCGAACGAGATTCAGGAACGACGCGGCCATTCCTTTGGCCGAATCCCATCGTCGGTGTGGCCACGCGATCGCGCGGGAGTACCACGCGAGCGCCGTGCCCGGCTCGGCGGATCGCAGCACCCAGCCCATCGTGCGTGCCGTCGAAGCGTACCCCTCCGCGACAGCCGCCGGCGCGACCGCGCCCCGGTGCCGGTGCATGATCGAAAACGCCGTGGCCACGCGATCGGCAAGCTTCTGCGATAGGTTCCCGTGGCCGGTGCGATAGCGGACGAGCGGTTCGGGAACGTACTCGAATTCGTAATGCCGGGCGACGCGCAGCCAGAGGTCGTAGTCGATGGCGAGGTCGAGGCCGGGATCGAACGCGCCGACGTGATCGAAGACGCTTCGGCGGACCATCGCGGACGAAAAGCAGACGAAGTTCTGAACAAACATCGCATCGAGGACGTGGCCGGTGGGCGGAGGCGGCGCGGGCGGGCGCGGGATGGCGGCGCCGGACTCGTCCATCAATTCCCGGCCGCAAAAGACGACGCCGACGCCGGGCCGGAACGCGGCGAGTTGTTTCTCCAGTTTCGTCGGCATCCAGGCGTCGTCGGCGTCAAGGAAGGCGACGAATTTGCCGCGACTCAACCGGAGGCCGAGGTTCTTCGCCCGCGATTGCCCCAGTCGGTCGGAGCGGACGTACCGCACACGGGCGTCGGAAAGGTACGGCTTCACCGCGGCGGGCGTTTCGTCCGTCGAGCCGTCGTCCACGATCACCAGTTCCCAATCGGCGAACGTCTGCGAACGCACCGATTCGATCGCATCGGGCAGGAAGCGGGCGTAGTTCTTCGCCGCCATCACGACGGACACGGCCGGAGTCATCGCAACGCCCTCGCGGCGGCCGGGGCGACCTTCGAGATGCAGAAGCGGTACTTGCCGCCCGGTTCCTGCGGGATGGCGTCCACGAGTTCGATCTCGTGGCGCATCGTCGGGCCGAAGGTGTCGCCGACGAGCCGCGCGATCTGTCGGCGACTGTCGACGCCGAAAGCTTCTGACGGCACGATGCGCAGTCGCAGGTGGGTGACGGCCTCCTGCACGATCTGCACCTGGGCGGTGCCCTCGATGAGGCAGGCGAAATTCTCGGTGAGCGAGATGCCGGAGATGAGCGAACCCGTTGGCGTAACGACGTAATCGGCGTCGCGTCCCTCGACCTTTTCGATGAGCGGCAGGCCGCGGCTGCAGGAACAAGCGCGATCCGTCAGGGTCACGTGATCGCCGTTCCTGTAGCGGATCAGCGGCATGGCACGGTTGCACAAATCGGTGACGAGCAGAGGGCCGGTCGATTCGCCCGATTCGACTTCCACATGCACGGAATCGGCGTTCACGTGCAGGCCGCGGTGGACCTCACACTCACCGGCGATGAGGCTTGTCTCCTCGCAACCATAGCGGTCGGTGGCCTTGGTGCCGAAGACCTCCTCGATCGTCTTGCGCTGCCAATCGTGCAAGGGCATGGCGGTCGAGACAATGCCGTTCGGGCGCACGTCGTCGATGCCCTGCTTCTTCAACCGGTCGGCGATGAGGTAGAGGGAGTGGGCGTGGCCGAAGAGCAAGCCTGGCCGATGCCGGCGAATCGCGGTCACGAACTCGCGCATCCGACCGTCGGTGAGGCGGACAGTGTCGAGGTGGACGGCGCGCTCGAGGAGCGCATTCCGCAGGCGGCCCTTCAAGCCGAAGTGCCGGTATTCCGGGTTCCCCCAGACCTTCGCGACGCGCTGGCCGAGCCGCCAGCCCGACCACTCGTCCCCGCGCAGGGTGCCGGCGTACTTCCACTGCTTGCCCGGCTCGTCGAGGCGGATCGTCAGCGGCACGCCGGTCGAGCCAGAGGTCCGTTTCGTGACGTACGGACCGCGATAGGCTTCGGAGTGGAACTCGGCGGCGCGCGTGCGCAGGTCGGTCTTGGTAACGATGGGGAACTGCCGGAGGTCGGCCAAATCCTTCACGTCGTTCGGGTGGACGCCGGCGGCGGTCCAGGCGGCGCGGTAGAAGGGCACCGTGTCGAAGGCGTGGCGAAGGATCGCCTGCAGCGCGGCGAGTTGCCGAGCGCGGACGATCTCCGGGGGATCAAACTGCGTGCGGCGCAGGGTTCGCAAGTATTGCAGGTGCCGGCTGCCCGCCTTCGCGGCGTAAATCGGCTGCACGACGTGGCGATTCAGGAAGTCGAGCATCCCTGCTCCCTCGATCAGTGTCAGTGGTTAGTGTTAGGAAAATCAAGATCGTCTTTCCTGACACTAAGCACTGACACCGACACTTTTCTGCCATTCGATCTGCTGGGCCAGTCCGTCGTCCATGCTCGTCGTCGGCTTCCAGCCAAGGTGGCGGAAGAGCTTGCCGACATCCGCGCCGGTGGCGAGCTGGTCGCCGTTCCGCGGCGGGTGGCGCTCGATGATCGCCGCCTTGCCGCTGAGCCGTTCGATCTTGCGGATCGCCTCGATGACGGTGATCAGTTCGCCGCCGCCGAGGTTGAACGTCTCGCCGGGCAGAGCGGCGGTGGATTTCACGACGGCGTCGACGCAATCGTGGACGAAGGTATTGCCGCGGACGTGCATTCCGTCGCCGGTCAGCCGGATCGGCTTGCCGTTCAGGATGGCGTCGATGAAGTGGTTGAGGCCCATGTCGGGGCGCTGGCGCGGGCCGTAGACGCTGAAGAAGCGGAGGACGACGTTCGGCACGCCGAACTCGTCGGCGTAGACGCGGCAGAGTTGTTCGCCGGCGAGCTTGGTGATGCCGTACGGGGAACTCGGCTTGGTCGGGAGGCTTTCGTCGCCGCTGGCGTAGCGGCCGTAGACGGAGCTGGTGCTGGCGTAGACGAGTTTCTTGAGGGTCTTCGACCCCTTCAGGCCTTCGAGCAGGCGGTGGGTGGCGACGACGTTGCAGCGGTTGTAGTCGTCGAAGTGGGTCCAGCTGCGCACGAGGCCGGGCATGGCGGCGAGGTGGAAGACGATTTCGACGCCGTCGAGGAGGTCCGGCGGCGCGCCGTCGGCGAGGTCGAGTTCGCGCAGCGCGAAGGCGGCGTGGTCGCGGCAGCGGGCGAGGTTGCGCTCCTTCAGGGAGCGGGCGTAGTAGTTCGTGAAGGCGTCGACGCCGACCACGGCATGGCCGTCGGCGAGCAACCGTTCGCAGAGGTGGGACCCGATGAAACCGGCGGCACCGGTGACGAGGCAGCGCATGAGAAGAGGATAGTGGATCGGCGAAGCCGCTGGCAATGCCGACCGGTTCGGGGGGCCGGTCGGGGCGTCACATCCCCTTGGCGGCGTCGCGGACTTCTCCCTTGGGCAGATTGGGGGAGGCGCGCAGGATTCGCATCAGGTTCGACTTGTAGGTTTCGAGTCCCGGCTGGCCGTAGGGGTTCGTACCGCACAGGCGGGCTTCCACGGCGGTGGCGAGCATAAGCATCTGGAGCAACTGGCCGACGGTGTGCTCGCTGATGTTGGGCATGACGATGTCGGCCGCCGGCCGCGCGCCGTCGTAGTACGCCTCGTTCACGCCGCGGAACGCCGCTTCCAGCAGGTCCGGGTAGCCCTTGCGGCTGATGGCGTTCAGCTCGTCCTCGTTCCGGTCGGACATGCCGATCATCACCGGAGGCTGCTTGCTCTGGCGGACGATGAGATTGTTGAAGACCTTGTCGCGCGGGCCTTCCTGATGGAGCTGGCCGCGCGAATGGATATCCCGACTGCACACCGCCGTGACGGGCAGCGGGCCGCGACCCGACTTGCCCAGCGACTCCGCCACCAGCTGGTCGTACCAGTGCCCGACCGCTTCGAGCTTGCGGTTCCAGACGTTCATCACCCGTGTCGACATGCCGTGCTCGTCGGTCATCAGGTAGTTCACGGCGGCGAACTGGAGCACCGGGTTGCGTTCGAACGGTTCTTCGAGGAATCGCTTGGTCATGGCGGAGGCGCCGAGCAGCAGGGCGCGCACGTCCAGCCCGACGACGGCCGCGGGCAGCAGGCCGACGGGCGTGAACACGCTGTACCGTCCGCCGATGTCGTCCGGGATCGTGAGGATGTCCTCGTCGGCGATGCCGTCCGCCTTGGCCAGCTCGCGCAGCTTCCCCTTGATGCCCGTGACCGGCACGATCATCTTCCGCAGCCATTCGGACTTCGGGCCGTAGAAACGCGACGCCTCGGCGCGGAACGCGCGGAACGCCGCCGCCGTCTCCAAGGTGTCCCCGGATTTGCTGATGACAGCGAACCCCCAGCGTTCCTCCGGCAGGTCCGGGTCCACGCAGTTGTGGTCCAGCAGTTCAATCAGTTCCTGTACCGAGTCGTTGTCGAGGTTGTTGCCTTCGAAGTACAAGCGCGGCCGGCCCATCCGCATCTTCGCCGGCATCTCGTTATGGTGGTTGTGCCCCAGCGCCTCGAAGAGCACGCGCCCGGCGAGATGGTTCCCCCCGATGCCTAGCACGATGAACCGGTCGACGTTCTCGCGGATGCGCGTGGCGATGCGGTTCAGCTTCCCCAACTCGCTCTGTTCGCCCCGGCGCCGGAACTGGTCCAGTAATTTCTGGGGCAGGTCGATGTACCCGACCTGCAACGGTTGGAGCTTCGCGGGCGGGTTCTGGAGTTCGCGCTCGCTGGCGATCTGACCGCGGATGGCGTTCAGCTTCGTCCGCATCGGATCGAGTTTGTCGGGCGCAAGGAAATGCTTCGCCTGCAACTCCGCCAGCGGCGTCCAAGCGTCGGGAATCGGCGCGAGGAGGCGGCGGTAGTCGTACTCGATGTTCTCGTCAGGCAGTTGCATCGCGTCGGCTCCGGCAGTCGACTGGATCGTACGGACGGGTCGGTTCCGAATCGGCCGGCGCATCGTTTGTAAGATGAGCCGTGAAATGCCATCCGGCACGCTACTCTAGGTCACAATTTGCAAAGGGAAGAAAAATCGCCATGAGTCAACACGATTTGGTCCGGGAGTTGCGCGAAGATAACGGTTCGAAGATCGTCCTGCTCGTCGCGGACGGCATCGGCGGCCTGCCGATCACCCCCGGCGGCCTCACCGAACTCGAAACCGCGAAGACTCCCAACCTCGACGCCGCTGCCAAGGACGGCGTAACCGGGCTGAGCCTGCCGGTTTTGCCGGGAATCACACCCGGCAGCGGACCCGGCCACCTCGGCCTGTTCGGCTACGATCCGCTCGAATACCGCATCGGGCGCGGCATCCTCGAAGCGCTTGGCATCAATTTTTCGGTCGGATCAAAAGATGTCGCCATCCGCGGCAACTTCTGCACCCTCGGCTCCGACGGCAAGATCACCGACCGTCGCGCCGGCCGGCCCACCACCGAGCGCTGCATCGCGATCGTCAACAAACTGCGCACCATCAAGGTGCCCGGCTGCGAACTGTTCGTGGAGCCGGTGAAGGAACACCGCTTCGTGCTCGTGATTCGCGGCGAGGGCCTCGGCGATGCCGTGAACGACACCGACCCGCAAGCCGTGGGCGTGCCGCCGCTCGCCGCGAAGGGCGCCGACGCCGCCAGCCAGAAGACCGCCGACCTCGTCAATCTGTTCGTCGCGAAGGCGAACGAAGTCCTGAAGGCCGACGCGCCGACCAACGGCCTGACGCTCCGCGGCTTCGCCAGCTATCCGAAGATCGCGACCTTCCAGGACCTCTACGGCCTGCGGTCCGCCGCCATCGCCGTCTACCCGATGTACAAGGGCCTCGCGCGCCTCGTCGGCATGGACATCCTCGACGCCGGCGACACGTTACAGACCCAAGTCGACCGGCTGAAGGCGTCGTGGAACGACTACGATTTCTTCTTCCTGCATTACAAGTACACCGACAGCACCGGCGAGGACGGCAACTTCGCGGAGAAGGTGAAGAAGATCGAAGCACTCGACGCGGCCATCCCCGGCATCCGCGCGCTGAAGCCGACCGTGCTGATCGTGACCGGCGACCACAGCACCCCGAGCAAGATGAAGAGCCACAGCTTCCACCCGGTACCGACGCTGTTGGTATCGGACCTGGCGCGGCCGGACGACGTGGCGGAGTACGGCGAGCGCTCATGCTTGCGCGGGGGCCTGGGCCACTTCGCCGCCAAGCATTTGATGCTGTTGGCGATGGGCCACGCGGGACGCTTCGGGAAGTACGGGGCGTGAGGCGATGGGTGACGAACCGACACCCGATGAAGCCATCGTCATTCGGGGTGGCCGAAACCGCCCCGAACATATTCGCCGTGGTACCGGCACGCACCCCGCCGGAGTCACGGGCGTTTCGGTGGAGTGCTCGACCGGCGTGACCGTTTCGGAATTGTCTTCGGCGATCCCGCATACGCAAATCGGAATCACGACCGTGGTCCAGGTTCGAGCTTCCGGTGGGGATGTCTTGCGGACGTCCGGCCGTAGCCCGCACCACGCGACGCTAACCAGTCTCAGCCCGGAAGAAGCGAGTCGATTGTTGACGCCGACGGTTCCGAACCCGGCACAATAGGGCCGACTTCAATTGAGTGTCCTGTGTTTCTCGGCTATCGTGAAATCATGTTTCCGCTTGTCTATGCCGACCTGAACAACGCCGACGCCGCCGGTCGGGTGCTCCTGAACACGGTCGGCACTGTGGAAGATCTGGGCCGTCAGCAACTCGTTTTGACCAAAGGCCTCCGTCTCACACTCTACACCGACGACGGCGAAGCGGCCGACGGCCTGCGCACCAATGCGATCGTGACCAAGAGCGCCGAAGAATCCGCCTGGGTCGCGATCGTGGATTGGACGGCGATTCGCAAGTCGCCGGCCGGCGCGGATGCCTCGCTCGCGTACGGCCGGGCCGTGTGATTCGAAGACAAGCTTTGAAACGGGGAAGGACAATCGCAATGCCATCGCCGTTCCCGGGCATGGACCCGTGGCTCGAAAGCCCGGCCCACTTCCCCGACTTCCATTCGGGCTTTCTGGCCTCGCTCCGCGCGGCCTTGAACGCCGTGCTGCCGCCGCCGTTCTTCGCGGCCCTCTCCACGCGAGTCTACGCCGAGGAATCGGACCGCAACGTCGAGCCGGATATCGACCTGCTGATTCCGGCGAACGGTTCCGCCGGATCGGGCGGAACCGCGACGCTCACGCGACTGGAAACCGACCTGCTCGTCGTCGGCGGAGAGCGCCGCTCCCCCGCCGACGAAATCACCGAACGGTTCATCGAGATTCGTACGACCGAAGGCTCGAACCGGCTCATCGCCGCCATCGAATTGCTCAGCCTCTCGAACAAGACGATGGGTTCGACCGGTCGCAACCTCTATCTCGCCAAGCAGGGCGAACTGTTTCTCACCGGCGTCCACCTCGTCGAGATCGACCTGCTTCGCGGCGGTTCCCACTCGACCCGGGCAAACCTCCGGCTGCTGCGACAGCAAGCTCCCCGATTCGCCTATCACGTTGCGGTCTCGCGGGCCGACTTCGATGTCCCGACGCGGGCCGCCGCCATCGAACTTGAACAGGGGCTGCCGACCATCCCGATTCCACTGACTTCCAAAGTGCCTGCCGTCGGCGTTGAACTCCAACCGGTCTTCGACCGCGCCTACGACGAATCGCTTTTCTCCCGGCGAGTGAAGTACGACCAACCCCCCGACCCTCCACTCTCTCCGGAGCAGCAGGCGTGGGCCGACGCGATTCTCAAATCGAAGGGATCGTGATCCCGCCGGGGAACTATGGCGACGGCCGCTATATTGAATCGGCCCGAACCTCTCCGAGTCCCCCATGGACCGCACCCGCTACGACGCCTTCGTCCGCACCTTCTTCGACTGCGACCCGAAGGAAATCACGCAGATCTTCTCCGAACTCCTCGACGCCATGCGCGCCGAGGAATCCCTGCCGCCGGGGCACTACCTCAGCCAGAACTACGACACCGCCCAGGCCAACCCCGAAATCCACGTCCTCCCCGGCAACCTGAAAGACGCCCGCGATGCCGTCTTTCCGTACTTCTGGGGCACCGACGGCTGGTCGTCGCCCTTGCACCTCGAAAACGTCCGCGGCCCGGCCAACTACGCGTCCCTCATCGGCGCCATCGCCTGCCTGCTCAAGAACCCCAACCTCTGCACCGACAGCTATAGCCAGCGATCGAACGAGTTGGAGGTGAAGGCGATCACCGCGCTGGCGAACCTCGTCTTCTACCACACCGTCGACCCGTGGGGCATCTTCACCGTCGGCGGCACCATCTCAAATCTGTACGCCGCCAAGATCGGCATCGAGAAGGTCGTGCCCGGCGCCATGCGCACCGGCCTCCGCGGCGAGCGCGTCGCCGGCATCGTCTCCGAGGCCGCCCACTACTGTGCCCACACCATCGCCGGCTGGCTCGGCCTCGGCACCGACAACCTCCACGAAATCCCCACCGACCGTGCCATGGCGATGCGCCTCGACCTCTTCGCCGCCAAGCTCGACGAACTCTACACACAAGGCGTGAAGGTCGCCTTCGCCATCGGCACCTTCGGCACGACGGACGCCTTCGGCATCGACGACCTCGCCGGCATGCGCACCATCCTCGAAGACAAGGCCGCGAAGTACGGCGTGCCCGTCCCGCAGCTCCACGCCGATGCCGCCGTCGGCTGGGGCCTCGGCTTCCTCAACGAATACGACCTCGACAAGAACGTCCTCCAACTGACGCCGGAACTCAAGCCCGTCGTGGCGAAGGTCCAGCAGATGTGCAAGGGCCTGCGCGTCGCCGACAGCGTCACGATCGACTTCCACAAAACCGGCCGCGGGCACTACCCGAGTAGCGCGTTCATCGTGAACCGGAAGTCGGATCTGAAGTACCTGGCCCGCAGCAAGGACGACACGCCGTACTTCCCCGAAGCCGACAGCCGCCGCGACCCGGCGCTCTTCACGCTCGAAACCTCGCGCCCCGGCCTCGGACCGTACACGGTGATGGCCTCGCTCAACGGCATCGGCCTGCTCGGCTGGCAGATGCTCATGGCCCGCTCGCTCGAACTCGCCGACCTGCTCAAGCGCAAGCTGGCGAAGCTCGACTATTGCAAGGTGTTGAACGCCGACACCTGCGGCGCGAGCGTGGTCTGGTGGGTGCTGCCGAAAGGCCGCGACGCGAAGGCGATCTTCGACAAGCTCGAAGCCGGGCAGCTTTCGCCGGAGGAGACGACGCGCTATCTGACGGAGATCCGCCGGCTTTACAACAAGCGCGACCGCACGCTCGACCCGGCGAGGGATGCCCGCCTCAGCTTCACGACCGAAATGGGCTACCGCCCCGGCGGCGTGACGGTGCCGGCGTGGAAGGCGGTCTTCTACAACCCGAAGACCGACGAAGCGATCGTCGACCGGCTGATCGAGAGCATCGAGGAGGTGGCGTGAAGGTTGGCGAGCCGTGCCCCGTGAGGGGTCGGGTTATTATTTCGTGCGGTTAACACCTCACGGGGCTTGGCTCTTCATTGCCCTTTCCGCTTGGTAGTTGCGCGAAGCCAAGACACAATATCTGAAAGACTCGGAGCGCACTTTCAATGCTTGAATCGCCCGTCCCGGAACCAGAACGCACGAACGTCGCCACGACGGAGGAGATACAAAAAATGGAAGCGGTGTCCGGCTTGCGATCCAAGTCGGCACTCGTTCCGACGGAACGTTATGAAATCATCAAATTTCTGAACGAAGGTGGAATGGGGACCGTTCACGAGGCGATGGATCTATTGCTAAAACGTCGTGTCGCTATCAAGTTCCTGCACCAAAAACATTTCAATTCGGACGTATACTTCCGGCGATTCGAAGAAGAAGCCATACTGACCGCCCAGCTCGAACACCCCTCTATCGTGCCCGTACACGATTACGGTATCTGGCCCGAAAGCGGACTACCGTTCCTGGTTATGAAACTGGTCGAGGGCCGTATGCTAAAGGATCTTGTCGCTCATCGGGGGCCCGAGAACTGGATTTTTGAACGCATGTTCGAAGACATTTGCCAGGCGCTGGGTTTCGCCCATTCGCGTGATGTTATCCACCGTGACCTCAAGCCGGCAAACATCATGATTGGCCTTCACGGTGAAGTTCAGGTCATGGATTGGGGATTCGCCCGGGTCCTCGCGAAAGCCCCCGTCACGCCCTCGGAAGAGGCCGTTGACTTCCGGATGTTTTTCGACCCGAGATCCGTCGTGAAAACGGACCTGACCGCGGGTATCGGACTCGGTTCCCCTGCCTACATGGCACCGGAGATGGCGAAGACTCCCATTGGCACTGTCGACGCACGAACGGATGTATTCGGTCTCGGCGGTATCTTGTGCTACATCCTCACGGGCCGGCCCGTCTTTGACGACCCGGACGGTAACGCGTGCTTTGAACTCGCACGGGTCGCCAATCTGGAGGGAGCGTTCGCCCGGCTGGATGCGTCGGGAAAGGATGCCGAGTGGATCCGTCTGGCGAAAGATTGCCTCGCGGCAGACCGAAAGGACCGTCCGGCGGATGGACGCGCCGTCGCGCAACGTGCACGAGAAATACGACTCACCGTCGAAAATAAAGCCAAGGCCCTCGAACTCGCGACAGCCGGCGCAGACGCTGTGCTTGAACAAGTGCGTATCGCCGAGGAGCAGATGGCATTCCTCCTGAACCTGATGGATCCCGAGCATCCGGCCCCGTCGACAGCCGATGGCAATTTATTCTGGAAGATCCTCAAAATGGCGGATGTCACGCTGAATCGGGGAAATGTCGAACTAGCCAATCTCTGGTATCGCAAGGCCCATTCAATCGTCAAGTCGGCCGACGCTGATCCCGAAAACACCCAAGCCCAACGCGACCTCAGCGTCAGCTACAACAAACTCGGTGACGTGACGCTCCAACTCGGCCAGACGCAGGAGGCACTCGACTTTTACCAAAAGGGACTTGTGGTGAGTCAACGATTGGCCGATGCCGACCCTAGGAATGCTGAGGCCCAACGCGACCTCAGCATCAGCTACAACAACCTCGGCGACGTGACGCTGCAACTCGGCCAGACGAACGAGGCCCGCGACTTTTACCAGAAGAGCCTCGCGGTGGATCAGCGATTGACCGACGCCGACCCCAAGAACGCCCAAGCCCAACGCGACCTCAGCGTCAGCTTTAACCGACTCGGTGACGTGACGCTCCAACTCGGCCAGACGCAGGAGGCACTCGATTTTTACCAAAAGGGACTTGTGGTGAGTCAACGATTGGCCGATGCCGACCCTAGGAATGCTGAGACCCAACGCAACCTCAGCGTCAGCTTCGACAGACTCGGCGACGTGACGCTGCAACTCGGCCAGACGCAGGAGGCCCGCGACTTCTACCAGAAGAGCCTCGCGGTGGCTCAGCGATTGGCCGACGCCGACCCCAGGAACGCCCAGGCCCAACGCGACCT
>JALHPZ010000001.1:147471-282861 GCA_022842245.1 Gemmataceae bacterium
GACGTGACGCTGCAACTCGGCCAGACGCAGGAGGCCCGCGACTTCTACCAGAAGAGCCTCGCGGTGGCTCAGCGATTGGCCGACGCCGACCCCAGGAACGCCCAGGCCCAACGCGACCTCAGCATCAGCTTCGACAAACTCGGCGACGTGACGCTGCAACTCGGCCAGACGCAGGAGGCCCGCGACTTCTACCAGAAGAGCCTCGCGGTGGCTCAGCGATTGGCCGACGCCGACCCCAGGAACGCCCAGGCCCAACGCGACCTTAGCGTCTGCTTCGACAACCTCGGCGACGTGACGCTTCAACTCGGCCAGACGAACGAGGCCCGCGACTTCTACCAGAAGAGCCTCGCGGTGGCTCAGCGATTGGCCGATGCCGACCCCAGGAACGCCCAGGCCCAACGCGACCTCAGCATCAGCTACAACAAACTCGGTGACGTGACGCTCCAACTTGGCCAGACGAACGAGGCCCGCGACTTCTACCAGAAGAGCCTCGCGGAGCGTCAGCGCTTGGCCGATGCCGACCCCAAGAACGCACAAGCCCAACGCGATTTGAGCATTTCCTATCGTAAAATTGGCATGGTACACGAACGGGAATCACGGTTCGACGAAGCGATAAAGTATTTCGAAGCGGCGGAAAAACTCGCAACCGGCTACAGTAAACCCGGTTACTTTGATGACGATTTGTCAATGATTCGAGCGAAGATCCGGGCGTGCCGAGATGCAATGTAGTAACCGCCGCCCTACTCCAGCAAACGCCACGGCTCTCTGAACGGGGCGGCCTTCGGCCGCGCGGCCATCGAACTTGCAGCGCCCGGAAATCTCACTCCCGCATCAGGATGTCGGGCACGTCGATGTATTGCTCGCGCAGCTTGACGCGCTTGAACGGCCAGACCTCCGGAGGGGTCGCGGGCATCGATGAGTACTGATCAACGATGACGGTGTCGACGATGGCGGCCTGGCCGATCTTCGTCTGCCAGACCAATGGCCAGCCGAGCGCGAACTTTTCGTCCTGCCCCGCTTTGCGCAGCTCCTCGACGGGGAAACGCCCGGCCCCGTAGCCCGGCTGCGAAAAGCGCCATTCGTATTCGTGCGGCGTATCGATGACGAGCTTGCGGGCGGCCTCGGTGGCGCTGCCGACCGTCTCGCCCGGCACGCTCATGGCGCGGAAGATCGCGGCCATCTTGGCGGCGAGGTCGAACTCCTGGCGGAGTTTGTCGTTCGGCGGGCCGAAGCAGACGGTGCGGCCGACCGTGACGTACAACCCGTCGCGGCAACCGGTCGCCTGGAGGTAGCAGGTCGTTTCCACCGGGGTTTCGGTGAAGCCCGCGCGGCGGAAGCGGCGGGCGCGCTCGTCGGCGGCGATGCTGATGGCGGTGGCCTCCACGCCGTGGCGGTAGAGGCGGTGCGCGAGGTGGCCGGCGATCTCGCGTTCGGATTCGCCGCGCTCGAGGCTGCGCGCGGTGGCTTCGACGGCGTGGACGACGGCGCGGCCGAGGCCGTGGTAGAGCGCCTGTTCGTAGTCGGTGAGCGGGCGGAGCTCGAGGCGCAGCCGGTCGTTGACGAGCGGCATGTTGGGGAAGGGGCGGTCGGTGGCGAAGCGTTTGCCGGCGACGAGTTCGCCCAGGAGGACGGCGCGGCCGATGCTCCACTGCCATTCCTTGAGCTGGAATCCGAGGCCGTCGAGTTCCTCGTCGAAGAGTCGGGGGGCGTCGATGTTGCTGGCGAGGAGCCAGCGTTGGCGGCCGTTGGTGTAGATGCCGGGGCGTTCGCCGTCGGCGATCAGGCCGCGTACATTCATGCCGCCGGTGAACCAGGCGACGTGCGCCGGCATGAGCAGAACGACGCCCTCGCATTCCATCTCTTCGAGCAACTGGGCGACCTTGATCTGTTTCGCGTCGATGTCGGCGCGGCGCTTGGCGACCGTCGGGTCCAGCCCATCGGTCAATCGCGAGGAATGGTCGAACGATTCGGGCAGCTCGAGGTAGACGCTCGTTTGCGATCCGGTGTCTTCCGAACCGGAAAAGATCGACGTTTCGTCGTCGTCGAGATCGGAGGGTGCGGGAACGGGTTCGGTCATGGGCGGGCCTTCAGGTCAGGATCGCGAATTCGCCGTCGGCGTATTTCCGGGCGAGTTCGCGGTAGCGCAGGTTGATCGCGACCGTGCGGGCGATTTCCTCGGCCGTCGCGGCGCGAACGACCTTGCCGGGCATCCCCATCACAACGGAGCGCGGCGGCACCTTCATGCCGGGCGGCAGAACCGCGCCGGCGGCGATCAGGCACTCCTCGCCGACGTCCGTGCCGCCGAGCAGTTTCGCCCCGATGCCGACGAGCGTGCCGGCCCCGACGCGGATGCCATGCAGCACCGCCGAGTGCCCGACCACCACGTTCGGCTCGATCACATTCGGAAAGCCGAAGTCGCAATGCACGACGGCGTTGTCCTGGATGTTCGAGTATTCGCCGATGGTGATCGGCGCCACGTCGCCCCGGATACTGACGCCAGGCCAGAGGCTAACGCCGCGGCCGAGCGTCACGTCGGCCGTGACGACGGCGGTGTGAGCTAGATAGACTTCACCATGGCGTCGCATCATCGGGGCGCGTTCCTTTCGATCCCGGCATCATATCCTAACGCCGTCGCGCTTCCCACCCTTCCCGTCCGCTCCGGTACCGCTTGCCCGATGCGAACCACCGCCATCGTCTTCCCATTCGATTCGTTCGGCAATTCCGGCACCGGTGCCGGAGCCGAGCTGCTCGCGGACGCGCTCCGGGAAGTCGTCGACGACACGGCCGAGGAGACGAGACCCGTGCGGGCGCACGCCTACGCCGGCAAACTGAAGATCAAGGAACACCGCTTCGATACGATGGAGTCGCTTGCCGACTGGAAGGCGACCGGCCGACAGGCGGCGAAGAAGGCCCTCGCGGCCGGCGATTTCCTGCTCTGGCTCGGCGGCAACCACCTGAGCGCCCTGCCGCTGCTGGAGGAACTTGCCCCCGACACGCTCGTCGTCCAGTTCGATGCTCACCTGGACATCTACAACCTACACGACTGCACGCCGGAACAGTGCCACGGGAACTTCCTGCTGCACGCAGAGCGGTTGCCGCGGATTGTGAACGTCGGCAGCCGGGACCTGTTCCTGACGGCGAAGCACGTCGGGAAGACGTTCGAAGCGGTTTACGCCACGGACCGGATCGCGGCGGACCTCGACGGCGTGGCGAGGGAACTGAAGGAACTCGCGGCCGGCGCGCCGCGGGTCTGGATCGACCTGGATGCGGACGCGTTCGATCCGGCGTTCCTGCCGGGCGTGTGCGAGCCGATGCCGTTCGGCCTGTCGCCACCGCAGGTGCTGGCGCTCGTGCAGGCGATCGGCTTCGAGAAGCTGGCGGGGCTGTCGGTCAGCGAGTTCGCCCCCGGCCGCGATGTGCGGGACGCGAGCCTTCAGTTGTTGGGCTGGCTGCTGGAGTGGGTGCTGGGAATGCGATCCGGGGCATGAGGCTCGATCTGCGAACCTGACATTACCTGTTGAATTTGCCCGAATAATCGTGGCGAGACGTCTGCAGGCCCGGAGTCCGTGACTTCGATCAAGACATCGCGGAACGGTCGTTTCTCGTGATTCGCAATTCCGCCGGCCGAGATGCAAACCGACCGACTCATTCCCGCCGAGCAGCAGACGAGCGTAGGAATGCCAACCCGCAACAGCGTGGCAACCGACTCGACCGCCAATCGAAGTAGCCAAGCCGGATTGTCGCCACCGTCGGAGAGCGGAAACCGAAAGCGAACCAACTCGCGCGGCAGTCCGGCGAAGGGCTCGTTATCGGCCAGTTCGATGATCGCCTCGATGCCGGCATCCATAATGGCGCGGGCGTCGCAAAGGTCGCCGACGTGGCCGATCCAAAGAGGACGATGCGAAATCTGCCGCATTGGCACCCGCCCTGTGACCGACTCGATGAGATACAATATCGGAGAATCGCAGTGGGAGGGAATCGGACATGACCGCACCCAGCGTCGAAGCTCGAGGACAATTGCTCGAAATCATTCGCGGGTTGCGTCCGGGCGAAGAGGTTGTCGTCACGGAAAGCGGCACGCCGGTGGCGCATGTGAAGAAGGCCGAGGCCCCGACCAAGCGACCGCCGCGATCACCGGGGCTTGCGAAAGGAATGCTCGAGATCGTTTCCGATGACGACGAGCATCTGAAGGATTTCGCGGAGTACATGGAATGAGGATGCTGCTGGATACCCACGCGTTTCTCTGGTTCATACTCAACGAACCGCAGCTCAGTCCAGCGGCCCGCACCGCGATCATCGATCCCACAAACGATGTCGAAATCAGCCCTGCAACGTATTGGGAAATCGCCATCAAAATTCGAACCGGCAAATATTCCCTGCCCGGACCCTACGAATCATTCATCGCGGGTCAAATTCGGGCCAACTACTTCGACATCCTGCCCGTGGAAGTTCGGCACACCAGCCTCCTGACTTCACTTCCCTTCCATCACAGGGACCCGTTCGACCGGCTTCTTGTCGCACAGGCTCTCGTCGAAGCAATCCCCATCGTCAGCGCAGATGCCGACCTTGATCCGTACGGCGTGAATCGCCTTTGGTAGTCGCTCGCTCCATACCATCACCTTCATCCTCCCGGAGCCTCTCCCATGATCCGGTCGCTGCTTGCACTCGCTCTTCTCGCGCTCCCGCTTTCGGCCGCCGAGAAGACCAATGTTCTCTTCATCGCCGTGGACGACCTGCGGCCGGCGCTCGGCTGCCTCGGCGATCCGGCCGCGAAGACGCCGAACATCGATAAGCTCGCTGCCGGCGGCACCGCCTTCCTGCGAGCCTACTGCCAGCAGGCGGTCTGCAGCCCGTCGCGGTCGTCGCTGCTGACCGGCTGCCGGCCGGACACCACCAAGGTGTACGACCTCGTCACGCACTTCCGCACCCACATCCCGAGCGTCGTCACGCTGCCGCAGCACTTCAAGCAGAACGGCTACCACGTCCGCGGCGTCGGCAAGATCTATCACGGCGGTTACGACGATCCGCCGTCGTGGTCCGAGCCGTGGGAGCGGCCGAAGGGGTTCGGCTTCGGCCCGGCGGGGCAGAAGGAACTTGCGAAGGCGAAGGAGGAGGCGAAGACGAAGAACGAGGACGTGACGAGAGTGCGCGGCCTGCCGACCGAAGCACCGGAAGTCGACGACGAATACCTCAACGACGGTGCCGTGGCCAAACGGGCGATCGAACTGCTGCGGGCGAACAAGGAGAAGGGACAACCGTTCTTCCTCGCGGTCGGGTTCCTGAAGCCGCACCTGCCGTTCGTCGCGCCGAAGAAGTATTGGGACATGCAAGACGTCTCGAAGCTGCCGAAGCCCGGCCCGGCGGAACGACCCAAGGATGCGCCGGCGTTCGCGCCGCAGAACGGCGGAGAACTCCGTGCCTATATCGATATGCCGAAGTCCGGCCCGATCCCGGACGCCGACGCCAAGAAACTCGTCCACGGCTACTACGCCGCCGTCAGCTACATGGACGCGCAGGTCGGCAAGGTCCTCGACGAACTGAAGGCGCTCGGCCTCGACGGCAACACCGTCGTCGTCCTCTGGGGCGATCACGGCTGGCACCTCGGCGACCACGGCATGTGGTGCAAGCACACGAACTATGAGAAGGCGACCCGGGCCGCGCTCGTCGTCCGTGCGCCGAAGCAGAAGGCGAAGGATCGGCGCAACCGGTCGCTCGTCGAGTTCGTGGACATCTACCCGACGCTCGCGGAACTCTGCGGGCTGCCGAAACCGGCGCACCTCGAAGGCCATAGCTTCGCGAAACTGCTCGACGATCCGAACGCGAAGGGAAAGGCCGCCGCATTCAGCCAGTACCCGCGCGGCAGCAAGGAGACCGGCCCCTTGATGGGCTACGCGATGAAGACCGACCGCTATCGCTACGTGGAGTGGCGCGACCGCAAGACCGGCGCGGTGAAGGCGAAGGAACTATACGACCACGACGTCGACCCGAACGAGGACGTGAACATTGCCGGGTCGCCGGGGGGCGGTGTGCTGCTGCAAAATCTGGAAACCCAGATGAAGGCGGGATGGAAAGGCGCGGCGCCCAAATAGCGCGAATCGCCTCGATGACATCGTTTCATGCCAGCAGGCCCTTCACCACTTCGCCGTGCACGTTCGTGAGTCGGCGGTGGATGCCGTTGTGGTAGAAGGTCAGCTTTTCGTGGTTCAGGCCGAGCAGGTGCAGGACGGTGGCGTGGAAGTCGTGCCAGGTGAGCGGGTGCTCGACGGCCTTCCAACCCACTTCATCCGTTGCGCCGAAGACGGTACCTGGCTTGAGGCCCGCGCCGGCCATCCAGACGCTGAAGCCGTATTTGTTGTGGTCGCGGCCGGGGCCGACGATGTCCGGACCGGACTGCGCGAAGGGCGTGCGGCCGAACTCGGTGGTGAAGAGCACGAGCGTATCCTTCAACAATCCCGTCCGCTTCAGGTCCGCGAGCAACGCGGCGACGGGCTGGTCGATCATCCCCGCTTCCAGCGTGTGGTTCTCCTTCACGCTTTCGTGGGCGTCCCAGCTGGCGCGGGGGCTGCCGGCGATCGGCCCGCCGGAGAAGAGTTGCACGAAGCGCACGCCCTTCTCCAGGAGCCGGCGTGCGAGCAGGCAGTTGCGGCCGAATTCGCGGGTCGCCGCGGCGTCGAGGCCGTAGAGCTCGCGCGATTCCTTCGTTTCCTTGGAAATGTCCGCGATGGCGGGCACGGCGAGCTGCATCCGTGCGGCCAGTTCGTAGCTGCGCATCCGCGCCGACAGCAGGTCGCCGGCGCCGGAACCCTTCGCATGAACTTCGTTCATCTTCTTCAAGAGTTCCCGGCCGTCGGCTTCGCCGGGCTGGGGTTCCTTCGGAAAGAGTTCGCGCACCGGCGACGGCCCGGGTTGGAAGAGCACCCCCTGATGCTCGGCCGGGAGAAAGCCGCTGGACCAGATGGAGGCGCCGCCGTTGGGTTGGCCGCGCGGGTCGGGCAGAACGACATAGGCCGGGAGTTCGTCGGTTTCGCAGCCGAGGCCGTAGCTGGCCCAACTGCCGACGGAGGGGAAGCCGCTGAACTGGAAGCCGCTATTGCCGAGGTAGAGCGCGGGGGTGTGGTTTGCGGAGTCGGCCGTCATGGAGCGGATGACGGTGAGGTCGTCGGCGTGTTCGGCGATGTGCGGGAAGAGGTCCGAGACCATCAGTCCGGACTTCCCGCGCGGTTTGAATTTCCAGTCGGGTTGCCGCAGCAGACCGAACTGGCCGAAAAAGGTGTCGGGCGTTTCCGTCGTGTCGAGCTTCTTGCCGTGGAGCTTCGTGAGTTTCGGTTTGTAGTCGAACGAATCGAGGTGGCTGAGGCCGCCGATGAGAGTGATGTGGACGACTCGCTTCGCCTTCGGGGCGAAGTGCGGCTTCGGCGCGCCGGTCGCGTCGCGGCCGAGCAGGTGCAGAAGCGCCGCCGTGCCGAGACCCGTGACGGCAAAGTTGTTGAACTCGCGACGGGAGAGCGTCATTCGATCACCACGAATTCGTTGCTGTTGAAGAGGACGCGGGCGAACGCGGCGAGGCCGTGCTTCCCGACGAACGCCGCCGCGAGATCGGCTTCGTCCTTCGAGGGGTCGCGGCCGTACGCCCGCCGATAGGCACGTTGGATTGTCTCCTGCGGCGTTTTCGCTTCGGCTTCGACGCGCTCCGCGAAATGGCGGCCCATCCGCAGCACGAACGAGTTGTTCCAGAGCGCGAGCGCCTGCAGGGGCGTCGTCGTCACCTGCCGGCGCGGCGTGAGGGCGGACGGTTCGGGGCAGTCGAAGGTTTCGAGAATGGCGGATCGCTCGCCGCGCGGGGAGAAGCGGTAGATGGTACGGCGATTGAATTCCTTCCCGATCGGGTCGATTGGTTCGTAGAACTTTGTGCCCTTGTCCCCGTAGATGCGCACGTCGTGAAACGGCGGGCCGCCCATCGCGGGGTTGAGTTGCCCGCTCACAGTGAGGATCGAATCGCGGATCGCCTCGGCTTCGAGGCGTTGCGGAGTTTTGCGCCACAGCAGGCGATTGTCCGCGTCGATGGCGAGCGCCTGGGGGTTCGCCGCGGACGATTGCCGATACGCGGCGCTCGTCAGGATCAACCGATGCACGTGCTTGAGGGACCAGTTCGATCGGATCAACTCGTTTGCGAGCCAATCGAGGATTTCGGGGTGCGACGGTCGGCCGCCGTTGAAGCCGAAGTCGCTCGGAGTGTCGACGAGGCCGACGCCGAAGTGGTGGTACCAGAGGCGATTGACGATGACGCGGGCGAAGAGCGGGTTCTCCTTGCGAGCGATCCATACGGCGAGTTTCGCGCGGCGGAGGCCTTCCGGGGCGTCCTTCGGAACGCCGAAGTCGGCATGGGGCAGGCACGCGACACCGCCGGCGGAGACCTCCGCCTTCGGCGTCTCGACCGAGCCGCGCGCCAGCACGTGCGTCGGCGGTGCGGGCTTGCCGTTCACGGCGTAGACTGGAGTCGGCGCCGCCACGCTCGCCAGTTCGGCACGAATCTGCTTCTGCTCGTCGAGGATGCTGCCGCGTTCCGTCTTCTCGGCCGGTGACAAGTGCGCCAGGAGTTCGTCGAGCGACACGCCGACGGCGTTAGGGCCTGCCTTGAACGACGCCGCGACCTCTTCGGCCGTGAGGGCACGCTCGTAGAGGCGGGCTTCGTCGATCTCGCCGGTCAGGAACGCACGGCCGCCGCCGGTGTGGCGGATGCCGAAGATCATGTGCCACTGGTCGGGTTTGTAGATCGGCGGCGGCGCGATCGTGTACGCGTCGCCATAGGGCTTGCCGTCGCGGTACATGGCGATCCGGCCGTCGGCGGCGTAGCTGATGGCGACATGGATCGGTTCGTTCAGCCGGGTTTCGGGGTCGGCTTTCAGGTCCCGCGTGCGCGTGAAACCGTTGCTGCCGGGCACCCACTTCTTCGGCTGGCGTTCGGCGAAGACGATGGAGTCGAACACGCCTCCGTTGAGCGTTTCGATCGTGATGACGCCGCCGCCCCCCTGGTCGAACGTCGGCAGCGCCACCCAAGCTTCGAGGGTCTTCTCGCGGATTTCCTTCTTGAGAATCCCGGTGACCACGTTCGCCTGCTTGCCGTCCAGCACGAGCCGGCCGCGGGCGATCTTCGCCCCGAATTTCAGGTCGCCGTGAAGTTCGCCGATCGAATCGCGGGCGTCGGCGTCGAAGCTCCATCGGTGGGCGGGTGCGAGGGTCGCGGCCGCGTTCGGCCCGCGTTTCGCGATCGCGCGGTCCCGGCCGGCGGCGTCGAGCGCCGTCAGGCGCGTTCCGATCGCTTCGAGCCGGGCATTCAGTTCCTTCCGTCGCTTCGCGTTCTCGGGCGCATCGACGGTGCGCTCGCCGAAGTGGACGCCGCCGAGCGCCGCCGCGAGACGATAGTAGTCCGTTTGCGAAACGGGGTCGAACTTGTGGTCGTGGCAGCGGGCGCACTGCACCGTGAGGCCGAGGAACGTCTGCCCGACGGCGGCGAGGATGTCTTCGAGTTCGTCCTGCCGGGCGGCGGCGTTGGCGATCTTGTTCGAGCCGAGGACGGTGTTGTGGATGCCGGCGACGAGGAATCCGGTGGCCTTCACGGCGTCGGGGTTGTCGGGTTCGAGCACGTCGCCGGCGAGTTGGAGCTTCGCGAAGCGGTCGTAGGGCATGTCGGCGTTAAGGGCGCGGATCACCCAGTCGCGATAGTGCCAGGCGTTCGGTCGGGGTTCGTTGCGTTCGAAGCTGTCGCTCTCGCCGTAGCGGACGAGGTCGAGCCAGTGGCGCGCCCAGCGCTCGCCGAAGTGGGGCGAGGCGAGGTATTTCTCGACGAGTTTGGCGTATGCGGCGTCGGAGGGATCCTTCGCGAAGGCGTCGATCTCCTCCGCCGTCGGCGGAAGGCCGAGCAGGTCGAAGGATAGTCGACGGACGAGCGTGCGCGGATCGGCCTGCGGCGAGGGCTTCAACCCCTTCGCATCCAACTTGGCTCGCACGAACGAGTCGATGCCAACATTCCGCATTCCGGATTCCGCATTCCGAATTTCCTTCAAGGCCCACCAGTCGCGGCCGGCGCGGTGTTCCGTCGTCGCGGCGAAGGGGTCGATCGGGTCGGCGCCCCAGGCCGCGCCGCCGTCGATCCAGTTCTTCAGGATCGCCTTCTCGTCGGCCGTTAGCGGCTTCTTCGGAGGCATCTCGTCGGCCGCCACGCGCGTCCAGAGTTCGCTCTCGGCCGATTTGCCGGCGACGACCTGGTCCAGCGCCGTAGCCTTGCGGCTCAGATCGAGCTTTCCCTTTGGCTCCGCGCCGGAGTGGCAATCGAGGCAGCGCCGCGCAAGCAGCGGCGCGACTTGTCGGTCGAAGTCCGGCGGAGCCGCGGCGAGCGGAAGCGTGGCGAACGCGAACAGGACGATCGTGAACCAACGCATGGAGAGTTACCGGCGAGGGATCGGCTTCGCGGCGGGTGATGCGATGATACCCGGAACCGCACGTCGGCCGCAACCGCTTCGCGGCGATGAATTGAAAACGCCGGCATCGACCCCGCGAGCACGAGGCGTACACCAACACGATTCCGAGGAGTTCCCGCCATGAAAGCCGCCTTCATCGAACAGCCCGGTCCGCCCGATACCCTCCAGTACGGCGATCTCCCCGCGCCGACGCCGGGACCGGGGCAGGTCCTCGTGCGTATCGCGGCGTCGGCAGTGAATCCGATCGACACCTACATCCGCGGCGGCATGGTGGCGGCGAAGCTGCCGACACCGTTCATCCCCGGCTGCGATCTCGCGGGTACGGTGGCCGGCGTGGGGCCGGACGCGACCCGGTTCCGAGTCGGCGATCGGGTCTGGGGGTCCAACCAGGGTCTCGCGGGGCGGCAGGGCACGCTGGCGGAATTCGCCGTGGTGGACGAACACTGGCTGTATCCGACTCCGGCGAACGTGGCGGACGCGGACGCGGCAGCGCTCGCGCTCGTCGGCATCACGGCGCATCTCGGGCTGTTCGACCGCACCAACCTCGCCGCCGGCGAGACGGTGTTCGTGAACGGCGGCACCGGCGGTGTGGGCGCGGCCGTCGTCCAGATGGCGAAGGCGGTGGGCGCGCGGGTGATCGCGACCGTCGGCTCGGAGGAGAAAGCCGAAACGGCACGGGCACTGGGAGCGGACGTCGTGGTGAATTACCGCACCGACGACGTGACGGTCGCGGTGAAGACGGCGACGGAAGGGAAAGGGGTGGATGTCTGGTTCGAGACGCTGCCGCCGACCGACCTGGACCGCACGGTGGAGCTGATGGCGCCGCGCGGGCGGATCGTGGCGATGGCGGGCCGCGGAGCGCGACCGGTTTTCCCGAACGGCCCATTCTACGTGAAGGGGCTGGCGCTCTTCGGCTTCGCCATGTTCAATGCCTCGCCGGACCAGCAACGCGCCTGTGCCGAGCAGATGAACGGCTGGATGGCGGCCGGGAAGCTCCGCGCGACCATCGGCCGGACATTTCCGCTCGCGGAGGCCGCCGCCGCGCACCGGTTGCAGGAGGAAAACACCTTGCAAAAGGCCGGAACCCTCGCCGGGAAGATCATCGTCGTTCCCGGTTGACGGATTTCCGCGGCCTGCCTATTATCCCGGTCCTCCGGGAACCGTTCCCGAAGGGTTTCCGCGCACCGGATGGCAACGGATGGCCCTCCGCACCTGGATCATTCGCGGTATCGTCCTCGCCGCGCTGTCCGGCGTGGGCTACGGCCTTTGGTGGGCACAGTCGTACGTCAGCCCCGACGCCGTCCGGGCGGCCCTGCTCGAAACGCTCCAGGAGCAGTTCCCCGATACCGACATCGTCGTCGGCTCGGCCCACATTCGCGTCTTCGGCGGCATCTCGATCCGCGACCTTACGCTCACGCGCCGCGGCGAGGACACGCCGTTCTTCCGCGCCCCGTCCGGCACCATCTACCACGACAAGGAACAGATCAGCCGGGGCCGGCTCACCATCCGCAAGGTCGAGCTGGAATCGCCCACGCTCACCGTCGAACGCCGCGCCGATGGCACCTGGAGCCTCGACGGCATCGGCGTGTCCTCCGAGCCGGGCACCATCCTGCCCACCATCGTCGTGCAGAAAGCCCGATTGAACTTCGTCGATCGCGGGGCCGACGCCTGGCCCGCCATCGTCTTCGACGATACCAGCTTCACCCTCGTGAACGACCCCGCGCCGACCTATCTCGTCGTGAAAGGCTCCGCCACGATGGCGCTGGCGAACGGCTTCACGACGCGCATCGGCGCGACGGCCCGCCTGCACCTCGCGCATTCCCAGCTCGCGCTGCGGACCGAACTCCCCGACGTGGCGATCGGTCCACCACTCGAAGCCCTCGTCGCACGGATCGATCCCGACCTCGCCGAACTGGCGAAGTCGTTCTCCGGTTCCGCCGGCGTGCGCGCCGAACTCACGTACGAACCCAATCAACCGCTCCTCTACGATCTCGCGGTCACGGTCAAATCCCTCCACGCCGCGCACGAACTGCTGCCCGAACCGGTCGACATCACGCGCGGCACCGTCCGCATCCGCAACGGCACTGTCATCGTCGACCAACTCGCCGCGAAGGTCGGCGGCGCCACGGCCACCGTCTCGCTCGAAACCCGCGCCCCGATCGGGAAACCCGCGCCGGAGACCGGTCCCACCGCGCCCATCACGCTCGTTTCCCGGTCGCCGACGCGCGAACCCGACCGCTCCCCCTTCGCCGAACTGGAACAGCGGCTCGAACGGATCGACCTCGCGATCGGCAACCTCACCGTCGACGCGTCCCTCTTCGACCGGCTGCCGGCCGAACTCCACGCGATCCGCGACCGCTTCTCACCGCGCGGCGTCGTGGCCCTCGGCTATCGCTTTTCCCGCCAGCCGCCCGATTCCTGGAAACGGGAGATCGAACTCAAACCCGCCCGGCTCGCCCTGCGACACGACAAGTTCCGCTATCCGCTCCAAGACGTGACCGGCACCATCCGTCAGACCGCCACGCCGGACGGCGAGGAAGCGAAACTCGATTTGACCGGCCTGGCGGGCGGACAGCGCGTCGATCTCGCCGGCACGGTGCGCGGCGCCGGACCCGATCCCGCCATCGCCCTCAAGATCAGCGGCACCGGCCTGCCGATCGACGACGCGCTCGCCGAGGCCCTGCCGCACCGCAAGCACGCCGAACTGCTCCGCGGCCTGCGCGCCAGCGGCCGTGCCGATTTCGTCGTCGAGGCCAAGCAGGAAGCCGGACGCAACCTGATCGAAACGATCATCCGCCTCGACGTCCACGATGTCTCGATCAACTTCAAGGCGTTCCCCTATCCGCTGGACCGGCTTCGGGGAAAGATCAATCTCTTCGTCACGCTCAACGATTCGGACCGGCCGATCAAGCCCGGGGAACCGATCGCGCCGCTGCCCGAAACCGATCGCATCGAACTGCGCGACGTGACGGCCCGGCACGGGACCGGCACGGTCTGGATGAAGGGCGACAACCTGCCGATCCCGAACACCCGCGACCGGCGCCTGTCCCTGAGCATCTGGGGGAAGGACTGCCCGATCGACGATCGCTTTCGCGAAGCCCTCGCGGCGCTGAAGCTCGAACTGGTCAACGAGGTCCTCAAACCCGAAGGCGCGCTGACGTTCGCGGTGGACGTCCAGGCGATCGACCGGTTCGACCGATCGAAGCCGGCGCGGACGACGGGGCCGCGGGCCGTCGCCAACGGGGCCGGTGCGTACGGGCAACTGGTCGCGCTTGCGAAGGCGCCGGCCGCGATCGAGTTCGATCCGTCCACCGACCTGACCCTCGCGTTCAATTTCGAAGGGCCGACCGTCACGCCGGAGTTCTTCCCGTACCGCATGGACGAACTGGCGGGACGGCTGAAGTACGAAGGCGACCGGGTGAAGCTCGAGAAGATGTCGGCGCGCCACGGGGGGACCAAGCTCGACCTGACCGCCGCCGAAGTCCGCTTCTGCGACGACGGGCGCGTCTGGGCCAACCTCGGCCAGATGAACCTCGCACCGCTGGTGATGGACGCCGACCTGCTGGCGGCCCTGCCGCGCGGGCTCCGCGACGGTGTCCGCGAGTTGAACCTGCGCGGCCCGGCCGAACTCCGCGTCCAGCACATGGTCGTGCTCACGCCGCCCGCCGCCGATGCCGCGCTCGATCCGGAGGTCTTCTGGAAGGGGGAACTGCGGCTTGCGGGGGCCTCGTTCGACGCCGGCGTCGCCTGCGAATCCGCTTACGGCAAACTCGCGTGCACCGGCAGTTACCTGCCCACCCACCTCGGCACCGTCACCGGCAACCTCTGGCTCGACACCGCCAGCATCGCCTCGCATCCCGCCGCGTCCGTCAAGGCCTCCTTCGCCGCCGATCCCCAAGAACCCGATCCGGTCCGCCCCGGCTCGCGGCTCCCGCCCGCCTTCCGCTTCACCGATATCCAGGGCCAGCTCTTCGGCGGCACCGTCGGCGGCAGCGGGCGCGTCGTGCTCGCCGACCCGGTCCGGTACCGCCTCGCGCTGACGGCGACGGACATCCGGCTCGAGGACATCGCCCGGCACCATAACCTCGGCCAAAGCGCCAAGCTCGAAGGCGCCGCCCAGGCCAGCCTGTTGCTCGAAACGGCCTCCGATCCCGCCACGGGGCGGCCGCTGCTCACCGGCTACGGCAAGGCCGACGTCGACCGCGGCCAGATCTACAACCTCCCGCCGCTCGTCCCGCTCCTGAAAGCCCTGAAACTCCAGGCCCCCGACAAGACCGCCTTCGAGGAGGCCCACGCGGTCTTCACGGTGCGCGGCGACCGCATCCGCGTCGATCATGTCGACCTGTTGGGTTCCGCGATCAGCCTCGGCGGATCCGGGGAACTCGACATGACCGGCCGGTACGTGAAGTTCGATTTCTACACGATCTGGTCGCAGACGCTGCAGCGCTGGCTGACGACGCCGTTCGGCGATCTGACCGCGATGGTCAGCGAGAAACTGTTCAAGATCGAAGTGACGCGCAAGCCGGATGGGGAGATGAAGTACGAACCGCGGCCGGTGCCGCTGGTGACCGATCCCTTCAAGGCGGTGGCCGAGCGCATCCGCGCGCGGGCCGCGAAGGCGCCCGCGCTGCGGGCCAGTGCCGGACCCTAGGAGGTCGATGTGTTCCTGACTGGCGGCCTGTTGAACCGGGTCATTTTCTGGGAGCTGGTGCGGGTGTTCGCGCTCGCGCTCACCGGGTTGACGGGCTTGTTCCTGATCGGCCTCGTGGTGCAGCAGGCGAACAATCTGGGTCTGTCGATGCTCCAGACTTTGGAAGCCATCCCGCTGCTGATCCCATACACGCTGCCGTACACGATCCCGGCGACGACGCTGTTCGCCTCGTGCGTGGTGTACGGTCGGGTCGCGCATGACAACGAGGCCGTGGCCATGAAGGCCGCGGGCGTGAACCTGCATACGGTGCTGCGCCCCGCCATTCTGCTGGGCGTCCTGAGCATGGCCGCCACGTTCGCCCTCGCGCATTCCGTCATCCCGCGCTCGCAATCCGCGCTGCAGCGGATGATTCTCAAGGACCCCGAGGAACTGCTGTACAACCTCCTGAAGCGCGACCGCACCTTCAAGGCCGGCAACTTCCCGTACGTCATCCACGTCAAGGACGTCATTGGTCGGCGGCTCATCGACGTCGTTCTGAAACGCAAGCAAATGAAGGTCGACGCCAACGGACGCGAAACGCCCACGGGCGAATACGACTTCGTCGTCCGCGCCCGCGAGGCTCGCCTCCGCGTCGTGTTGCCCGATGCCGACCAGCCCGGCGTCCAACCCATGCTCTTCATCGAACCCGACCGCTGGGTCGGTGGCGACGGCAGCACCCAGTTCTCCGCCGACACCAATCGCCCCATTGGCGTGCCGCTGCCCGACATGTTCTCGCCCAAGGAAATGCGCAACCGCCCCGCCAACGTGGTCTGGAGCGATCTGCCGGGGCGGATCCAGGAGTTCCACGAAATCATCGCGCAGCTCAACGGCGATATCGCCAAGTTCGAAGAGATGCTGCCCCGCGTCGACGCCGAAGCCCGCGTGAGACTCCAGGCGCACGTCCGCAGTCTCCAGTTCCACACCCAGGAACAGCGGCGGCTGATGCGCAACCTCGAGAACGAATACTACATGCGGCCCGCGCTCGCCATCGGATGCCTCGTCTTCGCCGTCGTCGGCTGCCCCGTCGGCATCCGCGCCAACCGCGCCGATTACCTAAGCACCTTCGTCGTCTGCTTCCTGCCCGCGATGGCCGTCTATTATCCGATCCTGCTCGCCGGGTCGAACCTCGGCCGGGATGGCAAGGTGCCGATCCCGCTCGGCGTCTTCGCGGCCGACGCCCTGGGATTGCTACTGTCGATCGTGCTGACGTGGAAACTGATCCGACGCTGACCAGCACGGAATGCGGAATGCGGAATGCGGAATTCGAAATGAAAACGCGATTCGGGTTTTCACTCCGCACTCCGCACTCCGCACTCGCCGAGTGCCCCGGCCAGGATTCGAACCCGGAACGCCGCGTTCGAAGCGCGGCATGATCTCCGTTTCAACACCAGGGCATGAGCGGAAGGGGAGGGAATTGAACCCTCAACGCCCGTAGGCGGCACGCGTTAGCAGTGCGTTCCGGCGAACCGTTATCCGGCTCCCTTCCAGTTCGGAATGCGGAATTCGAAATGCGGAATGAAAGCCTCGAATGGATCGGCCGGGAGTCGAACCCGAATCTCCTGCTTGCAAGGCAGGCGTCCTCCCGTTGAACGACCAACCCGATTGTTCACAGGTCTTCCATTCCGCATTCCGAATTCCCCGTTCCGCATTTCCTCAATGACTCGGGTGGGAGTCGAACCCACACACATCAGGCTCTCGACCTGACCGCTATTCCGGTTCGCGCACCGAGTCGAAAGTTGCAGACCTGGGAGTCGAACCCAGCCATCGGGCTTATGAGACCCGACCGGGCGCCGGCCCGTCTGCAAGGAGTAGTGACGGTGGGATTCGAACCCACACCTTCCGGCTTCTGAGACCGGTGCCTGCTTCCAGTTGGGCCACGTCACCATGTGTTGAATTCGGAATGCGGATTTCGGAATGCGGAATGAAAGCCAGGTCTTTGATTTCCATTCCGCATTCCGTATTCCGCATTCCGAGTTTCTTCATTGACCCGTAGGGGAATCGAACCCCTCTTTTCTGGTTGAGAACCAGGCGTCCTCGCCGATAGACGAACGGGCCTTTCCAATTCGGAATGCGGAATTCGAAATGCGGAATGTAAAGACAGAACGTCGATCCGTGTCTTTGGTTTTCATTCCGCATTCCGAAATCCGAAATCCGCATTCCACTGAGGCGCCCCTGGCGGGATTCGAACCCGCGATCTCCACCGTGACAGGGTGGCGAGAACTCCAGGCTTCTCCGCAAGGGCCATTCCAGTGCGGAATTCGGAATGCGGAATGCGGAATCAAAGACATGAAGAAGGACCCTGTCTTTGGTTTTCACTCCGCATTCCGCACTCCGCATTCCGCGCTTCTTCCAAGAGCGTCTGGCGGGGTTTGAACCCGCGATTCCGACATGGCGAGCCGGTACGTTCCCAACTACGTCACAGACGCGTTCCAATGCGGAGTGGCGAGTGCGGAGTGCGGAGTAAAAAACAGAAAGTCATTTCTTGTCTTTGGTTTCACTCCGCACTCCGCACTCCGCATTGGTTCAGTGAGGCCTGAGGGGCTCGAACCCTCACACTCCGGTTAAGAGCCGGAAGTGCTGCCACTAACACCTAAGCCTCATGTCTTGAAATCCGCATTCCGCATTCCGCTTTCAAACGAGAATCGGCCGGGGGATCCTCACGTTCCCCCGGCCGACGATGCGTTTGCGGATCGTGCGGAGGATTACGGAGGATCGCCGAGACCGCGCAGGCTCTTGGCCGGGCGGTTCATCCGTTCGAGGCTGGCGGCGCGGGCGTTCATGGTAATTCGTGGTTCCGGGGTTCGCGTCGTGTACGTTGAAGGGACGCGGGAACCGTGCGAAGGTTCGCGCGACATCCGGGATTTCTCCCATGACGGACGACGAACGCGAAATGCGGCGGGCGCTTGCGCTGGCGGAGCGCGGAATGGGGTTCGTGGAACCGAACCCGATGGTCGGCGCCGTGGTTTTGGACGCGAACGGCGAGGTCGTCGGCGAGGGATGGCACGAGCGCTTCGGCGCGGCGCACGCGGAGGTGAACGCCTTCGCAATGGCCGGGGAGCGTGCTCGGGGCGGCACGCTGTTCGTCACGCTCGAGCCGTGCTGCCACCACGGCAAGACGCCGCCGTGCACCGATGCGGTGCTGCGGTCCGGCGTGCGGCGCGTCGTCGCCGCGATGGCGGATCCGTTCCCCAAGGTCGCCGGCGGCGGGCTGGCGATCCTTCGAGCCGCCGGGCTTCAGGTCGAAGTCGGCTTGCTCGAAACCGAGGCGAAGCGGCTCAATGTACCGTACTTGAAACTTCTGTCGACGGGCCGGCCGTGGGTGCATCTGAAGTGGGCGATGACGCTCGACGGCAAGATCGCGACGCGATCCGGCGATTCGAAGTGGATCAGCGGCGAGGAATCGCGGGCGATCGTCCACGAACTGCGCGGCCGGATGGATGCGATCGTCGTCGGTGCCGGCACGTTGCGGGCCGACGATCCGTTGCTCACGGCGCGACCGCCCGGGCCGCGCACGCCCACGCGCATCGTCGTCACGCGATCGGGCGACTTGCCGGCGTCGGGTCGGCTTCGGGAAACGATCGCCGAAGGCCCGGTGATGGTCTTCACTTCGAACGCCGGCGCATCGCGACTGGAGAGTTGGAAGACGTCCGGCGCGGAGGTGATCGTCGGCGATGCGATCGACGACCTGCTTCTCGAACTGGGCCGACGGCGGATTACGAATGTGCTCGTCGAAGGCGGCTCGCAACTCCTCGGTTCGTTCCTCGACGCGAAACTCGCCGACGAAGTCCACGCGTTCATCGCCCCGACGATCGTCGGCGGTACCGGCCCCGGTCCGGTCGGCGGTATCGGCTTCGAGCGGATGGCCGATGCGCTCAAACTCGTCGAACCCGATATTCGAACCGTGCGTTCGGATGTCTACATCCACGGGCGCCTTCACTGATATACCATTCGCATCCTTTCCCTTCGGAGTCTTCGCATGACCCCGCTCTTACTGACGGCCCTGGTACTTGCCCAGCCCTGCGATGTCGATCTGCTGCCGCTCTGGCCCGGCAAGGCGCCGCACGCAGTCGGCGAATCGAAGTTCGACAAACCGACGATCACCGTCTATCTGGCTCCCGCCGACAAGGCGAACGGAGCCGCGTGCGTGATCTGCCCCGGCGGCGGCTACGGCTTCCTCGCCGACGAGCACGAAGGTCGGGACGCGGCGGTCTTCCTCAACAAGCATGGCATCGCCGCGTTCGTCCTGCACTATCGCATCGCCAGCGGCGAGCGCAAGGGGCCGCTGCACCCCGCGCCGATGGAAGACGCCCAGCGCGCCATCCGCACGGTGCGCGCGAAGGCGAAGGATTGGAACCTGGACCCGAAGCGCATCGGCATCTGGGGCTTCTCCGCCGGCGGCCACCTCGCCAGCACCGCCGGCACCCACTTCGACGACGGCAAGGCCGAGGGCGACGCCATCGACAAGGTCGGCTGCCGCCCGGACTTCCTGATCCTGTCCTACCCCGTCATCTCCAGCGAGAAGGGCGTGACCCACGGCGGTTCGATGAAGAACCTGCTCGGCGACAAACCCGACGAGAAGTTGCTGGAGTATTATTCGAACGACAAGCAGGTGACGGCCAAGACGCCGCCGACGTTCATCTTCCACACGAGCGAAGACACGGCCGTCGTGCCGGAGAACGCGATCCGCTTCTACCTCGCGTGCAAGAAGGCGAAGGTATCGTGCGAGCTGCACATGTACGCGAAGGGCGTGCATGGCCTCGGCCTCGGCACGGGTTGGAAGGACGCCGCCACCGGCAAGTGGCGCATCGCCCCCGACGCGAGCGTCGCCGGCTGGCCGGACCGATTGGTGGAATGGCTGACGGCGCAGGGGATGATGGCGAAGAAGTGATCCGCTTCCCGATCGAGGTTCGCGGGGCGATCGCGGCGCGAGCGCCCCGCACGACGGACTCGATTACTTCACGCGCGAGGCGATCAGGGCGATGATGCCGACCGCCAGCAGGATCAACAGGACCAGCCGGACGATCTTCCACGTGCTCCACGGGCGCTTGCCGACCACCTTGCCGCTACGACCGTTGACGAGGATCTGGAACGTGCGGTCGTGATAGCGGTACACCGCGATCCAGACGGGCAGGAGCAGGTGTTTGAAGGTAATGGCGGAGTGCTTGGTCTTCTTGTCGTGGACGCGCTGGTGGTCGCCGCCGATGTCCTGGCGGATAAGCCGGTCGATGGTCGGTTCGATGAGCGACTTGGCGACCTGGAAGCCTTCCTTGAGGCCGACGGCATAGCGTTCCGTGCGGAATCCGCTGAGGTATTCGGGCTGGAAGCCGTCGAGGCGTCCGATCTCCCACGGTTCCAATCCGTCGATCAGCCCCTGCGGCAGGCTCTTCGAACCGCAGACCAGCACGTCGTCGAAGAAGTGCTGGATCTCGCCCGACACGCGAGACCAGGCGATGCGCGTGACAGGCACGGTCTCGGTGCGCATGTTGCCGTTCGCGTCGCGCACCGTGCGCGTGACCCAGTCGGTGTAGTTGTCGCCTCGCTCGCCGGAATAGAAGGTGTAGGTCATGGTGTCGTACGTCCAGTACGGCACGTAGACGCCCTGCAGCTGTCCGAGCGTGGCGACTTTGGTCAGTTGCGACGGCGCGAACCAGAGGGAGTGCAGCCACTTCGAGAAGGCCTCGCGCGCGTGCCGCAGGTCCACCTTGAACGGCAGGATGCACTCGGGCGCGATCATCCCGGCCACGGCGACCGGCTTGTTCTCGAGGTGAGTGGCGCAGAACGGACATCGCTCCGTCGCCACTTTTTCCTCCAGTAGCACCATCGCCCCGCAACCGGTGCAGCGCGTCTGGGATTCGCGGCCCGGAATCGGTTTCGCCTTGGTCTCCAGATCGTCGAGGTATTTCAGGTAATCGCGTTCGAGGACCGCCGGGGCGGTGTCCTTGCGGATCTCCTCCTTGTGGCCGCAATAGGGGCAGTTCAGCCCGCGGACGCGCGGGTTGTAGTCGAGCCGCGCACCACACTGCGGGCAGGGAAACTTTCTCCCCGCCGGCGGCGCGTGCGTGACGGTCGGCTCTTTTTCGATTGGCTCGTCCATGCAGGACCTTGAAAACAGTTTCAAGTTCCAAGTTCCAAGTTCCAAGTTCCAAGTTGAATACCGACAGACATCTTGAAACTTGGAACTTGAAACTTGAAACTACTTCGGCAGCGGCGGCGGCAGGTGGGCGAAGAGCGGCTGCAACTCGGCGACCGACTCGGCGGCGACCCAGTTCGCCATGCCGCTCTTCCAAACCAATGACGAGCGCGTGATCTCGCCGGACGCGACCTTCGCCTGCAATCCGGCCCAGTCGAACGGCCCAGCCGACTGCCCCGCGATCGCCGCGTGGTATTTGATGTTCGCGCCCGGCAGGGGCGGCGGCGCCGCGGCCGGCGGCGTGACGTTATGCAAGTCGATCACCTCGTTCGGATTGGCCGGCTTCGGCGCGAAGGCCGCGCCCATCTGGTTCCCGATCGCCATGCCCGCCCCGAACCCGGCTCCGAGCGCCGCGCCACCCCCGCCGGGGTTGTTCGCCGCATCCCGCACCGCCTCCGCGGTCTGGTACTTCATGTAGTTGTCGAGGTTCCCGAGCACGCCCATCTCGGAGCGCTTGTCGAGTGCCCGCTCCACCTCCGGCGGCAGCGAGATGTTCTCGACGTTGAACTGCGTCAGAGCCAGACCCATCGACGCCAGATCCGGCGCGATCCGCGGCAGCGCCACCTTGCCGAGGCTCTCGTAGTTCCCGGCCATGTCGAGGATCGGGATTTTCGCGCTCGCCATCGCGTCGATGAACTTCGTCACGATCGTATTGCGGAGCTGGGCGGTGATCTCGAACGCCTCGAACGACGGATCGGTCGAGACCAACTCCTTGAGGAACGTGCCGGGGTCGGACACGCGGAAGGCGTAGTTGCCGAATGCGCGCAGCCGGACCGGTCCGAACTCCGGATCGCGCAGCATGATGGGGTTCTGCGTGCCCCATTTCTGGTCGGTCCACTGCCGCGTCGAGATGAAATAGACCTCGCACTTGAAGGGGGATTCGAAGCCGTATTTCCAGCCGAGGATCTTCGAGAGGATCGGCATGTTGTTCGTGTCGAGGGTGTACATGCCCGGCGTCTTCACGTCGGCGAGCTGGCCTTCCTTCACGAACGCGGCGACCTGGCCCTCGCGCACGATCAGCTTCGCGCCGTTCTTGATTTCGTTGTCGTAGCGCGGGAAGCGGTACGCGAGAATCTCGTTCTGCGATGGTTCGGTCCATTCGATGATGTCGATGAATTCGCCGCGCAGCCGATCGAGCAGGCCCATGACGGTGCTCCCGCGAGGAAGGACGTGACGCCGCTATTGTTGTGGGGACGCGGCGCACGGCAACGGGAATTCGAAGGTGCGGGTCGGGGATTTGACGGGTTCGGATCAAACCGGCAGTTCGACGCGGAAGCAGGCGCCGACGCCGCCGTCGGCGACGCGATAAGACAGGCTGCCGCCGAGCATTTCGGCCCACTGCTTGGCGAGCGCGAGGCCGAGGCCGGCGCCCCCGGCGGTGGTGTCGGCGGCCTGGCCACGGCGGAACGGGCGGAAGATCGTCGCGCGCTCGGCGAGCGGGACGCCCGGCCCGCGGTCCTCGACTTCGAAGACGATCCGCTTTCCGTCGCCCGGCCTCGCCCACACCCAAATGCGCGGGTCGGCCGCGCCGGGCGAATACTTCCTCGCGTTGTCGATCAGGTTGCCGAGGATCTGCCCCACGATGCGAGCATCCGTGCGCACGGTCTGGTCGACCGGCACGGTACCGATGACGACGAGTTCCTTGCCGTCGGCCGCGACGCGGTCGGCCCAGGTGGATCGGGCCGATTCCAGCAGCGCGTCCACCTTCGTATCGGCCACGTGCGTCGGCAGCGTGCGCTTCTCGAGCCGGGCGAAGTCGAGCACGTTTTCGATGAGGCGGTTCAAGCGGTCCGATTCGCCGTGGAGCGTGCGCAGGTATTCCTTCTGCTTCTCCTCGTCCTCGATCATGCCGCTGGTGAGCAGGTCGAGGTAGAGCCGCAAGGAGGTGAGCGGCGTGCGGAGTTCGTGGGTGACGGCAGAGACGAAGCGGATGCGGCGTTCGGAGAGGTCGATGAGCGCCCGGCCGCCGAACCCGATGCCGGCGAGCGCGACGAGGGCGGCACCCCAGCCGAGCGCGAGTCCGAGGCGCAGCGGGGACCACCCGGTCGATTCCGGGGGCGGGACCGGCCCCGGTTCGAGCCGTGCCGGGATGGCGGCCATCTGGCGCTCGGTGTTCTCCTCGCCGTCGTACACCGGAACGAGAGCGGCATCGGGGAACGACGGGCGGATTTCGTCGAGCAGAACGTCCTTGAGGCGCGTCCAGTCGAGGACGACGCCCTGGAAGACGGTTTTGGTTTCGAGACGGGCGGAGCGCACAAGCAGGAGATAGCTGCTGCCGTCCTCGGCGAACATCCACTGCGGCCGCATCGGACCGACCTGCACGGCCGGCGCCTTCTCGACGGCGTTCGCAGCGGCCTTCAGGCTGGCCTTCATCGGCCCGACCATTTCGGACAACTGCTGGACGTTGGCGGTATCCGCTGGGGGATCGGCCTTCTTGGCCTGGGGGGCGGCATCCTTCGTGGCGGGTCGGCCGCCACCGCTGGAACGTTCGGCCGCCTTCATCGCCGGCGCGGCCCCGGCGGCGGGCGCGGGGGCCGGCGGAGCCGCCGGTGCCGGCACGGCTCCGCGCGCCGCGGACGGCGGCGGCATGGTCTTTTCGGAACCGAAGTTGGTCGAATTCCCGGCGCGGCCGATCGTGTTGTTCAGGGGCAACTGGCCGCCCGTCGCCTGCCCCTCCTTCGTGGCGCGGTCGGCGGCCTTCTTCCGCTCGCTCAGGTCCGATTCGTAGTTGCCGCGGCTGCCGCGGAACTTCCCATCCGCCTGTAGATATTCCGGCGGGGGCAGCGCGCCCGGCATCGGCGGCATGTTCCGTTGGTAGTTCGACGCGTCCGGAGCGGTCGCGTTTCCGATGTTCATCGTGCGCGCCAGTTCGTTGCCCGGATCGCCGTAGACGGGAACGCCGAACGCGCCTTCGTTCGGGTCGGCGAACTCCTGATTCACGAACTGCATGTGCGTCGGCTTCACGTCGAACTTGTCGCGCAGTTCCACGAGGAGTTTGCGGCGCGTCGGCGTGTCGTTCGCGATCGCCATCTCGTCGCCGAGCTGGTTCCGCAGCATCTGCGAGACGTTTTCGGGCGGCACCTGGGGCGAGAACCAGCCCTTGTCGGGATCGAGCTGGAAGTGCAGCAGCATCCAGTCGGGCAGTTCGGCGGAGAGCAATGGGGACGGCACGCGGCCGGGGTTGTTGACGTTCCCCTTGTCGTCGAGGGCGACGGGATGGGGGATGTAGAGGCTGAAGTATTGGGCGTAGGGCCGGCCGTTCTCGACGGCGAGGGTAGGGAAGAGCCGGCTGTCGAGTTGCCAGAGGGCGAGGCGTTCCTTGGCGGAGGCGTCGGCGCGCGCGGTGGCGTCGCGCTCGGAGGCTTCGACCTTGAGGGCGGCGCGCGTGACCCAGCCCAGCCCTCCCGCGACGAGCGCGGCGATCAGGAGGAAGACGCAAAGCCCCCCGAAGGGGGTGAGCAGCCGCCGGCCGAGCAATTTCAACCCTCTTTGATGGTTAGTCCCGGGCCGGCCATGTAGCCGGTGGCGCGGACGGTGACGATCGCTTCGCCGTGGTCGTCGCCGGTCGGGTCTTTCAACTTCGCGCGCAGCCGCGCGACGTGCATGTCGACGGCGCGGGTTTCGAGGCCGGCGGTGCCGATGCCCCACACGCGCCCCAGCAGTTCCTCGCGCGGAACGGCGCGCTCGCGGTTCTCGATCAGGTACTTCAGCACGGCGGCTTCCGTCTCGGACAGGTCCGTGCGCTCCTGTGCGCTCCAGCGGATCTCCCGCCGTTGGAGATCGACCGTTCCCTTGCCGATCTTCACTGCGACGATCGTCGGGGCGGCCTTCATGGTGCGGCGCAGGACCGCTTCGACGCGGGCGAGCAGTTCCTTCGCGGAGAACGGTTTGACGACGTAGTCGTCGGCGCCCATCTTAAGGCCGCGGACGCGGTCCTCCTCGCCGCCGCGCGCCGTGAGGATGATGACGGGCCGCGTGGGGTGGACCTTGCGGAGTTCGGCGAGGACTTCGAGTCCGTCGCGGCGCGGCAGGAGCAGGTCGAGCAGGACGAGGTCGATGCCGCCGGCGGAGGCTTCGACGAGGCCGACGGCGCCGTCGGGGGCTTCGGTGACCTCGTAGCCGGTCAGCCGCAGGGCGTCCGACACGCCGCGGCGGATGGCGGGTTCGTCCTCGACGACGACGATGCGCGCTTTGGGCATGGATGGCTCCCGCCCCCGTACGGTCGTCCGGGGGCTGCGATTCCGTGATTACTTCTTCTCGTCGGCTGTGAATCCCTTCCCCTGCGCCTGTTCCCGGATGATACCGCGCAGGGCGTCGTCGAGCGCCTTCTCGCCGGCATCCTTCGGCAGTTTCTTCAATTCCTCGTCGATGTGCTTCTGGCGCTTCGCCGACAGTTCGCCGATTTCCTTCCGCAGCGTCTCGCGCTCCTGCGCCTTCTTTTCGACGTAGGCCTTGCGGTCCTCCGGCTTCAGCTTCTTCATCTCGTCGCAGAGTTCCTCCTCCTTCAGCTTGGTCAGGTCGAACTTCGGGTCCTGCTTCAGCTTGTCGACCAGGTCCCAGCCTTCGTTGCGGTAGGCGGCGCCGGCCTTGGCGGCGGCGCGGCCCAACTCGGCCGCCGGCGCGTTCGCGGCCGCGTTCTTGTCCTGGGCGACCTGATTCTCGGCCCCCTTCTTACCTTCGCCGCCGAACGCGACGTACGTCGTGTTCAGCTTCTCGTTCTTGCCGAGGATGTCCTTGTCGTACGGCGTGGCGATGTGCGGGATCGCCTTGGCGCGGTTCTGGTCGATCGTCGCGAACTTGCCGCCGCACTTCGCGGCGAACGCCGCCCAGCCGTCGGACTCGGCATTGCGGCCCGCGCCGCAGTAGATCGTGTTCACGATCACGCCGAGTTCCTTCGCCAGATTCGCGACGTCGGGCAGGTGCACGGCGCGGTCCTGATTCGCCGGCTCGTTGCCGCAGACGAAGATGAGCTTCAGGGCGCCCTTGTCCTCGCACCATTTCTGTTCGGTGAGAGCGGCCTTGGTGACGCGGGCGACGTACTCCTCGCCGCCGTTGATGGTGAGGGCGTTCAGCTTGGCGTAGACGGTGTCGAGGTCGGTGGTGAGGTCGACTTCCTTGCGGACCCAGCCGGACTCGCTGGAGTAGGTGGAGTGGCCGTAGCTGTAGAGACCGACGCGGAGGTTGGGCGTGGGTTTGAGGCGGGTGAGTTCGTTGACGATGTCCCAGAGTCGGATCTTGGCGGAGTCGATCAGGCCGTTCATGCTGCCGGAAACATCGAGGCAGACGACGACGTCGATCGGTTTCGGTTTGGCGATGACTTTTTCGGCCGCGGTCGCGGGCAGCGCGACGCAGGCGACGAACAGGGCACAGAGGACGCGGGACATGGGAACCTCCCCGGAGTCGGGCGAATCGTTCGAATTCTAGCCGGAAAGCTGTAACGGGGGGGTAACTCGAGAAATGCGGAATTCGGAATGCGGAATGCGGAATGAAAGACAAGGCCCGGCGGGAGCATGACGGTGCAGGATGACTTGGTTTTCATTCCGCATTCCGAAATCCGCATTCCGCATTCCTCCCAATCTGTGCCGGTTGCTCCGTTTGGCGAATCTGCGGGACCGGTTCGGATTTTATCCAAAGTTCGGAGCGGACCGGGACGATGTTAACGGCAGTAGCGATTCTTCGCGAACCGATTCCCGGCTGCCTACCCGTTGGGGAACCCATGAAACGTACGACCGCAACCGTCCTGCTGTTGGCCGGCCTCGGCGGGTGCATGACCACCGACGCCCAAAAGAAGCGTACCGCTTCGACCGCCCCGCGCTCCGCCGGGGACACGTCCGAGCGGATGACTGCCTTCGTGCAGAAGAAGGGCACGAAGGGGGCGAAGGCCGAATCGAAGATTCAACAGGCTTCGGCCGCTGTCGTCGAAGACGCGCAGCTGCAAGGCGCGTCCGGGCTGACGCGGATCGTCGGCGGCGGCAGCGTCGGCTGCGAAACCTGCGAGACGGGGACCGCTCCGCAATGGGGCAGCCACGGCGGCAACATCCACCCGGCCGGGGGCGATCCGCACGCGTTCGGCCCGATGGGCCACGGCCTCGGCACGATGCTCGGCCACAACGGCATCATGCCCGTGCCGGCCATGGGTCCTCCCGGAGCCGTCGCCGCCGTCGGCGCCATCGGCCAGGGCAGCCCGTACGGCCCGACCATCAGCAACCAGCGCACCTCCATCAAGTTCGTCTCGCCCGACAAGGCGCGCATCGGCTGGCTGGTCAACGGCAGCTACGCCGACACCGGCCTCGTCGCTCCAGCCAGCTACAACTTCATGCAGGGGAACGTCTATCGCCTGAAGGTCTCCGGCGTGCCGACGCAACCGGGCAAGGTCTACTACCCGACGCTCGAAGTCGCGCCGTCCACGCTCAAGACCATCACCTACCTGTCGCACAACTCCGTGCCCGTGTCGTTCACCAACGACGACTTCGAGCGCGTGAACGCTGGCAACCTCGTGGTGAAGGTGATCTACCTGCCCGACCCGGCGTTCCAGGACGCGGCGGCTCTCGGCGGTGCGGAGGAGGTCGTCTCGACGCAACTCGAGCCGGGCGCCGATCCGATCGTCGAAGCCACCCGCCGCGGCACGGTGCTCGCCGTCATCCGCATCGGGAACATCAACCTCGAGAACCCGAACTCGCCCGCGATGGACGCGGTGGGCGGCCCGCCGATGGCGACGATGCCGGCCGCGACCCCGCCGTCGGCCGCGGTGCCGCAGATGCTGCCAGCCCAACCGGTCAGCTCGCTGCCGAGCATCCCGCAGGTTCGCTAAGTCGAACGATCACGACGGGGCGGTGCCGACGGACACGATTGACCGACGGCGCCGCCTTTTTGTTTTGAGGGCTTCGCGCACCGCTCCACAAAGCCTTCGCGTCGCCGATAAGGCGAGCGGAAAATGATTGTTTACCTCCGGTAGGACGGACTTCGAGTCCGTCCATACCAACCCGGACGGACTCGAAGTCCGTCCTACCGGGGTAAATCTTTCCCTGCCGGTCGCCTAAACGATCTCACTGGATGGGATGGCCATCATGAACTTCGCGTCGCTGCTGCTGCTCGCTCCGTTGGCGACCGGGACGCACCCCGGCAAGGCTGGCCCGTCGTGCGCGACCGGGAACTGCCCGCCGGTGTCCGCGCCCCGGATGCACATGCTTCAGCCGTGGCCCGCGCAGCCGCCGATCGCCCAGCCGTGCCCGCCGCTCGCCCCCGCGCCGTTGCTCGCCGTCAAGTTCACGCTGCCCGAGGGCGTCCGCGTCGCCACGATGCCCGGCACCGACGCCATGAAGGTCCACGCCGCCGGCGGCACCTTCGGCTTCCGCCCCGGCTACGTGTACCGCGTGCAACTCACCGGGCTGCCGAACCGGCCCAACGAGTCGCTTTACCCCGAGATCGAAGTGCGCGGCTCGCTCGCGCCGCGGCCCGGCATGAACTACATGGACTACGCCGCCGCCATCGCCTTCGGCGCCGACGATCTCGCGAAGGCCGCCGACGGTTCGCTGCTGACGAAGGTCGTCTATCTCGAAGACCCCGAGAAGGCGGTGCCAGCGAAGACCACCGCCGACCGCCCGCTCGAACAAATCGCCGACACCGACGAAGACGCGATCGGGGCCGCGGCCGACAACGGCCGGATCGTCATGATCGTGCGCATCGGCAACCGCGTGCCGACGACCGAGGAACTCCGGCGCGCCGCCATTCCCGGCACGATCCTGCTGCCCGGCGAAGGGAAGCTTGCCAGCCCGGCGGTGCCGCCGCCGCTCGCCTGGACCGGCATCCCGCTCTACGATCCGATTCTCGGCCCGAAGCCGCAAACGGAGGAATGCCTGACCGACGGCGGCGACACAAAGACCCCGCTCGGCATCCGCGACGACGGCGAACTCGGCGGCCTCGACGCCACGGACGTGGCGCTGGAGTATACGCAGGGGGCGAAGCGCAAGGTGACGACGTCGAACAAGGTGTGCGTCTGCGTGCCGCGCTTCGCCGTGCAAAAGGTGGAACTGAACCCGAAGGGCCTGTACTTCGCGTACCGCCTGCAAGGCTGGCAGCAGCGCGAGGCGAGCAGCGCGGCGCGGACGACGACGCTGCCGCAGGCCGTGAGCGACCGTCTCAAGCCGGTCGGCCTCGAACTGCCGATCCGCGCGATGGAGCAGGTCGGCCGCCAGGGTGCCGAAGTCATCCTCAGCGCCAGCAGCGTGAAGGCGACGTTCAACTTCAACGGCACGCAAGTGGTGAAGTCCGCCGTCGAGCCGGATGAACTGGTGAACTTCCCGAACGAGATGATCGTCACGAAAGAGGTGGATCCGAAGTCCGGCGTGAAGATCGGCGACGAGGTGACGTTCACGCTGAAGTACAAGAACGATACCGCGCTGCCGGTGTCGGACCTCGTGCTGAGCGACAACCTGTCGCCTCGCCTGGAATACGTCGCGGGGTCCGGCCTGTCCGACCGGCCGACGAACCTCACGATCTCGCCGAATACGAACGGGTCGAGCATCGTGAAGTTCGAGATCCCCGGCACGCTCCAACCCGGTCAGGGCGGCGTCGTGAAGTTCAAGGCGAAGGTGCGATAAGTCGAGTCGGAACTCAATTCTCAGCGCCGGCGCGACGAGGTCGCGCCGGCGTTTTGTTTTTCCCCTTGTTTCACGTGAATCCCGATCGCGGGTTCGTGCGTCTCTTCCTTGTCCGAACCGCCCGCGCGTTTCGCCGCGCGCGAAGTTTTCGCTCCGGCGGATGAATCGGCGCGGCAATAAATTCTTGCATCGCCCGCGTGCTATGGTTGCACGGATTGCATTGTGTCGGGACCTCCGACGGGTCGCCCACCCGGCGTCCCCAACGAGTCTAGCGAGGAAGCCATGCGAGCGAGGCTATGTGTCGAGAACGGCGAAGGATCGCCGAGCACCTATGATCTGGCACCAGGCCAGCCGGCCACTCTCGGCCGCAGTCGCGACAGTTCGGTCGTCATCAAGGACGACCTCGCGTCGCGCCTCCATGCGAAGGTCTATTTCGAAGACGGCCGCTGGGTGGTCCGCGACTTCGGCTTGAACGGCACGAAGGTGAACGGTTCGAAAGTGACCGGCGCGGCCGAACTGAACGACGGTTCGGTCATTCAGATCGGCGACGCGGTGGTACGCTTCCAGGCGGTTTCGGGGAGCACGGTGACGCCGCCTCCGGTGGCGCGGGCCACGGATACGCTGCCGTTGTACACGAACGGCAAGCCGGGCCTCGACCGCCGCACGCCGCCGCCGGAACCGGTGCAGGCCACGAAGACCGGTTTCAACCCCGAACGATTCCCCGCCCGGCTGACCGAAGCGGAAGTGGCCGCCTCGCAATCGAAACTGGACGAACTGACGGCGCTGACGCGATTCATGACGGCCGCCGTCGACATGCGGGATGCGAATGAACTGATCCGCCTCGCGCTGCGCGCGATCGTCAATCAGACGACGGCGAAGGTGGCGGGCTACCTGAATCTCGATCCGAACGATCCGACGCCGAAGTTCATCCTGCCGGAAGCGGCGGCGGTGGACGCGCCGCTGAGCCGGCGGATGACGGAGCGCGTGCGCGTCGAGCGGAAGACGGTCTGGTTGTCGAGCGATCCGGGGAAAGTGGACGCCTTGCGCCCGCCGACCGAGAGTCTGTTCGCCTATCAGGATGCGCTTTGCCTGCCGCTGGCGGCGCGGGGCGACCTGTATGCGGCCGTGCATGTCTACCGCACCGGCAGCGCGTTCGCGGACCGGGATGTTCGGTTCATCGAGGCCGTGAGCGGCTACCTGGGCAAGGCGCTCGAACTGCACCGCTACCGGCGGAAGTTGGAGGCCGAGAACAACCGCCTCCGCGCCGCGGTGCCGACGGCGGACGAACTGATCGGCGACAGCAACGCGATGATGGGCCTGCGGCAGCAGATCGCCAAGGCGGCGCCGCTGCCGTTCACCGTGCTCATCCACGGCGAGAGCGGTTCGGGCAAGGAACTGGTCGCGCAGGCGTTGCACCGGCAAAGCAACCGCGCCGCCGGGCCGCTCGTGGTGGTCAACTGCGCTGCCATCGCGCCGACGCTGCTCGAAGCCGAGCTGTTCGGCTACCGCAAGGGCGCGTTCAGCGGGGCGGACCGCGATCACCCCGGCCTTTTCGAACAGGCCGACGAAGGCACGCTCTTCCTCGACGAAGTCGGCGAACTCTCGCTCGAATGCCAGGCCAAGCTCCTGCGCGTCATCGAAGGCAAGCCGTTCCGACCCGTCGGCGGCACCAAGGATGTGAAGGTCGACGTGCGCGTCGTCGCCGCCACGCACCGCGACCTCGACAAGGAAGTGAAGGCCGGCAAGTTCCGCCAGGATCTCCTCTTTCGACTCAAGGTTATTCCGCTCAAGGTGCCGCCACTGCGCGAGCACGTCGAAGACGTGGTCGAACTCGCGGGCTTCTTCCTCGACCGGCTGAGCGTGCAGTGCCGCAAGACCTTCCACCTGAAGCCGGCCGCGATCCGCAAGCTGCAGGCGTACGCCTGGCCCGGAAACGTGCGTCAGTTGCGCGCAGTCCTCGAGAGCGCCGCCGTGATGTGCGAAGGCGACACCATCGACGCGGCCGATCTGGCGATCACGTCGATCTCCGAAGCGGTGCCGGCGACTTCGGGCGAGGTACCGTCGAGCCTGAGCATCGACGACCTGGAGACGTGGGCGATCCGCAAGGCGCTCAAGCAGACCAACGGCAATGTCAGCCGGGCGTCGCAGATTCTCGGCATGTCCCGCGACACGCTGCACACGAAGTTGAAGAAGAAGGGGATCGTCCGCGAGGACGTGATCGCCAGCAACGCGACGGAAAGCGACTGATTGAAGAAATGCGGAATGTGGAATGCGGAATGCGGAGTGAGAGACATATCCATGCGGCGAGCCGGACCGCGTGAGCGGTCGGGTGTCGGCGAGCCGGACCGCGTGAGCGGTCGGGTGTTCGCTTCCCACGGGAAAATGACGAGCCTCCGGGGCGGGTCGAAGACCGCGACTCCCGGAGGCTCGCCGTGAGGACCGTCAAAGAAATGCGGATTTCGGAATGCGGAATCAATGACCCAACATCGGATCACGCGTTCCTGTACCTTGCGAATCTCTTTCATTCCGAATTCCGCATTCCGAATTCCGCATTTCCCAAATACGGGGAGAAGGATTCGAACCTTCACGAGCGGCTTCAGAGACCGCCGGCCTACCGTTAGCCGATCCCCGTGTCTTGAATGCGGAATGCGGAATGCGGATTTCGGAATGTGGAATGAAAGCCACGATCCGTCATGGTCACTCAGATCTCGTCTTGGCTTGCATTCCGAATTCCGCATTCCGAATTCCGCATTCCGAATTCCGCATTCCCAAGCAGTGGTGGCTGGAGTCGAACCAGCAATCAACTCCTTAACAGGGAGCTGCCTTACCGTTGGGCTACACCACTGTGAAAACGACGACGGCCGAGCGTCCCCGTCGGGAGGCTCGGCCGTCGATGCGTTGCGACGATCGCGAGGGGCTACCCGGCGGTTCTGGTGGATTCGTTCTGGCTCGTGTTCTTCATGACTCGCCTCCAGGTTGGGAGGAAGGATGCACCCGAACGCGGCCAGGTTCGCGACTTGCCGACGATTTTTTCAAATCGGCTATGCTGACGGTGTCGACCGGCCGCGATTTCCGCGAAATGGCCGACGATTCCCGCCGTCTTACCTGCGATGGGACCGGACGAACTGGCACGGCTGGTCGACAAGCACGCGGCGGCGCTGACGCTGTACGCCCGGCAGTGGTGCGCCACGCCGGAAGACGTGGTGCAGACGGCGTTTCTGAAGCTCGTCCGCCAGCGGGTGGTGCCGGACAACCTCGTCGCCTGGCTGTTCCGCGTGGTGCGGAACGCCGCCATCGACGCCGGTCGCTCCGCCCGCCGCCGGCAGAAGTACGAGAATCTCGCCGCCACGAACGCCCCGCTCTGGTTCGTCCCCACGGAAGACCCCACCGGATTGGACGCCCGCACGGCCGCGGCCGCCCTCCAGCAACTGCCCGACGAAATCCGCGAAATCATGGTCGCCCACCTGTGGGGCGGCTTGACCTTCGAACAGATTGCCGGCATTGTCGGCGGCAGCGCCAGCACGTGCTACCGCCGGTTCGCGCTCGGCCTAGACCTGCTCCGCGACAAACTCGGTGTCAAACAATGTCCTCCGCAAACGAAAACGACCCGCTGACCGACACGGCGCTCTGTGCCGGCGACCCGCTCGCGCGGGCGCTGGCCGCGCTCGAACCGATGCCGTCGACGGCGAACCGCGACCAGCTCATGTTCGCCGCCGGCGCCGCCGGGCGCGACCGCGACGTGACCTTCTGGAAGCGGATCGTCTGCGGCCAGGCCGTCGCCGCGTGCCTCCTCGTCGGCGTCGGAATCGCCCTGTCCGACTTCCCGCCGAACTCGCGTGGCGGTTCCACGACATCCGTAGCCGAATCCGCTCCGCCGGCCCCTGCCACGAAATCCATGGCCCCCGCGGTCCCGCCGAAATCCGCGCCGCTCCCCGCGCCTTCGGCCGGCGAGGACACCGACGCCACCGCCGCCGTCGCGAAGTACCTGCAACTCCGCTCGAACGTGCTCGCGCTCGGCGTGAACGCCCTGCCCAACCCGATCGCCCCGACGCCGAACCTCGACGTCGGCACACTCGAGGATTCGCTCCAGCTGCCGCGCGGCACCTTCGCCATCCACGGGCGGCCCGCGAAGAAAAAGACTCCGGACGAAAACGAATAGCCTCCCGCGCTCCGCTCCGAAAACTCCGCGTCGCGGCTCAACGAGGTTGTGGTAATGATCCGTTTCATACTCGCTTGTACCATCCCCCTCCTCGCGCTCGCGGCCACGCACGGACAGAACCCGGGCAAGGACAGCCCCGACCGGCCCGCGGCGCCCGATCCTGCGCTCTGGACCACCAAGCTCGCCATCAGCGCGACCCCCGCGCCGAAGCCGTTGCTGAAATACGAATTGCTCCCCCACTCCCGCGACCGCGTGCCGGGCAACGCCGCCATCGGCTACCAGCGCGCCGTCATCGTCCGCCCCGAATGGCCGCGCGATCCGAAGAAATCCCAGGAACAACACGATCTGCTCGATGGCTGGAGCGCGACCCCCGTCGAGCAACTCCCGACCGCGAAGATCGAGGCGTTCCTCTTTGGCTATCGCGACCTGCTCGCCGAACTCGACGAATCGGCCCGGCGAACCACCTGCGACTGGCAGACGGAACGGATGAAGGCCGAGGACATCTCCCGCCTGCTGCCGAGCGTACAGGGGAACCGCGAGACGCAACGGATCCTCTCCCTGAAATGCCGGATGGAACTGGGCGAGAAGAAATACGCCGAAGCGCTCCGTTCGATGCAGACCGGCTTCCAGATGGCGAAGCACGTCGGCGAAGGGACGACGTTGATCGAGTTCCTCGTCGGGCAGGCGATGGCGTCGGCGATGATCGGCCGTGTGGACGAATGGATCGGCCGAGCCGATTCGCCGAACCTCTATTGGGCCTTTTCGTCGCTGCCGAAGCCGTTCATCAATCCGCGGTTCGCGCTCGATGGCGAAGTGCGCTTTCAGGAAGGGTTCCTCCCGGCGCTGCGGGACATGGAGCGCGGCCCCGTGAGCGAGGACGTAGCGACGACGACGCTGGCGAACTGGTGCAAGAACCTGTCGGGCGCCACCGCGGGCGAGTTGGGCGGGTTGGAAAACCTGGCGGCGAACGTCGGCGTGGCGGCGATGGCGGGCGTGCAGGGGCCGGGGGCGAAGAAGGAACTGCTCGCGCGCGGGCTGGCGAAGAAGGACGTGGACGTAATGCCCGCGGCGCAGGCCGTGCTGCTGCGTTCGATCTACAAACACCGCGACGTGTGGGATGATCAAGTGAAGTGCTTCAGCCTGCCGATCCACAAGGCGTTCGCGGAACTCGAACGGATCGACCGGCAGGCGAAGAAGGCCCGCGCCGAGGCGAAGGACGACGCGCTGTTCGCCGTCATGACGCTGCTCTACCCGGCCGTGCAGAAGGTCCACTTCGCGCAGGCGCGCTTCGAACGCCGCGTCGCGCTGATCCGGGCGCTGGAGGCGGTCCGGCTCCAGATCGCCAGCGACAACGGTGCGATCCCGAAGTCGCTGGACGCCGTCACCGTCGTGGCGGTGCCGGAGGATCCGTTCCTCGCGAAACCCTTCGAGTACAAGGCGACGGAAACCGGATTCCAGCTCGTCGCCCCGCCGCTGCCGGGCTACGGTCGCAACATGGGCGAGCACGTCTACGAGGTCACCCTGCGCCGCTGAGCGGGGGTGTGCGTCAAATGTGTTGGTGGGACATTTGTCGACTCCGCCGGCCCTTCTACGAGGTCACCCTGCGCCGCTGAGCGGGGGTGTGCGTAAATGTGTTGGTGGGACATTTGTCGACTCCGCCGGCCCTCTTCAGTCCGAAGGACTGGGAGTGCATAGCCCCGGGCGAGCCGTCTTCGGCGACGCCCTGGGTCGCCGCCGATCCAACCCGCAGTCCAACGGACTGCGACAAACCGAGATCCCGTCAGCGTCCTGTCTCAGCCCTTCGGGCTGATGGTTTTCCTCACCCGTTACCCAGGGCGTCGTCGCAAAGCCTCCTCGCCCTGGGCTACGTACTCCCAGTCCTACGGACTGAAGACCGGCGGACTGAACAAGTATGCCACCAACTTCCTTGACACACACCTGCTGAGCGGGGGGATTGCCACGGCGGCCGCGCGGCGCGAACCGGTGCAAATTCTCCGGTTCGCCTAGACAAACGCGGCCCGTCCGCAATATCCTAATCATTGTCCAAATCAATCCACCCCGACCATGAGTCCCAGGAACGATGGAGTCTGAAGCCTTACTTCCCGACCCGACCGACCTTCCGACGAGCTTCCCCGAACCCGACGACGCCGAAGCCGCCACGCCTCTCCGCGAGTCCGAGCCACCTCTTCCCCCGGAGATCGTCACGCGCTCCGAGGATGCTCCCAAGATCGCGTATGCCGATTTCAAGCTGATCCGCCCGCTCTTCGACGCCGTCGAGAAAGCCGGTTACAAGTTCGCCACGCCCGTGCAAGGCGCGGTGATCCCGCCGGCGATGCGCGGGCAGGACGTCATCGGCCAGGCACAGACCGGGACCGGGAAGACGGCGGCGTTCCTCATTCCGTTCCTGAATCGCTGGCGGCCGCACAAACTCAAAGGCCCGATCGGCCTCGTGATGTGCCCGACCCGCGAACTCGCCGTCCAGGTGGCGAACGAAGCCATCAAACTCGCCACCAGCAGCCGGTTCCACGTCGTGCCCGTCTACGGCGGTGCCCGCATGGGCAGCCAACTCGCCGCGCTCGCCAAGGGCTGCGATCTCGTCGTCGGCACCCCCGGCCGCATCATCGACCACCTCCGCCGCGGCTCGCTATCGCTGGACAACGTCAAATACGTTGTCCTCGACGAGGCCGACCGCATGCTCGACATCGGCTTCCGACCCGACATCGAACGCATCCTCCGCCGCTGCCCCGAACAGCGCCAGACGCTGCTCATGAGCGCGACGGTGCCGGACTCGATCAAGAAACTCGTCCACCGCTACATGCGGAACCCGATCCACCTCAACATGTCGCCGAGCGTGCTGACGGTCGACAAGATCCAGCAGAAGTACATCACGGTCGACGAAGACAAGAAGTTCGACCTGCTCAAACTCGTCGTCGAGCGCGAGAAGCCCCGGCAGTGTCTGATCTTCGTCGAGCGGAAGCGCTGGGCCGACCGGCTGTACCGGAACCTCAAGCACGTCGTCCCCGGCGTCGCGGTCATCCACGGCGATCTGCCGCAATCCCAACGCGAGAAGATCACGGCTGCCTTCCGGGCGGGCAAGGTGAAATACCTGATCGCCACCGACGTGATGAGCCGCGGCATCGATGTCGAGGGGATCTCGCACGTCGTGAACTACGACCTGCCGATGGACATCGAGAACTACGTCCACCGGATCGGCCGCACGGGCCGCATCGGCCGCGACGGCGTGGCCATCTCGTTTGTCACCCCCGAACAGGGCGGCCACCTGACCGACATCGAGATGATCATCAACAAGCTGATCGACAAGGACGAAATCCCCGGCTTCGAATCGTACACGCGCCGCGAGCGGCCCGACGACCGCGTACGCGTGATCTCGGTGGACGGCGCCCCCGCGGACGAGACCGAAATCGAGGAACCGCCGGCCGCGGCCAAGAAGACCGTCTACGGCAAGCCCGGCCGCCGCTACAGCCAGCGACTCTGATCGTTCGGATCGACTCGTTTGCTCCGCCCGGCGCTTCCCGCTCTTGCGGGAACGCCCCCTCTCCCGCTACACTCCGCCGTTTCCGTGGAGTGTGGCATGAAGCCCTCGAATTTGCCGCGAATCGCGATCCTGGGCGCCGGCCCGATCGGGTTGGAGGCGGCCCTGTACGCGCGGTCGCTCGAATACCCGGTCACGGTGTACGACGCGGGCCAGGCGGCCGAGCAGGTCGGCCGCTGGGGCCACGTGAAGATGTTCACCCCCTTCGGCCAGAACGTCACTTCGCTGGGCCTCGAATGCCTGATGCGGGACAACCCGCGGCGCGAACTTCCCGGCGCGGCCGACGCGGTCACCGCGCGGGACTGGCGCGAGGCGTACCTCGTACCGCTCGCCGAATCGTTCGTCCTCAAGGATTGCCTGCAACTCCAGACGACGGTGCTGACGATCGGCCGAACCGGCTGGCGCAAGACCGATCCGCCGAAGCCCGGCGCGCCCTTGCCGCCGTTCCGCCTGCTCGTGCGCACCGCGCAGGGGCAGGAACGCTTCGACTCCGCCGACATCATCCTCGATTGTACCGGTTCCTACTCGCGGCCGAACTGGGCCGGCGACGCCGGCATCCCCGCCGCCGGCGAAATTGCCGCGCGGCCGCATCTTTCCTACTGGATCGACGACATCGCCGGCACCAAAAAGGCCCACTACGCCGGCAAGAGCATCGTCCTCATTGGCGGCGGCTACTCGGCCGCGACCACCATATCCGCCCTTGCCACGCTCGCCGAAGAGCATCAATCGACCTGGGTCTTCTGGCTCACGCACGCCGAGCGCGGCGCCGCCCCTCTGCCGCGCGTGACGAACGACCCCTGGAAAGACCGCGACCGCCTCGCCGCCCGCGCCAACAACCTCGCCCTTCGTTGCGACGGCAACCTCGAATACCACGCCGCCATGAAGGTGGAGGAACTCGTCTGCCACGGACCCGACAAGGGCTTCCGCGTCGCGGGCACCGTGGCCGGCAAGCCGATGAGTTGGGAAGTCGATCGCGTGATCGCGAATGTGGGCTACCGCGCGGACCTGACGATCTGCCAGGAACTGCGCGTAACCGAACCGACCGGGGACACGGCTACCGGCGAGCCGGGGTATCACATCCTCGGCATGAAGAGTTTCGGGCGGACATCGTCGTTCACGCTGCGCGAGGGCCACGAACAGATTCGCAAGGTGTTCGCGGCGTTGGGCGGGAAGAAAGGACTCGACTTGTACGCCCGCAAGGCGGCGTGAAAACCCGAAGCTGGCTCCGGGCATCGGTTCGCGGGAACCGACCCGGCGACACAACGGTTGGCACGGTTTCCCGCGCCAGCCGGGGACGGACGGGCACTTCGCCTACCCATCCGTTCGGCAGCCTGGCGACCTGCGGTTCTGGGCGGGGGACGCCAACCGGAGGCCCATGGCTTTGCGCCCCCGCCTCGCGACGGGTTTGCCATTTTCGCGGTGCGGAATCGGCGTTAATGCCGCCGGCACGGCCGCGGAGCCAACCCCCGTTCCGATCGCGAAGACCGACCGGAACGTTGGATTTTTGGCAGGATAGGACAAATTTGACGGCACGGGAGCGCGAGTTTGGGAAATCGGGAGGAAATTTGCCGGTCTTGCCGAATGCGCCGACATGATGGAAGCGACGGCTAACGGTCGCGTTGCCGTGGATTGACGCGAGGGTGGCCACGGCGAGCCGGACGCCATTTCGTCGTTGCACCGGCTGTGATCGACGGCGAGAATGGGGGACGTCGAATCCATCGCATGCCTCCGAGTGGAAAAGCGGGCGACACCGGCTGGCGTAGCCGGCGCACCCGGCAGTCCAAGGATTCGCTCGGCGTTGGAGAGAGTGGACATGGCGACGAGGCGGCGGTTCGTGCAAGTCGCAGCCGGGGCGGGAGTCGTCTCGGCGGCCGGGGGGTTGCCGTCAGCCGCGGCGGTGCGTCCTTCGACCGCCCGGTCACTCACGACCGACGTTCTGGTCTGTGGTGCGGGCTGCGCCGGAGTCGCGGCGGCACTCGCGGCCGCCCGCGGCGGGGCCAATGTCCTTCTCGTCGAAAAGGCGCCGTTCGCCGGCGGTATCATCACCAGCGTCGGGCTGCCGTACTTCGACGGCATCGCCAATATCCGCGACAACCGCATCGTCGTCCGCGGAGTCGCTCTGGAACTGCTCTCGAAGTCGGGCGTGTGCAAACCGGACGCGAAGACGGTCGAGAAGCACAACCCGACCATCCCGAACACGTTCGAATTCAAACTGCTCCTCGATTCGCTGCTCCAGAAGGAGAAGACTCACCGGACCCTTTTCAATTCGTTCGTCTGCGACGTCGAGCGGAAGGGCGACCGGGTCGAGGCGGTTCGGGTGGCCAACAAGGACGGGCTGGTGACGATCCGCCCGAAGGTGGTGGTGGATTGCACCGGGGACGCGGATGTGGCGGCGTGGGCCGGCGCGCCGTTCGAGCAGAGCAAGGAGGTGCAACCGCTCACCCTGCACTTCCGCATTGGGCGCGTAAAGAAGAACCCGGACCTGACCAGGAACTGCCGGGAGGCGTTGAAAAAGGCCCAGGAGGCCGGCGAGCTGCCGCACTACTACGGGCCGGGGGTGATGTTCCTGTTCGCCGACGACGAAGTCTATGTGCACGGCGTCCGGGTGCCGGCCAACCCGACGGACGCGGCCGACCTGAGTCGGGCGGAGATGCAGGGGCGACGGGACGCGCACGCCATGTTCGTCGCTTGGAAGAAAGGAGTGCCGGGATTCGAGCAGTCGTACTTCATCGAGGCGTACCCTTGGATCGGCGTCCGCGAGTCGCGGCGGCTGGTCGGCGAATACGTACTCACCGAGGACGATCTGATGAAGGGCCGGCGGTTCGCGGATGCCATCGCCACCGGCTGCTGGTACCTCGACCTGCACCCGAACAAAACGACCGTCGGCGGGGCGAACGATTTCAAGCCAGAAAAGGTGCAGCCCGACCCATACGACATCCCCTACCGCTCGCTACTGCCGAAGAAAGTGGCGAACCTGCTGGTCGCCGGCCGGTGTCACTCGGCGACGCGGGGCGCGCATGCCTCGACTCGCGTGACCGTGACGGCGATGGCCACCGGAGAAGCGGCCGGAGTCGCGGCGGGCCTTGCGGCCGCGATGGGCAAAAGCCCTAGCGAGATCCCGGGTGCGCGGGTTCGCGAGGCGCTGGCCGAACGGAATGCCGGTCCGTTCACCGACGGCTGATCCGTGGCAATCCGGACGTCGAACCCGGTTCAGGTTTTCCTGTCCGCGAGCAATCGAAATCCAACCAGTAACCGGTGTTTCCGCGGTCGGCGTATCTGATCCGGGGGCAGGCGTTGTCGCGGATCGACTTGTTGCCCGATAACCGCGAGTTTGACGTAAGTCCTTAACGGGCCAGTACGCTTCCGGAAATCGATCGTCTTTCCGCCGAGGGGTGGCGCGGGCGCGGCGGAAAGACGTCACATCCGGTTGAGGACGGGCGAGATGTCGACGCGAAGCCCGAAACAGCGGTCGAACCGCCCATTACGATCGGACGGCGAGCGAGTCGTTCGTCAGCAGCACGAAATCCGCCGGCTGGCCCACTTCTAATCGTGGCACGGGCAGACCCATCAGTTCGCGCGGCCGCACGCTCGCCAACTCGATCGCCTCCGACAACCCGATACCGGTCATCGTCATCACCGTGCGCACGCAGTCGTCGGTGAAGCAGCCCGACCCGGCGAGGTACGGCGTGCCCGGCACCACGATCTTCCCGCCGGGCAGCACTTCCAACTCCGTGCCCCACTCGCGGTAGCGCCCCGGCGGCAGGCCGGCGAGGTTCCCCGCGTCGCACGTGATGAGCGCCCGCGGGCCTTTCATGCGCAGGAAGCAGCGCACGACCGCCGGCGGCAGGTGGTGCCCGTCGGTAATGAGGCTCGCGAACAGGTCGTCATTCGCGAGCTGTTCCCACAGCACGTTCTCGTGCCGGTTCATCATGGCGTGGCAGCCGTTGCCGAGGTGCGTGCTGGTCTTCGCGCCGGCCTTCGCGGCGTCGCGGATCTGCGCGCCGGTCGCGGCCGTGTGGCCGATCGCCACCACGACGCCGGCGGCCGCCAGCTTCTCGATGAACGGAATCGCCCCCGCGCGCTCCGGCGCCACCGTCACCATCCGGATGCGCCCGCCGGCGGCGTCCTGCCAGCGGCGGAATTCGTCCCAGTCGGGATCGCGAACGTGCTCGCGGGGGTGGGCGCCGCGCGGGCCGTCCTCGCCGGAGAGGTACGGCCCTTCGAGGTGGAAGCCGGGAATGCGCCGCGCGAGGTCGGCGTCGGCGTCCAATGCGCGGGACAGAACCGTGAAGCCGTGGCGGATCGTCTCGAAGCTGTTCGTGATGAGCGTGGGGAGGAATCCGCCGATGCCGTGCGCGGCGCAGGTGTCGGCGATCATCCGCACGTCGGCAGTCGTCAGGTCCGGTGAGACGAACCCGCGTCCGAGGCAGCCGTTGATCTGGATGTCAAAGAAGGAGGGAGCGATCCAGGGCAGGCCGGGCGAGTCCGCCACCGGTGCGACGGAGGCGACGCGACCGTCGACGATTTCGACGGCGACCGGCTGCCGGGTGGCGTAGTGGCGGGCGAGGAGCGGCATGGCGGGAACGCTATTCATCGTCGGTTTGCTGGATCTTGTGGCCCTGCCAGCGGGCGACGACGAGGCCGAGGCCGACGGCCGCCAGCACACCGCCGGCGCCCAGCGAGAGCATGATGAAATCGCGGCGGTCGAGGTCGTAGAGCGGCCGCATGGGAATGTCCGCCATCCGCGCCTGCAGGACGTCGGCGGGGTCGTTCAGTTGCGCCGGCATGCCGACGAGTTCGACGTCGAACTCGCCGACCGGTTCGGGCGTCGGCCCCGTGGGCGGCAGTGGCGAGGGCTTCGGCGGGGCGGACGGTTGCTTGAGCGCCGCCGGCGCGGGGTTCATCGCGGGCTTGGCCGCGTTCGCCCCGGCGAGCGCGGCCGCGAGGCCGGTGCCGACCTTGATCTTCCCCGATGGCGGGCCGGACACGCTCGCGCGCGGCTTCGGCGGCGCCGCGGCGGCGAATGTTCCGGTCTTCGCCTTCGCCTCCGAAGCCAGTCGCGGCAGGGGATGCGGGATCGGCGCGTCCGGCGTCACGCGGATCGCGGGCGCGGGCTTCGAACCATCGGTCACCGGCAACGGCAGGTTGCCGTCGTCGCTGTTCAGGTATTCCTCGAAGCCCGGCAGCAGCGTCGTCGTCATGGCCTCGGCCGCGTCGCTGGGCAGGTACGGCTGGAGCGCGAACGAGGCCTCCGCGGGAGACTGGTAGCGCGCGGCGGGGTCCTTCGCGACCATGCGGTTGACGATCGCCTGCAGGCCCGGCGGCACCGTGATGCCGAGCGAGGCAAAGGTCGGCACCGGCTCGGTGGCGTGCTTCACCATGGTGGCCATGACGTTCTTTTCGAGGAACGGCGGCCGGCCGGCGAGCAGGGCGAAGAGGACGCAGCCGAGGCTGTAGATGTCGGATCGCACGTCGGAAAGGCGGGCGTCGCGCGCCTGTTCGGGCGCGAGGTAGTCCGGGGTGCCAACGAGGGACCCCTCGGCGGTGAGCATGAGGTCCTGGGTGGCGGTGTTGTCGTCGTCGAAGAGTTCGCGTCCGAGGCCGATGTCGAGGATCTTGAGGGTGGCCTGGAGGGTGGTCTCGGCCTTGGCGGCGGCGGCGGGCACGAGCATGAGGTTGGCGGGCTTGAGGTCGCGGTGGACCATGCGTTTGTCGTGCAGGTGCTGGAGGCCGTCGAGCGCCTGGGCGAGGAGGCGCGCCGCCTCGGAGGGGGGCAGTTTCTTGCGGCGGGCGATCAGTTCGTCCAGCGTCTCGCCTTCGAGGAACTCCATGGCGATGTAGTGGACGCCGGGGGACCCGTTTTCGGCGCGCGTGGAGGCGAGCTGATAGGCACGGACGATGTTGGGATGGTTGAGCTGGGTGAGGAGGCGGGCTTCACGCTGGAAGCGGGCGAGCAGGTGGCTGTTCTTCGCCTTGGAAGAGGCGAGGACCTTGAGGGCGACGATCTGCCCGGTGGAGTGGACGGCCTTGTAGACGCCGGCCATCTGGCCCTTGCCGATGCGGTCGAGGATGATGTAGCCGTCGACGAAGTAGCCGTCGGCGTGGCCGCGCTGCACCATCGCCGCCTGATAGTCGGTGAGCAGTTTCCGCGAGACGAGGTACTTGCGGAAGCCGTCGACTTCCGCGTCGGTGGCGCGGGTCTCGGCGCGCCAGCGGTCGGCGAGGTTGGCGACTTCGTGCGACGGCAGCAGCCGGCTGCGGGCGAGAACGCCGCAATAGTCGGTGACGGTCGTCGTCGGGTTGGCCATCGGGCGAGGCTCCACGATTCCAGAGCGCACGGGCGCGTCATCGGGCGGCGCGCACGGCGTCGATCACATCCGGCCGGTCGCGGTACAGTTCTTCGACAGCATTCAGCATAGCGTCCGCGTCGGCTTTGTGGCCGCTTTCCCGCAACTTTCGCGCCCGCGCGATTGCCTCCGTCGGAACATTCGAATTCGGCCGGAACGGCGTCTGGTTGCCCAACTCTTCCAGCCCGTGCCGGGCCAGGTCCACCCATCGGCGATCGGCTTCGGAATTCCCGAAGATCGTCGCGAGGCTTTCCCAGGTGCGGCGGGCCTCGCTGGCGTCCCCCACTTGCACGAGTTTCAAACCCCGGTGGTACAACCGCTCGGCTTCCGATGCGTATTTCGTCTTGCCGAACAGGGTGAACGACCGGGCGAGTTCCTTCCGTTCCAGCAGGTATTGTCGGGTCTCGCGCACGTCGTCCGGCCGCCAGTCGGGGTGCCAGCGCGCGAGGTCGTCCAGATCGTCCCGCGCGGCGTCCCAATCGTCGGGTTCGTCGGAGGCCAGTTTCGTCTGAAGCGCGGTCCAGAGCGCTTCGGGCGCGGGGCGCGGTCGGAAGAAGGCGAAGAGGATCGCGCCGACGACGGCGAGGAACAGCGTGCCGAACACGAGTGCCTGCCGGCGGGTGGCGCGGCGTTCGGCCGGATCGGGCGCGTCCGGCGCGGCGACGCCCAGCGGCGCGTGCAGGCCCGTCGGGTCCTCCGCGCTCGGCGGCAGCAGAATGCGCGCCCCCTTGCGCTCCAGCTTGCCGCGGATCTGGTCCAGTTCGTCCAGCAGCGCCGCGGCGCTCGCCGGGCGGCGGGCCGGGTCCTTCGCCAGCAACGCGCACACGAAGTCGTCCAGTTCGTGCGGCAGCTTCGGCACGAAGTTCGCGGGTCGGTCCGGCAGCGTGTAGCAATGCTTGTGCATCAGTTCCGCGGCGGTGCCGGCGGTGAAGGGCGCGCGGCCGGTGAGCACCGTGTAGAGCACGCCGCCGAGGGCGTAGAGGTCGCTGCGGCGCGTCAGCGGCTTGCCCGTGAAGAATTCCGGCGCGAGGTAGCCGGTCGTTCCCATCGGTTCGGCCGGAAGCGTGAGCGGCGCGCGGTTCAGGATCTTGGCGATGCCGAAGTCGGTGACTTTCAGCGAGCCATCCGCGAGGACGATGAGGTTCGCGGGTTTGAGTTCGCGATGGAGGATGCTGCGGTGGTGGGCATGTTTGAGCGCCCGCGCCGCCTGGATGGCGATGCGGAAGAAGAATTCCGGCCAGGGCAGCCCTGCGCCGGCCTGCGCGAGCCGTTTCGCCACGTCCGTGCCGTCCACGAACTCGGCCGCGTAATACGGCAGCCCGGCGTGGACGCCGCTATCGTAGTACCGCGCGATGTTCGGGTGCGTCAGCCGGCGCAGCGCGAGCATCTCCGCCGGGAAGCGCGCCTGGAACGCCGGATCGGCGCAGATCGGGTGCGACAGCACCTTGACAGCCGCTTCGGCGGGATCGGACTCGGATTTCGGTTCGGCGTTCGAGGCGCGGTAGACCGTGCCGAGGCCCCCGGTGCCCAGTTCGGCCGTCAGTATCCAGTTGCCGATCCGCGTGCCGATCATTTCGACTCCGGCCGCGCCGGTGGGCGCCTATGAATGACTGCTGACGATAGTTTACGATCGCCGCACATGAAAGGTTCCGCGACCATGCACGCTCTGTTGCTGATTGCCCACGGAAGCCGCCGGGCCGAGGCGAACGCCGACCTGGAATTCATCGCGGAGGCGATGCGGTCGCGCGGGCGGTACGGATGCGTGCAGGTCGCGTATCTCGAACTGGCGGAGCCGGACATCCCGACGGGGGCGGCGGCGTGCGTGCGGGCCGGGGCGACGCGCGTGACGATGCTGCCGTATTTCCTGTCCCCCGGCGTGCACGTCCGCACCGACCTGTTGGAATTCCGCGAGTCGTTCGCCGCCGCGCATCCGACCGTCGCGTTCGTTCTGGCCGAACCACTGGGGCGGCATCCGCTGCTGATCGAGATCGTCGAACAACGGGCACTGGATACCGAAGGCAAAATCTGACGAACGGGACGCCTCATCGGTTTTGGCCCCGGAGGGGCCGCCGGTTGTAGCCACGGGTGAAACCCGTAGTCTGGAGGAAGAGGAATCTTCGCCCCGGCAGGGGCGATGGAAACGACGACGTGCCACTGCCCCTGCCGGGGCAGAATGGAGTTCTCCATCTTCCACGGGTTGCGCTTCGCTCCACCCGTGGCTACAACCCGCAGTCCCTCCGGGGCCAAAACCCAAATCGAATTCGCCACTACGCATCTCTCAATGCCAGCGGCTCTCGCAACCGATCATTTCTCCGCCTCTCGCGCCGTATCATTTCCCTTAACTCACAAGCGGAGCGGAACGAATGGGCGAGCGGTACATCTTCACGATCGACAAACTCACGAAGCAATACGGCAAACGCGAAGTCCTCAAGGATATCCACCTCGCCTTCTATCCCGGCGCGAAGATCGGCGTCATCGGCTCGAACGGCGCCGGCAAGTCCACGCTCCTGCGCATCATGGCGCTCGAAGACAAGGACTTCATGGGTGAGGCCCGCGCCGAGAACGGCCTGACGATCGGCTACGTACCCCAGGAGCCGATGCTCACGCCGGGCAAGACCGTGCTCGAGAACGTCGAGGAGGCGGTTCAGCCGGTTCGCGATCTCATCCGGCAATACGAGGCGGTCAGCGAGAAATTCGCCGACCCCGACGCCGACTTCGACAAGCTCTCCAGCCAGATGGAACGCCTGCAGGCGCAGATCGACGCGGCCGACGCCTACAACATCGACCGCCGCGTCGAGATGGCCATGGACGCCATGCAGTTGCCGCCGCCCGATTCCGGCGTGGAGACGCTCTCCGGCGGCGAGCGCCGCCGCGTCTTCCTCTGCAAGATGCTCCTCCAGAACTTCGATCTGCTCCTGCTGGACGAACCGACCAACCACCTCGACGCCGAATCCGTCGAATGGCTCGAACACTTCCTGAAGGAGTACAAGGGCGCGGTCGTCGCCGTCACGCACGACCGCTACTTCCTCGACAACGTCGCCGAGTGGATCCTGGAACTGGATCGCGGCCGCGGCTACCCGTTCAAGGGGAACTACTCCAGCTGGCTGGAACAGAAGAAGCGCCGGCTGGAGCTCGAAGAGAAGCAGGTGACGGCGCGGCAGAAGCAACTCGACCGCGAACTCGAATGGGCGCGCATGGCGCCCCGCGCGCGGATGGGCAAGAACAAGGCCCGCCTCGCCGCCATCGACAAGCTTCAGGCGGTCGAGTTCGACGAACGCGAGGACGATCTCGTCATCCAGATTCCCCCCGGCCCGCCGCTGGGCGACCTCGTCGTGCGTGCCGAAGGGGTGAAGAAATCGTTTGGCGACAAGCTGCTCTTCGACGACCTGACGTTCAACCTGCCGAAGGGCGGCATCGTCGGCATCATCGGCCCGAACGGCGCGGGGAAGACGACGCTCTTCCGGATGATCGTCGGCCAGGAGACACCCGACGGCGGCAAGCTGACGGTCGGGCCGACCGTGAAGCCCGCGCACGTCGACCAGAACCGCGACGCCCTGACCCCTACGAATACGATCTTCGAGGAGATCACCGGCGGCACCGACTACATCATGCTCGGCAAGCAGAAGGTGGCCAGCCGGGGCTATTGCGCCCGATTCAACTTCAAGGGGCCGGACCAGCAGAAGGTGGTGGGGAACTGCTCCGGCGGCGAGCGGAACCGCATCCACCTCGCGAAGCTCCTGCGCAGCGGCGGAAACCTGCTGCTGTTGGACGAACCGACGAACGACCTGGATGTCGATACGCTGCGGGCACTGGAAGAATCGCTGATCAATTTCGGCGGCTGCGCCGTGGTCATCAGCCACGACCGCTGGTTCCTCGACCGGATCGCGACGCACATTCTGGCGTTCGAAGGGGACAGCAAGGTGGTCTGGTGCGAGGGGAATTTCCAGGTGTACGAGGAGCAGCGCCGGGCGCGGCTGGGATCGGAAGCCGACGTGCCGAAGCGGATCAAGTACCGCAAACTGGCGTGACCCTATCCCATCGCCCGCCGCAGGATCGGCCGGAGCTTCGCGATCGCGCGGCCGCGATGGCTCAGGGCATGCTTCACGGTCGAACTCAGCTCGCCGAAGCTGGCGTGGTATTCGGGAATGACGAAGAGCGGATCGTAGCCGAAGCCGCCGTCACCCTTCGGCTCCTTCGCGATGACGCCCCAGCATCGCCCCTCGACGACGGCGACGACCTCGCCCGCTGGATTGGCGAGGGCGGCCGTGCTCACGTAATACGCGGCGCGCTTGTCGCCTTCGTATTTCGTCAATTCCGCCAGCAACTTCGCGTTGTTTGCCGCGTCGTCGCCGTGGGTGCCGGCCCAGCGCGCGCTGTACACGCCCGGCTGCCCGCCGAGCGCGGGCACCACGAGGCCGCTATCCTCGCCGAGGGTCCATTCGCCGAGCAACGGCGCGAGCGTCGTCGCCTTGATCCGGGCGTTCTCCTCGAACGTCGTGCCCGTCTCCTCGATGTCGGCGGGCGCATTCGGAAACGGTGAGAGATCGACGACCTCGACGAGGTCGGCGAGCAGTTCCACCAGTTCGCGGAGCTTCTTCTTGTTGCGGCTGCCGAGGACGAGGCGGGGCATGCGGGCGGCTCCGGTCACTTGGTGGCGTAGGCGGGCAGTTCGCGGACGCGCTTCCAGACCGCATCGTACGCCGACTTGAACGGGGCGCTGGTCGTCGTGCCGAACTCGGTTTTGAATCTGGCGGCCGAGATGCCATCGCGCAGATCGTCGACCGTCGGAACGTAGTCCTTCAGCGCGAACGATTTGGCGAATGATGCCAGCGCGTCCGGCTTCGCTTTCACGAGTTTGGCGAACTCGATGCCGGCGAAGTCGGCGGCGAGGTCGGCGAAGCTGAAACCGCTCGCCTTCGTCATGTCGAGTTGTTCCTTGAGAAGCCCGGCGCTTTCGGCGAGTTCCGGCCCGGCCAGTTCGGCGAGCGCGGCGGACACGGCGAAGTGCTGGCAGAGGTCCCGCCGGTTCCGCACCGTTGGGTTGCCGAGCACGCCGAGGCGCTGACGGCGTTCGGCGTCGTCCTCGACGGCCTTGCAGAAGGACGCGGTGAGCGGGTTGTCGCGCAGGACGTTCGAGTCGTCGAGCGCGAGGCCCAGCGCGAGCAGGAACGCCGGCTCGCGATGCTCCTTCTCCAGCCCGAGCGCCGCCGTCGCCGCCGCACGCACGTACGCGGCCGTCAGGTCGTCCCCCTTCAGTTTCGCCGCAAAACCGACTGTCAACTTCGCGTTCTCCTCGGCCTTCGCCGTCACGGCGCGGATCACGGTCCGCACCGCCTCCTCCTTCGCGTTCCGCGTCCGCCCCGCCGCGGGCGCCATCGGCGCGACGGCCACCGTGCCGGCCGCAGGCACCACGCCCTCGGGCGGTTTGATGCCCGCACGGTCCAAGAGCGCCAGATAAATCTCCGGCATCGGTTCGTCCGGTAGCGCGAGCCGCGTCGTGCCGTAGATGCGCCCCAGCCGCGTTTGCGTCGCCGACGAAAGGTCCGCAAGGCGGTTCGCTTTCCCGCCGCGCAACTCGTCCGCGACGAGACTCATCGCGAGGACGTTGAGCGCGTCGAACCCGATGCGGAACTTCGCCGACACCGCCTGCCCGTCGCCGAGCCGCGGCCGCATCGCCGATGCCCGGTCCGGCACCGTCGTCGCGCCGAGGTGCCGGCCCAGCTGTTGAACCAACACCTCGACGCGCTCCGCCTCCGATCGCGGCTCGCGCTCCCGAACGAGAATGTGCGATTGCAACGCCACCACCGGTGCCGCGAACGGCAGCGCCTTCGGCATCTCGCCCGGCAACGCGTCGAACTTCCGGCTCGTGTACCCCACCGCGAGCGAACCCGGCTTCACCTTCACCACCTTCGCGAAGTCCGCCGCGAGCGCCGCGAACTCCGTCGCCTTCGGGTCGGCGTCCCACGTGCCCACGTCGGCGAGTTCGTAGCGAACTCCGGTGTGGCTCTCGACGATCGCCGCCGCCTGCGCGAACCGCTTCTTCAGCACCGGCTCCCATGCCGCGCGCGTGCGACGTTCGGAATCATCCACGAGCAGCGTCACGGGGATCGCGATCGCCTTCGCGGATGTCGCCGCCGTCGGCAGCGCGCCGGCGGGCGGTGCCTGGCCCTCGAGCTGAATGCCCGCCAGCTCCGCCTTGTCGTTCCGGTTCGTGAAGACGTACGCGGTGTAGGCCTCGAGCGTGAACGGCTTCTCGGTTCCCATCGCAAGCGACGCGGTCTTGTCGCACGGGAACGGCCGCGCCTCCCCCGGCGCGAGCGTGTGCTCCGCCGCTTTCCCACCGTCCGCCGCGAGCGTGAACGCCAGCGGTTCGTTCGAACCGTTGCCGACGACGACGACCGCAGCGGAGGCGGACCCCGCGAGCGCGAAGACCAACAGAAGCGATGCGAACTTCATGCGAACTACCTGGAACATCGACGATCGGCGCGCAGCCCGGCCGATGCACGGATCGTAGCAGCGACCGGAGCGTAATCAAGTTTATGCCCGATTCCGGATCGGATTGCGCCCGGCGCGAAGCTTTCGCGCCGTGTGGTTCTTCGGGGCGTTCCGTCTACAATTCCGCCAGCGATCCCTCACCCACGCGCGGAGTCTGCCGATGAAGGCCGGAATGAACCTGCTCCTCTGGACCGGTCACGTGACCGCCGAACACTTCCCGCTGCTCGGCAAGATCAAGGCGGCCGGCTTCGACGGCGTGGAGATCCCGCTCTTCGAGGGCGACCCGAGCCACTACAAGACCATCAAAGCCGAACTCGACAAGCAGGGCCTCAAGTGCACGACCGTCACGGTCGTCGGCCCCGAGGCGAACCCGATCAGCCCCGATGCCGCCATCCGCGCCGCCGCCCACGAACGGCACAAGTGGGCCATCGATTGCTCCGCCGCCCTCGGCGCCGAAACCATGCTCGGGCCGTTCCACTCCCCGCTCGGCGTCTTCAGCGGCGACGGCCCGACGGCGGATGAGAAGAAATGGGGCGCCGACACGCTCCGCAAGGCGGCCGAATACGCCAAGCCGGCGAAGCTGATGCTCGCCATCGAGTACCTCAACCGCTTCGAGTGCTACTTCCTCACGACCGCCGTCGACGCGGCGGCGCTGGTGAAGGCGGTGGACCACCCGAACTTCCGCACGATGTACGACACCTTCCACGCGAACATCGAGGAAACGCGGCCGAGCACGGCGATCAAGGCGGTCGCGCCGTACCTCGCGCACGTCCACATCAGCGAGAACAACCGCGGCACGCCGGGCACGGGCCAGGTGAACTGGTTCGAGAGCTTCCGCACCCTGCGCGAGGTCGGCTACGACGGCTGGCTGGTGATCGAAGCCTTCGGCCGCGCCCTGCCCGCCCTCGCCGCCGCGACGCGCGTCTGGCGCGATTTCTTCCCCTCGCCGGAGCATGTCTACATCGAGGGTTACAAGTTCATGAAGTCGATGTGGGACCTGGCGAAGGTGTGAGTGCGGGGTGCGGAGTGCGGAGCGCGGAGTGCGGAGCGCGGAGTGAAAGACGGATCCCCGTTTAGCGGCGACGCGGAGTCTTCGGAGCGGAATGCGGAGTGAAAGTCGGATCCCCTTTTAGCGGCGACGCGGAGTCTTCGGAGTGGAGCGCGTCACCCCCGGGAGACGGCTTCCGCTTCTTTGCGACAGGATTCGTACCGAAAAAGGGTCCGAAGTAGGGTACCCAGCTCGTTTCCCGCCCCCGGCGAGCCGGGCCGCGTCAGCGGCCGGGTTGCGACCCGACGGCAATTCCCCTCGCGCATCCGGATTTCCATTGACCCGTGCCCCCGCGTGCGGGTCGAATCAAGGCATGTGCCACCCCGGCCCCCTCCCCACCCGCCGACCCCGCCCGCGCCCGCAGGCGTGGGACTTCGACGCGCTCGGCAACTGGGACTCGCTGACGACCGACGGCGGCAGCCCGCAGACGCGGACCCACAACAAGCAGAACGAGATCACGGCGGTGTCGGGGGCGACCTCGCCGACGTTCGACGCGAACGGGAACATGACGACCGACGAGACGGGCAAGCAGTACGTCTACGACGCCTAGAACCGGCTGAAGGTGGTGAAGAACTCGGGCGGCACGACGCTGAAGACGTACGTCTACGACGCGCTGAACCGCCGGGTGGCCGAGACGGCGGGCGCACCGAACCGCGACCACAGAACTTCTGTCGCCCATTCCCCATAACAGTTCTACTTCGCGGCCGGTTCGGGCACTCCGCGAATCAGGCGGGCACAGCGGGCCGCGATTTCGATCGCCTTCAACCCGTCCCGCAGCGGGCCGCCGCCAACCAACGGGGGGGAAATCGGAATGGCATGCGGCCGAGGTACGATCGTTTCGGCGATCTCGAAATAGTTCGCGGCCGTGAAGGCGTAGTGCTTGTCGGTATCGGTGTCGTGGATCAGCACGCGGATCGGGAGTTCGGTCGGGAGCAATTTCAACGCGCCGCCCGTGGGCTTGGCTCGTGGTGCAATGAATAGCCGCCCGGCGCTGGTCACGAAGAAGCGGTCGTCCTTAACACCGACCACTGTGAATCCCTCGGACCAATCGTTAGCCAACGGGGTTGCCCAATGACTAACGTCGCTTCGGTATTTTTGGTCTCCCAATGCGGGGAGTTTGATCCAGCGCATGACGCTGAAGCGGCGAGGACCGCCGATGTCTTCGTGCAACATCCCGCTATAGTACCACTCGAACTTTCCATCCTTGACTGGGAGATAGTCGAATTGCACGCGAGGGTCGCCAGGTCCCCGGTCGAACGAGTGTATCGGGGGAGCCTGGGACTTGATAACCAAACTGAATACTGCTGAGCGGGTTTCATCGCTTTGATCGCGTTCTGGTGTGTTGATGTAACGGACAATTTCGAGAGGGAAGAAACCCATATACTGTTTACTATCGTGTTGATCGTAATCTTCGCCCATTGCGAAGGGACTGAAACCGACGTTGTAAAAGTTGTATCGGTCGATCCGTAAGTGGGTCGAACTGCGTATTCCCGGCGGCAATGTGTCTTTCTGTCCAGCCGCGACCTTGAGTTGGACAGGAGGGCCACCGCGGTTTAATCCTTGGTCCAAAATGAAATTCGGTCCGCCCCGCACGAGTGTGAGAATGCCTTTAGATTTGTAAGTCGGTAGGAGAACATGGTCGTCAACGACGGTGGCCCGAACAACCGGGTTACGCACGTTGGGAGCGGTCCAACCCAAGATCTGCAAGAGCAACAGCGTTACCGATAACAGTATTCCCATGGGAATGCTCCGAGGAGAGGGGCGAAGCTGGTGTTATTACGGAGGCGGAGGTGGAAGTGGCACACCCGCATATTCCCCATCGACTTTCGTGACGCCCTCTTTCTCAAACGGCAGTTCTTCGGTGTCTGCTTGCACATTGGCACCAGTCTGATTCTTCCTAAATACATAATTATTACCATCGTAAACCATGAATCCATCGACCGCGCCGTCTTCCCATGCCTGAACATTGGCCCACTTTAGCCCATAACTCGGGTCGTAGTAGCTGCCGTTGACCTTGACAACAACGTGATCTTGAAACGTGGATCGCGGGTTCGTGGTATTCTGTCCAGGTAGGCCGGCTTGGTCCGTAACCTCGGCCGCCGGGAGTGCGCCCCATTCATAGTACCAAGTGCCAACAACGCTTTTACTGAACATACTCGCCGGATTTTGTGGATCTTTCGGCGTGTTTTGATATAGGTAGGTATTGTTCCCATTCGTTCCATTGCCGGCAAAGACCCAATTCTTGATCAGCAGGTTCTCCGGATATGGCACAGTTGTACCCGGTGTTCTGTAACGCGTTTTTGCTTCAAAATACACGATTTGCTTTTTGGCGTTGATCCCGGCATCGAACAGCGCGTCCGCAAAGAGGAACGACCAACTCACGCATGTGCCGTCGAGATCCTTCAATAATTTCGCAGTCGGGGCACCGAGAACCTTTGGGTCTCCAGAAGTAACGTCCCAATCTTTGTAATAGTGCAATGCCCTGCCGCTGTACGCCGCCTTGATATGCGTGTTCTTGACCTGTGGTAGACCGGACTCTGGCTTCTTGAAGTTGTCCCAAATCTTCGCAATGGCAGCCGTTTCGTCTGCTGCCCCCGCCATCGCGGCGGCCGCCACGCCCAGATGAATCGGCGTGTGGTAGACCACGCTGAGGACCGGCTTGTCGAGCGGTACGTACAACTGGTTCTCGGACACACCCGCGGACGACCAACTCGTTCCGCCGTTGTTCGAGAACTCCCACTGGATCACGATCGAGCCGTAGTTCATCGTTCCGGGGAACGGGTTCGCGATGGTCGTCTCGGGAAGGACCACATCGTTCCCCACCAGCGTCGCCGCCGTCGCGGGGATCGTGAAGTAATAGGGTTGTGCCGCCGAGAGGAGGTTGGCACCCCGGATCATCAATTGGCCGGGCGGGATCGGATACGGGATCGTCGTGAAGTTGGCCTTGAACCGCGCCGACACGACCGCGTCTTTGTTCATCGGGTAACCGATCGGCAAGGCGCGATCGCTCGGCGTATCCGGGTCGTCGTTGGTCAGCCCGTCCAGATCGGAGTCCACCCACTGCGGCGGGTCGCCGTAGGCGGGCGTCTCCGGGTCGGCGACGATGGTGATGAGGTCGGCCCCGCCGAACGTAACCTCCCGGACTTTGGCGGACGAGACGATTTGCGTCGATCCGCCGTATATGGCGTAACTCCTCCCAATCGAGGAGTCCGTTAATAACTCGGCGAACGGGGGGTCGACCTTGCCAACGGAGATCGATAGCGCGGCGGGCACGGGCCACACTGGTCGTTCACCGGAGCGTGGATCGGAGGGGGCTTCGGCCGTGGTCGGCGTGGACTTCCCGTTCTCCTCGACTGTCTCCGAATCGAGTGTCCGGAACGAAATGCCCTCGGTGAACGGGATCGATACCAAGTCCTCGAAGTCGAGGAACTGCCCGAAGATTCCATCCGTCGTTGTCCCGAATGGTTCGCTCGTGTTCTCGGACCGTCGATGCGACTCGTCGCCCACGTATGCGGTTTCAGGACGATCCGCATCGGGCTTGGGAGCGTCGACGTTCTGAGTGAACGAGGTCGTTCCAAGCGTTGCCGGATCGGGTAGCGGCAAATCGAACCCGAAGTCGGCCAGTTCCGCGATCAACAAATCGAGAAGACTTCCCGGTGCGTTCCGATCTTCCAACGTGAATAATTTGAGCTGCCCCACCCCGCGACTCGGCCGCGTCGAAGCGGGGGATTCCGGCTGAACGGTATCGAATCGAGGACGAGTCTTGATCGAAAGTGGAAGCAACATCGCGGCACCAGGAACGTGAGTTCGACGATTCCCTTTTACATCGCTTGACTTTAAGACACAAGCTAAAAGTGAAGCTGTAGGGATCGTCGGCTGTAATACCGTGTCTGTTTCGATCCACAAGCGGCCGCCTCGTGCGAGCCGTCTATCGACACGAAGTCGTACCGCCCCAACGGCAACTCCCGCAGCATCGCCGCGCTCGGCCCCTTCTTCGCCACCAGCTTCGCCCGGTGCGGCTCCGTGTTCGCCCGGAATCGCGCCTCCAGGTTCGTCAGGTCCCGCGACGCATGCTCCGCCCCGCCGGCGAAGGTGTCGATGTAGGTCAGCGTGGATGCCGGGTGCGTGAGGATGTTCTCCAGCAGCCAGACCGTGCTGCGGCCCTCGAACACGCCGATCTCCAGCGCGTCTGACGGCCCGCGGACGGTCGTCCGCGGGCTTCGCCTGGGGTTGGGAGGGGCCGTTCGAACCCGAGAACCGGGAACCGGACGGTGGGCGGAATTTGACGGAAGTCCTTACCGGGCTTGAGTGAACTGGAGTGGGTCCGGAAAACGCGAGTGGGTCCGCCGGGGGGTGGCGCGGGAGCGGCGGACCCACTCGGGGGCGTACGAGGAGCTGGCGGCGGGCTTCGGGAGGCGGCGGCGAATTCCCCGGCCTCTCCGGTTTGCCCGAATTGACAACGGACCTGCCGCCAAGCTATACTCCAGTGTCGAACAAGCGACGCCCCATCGGCCCGCCGTCACGGAGGCCGCGAGCGATGGAGTTCCCTTACTCATTTTCTCGTTCAACCGTCGTCGCTGGCGTCTCCTGGCCCTCTCCCGTAGCCGTGGTGCGATCGGAATGCACACGCCGACGAATCGCGATCCGAACCTGCCGGGCGACGGCTCCAGTGCCCGCACGGCTTCGCACGCGCCGATCTTCGGCGGCGATCCGGCACGCGGCAGTTCGCTCGTGCGCCTCACCCCCGCCCCCGCGACCGATCTCCTCGCCGATTCGCCCGCCACCGGCGACGACGCGCCGACCGTCATCACGAGCACGCCGAAGGAGCCACCCTCGCCGGCGCTCGCGCCCGGGACGCGGCTGGGCAGCTACGAGCTGATGGAGGCGATCGGCACGGGCGGCATGGCGACGGTGATCAAGGCGCGGGACGTGGACCTCGGCCGCATCGTGGCGCTGAAGATCCTGCCACCGTCGACGGCGCGGGATTCCGAGGCGGTGGCCCGCTTCAAGCTGGAGGCCCGCGCGGCGGCGAAGCTGGACCACGACAACATCGCGCGCGTCTATTTCTGCGGCGAGGACGCCGGGCTGCACTTCATCGCGTTCGAGTTCGTCGAGGGGGAGAACCTGCGGCAGGTGATCGACCGGGTGGGCCGGCTTGCTCCGAACCTGGCGGTGAAGTACATGCTGCAACTGGCGGCGGGTCTGTCGCACGCGGCCGAGCGCGGCGTGGTCCACCGCGACGTGAAGCCGTCGAACATTCTCATCACGCCCGACGGCCGCGCGAAGATCGTGGACATGGGGCTGGCGCGCCATCTTGAAGGGCAGAGCGTCAACGGCGGCGTCACGCAATCGGGCGTCACGCTTGGCACGTTCGACTATATCTCGCCGGAGCAGGCGCTCGACCCGCGCCGGGCGGACATCCGCAGCGACATCTATTCGCTCGGCTGCGCGTTCTACCACGCGCTCACGGGCCGGCCGCCGGTGCCGGAGGGCACGGCCGCGAAGAAGCTGCAGGCGCACCAGCACGACCAGCCGACCGACCCGCGGGACTTGAATCCGGCGGTCGGCGACGCGCTGGCGATGGTGCTGGCGCGGATGATGGCGAAGAAGCCGGAGCAGCGGTATCAGACGCCGGCGGAGTTAGCGGCCGACCTGTTCGTTCTGACGGCACCCGCGAACGGCTCGACGGCGTCGCTGCCGACGGCGCCCGCCCGCGCGCCCGGCCCGCCGCCGCTGTCGCTGGCGTGGACGGCGGGGGTCGCGCTGATGGTCGTGGCGGCTGCGATCTTCTGGAACCGAACCGGCGAACCGGCAAACGTCTCGGCACCGTGGACGGAGCCGGCGAAGCGTGTGGAGGACGGGGCCGTGGCACCGGCCGTGCGCCCGTCGGTGCCGGTCGCGGCTCGCCCGACCCGGATTGCGGACGCGCGCGGGATCGTCGAGGCGCTCGACCGCGCCGGCGATCAGGCCACCATCGCCCTCCGGCCCGGCGCCGTTTACGACCTGACCACGCTCGCCGCCGGTATCGTGTTCGCGGGCAAGGAGATCGTGTTCGAGCCGGAAGCCGATCGGCCCGACGCGGCGCGCCCGATCCTTCGAATGACCGCCGCCCCGCCCGACGACGAGCCTCCCGCGCCCGGCACGCTCGCGATCCGCAATACGGAACGCGCGAGCTTTCGCGGCATTGAAATCCAGATCGTGGACCGCGCCGCCGGGGAATTCGACGACGACCCGGTGGGCCTCGCGTTTCGCAACGTCGGCCGCGTCGAAATCGAAAACTGTCTGGTCCGCTGGTCGCCGGAATCGCGGCGGGGTCGGATCGTCGGCATCGCCGCCGGGCGCGACGCGCGGGCGAAGCCCGGCCATTTCACACTCCGCCGATCGCTGGTCGATTTGGGGATCCAGTCGGTCGGCGTGCGCCTCGTGGAGCGGACCGAAGCCGAACTGACCGACGTCGGGTTTGGTGCGCATCAGGCCGCGCTTCTCTGGGCCGACGGCCCCGAAGACGCGGCGTCGGAAGGGGACCCGCGACCGACGCTGTCGATCGCATCGTCGACGTTCGTGTTCGACCGTCTCGGAACGGCGCTCGCGGTCGGCGCGCGGGCGTCGGGCGGCGCGACGCTCTCGGGTTGCGTCTTCGCGGAAGCGACCACGCCGGACGACCGCACCTCGATGCCCGGCATGGATCCGCGTCCCGGCTTGCCCACGGTTGTGCGGTACGACGATCTCGCAGACACGACCCGCTTCAGCGTGGTGGAAGGCTCGACGGTCAATGCGGTGTATCGCGTGCTGCCGCCATCCGGAGTGTCGCGGTTCGTGACGTTGATCGCGTCTCCGTGGAACAGCCCGGACCCGCGTCCGTTGCTGGCGTTGGCGCAGCCTTGGAACGCGTTGCAGTTGAATCTGAACGAAAAGCGGCTGCGAGTGGCCGGTTCGCCGCATCTGCTGGGCGTGACAACGGTGGAGCAATTGGACCGCAACGCGCGCCCGCTCTACGAGGGCGCATGGCCGCCGCCGCGCCCGCAGCTGCCGGTGCAGGCCAAGACGGGCCAACGCGTCGTCCACCCCGACGCCGGCCCCGAAGATGCGGCGTACCGATTGTACCCGACCATCGCCAAGGCGTTCGAGGACCTCAAGGCCGGCGAGACGTTGCTCGTGGCTCAGAACGGCCCGGTGCCGGTCTCGGTGTTGCCGGAGCGGAGTCTGCGGGCCACGATCGCGGCGTTCGATGGCTACTTTCCCCTCCTCGAACCGACGGACGAGACCGTCCGCCGTCCCGATGCCAGCCTGTTCCCGCTCGTGGATGGCGAATTGACCTTCGTCGGCTTGCAGATCCATTTAAAAGGCCGCCCCGCCATCGTCACCATGGCGGGGGGCACGATCTGTACGTTTCGCAACTGTGCGATTCTGCTCGACGAGAAAGACGATGAATCGATCGCGGCCGTCCTGCTCACCGAACCGACCCGCGAGATGAAGATGACGACCTCCGGCGATCCGGGCATGCCGCGAATCCGATTCGAGAATGTCCTGGTTCACGGGCGCGGTCGCGTAGTCGCCCTGCGATCGCCGCGCGCCTTCGAGTGGACGATCGACAATGCCGCCTTCGCGCTCGACGGCCCGCTGCTCTTCGCCGATGCCGCCACGCGCGACGGCCCGCCGGCCCGCGCCGCCCTGCGCTGGAAAGCCGTCACCGCGGTCACGCTCGGCACCGCGATGGAATTGCGAGGCAGCACCGCCCGCGGCCTCGGCCTCGATGCCAGTCTCGATCGATGCCTTCTCTCGCCCGGCCAGCGCCGCTCGCCGCCCGCCATGATCCAACTCGGCAACGGGGAAGGCGCCGTCGATCCCACGACCAGCCTGGCCTGGCGCAGCGATGGACCCGCCGTTTACGGACAGTACGAACCCGTCGTCGAACTCCGCGGCGACGGCGCCGATCGCTCGGCAGACTGGGACGGCGCCCGTTGGCTCCGTGCCACCGGCGACCTCGGCCGAGTCGCCCCGGTCCGGTTCGCCGGATCGCTCTCCGCCGCCAAACTCCGCCGGCTCAAACTCGACGACCTCAAAGCCGAAGTCGAATCGACCGACACCGGCCTCTGGCGGTCCGCCGACGTCGGTGCCGATGCCGCACGGCTTCCCCGGCCCGTCGACGACAAGGCCCGCTGATCCCCGCCCCGTTCGGGGATGCCGCCCCTCCGCTCCCGTTCTACATTCTCCCGGTCCGACCAACACGAGGATCGCAATGCGGACGCTCATCACCGGCGGCGCCGGCTTCATCGGATCGCACCTCTGCGACCGGTTCATCCAGGAAGGCCACGAAGTCATTTGCCTCGACAACTTCATCACCGGCAACCGGGACAACGTCGCCCACCTGCTCGACCATCCGAAGTTCCGCGTCATCGTCCACGACATCTCGAACCCGATCGAGATTCCGGACCTGATCGACAACGTGCTGCACTTCGCCAGCCCCGCCAGCCCGGTGGACTACCTCGAACATCCGATCCCCACGATGAAGGTCGGCGCGCTCGGCACCCACGTCTCGCTCGGCCTCGCCAAACGCCACAAGGCCCGCTACTTCCTCGCCAGCACCAGCGAAATCTACGGCGATCCGCTCGTCCACCCGCAGACGGAGAGCTACTGGGGCAACGTCAACACCATTGGCCCGCGCAGCGTCTACGACGAAGCCAAGCGCTTCGCCGAGGCCATGACCATGGCGTACCACCGCCAGCACAAGGTCGATACGCACATCATCCGCATCTTCAACACCTACGGCCCGCGGATGCAGTTGAACGACGGCCGCGTCGTGCCGAATTTCATGTATCAGGCGCTCCGCGGCGAACCGATGACCATCTTCGGCGACGGCTCGCAGACCCGCAGCTTCTGCTACGTCTCCGACCTCGTCGAAGGCATTTATCGACTGCTGTTCAAGGACTATCACGAGCCGGTGAACCTCGGGAACCCGAGCGAGGTGACGATCCGGGAGTTCGCGGAGGAGATCAAGGCGCTGGCGGGTTCGAAGAGCGAGATCGTCTATCGGCCCTTGCCGCAAGACGATCCGAAGCAGCGCAAGCCGGACATTGCCCGCGCGCGGCAGGTGCTGGGCTGGGAACCGGTGGTTGACCGTGCCGAGGGGCTGAAGAAAACGATGGCGTACTTCCACGAACGCATGACGCGTACGGGGAAGCTGTAAAGCGTCTCGATCAAACGATCCCGACCAATCACGACGTCTTTCATCACAGTGTCAGCCTGTTGAAGATACTCGCGGCCGGCCCTTCGAATCCCTGATCGAGACGCCGTTCCATGATGAACACCCTGCGCTGCCGGGCCTGCGGCTGCGAGTTCACCGTCGAGCGGACCCTCACGAAGGAGGAGCAGGACCACCCGCTCTGCGAGCGGTGCGAGTCGGAGATGCTCCGTCGCGCCACGCCCGCAAACGAACCGGCCCCGCCGAAGGGTACGGTCGTGCAGCAATCCCCGCCGCGGTCCGCCAGCCCGAAATCGACCACGCAGGTTTTCTCGGGCGACGACGCGCTGGTCGCGCCGCCGAGCGTTCCGCTCCCCACCATCCCCGGCTACCGCGTGCTCGGCGTGCTCGGCAAGGGCGGCATGGGCATCGTGTTCCGCGCCGAGCAGGAGAAGGCGAACAACCGGACCGTCGCGATCAAAATGATCCTCGCGCACCGGGGCTTCGACGGCGAGCAGGACCGGCGCTTCGAAACGGAGGTGAACGCCGTCAGTTCCCTCGAACACCCGAATATAGTGCGCGTGTACGAGGTCGGCGAGACGAACGGGCAGCAATACTTCACGATGGAGTACTGCCCCGGCGGCACGCTGTACGACCGGTTGAAGGACCGAGTCATGCCGGCGCGGGAGGCGGCGGGCACGATCGCGGTGCTCGCGCGGGCGATCGCGGCCGTACACGCCCGGAACATCATCCACCGCGACCTGAAGCCGTTGAACGTTCTGTACGACGCGCACGGTGTGCCGAAGATCACCGACTTCGGCCTCGCCAAGAACATCGAGGCGGACGACGGCGGCACCGCGACCGGCTCGGTGATGGGCACGCTGGGGTACATGTCCCCGGAGCAGGCAAGCGGCAAGGGAAACAAGCCCACGCCCGAGACGGACGTGTACGCGCTGGGGGCGATCCTGTACTCGTGCTTGACCGGTCGGGTTCCGCTGGCGGGGTCCACGGTGCCGGATACGTTGAACCAGATTCAGAACATCGATCCGGTGCCGGTGCGACGGCTTGTGCCGAACGCCCCGCGCGACCTGGAGACGATCTGTGAAAAGTGTTTGCAGAAGGACCCGACGCGGCGCTACCGGACGGCGGCGGATCTGGCGGACGACCTGCAGCGGTACCTCGAGGGGCGGCCGATCGCGGCGCGTCCGGTGTCCCGCGCGGAGAAGCTCTGGAAGGCGGCGAAGCGCCGGCCGGCGGCGGCGGCGCTCGTCGCGACGCTCGTGGCGAGCGGGATTGGAGCCGCCGTCGCCGCCGTGCTGCTCTACTTCGCCAGCGAGCGCGAGCGCGGCCTGCGCCTCCTCGCCGACGACAACGCCCGCCGTGCCGAGGTCGCCGCCAAACGCGCCCAGCGATTCTCCGGATACATCCTCGCCAGCCTCGGCGAGACGGACTTCTGGTCCCGCTATATACCGCTTTACGTCGTCGAAGAGGGCAAGACCGCCGGCGGCGCCGACGGTATCCACGTTTCGCCGGACTACCTGCGCAAGCTGACCGCGCTCGCCGCGACCGAACTGGCGGATCAACCCCACGAGCGCGCCAAGGTGTTCCTGACACTCGCGAGCGCCTTCCGCACGCAAGCCCAGTTCACCGACTCCGCCGGGGCGCTCGATGAAGCTGAGAAGGCATTCGCGGCGGCCGCGGAAACCTCGGCCGAGGACCGCGAACGACTGCGGTTCGCCCGCGCGTGCCACCTGCACGAGGTGGGCGAATTCGAAACGGCCTACCGGCTGTTCGTCGATTTGCTCGATGGAACACGCTCCACCTTCAGCGAAACGGAAGTCGTCGACACGCGTCTGCGTCTCGCCTGGCTGTGCGCGCACCGGCGCGCCGTGCGCCGACACGTCGACGACGCGACCGGCCGCGCCATCGCCGCCCGTGCCCGGGACGAACTCCAGAAATCGCTCGCCTTCTACAAACTGGACAAAACGCCGCTCGCGAAGGTGAAGCGGTTCATTGCCGAGATTCTCCTCGTGCTCGAGAGCGGCCAGATCGACTCGAAGACGGGCACGGATCTGTTGATGAAGGCGACCAACCTGCCGAACGCCGACCTGTTGATAAGGGCGGCGGCGATCTATCTCGAGGCCGAGCGATTGCGGAGGGAAGGGAAGTTCGCGGAGTCGATCGCCAAGTTCCGCGAGTTGGAACAGCTCACGCTGCAAAAGTTCGGTCGGGAGGGGTTCTTCCACATCGTCGCGCTCGCGGCGCTCGCCGGCGGGGAGAATACCGCCTTCGAGCGATCCGCCGACGCCGCCCTGCGAGCGAAAAGCCTGACGGACGCCGCGGAGCATACGCGCGAATGCATCCGCTACGCCGAACTCCTCGCGCCCCGGCATCCGTTCCTTGCCGAAGGGTACTTCAACCTTGCGCAGCTCCTCCAGGCCCGAAAGGACTTGGCCGGCGCGCGGGAGGCGCTGCGAAAGGCGCGTGCGGTCGCCTGGTTCCATCCCGTCGACCTCAAGCTCCTCGTCGAACGGATCGACGCGCTGGAAGCCCGACTTCCCAAGGAATGACGCCTTTTGATTGCGTCCGGGCGTACAGCACCGCATAATCACCAATCCGATGGACCGCACGCCCGCGAGCCTGATCGAACAACTCCGCCAGCGCCCCACCGGCGCGGAATGGGCGCAGTTCGTTCAGCTCTATTCCCCGGTGCTATTGGGTTGGACCCGCCGGCTCGGCGTGCCCGACGCCGACCGCGCCGACCTCATCCAGGACACCTTCGTCTCGCTACTACGCGCCCTGCCCGCCTCTCGCTACGACCCGACCCGCCGCTTCCGCAACTGGCTCTACGCCATCCTCGCCAACCACTGGAAGGACCGCCTGCGCCGCCGGTCCCCCGGCCCGCTGACGATCGACGTACCGGACGCGGCGGACGAATCCGACGAGTCGGAGTACCGCGCGGTGCTGCTGCGCCGCGCACTCGAAATCGTCCGGCCGGAATTCTCCGAGCGGGATTGGAAGTCGTTTGTCGACAGCGCGCTTCACGGCCGCCCGATCGCCGATGTCGCGGCCGAACTCGACGTCTCGCCAAATGTCGTCTATCTCGCGCGCTCCCGCGTGCTCCGACGGTTGCGCACCGTCCTCGGCGAATTGTTCGAGTAAATTTCCATTTCCCGACAGACGGAACGATCCCGTCCGTAATGTTGGCACCTCGATTCCGCGGTGCCGCCATGACGCAATCCCCTCCCGACGCCGAAACCCTCCGCAAATTCGCCCTCGGCGACCTGCCGCCGGCCGAGTGGGACCGCGTGGCCCGCTATCTGGAAGCGAATCCGCAAAGCCCGGACACGCTTGTGGAGCCGGCGGCGGAGGATACTTTCGTGTCGGCACTGCGCGCCGCTCCGGGGGATGCGCCTGCCGACTCGCCGGAATTGCTGTCGATCATCGACGCGGCGGCAAAGCTCGTGCCGGACGTCGCCACGGCCATGTTCGCCCAGTCCGTATCGATCCCGTTCGAACCGACGGCCGAATACGTGGTGCCCCCGAAACCGGGCGAACGGCTCGGGCGCTTCCGCATCGAGCGCGTCCTCGGCCGTGGCGGCATGGGCGTCGTCTACGCCGCCGCCGACGAACAGCTCGATCGCCGGATCGCCCTGAAAGTCATGGCGCCGCAACTGGCCGCCAACCCGGTGGCGAAGGAGCGATTCCTGCGCGAGGCGCGCACTGCCGCGCAGGTGGAACACGACAACATCGTGCCGATCCTGGAGGTCGGCGAGGATCGCGGCATTCCCTTCATGGCCATGCCGATGTTGCGCGGCCGCACGCTCGATGAACGGCTGGCCGAGGGCACGCCGGATCTCGACGAGGCCCTCGCCATCGCCCGCGGCACCGTCGACGGGCTTGCCGCCGCGCACGATCGCGGACTCATCCACCGCGACATCAAGCCCTCGAACCTCTGGTTGGAAACCAACGACGACGGCACCTTCCGCCGCGTGCGCCTCCTCGATTTCGGCCTCGCCCGCCAGGAGACCGACGCCGACCGCGTCACCAAAAGCGGCACCATCCTCGGCACGCCCGCGTACATGGCCCCGGAGCAGGCGCGCGGCGACGCCGTCGACGCCCGCGCCGACCTCTTCAGCCTCGGCTGCGTCCTCTACCGCATGGCCACCGGACAGAATGCCTTCCGGGGCAGCGATACCTACTCGTTGCTGACCTCGCTGGCGATGGATCGGCCGAAGGCGCCAAGCGAACTGAACGCCGACATCCCCCGTCCGCTCAGCGACCTGATCATGAGCTTGCTGGAAAAGGACGCGAAGCGCCGCCCGGCGAACGCCCGCGCCGTGCGCGACCGCCTGGCCGCAGTGGCGAATGCCGTGCCCGCGTCCGCGCCCCGACGAGGCCGCGCCCTGCCGATCGCCACGATCGCGCTTTCGCTTATCGGTCTTGTCGGCGTGCTGTTCGGCGGCACGATCGTCCGCATCGCCACCAACAAGGGCGAGCTGGTGGTGGAGGTGAACGACGACAACGTGGAGATCGTGGTGAAGCAGGACGGCGCTATCGTCGTGGACAAGACGAAGAACCGACGCTTCGTGCTGACGGCGAAGGACGGCGAGATCGAGTTCCTCGACCCCGACACTGGCGTGACGACGCAGACGAAGGCGTTCCGCCTGACCCGCGGCGGCGTCGACCGCGTCGTGGCGCGAATTGATAAGACCGAAAGATCCAAACAATCAGTCACAACGAATTCCAGCGAATTCATCCCGTCGCAAGCGACTCGCCAAGCCGAGTGGACAGCAGAACAACAAAGATCCATGCAATGGGTCTTGGAAAAGGGCGGGAGTTTTTGTTTTATCGTCGATGGCAAACAAGTAGACGTAGCCAGGATCGGCGACCCCATACCAAAAGGGATGCGTACTATCGAAAACCTTACAATCAATAACATTGAACGGGAAGGATTCTCAGTTCACGAATTGAAGAATCTACCGACGGTGTCATATCAACTGTCGATCGCTGATCCGCTGGTTTCTGAAGATAATTTGACTCGGATACTAAGTCTTTCAAGTATTCGTGGTGTCAAATATTTGAGTCTCAACCACCCTAGGACCAGCGATGGAGTATTTCCATCGATCGTTAAATTAAATCAACTGCATACTTTGTCGATCTGGAATCGCGGGTTCACCATCAATGCCATCAAACAGATTGCAGGTATGTCTAACCTGACAACACTTTATCTGACCAAGATACAGCTGACATCGCCAGAGCTCAAAGTAATTGCAACTATGGATCACTTGCAACGGTTGCACTTCGATGCATCGCATTTGACCGATGGCGATCTCGCGAGCATCATTCGGATGAATAATATCGACGATCTATATATTCGATCTGCACCGTTCTCATTTGAAGCGTTGGCTTCGCTCGCCGATTGCAAAACTTTGAAGCGGCTGCGTATCGAAGGATCGAGCCTCACAAACGAGCAGTTTCAACGGCTCGCGACGGCGATGCCTCGCTGTCAGATCGTTTGGCCCGGCGGGGTCATCGAGCCGAAATCGACGCTGACGCCCAGCCAGCGTCAGGCCCTCGAAGCCCTGCTCGCCCGCGGCGGGCACCTCGGGTTCCTCCGCGCCGATCAACCCATCGTGTACGTCAAGAAGGGCGAAACGCTGCCGACCAATGCCGGCGCGCTGTACTCGATCGCCGTCGCGATGCTCGATACCGACACGCCGGCCACGATCCTCGGCATCCTCGAACAACTGCCGCCGGGGCTGAAGTCCCTCAACATGCACTACATGCCCTTCACGGGGGCCGACCTCGAAAAGCTCGTCGCGATGCCGAACCTGGCCGGGTTGGAATCCTTGGCGATCCTGAATTGGAAGATCGTCGACAACGATCTGCGCCATCTGCGGAATCTCACGAAACTGAAATCCGTTTCGGTGAACTTCACGCCGACCATCACCGCGGCCGGGATCGCTCACCTGCGCGGCCTGCCGCTCGAATCGCTCCAGTTCCAGGAATGCTCCGTGGACGATACCGCGATCGATACGATCTTGAGCTTTCGCGACTTGCAGGAACTCGGGATCCTGAATTCGAAGATCACCGCGAAGGGACTGGCCCGACTTCCGGAACTGACGAAACTGTACAACGTCTCTGCCGGCGGCCCGAGCGCCACCGAAGCCTCCCTGCGTGAACTCGCCCGCTGCCCCACCATCGGCGAGTTCAATCTGGTCAACTTTCCAATCCCCGCACTCGCCATTCTCGCGAAGTTCCCGAAGTTGCAGGTCCTCTCGTTGGACTGGAATACCTCCCCGACACCCGAGGCGCTCGCGGCCGTCGGAACCTGCCCTCGCTTGCGCAAGGTCCACCTCTATGGAAAGTCCGTCACGGCCGAGCACGCAAAGGCGCTCGCCGTCCACCTGCCGGCCACGCGCATCGACTGGCCCGGCGGGGTCGTCGAGCCGAAAATGTCCACCGACGCCGAGCGTGCACTCGCGCTCTGGGCGCTCGCGCGCGGCGATCGCGTCGCGCTCGCGGTCGGCGAGAACATCGTCCACCCCAAGACCGACGCCGATCTGCCGAAGGACGCCTACTCCGTCGCGGAGGCGTACCTGGCCAACGCCGGCGATGCCGACCTTGCCGCGCTCGCGCCGCTCTGGCGAACCTTGCCGCGCGGCCGGGAACGCACGCTGCACATCACCGGCCCGATCACGAACGCGGGCCTCGGCTCGCTTCGAGGTTGCCCGATCGTTCAACTCGGCTTGAACCGGGTCGCCGTTACGGACGAAGGATTGCCCGCCCTCGCCGAAATCACGGGACTCAACCGATTGCAGTTCGACGGCACGCGCATCACGGACGCCGGGCTGGCGGCGCTCGCCAAGTGCCCGAACCTCGTCCACGTCGACCTGCTGAATACCGCCATTGGCGACGCCGGCCTGAACATCCTCGCCCGACTGCCGCACCTGCATTCCCTCACGCTCACGAACACGACGACGACCGCCGCCGGACTGGACGCCCTCGCACAACACGCCAAACTCCAACAACTCACCGTGTCCGGGACGGTCGGCAAGGACGCGAAGGCGCTTGGAACGCCCCTCGGCCGCATGGCCACGCTGCGAACGCTCAACGTCAGCACCAGCACGCTCGCCGACGCCGACGTGAAAGCCCTGTCCGCGGCCCCGATCGCGCTGCTCCGCCTCTCATCGTCGCGCCTGACCGACCAGGCCCTCGACCACCTGGCCGCGATGAAGTCGCTGGAGACGCTGCACCTGGAAGCGAACCCGCAACTCTCCGGAACCGCCGTCCAAAAGCTCGCCGCCGCCCTGCCGGCGTGCCGCATCCATTGGACCGGCGGCGTGATCAAGCCGACGAAAAAATGATGCCGATTGTGAAGGCTGTCACTCGACTGACAGTTCCCATCGCACCGGCTTGTGCCCCATCGACTCCAGCGCCGCGTTCACCTGCGAGAACGGGCGGCTGCCGAAGAAGCCTTTCGACGCCGACAGCGGCGAGGGGTGGGCCGACTCGATCACGAAGTGCCGCGAATCGATCAAGGCCTTCTTCTTCTGTGCATGGGCGCCCCAGAGCACGAAGACGGCCGGCTCCGGCCGCGCGTTCACGGCCGCCAGCACCGCGTCGGTGAAAGTCTCCCAGCCGCGCTTCGCGTGCGATCCCGGCTCGCCACTTCGGACTGTCAGCACGGTGTTGAGCAGCAGCACGCCCTGCTTCGCCCACGATTCGAGGCAACCGTGCTTTGCCGGCGGAATGCCGAGGTCGGATTGCAATTCCTTGAAGATGTTGCGCAGCGACGCCGGGATCGCGATGCCGGGCTTCACGGAGAAACAGAGGCCATGCGCGTGGCCGGGCGTGGGGTAGGGGTCCTGGCCGAGGAGGACGACTTTCACGGTGTTGAATGGCGTGCAGGCGAAGGCGTTGTAGACGTCGGCTTCGGCGGGGAAGATGTCGTACGTTCGGCGCTCGGCCGCGACGAATGCTTGCAGATCGGCGAAGTAGGGCTTCGCGAATTCCTCGGCGAGGATGGCGGACCAATCGGCGGGGAAGCCGGGGGGAAGCGGTATGGCGTCGAAAAGGGAGCGTTGTTGGGACATCCGGTCATTGAATGACAATGCCCGGCGACGGTCGTCGCCGGGCTTCGCCCGAACTGCAATTACAGCAATTCCTTGATCGGCGCTCCGTCGGGCAGCATCGGCATCGGGCGGCCGGTGCCGTCGGGGAAGCTCGTGTTCTCCCAGTCGATCTTGAGGTGATGGAAGACCGTCGCCCAAAGGTCTTCCACGATCAGCGGGCGGTCCTTCGGCACCTCGGCCTTGCTCGTGGTGCTGCCGATCGTCTGACCCATTTTCATGCCGCCGCCGCTGACGAGGATCGACATCGCCTGCGGCCAGTGGTCGCGGCCCGGCTGCGTCACCTTTGTCTGCGTCCCCTTCTGGTACTCGACGCGCGGCGTCCGGCCGAATTCGCCCGTCACCACCAGCAGCACGCGCCGGTCGAGGCCGCGCAGGTAGAGGTCTTCGATCAGCGCGGAGATGGCCTGGTCGAGGAAGCCGAGCTTGTACTTGGTGTCGTTGAAGATGTGGCAGTTGACCGCGTGGCTGTCCCAGTTGTAGCAGTGGTCCTGCTGCATCTGCTCGCCGGGCGGGGTGGCGTTTTCGAGGACCATCGTCACCCAGCTCGCACCGTGTTCGACGAGCCGGCGCGCGAGCAGCGCCCTCTGGCCATAGCGGTGCCGTCCGTAGCGGTCGCGGAGTTTCTCGGGTTCCTTCGAGAGGTCGAACGCGCCGCGGGCGGAGTCCTTCGTCACGAGTTCGAGGGCGCGCTCGCGGTGGATGTCCTGCGCCGCCGCGTTTCCGGTGCGATCGCTGACGAGCGGCTTGTTGATCTTGTCCAGCAGCGCGAGGCGGTCGGCGATCTTCTCCTCCGTGCCGGGGAGCAGCGAGAGGTTCTTGATCTCGAATTTCCTGTCGGACGGATCGCCGACGACCATGAACGGGTAGGTGTTCGGCCCGAGGTAGCTGGCGCCGAAGCTGAAGACATCGATTCCCTGCCGGCCGCCGTCGACGCCGCAGATGTAGTTCGGCACGCCGGCGTGCTTGTGGGCGAGCATCTTCGCCGCCATAGAGCCGACCATCGGGTAGTCGTTCACGAAGCCGACGGGCTGGAGCGGGTCGCGGCCGGTGAGGAACTTCTTGTGTCCGCCGCCGTGGTCGGCGAACTTGTGCGAGACGCTGCGGATGAGGGCGTACTTGTCGGCCTGCGTCGCGAGCTTCGGCATGTGCTCGCAGATGTCGATGCCGGGCACGTTCGTGTGGATCGGCTTGTACGCGCCGCGGAACTCCTCCGGCGCGTCCGGCTTCATGTCGAAGGTGTCCTGGTGCGGCGGTCCGCCGGGCAGCCAGACGAAGATGACGGCCGGATCGTTCGAGGAGGTGCTGGCCTCCGCGCGGAACGGCGCGAGGCCACTCAGGCCGGCGCCGGCGAACGCGACGGAGCCGAAGCGGAGGAAGTCGCGGCGGTTCGGGCCGGGGCAGCGTTGGACCGACATTCGGACGCTCCGGGGAGATGCGGGAGCCGTGGGGTGGGATGCTTAAAGGATAATCGGTCGCGGGCCGCGTGTCAAACTGGAGATTGCACCCGAATTGAATGACGAAGACAGGAAGAGATCACGAAAGCCCGAAAGTACGAAAGTTCAAATCGGACATTTGATTTTTTCGGGCTTTCGTGTTCTCCGAGTCCGATATTCATTTCCGAGTCAGTAGCCAACCGAGCAGACAAATGACGCCGACGACGAGGGCCAGCACGCCGAGGAGGATCGGGAAGGCGTAGCCCTCCGCGGCGAGCGTGTTCGGCGAGGTGTCCACGGGGCCGTCGACGTATTCGTACTCGTAGACCGGCACGACGACGGGCGGGCGCTCGACGTTCGACTGATCGGAGGCCAGCTTGAAGAAGACTTCGTCGGTGCCGGGGCGCGGGAACGACTTGTCCTCGAATTCGGTCAGGTGCCATTTCTTCGCGCCTTCGACCGCGGCGGTCTTCGGTTCGAGTCCGAGATTGGAAAAGACGGTGCTGGCGGTGTGTTCGGGGGTCGTGTTGGCCCATGCAGTGCGGCCCGGCCATTCCCCCTTCTCGCCGAGCGTCCCTTCGTAGCGTTTGTCGGCGAGGAAGAAGACCTTGAGCATTCGTTGTCCGGAGCCGGGGTTCGCCTTGCGCATGTCGGCCGGCTCGCGATACGGATAGAACGGCTTCTCGGCCTTGAATGTCATCCGCACCGTCCGGCCCTGGACCTGGTTGCCGAGGCTCCCATCCTTCGAGAGCTTGAACGCGGTGATGATCCATTGGTGGTCGGTGTACCATTGGAACCATTCGACGAGTTCCTTGCGGGCGTCGTAGCCGTTCTTGTCGAGCCAATCGCGCAGGGCCTTCGGGTCGTTCGCCTTCAGCACGGCGGCGTCGAACCCGGCGACCTTCTTCTGTTCGAGCACCTGCACGCGCGGGGCGTCCGGCGCCGCCGACTTCGGCGCGGCTTCGCCGGCCATCATCCGCGAATTCCCGTGAATCCGCTGCTTCACCTTCTGATAGATCACGCGCGGCTTGGTCGCATCCGCGAGGGCCGTGAAAATCGCATCGTTGGCTTCCGCCAGTTCCGGCTGCGTCGGCGTCGGCACGAGGAAGCCGAAGTCCTTCGCGGTCGTCTGGAAGTTCGCCCGGCGGATAAAGTGCTCGGTCTTGGTCGCTTCATCCCAGACGATGAGCGCATCTTCGGAGGCGACGTTCACGGATTCGCCGTGCCGCCACGGGATAGCGCAGCCGTCGGCGGGTCGCGAGGGAATCAGCGCCACGGCCACGAGGCCGAGCACGAAGAAGGTGGATCTCATGGAAAGGCTCCGAGAGAGAGGATGTCTCAAGGATACCCGATCGAAGCCGTTATTCCCGTTCGGAGTGTAACGGCGGCGCAACGGCGGGTTCGGTATCGACGTCGTCGCCGTGGCAACCGTGGGAGATGATGAGGACAAAGGTGGCGAGAAAGAGCGGGAAGCGCAGGATGCGCCACGTCGAAGCCCCGCGAGATTGGCGATGCGGTTCTTGTCCCCTCCCCCTCGGAGGGGGAGGATTAGGGTGGGGGGGACGGTTGGCACAGAAAGCTCGCCGCGCTCCCCGTCCCCCCCACCCCGGCCCTCTCCCTCCGAGGGGTAGGGAGAAAAACCTCCGAGCGGCCGGCGGCTTGGCGAGGCTCGCGGTCATCGCTTTCCCTTCAAGTTCGCTTCGAGGAACTTCGTCACGAGGCCCATCGTCTTGACGGCCGTTTCGCCGGTCCAACCATGGCCCGCGCCCGACAGTGTCGTCAGTTCGCTCTTCGCGCCGGCGTCCACGAGCTTCTTGTGGAAACGCTCCGAATGGATGATCGGTACGATGATGTCCGCGGTGCCGTGCAGGATCAGGAAGGGCGGGGCGTCCTTCGTCACGTGCTCGATGGGCGAGGCCTTGCGGTACAACTCCGGATTCTCACGATAGCGCGAGCCGAGCAGCGGTTTGAAGATCGCCGTCTCGATGCCTTCCGCTTCGATGAAGAGGGTCAGGTCGGTCGGGCCGAAGAAATCGACGACGCAATTCACGCGGCTGGATTGCTCGCGGTAGAGGGTTCCTTCGAAGCCGGCTTCGGTGGTCGTGGTGCCGACGAGTGCGGCGATATGTCCACCCGCCGAATAGCCGATGGTACCGATGCGGTCCGGATCGATGTCGAACTTCGCAGCGTGGGCGCGGAGGTAACGAACGGCCGTCTTCGCGTCCTCGACGGGGGCGGGGAACTTGTGCTTGGGCATCAGCCGATACCCGACGGCGACGGCGACGTAGCCTTCCCCCGCGAGCCATTCGATCAGGCTCTTTCGTCCGGTTCCAAACTCGACATCGAGGTAGCGCGAGGTCTTCGAGAGGTGGTCCTTCTTGCCGCCCCGCCACGCTCCGCCGTGCAGGCAGACGACGGTGGGGTGCGGGCCCGGAGTCGTGGGCCGGGCGATGTCCAGCAGCATTTTTTCGCCGTCGTGGACGGCGTACTGGATGTCGCGCTGGACCGCGACCGGTTCGGCGGCGAACGCCGGGGAAACAAAGAGCGCCAGGAACAGAAACGACGAGCGGACCATGGGAACCTCCGCGGCGACGGTCCATTCTAGGCGCGCGGGCCGCGATCAGCGATTGGCGAGTCGGTCCCGGAGGATCCGTTCGAGGCGGCTCGATTCCTTCGGGTGGCCTTCCCAGAGGGTGCGCCCCGTCCCGTCGACGAGGACGAGCGACGGATAGCCTTCCACGTGGTACGCGGTCTGGATCTCGCCCGCCTTCGCTTCGACGGCGACGTCATAGACGAGTTTGTGTTTCGAACGGTAGCGTTCGGCGGCGCGAAGCCGCTCGCTGGTGCTGCCTTCGTCGCAGAGGACGGTGAGGACTTCGAGGCCGCGGTAGTCGTCGTGCAGGCGTGCGAGCGTCGGGATCGCCTTCACGCAGTGGACGCAGTTGGTGGAGGAGAAGTTGAGGAGGACGAGGTCGTCGCGCCGGCCGGAGGGGATGGCCCGGTCGCGACCGTCACGGTCCAGGAGCCGGAGGTCGGAGCGGCGGTCGGGCGACTTGGAGGTGGACCCGCCGGCCGGGGGCGGTTGGATCGGCGGCACCGAGGGTCCGGGGATGGCGGCCGGCGGTGCGATCGAGCGGAAGCCGGGCTGCGGACCGGGTGCGATCAGGTCGGGGCGTGCCGGGGTGATGGGCGTGAAGTTGCCATCGTTGGCGTTCGGGTACGGCAGCACCTCGCCGCGGGGGGTATCGAATAGCGGCGGAGCGGTGACGTTGCCGGGCGGCGGGATCGAGGGCGTGCCGGGGAGGTCGCCGGCGGAGCCGGCTCCTTGGGGCGGAACGGCGAAGTCGTCGCGGAGCACGATGCGCACGCGCTGGTTCGGCACCGTGACGTACTGCTTGCCGACCCAGCCGCGGACGCTGGCGGTAAGCAGGTAGGTGTCGCCGGATTTCAAGCCCTGGATGAGGAAGGTGCCGTTGCGATCGGTCTGCACGCCGACCTGCGCGCCAGGCGCGTTCTTGGTCGGGTCGGCATGTTCGAGGGCGACGAAGGCGTTTTCGACCACCTGGCCATCGGGGGTTTCGACGCGGCCGGCGAGGATCCGCTCCGCCGCGCCGCGCACGTCGAAGTTCTTCGAGGCGGGGTCCGCCCATGTGCCAGCCGAGGGAGTTCGCACGCTCGACGACGGCACGTTCGGCGGGTCGAGCAGGTTGCCCGGCTCGCGCTTGGGTGCGCGGTCGCGCGGCAGTTCGTAGGGTGAATCGGAGTTGCGGTTCCGGTCCCGGAGCCAGTCGGGGTCTTTCGGACGCGAGGCCGGATTCGCCGACGGACGGTCGCGCTCCCGCTGCCACTTCTCGAAGACGCGGCAGCCGGTCGATGCGAATACGAGCGCGCCCAGCAACGGGAACCAGCGGGCCTTCATGGATCGGCCTCAGAGCAAAGTTCAATCGTGCATCATTCCGAGAGCGGGCGAATCGGTCAAGTCCGGCCGGGACGAACCGCGCGGTCGGCGCGCGGGGCACCTTGCGCGATCCCCTTCATCGCGTACAGATTGCCCCAATCGCGCAATCGGTCGGGGTTGTAGGACGGCGCACCCGGAGATATAGCGATGCATAGAATGGCCGGATTGCTTTCGTCGTTCGAGGTCTGCCGATGCAAGCGGCTCCCCGCTCCTACCGTTGGATCTACGTCTCGTTGGCCGTGATCGGCCTCGCGCTCGACCTCGGAACCAAGTACGGCATGTTCCGCTGGCTCCATAACGGCGGCGAACCGGGCGAACGCGGTGCCTTCCGCGCCTTCTCCAACGGCGCCACCGTCGTCCACGGCGAATACGACCTGATCCCCGGCTGGTTCAAATTCACCGCTGAATTCGACCCCGGCACACCGCCTTGCGATTGCGAAATCCGCAACCCGCTCCAGACCTGGAGTGCGCCGGTAATGCCGCACGTGAACCACGGCGCGCTCTTCGGATTCGGCAAACAACATAAAGGCGTGGCAAACGGGATCTTCGCTGGCGTCTGCGCCCTCGCCGCCCTCGGCATCGCGGTCTGGGTCCTCCGCGGCGCCGCCCGCCACGACCGCTGGCTCTGCGTCGCCCTCGGACTCATCACCGCCGGCACCCTCGGCAACTTCTACGACCGCATCGTCTTCGGAGGTGTCCGCGATTTCCTGCACTTCTACTGGTTCGAGTTCCCCGTCTTCAACGTGGCCGACTGCGGACTCGTCGTCGGTGCCGGGGTGCTGCTGCTGCACGCGATGCTGACCCCCGACGAGAAGAAGGATTCCGCCGCCGCACCCCCGCAAGGATCGCACGATGACGCCGACCGATGACCTGGGCTGGGCCAACCCGGAATTGCGGGAACTGATCCGCCGCGATCCCGTCGCGGTCTTGAAGGACCGCGGCGTCAACGTCCCCGAACAACTCCCGCCGAACATCCTCCAGGAATTCGTCCGGGTCTGCTGGCTGCTCTGGGTCGACGGAACGATCACGCCGATCGACCGCTTCCAGATCGATCCGCTCGACGCCGGCCTGCTGTTCGGCCGCGGTGTCTGGGAATCCACGAAGACCATCAACGGCACCCCGTGGCTCTGGGCGTTCCACCTCGACCGGATCAAGAAATCCGCCGACATCCTGGGCATCGACCTCGCGCCGGAACGGCTGCCCGACGAGAAGGCGGTGCGCGACTACGTGCGCTCGCTGACGTCGCAGGACGTGATCGTGCGGCTGAACGCGACCGCCGGCCGACCGGGCCGGGCCGGGCTGGTATGGATGAGCGCCGCCATCCAGCCGATCGCGCCGGAGTCGCTGCGGCTGCAATCGTTCCGCAACCCCGTGACGAAGGGACAGGCGACGCTGACCCTCAAGACCTTCCAGTACGCGACGCGGCTTCAGATCGGCCAGCTCGCGTATCAGTCGGGCTTCGATACGGCGCTCCTGCTCGACGAGGCCGGCAACCTCCAGGAGTCGGCGCACGCGAACATTTTCGTCCGCCTCGCAGACGGCTGGTTCACGCCGACCGCCGACGGGGGATTGCTGCCGGGAACGGTGCGCCAGCTTCTCCTGAACCAATCCCCGCTGCCGGTTCGCGAACGCGTGATTCCGTACGATGCGTTGAAAGAAGCCCGCGAAGTGTTCCTGACCAACAGCAACGTCGGCATCGTACCGGTCACGCAGATCGACGGCACCCCGTTCGCGATCGGCGAGGAGACGAAGCGGCTGATGGCATGGATCAGCCCCCAGATCGTTTCGGGTACGCAGTACCGGTTCCGGGAGCAGCGGACTCCGCCGCGATGAGCGACCGGTCGAATTTCAATTTCGGATATTGACATCCAATTTTCGGAGGTTACACTACCCCCGTTCCCTTTTCCTCTCCCTTCGGGTGAACCATGACCCTTCTGCGACGCATCGCGCTCGGCCTCGCCGGCACGGCCGCCCTCGCGGCCACCGTGACCCTGCACACGACGGCGCCCACGACGGCGGCGGACAAGAAAGCCCCGGACAAGGCGGCCGTCGAACGGACGCGCGAACAGATCGCGATGCTGGACGACCTTTACAAGACGGCCGTCGTCGGCATCACGCAACTCTACGTCAACCAGCAGGCGGACAAGCCCGCGGCGCTCGCCGCCAAGGCGGTCTTCGACGCGATGAAGAAGAAGGGCTGGCACAACGCCCGCCTCGTGGACGCCAGCGGCGACCCGAAGAACGACGAGAACGTGGCGAAGACCGACTTCGAGAAGAAGGCGGTGAAGGCGATGAAGGACGGGAAGAAGTCGCTGGAGGAGATCGGCGAGGTCGACGGCAAGCCGGTGCTGCGCACCGCGACGTTGGTGCCCGCGGTGCTGAAGAGCTGCGCGAAGTGCCACGGCGTGGAGGAAGGCGCGGTCCTGGGCACGATCGTGTACGAGCTGCCGATCAAGTAAAGGATCGTCGTTTCGCTAGGGGCCGATCAGCATGGCATCGGCCCAGTTCACATCGGCCTGCACATCGCCCTTCGGCCCGAAGTCCACGACGAGCGTCAACTCGTTCGCCTTCGTGAGATCGACCCGCACCGCGACCGGTTCGTTCCCCGCCGCGAGCGTCGACAGCTCCGGGATCGGTTGAAGTTTGCCATCCACGAGGATCGTGACGGCGGCCTGTCCGCGGCGGCCCGTGGCGGCGTCCAGCCCCACGGTCGCCGTGAACGCGCGGTACTTGCCGTCGAGCGCGTAGGTCAGCGTCGTCTTCGGATGCGTGCCGAGGCCGCGGTCGAACGTGGAAATCCCGAGCTTGTTTTGCAGTTGGATCGGTCGGTGCTTGACCGTCCGGTTCGCCTGCCACGGCCACGCGAGGTCGTTGAACGGTTCCACCCGTTCCACCTTGGGCTTCAGCTCCGCGAGCGGCGTCGCCTTTCCTTGCAGCACGTCGAGCGAGACGAGGTCGCGCACCGGGACTTCGATGGCCGTGCCGAAGAGGGCCGCACCTTTCACGGTCGTCGCATCCGCGGTCGGGTTGGCCACGGCGAGCCGCGTCCCGTCGGCGAGCACGAGGTGCGCGATCGGTCCCTTCACCTTGCGCACCGCGCCGAGCGCGGGATTGAACGCGACGGCGGCCATCGCGCCCGGTTCCAGCGTGGCCGTGGATCCGTCGGACGTCTTCTTGATTCGCAGTTGACCGTTCGACGTGAACGCCACGATGTCGCCCGCGACGGTGTCGCCGTTGCGCAGGAGCACCACGTCGGTCTTGCGGTCGGCATCCAGCCAGGAATAGCGGTCGGGGAACTCGGGTGCGGTTGCCGGCGGGGCCGCGATCCAGAGGACGCGGATCGCCGGCAGCGGCACGCGCAGGCCCTTCGCGTTCCATTTCGACTGGAGGAAGACGGCGGTATCGTCACCGAGGAGGAACTCGCCGGGGACGCGGTCTCCGTTGACGAGAATGACTCCCGCCGTGCGCGGCCAGGCGGGGAGGGGGCCGGCGCGGCGGATCGACACGAGGTTCGCGAGCGCCGCCTTGTCCAGCGGCTTCCACGGGCCGGATTTCGTCTCGGTCGCGGTGACGGTCGTGAACGCGGGTGCCGCAGGAGGCTGGGCGAGAATCAACGCGATGAGGGAAACGAACATCGAAAACTCCGGGCGAAGCCCGCGGACGAACGTCCGCGGGCACTCCACGAACATTACAGCCTCGGCGCCTTCGGCACGATCGGCGGCTCGAACGTGTTCGCGCCCTTCGCCTTCACCTTCCTCGCATACACCTTTTCGCCGCACGTCGCATACAGAATGTCGAAATCCTTGCCACCGAAGGCGATGTTCGCGCACTTGCCGTTCGGCGTCGGGATGATCCCGTTCACGCGCCCGGCCTGATCGCAGAACTGCACGCCCATCCGCGTCGCCACGTACAGCGTCCCGTTCCGGTCGCACTTCAAGCCGTCGGCGCTGGCTTCGTCGGCGGTGTCCGGCACATGGAGGTGGAAGTACTTCTGCTTGTGCTTCAGGCTGCCGTCCGGCTGGATCTGGAAGCTGTAGACCCAGTGCGTGCGGCTCTCGGCGATGTAGAGCAGCGACTGATCCGGCGACACCGTGATGCCGTTCGGATAGCGGATGCCGGTGTCGACCACCTGCGTATCGCCTTTGAGCGTGACGAGCAGGAGTTTGCTCTGCGGCAGGTTCGCGCCGTTCGGGGCGGTGGCGTAGAAGCGGCCGTTGTGGAGCGCGACGAAGTCGTTGCCGAAGACGTTCTCCGCGATGGTGGTGCGTTTGTCGCCATCGTATTTCACCAGGGGGTTCAGGCCGACGCCGACGGCGAACAGCGTGCCGTCGGGGCCGAACGCGAGGCCGCTCGCCTTGCCGTTGTTGGCGTTCGCCAGTTCCACCTTGCCATCGAGGCCGACCTTGTACGTCTTCCCCTGCGGCACGTCGGTGAAGAACAACTCGCCCTTCGCGTTCGCGATCGGACCTTCCGTGAACTGGTATTTCCCGCCGATGTCCTTCCAGCCTTCCCCCTCGATCAGCAGGTTCTGCATCTGCGGCGATCCCTTGCCCGCCTTCACCGGTTCCGGGTAGCCCTTCCAGAGCCATTCCATCGCCTGCGGGAAGATCTTCGTGGCGGCCTGCGCGTTGTGCCCGCCCTTGCCCCATTCATGCGCCACCTCGTAGCCGGCGAACGTGAGGGCGCGTTCCATCGCCTGGTTGGCCATCCACCAGTCGCCGCCCCAGGCGTTGTTGTCGTTCTCGCCGTCTTCGAGGAAGACGCGGATCGGCTTCGGTTCGGTCTTGCGGATGAGCGTGGGGTAGTTGTGTCCGCCGCGCAGGCCGACGTACGTGCCAATGGCGCTGAAGACGCGGGTGAAGGCGTCCGGCCGTTCCCACGCGGCGGTGAAGGCGCAGATCGCGCCGCTGCTCGCGCCGCCGATGGCGCGGTCGTTGCCGCTCTTCGAGAGCACGATCTTGCGGCCGTCGGGCGCGGTCTTCGTCTCCACGTCCGGCAGCAGTTCCTCCAGCAGGAAGCGGGCGTAGGCGTCGCCGAGGCCGTCGTATTCGAAGCTGCGGTTGAACCGGTCGAGCGCCTTCGCGGGGTCGACTGCCTTCACGCGGCCGTGCATGACGAACACGCCGATCGTCACCGGCATCTTCTTCTCGTGGATCAGCTTGTCGAACACCGCCGGCGCGTTGTACTGCACGCCGTCCTGGTTCACGTACAGGCACGCCGGCGTCTTCCCGTCGTACTGCTTCGGCACGTACACCCAGTAGTCGCGATAGGTGCCGGGGAAGATCTTGCTGGCTTCGAAGCTGTACTTCGTGACGTCGCCCTTGGGCGGGGCGTCTTGGGCCGGCGCCGTGGCGGCGAGGCCGAGGATCGCGAGCAGGGAGAGGAGGCGCATGCGAAGTGTCCTGCGGGGTGGGAGGTCGTGGGGCGATTGTAGCCCGGTTTCGAAAGCCGGACACCGCACGGCCGGGATCGCATAGAACAATCCTCCCCCCTCGGAGCGAACCATGAACACCCGGACTTTCGGCGGCGATCCGACGCGCGTGTCGGAGATCGGCCTCGGCTGCTGGCAGATCGGCGGCGACCAGTGGGGCAGCGTGTCCGACGCCGACGCCCTCGCCACCCTCCAGGCGGCCGCCGACACCGGCGTCACCTTCTTCGACACCGCCGACATCTACGGACTCGGCCGCAGCGAATCGCTCGTGGCCAAGTTCGTCAAGGACGCACGACCGAAGAACGTCTTCATCGCCACGAAACTCGGCCGGTGGCCCCAACCCGGACTCCCCGACAACTGCCGCCCCGAACACCTCCGCCGCTTCACCGAGGAATCGCTGAAGCGACTCGGCGTCGACGCCCTCGACCTCACGCAACTCCACTGCGTCCCCCTCGCCGAACTCGAACGCGGCGAAGTCTTCGAAACCCTCCGACAGCTGAAAGACGAGGGGAAGATCAAACGCTTCGGCGCCAGCGTCGAATCGACCGCCGAAGCCAAGGCGTGCCTCGCGCAGCCGGGCCTCGCCAGCCTGCAGATTATCTTCAATGTCTTCCGGCAGACGCCCATCACCGCCATCTTCGACGAGGCCCAGAAGAAGGGCGTGGCGATCATCGTGCGTCTCCCACTGGCGTCGGGGTTGCTCACGGGCACCTATTCGCATTCCACGAAGTTCGCACCGACGGACCACCGCAGCTACAACCGCAACGGCGAGAAGTTCAACGTCGGCGAGACCTTCGCCGGCCTCGGCTGGGAGAACGGACTGGAGATTGTGGACAAGCTGCGCTCGCTGATGCCGGAAGGCTACATCATGCCGCAACTCGCCCTACGTTGGATCCTGGACTTCCCGGCCGTGACGACCGTGATCCCCGGCGCGCGGAACGCCAAGCAGGCCCAGGCGAACGCCAAGCCGAGTACGATGCGCCCGCTCAGCGAGCAGACGCACGAAAAGCTCCGTCGGTTCTACCAGGAACAGGTGGTCCCGCTCGTCCGCGGACCGGATTGAGATGGCGACCGGATGACTCTTGTCCCCTCTCCCACGAAGGGGGAAGGTTAGGGTGGGGGTGACTCTTGTCCCCTCCCCCTCGAAGGGGGAGGGTTAGGGTGGGGGTGATGGCCAAGTCGGTAAGTGAACAGGCCCAGTAGCCCGGCACTCCCCCGCTTGAGAGAGAATGTGCGGGTCCCTCTCTGTCAAATGGCGGGGCGACGGCCGCGTTGCACACGATCCCGAATCCCACTCCCCCTCACCGCCGGTCCGCCTGCACCTTCTCGTACAGCAGGCCGACGAACGTCTCCAGGCACTGCACATACTCGGTGCTCGCGAGTTGATGCACCTTGTACACAAGCGCCCGGCGGCGTTCGAGGAACTCCACGAAATGCTCGACGCCGAGCTTCTCCAGCACGCCCCCGGCGTTCTGGTTGTCCAGCAACTCGGAAATCTCGTCCGCGCGCAGGTCGGCGGCACGCTCCTTGTGGCGCTCCAGCCAGTGCACGAGTTCGGGCAGCGTCGCCCGGTCGTGCAGCATCTTGAGGGCTTCCTCGTCCGCCGGCGGCTTGCCGTGCATGCGCGGTAGCAGCCGGTCGATGGAGAGCGTGCGCAGTTCGTTGACGGTGAGGCCGAGCGCCTCGGCACATTGCGATACGGTGGCGTTGCGGAGGCGGCGGTGCTTCGGCCCGCCGTTGAGGATCTGCCGGACGGTATGGCGGTTGAGGTTCGAGATGCGGGCGAAGTCTTCCTGGTTCCAGCCCCGCTCTTCGACGAGTTTGGCGATCTTGAACGCGAGTTCCCCGCCGGCCTCGGCCCGACCGTTGACGCTCATCCGTGCTCTCCCGGCCGCCATCCGAGTGCGGCCCCGATGCGAGTGGTGGGGTGGGCACGGTCAGACTACGAACCCGGCTAGGGGGCCAAATGTCGCGCCTGTCGTCCGCTCGCTTCGATCCTTCAATCCCCTGCCGCCCGGCTCAAATTCAGCTCCAGCAGCTTCGCCAGCAGTTCGTCGTCCGTCATCCCCGGCGATGGCGCCGAATCTCCGTAAGTCCTGATCGGGCCGGAGTGGGTCCGGAATTCTGAGTGGGTCCGCCGGGGGGTGGCGCGGGGGCGGCGGAGGCACTTTTCCTACGCCACGCGCGCCAGCACGGCGCCCTCGCCGTTGCGGAGGGTGATGCGGTTGAGGGGCGCGCCGAGCGTGCCGTCGGCGTTCACGGGGCGATACCAGCCGTCGAGGACGTGCGTGGTGGCGGTGGCGTCGGCGGTGGTGCCGTTCACCCCACGCGTGTACGAGAGCGGCTTGTAGAGGACGACGGCGTTGCCGTAGTCGCGGCGGTAGACCTTGTATGTCAGGGTGCGGTTATTTGGATCCAGCCCCTCGGCGACGACGCGCATCGCGCCGGCCGGCCGGCCGACATTGAACTTGATCGCCTCGATCCAGTGGCGGCTCCAGGCGGTGTTCGGTTCGTTGCCGCCGTTGATCATGAGCATCGAGAGGTTCGGATCGGCGACCATGTAGTACATGGCGAGTGTGGCGAGCTGCACCCGGGGGTTCGTGGCGTCCATACCTTGCGGGAGGCTGTCGAGGATTTCGTAGGCCTTGCCGCCGGAGAGCTGGCGTCGATAGGCGAGCATCGCCGCGAGATCGTCGAGTTGGACGTGGTTGGCGCTGACGGGCCGCAGGGCGAACTCTTCGAGGGTGGAGACGCCGGCGCGGGCGATCGGCTCGCCGGCGGCGCCGGCGCCGGCGGTGTTGGCGAGGAGCCATTTGCCGGCGCCGAGCCGGGTGTTGATGTTGCCGAGCAGCGTGCCGTAGTCGTTGGCGTAGCTGGTGATCGATTCCTGCAGGATGGCGGGATCGACGTCGATCTTGCCGACGGAGTTGTCGACGAAGAACCCGTCGGCGAGCGGTTGGGCCTTGATGGCGCGAACATGGTAGTCGACGGCCCACGCCTGGAAAGCGGAGTTGCCGACGTTCGTGGCGAAACGGTTGGGGCCGTAGGTCGGGTAGAAGAGCCGGGATTCGTGGACGAAACGGGCGTTGAAGCCGGTGCGTCGCGCGGCCCATTCGCGGTCGTTGAGGTATCCGTCGCCATCCGTGTCGGCCGTGCGGTCGAAGGCGGGGATGACGCCGCCGCGCTGGGCGCCGAGGAAGTTTGTGTAGTCGCGGCCGGTGATGGTGTTGACGAGCGGGGCGGTGCCGGCGGCGGACGTGCGGATGCGGACGTAGTACAGCTTGGCGGTGCCGTTGAGGCTGGCGGGTATCCAGTCGCGGGGCGGGTCGAAGGTGACTTGCCCGTCGCGCGCCATGCCGGCGGTGGTGTCGGTGATGGTGGCGAGCGTGCTCCAGCGCGTCGGGCGGCCGTTGGCGTCCACGGCCGACACGTACTCGTAGGTTCCCCGCCAGCCGCTGCCGGCGGCGGTCTGCAGGTCGATATTCAATTCGCGGAATCGCTCCGGATGGCCGATCGCCACCGACTGATTCAGGTCGCCAAGGCGGAACGTCGTGTTGGCCTGCTGGGCATTGCTGGTGATGTTCTGCCAGCTCGCATCGGTGCCGCGGTAGAAGCCCCAGAATCGGTCGACCGGTACGCTGGAGGCGCTCAGGCCGATGAACGGCGTCGGTTTCGTCACGTGGTAGAACGCGCTCTCGCGGCCATAGCGGTTGCGGTCGGCGTAGTCGAGCCAGTCGGTGTAGAGTCCGAGGTAGATGTTCGAGGCGTTCGTGTACACGAACTGGGGCGTGTTCGGGGCGACTGCTTCGATCTGGCTCAGGTAGATCGAGTTCGGCACGACGAGGTCGATGGAATTGCGGAGCAGGTTGTTCTCGAAGGTTCCGAACGGCGTGCCGTGGTAGGCGAGATTGGCCACGCGAATGTGCGGGTAGTGGCGGGGCACCACGGGCAGCGCCGGATTCGTGGCCACCGGCGGCATCGGGGCCGGTGCGGGTGCGGTCGGCATCGGGGCGGTATCTTCCGGCGGCCGCACCACCGGTGTGCCGGTTTTGTCCAATCCAGTCGGGATCGGTTCGGGTCGGGCGAGGCTCGCCGGAGCCGCGGTCGCGAGCATGTTGTCGACGATGATGGTACCGGCCGGCCCGGCGCCGCGCACGAGGCCGATCCGTTCTCCCGCCAGGATCGAGGTATCGGTTTTCGCGATCGCCCACGCTGGCGCGAGGCTCCAGGTTCCATCGGTGTTCAGGTATTGCCCGGAGTCGGAGCGGAAGATCTGCGCCCGTAGCTCGGCCCCTTTCGCGATGATCGACACCTGCACCCACAGACCGCTGACGTACTCCTTCGATTTCACCGTGCCGAGCACCGTCTCGCGGCCGTTGACGACGGCGACAAGCGCGACATCCAGCCCGCGTGTGACGGTGACGCCGTAGTAGCTGGGCGCGGTGCCGTGCAGGCTGACGCCGCGTGCCACGACCGTGATCGGGTTGAGTGAATCGATGTAGAGGGAGGACGACGCCTGCACGTCGGCGGGGTAGGCGCGGTTCGGCCAGAGGCGTGCGAGGGAGTTGCTCGGTGTCGTGATGCGCAGGGTGGCGTCGGTCTCGACTCCGATCTTGAAGGTGCCGGCCGCGGCGGTGGTCGTCTGCCCCCAACTCGCGGGGATTGCGCCGACGGGTGTTGTCTCGAATCGCTCCTCGAGCAGGGTGGCGCGCGGTGCGGCCGCCGAGACGGCCGGGCCGATTTTCAGGTTGTCCAGCACGCTGGTGTCGGCCGTGAGTGCGGCACGAGAGAAGCCAACACGGCCGCCGGCGCGGATCGCGCCGTCCCGCGCGTCGATCGCAAAGACCACGTTCCGCGACCACTTGCCGTCCGCGCCGAGGTACTGGTTCGTGTCCCCGCGATGCACCGTGACGCGCAGCGCATCCCCTTCCGCCCGTACAGTCAGTGTCGCCCACTGGCCGCTGACCCACTCGACGGATTTGACGGTGGCGAGCACCGTCGACTGGCCGTTCACGACGCGGAGAAGTTGCACTTCACCGCCGCGCACCGCGGCGGCGGCATAATACGTTGGAGCGATTCCGCCAAGGTTTTGGCCGCGCACAAAGAGATGCACCGGCGCGACGGAATTGAGCAACGCGGCCGTCGAGACTTCAATGTCCGCGGCGTATTCCTGGGCGAGCCACGCGCGGCCGCTAACGTTGGAGCGCCCCGAAGCGACGAGCCGACCGGCGTCGCCGAGGCCCGCGCCGGTCGTGTCCACCTGGAAAAAGCTCGAACCGTCCGTGCTCCACTGGCTCCAGCCCGACGGCAGGCCATTGGCGGCACGCGCAGTGAACGCCTCCGCGAGCCAATCGCCGGCAGCGGGCGTTTCACGCCCTTCGAGGCATTCCAGCGACAAACGGGGCCGCGGAGCGGAAGGCGCGGACATGGAGCGTCCCTGACGGGGTACGGACGGCTTGAAGACCATACCGTCAATCCCAACCCTGTCAATCGCATCCAAACCGCCCCGTTACAGCCCAAAGAACGGCACTGGCAGCAAGAAAGCGTGCTGCTCGTAGAGACTCCAGATTCCATTCCACGACGTGTACTGCGCGAAGAAGACGAACACCACGTACACGGCCGCCACCGGCAAGAGCGGCACGCGGCCGGTCCAGCGAAAGAACCAGTGCCGCGGCTCCTCGCGGCGGTTCGCCCGCGCCAGCGCCCAGCCGACCAGCAGCCGCGACGGATACATGAACCCGATGAACACGAGGCTCGGCAGCCAGGCGGCCTCGCGCGGTACCACTTCGATCTTGAGCAGGTACAGCGGCAGGGCGAACAGCACGGTCGAAACGAACGCGAAGGCGAATATCCACGGTGCCTTGCGGTAGCCCCGCCGCACGGCCCGGAGTTCGAATGCCGCCCCGAGCCGGCCCGTCTCGCCCAGCCGTGCCTGGAGGAACGGCAGGTACAGGACCACGAACGCGAGGAGGAATCCGCCGACGAAGCCGATCAGGATCGAGCCGGTGAAGGTGGCCCGACCGATGGCGATGAGCGAAACCGGCACGACGAGCCACGCCATCGCCGCGACGAACCCCTTGAAGCCCAGTTTGAAATAGTACGGCAGCCGGAGCGAAATCAGGGTATCCCACACCGCGTCGCGGGATTGCCGGTAGAATCCGCCCGCCGCGAGCTTCTTCAGAACGAAGACCACGTTGAACGGGCTGACGAAATGCCGGAACTTCCCACCGTTGGCGATGGCGGTGAGGATGTGGAACGCCGTGAGGCCGATCAGGAAACCAAGGCCGATGCGCCATCGCTGGGCAATCGGTCCGCCGGGGTCGATGATGGAGGCGGAGTGGGCGTAGTCGGCGGCAAAACGAACGGGGATGAGAAGGAGCCAACTGGCGAAGACGATGCCGCCGAGCCGGGCGGCGAGGCGGATGCCGATGAGGCCTTCGCGGACCGAGCCGGTGCGGGCGATGCGGCCGCTGCATTCGAGCAGATAGCCGAGGCTGAGGAACTGCACGATCGGGATGGCCGCGAGGACCGCGAGGCCGACGAGCACCGCCGTGAGGCCGACGAGCCATTCGAACCAGGAACTAAGGGCGGCGAACGGACGAAAGGTTGGTTCGGGCAGGCGGCGACGCTTACGGCGGACCGGAGGTTCGTCGTCGATCGCCGATACCGGCATAACGACCGGCACGGGCCGGGCGATCGGAATGGCTCGCGGCGGATCGTCGAATTCGCTCATGCAATCAGTACCGGGCCGTTCCAACGGCGGTTTCACGAAACCTTACCACGAACGGCGCGGTAAGGTAGTGCAAGATGCTCGATGGGCTGTCATCATGGGCGTGCGCGATTGGTTTTTCTCGTGTCTGGTCGTGGGGGGCGTGCTCACGCTCGGCGTGAATCTCATGCCGCCGGCGCGGACGAAACCGCTCGACGTCGCCGCCGTGCCCGTGCCCGATGCCGAGTTGAAGGCGACGGTGGAAGCGATCAATATCCATATGCGGGCCGCCTGGGCGAAGGAGTCGCTCACCTCCGCACCGCCGGCGGGTGATCTTCTGGTGGCCCGCCGCCTGTCCCTCGCACTCATGGGCACCGTCCCCTCGCTGGAGGAGATCCGCCAGTTCGAGAGCCTGCCCGAAACCGAACGGCTGGACTGGTGGCTTGAGCACATCCTCCGCGACCGCCGCTCCGCCGACTTCCTCGCCGAGCGCGTCGCCCGCGCCGTCGTCGGCACCGAAGACGGCCCCTTCCTCCTATATCGCCGCCGACGTTTCGTCACCTGGCTCGGCGACGAACTCGCAAAGAACACACCCTACGATCACCTTGTCCGCGAGATGATCGCCGGCAACGGACTCTGGACCGACCACCCGTCCACGAACTTCATCACGGTGACAAGCCGGTCGGAGGAGGGGAACCAGCCCGATCCGATCCGCCTCGCCGGGCGCGTGACGCGCGCCTTCCTCGGCCTGCGGCTCGACTGTGCCCAGTGCCACGACCACCCATTCGCCTCCTGGACGCAGGACCACTTCGAGGGCTTCGCCGCCTACTTTGGCCAAGCCCGACTCGGTTTTAAAGGAATCCAGGACGGCGACGGACAGTTCGAAGTCGAGGACCGCAAAACGAAGGAGAAGCGCGTCGTCGAACCGGGCGTGCCGTTCGGTAGGGAACTGCTGCCGAAGGACGGCTCGCGGCGTGATCAGTTGGCCGTGTGGGTGACGCATCCGAAGAATCCATACTTCGCCCGCGCGACTGCGAATCGTGCCTGGGCCATCCTCTTCGGCCGACCGCTCATCGCCCCCGTGGACAACCTCGAACCGCAGGGTGTGTCCCCCGACAAGGAGAAGACGCTCGCGGACCAGTTGCTCGATATCCTCGCGGACGACTTCCGCCGCCATGGGCACGACCTCCGCCGTCTGTTCCGCGTCATCGCCGCCACGGAGGCGTTTCGCCGCGACAGCGCCGCCGACTTCGACATTACCGACGCCCACGAACGCGCCTGGGCCGTGTTCCCGTTGTCTCGCTTGCGTCCGGAGCAAGTGGTCGGAGCGATGCTGCAATCGGCCTCCATTGCCACGATCGACGCCGAGTCGCACATCGTCACGCGACTGATGCGCTACGGCCAGACGAACGATTTCATCAAGGCCTACGGCGACACCGGAGACGACGAGTTCGACGAACGCGGTGGCACCATCCCCCAGCGCCTCGTACTCATGAACGGCGAACTCGTCCGCGAGCGGACGAAGGACGGCATCCTGAACGCCAGCTCGCGCATCGCGTCGATCGCGCCGACCGATGCGAAAGCTGTGGAGCTCGCGTATCTCTGCGTGCTCGGCCGCCGACCGACCTCAAACGAGATGGAACACTTCACCGCCCGCCTTAACGACACCGAACGCACGCGCGGCCAGCGGCTCGAAGACCTGTACTGGACCCTGCTGAATTCGACGGAGTTCTCATGGAACCATTGATCTCGCGCCGATCCGCGCTTGGCCTTGCCGGGGCGGCCTGGCTCACGCCACTCGCCACCCAGCTCGCCCGCGCCGCCGAGAAAACCCGCGAACCGGCGCGTTCGCTCATCGTCCTTTGGATGCAGGGCGGGCCCAGCCAGCTCGAAACCTTCGACCCGCACCCCGAAAGCCGGAACGCCGGCGGCACGAAGGCGATCGATACCGCGGTGAAGGGGATTCAACTGGCCGAAGGCTTGCCGCTTCTCGCCGAGCAGATGGAATCGATCGCGCTCGTGCGCTCCATGACCAGCAAGGAAGGCGACCACGAGCGCGGCACGACCACGCTCAAGACCGGCTTCCGACCCGACCCCACCGTCGTGCATCCGTCCATCGGTGCCATCATCTGCCACGAACTCCCCGCCGCCGGCACCGATATCCCCCGCCACGTCAGCATCCTGTCGTCGCAGTGGCCCGCGCGCGGCGGCCACCTCGGCGACCAGTACGACGCCTTCCTCATGGACGACCCCGCCGGCCCGGTACCCAACACCAAGAGCTTCCTGCCCACGAAACGGGACGAGCAACGCCTGAAAGACCTCGACGTGGTCGAAGGCGCCTTCGCGAAGGGCCGGCGCAAGACGACCGACGGCACGCTGCACCGGCAGACCGTCGCCGACGCCCGCAAGATGATGTCGTCCGAACAGCTGAAAGCGTTTGACGTGTCGCAGGAGTCGGCGGCGGTGCGAAAGATGTACGGCGACACGCCCTTCGGCCGCGGCTGCCTCGCGGCCCGTCGGCTCGTTGAAGTCGGCGTCCGCTGCGTCGAGGTCACGCTCGCCGGCTGGGATACGCACGTCAACAACCACAGCTTCTGCAAGACTCAGAATGCGATTCTCGACCCCGCCTTCGCCGCGCTCATCCGCGACTTGAAGGAGCGGAAGCTGCTCGACCATACGCTCGTCGTCTGCGGTGGGGAGTTCGGCCGCACGCCCACCATCAACCCGGCCGGCGGCCGCGACCACTGGCCGACCGGCTTCAGCTACGCCCTCGCTGGGGGTGGCGTGAAGGGCGGGCAGGTCATCGGCGAGACGAACCCCGACGCCGTGAAGGACGACAAGGCCGCGATGCTGATGATGGCCGGGCGCGGCGGCGTGGAGAAGTTCGTGAAGGACGAGGTGACGGTCGAGGATCTTAGTGCGACGCTCCTGCACACGCTCGGCGTCGAGTACGACAAGCTCTGCCAGACGCCGATCGGCCGCACCGTGAAGTTCAGCAACGGCCAGCCGGTGAAGAAGCTATTGATGATGGGGTGATTTCCATTTTGCATTTTTCATTTCTTGTTTTGCATTGGTTCAATCCTGCATGGACCAATGCAAAACTTCGGCCTTACGACTTGAACAGCACGAGGATGGCCTGGGCGTACAGCCGGTGGCCGAAGTCGTTCGGGTGGTTCAGGCCGTTGCCGGTCAGATCGAGATCGTGCTTGTTCGCGAGCATCCGTTCCCACACGGCCGTCACGTCCGCGAGCGCGATTCCTTCGCCGGTCAGCTTCCGCAACTCGTCCCGGTACTTCGCGAACATCTCCCACGGCGTGTGAACCCATTCCTTGTTGCCGAGCATCGGCGACACGATGATCACTTCGATCTCCGGATTCGCGGTTCGGATCCGGTCGAGGATCGTCTTCGTTTGCTTAAAAAACCAGTCGGGATCCTTGCGGCCCACGTCGTTCATGCCGTAGGCGACGATCACGAGATCGGGCTTCTCGTCGAGCAGTTTGTCGAGGTCGGCGACGCCGTTCGCCACACTCCAGCCGCCAACGGAGCGGTTCACGAGCTTGATCGGCGAATCGAACTGGACGCCGAGTTGGGCCGCGACGAGGTCCGGGTAGCCGGGCTGGTGCGGGAAGGTCTTCGTGGTGCCGGAGGCGTCGAGGCCGGTCGAAATACTGTCGCCGCTGACGCCGATGGTGATGGGCTTTCCGGCCTTCAGCTTCGCGAGCGTCTTCGGAATTGAACCGTGTACGTCGAGCTTATCCTTGGGAAGATCCCGGCGGCGGTACGTGATCTCGACGTTGCGATCGTGGAACCACCGGCCGGGACGATAGAGCAGATTCTGCTCCGGATGGCCGAGCCGGTGCTTGTAGCTATTCGGCGAGTCCTTGGGCGGGAACAGTTCGGTCGTGGCGATCGGTTGGATCGGCCCGGTGTTGGGGAATTCGATCGTCAACCCGTCGGCGGAAAGTTTCACATCGTGGAAGGCGTGCTGGCGGTCGGCCGTGGAAACTTCAATCAGTTCGGCCGCTGGGAAAGCGAGCCGCGCCGTCGCGGGGCCGTCGCCGGATTTCAGGAGGATGCTACTCTCGCGACGGACAACTTGCGATGCCCACGCCGGCTCGATCAACGACATCTCGCCCAGCCGGTCGAGCAGGCTCGGCGGCTGGGCGAGGTGCGCCTTGATCGTCTCGAACCACAGCGAAGCCGCGCGCTGCTGGCCGACGGCAGAGAAGTGCCGGCGGGAGTTCTTGTCGCCGCGATTTTCACCAGCGAGCGTGTCGGTGTCTGGCCCCATCTTGAAGCCCGACAGCTTTGCGAGTTCGTCGATCCCTTTACGAATCCGGCCTTCACCTGCGGCGTCGGTGTAAACCGTCGGGTGCAGCGTCGACTTCGCCAGTAGCCACGTCGGCGCGTTCACCCATTTCCGACTCGCGGCCGAACGGATCGCCCGCACGTTCTCGACGTACTTCTCTGTCGTCGTCTTCGCGATGACGTCCGATTCGCCCTGCTGCCAGAGCACGGCCCGGAAGCCATTGAGTTGTTGACCAGTGCGGATCAGTTGCGAGTGCAAGGACCGTCCCGGCATCCACTGGTCCGAGGAAGTCGCCCCGACGGCGACGTTCGCGAAGCCGATCGGCACGCTCAGCTCCTTCGCGAGCGCGTCGCCGAGTGGCGGCCAGATCGAACCGCCGTCCGACTTGTCCACGACCGGCTGCGGATCGTTCGATATGGCCCACGAATTCTTCACGCTGTCAAAAGCGACGACGCGCGGGTCGGCCGGCTTCAACTTCTCGTCGTTGCAGTTCGTCGCGTACGACTGCCCCGCGACAACGAACACTTCACCGACGCCGATCGGTTCGACGGACCCCGTGTGGGTGATCGCATCGCCGGTCTTGCCGCGAAACTCCAGCCGATACCAGCCGCCGGCATCGATGCGGACGTGATTGTTGAACCGCGTCCAGTCGGTTGCGGTGCCAACGGCGTTGTCCAGCAAGACCGTGCGGTATTCCCACGTCGCTCCGGGCGGCCGCTCGAAGCTGACGTAAATATCCGCGTGCCCGCCCGGATTCTCGGATTTTCGTTGCGGATCGAAGTCGACGCGCTGGCTCACCTGATTCGGAATTGGCGACTGGATCTTCACCGGTTCGGCGGCATGAAGGGCGACGCAACCGAGAAGTACGATGCAAAGGATGATGCGAAGCAAGTGCGACCTCGTATTCATTTCTCATTTTGCATTGGTCCGATCATGTCCGGACCAATGCAAAATGGAGAATGAGAAATGCAAAATGAGTTACGCCAGCACGCCCTTCACCACGTTCCCGTGCACGTCCGTCAGCCGGTAGTCGCGGCCCTGGAAGCGGTAGGTCAGCTTCGTGTGGTCGAAGCCAAGGCAGTGCAGGATCGTCGCCTGTAGGTCGTGGATGTGGACCTTGTCGGTCGCCACGCCGAAGCCGAGTTCGTCCGTCTCGCCGTGGGTGTGGCCGCGCTTGATGCCGCCGCCGCAGAGGAAGAGCGAATAGCAATCCGGGTAGTGGTCGCGACCGAGGATGTTCCCGCCGGCGGTGCGGCCCTCGCGGAACGGCGTGCGGCCGAACTCGCCGCCGCAGATGATCAACGTGTCGTCGAAGAGGCCGAGCCGCTTCAAATCCTTGATGAGCGCCGCGATCGGCTTGTCGATGGTCGCGCACTTCTTCGTCAGGCCGTCGCGGATGTCCTCGCCGGGGCCGGTGCCGTGGAAGTCCCAGCCCCAGTCGAATAGTTGCACGTACCGCACGCCCTTCTCGACGAGCCGCCGGGCCAGCAGGCAGTTGTTCGCGAAGCTCGCACCGCCCGGCGTCGCGCCGTAGCTCTCGATCACCGGCTTCGTCTCCTTCGAGATGTCCATCACCTCCGGCACGCTCATCTGCATCCGGAAGGCCAGCTCGTACTGGGCGATCCGCGTCGCCGTCTCGGGGTGGCCGAGTTCCTTCTCCTGGATTTCGTTCAGGTCCTTCAGGGCGTCGAGGCTCTGGCGGCGCACGTCGCGGTCCATGCCGGCGGGGTCCGACACGTACAGCACCGGGTCCCCCTTGCTGCGGCACTGCACGCCCTGATAAACGCTCGGCAGGAAGCCGCTCCCCCAGCAGCCCTGCCCGCCGCTCGGCTGCACGCCGCTGGAGATCAGCACCACGAAGCCCGGCAGGTTCTCGCTCTCGGAGCCGAGGCCGTACGTCGCCCACGTGCCCATGCTCGGCCGGCCCTGCCGCGGCGAGCCGGTGTAGAGCAGCAGCTCCGCCGGTGCGTGGTTGAACTGCTCGGTGAAGACGGAGCGGATCACCGTGATGTCGTCGGCGTGCTCGTGCAGCTTCGGGATGGCGTCGCTCATCCAGACTCCGGCCTTGCCGCGCTTCTCGAACTTCCGCGGCGTGCCGAGCAGTTTGGGGACGCCGGAGGTGAAGGCGAACCGCCGGCCTTTGAGGAACGAGTCGGGGCAGTTCTCGCCGGTGCGCTTGACGAGTTCGGGCTTGTAGTCGAAGAGGTCGAGGTGCGGCGGCGCGCCGGAGAGGTGGAGGTAGATGACGCGCTTGGCCTTCGCCGCGAAGTGCGGCTTCTTCGGCGCGAGCGGATTATCCGTGGAAGCGGATGCGCCCAGAGATAACAGCGCGAGCGAGCCGAGGCCGAGCGACGACGCCTGCAGGAAGTGGCGGCGGGTGGTGTTTTGGAGGCGTTGGAGAGTCGGGTGCATGGGGATTCTCAAGTCATTGAATGTTTAGCCGCGAGGCGGAGTCTTCGGAGCCGAGCGCGGTAAGCCGATGCAATCGCTCGGTAAATATCGCGAACGAACGACGTGACGCGCTCCGCTCCGAAGACTCCGCGTCGCGGCTAAACAGTGGGGTATATTCTCACCGCTTCATCAGCATCTCGTCCAGGTTCAGCAGCACGTTCGCCACCACGGTCCACGCGGCCAACTCGGCGGCGTTCGTACCCTTCGGCAGCGGGCCGATCGGGTCGGTCGCCAGCTTTTCGGCCTTCTTCGCGTCCTTCGCGAAGCCGGCCTTCGTATCCTCGTACAGCTTCACGATGCGGGCGACTTCCTTCTCGCTCGCCGGACGCGTCGCCACCTGGCGGATCGCGAACGCGGCCTTCTCGTTCGCCGACTTTCTTTCGACCGCGATCTTGCGGGCCAATGCCTGCGAGGCTTCCACGTAGACCGGATCGTTCAAGGTCACGAGGGCCTGCAACGGCGTGTTCGTGCGGGGGCGGCGAACGTTGCACACGTCGCGGTTCGGGGCGTCGAAGGTGCTCATCGACGGGTACGGGTTCGTTCGCCGCCACTCGGTGTACAGGCCGCGGCGGAACTTGTCTTCGCCGGGGCTGGTTTGCCAGTCCATCGAGCGGCCGAACGCGGCACTCAGGCCGAAGTTCGGCTGCGGCGGCTTCACCGACGGGCCGTACATCTTCGCGCTCAAGAGGCCCGAGACGGCGAGCGCCTGATCGCGGACCATTTCGGCCGTGAGGCGCACGCGCGGGCCGCGCGAGAGCCAGCGGTTATCCGGATCGGCTTCCAGCAGCGCTGGCGTCACCTTCGACGACTGCCGGTAGGCATCGGTCATCACGAGGAGTTTGACGAACGCTTTCTGGTCCCACTTCGTGCGGTGCAGTTCCGTCGCGAGCCAGTCGAGCAGTTCGGGGTGGGATGGGAGTTCGCCCTGGGAGCCGAACTCCTCCGGCGTGCGGACGATGCCGAGGCCGAAGATCTGCTCCCAGATGCGGTTCGCCAGCACGCGCGCCGTCAGCGGGTTGCGCTCGTCGACGAGCCACTTGGCGAGCGTCAGCCGGTTCTTCGGCGCGTCCTTCGGCAGTGGCGACAGGGCTTCGGGAACGTGTTCGGTCACGACGTCGCCGAGGTCCTGGTAGTTGCCGCGGTGCTGGAGCTTCGTCACGCGCCGCTGGTTCCCCTGCAACTCCTGGAAGATCGGCACGGTCGTCACCGGCTTCAGTGTCGCGCTCGCCTTCTTGAGAGCGTCGACCTGAATCTTGGCAATGCCTTGAATCTCCTTCGGGTACTTCTTCGCAGCCGCGTCGAGCTTCGTCGCAAACGCGTCAAGATCCTTGCGGAGCTTCGTCTGCGCCGGAGTGATGCCGATTTCGATGACGGGGCTTTCATCGCCCCGGTCGGCGTCGGCGGTGTTGTTGAAGAAGGCGTAGAGGCCGAAGTATTCCGTCTGCGCGATCGGGTCGTACTTGTGCGTGTGGCACTGGGCGCAGGCGATCGACGTGCCCATCCACGTCGTCAACGTCGTGTTCACGCGATCCACCACGGCGACGCTGCGGAACTCCTCGTCGCTGGTGCCGCCCTCGTTGTTCGTCAGCGTGTTGCGGTGGAACGCCGTCGCCACGAGTTGCTCTTCCGTCGGGTTCGGCAGCAGGTCCCCGGCGATCTGCTCGATCGTGAATTGATCGAACGGCTTGTTCGCGTTGAAGCTCTTGATGACGTAGTCACGGTAGGCCCAGATGGTGCGGGCCGGGTCGTCGGCATAGCCGGCGCTGTCCGCGTAGCGGGCCAGATCCAGCCACGTTCGTGCCCAGTGCTCGCTATAGGCCGGCTTCGCGAGCTGCGCGTCGACGAACTTCTCATAGGCGTTCGGTGCCGTGTCGTTGACGAACGCTTCGACTTCCTTCCACGTTGGCGGAAGGCCCGTCACGTCGAGCGCCACCCGCCGGGCCAGCGTGTACCGGTCCGTCTCGGGCTGATAACCGAGATTCTTCTTTTTCAGTTCCGCAAGCAGGAACGCATCGACGGGATGCTTCGCGCTCGCCGGCAACTCTGGCCGCTTCGGCACGACGTAAGACCAGTGCGTCGCGTACCTCGCCCCCTGCTTCACCCACTGCTTCAGCAGCTCGATCTCCTTTTCGGTGAGCGTCTTACCCGTCTTTTTCGGCGGCATCAGCCCGCCCTGCTTCGTCGTGATCCGCTCGATGAGCGAGCTTTCCTCCGGCTTTCCGGGAACGATCGCGAACTCATGCCCGCCTTCCTGCGTGTCCAGGCGCAGGTCCCCCTTGCGTTCCTTCTCGTCCGGTCCGTGGCACTGATAGCAGTTATTCGACAGGATCGGCCGGATGTCCCGGTTGAAGTCGATCGTCTGCCCGGAGGCGGCAGTCGATCCGATCAGGATCAAGACAACGGAAAATCGACACGGCATGGGAAAGGTCTCGTCGGCGGGAATCTCCAGTTTATCCGATCGGCACGGACAGGAAAAGAAAAAGCCCGCGGACGAAGGTCCGCCAAGCGTGCGAAAAGGGGTCGGGAGTCGTTGCGCCGCCACCCCACACCCGACCCATTTCCGCACGCTTGGCGATTAGTGCCGCTGCACGGCCGTGAACAGATCGCTCATCTTGATGCCGAGCGCGAGGCAGATGCGATAGAGCGTCTCGATCGAGGCGGAGTTCTTGCCCAGTTCGATCTGAGACAGGTAGCCGAGGGAGACCCCGGTGCGCTCGCTCATGTTCGAGAGCGTGAAACCGAGGCCCTTGCGGCGCTCGCGGATCGTCGCGCCGAGCGATTCCCGCAGCGCTTCTTCGGTCATCCGCAGGAGGCCCTTGCTTTCGAGGCAGCGGATGACGATCTCGCGAAGTTGATCGACTTGGAACGGCTTGGTCAGGTAGTCGTAGGTGCGGGCGCGGAGGCAGTTGAGGGCGCTGTCCACGGACGGGTAGCCGGTGACAACTACGACGTTCGCATCGGGTTGGTGCTCTTTCACCCAGTTGAAGACCTGGTCCGGTTCGAGACCGGGGATGACATAGTCCAGAATGATCAGGTGGTATTGGGTCTTTGACGACAGGGCCGACTCGACAATGGTCGGATCGGAGACGGTGTCGATGACGAAGTCGCGGTTCGCGAGCGCGGCCTGAATCACGGAACAGGTCGCGGAATCATCATCCACGATCAGGATGTTGATGTCGCCGCTGCTCTGAAGTTCGTTGATCGGGGCGAGCGACTTGGCCGGGCGCGGCGTCGTGCGCAGGCGGTCTTCGGTGTCGACGAGCATGGGTTAACCTCCGGTGGTGGTTGCGGAAAGGGACGCCGTCGGTGCGACCGCCGGTCGGGCCGAAGCGAGGGGAAACACGACGCGGACGAGGGTACCGGGTTCGGGAGGAACGGCCGCGTCGATGCGAATCCCTCCCCGGTGTGCGAACAGAGTGCGATAGACGATCGCGAGGCCCAAGCCGCGATGGCGGACCTTCGTGGTGTAGAACGGTTCGGCGAAGAGTCGCGCCTTCACGTCCGGCTTGATGCCGCTGCCCGTATCGGCCACGGTTACTTCGATGTTCGGGCCAGGTTCGACCCGGCCGAGATAACCTCGCGCTTCCGCCGGCGTCAGTTCGACGGCCCGTGCCGTTACCGTCACCGTGGATCCGGCGGGCGACGCATGGATCGCGTTTTCGATCAGATGACCGAGCACCGTCCCCATCGGCCCGGCGTCCATCGCGACGGCGGCGAGGTTCGCCGGTACGCGGTTCTCGACCGTCGCGCCGTTCGGGTACAGGGTCTTCAGCCGTCCGCACTCCTTGGCCACCGTCGCGGCGACGGAACCGGGCATCGGTTTGACCTGTGCGCTGCGGCTCAACTGGTGCAATTGCTGCGTGAAGGCGATGCCGCGGGCTCCGACAGAGTTGATCTCTCCTAGAAAGCGAGCCAGTTGGGACCCGGCGGGCGCGAGTGGCATCGACAAGTCGGTAAAGCCCATGATGCCGGTCAGGATGTTGTCGAAGTCGTGGGCCATACGGCCGGCGATCACGGCGGCGTCCTTCAAACGCTGTTCGAGTCGCGATGGTTCGAGGATCGGACCGATGGCTCGCGACAAGTGCGTCGACTTCTCGATCATCCTCGCCGCGAGAATCAGATAATTGCGGTCGGTATCCGTCCAGGGTTCAGGTAGAGATCGCTCGGCCCAAATCGCTCCAAAGGCCCGTCCGCTCGGAGCGATGCGCGTGTACAGTCGTCCGGACGTGCCGGGTACCTGCCAAAGCACCGTTGGCGGGCCATTTGCAAGAGATTTTGCGACTTCCGGCAGTTCGACCGGCGGCGTCGCATTCGTCATGGCTCGTTCGGCGGTCGCCGTCACGCAAGTCTTGGGATTGCTCTCCAAGGGCCATGCGATTCCCGCTTCCAGCCAGCCGGTTGCATCGACCCACGACGGCATAGCCGCTTCCAGAGTGCAAGCGTCGTCGTCCGCCAGCCACCGGGGCAGAAATGCAAGACCGGTCGCTAGTCCGCCGGCGGGGGTCATAAATGGGGTCTCCAAAGGCCAACTCGATTCAATTGCGGCTACGGCCTTTGATCGGGGCTGAAATCCGAATTTTCAAAGCATATCTAGAACGGCCCTATGTGAAGTCAACCGCGAATTGTCGGCGCACCTGAATGCCATCGTCGGGATTTTAAACGAAGGATCGGGACAGCTTGGCCATTTCGTCTAAACCTCCGATATTCTCACGTGGCAGTAACTCACTACCGGCAATCAGTTAAGACCACTAACGAATACCGATCTGAATCAGCTATAATCGCCTTTGCTCTCGGCACTCCCCGTGCGACGGAATCGAGTTATGGCGAACGCCCTGAAGTGCCCGAATCCTAGTTGCCCGTTCTTGTTTGATCCGACGCAGGTGCCACCCGGGGCGATCCTCACCTGTCCTCGTTGCGGTATGCGATTCACCCTTGGTCCGGCGGTTCCTCCGCCGGTCGCCCCACCGCCGATGGCGGACCAGTTCGATCAGACGCGTTCACTCTTTCCACCCGACCGGGGCGATCTTTTGGGGGCCGACGCGCCAACCGCGACGTTTTCCGAACCGCTTCCGCCCGCTCCCGGGCCACCAATGCCGGCATCCGTGGTGCCGCCGTCCGTGGAAGTACCGGCGACGGCTCCCGAGCGACCGCTGGTCCGTGCCCGCCAATACGGCGAACAGACTTCATGGAAACCGTTGTTGGGCGTGCTCGCGGTCGTGGCCACGGCCATCGCCATCGGCGTGGCGGTCATCGGAAAGCTCAACTCCAGTGCCGGCGGACCGTCCGGGACCGTGAAGTTCGAGGAACGAAACGCCGCGTATCGGCTACCCGTGCCGAATTGGGAGCGAGACGATGACGCGAAGGCGCTGTTGGGGGTGAATCTGCTCGGTCTGAAACGGATCGGCGGTACGGCCGTCGTCGCCATCGAAGCCCGAGATTACAGCACGCGGAATCCCCAGCCTGGCGAACTGAAAGAGGGCATTACGGACCGCCTGCGTCCGCTGTTCGACGACCTCGACGCGCACGACGAGGAGGGGGCCGTCTGGGCCGGTCTTCCGGCGCTCAAGACAACATTCCGCGGCACGGCCACGCCCAAACTCGGCAGCGGCGTTCATGTTGGCGAGGCCTACGCCATCGCCCACAAAGGGATCGGCTACTGGTTCTTTGCACTGGCACCGGAATCGGAAGCCAACCAGATGGCCACCGACCTCGACGACATTCGGAACCGCCTCTCATTCCTCGCCACCCGCAACGACTGGAAGGAAACCACGTCCGCCAGCGTGCTGCTTGTCGGGGAAGCCGCCGACTACCGACTCACCGACGGCGACGGCTGGTGGAAGAAGCTCCCCGACCCGCGCATCGAAGATCCCAAGGCCGATATCGTCTACGATGCCGAGTTCGTCTCCCGCGTCAAGCGCGACATCAAACCCCGCGCCCGGCTGGCCGTGCTGATGCTCGCGCCGACCAGCGACGAACCGATGGCCGCGTTGCGGGAATATCTTCGCGAACAGTACGACAAACTCTACGGCTTGAAGAACTGGCAGGAGTTGACCGATCCCCCGTTGGGCGACAGCCCCAACTCCGGCGAACGTCGCGGGATCGACACCCTGCGGTTCAAGGTGAGCGGATCGGATCCGAACCTCACAAAACTGGTCGTGCTCAGCGCGATCAAAATGGATGCGCAGACCCCGGACGGGGTGAAGCCCATGGTCATCGGCGCGCACGCTTCGTGCGCTTTCGACTATCAGCAGTTTTGGGAGAAACGGCTCGCCCAACTCGCCGCAACGCTCCGCCCGGCACGGTGATCGGGGCGTCGGATAGGGCGGCGTTCGATCGTCGCCAAGACGCTTCCCCAAGCGAGTTGTCTTTTCGGTCCCGCTCCCACCCCTCCGCGGACTGATGCAACCAAGCCGGAATCACTATTCGAATCGTCGCAAACGATTTCCAGGTAACCGGTTCGGATGCGATGGCTTGCCCGGAATGAAATCGCGTATTCCCGAAACGATAACGGGTGTCGGGAAATGAAAACAGGGAGCCGATCCGTGCGGATCGGCTCCCCGAAGCGTTTCGTACCGGAATCACCCAGCGAGTGGCGATTCGTTCGGCTCGGCGGCAGGAGCCGGGATCTGACCGTCGAGGACTTTCGCCGTCGTAGCGGAACCGATAAGGTTCTTTTGCAAGGCCCGCGGCGTCGGTTCGCGCAGGTCCCACACGATTCCAAGCCAGGACAGGACTTTCAGGGACATGTAGGAGATGTCCACCTCGTACCATGCGAAACCCTGTCGGGCGCTGCTCTGGTAGTGGTGGTGGTTGTTGTGCCAGCCTTCGCCGAAGGTCAGCAGGGCCACCCACCAGTTGTTGCGGCTTCGGTCGGTCGTCTCGAAGCGACGGTAGCCAAACAGGTGGCAGACGGAGTTCACACAGAAGGTCACGTGGTAGACCGCAACCGTGCTGAGGACGAAGCCCCAAACGAGTGCCGTCGGCCCGCCGAAGTACCAGCAGCCGACGCCGAGCAGCGCGCCGGGAATCCAGTGGAAGCGATCGAGCCACTTGAGTTCGGGGAACTTGTTCCAGTCTTTCATCTCATTCCAGTCGGTGTCTCCGTTGCCGCGGCTGAGAATCCAGCCGATGTGGGCCCAGAAGACCGATTTCTTGATCGGGCTGTGCGGGTCGCCGTCCTGATCGGAGTGGCGATGGTGTTGGCGGTGTTCGCCGGCCCACCACATGGGGCCTTTCTGGATCGCAGCCGAGCCGATGGTGGCGATGACGAACTGGAACCAGCGCGAGGTCTTGTAGGCGCGGTGCGCGAAATAGCGGTGGAAGCCGGCGGTCAGTGCCCAAACGCGCAGCGAATAGGTCGTCAGGAAGAGCGGGATGGCCCACCAGTGGAACTCGACGAAGAAAACGGCGATACAGGCTACGTGGATGCCGAGGAACGGCAGGACATTGATCCAGTTGAAAATCGCACCGGCCGCGCGTCGCAGGCCGTGGGGTCGGGGAGCGGCGGGAAGCGTCGGCCGCGGAAGTATGGGTTGAATGATGGTACCCTTTCGCAGATCGTCGGAAAACAAGCTCGGCCCCTTCGTCGGCCGGGTGGGAAATAGACTGTCCTGAAGGTATAGGAGAGTAATGTCTCGACTTCTCGCGGTCCAGCAAAAAATTCACGGCATTTTTTCCCGTTTATGAGAAGACGAAACGGTTGCATTCTGGAAATCGGTGAAAATGGTCCGATTTAATGGCGAAGTTCATTTCCCGTATCCGCGAAGCCAAGTCGCCGAGCGACTGGCCGACGCACGCTTTCTGGCCGCGTGCGCGCCCGGTGCCACCGTGCACGCCGCCGATCTACGGACCGCGAACTGGACGGCACCATCGCGGTTTCGATGGGCCGTGGCTCCGATCGGAACCACGTTGACGATGGTCCGAGATCAGTCCGTGGCATCGTTTCAGCTGGTGAATCGACTGCCCGGCGCGACGCTGACCGTGGCGGGCCGCTTCGAGTTCACCGACGACGGAATCGGTACGTACGTCGTCTGGTCGGCGGAAGTCGTCGAGCGGACCGGGTTGATCAAGATGATGCCGCAGGCTGTGCTGCGGGCTCAGATCGAGACCGAACTGGCGGACCTTTGGAACGGGGTTCGTCGGCAACTCGATGAAACCCTTGCGGGTTCGTGAGGGATTCCTGTCTGGAAATTCGATTCTTCGCCGATGCCTGGCGATTACCGTTCCGGAGCCGTGGTGAGGGGCGAAGGCCGCACGACCCGAGTCTACGAAGTCGAATCGTTGCGTGGTCCGGGTCGGCCATGAAAGCGCAGTTGCAAATCGTCGTAGTCGATCACGAACTTGCCGCCCGTGGCTTCGTATTGGCCCTTGAATTTGTGCAGCAGGTCGAAGATCGCGTGATCGACGGTGCGCAGGTGTTCGAGGTGGACGTGCAATTCCTTGCCGCGCGGGACGAGGTCCAGGGCGGACGCCAGTCGGGGCAGGCTGAGGAAGGTGCCCGCGCCGCCGAGGTGAAGGTCGACACGTTTGCCGATTGGGTCGCTCGTTGCCTGGATCTCGATCTGCGAGAACCGGTGCAGCAGTCGGACGGCCGTGAGGGCGATGCCGAGCAGGACGCCGGCGAGGAGATCGGCGAGGACGACGCCGAGTGCGGTTGCCAGGAAGATGACGAACTCGGCCCGACTTTCCTTGAGGAGTTTCCGCGCCTCCGAGATTTCAAGGAGTTTCCAGCCGGTGACGACGAGGACGCCGGCAAGGGCGGCGACGGGCACGCGCGTGAGGACGACAGGCAGGAAGACGACGAAGAGCAGGAGCCAGGCACCGTGGAGGATGGCGGAGAGGCGGGTCTTGGCACCGGCTTCGACGTTGGCGGCGCTGCGGACGATGACGCCGGTCATGGGCAGCACGCCGAGGATGCCGCAGATGGCATTGCCAAGGCCCTGCGCGGCGAGTTCGCGGTCGAAGCGAGTGCGCGGGCCGGTGTGCTTGGCGTCCACGGCCGCTGCGCAGAGCAGCGATTCGGCACTGGCGATCAAAGCGACGGTAACGGCGGCACCCCAGATCTTCGGGTCGAAAAGGAATCGTTGCCAGTCGTTGAGGTTCAGCAACCGGATGCCATCTTCAAGCCGGGAAACCTGCACCTTGGCGACCGTCCAACCGGTGACTTCGGCGAGTGCCGTGGCGGCGGTGACGGCGATGACCGCGGCGGGCACGACCGATACCGGCTTCGGGGCTAGCGACTTCCAGAGGACCATCACGGTGACGGTGAGCAAGCCGATGAGGCCGGCGGAGCGGGCGGAGCCTTCGGACGATTCGATCGCCGCGCGGAGCGTGTCGGGTGCGGCGAGGAAGGCGTCGGCGATCTTCTCGGGGGCGGCGCGGTCGAAGAGGACGTGAAACTGCTTGGCGAGGATGATGAGGCCGATCCCCGCGAGCATGCCGAGGACGACGGCGGGGGAGACGGCGCGGAACCATTGGCCGAGTCGCAGGGCACCGGCGAGGAGTTGGAGGAGGCCGCCGAGCAGGACGATCCATCCGAGCCGCGCGAGTCCGTCGGGCGCGTTGACATAGGTGAGCACGAGGACGATCAGCCCGGCGGCGGGCCCGCTGACCTGGAGCGGGCTGCCGGCCACGAGTCCCACGACGAGTCCGCCGACGATGCCGGTGATGACCCCGGCTTCGGGCGGCAGGCCGCACGCCTTCGAGATGGCGACGCACAGAGGCAGCGCCACCATGAAAACGACCAATGAAGCCAGGAGATCGGCCAGAATCGTGCGGGATCGGGGCGGGTGAGCGTCCGTCATCGGTCGGAGGTCTCGAACGGAAATGGGCAGGTCGCCAACTGTTGATCTATCCGATCCGCCGCCGATTATCCAGATCGGCCGTACGGACGCTGCCCGATCGTTCTGCTAAGATTGGAGTTTGTTCGATCGCGATCCCTTGAAGGTTTCCCATGCTCGGCCGGCTGTTTTCGAAGATCAAATCGGGCCTCGCGAAGACGCGTTCCGTCTTTTCCGGCGTGGTCGACCTGTTCACCGGCCAGCACCGCGTGGACAAGGACTTCCTCGCCAAACTCGAAGAGCGGCTGCTGCTCGCCGATGTCGGCACGAAGGCCGCGACGACGATCGTGGAAGAGGTCCGCAAGGCGTACATCGACCGAGAGGTCGGCGACGACGTGCGCGCGTTCGTGAAATCCAAGCTCCGCGACCTGCTCGCCGATCCGGCTGAGGGCATCCGCACCGCGCCGTCGGGGCCGACGGTCATCATGATCGCCGGCGTGAACGGGTCGGGGAAGACGACGTCGATCGCGAAGCTCGCCAAGCGGTTGCAAGGGGAAGGCAAGACGGTGATGCTCGGCGCGTGCGACACCTTCCGCGCCGCGGCGGTCGAGCAACTGACGGTGTGGGCCGGCCGCATCGGGTGCGACATCGTCAAGCAGGGGCAGAACGTGCAACCCGCCGCCGTCGCGCACGACGCGTGCGAAGCGGCGAAGGCACGCAAGGTGGACGTGCTGATCGTGGATACCGCCGGCCGGCTGCATACGCAGACGCACCTCATGAAGGAGTTGGAGAAGATCCACACCGTGGTGAGCCGGCAGATTCCGGGCGCGCCGCACGAGGTGTTCATGGTGCTGGATGCGACGACGGGTCAGAACGCCGTCGTGCAGGCGGAGCAGTTCAGCAAGTCGGTGAAGTGCACGGGGATCATCCTGTCGAAACTCGACGGCACGGCGAAGGGCGGCGCGATCTTCGCCATCAAGCAGAAGGTCGGCCTGCCGGTGAAGTTCGTCGGCGTCGGCGAGGGCGTGGACGATCTGGAGCCGTTCGACCCCGACGGCTTCGTCGCCGCGCTCTTCGAGTAACCCCGACATGACGCCGCTACCGGCCGAGTTGCTCGCGAAGATCGACGCCCTCGAACTCGAGGCGCGCCAGGTCGTCGAGGGTCACCTCGCCGGGCGGCACAAAAGTCCGCAGTTCGGCTTCGCCGTCGAGTTCGCCCAGCACCGCGAATACTCGCCCGGCGACGACATCAAGCACATCGACTGGAAGGTCTACGGCCGCACCGAACGCTATCACCTGAAGCAATACGAGCAGGAGACGAACCTCGTCGCGTGGATGCTCGTCGACGCGAGCGAATCAATGAAGGTGCGCAGCGGCGAGCGGTCGAAATACGAGACGGCGTGCCGCGCCGCGGCGGCGCTGGCGTTCCTGATTCTCCAACAAACGGATAGCGTCGGCCTCGCGACGTTCGATAGGACGGTGCGCCACTTCCTCCGCCCGTCGGCGCGGGCCGGCAACCACTACCGCGAACTCCTCCGCCTGCTGCTCGACGGCCCCACCGATCGACCCGCCAATACCGGCGCGATGGTGGACGAACTCGCCGGCCGCCTCGGCCGACGCGGGATCGTCTTTCTCTTCAGCGACTTGCTCGACGACGTGCCGCCGCTCGTCGAGGGCATTCGCCACCTGAAGTATCAGAAGCACGAAGTCGTCGTGATTCAGGTGCTGGACGCCGCCGAGATGGACTTCCCGTTCCGCCACCCGACGCTGTTCAAAGGTCTGGAGGAATGGCCGGAATTGAACACCGATCCGCTTTCGGTGCGCGAGGAATACCTGAAGGGGTTGAATCAGCACCTGACGGAGATCGAAGCCGCATGCCGCAGGCTGGAGTGCGATTACGTCCGGCTGCGCACGGACGCGGACGTGGGGCAAGAGTTGGCGACGTATTTGCGGAAGCGGCTGGAACGTTGAAGCCCAGGGATGATCATCCTTGGGCTTCTGAATCTCAACCCATCGGTGCGAATTTCACACACACGGGGCTACCGTACTTCACGATCGAATCGGTCGGTTTCGCCAAGCCGTCGTCCTGCATCTTGTAGACCTGCACGGTGTGACCGTCCTGATTCGCAATCAGCATCCACTTTCCGCTCGGATCGATGTTGAAGTTGCGCGGCGTCTTGATGTCGCCGGTGATGTGGCCGATCGCCTTCAGCTTGCCGCCGTCCTGCACGGCGAACGCGCCGATGCTGTTCTGGCCGCGATTTGAAACGTAGACGAACTTCCCATTCGGGTGGATCTTCACTTCGGCCGTGCTGTAGCCCTTCATCGGCTTCCCTTCCGGCACGGTTGAGAGCGATTGGATCACTTCGAATTGGTGGCCCTTCAGATCGAGTTTCAAAACATTCACGGTCATGTCCAGTTCGCCGTTGACGTACGCGATCGTTTCGTCGGCGTTGAGGGCGATATGGCGCGGGCCGCTCCCCTTGGGCATCGCAATGGTGTGCGCTTCCGCGGCGACTTTCCCGTTCGCCGGGTCGACGGCATGGACCATAACGGCGTCGAGGCCGAGGTCGACCACGAAGCAGTGCGTGCCCGCCTTGGTGAATGCCGTGCAGTGCGAGTGCGGAGCCTTCTGCCGATTCGGGTCCACGCTGCCACCCTTGTACTGGTGGAAGCCAATCTGCTTTTTCAAGCTGCCGTCGGCATTCACTGCGAACGCCGTGCTGCTGCCGCCGCCGTAGTTCGCCACGAACAGAATCTTCCCGCTACCATCGACGCTGACGTGGCACGGCCCGGAACCGACGCTGTCGCCGTCGTTTAACAGCGTCAGCTTTCCGGACGCCGCGTCGAGCGCGTAGGCGTACACGCCGCCGCCCTTTTTCCCGCTCGCGCCGCCTTCACCGACGGCGTAGAGGAACTTGTTGTTCGCCGAGACGGCCAGAAACGACGGGCTGCCGACCTCCGCCGCGGTCTCCGGTTCGCCGAGTTTGCCGGTCGCGGGGTCAAACGCGCAGCGGCCGATCCCCTTGCTGCCCCCCTTTCCGCCGGTGTAGCAGCCGATGAAGACCCAGTACTTGTTCGCGTCGGCGGCGCGGCCGAGCGTCGCGCCGGCGGCGAGAGCGGTGCTGGCCATCAGGAAGGTTCTCCGATCGAGCGACATGGCGGAAACTCCGGGAAGAGGGTGCGGGGTGCTGGCATTCCGTCGGACGGAGGAACATAATAGCCGAAACCGACCGCCGGGACTTCTCCCAATTCCGGAGCCGCCGATGCGACCGTTCGCCCTCGTCGTTCTGTTCGCGTGTCCGCTCGCCGTCCTTGCCGCCGATCCAGTGAAGCCGGCCGCCGGCGACGGCTGGGTCGAACTGCTGAAGCCCGGCTCCGATTCTCCGTGGCGGAAGGTGGACGCCGGCTGGAAGTTCGCGAAGGAAGCGGCGCTCGACAAGGAAAAGCCGAACCGTCTCGCGGCCGAGGGCGAGGGGGCCGTGTGGGTGAATGGCACGACGGGCCGGCTGCCGAACCTCGTGACGAAGAAGGACTACAAGGACGTGGAGGTCCATGTCGAGTTCCTTCTCGGGAAGAACTCGAATTCCGGCGTCAAGTTCGGTGGCGTCTACGAGATTCAGCTTCGCGATACGGCCGGCAAGAAGGGCGAGCTGACCGGCGACGACTGCGGCGGCATCTACCCGCGCGCCGAGGAGAAGCCGAAGTACCACCACATCGACAAGGGCGTGGCACCGCGTGTGAACGCGGCGAAGCCGGCGGGCGAGTGGCAGACGCTGACGGCGACGTTCCGCGCCCCGCGCTTCAACGACAAAGGCGAGAAGACCGAAAACGCGAAACTCGTGAAGGCAACGCTCAACGGCCAGGTGATCCACGATAACGTGGACTTCCAGACGCCGACGGGCGCGAACTACGTCAGGAAGGAGACGCCGAGCGGCCCGTTCCTGCTGCAAGCCGACCACGGCCCGACCGCGTTCCGCAACGTGAAGATCCGCGAAATCAAATAGCAAAAACGAACGATCGATTCCGCACCAACGGAAAGGCCGACCGCGATGTCTTCCGGCTCCGCTCAAATTTCTTCGTCCGGATTCGACCTGACGCGACCCTCGGACGATCTGCTCAAACAACTCATCGCGAAACTGACCGCCGAGGAGCGGCGCGTTCTCCTCCATCAGGGCACGGAGCCGCCGTTCTGCGGCGGACTGCTCGCGAACAAGGAACCGGGAACGTATCACTGCCGGCTTTGTGATCTGCCGCTTTACCGCTCGACGGCGAAGTTCGATTCGGGCACCGGTTGGCCGAGTTTCTCCGCCCCGTTCGATCCCGAGCATATCGCCGTTCGCCGCGATGCCAGCCACGGAATGGTTCGCTCGGAACTCGTCTGCGCCCGTTGCGGCGGCCACCTCGGCCACGTCTTTCCAGACGGTCCGAAGCCGACCGGCGAGCGGCACTGCCTGAATTCGGTCTCCTTGCGATTCGTCGCCGACCCTGGGAAGGCTTCCTGATTTCATTCTGGCCATTTCCGGGTCGGCGCGCATAACAGCCTCCACCCACCGCCGACAGGCTCGTCCTCTCCATGAAATCGTGGTTGCGCACGGAAGATATCTTGGCCGTGATCCTTGGCCTCTTGATCGTCGCGATGAGCTTGTGCTCGTTGGCCGGCGTCAACGTGCTCGGCTGGGCCGTGTCCGTGAAGGAATGGGCCGATCCCGCGAAGGCGCTCGTACCGGCTTCGTCGGTGTATGCCGGTCTGACCGGACCGGGAGCGCTGATCGCCACGTTCGTCTTCCTGCTCGTCGTGCTGTCGGCCGGCGCGAAATTCCTCCGCTCCGACCCGACGCGATTCGCCGGCCGGTTCGCTCTGCTCTTCGCCTTCGCGTTCGCCTGCTGGGTGATCGGCCATAATTCGTACATCGCGGCGACGCCGAACCGCCGCCCGCCTGGCGTCGGCTGGTCGCTCGGCCTGACCGGCGAAGCCGGCTACCTGCTCGCGCTGCTCGGCGGGCTTGCGATAGGCAATCTCTTCCCCCGCGTCGCGACCTGGTTCAAGGAGGCGGCCCGGCCGGAACTGTTCATCAAGGCCGGGATCGTCGTCTACGGTGCCGTCCTCGGTGCCAAGGCGGCCGAAGAAGCGGGGCGAACCCACGCCATTCTGTTCCGCGGACTGGCCGCCATCATCGAGGCCTACCTCATCTACTGGGCGCTCGTGTACCTGATCGCCCGCAAGGTCTTCGGTTTCAGCCGCGAATGGTCCGCTCCGCTCGCGTCGGGAATCTCGATTTGCGGCGTGACGGCCGCGATCACCACCGGCGCCGCAATCCGCGCCCGGCCCGTCGTGCCCGTCATGGTCTCGTCGCTGGTCGTTGTGTTCGCCGTCATCGAAATGCTCGTCTTGCCCGGCCTCGCGCACTGGCTGTTGCCGAACGATCCGATGGTCGCGGCGGGTTGGATGGGGCTGGCCGTGAAGACCGACGGCGCGGCGTTCTCGAGCGGCGAGATCGTGGCCGCGTTCTACTTTCCCGACCCGAACGATCCCGGACGCAAAAGCATGGCCCTGACGACGACGACGGTGAAGGTGTTCATCGACGTGTTCATCGGTGTCTGGGCCGTCGTCCTCTCCGCGATCTGGAGTTGGAAGATCGACAAACGCGAAGGTGGTAAGCTCCCCTGGCGCGATATCTGGGAGCGCTTCCCGAAGTTCGTCTTCGGCTACGCGCTGACGTTCGGCGCGTTCTTCTTCCTTGGCCAGGCCAGCCCGGAATCGATCCCCGATCTGAAACGCGGCACCGAACAAGCCGACGTCTTCCGACGGATCTTCTTCGTGCTCACGTTCGTCAGCATCGGCCTCGCCACGAACGTCCGCCGCTTGTGGGCCGAAGGGTTGGGCAAACTGGCGCTGGTCTACGTCGTCAGCCTGTTTGGCTTCGTCATCTGGATAGGCTTGGCGATCTCGTGGCTGTTCTTCCACGGTGTGCCGGCGGGAGGTCGTTGACATGGAACCGCCATTGGTCCGACCGAGCGACGCCGAAACGGCGCGGGAACTGGCAAACGTCGTGGCCGAACCGCTGCTGCCGGCCGAGAAGTGGCTGATCGGCGGCAGCCTCGCGCTGGGGGCCGCCCTGCTGGGCGTGCTTCTCTGGATCAGCCGGACATACTTTCCCGTCGGTTCCTGAACTCGGCTAAAGCGGCTGCGGCGGATTTCCTCGAGCGAGTCGAGTCTGCACGGCCGTTACAGACTCGAAACAGCATTTCTGGTACGCTATCGGCGTCGATGTCTCGCCACGTCTATTTGGAACAGGTGCGCCGATGAACCGATTCTCCCTCGGGATCGCCGTCATGATGACGTGTCTTACCGTCGGTTTCGCTGCCGACGTGCCGTTCGCGGAGGACTTCGCCCTCGCCAAGGACCGCGCGGCCGTCCTCAAACAGCTCATTCCGGGCACCGAAGACTACTACTACTACCACTGCCTGCACTTCCTGAACACCGAGCAGTACGAGAAGCTCGAAGGCTATCAAAAACCCTGGCTCGAACGGCACGGGCAGACCCGGCGCTACAACGAGATCGTCACCCGCCACGTCCTGCTCACCTACGAGAAGGACCCGAAGAAGGCGCTCGAGTACGTCCGCTCGCGGGTCGGCGTCGGTTTCAATCACCAGAAGGAAACCCTCGGCGTCGCGCCCAACCTGCCGACGTCGTTGAACCCGAAACTCATCGCCAAGGATACGCTCCTCGTCGATTCGCTCCGCCGCTGGGGGAACACCGACAACTTCGAAGACTCGGCGCTCGACTGGCTGGCGGGGGTGGAGCTCAACTGGGAGAAGCGTCGGCACCTCCTGCAACGTCTGACGCGGCCGGACGCCTCCAACATCCTCAAACTCATCGACGAAGACCTGAAATCTCCGCACTCCGGCGGCTTCGGCTCCATCGGCATCCACTCGCAACTGACGAAGGATCAACTGATCGAGCTGGCCCGGATTCAACCAGCCGTGTCGACGACGGCGGCGTACGTGAACGCCTTTATCATGCGTTTGCAGCCGGGGGCCGACTCCGACTGGAAGCGGGACCGGAAGCTGACGCAGGCGTACCTCGAATCGCTGCAAGTGTTCGTGGCGAAGCTGCCGGTCGCTTTCAACTCGCTCAAGGCGCACGTTCTCTATCACCGGCTCGTCTTCGACCGCGCCGGCGGCACCTACGACATGGACCGCTTCGTCGAATACCTGAAGCTGCCGCGGTTCCAAGGGTACATGGCGAAGGCGATGCTCGAATCCGAAGAACTGCGCCGGCACCCGTGCGACCTGAACGCGGAGTATTCGCCGATCACACTGCTGCCGCGCATCGGGGCGGACGAGGAACTGGTGCGGAACTACCTGAAGCACTTCTTCGTCGCGGCGACGGGGACGAAGGAATTCGAGCCGTACATCAACGACGTTTATCTGAAGCATCTCTTCGCGGAGACGAAGGCGGAAAACGGCCTCGGCGACGCGGAGGAGTGGGCGGCGAAGCTGCCGCCGGAACTGTTCCGCGCCATCAAGGACCGGATCGACATCGACTTCGCGCCGACGAACAAGGTCGACTACGCGGTCGATGAGGCGGTGAAGCTGGACCTGTTCGTGAAGAACGTGCCGACGTTGCTCGTAAAGGTGTTCGAGATCAACACGACGAACGTGTACCGCACGACGTTGCGGGAGATCGATACCGACATCAACCTCGATGGCCTGGTGGCGAACAGCGAAAAGGCGCACGCCTATTCCGAGGCGCCGCTGCGGCGGATGGCGCGGTCGTTCGAGTTCCCGGAATTGAAGAAGCCGGGCGTGTACGTCATCGACTTCATCGGCGGGGGGAAGAGCAGCCGGGCTTTGATCCGCAAGGGCCGTCTGCGGCCGGTCACGACGAACGGCACGGTCGGGCACAACATCCGCATCGTCGACGAAGCGAACAAGCCGGTGCCGACGGCGACAGTGTGGCTCGGTGGCTCGGAGTACGCGCCGGACAAGGACGGCGTCGTCACGGTGCCGTACAGCAACGCCCCCGGCCGGCACCCGATCGTGATCCGCAACGGCGACTTCGCCAGCCTCGATTACCTCGATCATCAGGCCGAGAGCTATCGAATCGCGGCCGGCTTCCACCTCGATCGCGAGAGCCTGCTGACGCAGCGCGTGGCGAACCTGATCGTGCGGCCGGGGCTATACCTCAACGGCTTACCGGTTTCGACGAAGCTGCTCGAAGACGTGAAGCTGCGCATCACGTCGACGGACCTCTCCGGCATCGCGACGGCGGTGGAGATCCCCGACTTCAAGCTGTTCGAAGACCGCGAGTCGACGCACGAGATCCGCGTGCCCGCGCGCACCGCGTCGATTGCGGTGCAACTCGTGGCGACGGTGAAGAACCTGTCCACGGGCAAATCGATCATGATGGCGGCCGGGCAGGTCTTCACGCTCAACGGCATCGACACGACGGACAAGATCGAAGACCTGCACTTCGCGAAGTTCGGCGAGGAGTACGTGATCGAACTGCTGGGCCGCAGCGGCGAGGCGAAGCCGGACCGGGCGGTGCAGGTGCGGATCAAGCACCGGGATTTCAAGGAACCGGTGAGCGTGTCGCTGAAGACCGACGCGCAGGGGCGCGTGCGGCTCGGTTCGCTACCCGACATCTCGACTGTGACGGCGACGGGGCCGGAGGGCGTGTCGCATGCCTGGAACCTGGCGACGGACCGGCACACCTACCGGCAGGCGCTGCACGCGAAGGCCGGGGACGTGGTGAGCGTGCCGTATCTCGGGACTCTGGCGCAGCCGAGTCGTTCCGAGTTGGCGCTGTTCGAGGTGAAGGGCAGCACGATCCGCGCCGACAAGTTCGAGGCGCTGGCGATTGCCAATGGTCGCGTGGAACTCCGCGGCCTCGCGCCGGGCGACTACGATCTGTACTTGAAATCCCAGAACGAAAAGGTCCGCGTGCGGATCGTCGACGGCTCGGTCTTCGCCGGAAGCGTCCTCGGCGCGACGCGGCAGATGCAACTGCCGGCGCTCAAGCCGGTCGCGATCCGCTCGATCCTTCCCGAAGGAGACGACATCGTCATCCGGCTGACGGACGGCTCGAAGTTCGCGCGCGTCCACCTCTTCGCGACGCGGTACCAGCCGGCCTACTCGGCGTTCGAAAACCTCGCGCAGGTGCGGGACGCGGAACTCGGCGGCGTCTACCCCGCCTACGCGCCGTCGGTGTACCTGACGGGCCGCAACATCGGGGATGAATACCGCTACGTGCTCGATCGCAAGAATCAGAAGAAGTACCCCGGCAACATGCTCGACCGTCCGCAGATTCTGCTGAATCCGTGGGCGATCCGCTCGACGGAGACCGGCGAGCAACTGGCCGAGGGCGGTCAGGCGTTCGGCGGCCTCGGCGGCATGGCTCCACCGGCTCCTGCGGCCGGCGGAAGCTCCAGTACCGTGAATGTCAGCGGGAGCGATCCCGCTCGCGAGGGCTTCGCGGACCTCGACTTCCTCGCGGACGCGTCGACGGTGGCGGTGAACCTCGTGCCGGACGCCGACGGCGTCATCCGGATCCCGCGAAAGGGGATCGGTCCGCAGTCGATGCTCACGGTCGTGGCGGTCGATCCGCTCTCGACTTCCGTGAAGACGGCGACGCTGCCGGAACAGGCCGCGAAGTTCGCCGACCTGCGCCTGGCGAAGGGCCTCGATCCGGCGAAGCACTACACGCAGCAGAAGCAAGTGAGCGTGCTGGTGCCGAACCAGGAGTTCGCGCTCGCCGACATCGCTGCGAGCCGGTTCGAACTGTTCGACAGCACGGCCAAGGTGTACGCGCTGTACTCGACCCTTTCGAAGGACCCGAAGCTCGCTGAGTTCGCGTTCGTGCTGACGTGGCCGAAGCTGAAAATCGAGGAGAAGCGGACGCTGTACTCGAAGTACAGTTCGCACGAGCTGAACTTCTTCCTGTTCAAGAAGGACCCGGAATTCTTCACGGCCGTCGTGAAGCCGTACCTCGCGAACAAGAAGGACAAGACCTTCCTCGATCATTACCTGCTGGAAGCGGACTTGACGCGTTATCTGCAACCGTGGAACTACGGGCGATTGAACAGCGTCGAGCGCGTGCTCTTGGCGCAGCGGATCGCGAACGAGCCGGCGAAGACGGGCCGGCACTTCGAGGACCTGCTGCGTTTGCTGCCGCCGCGAACGGAGCGGGAGCTCGTGCTGTTCGACACGGCCGTGGCGACGAGCGGACTTGGCGACGGCGAGTTCCAAAAGGCGCGCGGGGAGCAATACCGCAAGGAACTGAAGGAGATGCCGAAGCCGGCGGCTCCGCTTTTTCCCGATGTACCGGCGGCGACCCAGCCGGTGGCCGGAGCGGCCCCTCCGCCCGGACCGGGGGGAGGCGGCTTCGCCGGCCGCAACTCCGGCGCCACGGCCGAGAAGGCCAAACAGTCGCTCGCGCGCGACGGCAAGGGCGATCCGGCCCGCCGGCAGATGGATGAAAAGAAGTTGATGGAACGCGCGAAGGACATGGCCGCCAAGGCCGACGATAAGGCCGGAGAGCAACTTGAGCGGCTCATGAAGGAACAAGGGGCCGCCGAGTTCTTCGACGAAGACCGGGCCAAGAAACGCGAGGCGATCCGCCTTTTCTTCCGCAAGCTCGAGCCGACGATGGAGTGGGCCGAGAACAACTACTACCACCTGCCGATCCAGGCTCAACTCGCGGACCTCGTGCCCGTCAGCCCGTTCTGGCGAGACTACGCGATGCACGCCGGAAACGGCCCGTTCCTCTCGCGCCACCTCGCGGACGCTTCTCGGAACTTCACCGAGGCGATGTTCGCGCTGGCCGTGTTGGACCTGCCCGCGACCGCCGGCCGACACGACATGAAGTTCGAAGCCGGCGCCATGACGCTCAAGCCCGCTGGCCACGCCATCGCGTTCCACGAAGAGGTTCGCTCCGCCGAGCCGGTCGGCGGCGCGGCACCCATCCTCGTCAGCCAAAACTTCTACCGCAACGGCGACCGCTTCAAGGACGAGAATGGCGAGCGCTTCGACAAGTTCGTGACCGGTGAGTTCCTCGTCCAAACCGTCTACGGTTGTCAGGTTGTCGTCACGAACCCCACCTCCAGCCGGCAACGGCTGACAGCTCTCGTGCAACTCCCGATCGGCGCGATCGCGGTGAACAATGGACAGTTCACGAAGTCGATCCCGCTCGATCTCGAGCCGTACCGCACCGCCACGATCGACTACTTCTTCTACTTCCCGAAGGCTGGCACGTTCACACAGTTCCCGGTGCACATCGGCAAGGGGGACAAGTACCTCGCCTCCGCCGCGGGTGCGACGTTCACCGTCGTCGACCGGCCGACGAAGGTCGACACGACGAACTGGGACTACGTCTCGCAGAACGGCACGAACGAGGAGGTGCTGGCGTTCCTCAACCGCGAGAACGTCCGGGCGCTCAACCTCGACAAGATCGCCTTCCGCCTGAAGGACCGCGGCTTCTTCGAGGCCGTCACTCGCTTGCTTCACGAACGGCACCTGTACCACCCGACGACCTGGAGCTACAGCCTGCTGCACGCCGACCTGCCGACGGCACGCGAGTTCCTCCAGCACGCCGACGGGTTCGTCGCCGAAGTGGGTGGACCGATCACGAGTCCTTTGCTCGTTGTCGATCCGATCATCCGCCACCAGTATGAGCACCTGGAGTACAAACCGCTCGTGAACGCCCGCGCCCACGGCCTCGGCGCTCGCCGGCAGATCGTCAACGACCGCCTCGCGAACCAGTACGCCGCGACGATGACGATGCTGACGTACCGCCGGGACCTCGACGACGCCGACAAACTCGCCGTCACGCACTACCTCTTGCTTCAAGATCGCGTCGAGGAAGCGATGGCGGCGTTCGCCGGCGTGAACCCCGAGAAGGTCCCGACGAAGATGCAGTACGACTACTGCGCCGCCTACCTCGACTTCTACCGCGAGGACATCGCGCACGCCCGCTCGGTGGCGCTCAAATACGCGAACCACCCGGTCGACAAGTGGCGCAATCTGTTCGTCTCGATTTCGAACCAACTCGACGAGGCGGAAGGCAAGGCGAACAAGGTCGTCGACGCCGACAATCGCGACCAGAAGCAGGGGAACCTCGCATCGACCGAGCCGGCGTTCGAGCTGGCCGTGGAGGGGAAGAATCTGAACCTCTCGTGGCAGAACCTCGAATCGGTCACGGTGAACTACTACGAGATGGACGTGGAACTGCTCTTCAGCCGCAATCCGTTCGTGCAGGGTTCGGGTGGTCAGTTCAACTCGATCCGGCCAAACGCATCGAAGGTGTTGCAACTGCCGAAGGGTCAGTCGAAGGGCGCGTTCCCGGTCGATCCGGCGTTCGAGAAGAAGAACGTGCTCGTGGAGGTGGTGGCGGCCGGGAAGACGCGTTCGGCGGCCTATTACGCGAACGCGATGGACGTGAAGTGGACGGAGAACTATGGCCAGGTGAAGGTCGCCGACGCCGGCCTGAAACCGCTCTCCAAGGTCTACGTGAAGGTGTACGCGAAGCTGGCGGACGGCTCGGTGAAGTTCCACAAGGACGGCTACACCGACCTCCGCGGCCGCTTCGACTACGCCAGCGTCAGCACGCCGGAGCGCCAGCCGATCACGAAATTCGCCGTACTCGTGCTCGGTGACACCGGCGCCACGATCCGAGAAGTGAACCCGCCGCAACAGTAAACGAAGAAGAGGGCGACCACGAATAACACGAATAAGACGAATGAAATCAAACTCTTCATTCGTCTTATTCGTGTTATTCGTGGTTACCTCGTTTCACTTCTTCCGCACGACTTCGTCGATCGTCTTCCGCCAGTCCCGCAGTGGTTCGGCCGTCAGCGCCGCGGTCGCCTTCGGCTTGAGCGTCGACACGTCCGTGTCGCGGTACAGCTTGCGGTGCAGCTCCTTGTCGAAGGCCGGGTTCGGCTCATTCGTCTGGGCGTCCACGCTCTTGAGCCAGGTGTCGAACTGTTGGCGCAAGCCCTGCGCGATCGCCGGGCGGCTGTTGGAAATGTCCCGCGTCTCGCCGGGGTCGGCGGCGAGGTTGTACAGTTCGTGCGAGCCGTCCTCGTAGTTGACGGTCAGCTTCCAGTTGCCGGAACGGATCGCGCCGGAGGGACGGCTGCCCTGGTTCGTGTAGTGCGGGATGTGCCAGAAGAGGTTGCGTGATGGAACCTTTTGGCCTTCGAGCGAGGGAAGCAAGCTGACGCCGTCGAGGTTCGTGTCGGGCTTGAGCTTGGCAACGTTCAGGAACGTCGGCGTCCAATCGGTGCTGATCGCGGGGACGTCCGAGGTCGTTCCCGGCTTCACCGTCCCCGGCCAGCGCAAAATCAGCGGCACGCGAATCCCGCCTTCATAGACGAACCCCTTTCCGGACCGCCACGGCGTGTTGTGCGTCGGCGGGTCCTCTTTGAGTTCCGGCACGTGCAGCCCGCCATTGTCGGACGTGAACACCACGATCGTCTTCTCCGTCAGCTTCAGTTCCTCCAGCTTCGCCAGCACGCGGCCCACGCTCGTATCCATTTCCTCGATGATCGCGGCGTAGACCGGGTTGAACGCGTCCTTGTACTTCTCCACAAGCTCTTTCTTCGCCGCGAGCGGGATGTGCGGCGTATTGTGCGCGAGGTAGAGGAAGAACGGCTTGTCCTTGTTCGCCGCGAGGAACTCGTTCGCTTTCGCAGCCAGATCGAACTCGCCCTTGCCGCCCTCGGTCTCGCTGGGCGGCGTGTTCGCCTTTCCTGCGTACACGAAATCGAAGCCCTGCGCCTTCGGGCCGAAGTTCGCGCCGCCGAGGTGCCACTTGCCGATGCACGCCGTCGCGTAGCCGGCGCCCTTGAGGTACTCGGCGAGCGTCTTTACTTCGAGCGGGAGTTGCTGTTTGATCTTCGGATGGAGCAGTTTCTGCGAGGCGGCATCGCCGCGGCCGGGGAGGAATGTCGTGATGCGTAACCGTGCGGGGTGCATTCCCGTCAGGATCGCGGCCCGCGTCGGAGAGCAAACGGGGCAGGCGGCGTACGCGTTCGTGAAGCGCATGCCTTCGGCGGCGAGCTTGTCGAGGTGCGGCGTCTTCTGATCCTTGCGGCCGTAGCAGCCGAGGTCGTTGATGCCGAGATCGTCCGCGAGGATGAAGACGATGTTCGGCAGGTCGGCGGCGAACGCGGGCGATGCGAGCGTCACGACGAACAGCGAAAGCCAGCGAGCCATGATTCCTCTCCGGAGTGATGGCCCAAGTGTATCCGCGATTCCGCCGCCGGGCACCGTGTCGTTACATCGGGCGAACGTAAACCAATTGCATGCGAATCCTGCTCACCAACGACGACGGTTTCTACGCCCCCGGCCTCCGCGCCCTGCGCAAGGAACTGCAGCAGATCGGCACCGTCACGGTCGTCGCGCCGGCCACGGAGCAAAGTGCGGCCGGGCATTCCGTCACGCTGCTCACGCCGCTGCTCGTGAACGAGGTGTTGGACGACGACGGCAAGCCCATCGGCTGGGCCGTCGAGGGCCGCCCCGCCGACTGCGTGAAGCTCGGCCTGCTGGAGCTGCTCCGCGAGCCGCCCGACCTGATCGTCAGCGGCCTGAACGCCGGATCGAACGCCGGCATCAATGTGCTCTACTCCGGCACCGTCGCCGCCGCCATCGAGGGCGCCTTCTACGGCCACACCGCCATCGCCTGCTCGCTGGAGTACGAGAAGAAGATCTACGACTTCCCCACCGCCGCCCGGCACGCCCGACGCGTCGTCGAGCAGATCCTCGCCAACAAGCCGGCGAAGGGGAGCCTGTTCAACGTGAACATCCCGGTACTGGAGAACGGGCCGATCAAGGGCGTGAAGGTGCTGCCGCAGAACGTGACGCGCTACACCGAGAAATTCGATCGCCGGGTGAACCCGCGCGGCCGCACCTACTTCTGGACCGGCCCCGATTTCGAATGCCCGTACCCGCACCCGGACACCGACGTGCCGGCGCTGGCGGAGCAGTACATCACCGTGACGCCGCTGAAATTCGACCTGACGGACCACGACAAACTCGCGTCGATGCAGGGCTGGGTGTGGAACAACGCGGACTTATAATCCCATCATGAAATACGCGATCGTCATTCCCGATGGCTGTGCCGACGAACCCGTGGACGCGCTCGGCGGTCTGACGCCGTTGCAGGCGGCGAAGATCCCGAACATGGACCGCGTCGCGCGGATGGGCCTCGTCGGCCTGTCGAACAACGTGCCGCCCTCGCTCACGCCGGCGTCGGACGTCGCCACGCTCTCGCTGTTCGGCTACGACCCGCTCGAGGTCTACACCGGCCGCGCCCCACTCGAAACCGCCGCGATGGGCATCGCCCTCGGGCCAAACGACTGGGCGATCCGCTGCAACCTCGTGTACGTTCCCGATGGCACGATGCGGGACTTCACCGCCGGGCACATCAGCAGCGAGGACGGCGCGCCGCTCATCCACGCACTCCAGAAGGAACTCGGCGGGCGCGAGCTGGCCGGCGGCATCATCGAGTTCCACCCCGGCGTGCAGTACCGCAACATCCTCGTCTGGCGCGGGAAGACGCCGACCGCTCCGTTCGTCGGATTGAAGACCCAGCCGCCGCACGACGTGCCGGACCAGCCGGTCGCGGACCATCTGCCGAAGGGGCCGGGTGCGGAACTGCTCATCGAGCTGATGGAGTTGAGCAAGCCGATCCTCGCCGCGCATCCGGTGAACTCGCGGCGGATCGCGGAGGGGAAGAAGCCGGCGACGCAGGCGTGGCTCTGGGGGCAGGGGAAGGCACCCCAGGTGAAGCCGTTCGCGGCGACCTACGGCAAGCGCGGGGCGATCATCTCGGCCGTCGATCTTGTCCGGGGTGTCGGGCAACTCCTCGGTTGGAAGCGGATCGACGTGCCGGGCGCCACCGGCTACCTCGACACCGACTACGCCGCGAAGGGCCGCTACGGGGTTGAGGCCCTCAACGAGTTCGATCTCGTCTGCGTCCACGTGGAGGCACCGGACGAAGCGTCCCACGAAGGCAAGGCGGACGAGAAGGTGAAGGCGCTCGAACGGATCGACGAGCACATCGTCGGCCCGCTGCTCGAAGCCTTGCCGAAGTACGGAGACTGGCGCATCCTCGTGGAGCCGGACCACCGCACGACACTCCGCACGCGGGCCCACGCCTACGGCGCCGTCGCGTTCGCCGCCGCCGGCGCGGGGATCGCCGCGAGCGGTCAGACGACCTACGACGAAGTCTCCGCCTCCATTGGCAAGCTCGCCTTCGACCCGGGTTGGAAGCTGATGAATTGGTTCCTGGGATGAGCCTACCGCCCAAGGAACTGCGCGATCTCGACGAAGCCCGGCGATACGTTCTCCAGGGCTTCTGGCTCGGCCGGATCGCGCCGCGTGCGGACACGGTCGGACCGATTCTCGATTGGGCGAACGCGATCCTCGGCAACGGCGACCCGCTGCCGCCGATCGGGTTCGTCGCGGATATCGGCCAGATCGCGCTTGGCCTCGACGCCGGCCGCCAGGATCGCCCGCCGTCGCCCGGCTGGCCCGCCGCCCTCGCGGACAACTACCTCCACCATGTCCTTGGCAAGTTCTACGCTGATCCGGCGTTCGAGCGAGCCGGCCACGCCCTCGCTCGCTACGCCCCGGCGGACCGCCCGCGCGGCTTGGCGTTCCTCCTGCGACAATTTCGCGAACGCGCCGGCCTCGGCGGCGTCGAGTTCTCCAACGCCGTCATCCGCAGTCTCCGGCAAATGAATCCGAACGACTTGCTCGCCGAAGGCGCCGCGAGCCTCGCGCAGGACGGGCCGCTCCCGTTGCTGAAATCGCAGATCGAGGAACTCGTCTCGGCCGTGCGACGCCTCCCCGACGTGCTCGGCCCGGAGGACGCCATCGCGCTCGAACAGCGCACCGCTCTCGCGGACCTCAGCCGCTTCATCGCCCACCGGCAAATCCTCGCCCAAACGGCGCGTTTCGAGGCCCGGCTTCCCGCGCGGCCGCCACGGCCGCCCGTCGGTCGGCGCGAAGTCCCGACCCGCGTGCTGGACGAGGACCAGTACCCGGTCGGTGGTTACACGTCCATTTCCAATCGCGGCAGCGTCGAAAGCCTGCTGCACTCGCAGCTCGCCTACATGGAACCGGAAGAATCGCCGGATCTGTTCGACGTGAAGTTCGTGAGGGATGAACTCTTCTACTATTCGCGGGACGAGAACCAGTTCCTGCGACGCCGCCGGACGTTCGTCTTCGCCTTCGCGCCGGACCTGTCGGACGCCCGACGCAAGGACGAGGAACTGCCGTGCCAGCGCATCGTGCTGGTCTGCGCCGCGACGCTGGCGATCGTGCGTCGGCTGTCCGCGTGGCTCGGCGACGACGCGCTGCGGTTCGAGCTGCGCTTCGCGCGGTCCGGTGCCGCGGAACCGCTCGCCTCGGAGGCGGAACTGTTTTCCGTCCTGCTCCAGGAGGCGATCGCGAACGGGACGGCGGAGGTGTCGCACGCGGCCTCGATCGAGGCGATCGCCGCCGACGCGGAGCGGTCGGCGCGCAAGGCGCAGGTTCAGGTGCTTGAGTGGGCGGTGACGCCGTCGATGCCGGAACCGCCGGGCGCGGTACGGATCGCGTTGCGCGTTGCCGACGCCCGGCCGGGGTTGACCGACGGGTTCGGCCTGCCCGTGGAACTCGACGCCGACGATGCGTTGGACGCCTGGGACGCCGCCGTGCGGAGCGTGCTGGAATTCTGGGTGTGACGCAGTGCGGGAAACTATAATTTCCCGGTCGATTCCCCCGCACTTTCGGAGATTCACCGATGCGATCGTTCGCCACGTTTCTATTCGCTCTCGCCGTCGCCGGTTTCGCGACAGCGGAGGACAAAAAGGGCACGTCCGTCGAGCTGGCCGGCATGAAGTCCACCACGCCGGGCGACTGGAAGGAAGAGGCTCCGTCCAACACGATGCGCCTGACTCAGTTCAAACTACCCAAGGCGGACGGGGACAAGGACGACGCCGAACTGGCCGTGTTCTTCTTCCGGGGCGGCGGTGCCGGCTCGGTCGACGCGAACCTCAAGCGTCAGACGGCGAAGTTCCAGCCGGCCGACGGCAAGGAAAAGGTCGAGGAGACCGTCGACAAGAAGTTCAAGGTCGGCTCCATCGACGCGATCTATCAGGACGTGAAGGGCACTTTCATCAAGAAGGCGTTCCCGATGGCCGCGACCGGCACGCCGGTGAAGGGCTACCGCCAGCTCTACGTGCTGTTCGAGACGAAGGACGGCCAGTACTACCTGACGCTCCTCGGCGGCGAGAAGACGGTCGAGAAACACAAGAAGGCCTTCGACGAGTTCCTCAAGAACTTCAAATAAGATTGTCGCCCTTTCACTGCCCGCGGACGTTCGTCCGCGGGCTTCTTCGTTTCCCATGCTCTTCTTCGACTACGAATTGCCCGAACGATTGATCGCGCAGCGGCCCGCCGACCGGCGCGACGCGGCGCGCCTGCTCGTCGTGCGCCGCGACGCCCAGGAACTGGAACACCGGCACATTCGCGATCTCCCCGCGATTCTCAACTCTGTCGATCGGATCGTCTTCAACGACACGAAGGTCCTGCCGGCTCGCCTGATCGGCCGGCGCGAATCGACCGGCGGGAAGTGGGAAGGCCTGTACCTTCGCACGCTCGAATCGGGCGAATGGGAGCTGATGGCGAAGACGCGGGGCTACCCGAAGCCAGGCGAACGGATCGTGACTGACAACGGACTGTCACTCGTGCTGGCGGGTCGCACGGCGGACAAGCACTGGCTGATGCGCCCGGACGCGGACGGCCCCGCCATCGAACTTCTGCAACGGTACGGCACGATCCCGCTGCCGCCGTACATCCGCAAAGGGCGCGCCGACTCGCCGGACGCGGAGCGCTATCAGACGGTCTACGCGGCCGTGCCGGGATCGGTGGCTGCGCCGACGGCGGGGCTACATTTCACGACGGAACTGCTCGCCGAACTGGTGGCGAAGGGGATCTCACAATCGCGGGTCACGCTCCACGTTGGCCTCGGCACGTTCGCGCCGATCCAGACCGCCGATCCGACGAAACACGACATCCATGCGGAATGGTGCCATGTCTCACAGGACGCCATCGTCGAGATTGCGGCGACCAAGGCGTCCGGGGGACGGGTGATCGCCGTTGGTACCACCAGCGCCCGGTCGCTCGAATCGGCGGCCGCGAGCGGAACACTGCAAGCGTTTTCCGGTGAGACACGGCTGTTCATCCATCCGCCGTTTTCTTTTCGGGTGCTCGACGGATTGCTGACGAATTTCCATCTCCCGCGAACGACACTGCTGTTGCTCGTGCAGGCGCTCGCGGGAAGCGAGTTGCTGCGGCGGGCCTATGAGGAGGCCATTCGGAGTGAATATCGTTTCTACAGTTACGGCGACGCGATGCTGATCCTGTAGTGCCGCACTCGGCTAAACATCCCTTGCCTTTGATCGATTTCCGGCCAATCTAACGGCTCATCCTCTCCGCATCGCAATCCTCGCGAGACGCGCCATGTCGTCCGATCCCGCCGAGTTCAAACCGTTCGTGCCGGCCTCCGAGTCCCCCAAGGAATTCACGCTCACGCCGATCCTTGTCGGCACGTTGCTCGGCATCGTCTTCGGCGCGTCGTCGGTTTATCTGGTGCTGAAGGTCGGGATGACCGTTTCGGCGTCGATCCCCGTCGCCGTGCTATCCATCACGGTCTTCAAGGCGCTCTCGAAGGCGTTCAAGCTCCGCACGTCGACGATCCTGGAGAACAACATCGCCCAGACGGCCGGCTCGGCCGGCGAGTCGATCGCCTTCGCAGTCGGCCTCGTCATGCCCGCACTGCTCGTCCTCGGCTTCGACATCGACGTCATCCGTGTGATGACCGTCGGCGTCCTCGGCGGCCTGCTCGGCATCCTGATGATGATTCCGCTCCGCCGCGCGTTCGTCGTGAAGAAACATGGCGAACTCAAGTATCCCGAAGGAACGGCGTGTGCCGAAGTCCTCGTCGCCGGCGAGAAGGGCGGTTCGACGGCGCGGATGCTCTTCCTCGGCTTCGGGATGGCGTTCGTTTACCAGTGGCTCATGAAGGCGTGCAAGCTCTGGAAAGAGGAGTCCGAACACGCGCTGTACGACCCGAAGACCGGCGAGGGGTTCAACGGAGCGTCCGTCGGGTCGGAGATGAACCCGTCCCTTCTCGGCGTGGGCTACATCATCGGGCCGCGCATCGCCAGCATCATGGTGGCCGGCGGCGTGCTGGCGTATCTCGTGTTCGTGCCGACGATCAAGTACTTCGGTGCGGACCTCGACAAGCCGGTCGCGCCCGCCATCTCGAAGCTGGACGATAACGGCCGGGATATCGGCCTCATCAAGAACATGAGCGAGGGTCAGGTCCGCAACTGGTACATCCTGTACATCGGCGCCGGTGCCGTCGCCGCCGGCGGCATCATCAGCATGATCAAGGCGCTGCCGGTGATCTTCGGTTCCGTCGTCGCCGGCTTCCGCGATATGCGATCCGGCGCGGGAGGTGCCTCGGCTGGCGGGAACCGCACCGATCGCGACCTGCCGATGTCCGTCGTATTGTTTGGTAGCCTGGGGCTGATCCTGGCCCTCGCGATCGCGCCCTCCATGGGACTTGGTTTCAATGTCACCGGGTTCGCCGGAGCATTCCTCATCCTGCTTTTCGGATTCCTTTTCGTGACGGTTTCCAGCCGGTTGACGGGCGAAATCGGTTCATCCTCGAACCCGATTTCGGGCATGACGGTCGCCACGCTGTTGCTCACCTGTCTGTTCCTGCTTCTCCTGAATGGCTTTGGCGTGATCGAGCTCGGCAAGGGCACGAAACTCCTGGCTCTGACGATCGCGGGCGTCGTCTGCGTCGCGTGCAGCAACGGCGGCACCACCTCCCAGGCTCTTAAAACCGGTCACCTCGTCGGCGGCACGCCGCTCTACCAGCAATACGCAATCCTGATTGGTTCGCTCACGTCGGCTGTCGCCATCGGCTTCGTGCTGCTGCTGTTGAACCAGGCGGGAACCGTCTACACAAAGAAGGGCCTGCCCGACGTGACGGTGGACGTGACGAAACTGACGGCCACCGACCGCGTGCGAACCGGTCAGTACGCCGACGATCCGACAGAATACCGCGTGCTGGTGATCGGCAAACGAGAAAAGCCCGACCCCGCGCTCTTCGTCGGCGGCCCCGCCGTGGTCGCGAAAATGACGCCGGGCCGATTCCTCGTCGCGGCCGACGGCAAGATCGCATACCGTTGTGATCCGGCCGTCAACGGCGACCTGAAAGAGCAGGACAACGGCGAGAAGGTTGAGAACAAGTTCGACGCGCCCAAGACCGAACTGATCGCGCTCATCATCGACGGCATCCTCGACCGTAACCTGCCGTGGAATCTGGTTATCCTCGGCGTGCTGATCGCGGTCACTCTCGAACTCGCCGGGGTGCCCTCGCTGCCGTTCGCCGTCGGCGTCTACCTGCCGCTCTCGGCGTCGGTGCCGGTTTTCCTCGGCGGTATGGTCCGCTGGGCCGCCGATCAGACCCGCCGGCGTAAGGACGAGGGCGATTCCAGCCCCGGCGTGTTGCTCGGTTCCGGCTACATCGCCGGTGCGGCCATTGCGCAGGTCATCGTGGCGTTCCTGGAATTCTCGCCGTCGATCCTCAAGTCGATGAACTTCGCGGAGTCGATGAAGAACGTGACGGTTCGGGGTGAGCCTTGGAACGAGAGCAACCTGCCCAGCATCGTCACGTTCGGGGCGTTGGCGGTCGTGCTGTTCGTCGTCGGCACGGAACGGCTGGGTAGGAAGCCAAATGGTACGACTACGAAATCTGCCAGCGGGTGATGAATGTGAGACCGCTGCCGGGTGTCCGACCCGCGACCTTCGGCGCTTATGCCAGGATGTCGCGGATCACCCGCCCCGTGGGTACGAGGTGCTGCGGTCGGCCGACGCGGTCGGTCATCGTTGTTTCGAGGTCGTAGCCGAGAAGGTGGAAGGTGGTCGAAAGCACGTCCTTCGGCGAGATGGGGTAGTCGACGACCGTACCGCCGATCTTGTCGGTCTTGCCGACGACGCGGCCGCGGGCGGTGCCGCCGCCGGCGAAGAGGGCGGTGTAAGCCTGCGCCCAGTGGTCGCGACCGCCACCCCGGGCCGAGTTGATCTTGGGCGTGCGGCCATGCTCGCTGAGGACGATGACGAGCGTATCGTCGAGCATGCCGCGGGCGTGGAGGTCGGTGATGAGGCCGGCGTAGCCGCGATCGAAGCCCGGCATGAGTTCGTTCTTCATGCGCGGGTAGTGTTCCCAGTGGGTATCCCATCCGGAGCCGGCGAGGCCGAACTCGTCCCAGAAGACGGTGACGAAGCGCGACCCGGCTTCGACGAGCCGGCGGGCCGCCAGGCACGACTGGCCGAAGAGCGTGTGGCCGTACTGGTCGCGCATCGCGGGCGCTTCGCGGCGCACGTCGAGCGCCTTGCGGATCGCCTCGCTACCGATCATCGAATACGCTGACTCGCGGAACGGATCGCTCACGGCGTACTTGTCCCGCTCCCGCCGCGTCTCGTCGAGTTGTTCGAGCAGGCTCTTCCGCTTGTTCAGCCGGTCGATCGTCATGTCCGCCGGCAGCGTCGTCGCGTCGCCGAGGGTGAAATAGGCGTCCTTGTCGATGCCGACGTATGGCTCGTCGAACTCGATGGTGTTCGTCGTCAGCGTCTTGGTGATCTTCCGGTTCGCCTTGCCGACGAATCGCGTGAAGTGGGGATTGAACTCGTTCCCGAGAAAGGCGGCGTACGGTCCGGCGCGGGCCACTTCGCCCGTCCGCTGGCTGCTCATCGGCCACGGGAGGAACACGTTGTCCGGCACCGGCTTTTGCTTCGAGGATTTCCGCTTCTCCAGCCACGACACCACGGAGCCCATATACGGCCAGTGGTTCGGGTCGTGCGGGCTGAGTTCCATCTGAACCGTAATGTCCTGTACGGCCGTGGTGGCGTAGGCCACGCCGTGGATCGGCTGGTTGTGGGTCAGCGAGCGCGCCACCGTGACGTGGTGCATCACCTTGGCCGTGTTCGGCAGCAGTTCACAGACCTGGCAGCCGGGCAGCGAGGAGTTGATGGAACCGAGTTCGCCGCGGATCTCGACCGGCGCATCGGGCTTCTGGTCCGCGAATTCGAGCTGGCTCGGCGAACCGTAGAGGAACAGGAGGATGCACGACTTCGCCTTGCCGAAGTGCTTGTCCCTTGTCTCCTTCCGTTCCGATTCGGCGCGCAGTTGGTTCGCGAGGGTGTGGCCGAAAAGACTCAATCCGCCGACCTGGAGGAGGTCGCGGCGCGAGAGGCCGTTGCAAAGACGTTTCTCGGAACCCAATACACGGAGCATGAACGCTCCTCGGCAGGCGGGACGAGGCGTTGAGGCAGGTCATACCATGATGCCGCGCCGGGGGCCGAAATGCAACGAAAAACCGGTCTCCGACGCCCCGACTTGTTCCTATTCTGACCCCATGCTCACCGGTGAAACGATCATCCGCGTCCGCTACGCGGAAACCGACCGCATGGGATTGCTCCACCATGCGAACTATCTCGTGTACTTCGAACAGGCGCGCACCGACTTGCTGCGGCAGGCCGGCGGCAATTACAAGGACCTCGAAGACCGCGGGTATTACCTCGTCGTGTCCAAGATCGAAATCAAGTACAAAAGCCCCGCCTACTACGACGACGAGCTGCGCATCGTCACCACCGTGACGCGCACGACGCCCGTGCGGCTGGAGCACAAGTACGAAGTCTTCCGCCCCGACGGCACGCGGGTGGCCGAGGGCAGCTCGACGCTCGCGTGCGTCGACGGCGAGGGCCGGATCCAGGCCATGCCCGACTGGCTGGTCGAAGCCAAATAACCCGGAGCAGGCCGTGCGCCGATTCTGGATTCATCACGTCCTTCCGACGGCGTTCGCCATCATTCCGTTGCTGGCCGGGCTGCTCGTCTTCGTCGCCATCCCGCCGGACGCCCGCCGGGATTACCTTGACCGCGTCGCCGAATCGCACATCGACTGGGTCATTCTCGCCCTCGGCACGATGCTTTTCGCCACACAGACGGTCCTCGCCTGGCACGCCCTCAAGTGGGCCGAAACCGATTTCGACACGCGCCCCGACAAGTGGCTCGGCCACCTGGCGCAGGCGGCCGAGTGGTTTCCGCTCCTTGGTCTCATCGGCACCGTCGCCGCCATCCTCCAGACCTTTAACTCCATCGCCCCCGGCACCACGCCCACGGCGCAGGAGATCATCCGTAAATACGCCCCCGCCATCACCGCCACGGGCAGCGGCCTGTTCATGGCGCTTCTGAACATCCTCCCGTCGTGGATGGTCGGCCTCGGCCGCGACCTCATCCGCGGGCTTGCCGGCTATCCCGAGGCGCCCCTCGTGCCGCTCACTCCCGTCGCCGAGGAGAAGCCGTGATCCGCGCGCCCAAACGCTCGGTGACGCGCTTCTTCATCCCGCTCATCGACGTGCTCATCCTGCTCTTTTGCATCTTCCTGCTCATGCCCTTCGTCAGCAAACCCGACGACGGCACGAACCCGTCCGAAGTCCCGCCGGCGATGCGCGACCCCTCCATGCCGGACGATATCGAGAAACTCCAGCAGGAACTCGCCATCGCCCGACGGCGCATCGACGACCTGAAACGGAAGCAATCGAACCCCGGCGAACGCCTGAGCGTCCGCGTGATCGAGATCGCCAAGGACTCGGGTAAACTCTTTTATTTCGACGCCGACGGTGCCGGGCGATTGGAATTGAAGGACCAGGCGGACGCCGAACGGCTCATCAACCAGACGCGCGCCCGCGCCGGCGCGAAAGAAGCGTTCTTCCTCGTCCTGTATCCGCGCGAGCTAACGGGCTTCCCGCTACGGGATCAAGTCGAAACCTACCGTCGCTGGTTCAAGGACGTGCCCCACGGCTTCGACAACCCGTGGAGTCTGGGCCCATCCAAGTGATGGGCGTTTCGGGACGGATGCGCATTTAGCGGGACCGTCGCAACTGGAACATGAACCGTTCGGCGTGGCGGTTCCACGGCCAGCGGCCGATCACTTCACCCTCGTAGCCGAGCATCCGTGCGAGCTTCAGGAAGTAGTCCTTGTTCAGCACCATCTCGCCTCGGTGCCCGGCGCCTCGCTCCACCAGCGGCGACGTGATCACGTCCGCGATGATCGTGCCCGTCGGCTTCAGCAAGCGCCTGGCCTCGGCCATTAGCAGCGCCGTCTCGTCCGGGAAGGTGTGCGTGAAGACGCTGAAGAAGATCGCCATGTCGAACGAGCCGTCGGCGTTGAACGGGACGTCGGTCATGCCGCCGCGGCGGAAGGCGAAGTTCGGCTTCGTGAAAGTCCGCTCGCAGAATTCGATCGCTTCGGCACCGATGTCGGTGCCGGCGTAAGCCCCCTTTGGCGAGAGGTAGTTCTCGAGCGCCCCGGCCATCTGACCGGTCCCGCAGCCGATGTCCAGGACGCGGAAGTCCGGAGTCAGCCCGCAGCGCACGAGCATCTCCCGCCGCTCCTTGCTCGATTGCTCGTATTGCTCCTTCGAGTGGTACGCCCCGACCACCCACCAGTGGTTCTGTTGGAGGTTCGCGGTGCGGTAGACGGCGTGGTAGTCGATGTCCGTGGATCGCGGGCCGACGACGGTGAGCGCCGTCCGGGTCTCGCCGAACCCCTGGCCGTTCTGGACGAAGTCGAGGGCGAGTGCGAAGTCGCCGACGACGTCCGGTGCCGTCATCTTGAAGGCGAGCGTGCGCGGCTCGCCGGGGTAGAGGTTCGCGGGCAGCGGGACGGTTCGTTCCGGTTGGTCGAACGGTTCGCCGAAGCGAGTGAGCCAGCGGGCGCGGAGGGCGACGGGTTGCGTGCCGCCGGCGGGCCAGGGGACGCCGGCACGGTTGACGAGTTGGAGTTTCAGGTCGAGGGTCGCGCCGGCTTCGACGGCGGGCGGGGCGTTCGTCCACACAATTTGCCCGGTGCGCTGGTCGGCCGGTACGGCGGCGCGGGGCGGCGCGGCAAGGCGTTTCAGGCCGCGCAACAGGCGCCAGGCGATCGAGTTCTTGAGATTCGCGCGCAGCATCGGATTCATGGATCGCCCCGGCGGGAATGCCGGCGGATGCTAGCGTGCGGTCGGGCGAAGGGTCAAGGGCAAGGCGTTACAGTCGCGCCTTCTCGAGCGGCACCGGAGTGGCTTCGAGCAGCTTCTTGATGATGTCGTCGGTCGTGATGCCATCGGCGTCGGCGTGAAACGTCGTCATGATCCGGTGGCGCAGCACGGGCAGGGCCACGGCCTTGATGTCGTCGGTCGTCACGTGCACGCGGCCGTAGAGGATCGCCCGCGTCTTGCCACCAAGGATCAGGTACTGGCAGGCACGCGGGCCGGCGCCCCAACTCACCAGTTCCGGCACCCACTTCGGCACGTCCTTCTCCTTCGGACGCGTTGAACGCACGAGGTCCGCCACGTAGGCGAAGATGTGGTCGGCTACCACGACCTGCCGCACCACTTGCTGGAACCGCATGATTTGCTGACCGTCGAGCATCGGCGTCAGTTCCGGCTTGCCGGCGCCGGTCGTCGCCTTCATGATCTGGATTTCTTCCGCCCGCGAGGGATAGTCGACGCGAATGTTGAACATGAAGCGGTCCTGCTGCGCTTCCGGCAGCGGATACGTCCCTTCCTGTTCGATCGGATTCTGCGTGGCGAGGACGAAGAACGGTTCGGGAAGACGGTACGTCGTGCCGCCGGCGGTGACGTGGTGCTCCTGCATGGCTTCGAGGAGCGCCGCCTGCGTCTTCGGTGGCGTCCGGTTGATTTCGTCCGCGAGGATCATATTCGCGAACAGCGGCCCCGGGAGGAACACGAAGCGCCGCCGGCCGGTTTCGGGATCGTCCTGCAGGATGTCCGTGCCCGTGATATCGGCGGGCATCAGGTCCGGGGTGAACTGCACGCGCTTGAAGGAAAGGTGCAGGATCTTGGCGACGGTGGAGACGAGCAGCGTTTTCGCGAGGCCCGGTACGCCGACGAGCAGGCAGTGCCCCCGGCTGAACATGGCCATGAGGAGTTGTTCGACGACGGTCTTCTGCCCGATGATGACCTTGCCGATCTGCTCCGACATCCGTTCGTAGGTGGCCGCGAGTTCCTTGATGAGCTGCGCCTCGACGGGCGCGGCGGACGGAGTCGACTGGGCCATCGGGAATGCCTCGGTGGGGGCCGGTCCATCCAATATAGCGTGGATCAATCCAACTGGTACGGCGAGTTCGGGTCCTTCTCGTGGCGGATCTCGTCGACGGGGTCCTGCTTGAGCCAGCCGGCGTAGAGGCGGTTGGCGCCGTTGAAGACGAGGCCGTCCTTGTCGCCGACGTTGCGGTAGGCGTGCACGACACCGGCCGGGACGATCAGCGCGTAGGGCGCGTTTTCCCCGGCTTCGCGGACCTCCTTCGCCCCGAACGTCGGCGAGTCCTTGCGGGCGTCCCACAGGTAGACGCGGAAGGTCGAGGGGCCGAAGAAGCAGAAGTAGTCGGCCTGGTCGATGTGCTCGTGCGGCCCGCGCGCCACGCCGGGCTTCGTCTGCGAGACGTAGGCCATGACGGGGTGGAAGTTCGGGTCGATGAGATCGTTGCGGAACAGTTCGACGAGCCAGCCGCGGGCGTCGTTGAAGAACTTGAGGGGGATCCACTTCACGTCGTGGATCGCGGACGGCTCGGCGATTTTGGGAAGGCTGACGTTCATGCCCATCGATTCCGCTAGGTTCCGGTTCGGGTGAACGGTATGGAATCGTGGGCGGATTGGACAGCAACCGCAGGTCCATGCGGTTTTGTGCGAAGCGTCGTTTGGTATAGGATGAACATGCCCTTCGTCTCTCCCGGATGGTGCCATGACACGTCCCGCCGACCGCCGATCGTTCCTGACCGCTTCCGCCGTTACTCTTGGCGCCTGGAGTGCGTTCGAAGGCCTGCCCCGTGTCCGTGCCGAGGACGCGAAGGTTGATCCGAAGTTAGTTCGGCTCGATTCCGGCATCGAACCGCTCGTGACGCTGCTGGAGGAGACGCCCCGCGAGCGACTGCTCGAAGAGGTCGGCACTCGCGTGAAGAAGGGCCTGGCCTACCGCGATGTGCTGGCGGCACTGCTCCTCGCCGGCGTGCGAAACATCCAGCCGCGGCCCGCTGTGGGGTTCAAGTTCCACGCCGTGCTGGCGATCCACGCGGCCCATCAGGCGTCGCTCGCCGGGCCGGACCGCGACCGCTGGCTGCCGATCTTCTGGGCGCTCGACAACTTCAAGGGAGGCCAGGCGCAGAACAAGAAAGAATCCGGTTGGCGCATGAAGCCGGTGGACGAGGCGAACATGCCGGCGGCGCGGAACGCGCTCAAACTCTTCGCCGAGGCGATGGAACAGTGGGATGAAGCCAAAGCCGACGTGGCCGTAGCCGGCGTCGCCCGGCACTGCACCGAAGGCCAGGCGTTCGACGCCTTCGCCAAGTACGGCTGCCGCGACTACCGCGACATCGGCCACAAGATCATCTTCGTCGCGAACGCCTTCCGCACCTTGCAGACGATCGGCTGGTACCACGCCGAACCCGTGTTGCGATCGCTCGCGCTCGCCTTACTCAAACGGGAAGGGGCCACGAAGCCGACGGGCGACCTGCCGGCCGACCGCGTCGGCATCCGCAGCGTGGAACTGGTGAAAACCCTCGGCGAGAACTGGAACGAGGGAGCGTTGAAGCCGGACGCCGTGCCGGACCTGCTCGCCGTGCTTCGCCAGGGAAGCGATGCCGACGTCGGCTCCGCGTTCGCGAAGCGGATGAACGGAACCGTATCGCCGCGCACGCTCTGGGACGCGGTCTTCCTGGGGGCGGGCGAACTGCTGATGAAACAACCCGGCATCGTCGGCCTGCACACGCTCACGACGGCGAACGCGCTCCGCTATGCCTACGGCGCGACCGGCGACGACGGCGTGCGACGCCTCGTGCTACTTCAAGCTGCATCCTTCCTGCCGCTGTTCCGCGGCGCGATGGGGGACCGGGGGAAGGTCGCCGACTTCCGCATCGACGCCCTCGCGGCCGAGGGCGATTCCGGTTCGCCGGAGGCGGTCTTCGCCGTGCTTGCCAAGGACCGGGCGAAGGCGGCCCGCATGGCACTCCAATTGATGGCCGACAAGCCCGACGCGAGCCGCGACCTGATCGACGCTGGCCGACGATTGATCTTCCTGAAGGGCACCGACTCGCACGACTACAAGTTCAGCTCGGCCGTGTTGGAGGATTTTGAGCACGTCTCCGAACCGTGGCGGAACCGCTTCCTGGCCGCGAGCCTGCACTGGATGAAGGGATCGACAATCCCCGATTCGGGCCTTGTCCGCCGCACGCGGGAGGCGCTGGCGTAGCCTACTTCTTCGCGTGCTGCTGGAAGAACTTGGCGATGACGGCGGCGCCGTCGGACGGGAACGCGTGCGTGCCACTGTGGACGAATGCCACCACCGGCGGACCGTCCTTCGATCGGTAGATCGTCCCCTTCTTCTCCCACGGCTCGCCCTTCGCCTCCTTACAGCCGTTCACTTTCTTGATCGCGTCGATCGACGCCTTCTGCCAATCGAACTTCACGAGGTCGTCCTTCTCGCCGGCGAGGTGCATCACGGGAAGCGGCTTCAAGTCCTTCTGCAACCGACTCGCGCCGGCGGCGGCCGACGGGGCCACGGCCGCGAAGGCGTCGCCGCGCTTCGCCCAGAGCAGATACGTGAACCCGCCGCCGTTCGAGTGGCCGGTGGAATAGATTCGCTTCTCGTCGATCTGATGTTCCTTCTTTAACCACGCGAGCACGGCGTCGAAGAACTTCAGGTCGCGGTCCGACTGGTCGCCGGGGGAATGCTGCCAGCCGGCCTTCTTGCCTTCGGGGTCGGTGAGGCGGCCGGGGGTCGGCAGGCCCTGCAGGTAGACGGCGATGGCGTCGGGCCAGTGCTTCGCCACGTCAAAGGTGCGCGCGGCGTTCCGCATCGAACCGCCGTGGCCGTGGAACGCGAACACGACCGGCGCGCCCTTCGGCTTCGCCGGCAGCGCCACGAGGCCTTCGCGCTTTGCGCCCTCGACGGCCCATTCGTGCCGCGTCGGTTCGGCCGCGGCCGCCGGAAGCGCCAGCAATAGCAAAAAGACCGCGCGAACCATCGGAATCTCCTTCGGCGCGCGAACCGAACGCTGTCCGGCCGCCTCGTTTGCCCTATAATCGCGGTATTGGGGTCGTAGCTCAGTTGGTAGAGCGCGTCGTTCGCAACGACGAGGTCAGGGGTTCGACTCCCCTCGGCTCCACTAAACACATCCGAACGGCAATTCTTACGCGCCGTCCCGTTCCGACGATTTGCATAAACCCGGATTCGATGGATCGATCGGCCTGTAAGCCGGGTCCTGTTCCACGTTGCCGTGGCGACGATCATTTATCTAGCCCCGCGATTGCTCGCGGGATCGAGCGGCCTACCCGAGGGTCGTGGCGGACCGGGCCGGTCCTGCCCTCTGCTTGGCCTTGCTTCCGGTGGGGTTTGCCGAGCCGACGGATCGCTCCGCCGCTGGTGCGCTCTTACATTAAGGGCTTTCGCCCCGCACCGTTTCACCCTTACCTGGGGGAAACGATGAACGATGAAGTATGAACGATGAATCTTGTCATTCATCGTTCATCGTTCATCCCTCATCGTTTCCCCCCGGCGGTTTCCTTTCTGTTGCACTGTCCCGCCCGTTGGCGGCCCGCACCGGGATGCGAACCGTTGCCGGGGGTGGGCGTTACCCACCACCGCGCCCTGTGAAGCCCGGACTTTCCTCCCCCGTTTCCGGCGGCGATCGTCCGGCCGACCGATCCATCGAACTCCTACTCTACCCGACGCCGGCGGCCGGGAGAAGGTTCGATCGACGCGGAGCGAATCCGCCAGCCGCCGTTGCCCCCGCGCCGGGCGTCCGGCAGAATGGGGCGGACGACGACGCGAATCCGCCTTCGGAGCGACCGCCATGAATCTCGCCGAGGCATTGAAAAAGCTCAAGTCGCTGGGCGACGCGAACGTCCGCAAGCACAACACCAAGTTCGGGGCCGGGAGCAATCAATTCGGCGTGAAGATGGGCGACATCCGCGCGCTGGCGAAGTCCATCAAGACCGACCACGCGCTGGGGCTGGCGCTCTGGAAGACGGGCAACGTCGACGCGCAGTTCCTGGCGGTGCTCGTGATGGACCCGAAGAGCCTCACGGCCGACGAACTGGACGAACTGGTGCGATCCACGAGCTTCGCGCACGTGGCGGACTGGTTCCATTCGTACATTCTGAAGGAGCATCCGGAGAAGGAGTCGCTGCGGGTGAAGTGGATGGCGAGCGACGACCCGTGGGCGGCGCGGTCCGGTTGGAGCCTGACCGCCACGCGCGTGGCGAAGGACGCGAAGGGGTTGGATCTGAAAGCCTTGTTGGACCGGATCGAAGCCGAGATGGGCACCGCCCACCCCGCGACGCAATGGACGATGAACGCCGTGCTGGCGAACATCGGCATCCATCACCCGAAGCTGCGCAAGCGGGCCTTGGCGATCGGCGAGAAGCTGGGCGTCTACCGGGACTATCCCTGCTCGAAGGGCTGCACGTCACCGTTCGCCCCGATCTGGATCAACGAGATGGTGCGCCGGAAGGAGAAGTAGTGCCCCGGTGCCGGATGAAATCATCCGCGCATCGGACACGCTGATCGTGGATGCATCAGCCGTGCAGCGGGTTATTTTTCTCTTGACTAAAGAAACCTTATCCGGGTTCGGTCTGCCCGATGGCCTCTCCAACCGCTTTCCGATCCCCTCGCGACCAAGCCGAGACCAGCTTCACGCCGCGAGGCGTCAAGGTGACGGCGTAGAGCAACAAAGGGCCGTTCGCCAGCACCAACTGGAACGTCGCCAGACCCGCAGCGATCAACCTCGAGAACTGCAACACGCCGTCGCCGGAAACCCGCAGGTTTGCTGTCTCGGACCGGTTGAGGAATAGCAGTTGATCTAGCGCGACCAGATCGAACGCCTGGCTCAGACTGATCAGAACACTCTTCCAGGTGTAGATCGAGTCCCGGTGGATCTCTCCGCGGTGGAACAGGGCGTGGCAGGTCGGACACAATGCAATCAGGTTACCCGGTTCATTCCCGCCCCCTTCAGCGACCTCAACCATGTGATGCAGGTCGATCGCCAGGATAGTCCGGCAGGTTGGGACCGCGCATCGGTAGCCGGCTTCCGTCAGGACGGCAACCGTAACGTTGTGCGGAACCTTCTTCCGCTCGCCCATGCGGTGCGCCCTCGGCCGCCGAAAGAATCCATGCATGCCGGGTGCGTCGGCTACGCTAGCCGGTGTCGCCCGCTACTCCCGACCGGAGTCACGCGATGGTTTCAACGTTCCCATTCTCGCTGTCGATCGAGACCAGTTCAACGACGAAATCTCAGCCTGGCGAGCCGAAC
>JALHPZ010000001.1:282961-292691 GCA_022842245.1 Gemmataceae bacterium
GCCGAACTCGCATCAATCGCCTCGAACCCCGCCGCAACCGCATCAACCCCCGCGTCGTGAAACACCAGGTCTCGAACTACGCGAAAAAACACCCGCACCACCGGCCCCCACCGCCGATGCGCAACGTCTTTCTCGAATCAGTCGTTATGCTCAATCAAATGGAATTGGGAGTTCGGCGTGCCTTTGCTTAGGGGGAGTATGGCCCCGGCGAGACCAAAATGCCCGGGCCGCGCTACCTGCCGCCACCACGGAGGCCAGTCCCCACCACGCCGCCAGCCTGCGGTAGCTGGCCTGCCAGGAATGTACGTCAGGGTCGTCCGACGGCTCCGAAGAGAATGCCTCCCAAGGTAGGAACAGGAATCCGGTCACGGCCACCAACAGAAGGCCGATGACGGCCGCTACTCGAGACCGGAGTAGGAGCCCGAGGGCCGCGCACGCCGTCACCAGGAAGACACCGATGCACATCATCCCCAGGGCGGCGCTGATCGCGGCCTCGGCGGGACCAGCCAACGCGAACAACGTCATCAGTGCGATCTCGGCGGCTCGGGGCTTCAAGACCGAACGAATCCACTCATGCCGGGTGCGTCGGCTACGTTAGCCTTCGTCTCCCGCAACTCCTAACCGGAGGCACGCGATGGACTCGACGCTCCCCATTCTGACTGCCGATTTCGGCCAGTTCAACAAGAATCGCACGGCTAAGAAGAGCGTCCCGGCGTCAGCGGGACGTGGCTGCTCATCGTGGCGTTCAGGATCAACGAAGACACGTCGGGCTTACGCCGCGACGCTCGTGAAATTGAGTTCTCCCCATCACCATTGTTTTACTTGACTTTTGTCCACTCGTATCGAATTCTCCCGCGGAATTGACTTCCGGGGAATTCCCATGCTCGCCACCGCGCCTCGAATTCATAACCGCATCGCCGGGCACATCGCGCCGGTGCCGATTCCCGTGCCGGCCACGCCCGAAGGCAAGCAGGCGGCGTGGGGCGACGCGGTCTTCGCGGCGGTGCTGTTCTACCAGGCCCAACTGGCGCACCCGGACGAGCGCGTGGCCGTGCGGGCGGATCACGGGGGGAAGCCGCTCTTGTTGTCTTGGTGCGACTTTTGTCGAAGACCCGTTCGTTGGCGGGTGTGTCGGCCACCGTCGGCGTGGTGCCATCCACGACGATCAGGCGGCGACCGCGATGGAAGGCGGTCGGATCGGTGCGGCGGTGCGTGAGCCAGTCGAGGACATGATGCCGCAGCCACCAGATGGGTCGCCAACCGAGGCGTTGGCGGGCCTGGTACACCGCCTGCGGGGACAGGTCGCCGACCGGACTTCCGAATCCGAGCCAGCCCAGAATGCGTGGCAGTCCGAACGAACCCGAGACGAACCCGGTGACGAGGACGAGGCGAGCGAAGGGCGCGGGGAGTCGTCGAGTTCGGAAGGTCCGGCCCGAGAAGGCGAGGGCGAGTTGGAGGTGTTCGCGGTGGAGGAACTCGCGGAGGACGTGGAGGAACGGCCGTGGCGCCAGGCAATCCGTAAAGCGGGTCATGTCGCAGGTCCATTGCGAAGACGGGCGTGTGGTTGCCCCTGTCCAAGTGGGGACCTGCGATCCTTACAGCCCCTGTGCCTACCCCCTTGAGTTGATGGCATGGGCCTCACGTCACGCCGTTTGCCAAATCTCGCCCGCACAACCGTCACAATCATTTCCACTGGCGCATTCGGCAAAGTTCTCCTATCATGTTGCAAACACGGCTCGCCGTGAACCTACAGGAGGTAGCGCCATGGACCATGATGTCCTCACCGGCGACTGTCTGCGCATCCTCGCAGAGCAGCCCGCCGCGTCCGTCGATCTGGCCTTCGCCGACCCGCCCTTCAACATCGGTTACGAATACGACCTCTACGACGACCGCCGCGCCCGCGAAGACTATCTCGAATGGACCGAGCGCTGGCTCGCGGCCGTCAAGCGCGTCCTCAAGCCGACCGGATCATTCTTCGTCGCCATCGGCGACGAATACGCCGCCGAACACAAGGTGCGGCTGGACGCTCTCGGCTTCACCATGCGGAACTGGATCGTCTGGCACTACACCTTCGGCGTGAATTGCAAGAAGAAGTTCAACCGCAGCCACGCGCACATTTTCTATTACGTGGCCGATCCGAACCGTTTCACGTTCAATCCCGAACCGGTGCGCGTACCGTCGGCGCGGATGACGACGTACGCCGACCGCCGGGCAAACCCGGTCGGCAAGCTGCCGGACGATACGTGGGTGCTGCGTCCGCAGGAATCCGACGCCCACTTCCAGACGGACGCGGATACCTGGTACGTGCCGCGGGTCTGCGGGACGTTCAAGGAGCGCGGGGAGCATCCGTGCCAGATGCCGGAGGCGGTGTTGGAGCGCATCATCCAGGTGGCGTCGAATCCTGGCGACCTGGTGCTCGATCCGTTCGCGGGAAGCGGCACGACGCTGGCGGCGGCGAAGAAGCTCGGCCGGCGCTGCCTGGGTATCGAGTTATCTGAAGAATATGCCGACGGTGTCCGCCGGCGGTTGCAGCGCATCGAATTCGGGGAACCGGCCCGGCCCGTTCGTCGCAAGCCGGCGGTGGCGCGCGCCCGGTGAGGATCGCGCCGGCGCGCCGCGAAGCCGCTGACGGTTCCCGCACCCCCGTGCGATTGATCCGACCGCTCCGGCCGGATACAATCCCCGAACGTCCATCGGAACGCTTGAAAGGATTGTGTCGTGCAAGTCAAGGTATCCGCCCGCCACGGGCATCTGGATGAATCGACCCAGGCCGAGATCCGCGAAAAAGCGGAGAAACTCCTCCACTACTTCGAGCGGGTCTCGTTGATCGAAGTGACCGTAGAGTTGCGGGGCTTGCAAAAGCACGCGGAAATCCTGCTGAACGCGGAACACAAACACGACTTCGTCGCGCACGCGGAGGCGGAGGACCTGCAGGCCGCCGTGGCCGCCGCCGTCGAGAAAATGAAACATCAAATCAAGCACTACAAGGAAAAGATCCAGGATCACCGCCGCAATCCGTCGCACGGCGGCCCGGATGGGATCCGGGAATAACGCCAATCAGGACGCCGCAGGACCGGACGAGGAACGGCCGATGAATTTTTTGATCCCGGACGCCATCGTCCCCGCCCCGCAGTTCCAGGCCACCAACCGGGACGATGCGATACGCGAGCTGGTGGCCAGCCTGTTCCGCGCCGGCGTGCTTGTCGAATCGGATCAGGCGGATATCGTGCGCGCCATCCTTCGCCGCGAGCAACTTGGCACGACCGGAATCGGCCGGAATATCGCGATCCCGCACTCGCGCCACGCCGCCGTGGCGAAACTCACCGGCGCACTCGCGGTGTCCGGTCCCGGAATTGGCTTCGATAGTGTGGATGGCGAGCCTGTCCATGTCATGATCCTTTTGATTTCGCCTCCGGATCGCCCCGGCGAACACCTGCGGTGCCTCGAAAGCGTGGTCAGCACCCTACGGGATGAATCGCTGGTTGCGGCCATCCGCGCTGCGCAGACTCGCGAGGAAATCCTCGCGGTCCTGGCGAATCACAAGCCGGGAGGCGCGCCATGACCGGCACCCTCCACGAACCGGTGCGCCGTACGGTCGTCATTGTGAACCCCAACGGGTTGCACATGCGTCCGGCCACGACGTTTGCCCAACTGGCCGCCGGTGTCGCCTGCGATATCACCGTCTGGCTCGGTGAGAAACGGGCCAACGGCAAGAGCCTTTGGGACTTGATCGGGCTTTGCGCCTTGCGGGGCACCGAACTGACCATTGAAGCGGACGGTCCAGACGCCGAAACCACCATTGGCCAGTTCGTCGAAATTTTGGCGTCGCCTGGCGACCCCGACTAAACCAATGCGGATTGCGGATTGCGGAATGCGGAATGCGGAATGAAACGACGTCCGTTGACCCATTCTTGAATTCCGCAATCCGAAATCCGCATTCCGAATTTCTTCCTTGGCGGACGAATGGAAACCAAACACGGGATCCCGGCTTCCCCCGGCATTGCGATCGGTCCCGCGCTGGTGTTGGATACCGAAGGCGTTCACATTCCCCGCCGCACCGTTCCCGCGGACCTGATTCCGTCCGAACTGGCCCGGCTCCAGGTCGCCTTGCACCAGTCCACCGAGGACTCCCGCCGCCGCGAGCAGGAGATGACCACGCGGCTCGGCAAGGATATCGGCAAGATCTTCGCCTCGCACGCCCTGCTGCTCTCCGATCAGGCCCTGCGCTACGACATCGAAATGCTCATGAAAGCCGAGTCGTACTCGGCGGAGTACGCGGTCAGCCGATGCATCCGCTCGCGCGTGAAGAGCCTGGACGACACCGGCAATGAAATCGCCCAGCGCATCCGCGCCGATTTCATCGACGTGGAGAAGCAACTGCTCCACCGCTTGCTCGGCGCGCGCGGCGATTCGCTGGATCTAGCGGCGGAGAACGTCATCGTCCTCGCCAACGATCTGACCCCCAGCGAGACGGCGATCTTCAACACCAAGACTGTCCGCGCATTCGCCACGGAATCCGGCGGCCCGACGAGCCATACCGCGATCCTCGCCGGCGCGCTAAACATCCCGGCCGTCGTCGGCCTCGGCAAGCTCCTCAACGATGTCTCCGGCGGCGATACTGTCATCATCGACGGTTACGAAGGCCTGATTATCCTCGAACCGGACGAGGCCACCCTCGAACGCTACCGGGAACGGCTACGCGAGGACGAACACGCCACCGACCGCTACGAGTCGCTGCGCGATTCCGAGGCGATCACGAAGGACGGCGCGGTGGTGCGCCTGCTCGGCAACATCGAATTCCCCAGCGAAGCCAAGGCCTGCATCGAGAAGGGCGCCGGCGGCGTGGGCCTGTACCGTACCGAGTTCCTCTACGTCAACAAGACTGACGACCCCACCGAAGACGAACACTACGAAGCGTATCGCGAAGTGCTCACCGTGCTGGGGCCGAACCGCCCGGTCGTCATCCGCACCCTGGATTTGGGCGCGGACAAGTTTTCACCGGCCGGCGGTGCCCCGCACGAACGGAATCCGTTTTTGGGCCTGCGCAGCGTGCGGCTGTGCCTGCAGAACCGCCCGCTCTTCAAGACGCAGCTCCGCGCCATCCTGCGCGCCAGCTGCCACGGCGACCTGCGCATCATGTTCCCGATGGTCAGCACGGTCCTGGAACTCCGGCAATGCCTGAGTTTACTTCGGGAAGTGGAGGAAGACCTGCACGAGGCCGGAATCGACTACAAGCCGAACGTGCCGGTTGGTACAATGATCGAAGTTCCGTCGGCGGCGATCATGGCCGACGTGCTGGCGAAACAGGTGAGTTTCTTCTCGTTGGGAACGAACGACCTCGTCCAGTACACCCTCGCCGCGGACCGGAACAACGAAACGGTGGCGAATCTCTATAGTCCGGTCGATCCGTCGGTGCTGCGATTGATCCATCAGGTCGCGCAGGCCGGCAACCGGCAGGGGATTGAAGTCAACGTTTGCGGGGAAATGAGCGGGGAGGCGTTGTATACCGCCCTCTTGTTGGGGCTAGGCATACGGCACCTGTCCGCGACCCCCCGGAAGATACCCGAAATCAAACATGTGATCCGGAATCTGACGATTCCGGACGCCGAGCGGGTGGCGACCGATGCTCTCCAGATGGAGACCGCCCGCGAGGTGACGACTTACTTACGCGGACAATTGCGCCGCTTCCTCCCCGACGGGGCCGACTAGCGCCCGGCATGGCCGGCTGGCCGCCCCGTGGGTCGAGACGACGATGAGGATCACCCGACAACCCGTTCCGACGCCAGGCCCCCGCGGCCTGTTCCGTCGCCGGACCGCCGGCCTCCTGCCGTCTCCGTCCCGTTTTCGGGAGGGCGGCCGGAGGGGGTGATCGCGCCGAGCCGCGATCCCCGCAACCGATGGTCGGCGACAAACTGCGCTTCCGGTTCGAAAAAACCGGCGATCTCCGATTCCTCAGCCACCACGACCTCATGCGGTGCGCCGAGCGGATGATGCGCCGCGCCGCCATCCCCTTCAAGATGACCGCCGGATTCCATCCGGCCCCGCGTCTCGTTTTCGCGCTCTCCCTGTCGCTCGGCATCGTCGGCCGCAACGAAGTCGTCGAACTCGAACTCACCGAACCCCGCGACGCCGACGCCGTCCTCGCCGCCTTCCGCGCCCAAGCCCCCGCCGGCTGGAACTTCCACTCCGTCAAGGTCGTGCCGATGAAGGCGTCCGCCGTCGCCCGGCGGATCGTCTACCGGATCGCCGTGCCCGACGATCGCGCCGCCGCCGTTCATGACCGGTCCAAGGAACTTCTCGCGTCGCCCGAGGTCTGGGTCGACCGCTACCACCCGCGCCCACGCCAACTGGACATCCGCCCGTACCTGCGCGGGCTGTGCATTCGCGACGGCGCATTCGAAGCCGACCTCTGGGTCACGGGCACCGGGACCGCCCGCGCCGACGAACTCTTGAAATTGCTCGCCATCGACGACCTGCCCGACGCCGGGCACGTGCTCGAACGAACCGAACTCGAACTGATTGACGAAACACCGCCGGACGCGACCGACGGCCCGCCCACCGGGCCGGCTCTCACGCGCCGACTGGAACTGTCGCCGGGCACGGTGCCCGTCGACGACGAACCCTCGCCGACCGCCACCTGGGGCCTTTCCCCCAGCGGGCCGGTCGTCGAATGACATGCGCCGCCCCGTGCGGCTCCCACGAACGAGGATCGAATGAAGAAGGAAATGCTCATCAACGCGGCGCAACCGGAGGAATGCCGCATCGCCATCCTGGAGGACGGAGTTCTCGAAGAACTCTACGTCGAGCGTGCCAACCAGGAGACGTACGTCGGCAACATCTACAAGGGCAAGATCGTCAACATCGAGCCGAGCATCCAGGCCGCGTTCGTCGACTTCGGCGGCGGTCGGAACGGCTTCCTCCACGTGTCGGACGTCGACCCGGCCTACTTCAAGCACCTGCTGCCCAAGGACGTCGCCGCCCGGTTGGAAGCGGAACAGGACGAGGAGTACGGCGTTGACCGCCCGGACCGCGCCCCGCGTGGCCGCGGCGACCGCGGCGACCGGGGCGACCGGGGTGATCGAGGCGGGCGGGGACGGCGCGACCGCCGCGACGAAACGCCGGCCGAACCGCAACCGCGCGAACTGACCTCCTGGTTGGAACCCCAATCCGAAGAACCGGTGACACTCACGCCGGCCCCGATGCCCGCTGCGTTCCCGGAATCGGTCCTCGATGAAAATGAAGGCGGATTCGGCATCGGCTTGCTCGAGGACGCGATGGAAGAGACGCCGCCTCCGCTGCCGCCCGAAGCTCGCGTGGAAACCGTGGTCGCCGTGTTCGAACCGCCGCAACCCCGCGAGGAACCGGCGGCGACCGCTCCCAAGCCGATTCCTGTTCCGCCTCCGAAAGCTGCACCGATTCCGACCGTGACCGACGAGGACGACGGGGCGTTCGGCGCCGGGTTGCTCGACGATCTCGAACTCGCGCCAGCCCCGGCCGCCGAACCCGCCCCGGCCTTTCGGATGGTCGAAGAGCCGGTCATCGAGTTGGAGGTGGCGATCGAAGCGCCGGTGGACGCGGACGAAGGGGACGCGGACGAAAAGAAGCCGCGGCGCGGCCGCGCGAAGCCGAAAGCCAAGGCGGACGATGGCGAGGATGACACGGCGAAGAAGCCCCGCGTCCGTCGCAAGAAAAAGGACGACGACGGCGAAGAACCGCCCGCGCTGCCGGCACCGGCGGCGGAACACCGCACGACCGACGACGGCGCGCCGGAACCGGAGATCCAGCCGTTCTTCACCGACTCGACCGGCTTCGACCCGGACGCCCCGAACGACCGCTTCGCGGACGAACCTCGGGATTTCGACGCGCCGAGCGGCTTCGCCGTGGAGGACGAGAACGAACCGGACTTGCCGGCCACTACGGACGAAGGCGTCGAAACGGTGGAGGCGGCCGACCCCGAAATGGTGATCGGGCGCGGGTTCAACGACAATGAGGACGGCGAATACGTCGGCGCGGATGAACGCCGCGACCGTCGCGGCGGTGGTGGTCGCGGGGACCGTGGCGACCGGGGCGACCGTGGTGGCCGGGGCCGTAGCGATCGCGGCGGCCGAGGCGATCGTGGCGACCGTGGCGGCGACCGTGGGGACCGCGGCGGCGACCGGCGTGGCGGACCGCGATTCGGCGGGCCGCGCCGCGAGCGTGAGTTCCCTCGACTGCCCATCGAGAAGATCTTCAAGCGCGGCCAGGAAGTGATCGTACAGGTCATCAAGGAAGGGATCGGCACGAAGGTGCCGACGCTGAGCACGAAGGTGAGCATCGCCGGGCGCTATCTCGTGCTGATGCCGAGCCTCGCGCGCGTCGGCGTGTCGCGCAAGATCGAGGACCCGGAAGCCCGCCGCCGGCTCCGCGATATCATGGGCCAACTCCAGACGCCCAAGGGCGTCGGCTTCATCGTCCGCACCGCCGCCATCGACCGCGACGCCGAGGAACTCCAGAACGACCTCGTCTACCTCCTGCGCCTCTGGCAAGTGGTGGCGCGGCGGATCCGCAAGATGTCCGCCCCGGTCGAGGCGTACCGCGAATCGGACATGATCACCCGCACCATCCGCGACATGTTCACGAAGGACGTGGACACCATCTGGGTGGACGATCCGACCGCGTTCCAGCACGCCAGCGAGTTCCTGCAGATCGTGATGCCGAAGTTCGCGAACCGGATCAAGCTGCACGAGGAGATCGTGCCGCTGTTCCACAAGTACAAGGTCGAGGACGAGATCGCGAAGATCAACAACAAGCGGATCGACCTGCCGCGCGGGGGTTCGATCATCATCGAGCAGACCGAGGCACTCGTGGCCATCGACGTCAACAGCGGCACCTTCCGCGCCGACAACAACGCCGAGGAGACCGCCTTCCAGATGAACACGATCGCCGCGAAGGAGATCGCGCGGCAGCTCCGCCTGCGCGACCTCGGCGGCGTGATCGTCAACGACTTCATCGACATGCGCAGCGAGTCGCACCGGCGCAAGGTCGAGGACACGCTGCGCGACGCCCTGCTCCGCGACAAGGCGCGCACGAAGATCCTGCGCATCTCGCAGTTCGGCATCATCGAAATGACGCGCCAGCGGCTGCGCCCGTCCCTGAAGAAACGCATCTACAACGACTGCGGCCACTGCAAGGGCACGGGCTACGTGAAGACCGGCGAGACGACCGGCATCGAAGTCATGCGGCTGCTGCAACTGGCCGTCCACCGTGCCGGGTCGAACGGCACGGGGCCGTCGAGCGTGCACGTATCGGTTCACCCGGACGCGGCGTTCCAGTTGCTGAACAAGAAGCGGCGCGACATCGCCGCGCTCGAGGAGAAGGGCCGCACGGAGATCACCATCGTGCCGGTGCCGAACGTGTCGCCGGACCATCTGGAGATCAAGTGCCACGACGCAAACGGAAACGAGGTGCGCCTGCTGCCGCCCGTTCCGCCGCCGAAGGTCTACGGCCGCCCGCCCCGCGACCGCGGGGACCGCGAACGTGGGGACCGCGAACGCGGCGACCGTGATCGCGGGGATCGCGGGGATCGCGAGCGTCGCCACGGATCGTCGATGGACTGATCCGGACTGCGCTTAGCATAATTCATTGGTCATTTTGAATTGATTCCAACATACGGACCAATTCAAAATGACCGATGAAAGATGCAAATTAACGATCCATCCGAAGTGACGAAGTGGGCGCAGCTCATTCGTGG
>JALHPZ010000001.1:292701-558614 GCA_022842245.1 Gemmataceae bacterium
GGCCCGCATCTCTTGGGTGCTAGCCCCCCCCCCCACTTCGTCTCCTCCGCTCAATAATGGAACGAGCTGCGTCCGCTTTTCTTATCCCAAGTGCTGGTTCGCTGCGGCTACGCGCCGGGGAACTCTTCGACGTACCTCGCCTCACCAACTGCCTTGACTTCCAAACCGACGCCGTGAACCACAACAGGTTCACCTTGAAGGCTGCGTGCTTCAAAGCGCACCGTGGATTCCACAACGCAGGGCAATGGGATCAATCCGCGGTACTCGGCATCACCCGATATACCGCCGTCGTCCAAAGTGCAAGGTAGTTCCGGCAGTTGTCCCTCGATCACGCCAGATGCGAACAGCATCTCCACCGACTGAGACCACCCTGAACCGGCATCGAAGCCGGGTCTCGCAACGGACCGGTGAACGTATGCAGAAGCCAACCGAACAATCACGCCATTTTGGATCGGGATGACAGCGGCCAGTACAGAGTCGTGAATTTCGATCGCCGCATTCACCGGATGTCCTCAGCAGCTAACGGACCGACTTTCCAAAGCGACAAAGGGGACGCTGCTCATCCCCAAGAATTTGCTGCGCCCACTTTTCTTATTCAGACCTTGTCGAAGTCGAACGGGTCCGGGTGCCATGCCTCACCGGTCAAGACCGCCCGAAAACGCTCTCCTAGCACCCGTGCGGCCTCGCCGAAGTGGACGGCGAGACGGTCGGCCGGGGAGCCTTCCAGCTTCCACAGGGCGGTGTGGCACACGTCTATTGCACCGGTGTCAAATGGGCAATCCGGACCCGGCACCAGCTCCGCGACGAACGTGGTCACGAGCCCCCACGGCTTCACCGGGCGATGCGCCTCGTCCCTACCGGGCAGGTACGACAAGCGAACCACCCGATTCGCCGGCCGGCTGGCATACTCCCCGACCACCGTGTAACCAGTGCCCTGTGACACCAACTCGCAGGTAGCGTCATGGGTGTAACCTTGCCCTAGCAAGAACGCCAGACCCGGCCTGAACGCCCGCCGCAGTTCCTCAACAATGTCGGCAGGGGACATTTGCAGCAAGACCTCAGGTGGCCGAACAGGTGTTTTTTCCCAATCCACGGATCACATAGTACAGTCTTTCCAAAATCGAACCGCAAGAACCAACTTTTTCCGGCGCATGCCGTTGCGGCAAATTCGGCATAATAGACGCTCCCGGAAAACACATCTGTGCCCGCGCCGCAATTGATTGGAGGGTTGCGGATCTCCGAAATTCAGCGATTCCCCAACTTGACTTATGTTCAGTCATATCGAAGGGTCGCAAACCTTTTCGGAGATAGCACCATGCTCGCCACCGCTCCTCAACTTCACAACCGCATCGCCGGGCACTTCACGCCCGTGCCGATCCCCGTGCCGGCGACGCTTGTGGAGAAGCAGGCGGCATGGAGCGATGCGGTCTTCGCGGCGATGAAGTTCTACCAGTCGCAACTGGCGCACCCGGATGAACGCGTGGCCGAGCGAGCCGCGAAGGCGATCTTCGACCTGGAGAAGACCCGCCTCCGCCACGGCGGTCACGTCACGGGCGCGTACGCGGAACCGCACCCGCCGGAGCCGCCGAAGGCCCAACCGACGAAGGCCCAGCCGCGGAAATCGTTGGAACCGCTGCGCGGGCTGGCGACGATCGAGGAGCCGGAAAGGGATTACGAAGATGCCGAAGTCGACAACGCGTCGGGAGTGTTCGACGAGAAGGAGCGGGCGGCAATCGAGGCGATGGTCCGCCACGAGCGGTACGAGCCGATGATCGAGGAACTGCGGGCGAAGCTGGTTTCGCAGGGCGTCGCGGAGGACGACGCACGCCGGCTGGCGACGGAGGCGTTCCGCCAGCACGTGGGCGAGGCGATCCTCGAACGACGCGGCCGGGTGGCTTCGCGATCCATCGGCGGACTCCGGGCGGAACATCGGGGCCGCATGAACTCGCCCCCTCCCGAACCCGCGAATTCGGTTCGCGAACAAGAATCGGCCCAGTAAGTGCTATCCTTACCCAATACCTCCTGCCGACCCGCTCCGGGTTAGAAATGATGCGCATCGCATTGCTACTCTTGCTGTTCGCCGCGCCGCTGCGGGCCGAGTCGCCGAGTTACCTCGACGAAGTCGTGCCGCTGCTGACGAAGGCCGGATGCAACCAGGGCGCCTGCCACGGAAAAGGCGCGGGGCAGAACGGCTTCCGCCTCTCGCTGCGCGGCTACGCGCCGGAACTCGACCACCGCTATCTCACGCGCGAACATGACGGCCGGCGCATCGATCCGGCGCAGCCCGAATCGAGCCTGCTGCTGCGCAAGGCCACGGGTCAGGCCCCGCACGAAGGCGGCAAGCTCTTCGGCGCAGGCTCGCGCGAGTGGTCCACGCTGCGCGACTGGATCGCGGCCGGCGCGCCGGGGCCGGCGAAGGACGCCGCAGCAATCGTTTCGTTGAAGGTGGAACCCGACGCGCGGACGCTCAAGGTCGGTGAGTCGGTCCCATTGAAGGCGATTGCCACCTTCGCCGACGGCCGCAGCGCCGACGTCACCTGGCTCGCCAAGTTCGACTCGAACGACGCCGCATTCCTGACGGTGTCCCCCGCCGGCGTCGCCACGGCCGTCCGCCACGGCGCGACGGCCGTGCGCGTCATGTACCAGTCGGAAGTCGCCGTAGCCTCTTTCGCGATGCCGTTCGATCGCGTCGTCGACGCGAATCGGTTCTCGACGCGGAACAACTTCATTGACGAACACGCCTTCGCAAAGCTCGCCGAGTTGCGGATCGAACCGTCGGACCTTTGCAGCGACGCCGAGTTCATCCGGCGAGTCTGGCTGGACGCCGCCGGGGCGCTGCCCAAGCCGGATCGCGTGAAGGCCTTCCTCGTCGACGCTTCGCCGGACAAGCGGGCGAAGCTGATCGACGAGGTGCTCGCCTCGCCGGAGTTCACCGACTATTGGGCGCTCCAACTCGGTGACCTGTTCCAGAACCGCAAGGAGCGCGACCACGACGTGCGCGGGGCGAAGGGCGTGCGGCAGTTCCACACCTGGATCCGCCGGCAGGTGGCGGAGAACCGGCCGTGGGACGTGATCGCGCGCGACGTCCTGCTGGCGACGGGGAACGTGACCGATTCGCCCGCCGTCGGTTACTACATCGTGACGGTCGGCGAGCACCGGCATGCGGAGCAATCGGAGGCAGCCGAGTCGGTGGCGCAGGCGTTCCTCGGCACGCGGATCGGCTGCGCGAAGTGCCACAATCACCCGCTCGAACGCTATACCCAGGACGACTTCTACCACTTCGCCGGTTTCTTCAGCCGCGTGAAGCTGGACCGAAAGGAAGCGAAGACGGGGGGCGCAACGGTTCTGCGCGTGAGCCACCCCGATGCGAACCAGAACAAGCAGACGGTCGGAGTGAGCCAGCCGCGCACGGGGCGGTTCCTGAAACCGCAACCGCTGGATCGGTCCGCGGTGGCGATCGCGCCGACGGACGATCCGCGCGCGGCACTGGCGGCATGGATCGCGAACCCGGACAACCCGTACTTCGCCGGCGCGATGGTCAACCGCGTCTGGAAGCACTATCTGGGTGTCGGCCTCGTCGAACCGGTGGACGACCTGCGGGCGACGAACCCGCCGACAGTGCCGAAGCTTTGGGACTCGCTCAAGGCCGAGTTCGTCCGGTCGAAGTTCGACCTCCGGCACCTGATGCGTCTGGTGTTGAACTCGCGGACGTACCAGTTGAGTTCCGCGACCCGGCCGACCAACGAAACGGACGCGAAGTTCTACTCACACTACTATGCCCGACGGCTTCCGGCCGAGGTGCTGCACGACGCCATCGGCGACGCCGTCGGCGTGCCCGACCGACTCGACGGTTACCCGTACGGTATGAAGGCCGTGCAGGTGGCGGACCCGAACCTGAATTCGTCGTTCCTCCGCATGTTCGGCCGGTCCGACCGCGTGACGGCGTGCGCGTGCGAGCGCGGCGGGGACGTGACGCTCCCACAACTCTTGCACCTGCAGAACAACGAGGCCCTGCAAAGCCGCATCACCACGGCGGCCGGCTGGGTCTATTCGACGCTCGCGAAGGAGAAGGACGACGCGGCCGTGCTGGAAGGGATCTTCCTTCGGACGCTGGCGCGGCGGCCGCGCGACGACGAACGCGCCGCCGTGACGAAGTTGCTTGCCGAGGGCGAGAAGCGCCACGACGTCTTCAGCGATCTGATGTGGGCGCTCTTGAACTCGAAGGAGTTCGCGTTCAACCATTGAATTCGTAGGGTGGCCATACCATGCGATTCCTCGTTGCGTTCTTCATTGTCATTCCGTCCCTCGCGTGCGCGCAGACGCCGGAGGAGAAGGCGGCGTCGCTGAAGTACCTCGCCGGACTTCGGCAGGAGAGCGGCTCGTACAAGTCGGATGCGAAGGGCGGCCCCAGCCTGCGCGCGACGTCCGCGGCCGTTCGGGCGATCAAATACCTGGGCGGCGAACTGCCGAATTCCGTGCAGGTCAAAGCCTACGTGCTGTCGTGCTACGACCCGCCGACCGGGGGCTTCGCGGAGGCGGGCGAAAAGCCAACGGTGCTGGTGACGAGCATCGGCATCATGGCCGCCGTGGAACTGGGCATCCCCGAATCGAAGTTCCCGATGGCGATCGATTTCCTCGAATCCGAGGCGAAGACGTTCGAGGACGTGCGGATCGGCGCGGCCGCGATCGAGAGCCTCAAGGCCAAGCCGAAATGGATCGACAAATGGAACGTCATCGCCAGCAAGCAACTCAACAACGACGGGACGGCCGGCAAGGGCGACGGCCGCGCGCGGGACACCGCGTCCGTCGTGGCGATGAAACTGCGACTGAATTTCCCCGTGGCGAACAAGGATAAGATCGTTTCGATGATCCGGGCGAGCCAAGGTGCCGACGGCGGCTGGAAGAAGGATAGTGCCGGCGGCAGCGACCTCGAAACAACTTATCGCGTCATGCGTGCCCTGATGCTGGCGAAAGAACGACCGAAGAACTCCTATAAGCTGGGCGAGTTTCTCAAATCGTGTCGCAATGCCGACGGCGGATGCGGTGTCGCCCCCGGCGAACCGTCGAGCGCGAGCGGGACATACTACTGGGCGATCGTGTCGAAGTGGATGGACGGGAAGAAGTAACGGATCGGGAACCGCTTCGCGACTCCCGATCTCGGTTCCCCGTGCAAACTCATTCCGGCAGCGGCTTGCCCTTGGTTTCCGGCAGGAACGGTAGCACGAGCAGGCCGATCGCGAAGATCGAACACATCGCCAACCCCGCGTAACGCGACGGCATGTCCGGCGTTTCGGTCGTCTTCGCGAAGGCGAAGACGCTCGTCGTGAGGTAGCCGAGCGCGATCGGCCCACTCGCGGCGAGGAAGCGGCCGACGTTGTAGCAGAAGGATGTGCCGGTCGCGCGGAGGCGGGTCGGGAACAGTTCCGGCAGGTAGATCGCATAGCCGCCGAAGAGCGCCAATAAACAGAAGCCCATCAGTGCGCTCATCCAGATGATGTCGATGCGCGTTTTCATGAACATGAACAGGATGGCCACGCTCGCGGCGGCGGCGATAAACGTGACCGCGAAGGCCGGTTTACGGCCGATACGACTCGTGAGCCAACTGAACGAGGACATGCCGAAGAACGCACCGACATTGATGGCGAACGACGTGATCCCGGCCCAGATGATCCCCTGGCCTTTCACATAGCCGGCCCGCGATTTTTCGAGCGTGGCCTTCTCCTCCGCCGTGGCCGTTTCCGGGATCGGGTACTCCTGAGCCGCCTCCGCCGCGAAAGTGGGGCGGAAGATATTCTGCTGCAAGTCCACGGCGAAGAAGCCGATGCCCCAAAGCCCCACGACCCCGACGAACGCCAGAATCATTCCCAGCAAAGCATGTTTGCGGACCCAGCCGCCGCTGAAAAGATCGCCGTAGGAACCGAGCTTTCGCCCCGTCCCGGCGTCGGCGGCAGCCTTCGCGTTCCGCCACGTAATCGGCTCTTCGAGTTTCCGCTGTATGAAGATCACGAGCAGGGCCGGGGCGATACCGATAAGGAACAGGATTCGCCAGGCGTTGAGGCCGACGGATTTGAGCGGATCGAGATAGCCGTAGAGCTCGAGCAGCCCGAGCGAAACGAACATCAGCGCGGCCGTGCAGTTGCCGACCGCGGACAGGGCTTGCATGAGGCCGAGAGTGAAGGGTCGCGCGTTATCCGGCATCGTCTCGGCCAGAAGCGAGACGGCCGCCGCGAACACCCCGCCAACGCCGAGACCGGTGAGGAACCGGTAGAGGCAGTAGTCCCACGGGCCTTGCGAGAAGGCGCTGAACCCCGTGAAGATCGAATAGAGAAGAATCGTGTAGGTGAGCGTTCGCACACGTCCGATCCGGTCGCCGAACATGCCGAACGTCAGACCGCCCGTCGCCCAGCCGATCAGGAACACCGCCGTCGCGGTCGTGCTCCAGAAACTTACGGCCGCTTTCGCTTCATCCGGCCCGAGGCCTGCCGTCACGAGATCCGTGATCGACATCACGCGGGCCAGGTTGAATAGCTGTTGGTCCATACAATCCGCCATCCACGCGATCGCGGCGACGGCGAACACGAACCACTGATACCGGTTCAAATCCTTCAGGCTGGCCCAGCCGGTGCGGGGGGCGACGGGTTCTGTCATATCGGATCTCGACGGGCAGGTTGGGAGGGCTTCGCACTGGTATATCCGATCGGCATGGTCGATGCCAGCATTTCCCCCATTGAACCGGAATCGCTATATTGTCTGTTTCCCGATTTCTCCCCCGAGACCGCACCCATGGCGGCTCCCGCACCACTCGCGATCGGTTTCCTCGGCGCCGGACAGATGGCGACGGCGCTCGCCCAAGGCTGGCGCGCGACCGGCCTGCTCGATTCGACGAAGAGCCTCGCGAGCGATCCGGTGCCCGCAGCCCGCGAGAAGTTCCAGACGGCGACCGGCCTCAAGGCGACCGCATCCAACGCCGAGGTCGTCGCGGCGGCGGACGTGCTCGTGCTGGCGGTCAAGCCGCAGACCATGCACGCCGTGCTCGGCGAAGTGCGGTCCTCGCTGACGGATCGGCAGCTGGTTGTGTCGATTGCAGCCGGGATCACACTCAAGCAACTCGCCGACAGCCTCGGAGCCGATACGCGTTTGATCCGCGTGATGCCGAACACGCCGTGCCTCGTCGGCGCGAGCGCGGCTGGTTTCGCTGCCGGGCCTGCGGCAACGCCGGCGGATGTCGAAGTCGTGGCGAGGCTGTTCAACGCTGTGGGCAAGGCGTTCTCGCTGCCGGAGCATCTCCTCGACGCGGTCACAGGATTGAGCGGCAGCGGACCGGCGTTCGTCTACGTCATGATTGAAGCCCTTGCCGATGGTGGTGTCCGCGTCGGCCTGCCCCGCGACGTGGCGCTCGCCCTCGCGGCCCAGACCGTGTTCGGTTCGGCGAAGATGGTGCTGGAAACCGGCAGCCACCCGGCCGCACTCAAGGACGCCGTCGCATCGCCCGGCGGCACGACCATCGCCGGTCTGCACGCCCTCGAACGCGCCGGCTTCCGCGCCGGTCTGATGGACGCCGTCGAGGCCGCCACGGAGCGGTCGGCGGAGTTGGGAGCAAAGAATTAAGAGATTTCACCGCAGAGGACGCTGAGGACGCGGAGAAGACCGAGAAGAGTTTTTCAAAACTTATTTCTGGTATTGTCTGCGATCCCTGCGTCCTCTGCGGTGAAATCGTATTTTGGATGAGAATCATGAACAACGAACTCGTTCTCGTCTTCGACTTCGGCTCGCAATTCGGGCAACTGATCGCGCGGCGAGTGCGCGAGCAGCATGTCTTCTGCCAACTCGTCCGCCACGACATCACGGCCGAGCGCGTGAAGGAACTGAATCCCAAGGGGATCATCCTCTCGGGCGGCCCGTCAAGCGTCTACGAAGACGGCGCGCCAAAATGCGATCCCAAAATCTTCGACCTCGGCATCCCCGTGCTAGGCATCTGCTACGGCATGCAACTCGCCTGCCATCTCCTCGGCGGGCACGTCGCCCCGGCGCACTCCCGCGAGTACGGCCGCGCCACCCTGAACGTCACCAATGCGAATCAGCTCTTCCGCGGTTATCCGGTCGAATCCACGGTCTGGATGAGTCACGGCGATCAGGTCCACGCGATGTCCGGCGATTTCGAACCGCTCGCGAGCACCGATACCTGCCCCGTCGCAGCCGTGAAGCACAAGAACCGCCCCGTCTATGGCATCCAGTTCCACCCGGAAGTAAGCCACACGCCCCACGGCGGACAGATCCTCGCGAATTTCCTCCGCGACGTCTGTGGCTGCCAGGGCCTCTGGCGCATGCAGACGTTCATCGACGAAACGGTCGCGAAGATCCGGGCGCAGGTCGGCGACAAACGCGTCATTTGTGGTTTGTCCGGCGGCGTCGACTCGGCCGTGTGCGCCGCGCTGCTCGTCAAGGCCATCGGCCCGCAGGTCGCGTGCATCTACGTCGATAACGGCATGATGCGCGAGGGCGAGACCGACCTCGTCCGCCACACCTTCCGCGATTGGTTCAAGGCCGACCTCACTGTCGTCCACGCGGCCGAACACTTCCTCGCCGCCCTGCAGGGAGTCACCGACCCGCAGGAGAAGCGCAAGATCATCGGTCGCGTCTTCATCGAGATCTTCAAGAACGAGGCCAATGCGATCCCGGACGCCCATTTCCTGGCGCAGGGCACGCTCTACCCGGACGTGATCGAGTCCGGCGGTTCCGCGGACGGCCCGGCCGCCACAATCAAACTCCACCACAACGTCGGCGGCCTGCCGGCGGAACTCGGCTTCGAACTCGTCGAACCGCTCCGCGATCTCTTCAAGGACGAAGTGCGCCGGCTCGGCCTCGAACTCGGCTTGCCGGAGGAAGTCGTCTGGCGGCACCCGTTCCCCGGCCCCGGCCTCGCCGTCCGATGCCTCGGCGAAATCACCGCCGACAAGCTCACGGCGCTCCGCATGGCCGACACGATCTTCCTGGAGGAACTTCACAAGGCCGGTTGGTACCGCAAGACCTCACAAGCCTTTGCCGTGTTGCTACCGGTGCGCAGCGTGGGCGTCATGGGCGATGGCCGCACCTACGAAAACACCATCGCGATCCGCTGCGTGCAGACCGACGACTTCATGACCGCCGACTGGAGCCACCTGCCGCACGACCTGCTCGCTCGCGTGTCGACGGCGATCATCAATCGCGTGAAGGGTGTGAACCGCGTCGTCTACGACATCAGCAGCAAACCGCCTGCGACGATCGAATGGGAGTAATTCCAGTGCGGAATGCGGAGTGCGGAATGCGGAGTGAAAACTGATGACCGTTTAGCGGCAAGGCGCAGTCTTCGGAGCCGAGCGCGAGCGGCCGAACCACTCAGTCCCACAACCACTCCACCAGCGCCTCGTGCTCCCGATAATCCGGCATGATCACGTCTGCACCCAGGCCGATCAGCATCTCGCGTTTCATCGCATTCGTTCCCACGAGAGGCGGCTCGACGCTCGCGACGCCGATGGCGGTGCCGCCGATTCGCTTCATCTCGACCGTCTCGGAATAGCCGTCGCCGAAGCCGAGCAACTGCTCGCCGGGGATTCCATCGCGGATCAGGCCGGCAATCACGTCGCGCTTGCTGAAACTCGGCGTATTGTTCGCCGGGGCATAGACGCGGTCGCCGAAGTAACGGGCGAGGTCGAGCAGTGCCAGGTCATGCTCGACGAAAGCTCGATCGGTGCCGCTGGCGAGGACGAGCAGGATGCCGCGACGCTTCAATTCGTCTAGCAGCGCGTGCGTGCCGGGGACGGTCCAGTCGGCCGGCCGGCACTTTCCGGATGTCACATCGTCGATGCGCGATTGGATGTTCGCGAGCAGACGGCGGAGAAACTCGGCGAGCAGCACGTCGGCGTCCGGCTTGGCATCGCCACGCGCCGCGACTTCCTCGGCGAGCCGGCGCATCTGGAAGATGCTCGGTTTGCCGCTCAGAAGGAGCATTTCCCGTTCGAGGTACGCCAGCAGTTCCGCGTCGGGTTCCCGGTTGAGCTTTTGTTGGGCCAGGAGTTCGCGGCCCATCTCGGCCATGATCCGCGCCCATCCTTCTCGCAGCAGGGAAATGGTGCCGTCGAAATCGAATACGACGGCGCGGTAGCCCCTGCGCCGGATATTCGGGTTCACGAATTCGAAGGTCGGTCGCATGGAGGCGATTCCGCCGTTTAGGCTTTATGAATGCCGGATGATAGACGTGCGGATCGCGCGTGACATCCCGGCGGTCGGAAGGCTAGTATACCGGTGCGGTCATCCGTTCGAGGCGTCCCGTCATGCGTCTGCTCAAACTCATCAAACTGCTCGCTCCGATCGGCCTCGCGGTCGTCGTGCTCGGCACGAATCCCGAAAGTTCGAGCGGCCAGTTCCCGGGCGGCGACCGCGGGCGGGACCGCGGCAGTCGTGGCGACCGGGGCGGTGAATCGGCGGCTCCCGGCGCGATCCAGTTCCAGGTTCCCCCGGGCGGCTCTCCGATGGGTGGCACTCCCGGCGGCTTCGGGGGCTTCGGCGGTCGGGAGCGCGGCGGCGACCGGGGATCGCGGGGTTTCGGCGGCTTCGGCGGTTCCCCAATGGGTAGCAGCATGACCCCCGGTGGGGGGGGATTCAATTCCAGCGCCATGGCCGACGGCAGTTTCTCCCGCCTCCAGGCGTCTTACGGCGGAAGCGGAGACACTCTCGATTATTCTCGTATTCCACAAGCCACTCGCGACCAGTCCAATGCCATGGCGCAACGCTTCGGCGGCGAACCGCTGCCGACCAGTGGTTCGATTACCAAGGAACAGTTCCGCGATCAGTTCGCCAAGCGAATGGAGGCGATGCGGTCGGGTGGCGGCCGTGGCGGCTTCTCGATGACCATGACGACCTCGACTCCCGGTGCGCCGACCGCAGCGGTCTCGTTCGACGCCACGAATACCACGCCGGGTGCGACCCCCGGAGGGATGCAACCGCAATGGGGTTCCATGCAACAACCGGGCGGATTCAGCGGCCGCGGCGGCTTTGACCCCAGCCAGATCACCGACCAACAAGTCCAGGAACGGTTCCGCCGCTACGATCGGGACAACGACGGAAAGATCACCGCGGCGGAAGCCCAGCAATCGGACCGGCTGCGTGGGGTCTTCCAGCAGTACGACAAAAATGCCGACGGCTCGATGGATTTCGCAGAGTACAAGACGTACTACGTGGACGCGATCAGCGGCCAGAGCTCGGGCGGTTCCAGTTCTTCAAACCAGGGCTTGCCACCTGGCAGCCCCGGCGGCTGGGACGGCTCCGGCGGGCGCGATCCGCGTCAGCCGATCGAGGAACCCAAACCGGTCGTTCTCCGTTACGGCAAGTTGCCCAAGGAGTTGCCCAGCTGGTTCAATAGCCTCGACACGAATCAGGACGGCCAAATCGCACTCTACGAATGGCGCAACGATGGCCGTTTGGCAACGGACTTCCTGCCGATGGATCTGAATGGCGATGGACTCGTCACGGCGGAGGAGTATCTCCGTTACAAGAACCCGAGCCAGTCGAGTAGTAGCTCCGGCGCATCGGGCGATTCCCGCGGCGGCGGACGTTCCTCCGGCGAGGCACCGCGAGGCGGAAGCCCGTTCGGCGGGATGTTCAATCGCGGGGGCAGCGGCGATTCCCGCTCCGATTCCCGCGGCGAATCGGGTCGCGATCGCGGGAGCGATCGTGGCTCCGACCGTACTCGCGGCGGCCCGCCAAGCAGTGGCGGCAACCCGTTCAATCGCGGCCGTTGATCCACAGAGTTTCAATAAATGAAGGCGGGTCGATCACCGTGGTGATCGGCCCGCCTTCTTCGTTTCGAACGGTCGATTTACTCGGCGACAGGCACCGGGGCCGGGGCTTCCGGCGGGGCGCTGGCGCGAACGCGGGTCTCGCCGTCCTTGAGCAGTTCGATGATGGCTTGCTCGCCGCCGTCGCCCAGACGGCGTTTGTGCAGCTTGAGGATTCGGGTGTAACCGCCCGGACGATCCTTGAAACGCGGGCCGATGACCGAAAACAGCTTCTTGAGAACGGTGTCGGCGGTCTTCTCGGTCGCGGCCTTGTCTTCCTTGTCGTAGATGCCGGTGCCATGGGTCGGCCCGAGCGCCGCCATCGCCTGCCGGCGATAGTGCAGCGACTTGATCTTGCCCGCCGGCGTGCCATCGTCGACGAGCGACGCCTTCTTGGCGAGCGTGATCAGCTTCTCGACGAACGGTCGGAGTTCCTTCGCCTTGGCGACGGTCGTCTTGATCGATTCGTGCGTGATGAGCGAACGGCTCAGGTTGCGGAAGAGCGCCAGCCGGTGGCTGGCGTTGCGGCCGAGTACTCGGCCGGCTTTACGGTGGCGCATGGAAACCTCTTCGGGTTGGAAACCCCACCCCGTGCCAAGGAAGGTGGGAGAATGTTTTCCAAGTTCCGAGTTTCAAGTTCGAAGTCTTTATCCGGGACTTGGAACTTGAAACTCGGAACTTGAAACTGGTTAGCGGCGCGCCGGCATCTTCATGCCGAGGTGCAGGCCACGTTCCTTCAGCTTGATCGTCACTTCCTTCAGCGTCGTTTCGCCGAAGTTGCGCACTTCGAGGAGTTCCTCCTCGGTACGGATCACCAGGTCGCGGACGCTGGCGATCCCTTCCGATTCCAGGCAGTTCGTGGCCCGGACGGAGAGTTCGAGTTCGGCGAGGCTCATGTTGAGCTTACGCTCGAGTTCGTGGTCGACGCCCGCGCCAGCGGCCGGCCCGATCTCGATGGGGCCGTCGTCCAGCGACACTTCCGGGCCGGGTTCGCTGTACTGGATGAACGGATTCAGGTGCTTGCGGAGGATCTTCGCCGCCTCGACGAGCGCCATCTGCGGGCCGACGGTGCCGTTGGTCCAGATTTCCATCTGGAGGCGGTCGTAGTTGGTGCGCTGACCGACGCGGGTCTCCTCGATGTCGTACTTGACGCGCACGACGGGCGAGAAGGAACTGTCGACCGGAATGACGCCGATCTCGCGTTCGCGGCCGGCGTTTTCCTCGGCCGTGCGGTAGCCCCGGCCGTTCTCCACCGTCAGTTCCACCACGAACGGAACGTCGTCCGTCATCGTGCAGATGTGGTGTTCCGGGTTGAAGATCTGTACGGTTTCGTCGTGCTGCAGGTCGGCGGCCCGCACGACGCCCTTCTGGTGGCGGTCGATGCGGATGACCTTCGGCATGTCGCTCGTGTTCTTCACGACGAGCGACTTGATGTTGAGGATGATGTCCGTCACGTCTTCGACGATGCCGGGGATCGTGGAGACTTCGTGCTGCACGCCCTGGATCTTGACGCGCGTGACGGCGGAGCCTTCGAGGCTCGAGAGCAGAATGCGACGGAGGCTGTTGCCGACCGTCATGCCGAAGCCGCGTTCGAACGGCTCCGCGTGGAACTTGCCGTAGGTGTCGGTGAGCGAGGTCCGCTCGGAGGCGACCCGGTTCGGCAGTTCAAGACCGCGCCAGCGAATGCGCATGGGAAACCGACCTTTCAAATGCCGTCCGCGCCAGCTTTCCGCCAATGGTCGGTCGTGCGATTCGACCGGGGGCCAACGGCACAGCAAGACGCGAAACCAGCAGGACCAGAACCAACGGGACACGCCGCCGGCCTTCGCGGGACCGGCGGCGACTTGATCGTTAGCGCGTCGCGATTTCGATGATGAGCTGCACGCGGATGTCCGCGATGCGCTGATCGACGTCGCCTCGCGTCGGCAGACGGGTCATCTTGCCTTCGGGGTCGTCGCGGTTCACGACTTCCAAATAGTCGGGCACCGGTTCGCCACCGGCGGTCTGCAGGCTGAGGCGGGCGAGCGCGAGGCTGCGGTTCGCCGGCTTCACCTTGATCACGTCGCCCGGCTTGACGAGCACGCTCGGCACGTCGCACTTGCGGCCGTTGATCATCACATGCCCGTGCGCCACGAGCTGCCGGGCACCCTTGCGGCTGGCGGCGAAACCGAGGCGGTGGACGCAGTTATCGAGTCGGCGCTCCATCAGCACGAGCAACTCGTCGCCGGTGTTGGCCGCCTTGCTCGCCAGTTCCAGATACCGCGAGAACTGCCGTTCGAGCAAGCCGTAAAACCACTTGAGCCGCTGCTTCTCGCGCAGGCGGATGCCGTATTCGGTCTGCTTGGTGCGGGTCGCCCCGTGCATGCCCGGCGGACGGGCTTCCTTGTCGATCGGGCACTTCGGGCTGAAACAGCGGCTGCCCTTGAGGAACAGCTTCATCTGTTCCCGCCGGCAGCGCTTGCAGGCGGGGTCGGTGTAACGAGCCATGGATTTTGGAGCCGGTCGAAGACGCCAGTGAGGAGTAATGGGGTCGGGAACCGCATCGCGGTTCGCAAACCAATCGGGGAACCCCAGCGTCGACCCGAATGGCGAAACAAGGAAAGCGGCAAGGCCGATGGTCACACTGGCACTGACACCGCCAACTGACACTTCCCTTGGCGATTACACGCGCCGCTTCTTCGGCGGGCGGCAACCGTTGTGCGGCAGCGGCGTCACGTCTTCGATCGCCTTGACGTTCAGCCCCGACGCCTGGAGAGCGGTCACGGCCGACTCGCGGCCCGCGCCCGGCCCCTTGATGAACACTTCCACTTCCTTCATGCCGAACTTGGAGGCCTTGTTCGCGCATTCTTCCGCGGCCCGCTGGGCGGCGAACGGCGTGGACTTCCGGCTTCCCTTGAAGCCGACCATCCCGCCGGACACCGAACACAACGTGTCGCCGTTCGTGTCCGAGATCGTCACGATCGTGTTGTTGAAGGTCGACTGAATGTGCGCGTGCCCGCGGCTCACATTGCGACGCTGCTTCTTCTTCTTGCTCTTAGCCATGGGATGGTGTCAGTTGTTGGTGTCAGTTGTTAGTGCCGGACCGAGAAAACGCCAGTCGGGCGAATAGGCCGGTTCCCCTGGCACTACCCACCGCCACTGACACGTCTTCGCTTACTTGTCCTTCACGCCCTTCTTGCCGGCGACGGTGCGGCGCACGCCCTTGCGAGTCCGGGCGTTGGTCTTGCTGCGCTGGCCGCGGACCGGGAGGTTCTTCCGGTGCCGCTCGCCGCGGTAGCTCTTGATTTCCTTGAGCCGCTGGATGTTCCCGCCGTCGAAGCGGCGCAGGGCACCCTCGACGAGGTAGTCGCGGTCGATGATCGTCGCGAGCTTCGCAACTTCGTCGTCCGTGAGGGACTTCGCGCGGCGCATCGGATCGAGGCCGGTCTTCTCGCAGAGTTCGAGCGCCGTGGTCGGGCCGATGCCGCGGAGGTAGCGCAGGCTGATGTGCAGGAGTTTTTCCGGCGGAATGTCGACGCCTTGAATACGGGGCATGTCGCGGGTCCTTAGCCTTGGCGTTGCTTGTGGCGCGGGTCTTCGCAGATCACGCGGACGACGCCCTTCCGCTTGATCAGTTTGCACTTCTCGCAAATGCGTTTGACGCTGGATCGAACTTTCACGGCGGCCTCCTCGGCCGTCAGAGCCACGAAATAAAGGAAGGCAGAATATATTAGGGGACCGTCTCCGCGCGGCAAGCCGAACCCGACGGAATTTCGCGCCGCGCCGGGGGTTGGGTCCGCTGGCCGCTTTCCGCCCGACGGCGCCGGCGCTCCCGCAACTCTTCGCCCACCATCTGCCGGAACGCCTCCGTCGCCAGCCGCCGCGCCTCGTTCGATTCGACCCCCTCGGACTCCAACCTCGCCCGCAACTCCTCGATCACCGGCACATACCGCTCGTGCCGCGTCATCGTCTCGATCGCGGCCCGCTCCCGTTCGTCGAACTCCGCCGGCTCTTCCTCCGGCACATTCTGCGCCGCTTCCTCCGGCTCATCCTCCGCCGCAATCTCGTCCCATTCCCGCTCCGGCTCCGTGCGGGCGGCTGCCATTTCCGCGGGCGGCATCGGGGCGGTTGCATTGGCCACCGTTCCGGCGATCTCCCGCCCGTGGCGCAGGCGGGTCTTCTCCAGTTCGAAGATCGCCCGCGCCGCCCGCTCGGCCACGCGTTCGTCCGGGTGCGCCAGTTGGGCCTGGTAGAACAGCACCGCCGCGAAGATCGCATCGCCCCACGCCGCCTGCTTGCCTTCGGGCGTGGCCGGCACGGGAATCGGCACCGGCGCGATGTGCCCGGCGATGCGGTTATGAAGTCGAGGCGCGGTGGCGAGCATGGGAATCCCCCGGAAGTCAAGTCCGCGGGAGAATTCGACACGAGTGGACAAAAGTCAAATTATTGTGACGTAGGTGAAAAGGGATCGATCGCGCTGCGCTGGTGTAAAAGTGTTATGTCGCGCCGCGCGAGAGTTCGCAAGGGTAATACGGACGGCGTTGAGCGGAAAATTCCTGGATTCAAATGGGAATTTTGTTGGACTGTGATCGACTGCCGGCGGTATTATCTAACTCAGCGTGGCAGAATTACTAGTTCTGCCTAAGGTGCTATGACTTCCGAACAGCGACAACTGCTATCCGAGAAGCTGACGGCCAACGCCCAAAGGCGCCTCGCTGCTGAATACCTTTCTGCTCTCGGGGCGGACACGCGTTCCACTCTGGCTCAGTCGCGGGTCGTTGTCCGGCCAGAGAGCGACCCAATAGTCGCATTCCGTCAGTTCGACAGGCACGGTCTTCAACTGGAGCAGGTGATCCATCCTGCCGGGTACACGTACGCGCTCTACGATGAGCCCGATGAGGTGTACGCTGCGGTGCGAATGTTCGGGATTGGTTCGGACGCAGCCTTGGGGTACTTCTGTCCGACGTTCTTCGCGTCGTCAGCCGACCCGCCGGTGTTCGAGGTGCCATTCGGGTGGGCGCGGGCGCATTTCCCGGCACTGCATGCCGTGGCCAGACAAGGGTGTAACCTGACGACGCGTGGCGGCGAGGCGGGCATACTCAGTCGCGTGACATGCGGCTGGCATGACCGACATGCGGATGATCGGGTCCATGAACTTGCGTGCTGGGGCGGGTAGCCGGCAGAACCAGCGGATCAAGCTGACCGGGGCCGCATTCTGGTTTTGCGCGGCATGAAGGTTTTGCAGGCGGCCCCGGCAGCTTATCCTTAACGTTCGGCGGCGGAGGGCAGCGTGTGCGAAAGCGCAAGACAGATGCCGAAGTGGTCGCCGTCAAGGACGAGGACGACCAGCGTCCAATTCCTACGGCTTGGCGTCCAATCTTTTGCGAGATCGTGAAGTCTTTCGTTCACGGCGACTATCGACTCACCGGAGGCGTGCCGGGCGTAGCACGAGTATCAAAGGGTGTAGCAAAGCAGATTGAGGAGTACATCCACGACTACGGAGAGACCTTAATCGAGCTACCCGACAAGACGTGGAAATCGTCCGTCTGTATTTGGGCGGGCAATCGATGGGACGCTTTGATTGATCTCTGGACGGAGGAAGAGGGGCGAAGCGATTTGGTGTTGATGGCGCAGGTTTCGGAGTCAAAGACCGGTTTCGCGTTCAAAATCGACATGGTTTGTGTGCCGTAGCAAGACGCCGAACCCGGATAAGGTTTCTTTAGTCAAGAGAAAAATTAACCCACTGCACGGCTGATGCTTCCGCATTCAGCGTGTCCGATCCGGGGCAGAGCGTTCTCGCGGACCCAACGGCTTCTGGCGATCGATCGCCTCGGTGTCCGCCCGGAACGATCGCGATGACCGACCGGCGACGGCACCCAACACGGATTCGGACTCACGCGGCCACTGACACAGTGGTGTCAGCGGCGGCGAGGCCTGCTCAGTTCGCAGGCCGGTCCCGATGCTCTTGCGTTCCCCCCGCTCGGGCCATTCAAGGCGGCTGGCTCATCGCCGAGGCGATGTCCCGTTAGGTGCGGCGTCCGGCGAACGGGCGGTGTCAGCCCTCCGGTGTTTGGCCCACGACCGGCGGACTGACGTCGCGCCGTTCGCCGGGACATATCCCCGTTGAACTTGCCGAGATTGACGGCGAGAATGGGGAGCGTCGAGTCCATCGCGTGCCTCCGGTGGGGAGAAGCGGGCGACACCGGCTAGCGTAGCCGACGCACCCGGCATGCATGGATTCTTTCGGCGGCGGAGGCGCGGAGGGGCGGATGTCGCGGCTGACATGGTCCGACCTGCTGATCGACGACATCACGCCCGACCAGTTCCGCGCCTGGATCGCGCCGTGGGCCGGGGTGGTCGGCGGCACTGTCGCGCCGGCATTCCTGAGCAAGTTCGGGTTCTGGTTCCTCCGCCGGCCGGCGGGGGCCGTCGAGCTGCTCGATGTGTTCACCGGCCAGTTGCAGCAGGTGGCCGACGACTACGAGACGTTCGTCCGCGAGGTCAACGAGCCGTGGTGGCAGGAGGTGTACCTTCTCTCGGAGGTGGTCCTCCAACTGCACGAGGCGGGCAAGGTGCCGGGGCCGGGCCAGTGCTACGCCCTCGCCCCGCACCCAGCCCTCGGCGGCCCGAACCCGGCCAACGGCGAGGCGGTCGATCCGCGGTTCGTGCTGGTCGTGGATGTCGTCGTCTGGCAGTCCATCTGTGCGCAGTCGTTGGGTGTGGCCCCAGACGCCGAACACGGATAAGGTTTCTTTAGTCAAGAGAAAAATTAACCCACTGCACGGCTGATGCTTTCGCAATCAGCGTGTCCGATTCGGGGCGGTGCGTTCTCGCGGACCCAACGGCTTCTGGCGATCGATGGTCACGGTGAACGGCGCGGCGTCAGCCCGCCGGTGGTCCACCAACCCCACGACCGGCGAACTCACGTCGCGCCGTTCGCCTTGGAAAGGTGGTGTTCCCCGCCGCTTCTGCTATACTGCCCTAACCCGCGATCTCACTTCCTCTCTCGCGGAACCGACGATCCGCCCTCCGCACCGAGAGGTTTTTCCCCGTGACTCCACGCGAAGTGCTCGCCTTCCTCCGCGAACGCGACGTCAAAGCGGTCGACCTGCGATTCATGGACTTCCCCGGCCTCTGGAAACATTTCACCATACCGGCCGAACAACTCGACGAAAGCTCGTTCGAGGACGGCATCGGATTCGACGGTGCCAGCCTCCGTGGCTGGCAGGCGATCAACGAGTCGGACATGATCGTCGTGCCGCAGCCGGAGACGCCGTTCCTCGATCCGTTCCGGAACGAGACGACGCTGGTGATGATCTGCAACATCCAGGACCCGCTCACGAAGGAAGACTACAGCCGGGACCCGCGCAACGTGGCGAGGAAGGCCGTCAATTACATGAAGCAGACCGGCATCGCGGACGCGGCGTTCTTCGGGCCGTCGGTGGACTTTTTCGTGTTCGACGACGTGAAGTTCGACCAGACGAGCCATAGCGCGTTCTACTACGTGGACAGCGTGGAGGGGGCGTGGAACAGCGGGCGGGACGAAAGGCCGAATCTCGGCAGCAAGATCCCGTACCGGCAGGGCTACTTCCCGTGCCCGCCGGCGGACCAGACGCACGACCTGCGCAGCGAGATGATGCGCGTGATGATGGACAGCGGGCTGACGGTCGAGAGCCACCACCACGAGAAGGCGAGCGGCGGGCAGTGCACGATCGACGTGCGGTACGGGGAACTGGTGCAAACGGCGGACAACGTGCTGAAGTACAAGTACATCGTGCGGAACGTCGCGCGGCGGCACGGCAAGACGGCGACGTTCATGCCGAAGCCGCTGTTCGACGAGTTCGGCTGCGGCATGCACGTCCACCTCTCGCTGGCCAAGGGCGGCAAGAACCTGTTCACCGGCAGTTCGTATTCGGGATTGTCCGAGACGGCGATGTACGCCATCGGCGGGCTGCTGAAACACGCGCCGGCGCTCGCCGCGTTCACGAACCCGACGACGAACAGCTACAAGCGGCTGGTGCCGGGATTCGAGGCGCCGTCCGCGCTCGCGTACAGTCAGCGGAACCGCTCCGCGGCGATCCGTATCCCCGTCTACTCGTCACGTCCCGATTCGAAGCGCATCGAATACCGCATGCCGGACGGCGCGGCCAACCCGTACCTGGCCTTCAGCGCGATCCTGATGGCGATGCTCGACGGCATCCGCACGCGCACGAACCCCGGCCCGCCGCTGGACAAGGACATCTACGACCTCGCCCCGGAGCAACTTCGCGACGTGCCGAAGCCGCCGGGCAGCCTCGACGAGGCGCTGACGGCCTTGCAGAAGGACCACGAGTTCCTGATGCATTCGGACGTCTTCACCGAGGACGTGATCGAGACATGGATCGCCTTCAAGCGGAAGGAAGAAGTCGACGCGATCCGCCTGCGCCCGCACCCGTACGAGTTCGCGCTGTACTTTGATAGCTGATATCGGCCACAGATGAACACGGATGAAAACTGATCAGAAGAAATCAAACCAATGATTTAGATAGATCTATTTTCATCCGTGTTCATCTGTGGCTTAATTCTCTGGAACCTCTCCATGCCCCGCTCGCTACTCGCCCTGCTCGTCACGTTTGCCGTCTTCGCCGTCGTGGTGGCGCAGCGGCCCACCGAGGCACCACTCACGCCGCTACCCGTCGCCGACGCGAAACCGCAGTACTGGAAAGGGAACATGCACACGCATTCCCTCTGGAGCGACGGCGATGACTTTCCCGAGATGATCGCAGACTGGTACAAGCGGCACGGATATCAGTTCCTCGCGCTGACCGACCACAACATCATCGCCGACGCGGAGAAGTGGGTGGACGCCGAGACGACGCCGGTGCGGAAGAAGGCGGTGGAGAAGTACCAGGCCCGCTTCGGCAGGAACTGGCTCGAATGGCGCGAAGAGAAGGGGAAGAAGCAGGTGCGCCTCAAGCCGCTACGGGAGTTCCGCAGCCTGCTGGAGGAGCCGGGGAAGTTCCTGTTCGTACCGGCGGAGGAGATCACGACGAAGTTCGCGAAGTACCCCGTTCACATGAACGGCATCAACCTGCGGGATGCGATCAAGCCGATCGAAGGCGCGAACGTGACGGAGACGATCCGCACGAACCTGAAACTCGCGGCGGAGCAGGAGGCGAAGACAACCTGGCCGAACGTGACGTTCCTGAACCACCCGAACTTCCAGTGGGGCGTGAAGGCGGAGGAGATGATCGCCGCCGAGGAACTACGCTACTTCGAGGTCTTCAACGGCCACTCCGGCGTCCGCAACTACGGCGACGAGACGCACGCGGGCTGCGAACGCATCTGGGACATCCTGCTCTCCGTTCGCTTGGGGAAACTCGGCCTGCCGGTCGTCTACGGCGTCGCCACCGACGATTCGCACGCCTACCACGAGTTCGCCATCGGCAAGACGAACCCCGGCCGCGGCTGGTGCATGGTCCGCACGCAGCACCTCACGGCCGAGTCGATCGTCCGCGCGATGAAGGCGGGCGACTTTTACTTCTCCACCGGCGTGACCTTCGATTCAATCACGAAAGCCGACGGCAAGCTGACTCTCGCGATTCGCCCCGAGCCAGGCGTGACCTACAAGACCGAGTTCGTGGCGACGATGAAGGGCGCTCCGCTCGACAGCGAGCCGGTGAAGGACAAGGACGGCAAGGAACTGGATGTGACGCGGAAGTACAGCGACGAGATCGGCAAGGTCGTAGACACGTCGACCGACGCGAATCCGAGCTACACGTTCACGGGGAATGAACTCTACGTTCGCGCCAAGGTGACGTCTTCGAAGCCGCACCCGAATCCGTACGCGAAGGGCGACACGGAGACGGCGTGGACGCAGCCGTTCACGCCGTGAGGGTCAGGGCTTCGGCTTGAACTCGATCTTCTTGGCCGGGTCGCCGATGGGGGCGATCCAGTCCGCATCGAGCTGGCGGTAGGACGATGAGGCACGCCCCTTGGGGGGCGTCACGGCCTTCGCCTCGAAGAGCAATTCGTCGCCCACCTTGAGCGCGTCGAGCGACTTGCGGTTCGCCGGGGTATCGGGGCAGTACAGGTCCAGTTCTCCGTATGTGAAGAAGCCGTTCTTGAGGTCGATCTTGAGCCGGCCTTCAAGGGCCGCGTAGCCTTCGTAGATCCCTCCGCCCCGCAGCGGATCGGTCGCGTTCGGGTTGCTGGTGTAGCGAACGTCGCGCCAGAGTTTTTCCGTGGCCGAGAAGTCGAGCGGAGGGATCGCGCGGCCCGCTTCCGTCACGAGCGACCGGGCGTTCGCCTTGCGAACCACGCTTTTGCCGCGCAGCTTGGGGCGATTCGACCCGTTGCCCGTCTCCTCGACGATCGCGTCGACCTCTACGAGGTCGCCGGACTTGTAGTCCTTAAGGAGGGCGTCGGATGCGCCGGTGAGTTTGACGCGGGCGCTGCCCGAATGGTTTTTTTGCGGGGGATTGAGCGACAGCGTGAGGTCGTAGCTGCTGAACGAACTGTAACGGGCTTCGAAGCGAACCGCGGTGCCGACAGGCGGCGGGTTGCGGAAGAGCTTCGTGAATTCGTCGAGGGCGTTGGCGATGCGGAACGATTTCGGATCGCGCTTGCGGCCGGAAACGGCGGCCGCGTCGGGATCGCCGGGTCGCTCGATCCGGTCGAGGCGGACGAGTGGTACGTTTGTGTCGAACCGATCGGCGCCGGGAACGGGCGACTCGACGACGCCGGTGACGATGACCGTGTCAGCCTTCGCGCTCGATTCCTCCTGGGGGACGAAATCGGCGAGTTCGTCGACGAAAGCCTTGCCCGCGACGCGGGCTTCGAAGGCGGTCAGCCCGGCGACCGAACCGGAGACGCCGACGAGCACGTGCGTGCCGTCACCAATGACGCGGAGCTTCTTCAACGGGCCGGTCCAACTCACCTCCGCGCCGATGTGGCGATCGGGGTTCGCGTAGACGGTGTCGGGGGTGGCATTGTTGCGGGGCATGTTGCTGCGGCGCTCGCCGAACTGCACGATGGTCGTTTCGGGTTTCCCGACCTTGCGGACGCGCAGGCAATCGGCCTGCATGGCGACATCGAGCGAGAACCCTTCGGCGCGCGGCGAAGGACCGGGGCCGAACATCGGCATGGCATGCGGTGCGGGCGGGGGGGGCGAGATCGCGACTTCCGCTTCGACCGTGTCGCCGGCGGCGTAGTCGATGAACTCTTCGAGCGAGGCGCCGGTCATGTGGCAGTTAAGCTGCGCGGCGCCTTCGGCCGTACCGCCCAGTTGCATCGTAAACGAGACGCCCGAAGCGGATTTGCCCATCCATCGGAAGGCACCGGCGACGCGCCCGCGGGTTCCGTTGGCGGCCGCCGGGTTTCGGATCATGAACGTCGGCGAACGGCGAAGTTCCTCGTCGTTGGAGGGAATCTCCACCCGACCGAGCGATCCGTCGATCCACGTGCCCGTCTGGCCGGATTTCTCGATGCCCTCGCCGCGAAACCCCCAATACGGCTGGGGCGAGCCAACCGTGGTCATCGCGAATCGGGTCTCGAGCATCAACTCGCGGATCGCGGCGGGTGCCTGCGGCGACACCATGGCCTGCAGTTCCTCGCGCGGCGAGCGGGTGGCCAGCACGATCACGCGATCGCCGATGCGATAATCCATCATCGCCGCCGTTAGACTGGTCGATGGAAACTCGACGAGACAACCAACCGAGCGGCCGAAGGACATCGGGCCGGGAACGCTCCCGGCGAGGATGACCCAGGTCTTGTCTTCGTGCGTGCGCACCCCAACGAGGTCGCCGGCGAGAAGGAATTTCTTGGGAACGGTCAGCGTCGCGGGCGCGCCGTTCGGATCGCTGGAAGGCGGAAACAAGCCCGAGGGAATCGAGCCGGCCATTGCACTTCGCATCATCTGGCCGAGCATATATTCGCCGAGCGATTTCGACTGAAATAATGGCAGATCCTTGATCGCCGCTTCCCGTGCGGTGCGGATTCGGCCCGCCATGTCGCGGTCAACGGGCTGCCAGCGCGGCGCGGCCTCCGCCAGGTTGGGCAGTTTGGCCCATTCCACCGGCGGCGTCGCGAGCCGACCGGGTGCGGCCGGGTCCACGCCGCGCAGTGACACGCTGCCCGGGTTCCGGTCATCGTTCGCGGCGGAGCCGTTCGTTCTCGGGGAGAACGCGCCACTCGCGAACGCGACGGCGAGGATGGCGGCGGTGCCGAACCCCGTGACGAGGGCCGGCAAGAGCCAAGACGATCGACGCGGCTTCGCCTCGCGCCGTCGTCGCGACCGGCGATCCCGCGGCGGTTGCACGATCGGTTCCACGAGCGTCCGTTCCGCGCGAGGCGGCACGGTGGCGTCCTCCGCCCGCGACGGCAACGCCCGCGCGAGCACCGGCGCGGCCTCGACGGCGATCGCCTCCGCCGCGCTTGCCGACGCGTCCGCGTTCAGGCTCGCCTTCAAGGCGCGCATCACCTCGTCTGCCGATGCCGGCCGGAGCGAAGCGTCTTTCGCCAATAGCCGATCCACCAACTCTACCAGCGACGGCGGCAGGTCCGGCGCGCCCAGTGCCACGCTCGGCAACGGCGCCGCCGTTGCGAGTTCCGCCAGGATCGCCATCACGTTGGACGTATTCGAATACGGCAGTTTCCCGGTCGCGAGCTGATATAGGATCACGCCGAGGGAATACAGGTCGGTGCGGTGGTCCACCTTCTCGCCGCGAGCCTGCTCGAGCGACATGTACGCGGGCGTGCCGAGCATGACGCCGGATTTGGTCATCTCCACCTTGCGATCGACCGGCCGCGCCAGGCCGAAGTCGATGATCTTCACCGTCGGCTTGTTGGTGCGGGAGTCGGTGCCGAGGTGGATGTTGCCCGGCTTCAGGTCGCGGTGCACGAGGCCGGCGCGGTGCGCATCGGACAGGCCCTTCGCAATGCCGAACGCGATCCGCCGCCAGGCATCCAGCGCCATCGGCTTGGGTTTCTGGTCCAAGGTCACGCCGACGAGCATCTCCATAGTTAGGTACGGTACGTCGTTCCACACGCCGCAGTCGTACACCTCCGCGACGTGTGGCGAGCGCACCTTCACCGTCGCCTGCGCCTCTTGCAGGAACCGCTCGCGCAGACCCTCGTCCCCGGCGTATTGCGGCAGGATGATCTTGAGTGCCACCGTCCGGTCGAGCGTCGTATCGACGGCGTGGAAGACCATCCCCATGCCGCCCTGACCGAGTTTGCGGACGATCCGGTACCGGTCGAACAATCCCAGATCGGACGGGTGAGCCGGGTCCGGTGGATCGAGGAAATCCAAATCGTCGGCCGGTGCGGCGTTCGACTTCGACGCCGGGGCGATCGAGGGCGGCTTCGCCGGCTGGCGAAGGATCGCGTCCACAACGGACGCGTTGACCGAACGACCGGCGACGGACTGGGCGATGCGCACGTCCGAGAAGCGGGTTTCGGTCTTGAGCATGACTTCCGCGCGCTGCCGGCACGGCGCGCAGTCCCGCACATGGTCGCGCGTCGCACCGGCGTCGCCCCCGCGATACGCCTCGGCCAGGCACCGGCGCAGGGCATCGTCGGACGGGCAGGGGGTTTTCGAGTTCATGGAGAGGATTCCGCGGGAATCGTCCCTCACTCTACGCGGAAGCGGCAACAATCTGTCGCAAAAAAATGGATTGGCGGTCGATTCGAGCCGGTCGCGGACTTACCGGCCCAGACAGACCACGCACGTCGGCTTGCGGGCGAAAGGGCCTTCGAGGTTGCAGGTGGCGACGACGAGCTTGCCGCCGACCACGATCGGGCCGCCATAGACCATGCCGGGCGACGCCGTCGCCGGGTCGGTGCCGAGATCGACGATTGCTTTCCCATTGCCGGTCTTCAGGTCGATCGCGTGGATCGCGCCCTTGAGGTCGCCGACGTACACGACTCCCCCGGCGATCGCGGGCGGGGCGAACACCGGGGTCTTCGCATCGTAGATCCAGCGGCGCTCCCCGTCGGCGAGAGCGAAGGCGCGCACCTTGCCGTCGGTCGCGGTGCAGATGGCGAGGTCGCCCGTGAGGGCCGCGCAGCTCGCGAGGCCGGCGGGCGCGTCCTTCCGCCACTTCTCCTCGCCGGTCTTCAGGTCAAAGGCGGAGAGTTCGCCCTTCGCCCCTTTGAGCTGCGCGTAGTAGTAGCCGACGGAACTGCCGGCGACGACGACGGTGTCGCCGAGGACCGACGCGCCGCCCCACGGGTTAAAGCGCAGCGGCTTCGTCCAGACCGTCTCGCCCGTCGCCGCGTCGAGGCAGTAGATCGCCCGCTCGCCGACCTTCTCGGCATCAAGGAACGACGTGCAGACGAGTACGCGGTCACCGACGACGTTGACGGGGGCGTCGACGTGCCACTTCTTCTCCCCCTTCCGCCAGACGATTTTCGGCGTCGGCTTCGGCAGTTCGTCCTCGCTCGGCGGAATGGCCAGGCTCGGGTCCTTCTTCTTTTCGGCGTCGTACTTGGCGAGGAGATCCTTCCACTTCGCCTCTTGCAGCTTCGGCAGGTCCGCGGCCGCGACCGGTTTGCCATCGAGCGTCAGCGATGTCGGATCGACACGGAAGGCTCCGGCCGCGCCGCCGCCCATGTACACGTGGCCGTTCGCGATGGTCGGCGCGCCCTCGAGGTGGATGAGTTCGCCAGGCAGCGGCAGTTGCCAGAGCGGCAGGCCGGTGTCGGCGGCGAGGCCGTGCAGCGTGCCGCCGGCGTCCTGGTGCATGCCGTCGCCGAAGACGAGGAGGTTCCCCGCCTGCGAGGGCGATGACACCGACGCGAGCCGGAGGTACGGCACGGCCTTGGTCCAGACCGCCTTCGGTTCGCCGGCGGACGCGAGCGGGTAAACGCCAAGCCGGGGCTGGTTGAACGCGCCGAGCCGCGAGAGGTAGACGCCGTCGCCGACCGGCACGGGCGAGGCGACGAACTGATCGTTCGCCTTGATGGCCCAGAGGATTTTCGGCGAATCGGGAACGGCGACGCCGTCGGCGTTGCCGGTGCGGGCCGGATTGCCGCGGTAGGTCGCCCACGGCTCGGCGGCGACAATGTTGGAAACGAACACGAGACAAAACAAGACCGTGCGCATGATCGAAACCGTTGCGTGTTACGGGAGTTTCACGTTCATCGGCGCCGCCGTCACCGTCACATCTTTGACGATCGCGGCCGCGCTGCCATTCCGCACTTCGACCTTGTACGCCCCCGGCGCGAGCGCGAAGCGCGGGGCCAGCCCCGACTGCCCGCCGCGGCCGTCGGCACCGGTCACGGTCGCGCCGGCGATGCGCTTCCCATCTGCCAAAACAGTCACGCGCCCGCCGACCGGCACGCCGGCGAGCGTCACGGGCGTCTTCTTCGCGTCCGCCGCCGCGCCGAACAGCACGGCCGAGTCCTGACCCTCGTTCGCGAGGATCAGGTCGAGCCGGCCGTCGCCGTTCAGGTCCGCGAGGCAGGCCGCCTGCGAGTTGAAGATCTTTTGGTTCAGACCGAGCGCCGCCGACTGCTCGGCGAAAGCACCATCGCCCGTATTCCGAAAGAAGAGGTTCGGCCCACGCAATCGCGTCACGATGAGATCGGGGTGGCCGTCGTTGTCGAAGTCGCCCCACGCCGCGCCGACTGCGCCGGGGATCGGTTTGGCGAGATCGCCGCCCGGCACTTCGGCGAAGTTTCCGTTGCCCGTGTTCCGGTACAGCTTGCAGGCACCGCCCGATTGTGGAACGAACAAATCGATCCGGCCGTCGCCGTCGAAATCCTCCGCTGCCGGTCCGACCTTGCCCACGAAGTTCAGCCCCGAATTGGGCTTCGCTTCGAATCGGCCGCCGCGGTTCACGAACAGCGTGCTCCCGTGCAGGAAGTCGGGCAGCGCTTCGCCGGCGAAGTTGGCGACGGTCAGCGCGTCGGCCTTGAGTTCGACGCCGTCGAGCCCGTACTTCGCCGTGACATCCTCGAAAAGGGACTTGTTCCCCGCGCCGCCGAGTCGGAAGTAGAAAGCCGATTCGCCCTCGGCATGGACGAGTTTCATCACGAGCCGGTTCTTGCCGGCCTTCAGTTTCAGCGTCAGGTTCACCTGATCGGCGGCCGCCGGACGCGGTGCGTTGTCGCTGTGGATCCGTTCGCCATTCAGATACACCGAGAGCGAATCGCGGGCACCGAACGACACCGGGATGTCGGCGGCCGTGGGCAGCTCGATCTCGCGATGGAGGTAGATCGCGCAGTTCGCGCCAAACGGCGCGAGACTCGTCACGCTGCCGTCGGTCGAGTCGAGTTTCGTCCACTTCACCTCCATGTCCCGCTTGCCCTTGTACGCCTTGTTCGGATCGAAGGCGTCCGCCTCGGGGCCGAACGCAGTCGCGTAATTCTTTTGCGGCGTGTCCATTACGCGGAAGGGGCCGATGGCGTGCCAGTCGCCGAGCTTCGGTGTGGGTAGCTTCGCCGTGGCGTCCTGCCCGCGCAGGTTGCGATAGAGCCGCAGGCCGTGGAAGCCGTTGGCGAGGAGAATATCGGGGTGGCCGTCGCCGTCGGCGTCGATCCACGCGGCGGCGGTGAGGTTGTAGCACGGCTCGGCAGGGAAGAGCTTCGAGTCGTCGCGGAACTGGCCCTTGCCGAGGTTTGTGAACAGCCGCGGCCCCGTCGGCGTGGCGACGAGCGCGTCGGGCATACCGTCGCCGTTCGCGTCGGCCCAGACGACCGATCTCGCCCCCGTGACAAGGCCGAGCGACGATTCCGAGAAGCCGTCGCCGTTGTTCTGAAGAAGCATCACGCGGTTCGCGCCGACGAGTACGATGTCGAGTTTGCCGTCGCCGTCGAAGTCGATCGCGGAGGCGGCGCGCGTGTCGGCGCCGGTGGAGCCGAGCATGCCGAGACGGTCGAATCCGGGCATGCCGGCGAGGCGGCGGATGTCGTCGCCGCCCCAGCCGACGAAATCGCGCTTCGGGTTGTAGTCCTGCAATTTCAGGCTCGCCCGCAGCCGCTGCACCTTCGCGGTCTTCTTGTGCAGGGCCTCCTTGTCGCCATCCACCATGCACGGCACGATCACTTCCTTGCCGTCGACGATCTCCTTCACGATGTCGCCCAGCTTTTCGACCTTGCCGGAGTAGCTACGGAGCAGGAACGGCTCGCCGTGGGACATGCCCCACCATTCGCCCTGCGGGTAGGCCTGGTAGTAGCTGGTGCCGAAGTAGGTTTCGCTGGCGCCGCCGTTGTGCAGGAAGACCGCCGTCTTGCCAACCTCGGCCCAGTTCATGATCTCCTGCCACTCGCCGGGCCGCAGTCCGCCGAAGCCGATGTTGTGCTTGATCTCGTCCTGCGGGTGCTTCCCCTTATCGTCGCGGACCTTCTTGTAGATGATCAGGTTCTTCTGCTTGTCCACTTTCGTCACCACCATCGTGACGACGTTCGTGGACTGCGCGATCATGGCGCCGAGCGATAGCGGTGCCTCGACATAGGCCGACGTATTTGCGGTCAGGAGAAGAACGGCGAGCAAGGCAACGGCGCGGCGCATTTGGGAGCCCTCCCACGATTCGATGCGGTCCAGTATCCGGGAAACGGGACGCGGAAGCCAGCGCCGAGTTCCATCGTGAAGGTACTAAAACGTCCGCATGGCTTCCTTCGAACTGCGAACCTTCTCCGCGACCGACGGCTATCGGTTCTACTACCGCCACTATCCCGCCGCCGGTCGGCCGCGCGGGCGGATCGTGTTCCTGCACGGCATCCGCAGCCACGGCGGTTGGTACGGCCGCTCGTGCGAACAGTTCGCCGCCGCCGGGTACGATGTCGTCTTCCTCGACCGCCGCGGTTCCGGTCTGAACACCGCGCACCGCGGCGATATGCCGAACTTCCGCCGCCTGCTCGACGATGTCGCCGAGTTCCTGCTCGACCTCCGGCGCACGCAGCCGTGGCTGCCGATCCACCTTGCGGGGATCTCGTGGGGCGGCAAGCTCGCCGTCGGGCTGCCGTACCGCAAGCCGGGCCTCGTGAGTTCGCTCGTGCTGCTCTGCCCCGGATTGTGCCCGAAAGTCGGCCCATCGCTCGGCCAGCGCATCGCCATCGGCCGGGCGCGCGTCCGCAATCCGTCAAAACTGTTCCCGATCCCGCTGAGCGAGCCGGAGCTGTTCACCGGTTCGCCGGAATGGCAGAAGTTCATCGACGCGAACCCGCACGACCTGCGGCAGGCGACGGCGCGGTTCCTCTTCGGCAGCACCTCGCTCGACATCTACCTAAGGCGTGCGGCGAAGCGGGTCGCCGTTCCGTCCCTCCTCCTGCTCGCGGAGCACGACCAGATCATCGACAATGCGCGGACGAAGGAGTTCGTACAGGTGTTTCCAACACCCCCGAAGATCCTCGACTACGCCGGGGCGCACCACACGCTGGAATTCGAAACGAATACGCCATTCGTGGCGGACATCCTGGCGTGGCTTGCCGATTGAGGCACTTTTCGTTTTCCCCGGCAGCCGGGTGCGGTACACTCGAGGATCTCCCCCGGACGTGCGTTCCATGCTTCGCCTCGGATTCGTTTTTTTTCTGCTCGCCACTCCACCCGTTTTTGGGGCCGATCGAACCTTCGACGCCGCTGCGAAGCCGTTCCTCGCGAACCACTGCGCGGACTGCCACGACGGCGACGAGCCGAAGGGCGGCTTCCGAATTGCCTCGCTGACGAACGATCTGTCCGGTGCCGCGGCACGCGCCGCGTGGGCGCTGGCGCGGGAGAAGATCGAGACCGGCGCAATGCCCCCGAAGGGCAAGCCCCGACCGGCCGCGATGGCGACGAAGGCGCTCACGGAATGGCTCGCGGCCGCCGAGGCGGACCGCCGGGCGACGCACGGACGCACGGCGCTCCGTCGGCTCAACAAGGTTGAATTCGAGAACACGATCCGCGACCTGCTTGGCATCACGATCGACCTGCAGGAACTCCTCCCACCCGACGCCGCCGCCGACGGATTCGACACCGCAGCCGCGGCGCATCACGTCTCGCCGTTCCTGCTGGAAAAGTATCTGGAGGCCGTGGATCGCTCACTCGACCGCGCCATCGCCAACGGCCCGCGACCGCCGCTCGTGAAGAAGCGCTATTCGCTCGCCGACGAGCGCATCGTCAAGGTGTCCACGGAGAGCGTGTACCGGAAGCGCGAGGCGGACCTCGTGATGTTTAGTTCGTCGCCGTGGAATTCCATCACGGTCGGGCAGTTCTACCCGCCGGACCGGGGGCGGTACCGCATCCGCATTTCGGCGTCGGCGGTGCAGAGCGGCGGAAAGCCGGTGTCGTACCGCATGGACGCCGGGCCGATGCTGATGGCGACGAAGAACCACCTTGTGGATTACTTCGACGCGAAGCCGGACGAGCCGACCGTGGTGGAGTTCGAGGACTTCTTCGAGGCGCGGGACCACATCCGCATCCATCCGTACGGATTGGCGAACGCGCAGACGGTGACGAAGACGGGCGCCGCGACGTACGCGGGGCCGGGCCTGGCGGTGCAGTGGGTCGAGGTGGAGGGGCCGCTGTACGACGCGTGGCCGCCGGAGAGCCATCGGCGCATCTTCGGGGAGATGGCGCAAAAGCCGGCGCCGGTATTCAACAACAGCCGGCGCGTGGAAGTCGTGTCGAGCGATCCGATGGCGGACGCCGCTCGCATTTTGAAGTCGTTCGCCCGCCGCGCGTTCCGGCGGCCCGTGACGGACGCGGACCTGAAGTCACCGCTCGACCTCGTGACGGCGAAACTCGCGGCGAAGCAGTCGTTCGAATCGGCCGTTCGGGTCGGCCTCGCGGCGATCCTCGTGTCGCCGGACTTCCTGTTCCTGCGCGAGAAACCGGGCGTGCTGGACGACCACGCGCTCGCGAGCCGGCTGTCGTATTTCCTTTGGAGTTCGATGCCGGATGCCGAGCTGTTCGCCGCGGCCGACGCGGGCCGTTTGACCGGCTCCGACGGGTTGCGGACGCAGGTCGAGCGGATGCTGAACCACCCCAAGGCCGCGATGTTCGTCGAGCAGTTCGTCGGCCAGTGGCTCGGCCTGCGCGACATCGACTTCACCGAACCGAGTTTCCTCCTCTACCCCGAATACGACGCGATGCTCCGCGCCTCGATGGTGCGCGAAGCGGAACTGTTCTTCCGCGAGATCCTGAAGCAGGATCTCAGCCTGACGAACTTCGTCGCGTCCGATTTCGCGATGCTCAACGGTCGGCTGGCGAAGCACTACGGCATCAACGGCGTCGACGGCTTTGCCTTCCGTAAGGTACCGCTCCCGCACGACAGTCATCGTGGCGGCGTCCTCACCATGGCGGCCGTGCTCAAGGTGACGGCCAACGGCACGAGCACATCGCCGGTCACGCGCGGCGCCTGGGTGCTCGATCGCATCCTCGGCAGTCCGCCGCCGAAGCCCCCCGCCAACGTGGCCGCCATCGAGCCGGACATCCGCGGTGCCACGACCATCCGCGAGCAACTCGCCAAACACCGGGACGTACCCTCGTGCGCGAGCTGCCACGTCGCCATCGACCCGCCCGGCTTCGCCCTCGAAAGCTACGACGTGATCGGCGGCTGGCGCACGCAGTACCGCACCACCGGCAATGGCGACCGCAAGGAGGTGATCGTCGATGGCCGCCGCATGCCCTACCGCATGGGCCTCAAGGTCGATCCTTCCGGTGAGTTGGCCAATGGAGCGAAGTTCGCCGACATCGACGAATTCAAGGCCCTGCTGCTGAAGGACAAGGACCGACTCGCCCGCGCGCTCGCGGTCAAGCTGCTGACCTACGCCACCGGTGCCGCGCCGGACGCGAACGACCGGATGGAAATCGCTAGCCTCGTGGCTCGCGTGAAGGCGAAAAATCATGGCTTCCGTTCGCTCGTCCATGAAGTGGTGCAAAGCGATCTGTTCCGCCGGAAGTGACCGCATGAAATCATTCACCATTCTCTTGCTTCTGTGCGGCGCGGCCTTCGCGCAAGACCGCGGCCTCGCGATGAAGTACCCTGCCGACGCCGGGATCGCGAAGGACCCGGCCGTGCTGTTCCACGACGATTTCGAGGCCGGCGATATCGGCACGAAGTGGGACGAAGTGAAGCGCCGCAAGGCGCGCGGCGCGACGGACGGTACCGACCCTTTTGCCGTCGAATCGGACAAGTCGATCGTGCGCGGGACGCGCTCGGCGCGCGTTCAACTCCGAAAGGACGGCCACGAGGACGCCACGCTGACGAAGTTCCTCAAACCCGGCCGGGACGAACTCTTCATGCGGCACTACGTCCGCTATGGCAGCGACTACGGCTACCACGGCCACGGCGGCAGCGGCTTCATGGCCGACGCCGGGAAGGGGAACTTCAAGGGCGCGGGCAAGGCACCGGACGGCGACAAGCACTTCTGGGCCACGCTCGAACCGATCGGCCCGCGCCAGTGGGACCCGCCCGGTGCGCTCATCTTCTACGCCTACTGGTGGAAGATGAAGCCCGACGGCCGCGGCAACCACTGGGGCAACTGGTTCCAGCCAACCCCCGACCAGGTGCCGAAGCGCGAGACATGGACGTGTGTTGAATGGCGCGTGAAGGCGAACGCGGCCGGGAAAGCCGACGGCGAACTGGATTGCTGGATCGACGGCCGGAAATGCGGCGAGTTCCGCAAGATCGAATGGCGCTCCACGGACGATCTCAAGATCAACGCCGTGCAGCTTTCGCTCTGGCTCGAACCGGGCGCGTACGCCCGCGCCGGCGGCGGCACCACGCGTACCGTCTGGTACGACGATGTCGTCGTCGCCACGAAGTTCATCGGTCCGAAAACTCCCTGAGGCGTTCCCATGCACCCGTCCCGCCGTGAGAGTCTGGCTTTGTTTGGCGGCGCGTTTGCAGCCGGGTCCGCACTCGGTCGTCCGGTCAAAGAACGGATCAAGGTCGGGCAGATCGGCGTCGGCCACGCCCACGCGACGAAGCTCGGCGTTTACCGGACATCGCCGGACTATGAGGTCGTCGGCGTCGTCGAGCCGGACGACGGACTGTGGACGGCGGCGGCGAACCTGCCGGCGTACAAGGGGCTGAACAGGCTGACGCGCGAGGCGTTGCTCAAGACGCCGGGCCTGCAGGCCGTGCTTGTCGAGACACGGGTGCGCGATCTGCTCGACAATGCCGAGGCGTGCGTGGACGCCGGGCTGCACGTCCATATCGACAAGCCCGCCGGCGAATCGCTGCCGCAGTTCCGCCGCATCTTGAAGACGGCCGAGGCGAAAAAGCTCGTCGTGCAGATGGGCTACATGTATCGCTACAACCCGGCCGTCGTGCTGCTCCGCGAGTTCCTCAAGAACGGCTGGCTCGGCGAGGTGTTCGAGGTCCACGCCGTCATGAGCAAGACGATCGGTGCGGCCGAGCGGAAGAAACTGGCCGAATACCGCGGCGGGCTGATGTTCGAGTTGGGCTGCCACGTGCTGGATCTCGTCGTCGGCGTGTTGGGAACGCCGAAGGAAGTCGCGTCCTTCAACCGGCATTCCTCCCCGCTCGACGACGGCCTGCCCGACAACATGCTCGCGGTCCTGAGCTATCCGAAGGCGACCGCGACGGTGAAATCGACGGCGCTCGAGGTCGACGGCGGGGATCGCCGGCACCTGGTCGTCTGCGGCACCGAGGGCACCTTCCAGATCCAGCCGTTGGACAACCCGAGTGCGAAGATCACGCTGGCGAAGCCGCGCGGCGATTATCGAAAGGGGACGCAGGAAGTGAAGTTTCCGAAGTACGTCCGCTATATGGACGACGCGGCCGACATGGCGAAAGTCATCCGTGGGGAGGCGGCGTTCGGCTTCCCGCCCCGCCACGACCTCGCCGTGCAGGAGACGCTGCTGCGCGCGTGCGGGCTGCCGCTGGAACGGTGAATCAGCGAGCTTCGATCGCGTCGAGGATTCGAGTAGCCAGTTCGGCGCGTGGAACTTTCCCATAGCTCGCGCCGGTACCGACGTAGGCCCAATCGCGCATCCCCTCCAGAGTGTTCGCCACCATCAGGTCGGCGCCGGAGTGCACGCGCGACGCCTCCGCGGTGCGCAGCAGATCCGCGTCCGTCGCGCCGACCTCCAGCTTGAACTTCACGAGAGTGCCTTGGAATCCCCAGGCGGATCGGAACCGGTCGACGAGTTTCGGTGCCGGTATCAGCTTCATCCAAAGCTCGGCGTGGTTTCCTTTCACCTTGCCCGCCGAAACGTCGACGAGTTCGCCGTCGACCTTCGCGAATGTCCCGGCGACGTGATAGTCGTTGATCGCGGCGGCGTGGACGACCGCGTCGAAACCGCCGTTCGGAACGGTCGACGCAAGCAGCGATTCGAGATCCTCGAAGGTGCGGTACGCCTCGACGCGCATTGACGCGCCCGGCGGCGCGGTGTCGGGGTGGGACGTGAACAGCGTGACGGCGTGGCCGCGAGCGGCCGCTTCGGCGGCAATGGTCGCACCGGTGCGCCCGGTGAAGATGTTCGTGATGCAGCGCACCCGGTCGATCGGGGTCTGCGTGTTGCCGGCCGTCACGAGAATGCGCATGGTCCACCCGATCGGTTCGATGCTGTCACATTATTCGATGCGCCGGCCCCGGAGCGGTTACAATCGGAATGTCGACGGAGACCGCCATGCCGATGACCATCCATTGCCGTTGCGGCCGGGAACTGGCGATCGCGCGCGGGCGGATCGATTGTCCGTCCTGCGGCCGGTGCCACGTCGTGCTGGGCGAGGGCCGGGCGCTGCCGCTGGCGCTCGCCGCCGCGGCGGCGTTTGCGGTGGTCGCGGTCGGGTTGCTCGGCGCGCTGATCGGTTCGACACGTCCGGCCCCGGTCGCGCAGGCCGTGGCACCGGAGGTGCCGCCCCCGCCCGCGCCGACGATCGTGCCGGAACTCGCGCCGCCAGCCCCACCCATGTTGGTTCCGGCACCGGAGCCGATGCCGGTTCCCTTGCCACCCCCGCCCTCGCCGATGCCCCGCGCCGGCGCGCTGGAGGCGTCCGTCGAGCCGCCGGGCCGGTACAAGGTCGGCGATGTCGTCCGGCAGGCGGTCCTCGTGTCGCGGCGATCGAAGTATACCGTCGCGGGCGTCGATCTCGCGTCCTCGAGCGATTACCGGTTGGATTCGTCGATCGTGATCGCGAAGGTGAATGCCGACGGCTCGCTCGCCGCGATGCAGACGATCGCGACCGCGAAACTGCTGGACGCGGACCGGGACTCCAAGGCCGGACTGGCCGCGGCGCTCGAGAAGGCGCAGGGGAGGAAATTCGGGATCGCGATCGCCGCCGACGGGAGCGCGACGGCGATCGAGGGATTGGACGATCCAATTCGAGTCGAACGCAAGGACGACGATCCGACGCGGTCTTTCCGGCTCTCGGCGCTGGTCGACGCCGACGGTTGGAAGGAACTCGCGGGGTTGACATTCTTCCAGCCCGGCGCTCAGTTGAAGCCGAAGTCGACCTGGGCCAAGCCGGCCGCTCACGAGTGGGGTCTGCTCGGCCGCTGGAGCGGACGTACCCTCTTCGCGTCGATGGGGCGTTCGGCGGGCCGGGGCGCGCTCGAACGGATCGACTTCCGGCACGACCTGTCGCACGCTCCGCCCGCGGCCGGGGCGGACGGTGCCCTGCCGATCCGGATCGCGAAGGCCGACTTCCGCACGGTCGCGGCCGGCGGTGCGATCCTCTACGACCCCGCGACGGCGCGAACGGCGTCGGCGGACGAATTGTTCCACGTGCGCGGCTCGCTGGCGGTCGCCCTCGACGGCCTGATCGCGCCCGTCACGGTCGAAGAACGACAATCGTTCCAGCTGGTGATCGGCGAAGGCCGGGAACAGGAATTGCTCGGCCGTCCGCCGGCGCCCCGGAACGAATGAGATCGAATCCCGATCCGGTCGCCGGCACGGCGTCCACGCGTTCGCCCGCGCCATAGAATGTCCGCTTGCCGACAGCCCGATCCTCCGCGCGGTTTCCATGAAAGATAACAGTTTGTCGAACGTCGTTCGCCTCGTCGTCGCGATGGCCGTGGCCTATGTCGCCTGGTTGTATCTGTTCCCGGCGAAACCCGCGCCCGACGAACCGGAACCGCCGGCGAAGATGCCGAACGTGACGCGGGAACAGGCGGCGGCGGTGGGAAGTCCGGCGATCCTGGCCGGTGAACCGTTCGCGAAGCTCGCGCCGGGGCGGCCGCCCAAGCCGGTCGTCGCGCCGAAACCCGCCGCACCGACCGAACCGCCCACGCTCATCGCGCTCGGCGACGATTCCTTCGCGATCAAAGCGCTGCTCACGACACGCGGGGCCGGCGTGCAGCAGTTGATCCTGACGCAATTCAACGAGGCCGACCGCGTCGGGCGGCCCGTCATCGATCCCGAAACGAAGAAGAAGCGCAAGCTGCACCTCATCCCGGGCTTCACGCGCGTGCCGTACGTCTTCCTGAAGGACGAAAACGACTATCCGGACCTGGCGGCGAATCTGACGGCGGCGGGTTACGCGGCCGGTGCGAAGCCGGGCAAGCTCGCGCACGCCGACCGCCTCGCCGCGCCGTCCTACGTGATGCTGCACTACCCTGCCAAGGACGACCCGATCCGCACGCTCGACAAGGAGGGCAAACCCCTTCCAGAGGACGATAAGTATCCGTTGGCGACGCTGGCGGAACTGGACTGGAAAATCGTCGCCCTGAAGCAACCGGTGGAAGGAGCCTGGGAAGTCGCCTTCGAAACCGAACTCGCCGCCCCCTACCACCTGCGGCTGCGCAAGACGTACCGCTTGGATCACGCCGATTACGATTTCCAGCTGAAGGTCGAGATCGAACCGCTGCCGGGGCGCATCAAGGGCGCGGGCAGGTTCCGCTATCAGATCGCTGGACCGGTCGGGATGCCGATCGAAGGCGAATGGTACACGACCTCGTTCCGCACGGCGTACTTCGGCTGGCTGGACGGCACCGGCACGCCGCGGCGCGAGATCGACGACGCCGGCAACATCCATTACCGACATGGCGGCGACGGCGTGGTGAAACCCGGCCGCTTCTCCTATGCCGCCCTCGGTACGCAGTATTTCGCGTCCGCGCTCGCCGTGGATGACGCGACCACCGACTCCGACCAGCCGTGGGAATACATCCGCCCGACGCGCGTGGTCCCGCCGGTGGACGCCGTTGCGGAAACCGGCCGCCCTACTCAGCCCTACGAACAGGAACGCTACTTTCTCTTCGACATCAACTACCGTGCCGTATCGCGCCTATTCGACCCGGGTGTCGGTGAAACGCTCTCGCACAACTACGCCGTCTACAACGGACCCATGAAGGTCCGGCTTCTGCGCGAGCTGACCGGGGAGAAAGCCGTGTCGCCGGAGACGGTCGACCGCTATCTGACGAAGTACCACCTCGATACGCTGACCGACTACCACTCGCCGACCTGGTTCGGCCGACGGCTCGACGGGCTGGGATGGTCCGGCCTCGTCATCTGGACAACCAACCTCATGCACTGGCTGCTCGCCGCCCTGCACGGGTTGCTCGGCAGTTGGGGTGCCGCCATCATCGGCGTCACGGTCTGCGTGCGGCTCTGCCTCTTCTTCCCCAGCCGCCGCCAGCAGACGATCAACGCGCACATGTCCGCCAAGATCGCCGCCCTCAAGCCGCAGATCGACAAGATCAACGAGAAGTACAAGGACGACTTCCTGGCGCAGACCAAGGCGCGCAGCGAACTGTTCAAGCAGGCCGGCATCCGCCAGTCGGCGCAGCTCGGCGGCTGCTTCCTGCTGCTGCTGCAGATGCCGTTCCTGATGGGCCTCTACTTCTGCCTTCAGGAGAGTATCTTCTTTCGTTTGGAGCCGTTTCTGTGGTTCCCGAGTCTGGCCGCGCCGGACATGCTTCAATGGTGGTCGGAAATGGTGCCGGTCATCAGTTCGCCGTCGTCGCGGTTCGGCGTGTTGAGCTTTCTGTATCTCGGCCCGTATTTCAACATCATGCCGCTGGCGGCGGTGATCCTGATGTACATCACGCAGAAGATGGTGATGCCGCCGCCGACGGACGAGATTCAGGCGCAGCAGCAAGCGATCATGAAGTACATGTTCGTCTTCACCGCGCTCTTCTTCTACAAGGTGGCTGCGGGTCTGTGCCTGTACTTCATCGTCGGCAGCATCTGGGCGCTGCTGGAGCGGCGGCTGGTGCCGAAGCCGGACTTGACGAAGGCCCAGGCGGCCGCCAGCGCCGCGCAGAATTCGGGCGACACGATCGCCAACGCGAAGCCCGGCGCGCCGCCCGCACCGCCGGTCGACCCCGATAAGCCCCAAGGCTTCTGGGGCCGCATGAAGACGGCACTGGAGGAAGCCCAGCGCAAAGCCGAAGCCGACCGGCAGATCCGCAACGACCGACCCAACGGCGCGCCGCCCGCGCCGCCGCGACCCAGCGCCGCCGACCGCGCCCAGGACCGGAAGAACAAAAAGAAACGCAAGTGACCGGAGGACGGCGATGGCCGCGAAGACGATCCTGATGCTCGTCGGCGATTTCGTCGAGGACTACGAGGCGATGGTGCCGTTCCAGGCGCTGACCATGGTAGGGCATACCGTGCACGCGGTCTGCCCCGGCAAGATCGCGGGGGAACGGATCCGCACGGCGATCCACGATTTTGAAGGCGAACAGACCTACAGCGAGAAGCCGGGGCACCTGTTCGCGCTGAACGTGACGTTCGCGGAGATCGACCCGGCGGCGTACGACGCGCTCGTGGTGCCGGGCGGCCGTGCGCCGGAATACCTGCGGCTGAATCCGAAGGTTCTGGACGTGGTGATTCACTTCTTCCACGAGAACAAGCCGGTCGCCGCGATCTGCCACGGCCCGCAGTTGCTGGCCGCCGCCGGCGTACTCAAAGGGCGGACCTGCAATGCCTACCCGGCCGTCGCCCCGGAGGTGATCGCCTGCGGGGGGACCTACCGCGACGTGCCCGTCGATGGCGTCCACGTCGATGGCAATCTCGTCACCGCGCCCGCCTGGCCGGCCCACCCCGCCTGGCTCGCGGCGTTCCTGACCCTGCTCGGGACGACGATCAATCCCTGACCGTCAATTCCGCGACGAATCCTGGAAAATGCTTTCGAAGACCGGTGCGGCGACCTTGAAGGCAGCCAACAACGTTGGATCGAACTGGCCTTCACTTTCCGCCGTAATGAGCTTCACCGCACGGGCATGCCCGAAGGCGGGTCGATATGGCTTGCGCGTGCGTAGGGCTTCGTAAACCGAAACGATCGCGAGGACCCGCGCGGCGAGCGGGATTGCCGCCCCCGCCAGCCCGTCCGGATAGCCGGCACCGTCCCAACGCTCGTGGTGGTGCCGTACGATCTCGGCGGCCAGTACGATATCGGCCACGCGGTCCGGCATGGTCCGCGCCAGATCCGCCAACACTTCGGATCCGGAGAGCGTGTGCGTTTGCACGAACGAATACTCTTCGGCGTTCAGTTTGGTCGGTTTCTTGAGAAGGTCGGTCGGCAGGAGGAGCAGGCCGATATCGTGCGCTGCGCCGGTCGAAGCCAACAATTCCTGATAGGCGGGATCTTTCAATCGGGCATATTCCCCCGAGTCTTCGGCCGCGAAGGCGAGGGCCCGAACATACCGTCCCACGCGTTCGTGGTAGCCGTGCGGGAGATGGCCATGCTCTTCGAGCAGCCGGCCGATGCCGTAGGACAGCGGAGTGAGCGCGCCGACCTTGGTGCCGTGCGTGGTCGGCGCGGCCGGGGGCGGCGGCGCGGGCGTCCGCGTCATCGCACCCATCGTGATGCGGACCGTCTCCTTGACCGGCGGGGTTTGGACGCCGGCCCCCGCGCTTTCAATCAGCGAAAGATAGGACCGGTTCAACATCCCCTTCAATCGGGATCGCAATGCCGCCATCGTGAAGGGCTTTTCCAGATAGTCGTCCGCCCCGGCGACCAGCCCGCTCAGGGCCTCCACGGGAATGTCCGCCGACATCAGGAGTACTCGCGGAACCGGGCGCGAATCCGACAACTTCCGGATTCGGTCGAGAATTTCCGAACCGCTGATACCCGGCAGATTCACGTCCAGCGTGGCGATGTCGAACGTCTGACGTTCGAGCAGGTCCCAAGCGGCGAGGCCGTCCGCGGCTTCCGAGATTTCGCAGCCGGGAAGCGATGAGCGAATCAACTCCCGGATGTACGGTTCGTCGTCCACGATCAGCGCCCGGATTGGCCGATCGCCCTCGGCCGCGTCGCAATTCGTCTCGTGTGATCCGAGCCAGTTCGCCAGACCCGTCAGCGTGCTCGCCAGGATGCGGGCGGAGGCGAATCGCTTTTCCGGGTCCGGGTTCGTCAGCTTCGCGATCAACTCCGCGAGTTCCACCGGCACCTCCGGACGCACGCGCCGGACGTCGGCTGGCGGCGCTTTCATCCGCTGCGACAGATCCGTCAGCATGTTCCCGGTTTCCGGGTACGGATCCTGCCCGGTGAGCGCCCAAAACATCGTTGCGCCAAGGCCGAACAGATCCGCGCGGGCGTCCACGAGGTGGGCGTGCTGGATCTGTTCCGGAGCCATGTAGCCGACCGTGCCAAGGACGGTGCCCGGTTCGGTCATGCGATGGTGCGGCTGCAGGGCGAGGCCGAAATCCAGCACCTTCGCCTGCATGTCCGGCGTGATGAGGATGTTCGACGGCTTGATATCCCGGTGGACCAGGCCGAGCCGGTGAGCCTCCGCGAGGGCCTCGGCCACCTGCCGGAACAGTTGACAGACCTGCTTGGGGGTAAAGGGGCCGCGCAGGCGGATCGCTTCCTTCAGGTCGTCCCCGCGAATCAACTCCATCGCGTAATAGTCGCGAACCGGTTGTCCCGGCCGGTTGTGCAGGCCGGCATCCAGGCTCGAAACGATATTGGGGTGCTGCATCCGCGCCACGGCGCGAGCTTCGGCGTAGAAGCGGTGTACCAGTCGCACGTTCGTGTCGACCGTCCGGCTCATGACCTTGATCGCCACCTGCCGGCGCAGATACAGGTGCTCCGCCTTGTAGACGGTCCCCATGCCGCCGCGCCCGATCACATCCAGCAACCGGTAATGACCGATGATCAAATCCGCTTCGGTGCCGCGTCGGATCGCGTCGACTTGAAATGGCGTCAGGAGTCGTTGATCGGCCAGGCGCGCCAGCAAATCGTCGGAATCGGCGATCAGTGAAAGCTCCATTCGCGTATTCGCGGGAACTTCCTCCCACTCTTCCGGAAGCAGGATCAATTGATCCATCAACCGACCGAGCAGCTTATCGGCTCCTCCGACCCCCACATCCAGCAAGGAGGTGGGGCAATCGGACTCCAGTTCGGGAATGTATTGGATTGGCGAGGGCATGCGGGCTACCTGATCGTCCCCGCATCTCCGCGCGGCGGGAACGTGAACAAGTCCGAGGCTGGGTTCTGAGGCACCGAACTATAGAAGACATCCGACTCAAGATGTGAGTGTTGAGCGTGAGATCGGGAAGTTTATTCGCGTAAGAGGTGAAAACTTGCAATAAAGTTCGTTCGCCGAGTAAAAAAAATCGCGCTCACGAAAAACTTGGGTCGTTCAACGGCGGAATCGCAGCTTATCCAGGTAGAGGTAGTAGACCGGCGTGAAGTACAGCGTGAGCACCTGCGAGACGAGCAACCCGCCGACGACCGCAAGGCCGAGTGGTCGACGGGATTCCGCCCCCGCGCCAAGGCCCAGCGCGATCGGCAGCGCGCCCAGCAGCGCACACATCGTCGTCATCATGATGGGTCGGAACCGCACGAGGGACGCCTCGTAGATCGCCTCCCGCGCAGATTTCCCCTGCCGCTCGGCTTCCAGTGCGAAGTCGATCATCATGATCGCATTCTTCTTCACGATGCCGATGAGCATGATCAGGCCGACCATCGAGTACAGGTTCAACTCGCTCCGGAACAGCGCGAGAGTGAAGAGCGCGCCCACGCCGGCGGACGGCAGCCCCGACAGGATGGTGATGGGGTGGATCAGGCTCTCGTAGAGCATGCCCATGACGAGGTAGATCACGACGACGGCGGCGATGAGTAGCAGGCCGAGGCCCTGTGCCGATTTCTGGAATTCCTGGGCGGTGCCCTGGAAACCGGTGGAGAGTGTCGGCGAAAGCTCTTCGCGAGCCGCGGCGTCGACCTGGGCGAGCACGTCGCCGAGCGAGACGCCGGGGCGCAGGTCGAAGGAGATTGTGACGGACGGCAGCTGGCCGGAGTGGTTCACGGTGAGCGGCCCGACGCCCCGATCGACGGCGACGAGGGCGTCGATCGGCACGAGCACGCCGTTCGCGCTGCGAACGTGCAGCCGCGAGAGCAGGTTCGGGTGTTCCTGGTATTCCGGCTTCACCTCGAGTACGACCTGGTACTCGTTGTTGGGCGTGTAGATGGAGGAGATCTGCCGGGCACCGTAGGCGTTCGCGAGCGCGTCTTCGATCTGCCGCGCGCTGACGCCGAGCGTCCGCGCCTTGTCGCGATGGATGCGGACGTTGAGTTGCGGGCTGCGCAGTTGCATGTCGCTGGACACCTCGAGCATGTCGGGCATCTTCCGCAGCCGTTCCTCCAGCTTCGCCGCGCCGGCATACAGGTCCTTCGTGTCCGGCCCCTGCACGGTGAACTGGTAGAGGCTCTTGGCGGTGCGCGATCCGATGCGGATCGGCGGCGGGTTCTGGAAGAAGACCTTCAGACCGGGGATCTCGGCGGCCTTCTTCCGGAGGCGGGCGATCACCTGATCGGCGGTGAGCGAGCGCTTTTCGCGCGGGGCGAGCCGGATGAAGATTCGGCCGGCGTTCGCGCTCGCACTGAAACCGGTCGAGCCGACGGTGCTGCTGAACGCGGCGATGTTCTCGTCGTCGCGAAGCACCTCGACGAGCCTGGCTTGTGCGTCCATCAGCCCCTGGAAGGAGATATCCTCCGGGCCTTCGGTCGTGCAGGTGATCTGCCCGTTGTCCTCGCTGGGCAGGAACCCCTTGGGAAGCGTGTCGAGATAGTATGCGGTACCGGCGACGAACGCGAAGGAGAAGACGAGCATGAGCAACCGCAACCGCAGGGCGAGCCGCAGCGTCCAGGCGTAGACGCCGAGCAGCAGGCCAAAACTCCATTCCGTGACGCGGACGAAGAGGCCGGGCTTCGCGCCGGCGTGGCCCGACTTCAACATGTAAGCGCACAGCATCGGCGTCAGCGTCACCGAGACGAAACCGGAAATCACGATCGCGGCGGAAATCACGACTGCGAACTCGCGGAGCAACCGGCCGACGAGACCCTCCATGAACAGCACCGGGATGAACACGGCCACGAGCGAGATCGTCATCGACACGATTGTGAAGCCGACCTCGGCCGAGCCGTCGAGCGCCGCCTGCTCCGGCGACTTGCCCATGTCCAGGTGGCGCACGACGTTCTCGAGCATCACGATCGCGTCGTCCACCACGAAGCCGACGGCGAGCGTGAGCGCCAGCAGCGAGAGATTGTCCAGTGTGTAGCCCATCAGGTGCATCACGCCGAACGTCGCGACGATCGACACCGGCAGCGCGAGGCTGGGGATGAGCGTGGCGCGGACGCTGCCGAGGAAGACGAAGATGACCATGACGACCAGGCCGAACGCGATGAGCAGCGTAATCTGCACGTCGTGGATCGATTCCCGGATCGGGATGGAGCGGTCGGCCATCAGCGTGAGCTTGACGGACGCGGGCAGTTGCGCCTGAAAGATCGGCAGGAGCCGCTGGACCTCGGCGGCGACTTCGACCGTGTTGGCGCCGGGTTGGCGGTAGACCGCGAGCATGATGGAGCGGGCGATGTCGCCGGGTTCGCCGGTTTCGTTGCGCTCGGTGAAGACGGCGGCGACCTTGTCGTTCTCGACGCCATCGACGACCGTGGCGACTTCGGCGAGTCGAAGCGGTTGTCCGGCACTGTACGCCACGATCACGGGCCGATACCCGCGGGCTTCCGTCAGTTGGCCAGTCGCCTGGATGTTGAACGCTTGCTTGCGGCCCTGGAACGCGCCGGTTGGCAGGTTCACGTTCGAGTCCTTGATTGCGGCCGAGACTTCGTCGATTCCCACGCCACGCGCCGCCAGCAGGTCCGGGTCCACCTGTACGCGCACCGCCTTCTTCTGCTGGCCGAATACCGTCACCTGCGCCACGCCGTTGATCTGCGACATGCGCTGGGCGAGGAAGGTCTCGCCGTATTCGTTGACTTCGTAGAGCGGCAGCGTGTCCGAGCGCAGTGTGAGAAGCACGATCGGCGAATCGGACGGGTTCACTTTGCGGAACGACGGCGGCGTTGGCATGTCGTCGGGCAGGGAGCGCGCCGCCTTGGCGATGGCGGTCTGTACGTCCTGCGCGGCCGCGTCGATGTTCCGGGACAAGTTGAACTGCATCGTGATGGACGTGACGCCGAGCGCGCTGGTGGACGTGATGCCGTCGAGGCCGGGGATGGCCGTGAATTCACGCTCCAGCGGCGAAGCGACGGCGGCGGCCATCGTCTCGGCGTTCGCGCCGGGCAATGTCGCCGTCACCTGGATCGTCGGGAAGTCGACGTTCGGCAAGTCGTTGACGGGCAGGGACGAATAGCCAAGCGCCCCCGCCAGCAGCACCGCGAGTGTCAGTAGACCGGTCATGATCGGCCGACGGATGAACGGCGAGGAAATGTTCACTCGGTCTTCTCCGCCGGCAGCTTCGATCCTGCTTTCACGTCGACCTTCGACCCCGCGACGAGCCGAAGCTGGCCTTCGGTCACCACCGTCTCGCCGACGGAAAGCCCCGACGCGATCACCGCCTCGTCGCCGTGTTCGAACGCGACTGCCACGGGTCGCAACTCCACCGATTTCTCCGGAGTCAGCACGAACAGATACGTCCCCTTCTGGCCGGTCTGCACGGCCGCCGTCGGCACCACGACGCTATCCGGACGGTCGCGCACCGTCAGCACCACGTCCACGAACTGCCCCGGCCAGAGCTTGCGGTCCTTGTTCGGGAACTCCGCCTTCAGCATCACCGTGCCGCTACCCAGGTTCACGGCGTTGTCGATGAACGCCAGCGTCCCCTCGATCGGCGGCTCGCCGTTGCGTAGGTACGCCTCCACCTTCAGATGAGCCTCGCGCCGCGCGGCGGCGACCGCCGGCAACTGCGGCTCCGGCAGCGAGAACGCCACGTGGATCGGGCTGACCTGATTGATGACCACCAGCGGATTCGCACCGTTGGCGTCGACGAGGTTGCCGCGGTTCACGAGCAGTTCGCCGACACGCCCGTCGAGCGGGGCGATGATCGTGGTGAAACCAAGTTGCAACTTGGCCGACTCGAGTGCGACGGTGTCGACGGCGACGGTCGCCTTGGCGGTCGCCGCAGCGGTGCGCGCCGTGTCCAACTCGACGCCGGACGCCACGCCGACTTTTTCGAGCCGCTTCAGTTCGCGCTCGGCGCCCGTTTGCACTTCCACGCTCTTGGCGAGCGCCGCCTCCGCGGATTTCACCGCGACTTCGTAGGGCCGCGGGTCGATGATCAGCAGTTTCTGATCCTTCGTGACGTACTCGCCTTCCTTGAAGAAGACCTCGGTGATCTGCCCGCCGACGCGCGGGCGGATCGCCACCGTCGCCACCGGCTTGACGGTGCCGATCGTGCGCACCTGGATCGGCACGGTCTTCTTCTCGCTCACGGCGACGGCGACGGGTGCGGGCGCCGGCGCCGGCTTCGGCGGACTCGGTTTCGTACAACCGAACAAACCGATCAATACGCTCGCGAGCCAGAATCCACGAAAGGGAAACGTCATTCAGAGGCCTCGGAACGGCCGCGGGGAGGGACTGCCAACTATACCATACCGGCCTGACCACGATGTCTAACGCGGGATACCAATTCTCATTTTGCCGGACGTGTCTGTTTTTCAACCTTTGCCGCCAACGCTTTCAAATCGAGCTGGCCGCCGTTTGTCGGAAAGGGGTGCTTGAACAGCCACCACTCCTCCACGAACGACGCCGATTCGCCGGGTTTCAACCGCTCGCGCGGGCCGATCGGTTCCAGCTCGATCCGCGGCCCCGTCGGGTACCACACCGAAAGCGTCAGCCCGGCCGCCTCGTTGTAGACGCGGTCCGGGTAGGTCGGGAAGCGCTTCACGAAGAGCGTGTCGTTGGGCATCGCGTACGCCAGCCACCCGGCGTAACTGTCGAAGCCGAGCTTCGGCTTGCGCGGCGGCGCGAGAATCTCGAGGAAGCCGTCGCGCACGCGGATCTTCGGATCGATCGCCTTCACGTTGATGATCGCGCCCTCTTCGTACATCGCGAATTTCGAGGGGAACCGGCTCGGTCGATCGCCGAGCGGGATGACGCAAATGCCCCCGCCGGGCGAGAACGACCGCCCCCAGTGGCAGACCTCCCGGACATCCGAAGAGATGTTCGTCATGGTCTGCTTGCAGCTCAATCCGATCGAATCACCGTGGGTGATGAACTCGAAGATGCGCGTGAGTTGAATGCCCGCATCCTCGCGCGGCGAGGTCAGAATCGCGGTGCCGTCCTTGATCGCGCTGGTCCATTCGCCGGCCCACGCCTTCGGGTGCGGCGTCACTGTCAATTCCGGCCCGTAATCGAAGCGCCCGGCCGAGATCGCCCCGGCCTTGCCCGGCTGCCAGCGCTTCTCCGCATCGTCCAGTTGCATCGCCTCCATGCCGTCGACGGAGAACGACAGCACGCGCCCGCCCGCCTGCGGGCAAAGCACGGCGCGGGCCACACCGCGCTTCAGTTCGATCGCCTTCGTGTAGTTGTGGAATGCGAACTCCCGCACCGTCGGCTCCTCGCCGCATGCGGGGCCGACAAACAGGACGGCGAACACGAGCGAGCAGCGCATAACGACGGCTCCGGGAAGAGGACGGGCACCGGCGGACGAAATGCGAATACCCCCGACAGGAGTCGAACCTGTGACCTGGGCTTTAGGAAAGCCCCGCTCTATCCAGCTGAGCTACGGGGGCGCCGACGGCGGCATTCTACCCATGACGCCGCCTGGCTACCAGTGCGCGTTCGGCCCCGTCGGCACGCTCACGCGCGATTCGTTCACGTCCCACTCGCTCCAACCGACGGGCGGGCCGTCTTCGAGATACGGCGCGACGACTTCGTCGAACTCTGCAAGACTGTGCAACATCACGAACCGCTGCTGCACCTTCTTTGGCATCCGCAGGGCTTTCGTGTACCACGTGGCCACCTTGCGGAACATGACGCAGCCGTACTTCTCGTCCCGCCGCCATTCGATGAGGCGTTCGAGGTGCAGGCGCATGAACTCGATCCGTTCGCGGTAGGTGCCGCGTGGGCCGGGGTCGCCGGTGTCGATCCAGCTCGAAAGCTGCCGGAAAAACCAGGGGTTCGCGAGCGCCCCGCGGCCGACGGCGAGGCCGGGGCAGTCGGTCTCCTCGATCATTTGCGCGGCATTCGCGATATTCATCACGTCGCCGTTGCCGAAGACGGGGATGCGCTCGACCGCCTCGACGACGCGGCGGATGCCGTCGCGGTTGACGCGGCCGTTGAAGCCCTGCTCGCGCGTGCGGCCGTGGATCGTGAGCGCCGCCACGCCGACCTTCTCGAACTCGCGGGCGAAGTACGGGGCGGTCAGTTGCGAGTCGTCCCAGCCGAGGCGCATCTTGACGGTGACCGGCAGCGCGACGGCCTCGACGACCTTGCGGACGAGCTCGATGGTGCCGCCGGTGGTATCGCACATGAGCGACGATCCGCCGCCGACGGCGACGACCTTGCGAACCGGGCAGCCCATGTTGATGTCCACGATATCGGCGAGTCCGCGATCCTGGAGCCATCGGGCGGCCCCGGCGAGTTCGTCCGCCTTGCCGCCGAAGATCTGCACGGAGAGCGGCCGGTCCGTCGGGTGCGTGGCCAGCAGGTCCATCGTCTTGGCCTTGCCTTCGAGGATGGCCCGCGCGTTGACGAGGTCGGTCGTGCAGAGCCCGACGCCGCCGATCTCGCGCACGGAGAGGCGGAAGGGCAGATTCGTGTAGCCCGCGAGCGGCGCGAGCGCGAAGCGGGAGGCGAGCTTGATGCGCCCGATGGCGAGCGGCTCGCGGTAGCGGGCGGGCGGGGCGGGGATAGCAGTTTCGGCGGCGACGATCATCGAGTAATCTTAGGGCTGTCGGGTCCGTATTCGATACACGGAGTATCGACGATGACAGAGAGAGAATGGCTGGACGCGAACGACGCACTGGCGATCGTTGACTGGGTCAAACATCGACCGGGTGATCGTAAATTGCGTCTGTTCGGCATCAATTGCATCCGTTTCGTCTGTGATCCTTTATCCGTTGATTGCGAACGCAAGATAAAACTTGTCGAGAGATTTCTTGGTCGATCAATGGGATGGGAAGGAATGATAGGTCGAATTCGAGCCTTATCAGAAAAAGGTAAACAAATCCCTCTCGACTGGCTTCCAAACTGCTTGCTTTCGAACAACCCGGTCGATGCCGCACTTAATAGCTGTTACTGGTCTGCGGTGTATCGCACCCAAACTGTGTTAGAATTCGACCTGCAATCATTTATCGAATACGACGGTCAACCAACTTCAAGATATGGAGATGTCACTACTGCTTGTTTTGTCCCACTACTGCACGACATCTTCGGCAACCCCTTCCGCCCCGTCGCCTTCGATCCCCGCTGGCAAACCTCCACCGCCGTCGGCCTTGCGCGGACGATGTACGACGCCCGCGACTTCGGCGCGATGCCGATCCTCGCGGATGCCCTGCAAGACGCCGGCTGCGAAGACGACGCGATCCTGAACCACTGCCGCGATCCGCAGCAGGTCCACGTCCGCGGCTGCTGGGTGGTCGATCTGGTGCTAGGGAAATCGTAACTCCGTTTAGCGGCGAGGCGATGTCCGCGGAGCCGAGCGCGTCACGGTGGTCCCGCGCTCGGTTCCGCGGACTCCGCCTCGCTCCTAAACGAGCCCAACGAGTTTGCCGTTCGTCTTCAGCCACTCGAAGATCGTTTGCGTCAGCGTGCCGTCGTTGTCCATGCGCGGCACCTTCGCCTGCACGTCGAGCGAACCCTTGCGAGCTTCCACCCATGCGCTGAGCGCCGTCAGCTTCACCGGCACCACCTCCGGCCGCGTCATCGTCAGGTCGCCGATCCGGTGGGCGGCGTAGTCCTCGTTCAGGCGGTCGAGTTCCTTGTCCAGATGCGTCGCGAATTCGGCCAAGTCCGGAACGCGGTCGCGGAACTCGACGAGGTAGCGGTGGAAGCCCGGCGCGTCCGGCTTCGTCGGGAACACCGGGCCGACGTGGAAGTCCCCGGTAAAGACGCCGCACTGCTTCGCCGCGAACGCGATCCCCTTCTCGACTTCCTCCTCGATCAGATGCTCGCCGAACGCGGAGAGGAAGTTCTTCGTCCGCCCCGCGAAGCGCATCAGCGGCGGGTTCGTCTTCTCGAAGATCACCGTGTCGCCGATCAGGTAACTCCACAATCCGGCGCAGGTCGTGAGCACGACGGCGTAGCGCACCCCGACCTCGATCTCGCGCACGGTGTGCCGCGTCGGCTTTTCCTTCAGTACACCCTTCGCGTCGAAGTCCTCGCACGGGACAAACTCGAAGAAGATATCGTGGTCCGGCACCAGTCGCAGCAGCTTGTAACGCGGGTCTTCGGTGGCGATGAACCCCTCGGAGGCCGGGTAGACTTCGCAGAACTCGAAAGCATCCCCGCCGATCTGGCTGCGGAAGAGGTCGCGGTAGCCGTCGAACTTCGTGCCGCCGTGAATGAGCATGCGGAAGTTCGGCCAGATCTCGGAGATGGTGCTTTTGCCCGTGACCTTCTTCATCATGTCGAAGAGCAGCGCCATCCAGGACGGCACGCCGCTGAGCGCGACGATATCCGCCTTCGCGGCCGCCTCGGCGAGGCGCGGCATCTTCTCTTCCCACTTCGGAATGCGGCTAAGTTCCAGCGGCGGGAACGTCAGCGGTCGCACGGCCGCGGGCACTTCGCGCGCCGCGATCCCGCTGAGGTCGCCGCCACGGGCGCCGTTGGCAAGCAGGTTCACGTCGGTGTTGCCGCCGAGGAAGAAGAACTGGCCGGTGAAGATGCGGTGCTTCGGGTAGACATGACGGAAGAGCGAGAGCGTCGTCCGCGCGGCCTGCCGGTTCGACTTCACCATGTCCATCGAGACGGGGATGTACTTCGTCGCGCCGCTGGTGGTGCCGGACGACAGCGCGAAGTACGGCATGAACCCCGGCCATGTCTGGTCGGCGATGTCGGGGTAGCCCTTCCAGTAGTGCTCCCAGAAGTATTCGTAGGATCGCACCGGCACGCGGGCTTGGTAGTCGGCGACGGAGTCGATCTTGGCGAAGCCGTGGTCCTGGCCGAAACGAGTGTCGCGAGCGCGATGAATCAGACTGAGAAGCGTTTCGGATTGAACCTTGGCGAGGTCGATCGCGTCGAGGGCGCGCACGTCCCGGTGGGCGAGTTGCACGAACGCGGCGTCGGCGACGCGGCGCGAGAGTCTGTGGTTGACGAGCGGCGCAAGGAACGAAGAGTCGATCATGGGTCCATCCGACGAAAACGGCCCGCACGACGGCGGGCCGGTTCGGTCATGATAATCGGGGCCGGGGATTAAGGCGCTTCGGCTTCCGGCTTGAAGCCCTTGCAGAAGTAGACGCCGGCCGGCGGAAAGTTCAGCGGCACGAGCTTGAACTTCACGTCGCTGAAATAGTTCCGATAGAAGTTCCAGTAGACGTACGGCATCACGGTCAGTTGCCGGAAGACGCCCTCGGGGCCCATGCACTTCATGGAGCTTTCGAAAATCGCCTTGCGGACCGGATGCGGGATCGACGGCATCGGCAGGCCGGACACGATATGATCGACGTGCTCGATGCCGCGGTCGGCGAGCAGTTTGTCGAGATGGGCCGCGTCGCCCTGCACGATCTCGGCGTTCGGGAAGCGGCGGCGGAGGCGTTCGCAGAAGTCGGCTTCGATCTCGACGATCATCAGCCGCGTGTGCGGTTTCACGCGCTTGAGCAGGATGTCCGTGATCGGCCCGGTGCCGGCGCCGAGTTCGACGATGACCTTGGCGGAATCCCAGTCGATCCCCCGCAGCATTTCCTTGACGAGGAATCGACCGCTCGGTGCCGGCGTGGCGATGGCGGTGCCCTGCGTCATGAACTTCTTGAAGACCATCCAAAAGTCGCTGCGGTGCTTCGAGTCCGCCGGGGCGGCGGGGCTGCGGGCGTCGACGGAGCCGGGTGTCATGGGGGACTCGTGGGGCATTAGCGTCGGGTGGGTTTGACCAGGAATTGACGGGTCCAGCTGGGATGCGCCGTCGGATTCGGATCGGTAAGGAATGAAAGCACCAGCCGGTTCACTTTTCGCGATCGTTCGATTTGCGGGGCGTGGCCGCATTTGGGGATGGACAGGAAGTGGCCAATGCCTTCGGGCATTTCGGCGGCGGCTTCCTCGGCGGTCTTCGGGCAGCAGATGCGGTCGTTCTCGGCCGTGATGAGCAGCGTGGGCACCTTGAGTTGCGACATCAGCTGCCGCACGGAGTGTTCCTTCGTGTCATTGACGGTCCGCAGCATCCCGCGCTTCCAGCGGCGGTTCTTCACGGCCGCCTTGTAGTAGCGAACCATGTCGCGGTCGACATAGCGGCGTCGGTGGAACACACTGCGAACGACCGAGTTCCAATCCTCCTTGCGGACCCCTTCCATGATCGGAAGCGATTCCTTGTCGCCCATCCCGGACGGGCACAGCAGGACCATCCGGTTGACCATTTCCGGGTAGCGATGGGCGAACTCGACGACGATCTTTCCACCCAGGCTGCTGGCGACGAGATGGTACGGCGGAGTTTGCGCGTAGTTGAAGAGGTAGCCGTGGAGTTGCTCCACAAGGTAGTCGACCGAAACTTCCTTCTTGTCGTCGATCCGTTTATGGATGGCGTCGCCATCGTAGACCAGGAAATTCGGGAGGTGGACGTCGAAGTATCGGCCCCAGAATCGCCGGTTGCGGAACCAGGATTCGGCTTGTTCGGCGAGACCGTTGACGAGCACGAGCGGTTGCCGGCGGCCATACGCCTTCGGGCGGATCCGTTCGAACAGGCCGTTCAATGCGGGCATTGCTCGGGGCTCCGCAGCCAACGGGGTGATCTCGGCGGGAATTGGAATAGCCTACCGCGCCCCGGGCCGGGCGCGAAGGAAAATCCGGGAACGGCGTTCCACCGGGACAGCTTATGCCATGGCGTGAAAAAATCCAAGCGCCGTTCCGATTTCCTGACGTCGCCCGCGCCGCGCGATTTCACCCGGCCGGGGTTGAACCGAGTACGATCGTGAACTGCGCCTGCAATTCACCGATCTTGGAACCCTTCACTTTTTGGAAGTCGACGGTGACCGATTCGCGGGCCTTCGGGTCCTTGATGCCCATGTAGATGCCGTCCTTCTCGTTCCGCGCTTTCTCGTCCTTCGCATAGCACTGCGTGATGAGCAGCGTGTCCTTGCCCATCTTGATCTTCACGTGGATGTGCGGCGCCCGGCCGGGGTATTCGACCGGCTTGATCGTGCGGAAGTAATACTCTCCGGTCGAGCCGGTGAGGAAACGGCCGAAGCCCTGGAAATGTTTGTCCTGCTTGTCCTTCTTGGGTTCGCTGTCCTTGGTGTGGAGGTAAACCCCGTTGGCGTCGCACTGCCAGATCTCGACGAGGGCGTTCTTGACCGGGTTGCCCTTGGGGTCCAGCACTTTGCCCGTGAGGTGGGCGATGGTACCGACGGAGGGATTGGTGCCATCATTGATGATGATCAGGTCGTTGTCGGTGTCGAGTGGGAGCTTGTTGGGGTAGAAGGGCCCTTCGGTCTGCCGGGGGGTCTTCACGAGTTCTTCGGCAAAGACGCCGGGGGTGAAGAGCGCGAGGGCGGCGGAGCCGAGGACCAATCGACGCGAAACGGGGACGATGGACGAGGACATGATTTTCTCCGGGAGAGGGGCGAGGTCAGCGTATCGGTACCGGGATAAACGGCGATGGAGCATGCGTGGCGACTCGCGATGCGGTCAGTTTCGATGTCGCTGAACTACTTCATGAGTTGTGCCACCGAACGAACCGCGGCATACGCTTTCAGGTCCGGATCCGATTTCATGACCGTCGTGTTGATCAGACTCTTTTTGGTTTGAACCACTTTGCGGAGGATTCCGGTCAATTCCTCGACGACGTCCTTGGGAGCGCGATTTTCGATATTCGTGGCGATGACTCGGGCCGCGAACAACTGAAAGTGCGGATTGTCCTCGAGTTGGTTGCCGAGTTCCCGGATCAACTTGGTGGCATCGAGCAATCGGCCTGATTGCGCCAGTGCATAGACCTCCTGCTCACTGACCAAGCGGTTGGTGTCCTCGAAGCCCATCGTCTTGATTCGCTCGATCATGCGAAGCGCCAGTAGCGAGGCCGGATGGTACGTATCGCGCAACGAGATGCGATGCGGCCGGTCGAACCGCGAGTCGACTTTGGAATCGATGAAGGCCACGGCGTTCGCGAACGACGTGGCGTGGAGGTACAACGAGAGTCGATCGAGATCGTATACCGGATTCGAGGGAACCAGCCGCGTGTTGGCGATCGCGTCGGCAATCAAGTTGTAGCGTTGCGTGGATTTCGCAGCATGGCCCTGAACGTAGAGTTGGCATCGATAGTCGATCAGATTCGCCATGCGGAACGGATTGTCGCGCCCGCTGTCGCCCCGTTCGAAGTCGCACCATTTTTCCAAGGATGATACCAAGAACGGGTAATCCGATTTGACGGACATGTCCTTGACCAGCTGACGCACGTCGAACATACGCTTGTCGTCGTTCATGCGAAACCGTTCACTCGCGAACTTCGCGATTAGGTCCCGTTGGCGCCGCCACTCGGTCTCATATTCGGTTTTCGCCTTGAGGTAGTCCGATTCCTGCTTGGTCTTCAAGGTCTTCGAGGCGGTGTTGAAGAATTCGTTTGCTTGAATCTCCCGCTCCAACGCGTCGACGTACATGTCGGCACCCGCCAACGTCAAACGGATATCACCCTTGCTAACCTTCCGATAGTAATCGTAGTCGTTCGCGGCCGAGAGAACGCCCGCGAGGAAGACGATGCTGGCTCGCGATTTTTCAATATTGTTCTTCTGAATCTCCAGAACCTTGTCCGCGTTGAGCTGCTCGAGTTCCTTTCGGTAGCTGTCTTCGATGGCCTTCAATCGCAACTTCAAATCGCGGAGTTCGGTGAACTCGCGCTTGAGGTCGTTGAATAATCGCGCTTCGGCCGGATTCCGGATCTCTTCGGCCCTCGCCCCATAATTCTTCGCCAGTTCGAAAAGCCGTTCTCGAGTCGCTCCCGATTCGTTGTCGAGTTCCCGTTCCAACCCCTCGCGCAATGCGGTCAGCCGGTGATAGAGGTACCGCGATTCTTGCGCCGCGTCGTAAGGCCAGGGCGCGAGCACGAGGTCGGGCACCGGTTTTTCTAGCGGTTCGTTGTCGAATTCCCGCGTCTTCAGGTTCCAATTCCATCGCTTCTTCGGTTCCACCAGTTCGACGGCCTCGATCCGTCCCACGCTGGATTTGACCGAATCCGTATAAACGCCGTTCTCTGTGTAGCGGATATACGTCAGGTTGTGCGTCGTTAGTCGAAAGAGATTGGCCTTGAATGGAGTCTGGCGATTACCGCTCAAATCGGTCGGATGAACGACGATTTCGCGTGGACCTTCTGCCAACACGATCGGTGTTTTCACTTGAGCTCGGATGTGGACCATCGTCGCGACAAGTAACAGTGCTGCGAGTCCGAAGTTGCGCATCGACGCGGGCATCATGGTCGGCCTCCGGTACATTCGTTCGTTCACCTCCGCAATGCTACCAGCGCGCCTACGTCCGTTCCAATGTCCGTTATCGCATTTTGTCGTGTGACTCACGCCCCCGCGAGGATGATGCGCGGGCGCTTGTTCGGGTCCGGTTCGGCGCGCTTGAGCAGGTCCCGCACCATCCACGGCACGTTCCCCTCGCCGAAGAGCAGGAAGCCCAGAGTGCCGCTCACCGGCGATTCGTCGGTCCAACCGAAGTGGATTTCCGGAGGCCGACCGACCGTTCCCATCTCGAGCGCCACCGCCGCGAGCGTGTGCGAGATCGACGCCGCCTCGGTGATGTCGATCACGTAGCGACCCTCTTCCTGCTGCACCTTCACGATCGGTTGCGGGGCGAAGTCGCTCGCATCGCTCAGTTCCACTTCGATGAACACGATCATCAGGTCGCGCGGGATGCGGTGCTCGCGGCGGATGGCGGCCTCCTTCTCCGCGAGGCTGCGCCGCCCGGGGCGGTGCGGCACGAGCACCGTCAGGTCCATCTCGCGGATCGCGTCCCAGAGCAGATGCGACTGCGGGTCAGCCATGCGGAAGCCGCTGAAACGTAGCTCCTTGCTCCGGGCGAAGCGGGAGATGAGCGAGGTGACGAGGATGGTGGCGATGAAGAACAGCGAGATGATGAGGCCCTGGAAGTTCTTCTCGACTTCGTTCGCGATGGTGGTGTAGACGAAAACGGCCGTGATGAGCACGAATGGTTTCGAAAGCCTTGCGTGCCACGGTCCGGTGCGGCTGCGGTAGACGTCGATGAGACTCGCGACGCAGGCGCTGGTCATGAGCATGAGCACGCCGGTGGCGTAGGCACCGCCTTGGGCGTCAACATTGGCCTTGAACAGGACCGTGACGAGGAAGTTGATGGCCGTGAAGAGCAGCACCAACGGGCGGACGGCGCGGGCCCAGTCGGGCGCCATGCCGAACTTGGGCAGGTATTGCGGCACGAGATTCAGCAGGCCGACCATGGCGCTGGCGCCGGCGAACCAGAGAATCACGATGGTGCTGATGTCGTAGATGGTGCCGAAGGTCGCGCCGAAGAACGGGCAGATCGCTTTCCCTTCCGGACTTTCGCCGTGCGCGAGGTAGGCGAGTGCGCGGCCGGCGGCGGGCTTTTTGGGCCAGTCTTCGATGTGGTGGATCGGCTTCCCGTTCGCGTCGAGCGGCAGACCCCCTTCGGCCTTCACGGGCGTGATCTGATCCGGCGGGATCAGCGTGCTCACGACGACGGACGACGCCAGCAGCATCACGGACATGATGAGCGCGGCGGTGAGGAGCAGCTTCTTGGTGTTGGCGATGCGGCCGAGGGGGTGCGCCTTGTCATCGTCGGGCCGGCCGCGGACGTGCGCCACGACGGCGACGCCGGTCTCGAAGCCGGACAGGCCCAGCGCGAGCTTGGGGAAGAGCAAGAGCGCCACCGCGATCATCATGACGAGGCCGCTGCCGAACGCGCCGAGCGGATTGTGCGGCAGGTGCCACTCCCCGGCCTGGAGGTGGTTCCACCAGTCGCTCAACTTTTCGGGATGCTCGATCAAGTAGTTCAACCCGTAACCGAGCACGACGACGTTGAGTGTGAGATAGATACCGACGATGACGGCCGCGATGCCGATGACCTCGCGGAAGCCGCGCAGGAACATGCCGCCCAGAAGCGTGAGCATGAACAGCGTCACGCCGATCTGCTGGCCGACGACCGGATCGGCACCCTGCTCCGGGCGCCACGGCCAGTTCGGGTTCTCGATGAGGTGGACGGCGGCGTCGGCGGCCGAGAGTGTCTTGGTGATGACGAAACCGGTGGCCGCGAAGCCGAGCAACACGAGAACCATGATCTTGCCGGGCCAGCCCGAGACGAGCCGTGCGAGCATGCCGATGGAGCCTTGCCCCTCGAACGACTTGGACGCGACGTACGAATAGACGGGCAGCGCGCCGAAGAGTGTGACGAGGATCAAAACGACCGTAGCGATCGGCGCGAGCAACCCGGCGTTCTGGACCGCGATCGAGGGTTGGTAACCGAGCGTCGAGAAGTAATCGACGCCCGTCAGGCACATCACCCAGAGCCAAAACGACTGATGCGGAGCATGGGACGGTTCTTTGACGGAACCGGCAGGCGGTGTGGACATGGCGGATGATCAACGCCCGGGCCGATCGCTCCGCACCAAGCCGAGACGAACGGACCGGTTCCTGGCCGAATACCCGTTCGCAAGGTAACCGGCCCGAACATCGAGTGCGTATTTTAGGGGAAGTCGACCGGCGCAAGAACCACTCAGAGGGCCGATGTGCTTAACGTGTTGATATGGCAGCAGTTAGCGAGGTTTTTTCTCGGTGGGTTTCGATTCCTTCGACTTGGCCTTCGCGCTCAACGTGGCTGCATCCGTCAGCTTGAATTTATCCGCCTCGCGGTGAATGGAGAACGTCGTATCGTCTTTCCAGGTCACGTCGCCATTGAAGAGTTGTCGGCCAAGAAGCCCCGGTTCCAGAATTGTGAGCTTCTTGGTTCCGCCCGCCGGGTGGAACTCCCGGACCGTTTCGCCGGGAGCGAGTTTGAAGGGCTTACATTTGCGGACCTGGCCGTTCACCGTCACCATTTCCTGGACCACGACCGTCTGATTCGTGTCATTGGAGAGTGTAACCCAGCCGGCCCGCGCAGTGCCGGCCGGACCCCATCCGAGGCCGATAGCGACGACAACGAGTAGCTGGGACCGGGTCATGTTCCACCGGAGCGGACAGAGTTCCGGCGGATGAACGCAACGGACGGCACGACTTGCGCGGGAATCGGCGATTCGTAAAAGCATAATTAGGATAGAGTTGCGGCGACGCTTAGCCGGAGGAGCCATTCCCGTAGCGTTGCGGACCGCGAGTCCCAGGCTCGGACCGCTTCGTCGTTCACGACTTGGCGGAACCGCAAAGTGGAACCAGGGCGCAGTTGCGCGAGTCGATCCAGATCGGCGCGAATGACGTGGGCGAGTTTCGGATAACCGCCAATGGTTTGACCATCAATACCAAGAACGATCGGCTGTCCGTCGTTCGAGATTTGAATGGCACCGGGTGCGACGGCCTCCGAGACCATTTCGCCCGGCCGGCGTTCCAGCTTTTCCCCCGTCAGGCGCACGCCCATCCGGTTGCTCGCCGGCGAGACGCGGTATTCGTTGGCAAAGAACTGTCCGACATCCAGAAACCAATCGAATTGTGGTCCGGCCACGACGCGGATCGGGGCATCCGGCGGTTCGCCGGGCAACGCAACGAATGGAAGCGAGCGACCACTCCGTCGCGACTCGGCGCATTCCAGCACGTCGTCGACTTGGATCGGATCGTGGGCGGGTGTCGCAAAACCACCTGGGACGCAGAGGTACGCACGCACGCCGAACGGGGTGCCGCCGATTTTGAGGGTGTCGCCGGCTTCGAGCGTAAACGTGGTTCCCGGCTCGAGGCGGCTCTTGTTCGCGACGGCGGCGAGGAACGGGGCACCGAAGATCACGGCGGCGGTGGGGCGGTCGGCTCGGAGCGTCGGTCCGCTGGCGGTGATTTCCAGCGCGGGGGTGTCCGGGGGGTTGCCCACGAGTGCGTTGCCGAGCGCCAGCGCGGCACGGTCGGCCGCGCCGCCGACGGGCAGGCCAAGATGCCGCGTCGCCGGCCGGCCGGCACCGACGACGAGCGAGTGAAGTCCGGGGTCGAGAACGACGAGCGCCATGCCGGATATTGATAGGACCGCCGCGTTCGCGCGAACAACGCTAGAACAACCCCATGACCCCCATCGCGGCCGCGCGGCACGATTCGCTGCTCCGTTACCTTCGTCGTCATGTCGAAGGCGAAGTCCGTTTCGACGATACTTCCCGCCGGCTCTACGCCACCGACGCCAGCCACTACCAGATTCCCCCGCTCGGCGTCGTGGTGCCGAAGACCGTCGAAGACGTCGTCGTCACGGTGCAGATCGCCGCGGACTTGAATGTACCGATCACGGCGCGGGGCGGCGGTACGAGCCTGTCGGGGCAATCGATCGGCCCCGGCATCGTGTTGGACTGTTCGAAGTATTTGAACCAGATCGGCGAAGTCGACACCGTGAACCGGACCGTGCGAGTCCAGCCCGGCGTCGTGCTCGATCAGCTCAACCGCGAGCTGGCGAAATCCCATCTCCTGTTTGGGCCGGATGTCGCTACTGCCAGCCGCGCGACCCTCGGCGGCATGATCGGCAACAACTCCGCCGGCTCGCGCTCCATTCGCTACGGCAAGACCATCGACCACGTCCGCGCGCTGGACGCGATCCTCTCCGACGGCACGCGGACGACCTTCCGTTCGTTGTCGCCCGTCGATAAGCAGAGGAAGCTGGAACTCCGCAACCGCGAAGGCGACATCTACCGCATGGTCGACCGCGTCGTTGCGGCGAACCGGGACGAGATTGAAAAGCGATTCCCGAAGATTGTCCGGCGCGTCAGCGGTTACAACCTCGCGGATGTGAAACCGGATTCGCTGGTGCCGATCGTGGTGGGCAGCGAAGGGACGCTGGCAGTGGTGGCGGAGGCGGAGCTGGCGCTGGTGCCGAAGCCGAAGGAGCGCGGGCTGCTGGTGCCCCAGTTCGATTCGCTGCGGGCGGCGCTGGACGCGCTGGCGGTGTGCCTGGAGTTCGCCCCCTCGGCCGTCGAGCTGATGGATGAGTTGCTCCTGAAGCTGGCGCGGGAACAACGGTCACTGAAGCACGCGATGGGGGCGATCCGGGGCACGCCGGCGGCGGTGCTGATGGTCGAATTCGTCGGCGACGACCCCGGCGCAGTGAACGACACGATCGAGAAGCTCGCGAAACGGCTGACCGGCGCCCGGGGCCTGACCGCGGTCGTGACGGCAACCGATCCGAACCTGCGCGACCCGCTCTGGAACCTCCGCTCCGCGGCCGTGCCGTTGCTTTACGGCATGAAGGGGGACGGCAAACCGGTCACCTTCTGCGAAGACACCGCCGTGTCGCCGGAGAAGCTGCCGGAGTTCGCCACGCGCTTCCGCGAAATCTTCCACAAGCATGGGACCGACGGCACCTTCTACGGCCACGCGAGCGTCGGCTGCCTGCATATCCGCCCCGTGCTCAACCTGCACGATCCCGCCGACATCGTGCGCATGCGCGCGATCATGACCGACGTCACCGATCTCGTCCTCGAATTTGGCGGTTCGCTCAGCGGCGAGCACGGCGACGGACTCGTGCGCAGCGAGTGGAACCGCAAGATGTTCGGGGATGCGATCTATGAGGGCTTCCGGCAGATCAAGCGAGCGTTCGATCCGGAGAACGTGCTGAACCCCGGCAAGGTCGTGGACGCCCCGGCCATGGAGGAGAACCTCCGCTTCACGCCGGGGCACGTCGTCGCCGAACCTCCGACCGTCTTCGACTACGCGAAGCAGGGGGGCTTTTTCCGCAGCATCGAACTCTGCAACGGTGCCGGCGTCTGCCGCAAGACGCAGGGCGGCGCGATGTGCCCGAGCTACCGCGCGACGCTGGACGAGAACGACAGCACGCGCGGCCGGGCGAACGCATTACGCTTCGCTTTGAATGCGGATTTCGAAATTCGGAATGCGGAATTCAGGACCGAAGAGCTATCTTCCCACTCCGCACTCCGCACTCCGCACTCCGCACTTTCCGAACGGTGGCTCGCCCCCGTCATGGACCTCTGCCTGTCGTGCAAGGCGTGTAAATCGGAGTGCCCAAGCAACGTGGATATGGCGAAACTCAAAGCCGAATGGCAGCACGCCTACTATCGTCGCCGGCCGCGGCCTGTCTCGCACCTGATGCTCAAGAACATCGACTGGCTCTCGCCGATCGCGGCGAAGTTCGCGGGGCCGCTGAACTGGCTGGGCCGTCGAAGACTCGTCCGGCGCGCGATGCAGTGGAGCACGGGCTTCGATCGCCGCCGGAGCCTGCCGGAGTTCCACCGGACGCATTTCCGTAAATGGTTCGCGTTGGAGGGGAAAAGGGAAAACGGAAAAGGGAAAAAGGTCATCGTTCTGGACGACTGTTTCACGACGTTTCAGGAGCCGCAGATTGGCCGCGCGGCCGTGACGGTGCTGGAGCGCGCCGGCTACGAAGTGGAACTGGCGGGGATTTGCTGTGGCCGCGCGATGCTGTCGAAAGGATTCCTGACGGCGGCAAAGGCGCTGGCGCAACACGGGATCGAACGGTTGAAAACCGCGGCCGGGCAGGGCATTCCCATCCTGGGTCTCGAACCGAGCTGCCTACTCTCGTTGGTCGACGAATGGCCGGAACTGGTGCCGGGCGAGGACGCGAAACGAGTGGCGGAGTCGGCGCACCTGGTGGAAGCCTGGCTGGCGAACGAGATCGCGGAAGGCCGTTGCGAACTCCCCGTGCCGGCACGGGCTGCGAAGGCGCTTGTCCACGGGCACTGCCACCAGAAAGCACTCGTCGGCGTTGGCGGTACGATGGCGGCGCTCAAACTCGTCCCGAACCTGACGGCCACGGCGCTCGATGCCGGCTGCTGCGGGATGGCGGGCGCGTTCGGCTACGAGGAAGAACACTTCGACCTGAGCGTGCAAATCGCCGGATTGCAGCTGCTTCCGGCGCTCGCCGCCGAACCGGACGCGCTCGTTGTGGCGACCGGCACGTCCTGCCGACATCAGATCCGCGACCTTACCCGCCGTACGGCCGTCCACCCGATCGAGCTGTTCGCGGAATGATTTCTCATTTGCCTCTCACGCCGCGCATCGCAATCATGGACTCTATCGGTTCGCCCGATTGTTCCGCCTCTCCAGGAGTGTCCTCATGCGTTTTCTGTCCGCACTGATGTTGACCGTCGCCGTGGCGGCGTGCGCCGTCGCGGCCCCAGCCAAGAAAGGCTCGCTCGAACTCAAGTCCGTCACCGCGCTCGCCTTCAACAGCGAGGGCGTGCTGTTCATCGGCGATTCGACCGCCGCAAAGGTTTACGCGGTCGAGACCCACGAAAAGACCGACGCCAGTAAAGGCGCGCTGAAGGTCGAGAAGCTCAACGAACAGATCGGCGGGATGCTGGGCGTGCCGGCCGCGCAGGTCGCCATCGCCGACGTGAAGGTCAACCCGGCTTCGGGCACCGTGTACCTGGCCGTGCGCCGCGGCAGCGGACCCAGTGCCGCCGCTGTCATCCTCACGGTGGCGCGCAACGGCAAGATCAGCGAATTCGGCCTGAAGGACGTGATGTTCTCGGTCGTCGACCTGCCGAACGCCACCGATAAGAACCGCGCCGAAGCGATCACGAGCCTCGGCTTCGCCAACGGCAAGCTGATCATCGCCGGCCTCGCCAACGAGGAATTCGCCTCGACGCTCCGCATCATCCCGTTCCCGTTCGGGGACAAAGCCGCGGCCGCGGGCGTGAAGATCTTCCACGGTGCGCACGGCAAGTACGAAACCCAGGCCCCCGTCCGCACCTTCACCACGTACAAGATCGGCGATGCCGAACACGTCGTCGCCGCGTACACCTGCACGCCGCTCGTCAAGTTCCCGGTCGGCGAACTGCAGTCCGGCAACAAGGTGACGGGCACCACGATCGCCGAACTCGGCAACCGCAACCGTCCGCTCGACATGATCGTCTACAAGAAGGACGGCAAGGACTTCGTGCTGATGGCCAATAGCGCCCGCGGCATCATGAAGATCTCCGGCGACAGCCTCGCGACCAACGAGGGGATCACGACGCGGATTGCGGACAAGGCCGGCGTGAAATACGAGACGATCGAAGGTTGGAAGGACGTGGTGCAGCTCGACAAGCTCGATGACACGCACGCCGTCATCCTGATCGACGACAAGAAAACGATGACGCTCACCAGCGTCGAACTGCCGTAACGGATTCCCACCGCCCGCGGACATTCGTTCGCGGGCTTCTTTTTCGACATTAAGTGAACAAATGTTTCTTTCGCTTCTCGTCCTACTCGCGGCGGATCCAGCGGCGATCACTCTCCGCGTCGCCGACGGCAAAGTGGTCGAGGCGACCGGCCTTCCGGAATCCTTCAAGCACAAGACGCTCGACGATTGGGCCGCCGCCCTGCGCGTCGTCCTCGCGGACAACCCCGGCACCGCGCTGCTCGGCACGCACACCCTCGCCGACGGCACGCTGAAGTTCGAACCCCGGTTCCCCTTCGCCCCCGGCGTGAAATACCGCGCCATCCTGACGGTCGACGGCCGTGAAACCACGCACGACTTCACCCTCGCGAAGCCCAAGTCGGAGCCGGGCCGCGTGACTGCGATCTTCCCGAGCGGCGATACGATCGCGGAGAATACGCTGCGGTTCTACATCCACTTCTCGAAACCGATGGCGCGCGGCGACATTTACAAGCACATCTCGCTCCGCAACGATACCGATAAGAAGCTCGTCGATCTGCCTTTCCTCGAATTGGAAGAGGAACTCTGGACACGGGACCAGATGCGGGTGACGCTGCTGATCGACCCGGGCCGCATCAAGCGGGAAGTGAAGCCGCGCATCGACCTCGGTCCGACTCTCGAGGAGGGAAAGACCTTCACCCTGGCGGTGGCGAAGACGTGGACGGACGGCGACGGCACGCCGCTTGCGGCGGAGTTCCGCAAGACGTTCAAGGTCGGCAAATCGGACCGCGAAGCGATCGACCCGGACCAGTGGACGCTGGCGGCTCCGAAGGCCGGCGGACGCGATCCGTTGAAACTGGGATTCGGCAAGCCGCTCGATGCCGGTTTGGTCCAGCGCCTCATCACCGTGGAAGACGCCGCGGGAAAGCCGATCGAAGGAACCATCACGCTCGCCCGGAACGAATCGGAATGGTCGTTCGCCCCGGTGCGCGCGTGGCCGGCGGGCAAGCTCGCGCTGCGGATCATGAAGCACCTTGAAGACCATAGCGGGAACCGCGTGGGCGAGCCGTTCGAAGTGGACCTGCTGGAACCGGTCGGCAAGCCGGTCGACGCCGCGACGAGCGTGACGCGGAGCTTTGTGGTGAAGTAACGGCCGCCGATTTCCGTATCATTCCGCCGTCGTCCGTGTCCTCCTCGATCGGGTTCCATGTCGCGCCGCACCGTCGAAGCCGAACTTCCGCCCCTCTACGCGATGCTGCACTCCGGCCTTGAGCCGGTCGTCGCGGACGAGATCACGCGCGACCTCGGCGGGGAAGTGAAGAAGACCAAGCGCGGGACCGTGATCTTTCGATTGAATGCCATTGATGAGGACGTGCTGACGCTGCGCACCACGGAGGACGTCTACCTGCTCGCGTGGGGGTCCGACACGCTGACGTACAAGGCCGCCGACCTGAAGTCGATCACCCAGTGGACGGCGAAGGGGCCAGACTGGAAGCGGCTCTTCGAACTGCACCGGGCGGTGCGCGGCACGCCGAAGGGAAAGCCCACGTTCCACCTCGTCTGCCAGATGCAGGGCGAACACGGATATCGGCGCGTGGATGCGCTCGACGCGATGGCGGAGGGGTTGCGCGGCAAGGTGCCCGCTTCCTGGCAGCCGGCGGACGAGAACGCCTGGCTGGAAATCTGGCTCACCATCACCGGCCGAACCGCCGTCTGCGGTGTGCGACTCTCCGACCGCACCATGCGGCATCGGACCTACAAGCGCGAACATATCGCCGCCTCATTACGGCCGACCGTCGCCGCCGCGATGGTCCGCCTCGCCGGCGCAGCGCCGGGTATGACCGTGCTCGATCCGTTCTGCGGCGCCGGCACCATCCTCGCCGAGCAGATCGAGCTGGCACGCCGCCGGCGCGCCGGGCACGTTCGCGTCATCGGCGGCGACCTCGACCCGCACGCCGTGCACACGGCGGTTTCCAATATCGAGCGACTCGGCCCGGCCGATCTCTGCCGCTGGGATGCCACGCGCCTGCCCCTGCCTGCCGATTCGGTGGACCGGATCGTCACGAACCCGCCGTTCGGCAAGCAGCTTTCGAATATCGAGCAAATCCCCGGCCTCTACCGCGCCGCCGCACGAGAATGGGACCGTGTGCTGCGGCCCGGCGGCCGTGGAGTCTTCCTTGTCGCCGAGTCGGTTACGCTGCGCGACGCCGTCAAGTTCCACGGCTGGCAGCCGCGTCAGGAACTCAAGGTGCGCATCCTGGGCCAACTTGCGACGATGAGCGTCTGGCAGAAGCCCGAGTGACCGGATAGGATGCCATCGCACCGTTCGCCGGCGTCGCCGTGGAGCCAACATGTTCGCGTTCAAGTGCCCCGAGTGCGAGGCGGAGTTCAAGTCATCGAAGCGCCCGCCCGAAGGCAAGAAGATCCGCTGCAAGGAGTGCGAACACGCCTTCGTGCCGAAGGTGAAGGAACTCGCCGCCGCGCCGACGCCGAGCCCTCCTCCTCCCTCTCCACAATCGGAAGATGACGAAGACGGACCGGTGAACCCGTACGGAGTCGTCGAGGACGTCGAGACGGAAGAGCAGATCGCGGCCAAGAAGAAGGTCCGTTTCGACGGTGTCGACGACAAGAAAAAACGGAGTGCCCGCGGGCCCGCGATGTCTCTGCTTGTGATGCCCGCCAATCTCCTGATCGCCGAAGGCGCGCTCACGTTCATCATCGGTCTCGGCACCTTCATCTGGGGGCTATGGCCGCTGATCTTTACCGAAGTATCGCCGAGCGACGACGACTACACCGAGCAACTCCCGCTGGTCCTGTTCGGCGTTCTGCTCGCCGTCTGGGGCGCGATGATCTGCCTCGGCGCGAGCCGGATGCAGAACCTCGAGTCCTATACCTGGGCAATGACCGGCGCAGTGCTTGGTATCCTGCCGCTCCTCGTGGGCGTCTTCGCCATCATCATGCTGCGCAACCCGAAAGTGATTGCCGGCTTCATGGAAGTCGAAGGCGCGATGGATGCCGATGAAAAGGACGAGGACGATGAGGAAGACGATGACGACGATGACGACGAGGATGAGGACGATTGACAATCTGTTGATTGCAGTCGACCCGGCCTCTTGCGAGAAACGAAGGCGATGATTCAGTCGTTTGGTTGGAGCCGCCGATTCGCACTCCTACGGATCGGCTACTCCTTTGTGTTCTGCATGCTGATCTTCTTGCTGCCCGGTCTCATGATGTGGATGGCCTCGCTGGACAAACCGGGGCAGGAAATTCGAGTGGTCGCCGGTGTCCTCGGATTCGTCAGTCTGGCCTGCCTCATTCACGCCCGACGCTATTGGATGCGATTGTTCGACCGCCGGCCCCACATCGAAATCCATCCTGGATTCCTAAGGGCCCGGCAGTGGGGCGATGTAGACTTGTTGTGGAAAACGGTACGTAACATTCGCGGGCAAACGCAATCCATTGGTTCCGACGTGATCGACGCGTCGATTTTTCTGAAGGTCGAGGGCCGCGAGGAACTCGAACTCGATACGACCGGTCTGGATCAGCCGACGCAGTTCATCCTGGATGCGGCGGTCGGAGCGTGGCGAGCCGCCGGCTGAATCCATCCGCTCACCCCGCCGCATCGTACGCCTGGCGAATCCAGCCGAGCAACTCGGCGTCCACCTCGTCCGCGCTCGACAGCTTCACCTTGTACTGGCACATCCCGCCCGGCGGCTGTTCGAGCAACCGCTCGGTACCGGGTACGCCCTTCATGTTCAGGCCGACCTCGAACCGCGTGTTCGTCGCCGGGCCGAGCAGGGCGAACTGCTTCTTGCGGCGCAGGCTCACGTTGGCCTTTTTCGGCGCGATCTCGAAGTCGCCGAACTTCGCGATCGCCTTCATCAGCTTCTCGTGGATCGGCCGCAGCGCCGCCTTCGGTCCGGCGTAGATCGCGTCGAGCGGATCGGCATCCGAAGACTCGGCCGGCTTGAGCGCGACGTGCGCGATCGTGTTCGCGTCACCGTGCCCCAGACCCAGCTTCGCCTTGAGCATGTCGCGGATCTCGCCGTGCTTCGCGAGGCCGCTGGATTTCACCATCGCCGTCAGTTCGGCAAGCGTCTTTCCGGTCTTCGTCTGGATGTTGGCGAGCTGCGTCGCCAAACCTTGTTCGGGCGTGCTCATGATGTCACGGGGATGAAAGGACGAGGTGGGAAGTTATCTCCGGGGAGATCGCCCGCGCACCGGTGGCGGACCGGCGGTGAGCACGGGGTTCGGATCGCGACGCTGCAGGCCGATGCGCGGCGAAGCGGCGGGCGCGGCGAAGGTCTTGCGGTACGCCAGGCAGTATTGCTCCAGGCACAATTCCTTCACGAGGGTATCGTACGTCGTGCAGCGATCGACAACCCACGGCAGGAACAACCCGGTCACGTGATAGCTCGAAACATCCCCCCAACCCGGCCCGAACACGCGCCGGCGGTCCCCTTCCACCATTGACGACAGCGCGTGGATGCAGTTCGTCACTCGGGCGCTGTGGAACAGGCCATCGTAAGACTTGTAGCGGATCGCGCCGCTGTTCAGCCGGGCGATCTGGCACCCGGCCATCTCGTACAACTCCGGCCGGATCTCGTACGGCCCCCACACCGACACGCGCTGGCCGTCGCCCTGCAGGAAGCGGATGGTCTCGTGCAACTCGTAGTTGTGCCCGGCCTCCGGGCGGATTTTCAGCGTACGCACTGGCAGCTTGGCCGGCAGCCAGCTGATGGTGCGGACTTCGAGTTTTGCGCCATCGGGCGTTTCGCTGCGCTTCACGAACGTGGCGAAAGTATGCGCGTGGTCCGGGCTGCGCGACGGCCGCTCGGCACCAAAGACCATCAGGAAATAGCGGTCGTCGGCCGCGTGGAGGGGCGCGGCAAAGAGGAGGATCGCGCAAGCGAGGAGCCGGTGCATGGTATATGGCCTCATCCTGGGCGAAGAGGGAGAACGCGGCATCAACAGTGACAAGGGGCGCTGGGCGATCGCCTTTACGATACGAATGGAACGGAAAACGGTCCGTATCTTGCGCCGGCGGCAAACCCCGGCCATGTGTTTCCGTTGTGCCTTCTCTGCACTCCCGTCAACCCGGGTCATGTTCAGTCGCCCCGCTCGGGCGAAAAGACGATCGATCCGCCGGACTCCGACGTGAGGTGCCGGTCCCGTTCGAGAAATGATCCAACTGCCCACCGTCACTCGTCGCTCAACTTCGCCATCGGGAAGGAGCCGAGCACCGAGAGCGTTTCGCACATTTTCTCGGCCGCCTGCAGCGCCTTCTTGATCTTCGGATCCTCGTGGTGGCCCTCGAAGTCCACGAAGAAGACGTACTCGCCCTTCGCCTGGCGGTAGGGGAACGATTCGATCCAGGTGAGGTTGATCTTGTTCGACTTGAAGAGTTCGAGGATGTCCACGAGCGAACCGGGTTTGTGCGGCACCTGGAACATGATGGCGGTCTTGTCGGTGCCGGTCTTCGCGCTGTCGCTGTTGCTGATGACGGCGAAGCGAGTCTCGTTATTGGCGTAGTCCTCGATGTTGGCGAAGAGGACGCGTATGCCGTAGCGCACGGCCGCCTGCCGGCTGGCGACGGCGGCGGCGTTCGGGGAACTCGTCGCCAGTCGGGCGGCGTCGGCGGTGCTCGCCACCTCGTGGAGGCTGGCGTGGGGCATGTTCTTGCTCAGCCAGTTCCGGCACTGCGAAAGTGCCTGCGCCTTGCTGTAGATGTGCTGGATCGCCGTCTGCTCGCAGTTGGCAAGCAGGTTGTGGTGGACGAGCAGCCGGATCTCGGAGCAGATCTTGATGTTCGGCAGGCGGATGAACATGTCGAGCGTGTCGGCGATGCGGCCGTCAGTGGAGTTCTCCAGTGGCACCACGCCGAGATCGACGTGCTTGCGGTTCACTTCTTCGAAGACGGCGGCGATGGATCCGACGCGCATGTATTCAGCCGTCTCGCCGAAGCGTTCGAGCGCGGCGATGTGGCTGTAGCTGTACTCGGGCCCGAGGAAGGCGACCCGCTGGTTGCGCTGGAGTGCGCGGGCGGCGCTCATCAGTTCGCGGAAGACCGCCTTGAGTGTAACTTCCGTTAACGGTCCCTTGTTCGCGGCCAGAATGTTCTGGATCACTTCCTCTTCACGGGCCGCCGAGAAGACCTCGCCCCCTTGCGCGGACTTCACTTTCCCGATCTGAGCGGCGATGGCGGCACGCTTGTTGGCAAGGTCGAGGATATCAAGGTCGAGCTTGTCGATCTTGGCGCGCAATGCCTTCAGGTCCGCATTGACCTTGTCCGAGGAACCAGTCTCATTTTTTTTCGACATGATGGCGGTGTGAAGGCGGGAAAGGAGGGAAATTTGTGCCCAATGTATCGGGCCAGCTGGGGAGAGTCAACGCACCCGTCCGGATAGTCGGTTTTTTGCAACCCGTTTCGGGTCGGGTTCTTCGGGCGAACGATCGGGATGGGGGCCGTCGATGGATGCATCGGCCCGACGGTGGTCTCCACGACGTGCCAATCTGACAGTCGGCTTTGGACACGAAGCCGATGTATTATCCGTAAGAGCAATGAAAATAACGATTTATGTTAAAAGTATTTTTTCGGCATCGGGCTTGCTGATTTCTGCACATTCCACAACACCTGATTGTCAAGCGACCCCGCGAGCATCGCCCTCACGATCGCTCGCGAGTACCATAAACACCCAGTACACCCTTGGAGATCGGAACCATGGCGGAAGAGAAAATCATCGGGATCGACCTCGGCACGACCAACTCCGTGGTCGCGGTCATGGAAGGCAACGAAGTCAAAGTCATTGCCAACCAGGAAGGCAACCGGATCACGCCCAGCATCGTCGCCTTCGCGAAGGACGGCAACCGCCTCGTCGGCGACCCGGCCAAGCGGCAGGCGATCACCAACCCCGCGCGCACCATCTACTCGATCAAGCGCTTCATGGGCCGCCGGCACTACGAAGTCGAGAGCGAAGAGAAGCTCGTCCCCTACAAGATCACCGGCGGAAAAGACGACCTCGTGAAGGTGGACATCGACGGCAAGGCCTACACGCCGCCGGAAATCTCCGCCATGATCCTCCGCAAGCTCAAGGAGGCCGCCGAAGCCTACCTCGGCCACACCGTGCGCAAGGCGGTCATCACCGTTCCGGCGTACTTCAACGACAGCCAGCGCCAGGCGACCATCGACGCGGCCGCCGTCGCCGGCTTCGACACCGAGTGGGACGTCGACAACCCGAAGACCGGCAAAAAGGACAAGCAGCGGATGCGCATCATCAACGAGCCGACCGCGGCCTCGTTGGCGTACGCCATGGACAAGAAGAAGGACCAGACCATCGCGGTCTTCGACCTCGGCGGCGGTACCTTCGACGTCTCCGTTCTCGAAGTCGGTGAAGACGGCGTCTTCGATGTGAAGTCCACGAACGGCGACACCCACCTCGGCGGCGACGATTTCGACGAAGTCCTCATCGACTTCATCGCCGGCGAATTCAAGAAGGAACACGGCATCGATCTTCGCAAGGACCAGATGGCCCTCCAGCGGTTGAAGGAGGCGGCCGAACGCGCCAAAAAGGATCTCTCGCAGCAGACCAGCACCGACGTGAACCTGCCGTTCATCACGGCCGACGCGAGCGGACCGAAACACCTAATGCTGACCATCACGCGCAACCAGTTCGAGCGGATGGTGGAGCACCTCATCGAGCGCTGCAAGAAGCCCGTCCTGCAGGCCCTGCAGGACGCCGGCAAGAAGCCGTCGGATATTGGCGAGATCGTCATGGTCGGCGGCATGACCCGGATGCCCCGCGTGCAGCAGTTGGTGAAGGAGATCTTCGGCAAGGAAGGCCACAAGGGCGTGAACCCCGACGAAGTCGTCGCCATCGGTGCGGCGATCCTCGGCTCGCAACTCCTGCTCGGGGCGAAGTCCGATCTGCTCCTCCTCGACGTGACCCCGCTTTCGCTCGGCCTCGAGACCCTCGGCGGCATCCTCGACGTGCTCATCCCCAAGAACACGACCATCCCGAAGACCATCGAGAAGGTTTACAGCACGGCGTCCGACAACCAGCCTTCGGTGCTCATCGAGGTGTATCAGGGCGAACGGCCGATGAGCCGCGACAACAAAAAGATCGGTGAGTTCCACCTGGACGGCATTCCGCCGGCACCCCGCGGCACCCCGCAGATTCAGGTGAAATTCGACATCGACGCCAACGGCATCCTGAACGTGTCCGCCAAGGACCTCGGCACGGGCAAGGAAAACCAGATCCGCATCACGAACTCCAGCGGCATCGACAAGGACGAAGTGGAGCGGATGCGCCGCGACGCCGAGGCGCACGCCGAAGAGGACAAGGCCAAGCGCGAACTGGCGGATGCCCGCAACGAGGCGGACAACAAGGTCTTCCAACTCGAGAAGCTCTTCAAGGACAGCGGCGACAAGATCACCGCGGCCGACAAGGCGCCGATCGAGAAAGCGATCGAGAAGGTGAAGGGCCTGAAGGACGGCACCGACCTCGCGGCGCTGAAGTCGGCCGTGGCGGAACTGGATACGGTGGCGCAGGCCATGGCGCAGCACCTGTACAAGGCCGCCGGCACCGGCGCGGCGACACCAAGCGGCGAGCCGGAGAAGAAAGCCGGCGATGATGTCGTCGACGCCGAGTACGAAGTGAAAAAGTAAACGACCCGATTCTGCGGCCGGCCGGGGCGAATGCCCCGGCCGGTTTCATTTCACGCCTTTCGCAGCACGGCCAGGTCCTGATTGCCGATCGCGCAGTGGCGAATCGCGAGAATTTCGAATCGTCGGCCCCATTCCCGCCGGATGTATTCCTCCGTGTGAAAGGTGTCGCGGTAGTAATCGGCTTCGGCGAGGGCCGCGTCATAGAGTCCGTTCGGTTGGTCGCAGAACCCGTGCCGACGCAGCACCGCGTACCGCTCCCCCGTGATCCCGGACCACGGCAAACTGGCCTCGCCGTGGAAAGTCAGTAACGCCAGTCCACCGGGTCGCAGGATACGATGAAGCTCGTCCAACCAACGGAACTGGTCATCCTCGCGCAGATGCGTCAACACCGAGATACCGTACAAGAGGTCGAAACTCGCGGTGGCGAACGCCGAAGGCGGCCTGAGGGATAGTTCCGACCATGTCCCGTTCGGCAGATTCCGCCGACACCACGCGATGTTGTCCGCATCGACATCCGCTCCGGTTACCGATAATCCGGAGACATTCAGGAAGTGGCGTGCGACGCGCCCGCAGCCGCACCCCCAATCCAGAACGCGCGGAAAAGCCTCGATGGACTGCCCCGTTGAATTTTCCACGGCAGCGGACAGCGATCGAAAACTCATCCAGCCGCCGTAGCGGAAGTTGAACTCCGCGGCCGAACCGACCACGCGTACGGTCCGTTGGGGGTCCGGCATGGGGCCCCAACGCTCGACAGCGGGAAATTCCAGGGGCCGATAGTCGTCCCCCAACGGGGCGCCGGTACGACGATCGAAGGCTTCGACGACGATGTCGCCCGAAAGGGTTTGGGAACCGGTCAGCGTGAATCCGCTCTCGCGGGCGCCGGGAGCGAAGGGCAATTTCGCGGCCACTTCCGGTTGGGGATACGGGAAGACCGTTTCCTCCGGGATCCGCCCATTGACACGAAATCCGACGTGCGGCCGCCGGTTCGCCTCGATTGCAAGCCATCCGCTGATGTGAAACCGGTCCGGAGTGACCTCGCAATAACCCAGACACCATTTTTGGCAATACGATTGCCAAGCTCCGATCAGATCCGGGCCCGGCAATGGTCGAATCCGACGGTACGCATTGCGGAGCCGGTAGGGCACCAGCGATTTCAACAGATGCATGTTCGTTTCTCGCTGTGGCTTTCCCATCCGATCCGATGGCGGAATCGGACGAAAATAGTACAATTTCGCCGTCACGGTCAATTGCGGCTTCCTGCCGCGAGTTATGGTGCCACACGGTGGCCTGGGGTTCATGTCCGCCAACGACTCGCTCAAACGCGGCGTTCCCGAAGGGCTTTGGATCAAGTGCCCTTCCTGCAAGGCCATGCTCTTCAAAAAAGATGTCGAGCGGAACCTGAACGTGTGCGATCAGTGCCAGCACCACTTCACCACGTCGGCGGCCGATCGGATCGCGCAGTTGCTGGACGAGAACACGTTCGAGGAGTGGGACACCGACCTGAAGCCGGTGGACGCGCTCGGCTTCGTGGACAATGTTCCCTACTCCAAGCGGATTGTCGACCAGCAGAAGAAGACAGGTCTCAACGATGCGTCTGTGACAGGGCAAGGATTCATCCGGGGCCGCGGCGTCGTCATCGGCATCACCGACTTCGCCTTCATGGCCGGCAGCATGGGTAGCGTCGTCGGCGAAAAGCTCGCCCGCGCCGCCGAGCGCGCCACCGAACTTCGCGTGCCGCTCATCTTCGTTTCCGGCTCCGGCGGCGGTGCCCGCATGCAGGAAGGGATCCTCTCCCTCATGCAAATGGCGAAGGTGTCCGCCGCGCTCGCCCGCTACGACTCCGCCGGCGGCCTCTACATCTGCGTGCTCACAAACCCGACAATGGGCGGCGTCGCCGCGAGTTGGGCCTTCCAGGGCGACATCACGCTAGCCGAACCGAAGGCCATGATCGGTTTCGCCGGTGCCCGCACCATCAAGAACACCATTCGCATCGAACTGCCCGACGGCTTCCAGACGAGCGAATTCCTCCTCAAACACGGATTCGTCGACCGGATCGTCCACCGCAAGGATCTGCGCACCGAACTGGCGCAGCTCATCGACTACTGCGACATGAAGTGACCGGTCACCCCGGCCGCGCTTGCGGTCTGGCGGGAGCCGGATTATCGTGTAGCTATCCCGCCGCCGGAACTCCTCCATGCGCAGCCTGTCCGTACTCTTGTTGTTTGCGATCGCCGTTCGAGCCGACGAGAAGCCGCGCGAACCGGCCATCACCGCGGAGGATCGCGCCCACTGGTCGTACGTGAAGCCGGTCCGGTCCGACAAGCATTCCACGATCGACGGTTTCATCCGCGGGAAACTCGCCGAGAAGAAACTGGACCTTTCGCCCGAGGCGGACAAGCTCACGCTGATCCGGCGCGTCTCCTTCGACCTCACCGGCCTGCCGCCGACCATCGCCGAGATCAACGCCTTCGTCCAGGACACCTCCGCGAACGCCTACGAGAAGGTCGTCGATCGTCTGCTGGCCAGCCCGCACTTCGGCGAGCGCTGGGCGCAGCACTGGCTGGATGCCGTCCGCTTTGCCGAATCCAACGGCTACGAACTGGATGCCGACCGCCCCCACGCCTGGCGCTACCGCGACTATGTCGTGAAGAGCTTCAACGACGACAAGCCGTACAAGACCTTCCTCCGCGAACAGATCGCCGGGGATGAACTCGCCGCCGGCAAGGATCCGCGAACGGTGGCCGAACTCTTGATCGCCACCGGCATGCACCGCTGCGGGCCGTCGCACATGGTCAGCGGCAACCTCGACAAGGAAATGATCCGCCAGGAATATCTCACGGAGATGGTCAACGGCATCGGTTCGGCCGTGCTCGGCATCACGCTCGGCTGCGCCCGCTGCCACAACCACAAGACCGATCCGATCTCGACGGCCGACTACTACCGTGTGCAGGCGTTCTTCGCCGCCGCGAAATATACGGAAGTGAGCCTGGCCACGAACGAGGAGAAGGCCGCGTACGACAAGGCGAAAGCCGAAATCGCCCGGCGCCTCGCCCCGATCAAGAAGCAGATCGAGGCGATCGACGCACCGGTGCGGGCCAAGGTGACTGCCGCGAAGCGGGCCGCACTTGCACCGAAATACCGCGAAGCGCTGGACACCGACTCGAAGAAACGGACTCCCGAGCAGCAGAAGCTCGTGAAGGACATCCAGCCCGTCATCAAGGTGTCGTGGGACGACGTGCTGAACGCGATGCCTCCGGCCGAGAAGGCGAAACGGGACGCCCTGCGCCAGCAACAATTCGCGATCGAAGCGGACGCGCCGACACTTCCTCCCGCGACATGGTCGATCGCCGACGAACCGAAGCGGCCGATCACCTACATCCGCCCCCGCGGCGATTGGGCAAAGCAAGGTTCCGTCGTGACGATGAACGTCCCCCGCGTCCTCGCGCCGGAGAGCTACGAACCAAAGTCCCGTATCGAGTTCGCCGACTGGCTCACCTCGAACGACCAGCCACTCACCGCCCGCGTGATCGTCAACCGACTCTGGCACCACTATTTCGGCCGGGGCATCGTCCGCACCGTCGCCGACTTCGGCCTCACCGGCGAGAAGCCCACACACCCGGAACTTCTCGATTGGCTTGCCGTCGACCTCATGCAAAACGAATGGAAGCTCAAACGCATCCACAAACTGATCGTCATGTCGAAGACGTATCGGCAATCGTCCGATGGGAAACCGAACGCGGCCGATCCCGATAACCGTCTGCTTGGAAAACAGAACCGCAAGCGCCTCGAAGCCGAGGCGATCCGTGATGCGATGCTCGCCGCCAGCGGGGAACTCAATCGCGCCGTCGGCGGCCCCGGCGTCCGCGTGCCGCTCGAACCCGAGGTGTACGACCTCATCTTCACGGAAGGGGAGCCTGACGGGCTTTGGACCGTCACCAAGGACCCGAAGCAGCACGTCCGACGCTCGATCTACCTGTTCGCCAAGCGCAATGTCCGCCTGCCCTTGTTCGAAGCGTTCGACCAGCCCGACACGCTGACGCCCTGCACGGGTCGCAACGTCAGCACCTTCGCCCCGCAGGCGCTCATCCTCATGAACGGCCCCTTCGCGCGCGACCGCAGCCTCGCGCTGGCGACGGCACTAATGGCCGATTCGAAGGACGAGGCTGCGTGGCTGAATTCCCTTTATCGCCGCGCGATCGGCCGTACGCCGACACCGGCGGAACATGCGACGCTTGCAGAGTTCTTGAAGGTCCAAACGGTTGACGCGATGTCGCGGATGCCAGCCGACGCGGCTGCTCGTACCGCCCTCGCAGACGCTTGCCGGGCCGTGTTGAATTCGAACGAGTTCGTCTATCTGAAGTGAATGAAGATTCGGGCACTCGCCCCGCGAGTGCCCCACACTTCGGCCCCGGTCACTTCTTGAACATCGCGTGGTTGCGATCCCCGCGAGAAAGAAGGTATGCCATCAGGTCGAGGGCCTCTTCTTCCTTCAACACGTCCATGAGGCCGTTCGGCATCATCGAAGTTTTCGAGGGCTTCATGGATGCGATGTTGTTCCGGTTGATCGGCTTGAGATCGTTCGGGTTCAGCATGTCGGTGTTGACGTTGTAGTTGTCGCCGTTCAGGTTCACGATCCGGCCGGTCACCGTCGTGCCGTCCTCCAGTTCGAAGATCGTGGCGGCGTACTGGTCGCTGACTTCCTTGCTCGGATCGAGAATCGATTCGAGGAGGTCCTTCGGTCCGAAGCGGCCGGAGACGCCCGAGAGGTCGGGGCCGAATGCGGAACCGTCGTTGTCGTAGCGGTGGCAGCCGAAGCAGCGGGCCTCGCTGAACATCTTGCGGCCGCGGTCGAAGTCGCGTCCGCCAGCCTTGATGGCGGCTTCGAGTTTGGGAGCCAGTTCGTCGAGCGTCCACTTCTTCACGACGGCGCGGGCCGGGCCGACCGGCGGACCCTGCGGGCCGGCCTTCGATTCATCCAGCAGTTTCGCGATCGCGTCCCGCTCGCCGGGCTGCAGCGTCTTCTCGAAGTCCTCGCGCATGATCCGCAGGAAGCCCGACAGGCTGTTCCCGCCGCGGAAGTTATTCGCACGCACCAGCCACTCGGCGTAACCCTTCCGCAGTTCGGGCGTCCAGCCGGTCTTCAGCACGCGCAGGGCACGGGCGTATTCCATCTGCTCTTCCTGCGTCGGCGCGTTCGCGATCAGCTTCAGGCCCCACTCGGCCGCCATCGGGTGCGCGAGGTAGACGAAGACCTGGAACAGTTCGCCGTCGACGTAGCGGTTCTTCGTGGGGAACGCCGGCTCGAACTTCGCGAACCAGGCCTTCTTCTCCTCCTCGGTCGGCGGACCGAAGCGGTTGAAGAGGACATGGTAGACGCGGATCATGTCGAGCTTCTGCTCGTCGGTCAGCTTCGCGAAATCGATGCGGCCGAGCGCCGCGAGAATCTTGCCGCGCAGCTCGGGATCGGGCTTCGGGCTGTCCGGCTTCGCGTGCTGCGGGCACGGGGCCGAGACTCGGGCGAGTGCGAGCATGCCATGAATCCCAGCGATGGGGTCAGTAGCCGAGAGAACTTCGTTCGCCCAAAGGGCCACAGGCTGATGTTCCAACGCCACACGTGCAGCAAATCGAATGGAACGATCGACAACTGTCCTCGAATCTAGGATGCCAACAAGTCCGGTAATCTCTTTCTCGCCTGCTTTTTCTGTGTGGTATTTCTCGACTGCCTTTAGCTTTTGACTGAGAGGCATGCCTGAGGACCCGCCAAGCAATGTACGTTCCCCAGGCTTCAATTCTAATTTTGGTTCTTCCTTTCCAACGTACGTCACGCGGTACAGCCCGCTCTGCACGCCGCGGCCGCCGACGGCGAAGTACATCGCGCCGTCCGTCGGGTTGATCACCACGTCCGTCAGCGGCAGTGGCGTACCCGTGACGAACTCCTCGGCGACGGCTTCGTAGGTCGAGCCTTTCGGCTTCATGTGAACGGCGTACAGCTTGCCGTAGCTCCAGTCGCAGATGAAAAACGCGTCCTGGAACTTGGCCGGGAACTTCGCCCCGTAGCCGAAGCAGGTGCCGGTCGGCGAACCGGGGCCGATGTTCACGATGCCGGGAAGATTGTCCGGGTAGTAGGCGGGGTACTTGCCCGCGCCGTTGCGCCAGCCGAACTCGCTGCCGCTCGTGACGTGGCAGACGCGCGTGGGGCGGTACCACGGCGTGTTCATGTCCCATTCCATGTCGGCGTCGTAGGTGAAGAGTTCGCCGTCGTGGTTGTAGCCGGCGTCGAACTGGTTGCGGAAGCCGACGCTGAAGAGTTCGGAGTTCTTGCCGTTCTTGTCGACGTTGAGGATGAAACCGCCGGGCCCCATGACGCCGGCCATGAAGCCGCGGCCGTCGGGCATGCGCGGCAGCAGGTGGTCTTCACCCCAAACGGGCGGCACCTTCGTCGTGTCGTATTTCGGCAGTTTCGTCTGGTTGCCGCAGACGAGCGTGAGGCGCTTGCCGTCCGGGTGCGGCAGGATGGCGTGCGTGCCGTGCTCGCCGCCGGCGCCCTCGAAGGTCAGCAGTTCCTCGACCTTGTCGAGCTGGTCGTCGTTCTTGCTGGAGGTAACGCGATAGAGGCCGGGCACGATCTTCGTGCCGCCGGGCATTGTCTTGCGGACGTTCGGCATCACGTAGAGCGCGTCGAACGCCCAGAGCAGCCCCTGCGCGCCGCCGATGTCGGCGGGGATGCGCTCGACCTTGGTCCCTTCGCTCGTTCCGATCGGCGGCACCGTGATCCGGTAGAGGAACCCGCCCTGATCGCTCGTGATCAGCCGGCCCTTCGGATCGACGCAGAGGTTCACCCACGAACCCTCCTGCGGCTTCGGCACGCTATAGAGCAATTCGACCTTGAACCCCTTCGCGACCTTGAACGCCGCGGGATCGGCGGCGAAGGACGGCTTCGCGTTCTTCGGCGGTGCGGGCTTTTTCTTCTTATCCTGGCCATCGGAGACAGGCGCGAAACATAGCCCCGCAAGGAGCGGAAGCAGGAGGAGAGCGCGGCGCATGCTGGGATCCCGAAAAAGGGGACACGGTGGAGTGGCAGTATAAGCGGCGGGCGCGCGGACGGCGAGCGGATCAGTCGCGCGGGTGGATGCGAACGACGAGCGGATCGATCCAGAGTTTCGACTCGGAACCGTAGTACAAGTACGCCCGGCTGGCGGGGCCGCGGTATTCGCCGGGGGTTTCGGCGATCAGGTCGAGCGTGAGTTCGACCGTCTGCTTCGGGCCGAGGCCGCGCCAGTAGAGGACGAGTTCCCGGCCGCGGACTTCCCAATGACTCAGGACAGGCTCGCCCTGTTGAGGATTGGCGGTGAGCGCCTTGAGCTGGCCGAAATCGGTGGGAAGCTTGAGTCCCGCCGGGATGCCGATCACCGCCACGGCCATGCCGGTGTCGCGGTCTTCGCGATTCGAGAGTTTCACCGTCAATCGCGTCGTTCGGCCTTCGGTCAGGCTCGCGTCCGAGAGCTTTGTGCTCAGGGAGAGGGGCGCGTCGGCGGCCGATGCGGGCTTGGTGGAGTGGGCGCTCCACGACAGTGCAATGGGATAGGTTTGCTTCGCGGTCGTCTCAAGGACGATTTCGTGCCGGCCGGTCGGGAACAGCGTTTGAAGATCGTTGAATTCGAAGATGGTCGGCCGCAGGTCGGCGTTGTCGAACGGAAGTCGGGCCGTTTCCTTGCCGTCGACGCGGACAACGATTTCGCCGGTCTCGGGCGGGCGGCGGTGGACGCGGTTGTGGGCGACGATCGCCTTCAGGGCAAGTACGGTGGCCTGCGTGCCGCCGAACGCGCCGTGGGGGTCGCGGGCCTTGACGAGAAACGCGATGGCGTTCGCGAGCGCGCCGGCGGGAGCGGACTCCTTTGCGGCCATCAGGGCGAGCGCGGCGAGGCCGGTCGTTTCGACGATGAGGTCGCGGCCGCGGGAGCGAGTGATGCTCGTCTCGGCACCGGGGAAGGAGCCATCGGGTGCCTGCTTCGCAACGAGCGCCTTCACGAGGTCCGGCGTGGGTTGGACATTGGCGGCGAGTGCGAGGCGGTATGGGTCGCCGGACGCGAGCGCCTCCGTGGCGATGGCTTTGGCTTCGTTGGCAAGGTCCAGAATCGGGTCGGCCGACTTCAACGCCCACAGGATGTAGGCGTTCGCCACGCTGTCCGGCACTGCGCCGAAGGAGTGTGCGTCTTTCTTGCGCGTGAAGCCGCCGGCACCGTCGCGGCGACTCAGCAGGAAGGCCTTGGTGCGTGCGACCAGCGCGGGGTCGACGGGCACAAGCCGGGCCATGTCGACGAGTTGGACGAGGCCGTAAGCGGTGAGGCATTCGTGGGCGGGATGATGGCCGAACCACTCGAAGCCCGCGCGGGATCCGGTGGGCGGCTGCACTTCGAAACTCACGAGTCGTTCGAGACCACGCTCCAGTAGTCCGCGGGCTTGCTTGGCAGCGTCGGCGTTCCAGCGGTTGGCGTCCTTCAGGTACTCAAGGGCGAGCACGTTCGGGTAGTTCGCGGACGAGGTCTGCTCGAAGCAACCGTGGGGTTCGCGGAGGATGCCGTCGAGGCCGGACTGAATGTCGGCGAGGGAATTCGTGAAGACCTGGAGCCGCACCGCGAGCGAGCGCGGGACGAGATTGGGGGGAATGTCGAGGGTCGTCTTCGCGGTGCCGGCGAGTTCGAGGTTGGCAGTGCCGGCGAGCGGAAAGCCATCGGGGACGATGGACACGACGCGTTCGACGGCGTCGGTATGGCCGCCGCCGGCCGCGCTCACGCGGACGCGCGCCGGTCCGACGGCGAGCGGTTGCGCGGGCACGAATCGCCGCTGGCTTCGGTTCGGGCCGAGCCGGAAGGTACGGGTCGTCACGTCGGAGACCAGAAAATCGGACCAGTAATCCGCCGGCGCCTCGTAGCTGCGACTGGTGTTGTTGGTCCCGACGAGCGGGAGCAATGGCTTGTCGGAGAGGCTGAGTTCCGGCGGCAGGTTGACGTCGATTTCGAGCGGTTTGCGGACTTCGATGAAGTCGGTCGTGGCTCCGAGCCGGCCGTCGAGCGTGTGGCCGGCGAGCAGGACGCGGTAGGCGTTCGTGGCGTCCGAGACGTGGAAATCGATCCGGCCGCGTCCGTCGCCGGGCAGGACGAGGACGGGGTGCCAGAGGACGGTTTCGGTGAAGTCCCGGCGCGTGGCGTCGAGCGGGTCGGGTCGGAGGGGCAGGTGGGCGTATTCGCGGACGATGAACGGGGCGTGGCGGGCGAGCGATTTCTTGACGCGGTCGATGGCGGCCATCTCGGCGCCGTTCGGGGTCGAGTCCGCAACGGCGCGGACCGCGCGGTCGGCGCGGTCCGTGAGGAGTTTCGACTTCGTCGGCGGCACGGGTCGCGCCGGCGTGGCGGGTCCGATGTCCGACCGTGGCGGAGCCTCGGCGACGGCTTTGCGAGGCTCCGGTACGTTCTCCACTTTATCGCGGAGATCTGGGCCGGGTTGCGGACGTTCTTGCTCGCGCGAGTCGGTCGTGGGTTCCAGAACCTCCGCCAGATCGGCGGACATTTTGAATTGTTCTTTGATCGCGTAACCGATCGCGAAATGGGCCAACGCCGACCCCGCGAGGACGAGCAGCGCCGCCTTCAACCGACTCGCCCGTAGGCACCGAACGACCAGTACGATCGTGACGAGTAGGACAAAGCCAAATAACGCCACAACGCCATTGAATGTGGCTTGGCGCAGCGTCTCGGCTTCCGCGCCGGTGGATCGCCGCAATTCGTCGTTCACCTTCGCCCACTCTGCCGACTTGCGGTCGCGCTCTCGTTCGGCGGTCCGTTTCGCGCCTTCCAATTGTTCGATCTTCGCGTCGATCGCGCTGGTCGCGGTCAGTTGGTTCGTGGTGACGCGCTCGGGTCGGGCCGATTCGGTCATGGCGTCCAGCCGGCCGTTGGCGATCCAGAATCGCTGCTTCTGCGCGTCGCTCACGGTGGACGAGCGGAACTCGCCATTCACCTCCGCGAAGCGCCGCCAGCCCTGCGTGCCGAGGATCAAGTCGAGCGTCTCGGCGGCCTTCGGATGGTTCGTGAGGACGAAGTCGGCGTGTTCGAGTTGCTCCGGGTTCTGCAGTTCGCCGGAGAGTAGAAAGTGCGTGGGCAGCAGGCGCTCGGCCTTGTCGTCCGCCATCGCGAGCACGCTCTGGTTGACGACGGCGGCCATGACGACGGCGGCGGTCGGCCGGTCTTTCTCGTCCGTCGCGCTCACGGTGAGCGAGACCCGGTCGCCGGGGGCGTAGCGAGCCTTGTCGGCGCTGTAGGCGAGTTTCAGGGTCTGGGCGGGGCGGCGGAAGACGAGCCGTTCGGCGAGCGGCACGAGGTCGGCGCGGCCTTCGCCGGCGGGCGGCTCCTCGAACACCGTGACGCGCGTGACGCCGCCGATGGCGACCGCCGGCGGAGCGATGGCGAACTCGGCGGTCTTGCCGGGTTCGACCGTGAGCCGGGCATGGCCGACGACGAGGCCGCGCGTGTAAACGCCGACGATCAGATTCCGCTTCGAAGGGGCCGCAACGCTTCCCTTGAGCGTTTGGTTCGCATCCACGACGCCATTCGGGATGGACAGGACGACGCCGTTCGCCTCGGCCTTCGGCAGGGCGTAGCCGGTGCCGAGCGATGCGAGTTCCTTCGCGATGAGTTTCGGTTCAACAGTGCCGATCGGGCGATGCAGCTTCACAGCATAGCGCTTCCCCGGCTCCGGGGTGAATGTGAACAGCCCGAGGCCCTGGTTGGCACCGGGATGCTCGGCGTCGGTCTGTGTCTTCACCTCGCAGACGGTCTTTGTTCCATCGGTGAGATACCCGGCGATGTCGGCGGGCGCGCCGGTCGCGGTTGTCGCGCGGAGATAGACGCGGTTCGGCAGACCCTCAATCAGGTCGCCGCCTTCGGGGAAGAATTCCAGCGAGAGCGACTTCGACGCGAGCGGGACGCGGCGGACGATGGTTTCGTTGTTTTCGTCGAGGATCGTCGCGGTCAGCGTCGGGTTCTTGAGGTCCGGCAGGTTCGGCAGGGTGAAGGCGATTTCGGCGGTGCCATCGGCCTTCAGTTGGCCGGGCTGTTTCACAGGAATCCGGACGTTGTTGCCGTGGACGGCGGCGACGAGGATGCCGATGTTCGCGAGCGGACGATTCTGGTTCTTGACCGTGAGCTTGGCCTTCACCATGTCGCCGGGGCCGTAGGTGCGGGCGTCGAATTCGAGAGTCTTGGTGAGCACTTCGGGTCGATACTTGGCGACGGTGATTCGGCGCGTGCCGATGGGTGTGGAACCTTTGGGCGGTTCGGGGCTGGCCCAGCCGGGAGGCAGTTCGAAGGCGAGGAGGGTGTACTCGCCGCCGGGGATCGTTTCGGGCAGACCGAGGACACCGCAGGCGATGCCGCGAACGGGCTGGCCGTCGGGGCCGACGACGGGCATGTCGAGGCCGTCGCGGTTGACGACCGGTTGCGTGGTGCCGGTGACGACGGAGCCTTCAAGTACGGCGCCATCGGGCTTGCGAAGCTCGAAGCGGATGGTGAGGTCGCGCGCCGGCGGTTGCAGGCTCGTGCGGTTGAGCGTGAGGCTGCGGAAGAAGACGCGCTCGCCGGGCCGGTAGAGCGGCTTGTCGGTGACGACCAGCGTGGACAGCACCGGGGCGAGCAGTTGGATCGGTTCGGCGAGTTCGGCCTTGGCACCGCTGGCGTCGGTCGCGGTCACGGCGAGCATGAGATCGTCCGCACCGGCCGGGAACTTCGCCCACAGACTCGCGGGCAAGCGGATCATCGACTCGCCCGGCTTGAGCGTTTCGGTGTGGAAGACCGTGCCGCGGCCGTCGCGGACGGTGGCGGCGATCGTCGTCGCGAGCGGCTTACCGGCGGACGAGGTGGCGACCGCGTATTCGTTCGGCGCGCCGGGGATGGCGGCGACGGGGCCGGAGACTTCTAACTTGAAAGGCTGCGCCGCGGCAGCGACCTCGGCGTTCACCCAGGTCTTGATGCGCTGCTTGTGGGACTCCCGCGCATCGAGGAGGTCCTTGTCGAGCTTGGCGATGAGTTCGACCTGCCGTGCGACGCGGGCGGCGTCGGCGGCATCGAGTTCCGTCAGCTTGTGGCGAGCCTGTGCGACGCTGGTAGAGTGTTCGCGATGATTCGCATAGTCGCGGATCGCCGGCGCGAGCATCGCCAGGGACGCGACGAGCAGCCCGGCGGCGACGGCCCACACGGGCACCCGCCGCGCCGGCGCGACCGGTTTTGCCGGTTCGGCTTCGACCGGGATTTCGAAGTTCACTTCGGGGAACGGCGCTTTGGCGGCCGAGGCGATCAGACCCTGCAACGCGGCGGCGTCCGCCTTCGCCCGCATGCAGGCCGGGCACGACGTGACATGCGCGAGCGCCGCCGATTCCTCGGCCGGGTCGAGCAACCCGTAGAGGAGGTCGAGTAGTTGCTCGCGGCAGCGATCGCAGGCCGGGTCCATATCGTCCGTCGTCCTCAGATGTCGCCCGCCGGTCCGTCGGCGTCGGGGTTCAAGACTTTCCGCAATTTGATGAGCGCCGTCCGCATCTGCGTTTTGACGGTGCCCACGGGGATGTCGCGCAACTCCGCGATCTGTTCGTAGGTCAGATCCCCGTTCTGACGCAAGAGAAAAATCTCGCGTTCTTCGTCCCGCAGGTCGAGAATGGCCGCGCGAAGCCGCGCCACGTTCTCGTTTTCCACGATCCGCTCCGTCGCCGAGACGTCGCGCGCCGGCAGCAAGACTTCCTCCGCGATCAACGGCTTGGCGCGTTTCATCCAGCCGCTGCGCTGGTGGTCCCGCGCGGCGTTCAGGGCCACGCGGAAGATCCAGGCCCGCAGGTTCTGCACGTCCGGGATCGACTCCTTCGCCCGCCAGCACTTCACGAACGCTTCCTGCGCCACGTCCATCGCGTCGTCGCGGTGGCCGATGACGTAGGCGATGGTGCTGACCAGTTCATCGCGGATCTGTTCGAACGTCTCAACGAGGAGGCGCTCGACGGGGGAGGGTGTTGCCGCGGGCGCGGGCCGGGGCGGACCGGATCGCCCGGCATGACCGGGGGTCCGGTTGTGCGGGTCCGGCGGACTGTTCCGTCCTGTCCCGCCCTTGGCCATAGTTCCCTACTGGATGAGACGAAGGCGGACTGCCCGCCGATTGAATGGGTACGAAAATCCGCACGGATCGGCCGGGAAATCGACGATTCGGCCCCGGAACGCCTTCGACTTGTGGCGACGGGGCAAACCGGGGTATCTTTCCGGCCTCCCTGCGGGATGAACGATGGCCGAAGTCCAACTCACCCCTTCGCTGACCCTTCGCCGGCCCTTCGCGCCGCCGCGGATCGGCCGCGCGTTCGGCCTCCTGCTCGTCCTCGCGTTCGCGGCTACCGCCGTCCGCTACTACCTTAAGGCCGAGAAACCGAGCCGAACCGGCGAGTTGACGCGCACCGCGTTCCTCCGCTGGCGGCCGCAAATCCTCGCCCTCCAGACCCCCACGAACATCTATACCGCGTTCAATTACCCGAACCCGCCAATCATGGCGCTTGTCCTCGCGCCGTTCGTCGCCCTCCCCCCGCTCCTCGGCGCCATGGCGTGGTTCGCCGCGAAGGTCGCGATGGCGGTCTGGTTCCTGCGCTGGGCGGTGCGTGCCCTCGGTGCCAATCCGCCCGGTTGGGCCTTGGGCGCGGCCGTGCTCTTGGCCATGCACCCGATCCTCGGCGACCTCTCGCACGGAAACGTGAACCTCTTCATCGCTTTCCTCGTCCTCGGCGCGCTCGCGCTCTTCACGGCGCGCCGCGACTTCGCCGCCGGCATCGTCCTCGCCCTCGCCATCGCTTGCAAAGTTACGCCCGCGCTCTTCCTGCCTTACTTCGTCTGGAAGCGCGCCTGGCGCGCCGTCGCCGGCACGCTCGTCGGCCTCGCCCTCTGGCTGCTGGTTGTCCCCGGCGCCGCACTCGGCTGGAGTCGCAACGTCGAACTCCTCGGCTCCTGGTTCGACACCATGGTGAAGCCGTTCGTGGTCGAAGGGAAAGTGACGAGCGAGCACGCGAACCAGTCGATCCCCGGTCTGACGTTCCGGCTGCTCACGGCCGAGCCGTCGTTCCTCGACTACGACGAGGACGATAAGCCGGTCGCGTCCGACTACCACAACGTCGCGTCGCTCGCGCCGGGGCAGGCGCAGTTGATCGTGAAGGGGTTGATGGGCCTGTTCGCCGTCGCGATCGTGGCACTGTGCCGCTGGCCGACGCACCGGGCCGGCATTCCGCGCGCCGGGCCTTTGCTGATGGCGGAATTCGCCCTCGTGCTGCTCGGCATGCTGCTCTTCAGCGAGCGCACCTGGAAGCACCACGCCACGACGCTGATCGTGCCGTTCGTCGTGCTGGCGTGGGCGGCGACGGCGGCGGAACTCCCTCTGAGCACGCGGCGATTCGTGCTTGGTGCATCCGTCGCGATCGGCCTGTTGCTCGTCGTGCCGAGCCTCCTGGTCCCGCAGGCGCAAGACCTCGCGCTCGTCTATGGTGCCGCGACCGCCGCCTACGCGATCACGACGATTGCGGTCGTCGTCGCGCTCGCCGCCGGGCGCGGAATCCGAACACCGGCTACTTGATTCGGGTTCGCCGTCCATAGGATGCCCCGGACGCACACCCTGTCCCTGCATCGCATCCGATGGGCCGACCGCGCCACTCTTGGCTATCGTACCGATCCCTCGTGGCGGTCCTGCTTGCCTGCGCCCAAGTTGTTTCACTGGTCGGCTTCCCCGCAGTTGTCCCCTCGGCCGCGCAGCGCTCCCGTTGCGGGGGCAGCGCCTGCGGCTGCCGAACCGACGCCGACCGAAATTCGGCCACCTGCTGCTGTTCGAAGCCGGCGAAAACCCTGCGGCTGCCGCCCGTCGAATCGTGCTGTGCGAAGCCGGGCGCGAAGAGTTGTTGCACGAAGCCCAAGCCCGAGGTGATCTGGGTCGTCGGGCTGTTCGCCAAGAGTTGCAAAGGAAAGTCGTCGGGTAGTTGGATTGCCGCCGAGCCGGCCACACCGCAGCTCGCGATTGCGGTCGTTGATTTCCCGCCCGTTCCCGTCGACGTGGTCTCAACCCTCTCTGAAATCGTTCAATCTCGTCCGTCCGTTCCCCCCGATCCGCCGCCGCGATTCTCCGTTTGAATTCGATCGGTTCGGATGTCGGCGGTGTAGCCGACGTCCCGTCGCATCCATTCACCGGGGAATTTCCACCATGCGCTCGCATTTCGGGCCGCGCCGTGCGCGCGGCTTCACGCTCATCGAATTGCTCGTCGTCATCGCCATCATCGCCATCCTGATAGGCCTCTTATTGCCGGCCGTGCAGAAGGTCCGCGAGTCGGCGGCCCGATTGAAGTGCCAGAACAATCTTAAACAGATCGGCCTCGCCATGCACAACTTCGAGTCGGCCGAGCAGAAACTGCCGCCGGCCCGACTCACGTCGTCGTTCGTCCATTCCGCGCTCTCGCGCCTGCTCCCCTATTGCGAACAGGACAGCCTGCGGCAGCTCGTCGATTACACCACGACGATCTCCACTGGCACGAACGTGACCGCGCACTCCTTCCGGCTCCCCTTCGGCGTCTGCCCCAGCGACCCCGCCAACGGCGTAGTGCCGGGCGACGTCCGCCAGGGCACCAACTACCTCGTGAACAACGGCACCGGCACCCTCCGCGACGCCGCCGGCAACGTCACCCACACCGTTCACCTCAACATCGGCGACGGACTCTTCCAACTCACGCCGCGCCGGTTCGCCGACGCCATCGACGGACTCTCGAACACCGCCGCCTTCTCGGAATCGACCCTCGGCGACGGCATCATCCCGACCGCCGGCGTCGCGCCCCCGGACGCGAGAAAGGTCGTCTTGCGACTGCCGACCATCACCACCGAAGCCTACAACGGTTCGAGTCGTTCCCCCGACATGCCTTCGCTCTGCCAGTCGCCCGGCACCTGGACCGCCGACCGCGCCGGGCAGTGGCTCAACGGCCACCTGACCTACACCATCTACAACCACCACTACACGCCGAACCAGACCGGCGCGTGGGACTGCAAGAACTCCAGCAACAGCCAGGCCCTCATCGCCGCCCGCAGCTACCACACCGGCGGCGTGAATGTCCTTCTCGGCGACGGCTCCGTGCGCTTCGTCTCCAACACCATCGCCATCGCACCCTGGCGCGCCCTCGCCACCATCGCCGGCGGGGAGGTGAATGTCGAATAGTTGATCGGAAGCGGTTCGGCTTTCATGGTCGAACCGCTTCTCTCCGCCGCCCCGGCGCGGTACGATAGGGCACCGCGTTCGGAGGTCTTCGCGTGCGATCCCTTGTCCTCATCCTCGGCCTCGCGGGATTCAGCCCCGCCGCCGAACCTATCAAGTCCACCGTCGAATTCGTGCCCGTCGGCGACAACGCGGCCGTGCCAGAGCGCTTCCACCTCGCGAAGCATTCGTTCCCCGTCGAACTCGAAAAGAAATACGATCTGCCCGCCAGCGGAGTGGAGATCTACAAGCTCCGCTTCCCGTCGCCGGTCGAATCGCCGCACGTCGAGAACAACACGGTCCATTGCGAGTACTTCGTGCCGAAGGGGAAGACGAACGTGCCGGCCGTGATCGTGCTGGACATCCTCGACGGCGCGCAGGTCGTCTCGCGCGGCGAGGCGATGTGGCTCGCCCAGCACGACGTCGCCGCCCTCGTCGTGCAGATGGCGTACTACGGACCACGCCGGCCGACCAAGGAAAAGATCCGCCTGCTTTCCACCGACATCGACCACTCCGTGAAGGCGATCACGCAGACGGTGTTGGACTGCCGCCGCGCCGCCGCCTGGCTCGCCCAGCGCCCCGAAGTCGACGTGAAGAAGCTCGGTATTGTCGGCACCAGTCTCGGCAGTTTCGTCGGCGGCCTTGTCGCCGCGGCCGAACCGCGCCTGACGACCGCCTGCCTGCTCCTCGGCGGCGGGGACCTCGTGGACGCCTTCTACCGCCACCCGAAGGCCGCCCCGTTCCGCGCGATCAACGAGTTCCTCGGCGGTGACATCCAGAAGCTGAAGAAGTTGATCGACCCGGTGGATCCGATCACCTACGCGAAGTGGCTGAAGGGCAAGCGATTGCTCTTGATCGCGGCGAGCCGGGACGACGTGGTGCCGCCGGTGGCGATGAAGCGGTTGTGGGAGGCGACGGGCCAGCCGAAGCTGATCTGGCTGGACGCGACCCACGTGGGCGCAGCCGCGTACGTCTTCCCGACGATGCAGGCCGTCATCGCGCACGTGAAGGAGTGAGGCAGCCGGAAATTCACTCGACCAAGCGGCGTACGGATTTCGGCGTCGCGTTCCAAGCGCGGGAATAAGACTCTTCGAGCGGTACGGGGACGTGGACTCCGGGCGCGATGAACAGCGGCATGGCCGGTAGTGCCTCGCCGACCGCGATCGTTTCGATGAACGCTGTATTGATGCCATCCGCCTCGTACGAAGCCAGCACACGGTTCTGATCGCCCGTCAAATTGAACGGATCGTCCTCTTCGAAGTGGTCCCAAATCGCCTTGTGGATGCCGGCCGGATCCCGTCGGGTCGGAGGAAACGGATCAATCACCAGGACATGAATCCGCGATCGGATCGCCTCGACGACCTTTTCGCAAAAATTGCGGAGCGAAACGTCGTCGTGCTTGTTGCCGGGCGAGACGATTTCGATGAAGGCCACGACGCGCCCGAGTCGGTGCCGGATCGCGATGCGGCTGGCCTTGTCGGCGTAGTAGTCGCGTTCGGATTGCCGCACGTGCTTGGTCTGCGGGCGAACCCGCAGGGCGACACCGCCCGCCGTCGCGTCGTCGATCGCCTTCTCCTCGATGGCCAGCACGTCGGTTTCCCGGCTGCCACTTCGTTGTTCGACGAGGGCGGTGTACCCGTCGGGCAACGGCCCACGATTCAGCGCGCCGCCGATCTCCCAGCACCATCCTTGATGGAAGTGATGGAACAACCCGGCGTTTACCCGCGACCAGTCGTGCATCGGCATCACCTGCCTCCTCGCCGGAATTGTACCGCGCAGGACTTCCGGTCGCATCCACTCGGCAGCAGCAAGGACAAGCGGAACCTGCCGGCAGAAGTTGATCTGGCTGGACGCGACCCACGTGGGCGCCGCCGCCTACGTCTTCCCGACGATGCAGGCCGTCATCGCGCACGTGAAGGATTGAGGCTACTTGATCGCGGTCGAATTCTGATATCCCCGATTGAACGGATGGGAATCCCAGATCTTGACCGTGCGGTCATCGATCGTGGAAATCAGCCTCTCTCCGTCGCCGCTGAATACCACGGAATAAACGCTTTCCTCGAGTCGATCGAATGCCAGGATTTCGGCTCCGTTCGTCGTATCCCAGATGCGGACGGATTTATCGTAACTGGCAGTGGCCACGCGCGTACCGGTCGGGTTGAACGCCGCGAAGGCGACGGGTTGGGTGTGTCCGCGCAGTACGTGAATCGGTTTCGAAGTTCGGGCATCCCAGATACGGGCTGTATTGTCCAAGCTCGTCGTCAGGAACCGTTGACCGTCCGGGCTCCAACTTGCCGACGTCACATTGTTGTGGTGATCGTCGATCCGCGACAATTCCTTTCCCGTCGAGGCGTCCCAGATCCGTGCCGTGTTGTCGAAGCTGGACGTGATGATCGTCTTTCCGTCCGGGCTATAGAGCGCCGTATTGATCCGTGAAGTATGACCCACGAGCGTGAGGATCGACTGTAAGGAGAGCGCATCCCAGACGATTGCGGTCTGATCGGTACTCGCCGTCAGGATTCGCGAACCGTCGGGACTGAACGAAACGGCGGACACTCCCTCCTTGTGACCGCGCAGGACGGCGATTTCTCGCCCGGTGGCATCGTCCCAGAGTCGGGCGGTACCGTCGGCGCTCGCCGTCAGCAGGCGTGCGCCGTCGGGGCTGTAGGCCGCATGCGATACGAGGCCGACGTGATTCTTCAGGACGGTTACGAGTTGGAGGTTCTCCGCGTTCCAGACGCGCGCGGTGTGGTCGTAGCTCGTGGTAACGAATCGCCGTCCGTCGGGGCGGAACGCGGCATAGGAGACCCGTTGGATGTGGCCGGTGACGAGTTTTTGGACCGTGCGATCGGGTACGTGCCAGAGCCGGGCCGTGAGGTCGTCGCTGGCGGTGAGGAGCCGGTCGCCCGTGACATTGAACCTCACGGAGACGACGCTCTTGGTGTGGCTTTGGAAAGATGAAAGTTGTCGGCCGGTTTCGACGTCCCACAGACGTGCGGTGCGATCCTTGCCCGCGGTGGCGATCCACGGTTGCGTGGGGTGGAACGCGATACCGAGGACGTGGCCTTCGTGACCGACGAACCGCTTCAACTCCTTTCCGGTTTGGGCGTCCCAAGTGCGGGCGGTGCCATCGCTACCGGCCGTCGCGACGACGGCACCGTCGGCGCGGAAGACCGCGCCGTAGACGTAGCCCGTGTGGCCGGCCAGTCGTGCGACGATCGTGCCGTTTGCGCGATCCCAAATATTTGCGTTCTTGCGGTCCGACGCCGCGACGACGCGCTGGCCGTCCGGTGAGAACGCGACCGCGCGGATGGGGCCATCGGGGTTCGCCCAAACGGCCACGCACCGGCCATCGGCGACATTCCAGATCCGGATCGTTTCATCTTCGGAACCGGACACGGCCCATCGACCGTCCGCCGTGATTGCGACGGCGTTGACGGAATCAGAGTGCCCGTCGAACTGTCGGATCGCCATCCCGGTTTCCGCATCCCACAACCGTAGGCGATTGTCGTATCCGGCGGTCAGCAGCGTCCGACCCGTGGGCTCGTACTCGACGGCGCGGACCGACTCGGCATGGGCCCGAATCGTTTGCAGGGTCTGGCCGGTCTCCGCGTCCCACGTCCGCAAGGTGCCGTCGTCGCCGGATGTGGCCACACGCAAGCCGTCCGGTCGGAAGACTGCGGACGTCAGCCACTTGGCGTGCCCGGTGTAGGTGACCCTGTCGGAATGGCACAAGCGATGAACGTAATGCCACTCCCAATCCCGACGATGGGGCGGACAGAGCTCCAGAAAATTCCGGGCACGGGCGCTATCGTTATTTCGAACTTCCAGATGCGCGAGAAAGACATCCCGCGCGTAGGCGAGGGCTTCCCGCTCCTCGGCGATTTCGTCTTTCGCGCGTTGCGCGAGTCCTTTGGCTGCCTCGGCCTCGATCTTGCGTTCCTCGGCGATAGTCTGGCCGGCGACGGCGGCGCGCCAAAGGCTCGCAATCGCCAACACGGAAACACCCAGCACCGCGACCAATACGCCGAGCGTCCAAGCGGCGGCGATCGTCGGCTTCCGTCGGACCCAGAGGATCACACGTTCGACGGGTTGGGCGCGGCGGGCCGCAATGGGCCGTCCGTCGCGCCACGCGCGCAGGTCCGCCGCGAGTTCGTTCGCGTTCGCGTATCGCCGTTCCGGCTCCTTTTCCAGACATTTCAGGCAGATCGTCTCCAGATCGTGCGGGATCGAATGCGTGATCGACCGAAGCGTCGGCGGGTTGTCGTTCTGGATGGCGACCAACAATGCCATGTCGGTCTCGGCGACGAACGGCCGCCGGCCCGTCAACGCTTCGTACAGCATCACGCCCAGCGACCACACGTCGGCCGGAGGACCGACGAACTTCATCGCCCGCACCTGTTCCGGCGCCATGTAGGAGGGCGTTCCGGCGGCTTCGTGGGTCAGCGTCAGGTCGAAATTGGACCGCTTTGCCAAACCGAAGTCGGTGACCTTCGGGACTCCGTTGGCGTCCAGCAACACGTTGCCGGGCTTCAAGTCGCGGTGTACGATCTCGTTCGCGTGGGCAGCACCCACTCCATCGGCCACTTGGACGATCACGTCGACCGCGGCCTGCGTCGTGAGATTGTTGCCGTCCTTGAACCGAAGACCGAGCGACCCGCCCGTCAGCAGTTCCATCGCGATGAACGGTCCGAAGGATGACTCGCCGAAGTCGAAGACCTCCACCACATTCGGATGGCGAATCGCAGCAATGATCTGACCTTCGGCGAGAAAGCGTGCTTGATGAAGTCCGTCATCCCGTTGCATGAGTTTGACCGCAACGCGGCGGTCGAGCGTGAGTTGTCTCGCCTCATAGACAACACCCATGCCGCCCCGCCCCAACTCGCGCAGGATCTCGTAGCCCGGCAAGGCTGGAAACCCGAACAGCGACGAGACGGATCGCACGTCCGATTGGACTTGCGTGTGTTCGGTTGTGGACGGTTCGTTCATGGGTGCAACAGGTAGGGTACAACGATCCTAACCAAAATGCGAATGTAAGAAAAGCACGAGGTCGATGGATGGAAATCGATGGTCGATCCGATTCCGGTCCGCCCCAACTGCCGGTGGCCTGGATCCATTTTCGTGCGGCTTCGGCGACGATTGATTTCCCGCTATGATGGTTTCACCCTTTCCCCGGCGGAGCCGAACGCGATGAGCGAGCCGAATCTCTTCGAGCAAAGTCCCGTGTACCGCATGGCGTGCGACCAGCTGCGCGACGTCGCCGGCCTGATCGATCTCGATCCCAACATCGCCGAGCGGCTGGCGGTGCCGAAGCGGTCGCTGGTTTGCGCCATCCCCATCAAGATGGACAACGGCGAGACGGAAGTGTTCATCGGTTATCGCGTGCAGCATTCGCTCACCAGCGGAGCGAGCAAGGGCGGCTTGCGGTATTCGCCCCACGTGGACATCGGCGAGGTGGCCGCGCTGGCCATGTGGATGAGCTGGAAGTGCGGCATCATGAACCTGCCGTACGGGGGCGCGAAGGGCGGCATCGCCTGCGATCCGGCCACGATGAGCCTGGGCGAGAAGGAGCGGCTGACGCGCCGCTTCACGGAGGAAGTGCTGCCGATCATCGGGCCGCGCACGGACGTGATGGCGCCGGACATGGGCACCGACGAACAAACGATGGCGTGGATCTACGACACGTACAGCATGAAGATCGGCTATGCGTGCCCGGAAATCGTGACGGGCAAGCCGGTGGAGTTGGGCGGCTGCATCGGCCGGCGCGAGGCCACCGGTCGCGGCGTCGTCTTTTGCATCCGCGAGGCGCTGGCCGAACTGAAAATCGAACCCCACGAGGCGACCGCCGTCGTGCAGGGGTTCGGCAACGTCGGCTCGGTTACGTGCGAGGAACTGGCCAAACACGGCACCAAAGTCATCGCGGTCGGCGATCGCTACGGTTCGATCCGCAACACGAACGGCATCGATGTGGCCGCGCTCATCCGCTACGTGAACGCCGACGCGAGGAAATCGGTCGTCGGTTTCCCCGGTGCGGAGGCGATCGCCGATGCCGATCTGCTGACGACGCCGTGCACGGTGCTGGTGCCGGCCGCGATGGAACGACAGATCACGAAGGAAAACGCGGCGAAGTTGAAGTGCCGCATCCTCGCCGAAGGGGCGAACGGCCCGACGACGCCGGAAGCGGACGCGCTGCTGTCGGGTAGCGACATCTTCGTGATCCCGGACATCCTCTGCAACGCCGGCGGCGTGACGGTATCGTACTTCGAGTGGGTGCAGGACATTCAACAACTGATGTGGAGCCATACGCAGGTCAACGAGAAGCTGCGCGAGCTGATGCTCGACGCGTTCCACCGCGTGCGCAAGATGTCGAAGGACCGCGGGATACCGATGCGGATGGCCGCGCTCGGGTTGGGCGTCAAGAAAGTGGCGATCGAGAAACAGCGTCGCGGCCTGTTCCCGTGAGTCGGAAATCTTCGTCCGGTCTTCGCGCCGTCGCGGGGTCGAACGTGTAACCTAACACCGTTCGACCTCCCGCCGAGCCTGCATCATGCCCCGCGTTACCTTGCTCGCCTTTCTCGCCGCGCTCGCGGCGATCGCCGCCATGTCCCGGCCCCGGCCGACGCCCCCCGTCGTCGCGGCAAACCGGCCGGTACGGTTGGCCGTCGTCGTTGTTTTCGATCAGATGCGGGGCGATTACGTCGACCGATGGCGGCCGTTGTTTGGACCGAACGGATTCCGACGGATCCAGACCGACGGGGCGTGGTTCGCCAACTGCTATTATCCCTACGCCAGCACGAGCACGGGGCCCGGCCACTCGGCGATCCTCAGCGGCGCGACTCTCGACAAGACCGGCATCATCAACAACGAGTGGTACGACCGCAAGGCCGCGGCCCAGGTTTACTGTGCGGGTTCGGACCGCTACGAGTTCGTGCCGTCGCCCAAGGTCTTCCCGGCCGCTGCGCCGTCATCCACGGCGCCGAAGCCGGATGAAACCGCGAGGAAGCCGAAGTCGGTGGGCAACCCGGACCGAATGCTCGCCGAGACGGTGGCCGATGTGCTGAAACGTGAACACCCGAAAAGCAAGGTCTTCGGCTTGTCGCTGAAGGACCGCTCGGCGATCCTGCCGACCGGGAAACGGCCGGACGGTGCGTACTGGTTCAACGGACAATTCACGACCTCGACCTACTACACCGACGCGCTGCCGAGGTGGGTGGAGGAGTTCAACAAGTCCGGTCTCGCCGAACGCTGGTACGGGAAGACCTGGAACCGACTGCGGCCGGGCCTCGATTACGAAGCCTACAGCGGACCGGACGACGTGAAGGGGGAAAGCGCGACGAATGGCCGGACGACGACCTTCCCGCACAAGATGACGGGCGGCAAGGACAAGCTGCAGAAGGAGTATTACGACGCACTCGCGAACTCGCCGATGGGGAATGAACTGTTACTCGCCTTCGCAAAGGCGTGCATCCGCGCGGAGAGCCTGGGGGCGGACGACGAACCGGACCTGCTCGTCGTCAGCTTTTCCTCGAACGACCTGATCGGCCACACCTTCGGGCCCGACTCGCAGGAGGTGCTCGACGTAACGCTGCGGTCGGACGCGATCGTGGCCGACCTCCTCACACACCTCGATCGCGTGGTCGGCCCGGGGCGGTATTCGATGGCGATCACGGCCGATCATGGCATTTGCCCGCTGCCGGAAGTCGCCGCGCGGACGATCCCGGCCGCGGCCGACGCCACGCGCGTCAGCAGCGTGAAGCTCGTCGCCGGTGCCGAAAGCTTTCTGCGCACGAAATTCGGCAAGCCGGTCGGGCCGGATGAAAAGGTCGAGGATCTGGCCGACGAAGCGAAATCATCGAAGGGAAAGGCCGGCCTCTGGATCGAGTCGATCCCGGCACCTTGGGTCTATTTGAACACACGACAGATCGAAGCGAAGGGGTTGGATCGCAATACGGTGGCCAAGGAACTGGCCGAATGGTTGAAAAAGCAACCGGGCGTTCAGGAGGCCTATACCGCGAAGGAGATCGCCTCGGCGACCGAGCCTGCCGAGCAACTTCGGCTCGTTCAGAGATCGTTTCATCCCGATCGCGCGGGCGACGTGTACATCGTCTTGAAGCCGTATCACCTGATTGGCGATCCGTTGAAATCGAAGGGCACTTCGCACGGCACGCCGCACGATTACGACCGGCATGTGCCGCTATTGGTCTATGGCCCCGGCATCGCGACCGGCCGATTCGCCGAACCAGTGACTCCGCAACACACCACGACCGTCACCGCGTGGATGCTCGGGCTGGCACCGCCCACGGACGCATTCGTCGGGTTGCCGAAAAGCCTGCAGGCGAGATGAAGCCCGACAGCTCGATCGCGGTCGGGGTTGCCGTGTAAAAGATGATTGGATCGATCACAGATCCGGTTCGGCGATCATTCGGACGTATCGCGCGAGCAGCATTTGCACCGCTTGGATGGTTTGCCACTCGTTGAAGCCGAGCTTGACCTCCGTGCCATCCTCGTTCGCTTCGATGTTCTCGACGGCCGAGGTCAGCCCTTGATGCATGTAGTCGAGCATTTCGGAGAGACGAGCCGATTGAGCTCCGGTCAATTTTTGGGGCAGGGGCGGGATTTCGTCTTCGCGCGGGCTCCACTCGCCGGGGGTCTTGTCGCTGCGTTGGGTCATTTCGGCGATGTTCTTGTTGCCGAAGGTCTTGGCGAGTTCGTCGAGGCGGAGGGTAGGAACGTTGCCGGCAACGGGCATGCCGGCGTGCGAGCCGCGCCGGGCCGCGATTTCTTCCATGGTGCCGAAGAGCAGCATGGAACGGCCGACGGAAACCTGATCGCCGGGGCGCAGACGCCGAATCTGGACCGTGGAACCGTTCACGCGCGTTCCGTTGGTGCTGTCGAGGTCGGTGATGATGATGTCGCCGTCTTCGTACTGCACCTTCGCGTGGTAGCGGCTGATGCGTTCGTCATTGAGGCGCAGGCCGTTCCCCTCCTCGCGGCCGATCGTGCAAGGGATCGGGAGATCGCGAAAGACGCGCCCCTTGTCGACGCCTTCGAGCACGAGAAAAGTAACGGTTTTCATGCGAGAACCTGATAACGGGCTTATCGAAGAAACGGTGGGGTATCGGGATCGACTTCGCCGGTGTCAACATTTATAGCACGCGGGACCGGATGTCGAGTTGCCCCAATCTCCATTTCCACGGGAATCCGGCGCATTATCCCACCCTTGCGCCCGGGGTGTCAACTTTATCTTCCGGCAATATCTCGCGAACGGCGGATCGTTCCAGATCAATCACGGTCTCTTCCGCTGGCGGAGTGGCACCTTGCATTCTGCGTCGCAGCCAGTTCGTAAGGTCGTCCCAGATCGAATACGCCACCGGGGTCACCAGCAAGGAAAGCAGGAGCGAGAGGAGCTGCCCGCCCAGGATCACCTTAGCCATGCTGGCCCGCGCCGAGGCGCCAGGCCCTTGGCCCGTGGCGATCGGCACCATCGCCGCCACCAGCATGATCGTCGTCATCAGGATCGGGCGCAACCGCTTTTCGTTCGCTTCCAGGATCGCCTGATTCCGCGGCATCCCCCGCGCCCGCAGCACGTTCGTGTAGTCCACCTGCAGGATGCCGTTTTTCTTGACGATGCCGAAGAGCATGAACAGGCCGATCATCGCGTACACGTCGAGCGGCGTTTGCAGGAGGAATAGCGAGACGAGCGCGAAGGGCAGAGTCAGCGGCACCGCCATCAGGATCGTGATCGGGTGCACGAGCGACTCGAACTGGGCCGCCAGGATCATGTACATGAACAGGAACGCCAGCACGAAGGCGATGGCGAAGTTGTCGTTCGAGTCCTGCATCAACTTCGCTTCGCCGAGGAACTCGTGGCGGTATTCCGGCGGAAGGTCCAGGGTCTGGATGAACTGCTCGACGAGCGGGAGGGCGTTCCCGAGCGCCACGCCAGGGGCCAGGTTCGACGTGACCGTCACCTGCCGCTGGCGGTTGTAGCGCTCGATGGCGGCCGGGGCGCGGTCGACCTTCAAGTCAGCGAGGTTGCCAAGATCTACGTGTTGCCCGGTGCGCGACGGCACCGTGAGCATCCGGATCGCGGCCTCGCGGTCGCGGTTCGCGAGGTTCGCCCGCAGCCAGACGTCGTACTGGTCCGGCCCGTCCTTGTACTTCGACACCGGCTCGCCACCGACCAACACGCCGAGCGTTGAGGCGACGGCGACCACCGGCACGCCGAGGTCCGCCGCGCGATCCCGCTGCACGTGGACCTGCAACTCCGGCGTCCGGCTTGAGGCGTTCGTGTCCACGTCCGTGTAGATCGGGTTCCCCTGCAGGAACTTCTTCAACTTCGCGGCCGCGACGTTCAGCGTGTCGATGTCCGGCCCGCGCAGGCTCACTTCGAGCTGGACGTTCTTGAATGCCGAAGAGCTGAACAACTTCACCTCCTGCACGTTCGCCCGCAGGTCCGGGAAGTCCCGCAACACGACGCGCGCCTTGGCCATCACGCTCGCCTGCGTGTACTTCCGCTCGCGCAGGTCGATCATGCGGCAGTAGATGTTCGCGATCGTCACGTCCCCCTGGCCCTTGGCGGACTTGCCGTTCGTCTCGCCGATGACCGTGAAGACGCTGAGCACCCCGGGCAGTTCCTTGAAGCGTGCTTCGAGGGCGGCGCAGGTTCGGCTGGCGGTGTCGAGCGTGGTGCCGTCGGGCAGGTTGATCGCCACTTCGAATTCCGACTGGTCGTCCTTCGGCACGAAGTCCGACCCGACGAGCACGAAGAGCGCCGGCGTGCTGAAGAAGGTGAGGATCGTGGTGACGACGATGACCCAGCGGTGCCGCAGGCTCCAGGCGAGGATGCCGACGTAGCGCCGCGTGACCCAGCCCCAGAGGCCGCCTGTGGTGGAGTGGCCGTGTTTGAGAGGCTTGAGAAACCGGGCGCAGAGCATCGGCGTGAGGGTGAAGCTGACGACCATGCTCAGCAGGATGGCGAACCCGACGACGAAGCCGAAGCTGTTGAAGAAGCGACCGACCTGACCGGACATGAAGGCGATCGGCGCGAAGATGACGGCGAGCGAAAGTGTGGTGGCGAGCACGGCGAGGGCGATCTCCTTCGTCGCCACGCTGGCGGCTTCCCAGCCGGTGCGGCCGTACTCCTCCATGTGCCGGAAGACGTTTTCCAACACGACGACGGCGTCGTCGATGACGATGCCGACGGCGAGGATGAGGCCGAGCAGCGTCATGTTGTTGAGCGAGAAGCCCATAAAGTCCATGAAGGCGAAGGTGCCGACGATGCTGGTGGGCACGGCGAGCGCGGCGATCACCGTCGTGCGCCAGTCGCGGATGAAGAGATAGATCACGCCGCTGACGAGCACGGCTGCGAGAAGCAGGTGGAACTTCACTTCCTCGATGGAGCCTTTGATGAACTTCGACTGGTCGCGGATGACGTCCACGCGGACGTCGGCGGGCAGCGTCGAACGAATCTTGTCAAGGCGCGCCTTGATGGCATCGGCCACTTTGACCGTGTTTCCGCCGGATTGCTTTTGAACGACGAGGGACACGGCGATGTCGCCGTCGAGTCGCGAAAGGCCGCGCTGTTCCTCGACGCCGTCCTCGATGCCACCGACTTCGGTACCATCCGGTCCGGCGACGATGTCCCGCAGGCGGATCAGCGCGCCGCCGCGATTCGCCACGATGATGTCCGGAAACTCCTCGACTCGCTTCAGCTTGCCGACGATTCGCAGACCGGCCTCGCTCGGACCACCGTCCACCTTGCCGCCGGGAAGTTCCACGTTCTGCTCGACGAGCGCCCGCCTCGCATCCTCGATCGAGAGTTGGCGTGCCTTGAGTTTTCCGGGGTCGGCCCAGACGTTGATCGTCCGGTTCTGCCCGCCGACGAGCACGACCGCCCCGACCCCGGACACGCCTTCGAGGTCTTCCTTGATAAGCTTCTTGGCGATCTCCGTCACTTCCCGCAGCGATCGCCGGGCGGAGACGACCACCGTGACGACCGGCGCGGCGTCGAGGTTGAACTTCTCCACCTTGGGCTCATCCGTGCCGATCGGCAGCGATTGCTTCACGATGGACAGCTTGTCGCGGATCTCCTGTGCCGCGATGTCGCCGTTCTTCTCGAGTTTGAAGCCGACGACGATCTGGGTCAGGCCTTCCTTCGTTGTGGAGCGCAGTTCGTCGATGCCCGAAACGGTGTTCACCGCCTCTTCGAGCGGTTTCGTCACCGACGATTCCATCTCCTCGACGCTGGCACCCTTGAGCGTGGTCGTGACGACGACAACGGGCACGTCCACGTTCGGGAAGAGTTCGACGCCAAGACGGCTGTAGGACGCGAGGCCGAGCACGACCGGTGCGAGCACCAGCATGCAGGTGAAGACCGGCCGGCGGATGCAGATGTCCCAGATCATGGATGGGTCTCGATCAATGGCCACGGATGAACACGGATAGACACGGATAAAACCAAGTCATCATCTCGAATCTGTGTTTATCTGCGTTTATCCGTGGCTATTTCTCTGATTTGGATTAAAGAACCATCGACCAATTGAGATTGGCCGCTCGTCACGACCTGCGCGTTTGCGGGGAGGTCGCCGCGGATCTCCACCCACGTCTTCTCGCGCGTGCCGACCTGCACCTCCGCCGCCTTCGCCTTCGCGCCGTCGACGAGGAAGATTTTGCTCACGCCAGCGAAACTCACGATCGACTCCGGCGGCACCGTGCGCACATCCGCGTCGGTCCGCGTGCGGATCTCCGCCTTTGCGAAACCGCCGGTCTTCAGCGTTCCGTCGGCGTTCGGCACTTCGATTTCCACCTGAAACGACCGCGTGAGCGTGTCGATCGACGGGTTCACGCGCACGATCCGGCCCGTGTAGGTCTTGCCCGGCATGGCGTCCGCCTTCACGTCGGCCGGCTGCCCGACCTTCACTTCCGCCGAATACCGCTCCGGCACCATCACCCGCAGTTTGAGAGAGTGCGCCAGCACCAGCTTGAACGCGTTCGTCGTCGGCATCGCGCGCACCATCGAGCCTTCCGTGAGCATCCGCTCCGCGACGGCGTAGCGCATCGCCTTCGGATCACGCGTCGTTCCCGTCGGCGTCGGCACGGCGAGCCGGCAATCCCGCAATCGCTGCTCCGCCAGGTCGAGCGTCGCCTTCCGCAGGCGCGCGGCCGCGAGCACCGCCTTCGCTTCCGTCGCCGCCTGCGTCTTCGTTGCCTCGGCCAGTCGCTTCTCCGTCTCGGCCACGTCGTACTCGTCCCGCGATACCGCATCGCGCTTGAAGAGGTCCGCCTTCTGCTTGAACTTCCGCGCCGCCTCCTCGAGCGCGACCGCCGCCCGCTTCACCGACGGCACCGTCTCCACGTCGAATTCGCCGGCCGGCAGCGCGGTCATACCGAGCTTCGCCAACTCGGCCGCGAGCGCCTGCTTCGCCTCCACCACGGATAATTCGTAATCCGTCGCTTCCAGTTCCAGCAGCGTCGCGCCGGGCGCGACCACGTCGCCGACGTCGGCGCGGATGGCGACGACGCGGCCATCGACCTTCGGCGCGAGCACGACCTCCTCGTAGCCGTTGAGCGTGCCGACGGCGGAAACGGTGCGATCCAGCGATCGGGACTCGACGGGGGCGACGGTCACGACGACCGGCAGCGCCTCGGTGTTCGTGGCCGTTTCCGACTTGGGCGCACAGCCGATCACGGCCGCGATCAGGAACAGTGGAAGACGTTTCACGACGGGGTCCCCTTTTGCCGTTTGCGTTCGCGGTCGCTCAGAATGCCATGAAAGAGCAGATCCAGAATGGCGTCCGCCTGGGCGTTCGGGCTGCTCGGCCGGCCCGAGAGGTGATTGGACATCACGGTGCCATAGAGCAGGTCGCCGGTGACCATCAGCAGGTGTTCGGGCTTTGCGTCGCGCAACCGGCCGGCGGTGATGAGCGCCCGTACGAACGGCTCGTCACGGGATTGCTTGTCGTAACCGGGCGAAAAGTAGAGCGGGGTATGCCGGTCGCGGAATGCGGCCCGCTCCTGGATGAACAGTTCCGCCATCTCCGGGCGGTCGTGGAAGAATTTCAGATACGCCCGCACGGCACGGCGAACGAGTTCGATGGGGTCGATGTCGCGGGAGGTCAGAATGCCGGTGATCGAATCGTCGAGATCCTTCAGGCCGCGATCGACGGCGGCGAGGAAGAGCTCGCGTTTCGTGGGAAAGTAGCGGTAGATGGTGCCTTTGCCGACCGAAAGCGCATCGGCGATGACCTGCACGTCGGTCTCGGCGTAGCCGTGCTTTGCGAAAATGGCGGCGGCGGCCGTGAGAATCTCTTCTCGGCGTCGGCGTTCGCGGTCGGGGTCTTTGGGTCGCCCGGGTTTGCGGGCGGGTGCGGCGCCCATGGGCGCCTCCATTAATAAACGGACGGGTCCGTCCGTTTATTTACACGAAACGTCCCCTCACAGGCAAGACCGAATTCACGAAGGGAAGTTCACACCAAACCGACGTGTTTCACCAACTCGTCGTGCGTCAGGGATCGATCGGTTGGGAAGAGGACGTAGCCGCCGGGGGATTGCGAACAATCGAGCGTCACCTGCCGGTCGTTCGGCACGGTGTAGCCTTCGTCCGCGGGGATGTGGCCCGTGACAAGCAGGTCGGCGCCGACCTTCTGGAGGAACGCCCCCGCCGCCTCCGCGGAGGTGTCGCGGCCCCAGAGGATGCCGTACACGGCACCGCCCGGCTGCAGGTCGGCATCGGAGTAGGATTCGCGCTCGAGTTGCGCGAGCGAGAACCCCGCGAGGTGCTTCGGCGCGATCGAGGTGTGGCTCAGGAAGACGTAGTTCGGTGTCAGTAACCCCAGCGGGCAGACCTGGAAGAGTTCCATGTACGCACGGTAGATCTCCGGCATTGCCGCCTTGCCGTACGCCGTCAGCACGCCGAGGCGGAATTGTTCGTTCAGGTCGGCGTCGCCCTTCAGGATCTTGCGACCGGTCCACTGCCCCATTTCGTGGTTCCCCGGCAGATAATGCACGCGATCCGGAAACTGCGTCTTCGCCATCGCGAACAGGTCGACGAGTTGGTGGGACTTTTCGCCCGCCGTCGGGTAGCGGAACGGCCCGTGGATGAGCTCCTGCACGACGAGGTGGCGGGCGGGGAAGCGAGCGAGGTCGGCGAGTTTCCAGATCGCTTGGAAATTCGGAACGTTTCCGTGCAGGTCGCCGGCGACGAGGACTTCGGCGCAGTTCTGGAGGCGCACGAGATACCCGGCCCGGCCCGACGTCGCCTTCACGAGGTCGATCGCCTTGCGGAGCATCGGGAGTATTTTCTCCGGTGGCGGCATGCGTCCCCTGTCACGTTCGTCGTTCGTACTGGTTGCCGGGCAATCGGCGGATCAACTTTTTCAATTCTAACTGCATGAGTGCCGGATTCAGAGCGCCGATTCCGGAACCGGTGCATCGCGCCAACTCGTCGACATGCTTCGCGCCGTCCGCGAGGGCGTCCCACGCCGATTGTTGGAGCGGATTCAATCCGGTTGGTGCGGGCGGTTCGAAAAGACTCGGCGTCGGATTCGAGGCGACGACCTTGCGGAGTGGTGGATCCGGCGGCGCAATGCCGCGCAGGTCTTCGAGAATGTCGTCCGCGTCGCGGACCATCTTGGCGCCTTTGCGGATCAGTTCCAGGCAACCGGCGCTCGCCGGACTATCGACCGGTCCGGGGACGGCAAAGACTTCGCGCCCTTGCTCCGCGGCATGATCGACCGTGATGAGCGCCCCGCTCTTGATGTTCGCCTCGACGACCACGACGGCGCGGGAGAGACCGCTGATGATGCGGTTTCGCGCCGGGAACATGCCGGGTTGCGGGGCGACGGTCATCGGCGTCTCGGAGATAAGGCACCCGCGTCGAACGATCTCGTTGGCGAGATCGGCGTGCTCGGGCGGGTAGATGCGGGACAGACCGCCGGCAAGGACGGCGAGGGTGCGGCCGCCGGCGTCGAGCGCGCCGCGGTGGGCCGCTCCATCGATGCCGCGGGCAAGGCCGGAGATCACGGTCCAGCCGGCGCGGGCGAGTCCGGCGGCGATCCGTTCGGCCATGCGCTTGCCGTAAGCGGTGCAGGCGCGCGAGCCGACGATGCCAATCGCGTTCGTGTCGGCGGCGTCCAGTGTGCCGCGCAGGTAGAGCAGGCTGGGCGAGCCGGGAATGGTGGTCAGCCGAGCCGGGTAGTCGACTTCACCCGGAACCGCGGCTCGAACCCCGTGTTTCGCGAGCAGCGCCTCCTCGGCTGCAACGTCGATCGTCCGGAACGACTCGGCGAATGACTCCGCTAGTTTCTCGCCGACGAGCGGCACGCCGCGCAGCTGGCTCGCGGTCGCGCGGAGCACGGCGGCGGGTGATCCGAACCGATCGAGCAGCGCGGCGGTGAGTTTCGGCCCGAGGCCGGGTACGAGGGCGAGTTTGAGGTGGTCGCGGAGCGCGGGATTCAACCCGTTCGGAGCGGCGTTCGACTCGCCGTTCGACATGGAGGCGACCGCGAGGGGAGACAATAAAGTGGCTTCCCTGCCATTCGACCCGTCCTTAGGTGGGCAGAATCTTACAGCCGCGCGCGCGCGGGTCAACGAGAAAATATTCGCAGCGCATCGAGTCCCTTTGCGGACGCGCCTTTAGGTCGCGAAAATTCTTTTTCGGCGCAAGAGATCCGAATTCCCCTTGAAATCCAAGGTGAATGGCACGAGAAATGCGCAAGCCATCCGATTGACCCGAACCGCGCCCGCTCCGATAATGACTCCCCATCGGGCATCAGGGATTCCACCGTGACGGTTTCGACCCAGCAAAAGCTCAAGCTCTTCAGCGGTCGCGCCAATCGACCCCTGGCCGAGCGGATCGCCCGCGAACTGTCGATCGTGATGAAGTCGGAGATCCCCCTCGGACGCCTCGTCGTCGACGACTTCCCCGATGGCGAAACCAACGTGCGCATCGACGAGGACGTTCGCGGCCGCGACGTGTTTCTCGTGCAGCCGACCTGCGAACCGGTCAATCAGAACCTGATGGAGCTGCTGGTCATTCTGGATGCGTTCAAGCGCGCCAGCCCCGCGCGGATCACGGTGGTGTTGCCCTACTACGCCTACGCCCGCCAGGACCGCAAGGACAAGGGCCGCGTGCCCATCACCGCGAAACTCGTGGCGGATGTGCTCACCACCGCCGGCGCGAATCGCGTGCTCTGCCTGGATCTTCACACCGCGCAGATCCAGGGTTTCTTCAACATCCCCGTCGATCACCTGTACGCCTCCCGCGAGATCATCGCGTACATTCGTACGCTCGGCATCCCGCCGGACGAGATCGTCGTGCTCTCCAGCGACGAGGGGGCGATCAAGAAGGCCCTGAAGTACCAGAAAGGGCTTGGCAGCAAACAGATCGCCGTGGTGGACAAGCGCCGTTCGAACGCGACGACCACGGAACAGGCGCATATCATCGGAGCGCCGATCGACGGCAAGACGGTCTTCGTCTTCGACGACATGATCTCGACCGGCGGAACGATCGCCGGTGCCGCCCGCGCCGCCCGTGCCGCCGGTGCGAAGCGCGTGTTCGTCGCCAGCACCCATGGCGTGCTCTGTGCCGGTGCCGTCGACAAGTTGCGGACGGCCGGTATTGAGAAGATCATCACGACCGACACGATTCCCATACCCGAGGACAAACGCAAGTCGCTGCCGAACCTGGAAGTCATCTCTGTCGGCAAGCTGCTGGCCGAGGCCATCCACCGGATCCACGAGAACTATTCGCTCACCGTGCTGTTCGACGACTGACGTATCCCCACTTGGCTGCACTCCATGGCCACGATCACCGTCCGTTGCCCGACGTGCGAATGCGAACTGGAACTGGATGCCCGGTATCAGGGGCAGGAGGTCGAGTGCGGCAGCTGCCATCAGGTTTTCGTGGCGAAGCCCCAGACCGACCGGCGATCCAGCCGGGAATCTGGACGAGACCCGGAACCTCGATCTGAGCGGTCCGCGGGATCTCGTGGTCCACGCCGATCGCGACGTTACGCTGACGAAGACGACGATTACGACGACGACTTTTACGATCGACGGCGTCGTCGCGACAACGATGGCACCGGACTGGGCGATGCCTCGCTCATCATCGGCATCCTCTCGGTTTTCGTTTTCTGGTGCCCGCTCATCGGCATCCCGCTGACGCTCGTCGGCCTCGTGCTCGGGTGCCTTGGCCTGCGTTCGAATCGCAACGGCACCGCCATCGCCGGCGTCGTCCTCACCGCGATGTTCCTGCTCGGCTCGCTCGCGTTCCTCTTCTTCTGGGGCGTGGCCCGGTGACCAACCCGGGTTCGCGTCCGTCCTCGGAGATTCCGCCATGCCGCGACACGGCTTCGCGATTCACCTGCTCCTCGTGCTCGCCGCACCCGCGCTCGCCGCCGACCACTGGCCCCATTGGCGCGGTCCGCACGCCGACGGCACCGCGCCCGCCGCGAAGCCGCCCGTCAAGTGGGACGGCGCCAGCGGACAGAACATCCGCTGGAAGGCCCCGCTCACCGGTCGCGGCAGTGCCACGCCGATCGTGTGGGGCAACTCGATCTTCGTCCTTTCCGCCGAGGAGACCGGCCGTGTCGCGAGTGAAGCCGAACGGCCCAAGCCGACCCTCGACTTCAAGCGGAACACGACCGCGCCGAAAAACTACTACCGCTTCCACGTTTCGGCGTTCGACCGCGAGACGGGCAAGCCGCTCTGGACGAAGGTCGCCGCCGAGAAGGTGCCGCACGAAGGCCACCACGAAACGCACTCCTACGCCGCCGGGTCGCCCACGACCGACGGCGAACGACTCTATGTGTCCTTCGGTTCCTTCGGCGTGTATTGCTACGATCTGGCCGGCAATCTGCTCTGGTCGCGCGATCTCGGCCGGCTCAATACCCGCCTCGGCTGGGGCGAGGCCGTCACACCCGTCGTCCACGCCGGGCGACTCTTGCTGAACTGGGATCAGGAGGCCGATTCCGCCCTGCATTGCCTCGACGCCAAGACCGGCGAACCGATCTGGACCGCGAAGCGCGACGAGAAGAGCACCTGGACGACTCCGTTGGTGGTCGAGCACGGAGGCCGCACGCAGGTGATCCTGAACGGAACGACGCGCATCCGCAGCCACGACCTGGCGACCGGCGAGGTGATCTGGAGTTGCTCCGGCATGACCGTGAACCCAATCCCGTCGGCATTGAAGTACGGCGACGCGGCGATCGTGATGAGCGGCTACCGCGGTGCCGCGGCCGTGTCGATCCCGTTGGCATCGAAGGGGGAATTGGAGCCATCGCAGGCGAACTGGTCGTTCAAGAAGGCGACACCCTACGTGCCGTCGCCGGTGCTGGTCGGGGACCATCTGTATTTCACCGAAGCGAATTTGAACCTGCTGACCGTACTGAACGCGAAGACCGGGAAGCCGGTCTTCGAGCGGGAGCGCCTGCCCGGCGTGCGGCAGTTCTACGCCTCGCCGGTGTACGCCGGTGGCCGGCTGTACTTCACCGATCGCGACGGCGTGACGGTCGTCCTCAAGCCGGGCGATTCGCTCGACGTGCTGGCGACGAACAAGCTCGGCGACTCCGTGGACGCCTCCCCGGTGCCGATTGGCGAGCGGCTTTACCTGCGCGGCGAAAAGTTCCTCTGGTGCATCGGAGAGCGATGACTGGACGGGTATAATTCGCCAATCCCGTCTTGCGGTTCCCCTCGGAGGCCTCGCCCATGCGCAACGATCTCACGGATATCACGGTGGTGATGGACCGCAGCGGTTCGATGCACGCGTGCCAGACCGACGCGGAGGGGGGCCTGAACCGGTACATCGAGGAGCAGAAGCGGCAGCCGGGCGAGGCGTACTTTTCGCTCGTCCAGTTCGACACGGAGTACGAGTTCGTGCATCGCGGCGTGCCGATCCGGCAGGTGCCGCACTGTTCGCTCGTGCCGCGCGGGAACACGGCGCTGCTGGACGCGCTCGGCCGGGCGATCATGGAGACCGGCGAACGGCTGGCGAAGATGCCGGAAGCGGACAGGCCGGGGCTGGTCGTGATGGTGGTGCTGACGGACGGTCAGGAGAACTCCAGCAAGGAGTTCTCGCGGGCGAAAGTGAAGGAGATGATCGAGCACCAGCAATCGGTCTACAAGTGGCAGTTCATCTATCTGGGTGCGAATCAGGATTCGTTCGCCGAGGCCGGCGGGTTGGGCATGGCCGGTTCGGTCGGGACGTGGACCGCGGCGACGCAGGCCGTGGCGTATGCCGCCGCGTCGGCGAATACCGCGCGGATGCGGGAACAGGTTCGTTGTGCCGCGCCGGTGGCCAACGCCTTCACGACCGAAGAGCTCGACGCAATGGAAGGAAAGTGAACTTCGGGTAGGCGCAACCGGCCCGGAATCGGTATCACGCGGCGTCCCCCTCGGAGCCGTCGGATGCGTCCGTCCTTTTCGCCGCGCGCGCTCACCTGCATTGCCGTCGCGCTCGGCCTCGCCCTGCGCCTTTGGCATTACCTCCAAAACCACACCATCTGGTACGACGAGGCCGTGCTCATTGCCAATGTCATGGGCAAGGATTGGGGACGGCTCCTCGGTCCGCTCCACAACGCCGTCGCCGCTCCGCCGATCTACCTCTGGCTGCTGAAGTCGATACACCTGGCATTCGGGGACGAACCCTACGTCTGGCGCGCCCTGCCGTTCCTGTGCAGCTGCGCCACGCTCCTCGCCACCGTGCCGCTCGCCCGGCTCGCGCTTTCGCCCGGTCTCGTGCCCGTCGCCGTCGCGTTGGTGGCCCTCTCGGATAATCACATCTGGCTCGGCTGCACCGTGAAACCCTACACCGGTGATGCCCTGCTCACCACGCTGCTGCTCATCGCCTATCTGCGCACCAAGGATTGGAACCCCGTCCGCCGCCTGCTCGCCCTCGCCGCGATCATTCCGCCCGTGCTCTGCTTCTCGTATCCGATGGCGTTCATCTTCGGGGGCCTTCTGCTCGCGCAGGTGCCGGCCGCGTGGCGCGCCCGCCCCGCCGGGGTCGCCGCCTGGGCACTCGGATTTGCCGTGTCGGTCGGCACCTTCGCCATGCTCTACTTCGGCCCGATCAAGCAACAGCGCGTGACCGGTCTCGTGTTGGAATGGGACCGCGATTTCCCGAACTGGTCCCGCCCCGTGACCGTGCCCGGCTGGGCGGCCGAGCATACCGCCACCGTCTTCCAGTACGCCTTCCTGCCCGGCGGCCTCGCCCTCGTGGCGCTCGCGCCGTGGGGCTTCGCAAACCTCGTTCGCTCGAATCGCCGCGGACTCGCCGTCGTCCTCGCCGTCCCGTTCGTGCTCGCCTTGATGGCCGCGGCCGTGAAGTCGTACCCGTACGGCTTCAACCGCCTCATGCACTTCATCGCGCCCTGCGTGCTGCTCATCGGCTGCTACGGGCTGGAGGTGTACCTGCTGCGATTCCCTCGCTGGGCGCGCGCGGCCACGGTGGCGTTGTTGATCTCCGTCGCGGTTCCGCCGGCGATCCACCTGTTCAAGCCCTGGCCGAAGCCGGACGCACAATCCGTGAAGAAGTATGTCAACGAACACCGCCAGCCCGGCGAACGGGTCTTCAGCGACGAGGACAACTACCTGTATTTCTTCTTCGGCGAACTGAGCAAGCTGGACCGCGCCGTCGAGGTGCCGCCGGGCGGCCGCGCCTGGGCCGTCATGGATTTCTACAAGCCGGAGGAACGCCGGGCGTACGTGGACGCGAAGATGCGCGCCGCCGGGCTGGAACTGATCCACGAACAACACTTCAAGCTGGCGTCGGCGTTTCTGTACGAGCGGAAGGGCCCGTGACGTGATTCGGGGGATTTCTGTCGGCAAGCATTCGATGTTTCAAAGGAACCTGCATTCTTTGCCCCGGAGGGGCATCGGGATGTCGCCACGGGTGGAGCGAAGCGGAACCCGTGGTCGCAGTTGAGGATTCACTCGCCCCGGCAGGGGCGACGGAACCAATGACGCCCCCCTGCCCCAAGCCGGGGCAGAATACCCATCGACTCATTCCACGGGTTTCACCCGTGGCGACAGTCCGCGGCCCCTCAGGGGGCCAAGACATCGAACATCTTCGCCGGTTCCAAGTCCCATCCACCGTGACATTCGCCGCGCCGTTGCGGTTGGCGGGGGAGACCCTCCCGCGATACGATGACCGCAACGGAGAAATACATCATGAAGATCCTACTGGCCAACCCGCGCGGGTTCTGCGCGGGCGTCAACATGGCCATCGAGACGCTCGAAACCAGCCTGAGCCTCTTCGGCAGCCCCCTGTACGTCTACCACGAGATCGTGCACAACCGGCCGATTGTCGAACGTTTCCGCGCCAAGGGGGTCGTCTTCGTCGACGACATCTCGGAGGTGCCGAACGGTGGTACGGTCCTCTACAGCGCCCACGGCGTCTCGCCGCGGATTCGGGAGCATTCGAAGGAGCGGAACCTCCGCGCCATCGACGCGACCTGCCCGCTCGTGACGAAAGTGCACATGGAGGCGGTGAAGTTCGCGAAGGAAGGCTACACGATCATCCTGATCGGCCACGAAGGGCACGACGAAGTGCTGGGTACGATGGGGGAGGCCCCGCACTGCATGGTGCTCGTCGAGGATGAACTGGACGTGGCGAAGCTGGAATTCCCACCGGATACGAAGCTCGCGTTCCTGACGCAGACGACGCTGTCCGTGGACGAGGCGAACGTGGTGATCGCGGCGCTGCGGCGGCGGTTCCCGCACATCGTCGGGCCGAACAAGGACGACATCTGCTACGCGACGCAGAACCGGCAGGAGGCGGTGCGGGAGTTGGTGCCGGAGGCGGACGTGGTGCTGGTGCTGGGCAGCCAGAACAGCTCGAACAGCCAGCGGCTGGCGGAGATCGCGCGGACGTGTGGCAAGCGGGCGTACCTGATCGACCGCGTGACCGAGCTGGACGCGACGTGGTTCAACGCGGACGACACGGTGCTGGTGACGGCCGGCGCGAGCGCGCCGGAGGACCACGTGCAGGACTGCGTGGCGTATCTGAAGGAGAAATTCGGCGCGGAATTGGAGAACCGCGTGATCCGCGAGGAGCACGTGAGCTTCCCCCTGCCGCGCGAGCTGCGGGTGCTGGTGCGGAACTAACGGGAGGGCGAGCGATGCGTATGCCGAGCGTGGAACGGACGATCAAGAAGCCGAAGCCAAAGGCTAAGGCAGAGAAGACGCTGCGCTTTGGCCCGGCCGACCACGGCCGCACCGTGACCGAACGACAGGCGGAAGGCGCGGAGTACGTCGGTGGATTCAAGTATGAGATCATCGACGGGAGGTTGTACGTGTCGCCCTCGCCCAACATTCCCGAAAATAGGCTGGAACGCTGGTTGCGCCGCGCCGTTGAACGGTACTCGGACGAACACCCGGAGACCATTAATTACGTCACTCCCAAGGGGCGAGTCTATCTCCCCAAATCGGTTCGAATCACCGTTCCGGAGCCGGACCTCGCGGCCTACGCGAATTTCCCCGATGAAGACGAGCGACCGAATGCGAAGTGGAATGACGTCAGTCCTTTACTCGTCGCTGAGGTACTCGTTGAGGGAAGTATTGAAAAAGATCTCGGTCGGAACCCCGATCTCTACCTGTCGGTGCCGACGATCCAGGAATACTGGGTCGTCGATGGTTCGGTCGATTCGCGGCAGCCGTCATTGATCCAATACGTCCGACGCGGCAAGAAGTGGTCGATGACGATTCATCCGTTCGGATCGACGTTCACGCCGAAGGTGCTGCCGGGGTTCTCGCTCGTCATCAACCCGCGCGGGCGCTGAGGTGCTGCGATGACCGAAGCGGAGTGGTTTGCATCTGTAGATGCTGAAAGAATGCGAGTCTTTCTCGCTTCCAAACCCGTGTCACTGCGTAAAGTGATGCTGTTTCGTGTGGGTTGCTGTCGAATCCAATATCAACATTTGACCATCAAAGAAGCGCGTCAAGCAGTAGATGTCGCGGAGTTACTCGCCGATGGTCAGATTCTCCTTGAGCAGACAAGAAACACATGGTCCAGTGGTATCAAACGTTTTCTCAAATATTGCTCTTCGAAAAACTTCCAGAAGTCGCGCCGCGAAAAATCCGAATTAGCGTCCCGAATCAATATGGCTGGTTTTGCCATCGATTGTTTGGATGTGGAGCATACCAGAAAGGCTGAGTTCCTTCCCGAACCAAGCGAATACCTCGATCATCGCCACCTTTACCAAATTGCACCTGCTGTCTTTCGTGAGCTCTTCGGCAACCCCTTCCGCCCTGTCGCCATCAATCTCGCGTGGCTCACGTCGACGGCCGTCGGCATCGCGCAGGGCATCTACGACGACCGCGCCTTCGACCGGCTGCCGATCCTCGCGGATGCGCTTCAGGATGCCGGCTGCGAGAACGAGGACATCCTTGCCCATTGTCGCGACGAGGGGCCGCACGTGCGGGGTTGCTGGGTCGTGGATCTCGTGCTGGGGAAGGAATAGCCAATCGAAGGCGAGCGTCGGTGCGTCAGTCCGACGTGGCCGGGCGAGGCGAACCACGTCGGGCTGACGCACCGACGCTCGCCGGGTCGCTGGCTTTCGTCCGACGTTCCGATACCGATAGCGTCATGCTCTCCACCGATCCCCCGCTGAACTACCTCCCCACGCTCCCGCGCCGCAAGGACTGGCGGATCGGCTGCGTCGGGTCCGGCTTCATCATGCGGGATTGCCACCTCGTCGCGTACCGGCAGGCGGGGTTCAACCCCGTGGCGATCGCGTCGCGGAACGCGGCGACGGCGGCCGAGGTCGCGAAACTCCACGGCATCGCCACCGTTCACGAGAGTATCGAGAAGCTGCTTGCCGATTCGGGCATCGAGATTCTCGACGTGGCCGTGCCGCCGGATGCACAGCCGGACTTGATTCGCAAGGCTGTCGAACTGGGGCGCGGCCGGTTGCGCGGCATCCTCGCGCAGAAACCGCTCGCGCTCTCCGTGCGCGAGGCGGCCGACCTCGTGACACGCTGCGAAGACGCGGGTATCGTGCTGGTGGTGAACCAGAACATGCGGTTCGATCAGTCGGTGCGGGCCGCGAAGGATCTCCTCAATCGCGGCTGGCTCGGCGAGCCGGTCCTCGCGACCATCGACATGCGGGCGATCCCGCACTGGATGCCGTGGGCCGAGGGGCTGCCGTCGCTCTCGACGTTCGTCATGAGCATCCACCACCTCGATACGTTCCGCTACTGGCTCGGCACGCCGGACCGCGTCCTCGCCAGCACGCGCCCCGACCCGCGCACGAAGTTCCCGCACACGGACGGTATCAACCTCTGCATCCTCGAGTACAACTCCGGCGCGCGGGCGAGTTCCTGGGACGACGTCTGGACCGGCCCCGGCCGCGAAGGCGCCGCCGGGGACTTCGGCATCCGCTGGCGCATCGAAGGCACCGACGGCCTCGCCACCGGTACCATCGGCTGGCCGAAGTATCCGGCGAAGGAGCCGAGTACGATCACCTATAGCACGAAGCGGCAGCCGGGCACATGGATCAAGCCCGAATGGAAGGAAGTCTGGTTCCCGGACGCGTTCGTCGGCACGATGGCGCAGTTGCTCGTCGCCATCGAGCACGGCACGGCACCGGAGATTGGCGGGCGGGACAACCTTGAAACGATCGCGCTCTGCGAAGCGGTGTTCGCGGCGGCGAAGGAACACCGCGTGACGACGGTGCGGGAATTCCTGGCGGCCGGCGCATGAGTTTCCCCGACACGGTCGTCACGGGCGGCGGCGGATTCATTGGCCGGCATCTCGTGCAGCAACTCGTCGAACGCGGCGAGCGCGTTCGCATCGTCGAAAAGCCGGGATCGCAAGTCTTCCATCCACCCGGCGCGGAAGTCGTCTTCGCCGACATTCGCGATCGCGATGCGGTTGTTCCGGCGATGAAGGGCGCGAGGTTCGTCTATCACCTCGCCGCCAACCCGAATCTCTGGACGCGCCGGCGCGGCGAGTTCACCCGCGTCAACTTCCACGGCACCGTCCACGTCCTCGACGCGGCGCTCGCGGCCGGGGCGGAGCGCGTGCTCCATTGCAGCACCGAGAGCATCCTCACGCGGGCGGATCAGTCGTCGGCGATTAACGAACATCAAAACGTGACGATCCGCGACGCGATCGGGCCGTACTGTCGGTCGAAGTTCCGGGCGGAACAATACGTGATGAAGTTGGCGCACGCGGGCCGGCCGGTCGTGATCGTGAATCCGACGCTGCCGGTCGGGCCGGGAGACGTGGGGCTGTCGCCGCCGACGCGGATGATCCTCGATTGCGCGCTCGGCAAGCGTTCGGCCTACCTGGATGCGGACCTGAACCTGATCGACGTGCGCGACGTGGCGCTCGGAATGACGCTCGCGATGGCGAAGGGGGTCCCGGGCCGGCGGTACCTGCTGGGGGCCGAGAACTGGAGCGTGAAGAGGGTGTTCGAGTTCGTGGCGGATCATGTTGGCGTCGCACGTCCGACGTGGGAGGTGCCGTACGAGCTGGCGCTGGCGGCGGCGTACGTCGGCGAGTTCGTCGCGGACGTCGTGACGGGTCGGCCGCCGGCGGCGACGGTGACGGGGGTGAAATTGGCGGGGCGGTCGATGTTATTCGACGCGACGGCGAGCCTGCACGAGTTGGGGCTGACGCCGCGATCGGTGGACGATTCGTTGCGTGAGTGTCTGGCGGACCTGCGTTCGCGGGGCGCGATCCCGCGTTAGTACTCGCAGCGGACAATTCATCTCCCGCGCAAGGGCGGGTTCATTTCTCGCGGGATTGCCGGCCGGCTGCGGCGCGGCGGGAAAAATCGTGAACTAGATTGCAACGGTTCATTCGCGCCGTTCCGGTGCGAATCCCGGATTACCCTTTCCCCGATTCGTCCATGCGCGCACCCGCGTCCACGATCGAACTGATCGACTTGGTCCGCAAGAGCGGTATCCACCCCGGCAGCCAACTCGATCAAAGCCTCTCCGCGTTTCCCAATCTTCCCGTCGATCCGACGGCATCGGCGGCCCTGATGGTGAAGCAGGGCGTGCTCACGAAATTCCAGGCGAAGCTGTTGCTCACCGGCCGGTGGCGTGGCTTCAAGCTCGGCTCGTACGTGGTGCGAGAACAGATCGGGCAGGGCGGCATGGGCGCCGTCTACCTCGCCGAGCACGAGACGCTGAAGCGAACGGTCGCCTTGAAAGTGCTTCCGCCCTCGAAGAACGACCAGTATGCGAAGTTGAACGTGGAGCGGTTCCTGCGCGAAGCGCGGGCCGCCGCGGCCCTCGACCACCCGAACATCGTGCGCATCCACGACGTCGGCCACCAGGGGGACGTGCACTTCCTCGTGATGGAATACGTGGAGGGTCAGACGCTGGAGGAGATGCTGCGCAAGGGCGGGCCGGTCACGCCGTCGCGTGCCGTCGAGTACATCGCCCAGGCCGCCGCCGGGTTGCAGCACGCCCACGAGAAGAACTTCATCCACCGGGACATCAAGCCCGCGAACCTGATGCTCGCCAAGGACGGCACGGTGAAGATCCTCGACATGGGTCTCGCACGCTCGTCCACGAACGAAACGGACAAACTGACCGAGCGAATGGACGAGGGCGCCATCGTCGGCACGGCCGATTTCATCTCGCCTGAACAGGCGATGAACGCGCCGAACATCGACATCCGATCCGACATCTACAGCCTCGGCGCGACCTTCTTCGCGCTCGTGACGGGCACGCCGCCGTTCTCGGGCAACACGACGCAGAAGCTCGTGCAGCACCAGATGAAAGACGCACCGTCGCTGACGACGATCGATCGCACCTTCCCGCCGGGGCTGGCGAAGGTGGTGGCGAAGATGCTGAACAAGAAGCCGGAGAAGCGATATCAGACGCCAGGCGAAGTCATTACGGCGGTGGCGGAATGGCTGCCGAACGCCGGGGCGCAGCGGATGGTGGTGAGCCTGTCGGGCACGGACCTCGCGAACTCGGTGGAAATGCAGGCGACCTTGAGCGAACTGGCGACGGGGGGCACGGCACGGATCGGCGCGAGCAAGCGCTTGGGTTTGGCCCGATCCCAGAAGCCGTGGAAGCTCTATGCCGGCGTGGGCGGCGCGGTCGCCGTCGCCGTCGGAGTCGTGACGTGGGCGGTCCTGGGCGGCGGGACAAACGAAACCGACACCGCGGGCACGCCCATCGCGGTGCCGCCCGCGACGGCCCTGGCGAATCCCGCCAAGCCGAATCCCGACACGGTGCCACCGAAGGGGAACCCGCCGAAGCCGGCTCCGAACAAGGTCGAACCGACGAAGACCACGCCGGTCGTCGCAACGACGGCGCAAACGGCGGCCTCTGGCCGGATTGTGCAAAAGTTCGACCCGGCCGAGATCGAGACCTTCCGGGCCGTCTTCCTGCACAACCAACTCCGCGAAGGGCGCCTCGGCAAACTTCCCGCCGGATGGAACTGCCAGGTTTATCGCATGGAGGCCACCGGGGAATTCCGCAACGAGGCCTTTGCCGGTCAGAGGATCTTCCTCGTCGGCGCGAGCGAGGGCACGGCCGCGACCCAACTCGTCTTCCGCCCCGACCGCGCGAACGTCGCGTCATTCCAGCCCGGCAAGAGTTACGAAGTGCGGTTCGAAGCGAAGACCGACACCGGCGTGAAAGGCTACTCCTCGGTTCAAATCATGGGCGATTGGAAGACCATCGCGACGACGGAGGTCGGTTCCGGTACCTGGAAGTGGCACTCGCACAAGTTCACCATGCCCGAAACGGGCGACATTCAGATCACCTTCGGCTCGCGGACCCTGGGCATCGACAAGTTCCTGCACATCCGCAAGATCGAGATCGCCGAATCGGATCCGCCCGTTCCGAACGCCACCGGCCCGGCCCGTTTCGTTTTCGAACCGGCCAAGCTGCAGGCGTTCCGCGAGGTCGGAAAACTCGTCGCAGGTGCCAACGACCAGAAGGACTGGAAGGTCGAGCAGAAATCCGGTGCCTGGCCGGCGAACTGGTCGGGCCGCCCCTGGCGCGAGAACGATCAGGCCGAGTTCTTTGCCGAGATGCTCGACGGCACGATGGTCATCGGTTCGAAGAATCTCGTCGAGAAAGGCTCCGCCATGCTGCTCTCGCCCGAAACCGACGGCTTCGACGGCAAGGCGCACCTGACGCTCGAATACCGGACCGATTCCATGGCGGTGACGAAGCTCAGCCTGCGATTCCTCCCCACCAAGCCGACGCGCGACAAGGCCTTCGATCTCGTGAAGCTCGATCCGACGAACGGAACCTGGAAGACCGCGACCTTCGAACTCGATCTGAAGGGCGCGACCGCCGGCCGGCTGGAGTTCCATAACAACGACACCGGCGCGGGCGGCACGTTGCGGATCCGGGCGCTGAAACTGGCGACGCTCGTGTCCGCGGCGAAACCGGCACCGCAGGCCGCGATCGAAGGGCCCGCCGTTCATGCAGTGGTCTTCGATTCGGTACCCGCGTTTCGCTCCACGTTCGCGGAGCGGAAGTTCGGCGGCGAACCGGTTCCGGCGTTTCCGTCGGGCGTATTCGTCGATTGCTGGAACGCCGCTTCCGTCGCGGAATACCGCGCCGGGGAAGTCGAAGGCCGCGCGGGGCTGGGCGTCACCAACCTGAACGACACGCTCAGCAGCCAGGTACTCGTTCGCGATCTGGGCGAGTTGAAGGCCGGCGAGCGCTATCGGGCGAAGATCGAATACCTCACCAAGAACGACGCGAAGGGCAAGGCCCAACTCCGCAAGCCGAAGGACGGCTACTTCTCCGTCGCCGCGACCGACCTTGCCGGGACGGGCGGCCGGTGGCGGACGGCGACCATCGACTTCGTCCGGCCGGACGCGGAAACCGAGATCGACCTTCAGATCACCAACACTACCGTCGGCGAGGGGAACACGCTGTACATCCACAAGGTCGAGATCGTTCCGTTGCGGGATTCGGCGACGACGGAACCGAAGGCCGCGAATCCCGCGCCCGCCGGTGAAAAGGTTTACGGCGTCGATTTCGCGGACAAGGTCCCGTTCCAGTATTCGATCCGAGACAAGAAGCCGTCGGCGGAAACCTGGAAGCTGCTGCCCGCGGGCGTGAAGGGGCATTGCTGGAAAAGCGAATCCGAGGCGGAATTCACGGGCGGGGTGGTGAAGGGCCGGCCGGCGCTCGGCGTGACGAACCTGAACGACGCGGTGTCGTCACAGGTGCAGTTCGATTTTGGCGAAGGTTCGGCGAGCAAGATCGTCGGAGGCCAGGCGTATCGTGTCGTCGTCGAATACCTCGCCCCGGAGGGCGTAACGACCACCGCGAGCGTGCGCAAGCCGAAGGAGAAATTCCTCCGTATCGCGCAGCTCGCGCTGCCCGCGACGGGCGGAACCTGGAAGACGGCTTCGCTCGATTTCACGGCCCCGGTCGGCGCACCGCTCGATTTCATTCTGGAAAACACCGCGACGGGCAAGGACCACACGCTGCACGTCGCGAAGGTGGAAGTGTTCGCGGTGAAGTGAACCCGGTGGTTCACTTCTTCTCCGTGCCGCCGATCTTCTCGAAGTATTCCTTCACGCCGGCCTGGGCTTCCTTCGGCACCTGCTGCGCGTCGATCGCCCGGGGCGCGTCCTGTGCCGCCTGCTGGATCTGCTGGCCCAGTTCCACCGTGGACTTCTTCGTGAACGCAGGCCCCTTGATCGCCCCGGCGTAGCGCTTCTGGCCCGTCTTATCGAACAGGCCGCGGATGCGCTCGTCCTTAGAGTTCGTCTTCGCGTCCTTGTCCTCCTTGCGCTTACCCATGCCCACTTGGCCCTCGGGCGTCCATTCCGCGTCTTCCTTCGGTTCGGGCGACCCGTTCCCCTTCTTCCCCTCGCACTGTTTGCACGCCTTCTTGAGTTCATCCCGCAGCTTCTGCAGATAGTCGTCGGCGTCTTCGAGGTCCTGGATTTCGCCTTCGATCCCCTTCATCTGGTCGCCCAACTGCGCCAGTTCCTCGGCGAGCTTTTCCATCTCGCCGTTCTGCGCCATCTGGCGGATCTTTTCCATCTTCTGCGCCATCTTTTCCATCTGTTCGCCGGCCTGCTTCATTTCCGCCTCAGCCTGCGCCAGCTCGCGTTCGAGCGCCTCGGCATCCTTTCCGTCCTTCTTGGCCTGATCGATCTTCTTGCGTAGCTGGTCGAGCTTCTCCTTCTTCTCCTTGTTTGCCGTCAGTTGCTTCTTCATCTCCTTCATCTGGTTGTCGAGCTTCGCGAGGTCCTTCGGTTCGAGTTTCTTCTCCTTCGCCTTTTTCTTGAGTTCGTCCAGTTCCTCGGCCGCCTTCTTGAGGTTCCCCTTCGCGAGGGCGTCGTTGAACTCCTTGGCCGGTCCGTCCTCGAATTCCTTCTCCTTGTTCAGTTTGTCGAGTTGCTGAAGTTGCTCCTCCAGTTGCTTCAGCTTCTGGTATTCCTGCTCCTTGAACTTCGCGATCTTGTCTTCGAGCGCCGTCAGTTCCGCCACCTTCTCGCGGGCCTGCTGTTCGTCTTTGGCGTCGTCCTTGCGCCACTTCTCCATCGTGCGGTCGAGTTCCTCCTCGAGTTTGAGCAGTTCGTTCGATTTCTTGCGGTCCAACTGGTCGGGCTTGACCTGCTTGGTGAACTTCTCGGTGGGCAGCTTGTTCGCGTCGGCGGGGAGTTTGGTCGCGGCGACGGCGTTGCGGCCGGCGGGTCCGTCGCCGGTCGTCGCGGCACCGGAGGTGTCGGGGTGGTAGAAGGCGAAGGCGGCGGCGAGAGACGCGGCGAGGATGGGTACGCCGCCGAGGCTGCGGCGCGGGCGGATCGGGAACTTCTCGGCCACGCGCAGGGCGGCGACCTGGGCGGCGGCGTCGGCGAGCAGCGCCTGCCCGGCCGGGGACTCGCGTTCGTCGGACCGCAGGCCGACGGCGGTGGTGACGCGTTCGTGCAATGCGAAGCGGCGATCGAGTTCGAGGGCGGCGACGGCCTTCGAGGGCCGCGTGGCGAAGGACCAGGCGGTGCCGGCGAGCGCGCCGAGGCCGGTGGCGGCACCGGCGACGATCCAGCGCACGCCGTCGACGGGCGTGCTGAAGAGCCACGGTTCGGCGAGGAACCATGCCAGCCCCGCGCCGAGGCCGGCGGTGACGCCGAGTCCGACGGCGTGCAGCCAGCGATCGCCGAACAACCTTCGGCGGGCACGGGCGATGGAGCGGTCCAGCGGGGCGGGGATTGTCGGGGTCATGTGCGCGTTCCGGCCTTTCCCGAACAACGACGGTCGCGGATACCGATTTCATCATCCTATCGCGCCGTCGTCCGACCCCGGAATCCCTTATTCGTTCCCCATCGTGCCGTACGGTTCCGGAATCGTCTCGCCGACGGGGTGCAGGCGGAGCGTATTGCGGGGCGGCATCATCAGCCCGTCCTTGCGGGCCAGGACCTTCCAGTTCCCGCCGGGGCCGTCGATGGTGTCGCCGTCCTTGATGGTCGTGGCACCGTTGGCCAGCAGGTAAAGCGCGAGGTTGCGGAAGAACGTGTCGACCTCGCGCGGGTCGTATTTGCCCTTCGGGAAGATGGCTTCGAAGTCCGGGAACGGCGGCTTGTTCGGGGCGTTGAACTGCATGTGGCCGGCGGTGTCCATCATCAGCCAGCCTTCGACGAGGTTGAAGACGCGGACGTTGGCCCAAAGTTCCAGTGGCGGTTCTCCGTCGCTCGCGGCGTATTTCATCGCGTCCTTGAACTCCGCCCGCCCCCGGAGCACCTCGCCGTTCGGGTTGTAGTAGCAGAGCGTCTGGGGCAGGTTCAGCAGGCGCGAGGTCAGTTCGGTGAGGAATTGCAACTCGCCGATCGGATCGTAGTCGTCGGGGACGAGTTGGACGCCCTCGGCCGCGCCGCCGAGCGAGTAGCTGATGCGCGCCCGGGCGAAGCCGGAGATGGCTTCCGGCACGCCCTTGCCCGGGGGCCAGCCCCAGCACTGCTCCGCCGCCCGCTTGAGTCCGCCGGGTTGCGTGAACGGACCGAACTGCCCCGACCCCCACGCGGCGAAGAGCATCTGCTCCTTCACGGGGTCGCCCATCGTGTCCGGCCAGGGATGATCGACGAGATCGACCATCGCGAAGCCGCGCACGTCCGGCCGGTAGGGAATCACCAGCGTCGAACCGGCGAACATCCATTCCGTCGCGGGGTCCTCGACGGTCTTGGCGATCTCGTAGTCCTTCGCGACGGCGTGCTCCAATTGCGAGAACACCACGGGGCGTTCGTAGAACACGCAAGTGGTAGCGGTAATCTGGCCTTTGGAGGGCATGGGGGAGTTTCCAAACGGGAATGGGGTCGCTTCGCCGCTAGTGTATCGCGGCGTGCGGGGCGTCCCAAAGGAAATCGGGCCGCGGCCGCGGCGCCCGCCCGCGATGAATTCCACGCGATCCCCCGTATCATGTGACAAGGACCGTTTCCGCCGGCGACTGGCCCGATATCGATCATGAGTTCTCCCGCCCCGGGCACTACACGACCGCCACTCAGCGTCATCGTTTGCACCTACAATCGGGCCTCGTTCCTCACCGCCTGCCTCGGTTCGCTGCGCAATGCCGGCGTCGACGGCCTCGAGATCGTGGTCGTCGACGACGGCTCGACCGACGAGACGAAAGCCACGATCGATCTCCTCGCCGGGCCGGACCTCCGGTACGTCTACCAGACGAACAAGGGCCTCTCGACGGCGCGCAACACCGGCATCGCCGCCGCGACCGGCCGCGTCATCGCCTACCTCGATTCCGACGACCTCTGGCTGCCCGGCGTCGCGCCGAAGATGCTCGCCTTCCTCGATGCGCACCCGGAGGTCGGCGTCGCCTTCGCCGAGGCGCACGTCGGCAATGAAACCGAGGGCTTCACGCCCTGGAGCGAATGGGCCGGCCGCGAAGAGTTCCGCGACCTGCCGCATGCCGCCGTCGACGGGTTCCGCGTCTTCGACCGCGCCGCGTTCCACCGCCAGCTCATCCGTCGGAACATCGTCTTCACCGGGGCCGTCTTCCAGCGCCGCGAAGTGTTGGACGAATCCGGGTACTTCAACCCGAAGCTCAACGCCGCCGGCGACTGGGAACTGTACCTGCGGATCGCGGCGCGGCGCGTCTTCGCGTTCTGCCCCGACGCGCTGGCCGTCTACGTCCAGCACCCCTCGCAGATGACGACGGGGTGGGATCGCATGGCGCTCGAATTCTGCGACACGCGCCGGGCGCACCTCGCCAGCGGTGTTCCCCTCGGGCCGGACGAAATCGCCCTGCTCCGGCGCACGCTGAAGGACGAACTTTTCTACTACGCCTACCTCGCCTACGACCGGAAGGAGTACCGCGAGGCGAACCGCCGCTTCGCGCAGCTCCTGCGGGAGTGCGGCCTGGACCGGAAGGCCCTGCTGTACTGGGGCCTCACCTGCCTGCCGCGCTTCGCGACGCAGGGGATCCGTTCGTTCCGCAGCCTGTTCACGACCGACGACGGCGTGCGCGTCGGTCCGCAACCCTGGGCGCCCGCCGCGCGCGCCGCCCTCCGCGACCGTTCCTGATCGAGTACCCCACCATGAGCCGGCAATCCATCGAGCAACTCCGCGACGGCGACGCCTTCGACGAAATCTACCTCGCCAGCGACAAGCAGCTCCGCGCGAACAAGAACGGCAACCTCTACCTGCAACTGGAGATCCGCGACCGGACCGGAGGCCTGTCGGCGCGCATGTGGAACGCTGGCGAATCGGTCTTCCGCACCTTCGAGAACGGCGACTTCGTCCGGTGCGACGGCAAGGTCCAGAACTACATGGGCACGCTGCAAGTCGTGCTCAACCACATCGAGAAGGTGGAACACCAGAAGGTCGAACTCGGCGACTTCATGCCGCACACGCCGTTCGACATCGGCCAGCTGACCGACAAGCTGCGGACCTACCTGCTGCGCCTGGATAGCCCGCACCTGCGTGCGCTGGCGGAGTGCTTCCTCATGGACGACGCGCTCATGCGGGCGTTCAGCGCCTGCCCCGCCGGCGTGAAGCTGCACCATGCCTACGTCGGCGGGTTGCTCGAGCACACCGTCACGATGATGGACATCGCCGACAAGCTCGTGCCGTTCTACCCCGGCGTCGACCGCGACCTCATCCTGATGGGCCTGTTCCTGCACGACATCGGAAAAACCCGGGAGCTGACGTACACCCGCAGCTTCGGCTACTGCGACGAGGGGCAACTGATCGGGCACATCTCCATCGGCGTCGAAATGCTCGTCGAGCAGATGCCGAAGGTGGAAGAGCTGATGGGCGAACCGTTCCCGCGGGAGACGTTGATCCGTCTCAAGCACATGATCCTGAGCCACCACGGGACGCTGGAGCACGGCAGCCCGAAAGTACCCATGACTCCCGAGGCGATCCTGTTGCACGCCATCGACCTGATGGACACGCGGATGCACATGGTCCTGCGCGACGTGCGCGAGGATCGGAACAACCAGACGGCGTGGACGCCGTACAACGTCACGCTCGGCCGGCGGTTCTACAAGGGCGGCCCGAACGGCGACCTCTACGCCGACACGCGCGAGAGCTACGATTGAGCTACTGGTCGTTGGAGTCTCGGCGTCGTCCCGAAGATCGAAGAATGTCCGCGTCACAGCGAAGATCGGCCTCACCCGAAGGCGATTGGAACCGCGAACTCGGTTCTTGGCCTTTTTGCCCCGAATGGGGCAACGGTCTGTAGCCACGGTTGGAGCGCAGCGGAACCCGTGGATGCGTCGAAGAATAGACTCGCCCCGAAGGGGCGAAGGGACGGTGGTCGGTTCCGCGACCCCTGCCGGGGTCGTTGTCTTCGTTCCGCCAACCACGGGTTCCGCTCCGCTTCACCCGTGGCTACAACCCGCGGCCCCTGCCGGGGCCAAGACTTCGACGATCGAGTCGCCCCCTCGCCTCTCGGCGTCCACCCGAAATCAATCCCTTCCAAGCTTCACTTGTCCACGCTCGGCAGCGGGAAGAGCTTCGACGGTTCGTGCTCCTTCGCCAGGATGTCGGCGATGCGCTTCACCACGTCGGGGTTCTGCGCGGCGACGTTCGTCGTCTCGTTCGGGTCCTTCGCGAGGTCGTAGAGTTCGATCTCGCTCAGCTTCATGCGCAGGTTCTGCCGCGTCCCCTTCCAGTTCCCCAGGCGCACGGCCTGCTGGGCGGTGTAGCTGGGGAACTCCCAGTAGAGGTATTCGCGCGGGGCGACGTTCCCGAGGCCGACGAGGGCAGGGAGGATGTTGATGCCGTCGATCGCCTTCGGCGGCGCGATACCGGCGGCGGCGCAGAGTGTCGGCAACACGTCCCAGTTGGCGGTGAGCACGTCGCTTTCGGTGCCGGGGCGGATCTTCCCCGGCCATTTCATGAGGAACGGAGCGCGGATGCCGCCTTCGTAGAGGCTGCCCTTCCAGCCGCGGAGCGAGCCTTTCGACTCGAAGAACGGGTTGTCCGATCCGCCGAACAGACCGACGGGGCCGTTGTCGCTGGAGAAGACGACGATGGTGTTGTCGTCGAGTTTCAATTCCTTCAACAGGTCGAGGATGCGGCCGACGGAGCGGTCCATGCGGGTGATCATCGCCGCGAGGCCGGCTCGCGGATGGTCGTGATGCAGATAGGCCTTCCCCGTGTACGGCTTGTCGTCGAACTTCCCTTTGTACTCGGCGAGTGAATCCTCCGGCACCTGGATCGCCACGTGCGGGATGATGAACGGCAGGTAGAGGAAGAACGGCTCCGTCTGGTGGTCGCGGATGAACTTCAGGGCCTCGGCTTCGAAGAGGTCCTGGGTGAACTGCTTGCCGGTGGGCTTGTCGTCGTTGCCGTCGAGCGGGACCTTCACGCCATTGCGGTAGACGTACGCGGGGTAGTGGTTGTGGGCGTGCGCCTGGCACTCGTAGCCGAAGAAATAATCGATGCCCTGCTTCTTCGGATCGCCGCTGTTCTCGTGCGAACCGAGGCCCCACTTGCCCATCGCGCCGGTGGCGTAGCCGGCTTGTTGGAAGAGCTTCGGCAGCGTGACGGCGTCTTCGGGCAGCGGCACCTGACCGCTCCACTTCTGCATCGGCTTCCACTGGCGGTTGTCGCGGATGTATGCGTGGCCGGGGTGCTTGCCCGTCATCAGGCAGCATCGCGAAGGCGCGCAGACGGCATTGCCGGAGTAGGCACGCGTCAGCTTCACCCCTTCGGCGGCGATCCGGTCGATGCTCGGCGTGCGGATCTTCGTCTGCCCGTAGCAGCCGAGGTCGCGCCAGCCGAGGTCGTCGGCGAAGATGAACACGACGTTCGGCTTGCGCGGTTCGGCGACCGCCGCGGTTGCCGACAGGGCCAGCACGACGGCGGCGAGAAGCGGGCGAAGCATCGGCGGACTCAAGGTTTGAAGACGCGCAGTTCTTGGTACGTTTCGTCGGAAGCGGCGAATTCCACAGGTTGATCCGAGAAGTATTCCGTTGAGAGCAGCTTACAGTACCCGATCAGTTCCGCGCGGAGTTCCGGTTTGTCGAGGGACTCCGGCTTCAAAGGGAGCGTGACGACATGCGCGTCGCCCCGCCGGTGGAGCGTGACGGTGAAGAGTGGAGACGGGGTGTTCGCGAAGGCTTTTTCGAGGAAGGATAATAGTTGTTCGGCGTCGGCCTTTTCGACGCCTTGCGGGTAGAAGACTTCGTACTTGCCGCGGAGGAGGCCATGCCGGAAATTCGGTGGGACCGGAACTGACCGAACGGTTTTCAGGTACTGATCGCAGGCTTCGACTTCGATCGCTGCGCCTTGGAACGCGTCGCGCGACAACCGGGCGGCGACGAACCCGATATGTGCGAGCATCTTGAGATCGTTGTGGAATTCGGGTTTGATCACCATTCGGAAGACCGGGGTTTCGCCGTTCTTGACGATTTGAACGCTCCGCCGTTCGCCACCATCAGCCCAAAGGCGGGCGAGGGTGGCGCCGACGCGATCGGCTTCGGCTCGAGTCGCGCCATCCTTGTAGTACACTTCGATCTTCCCGACGGTCACCTTCGCTCCGTAGTTCCCGGCGAAGAACGTGAAGTAGACGAAGGCGCCGATGGCGAGGAGGCCGATCACGGCACGAACGGGATTGCTGTTCATGGGTTTCCGGGTGAGCGAGTGGAGTCGAGGACACTCTAACGAATGGGGGACGGAACTTGAATGATTCCGGACGGATTTTTCGGAATCGACGGGGAACCGGGAAAAGATTGCACGATGTGCCGGTTGTAGTCCGAATGACAGTTCGGAAGACCGAGTTTTCGCAGAGGTGCGACTGTACCGGATGGGTTCAAGGTGACGAATGAACGGGTACTGCCCAGGCGCGTGCCGTCACCCGGCCTGACGCGGTCCAGGACCCCGGAGGAATTCCCGTGAACGTGCGTTCGCTTTTTTTGTCGGCGGTGGTCGCCGGTAGCGGCCTGGCGGCCGCCGGCGCGGCCGAACCGGCCAAGCTCCCGCAAACCGCGACCAAGACCGCCGCGTCGAGCAATCAGGCGCTCGCCGACGCCGTCGCGACCCAACTGACCGCGACCGGCTCGGCGGCCAATGCCGACGTTTCGATCTCCTGCGTCGACGGCGTCGTGACCGTGACCGGCACCGCCAAGGACTCGACGACCCACGGCCAGATCATCGACGACATCCGCCGCGTCGCCGGCGTGAAGAAGGTGCGCGACGGCCTGTCGCTCCCGGCGACCAACCTGCTCGTCAAGGCTCAGGCCGTCGGCCCCGTCGCCGCCCAACCGATCGCGGCGGTCCCCCCCTCGACCGGCGGCACCCCCGTGGTCGAACCGACTCCGCTCGGCATGCCCGGCGGCGCCGCCATGATGCCCGGCGGCGGCGAGATGAGCGGCCCACCGCTACCTCCGTACGCCTGGCCGACCTACGCCCCTCACAACAACCTGTCGCGCGTCGCGTACCCGCAGGCCTACCCGTACAACGCCTTCCCGTTCATCGGGCCGTTCTACCCCTTCCCGAAGGTCCCGCCGGGCTGGCGGAAAGTCGTTCTCGAATGGGAAGACGGCCACTGGTGGCTCGGCCGGCTCCAGACGCCGCACGACTACTGGCGCACGAGCTTCCGTTGATCGCTCCGCAAGACCCGGCTTCGTGCCGGGTCTTGTTTTTTGCCTGCCCATCGCGCCTAACATGATCCCGAACACCCTTGAGGACTCATTCATGGCCAAGGTGATCGACTGGCTCTATTTCCGCAAGTCTTGAACGACCTGTCAGAATGCCCAGGGGTTCCTTGGGCCTGCCGGGATCGTCGCGAAGCAGACCGTGGATGCCACCAAACAACGGATCGACGCCAAGTCGGCCGTGGAGTTATTGGCCGGCATCGACACGATCATCGCGATGAAGGGGAAGAAGATCGAACGGCTGAACCTGAAGAAGGACCGCCCGGACGACGACACGATCCTCGGCCTCATCATGGGGCCGACTGGCAACCTCCGGGCACCGACGGCGAAGGTCGGCAAGACGATGCTCGTCGGCTTCAACGAAGACGCGTACCGCGAAGTCTTCGGCTGAGGGATCACGGACTCGGCGCGAGGACGACCCGGAACCCGACCCCGCGATCCTTCAACTCGGGCTGCATGCCTCGCCGGGCCGCGGATCGCGCCCGGGTCGCGGGTTCGTCGAAGGCTCCGCCGCGCACGCTGCGGAGGTCGCCCGTTGCTGGTCCGGTGGGGTTCGTTCGCACGCCTTCCGGGTATCCGCGTTCGTAATAGTCGAGGCACCACTCCGATACGTTTCCGTGCATGTCGAACAGGCCGAAGGCGTTCGGCCGGGACGCGCCGACCTTGCTCGGCATTTCGGTGGGCTTCGGTTTCCCTTCGTCCTCCGGCAGTTCGTTTTTCGGCAGTTGGATGTTCTCGCCATGTTCCGGCAACAGTTCCGCGCCGTGCGCAAAGGCCGTGTCGGTGCCGGCGCGGCACGCGTATTCCCACTCAGCCTCGGTCGGCAGCCGGTAGTCCCACCCGCGGCGTCGGCCCCGATCCCGTTCGTTGAGCTTCTTGCAGAACTCCTGCGCCTCCAGCCAGGAGACTGTTTCGACGGGCCATTCGGTGCCGCCGCGCACGCGCCCGGCGGTCCACGCCGGCGATTTGCCCATGATCTGCTGGTACTGGCCGCTGGTCACTTCGGTCATGCCGATGAAGTACGGATGATCGATCGCGACTTTGCCGACCGGTCCTTCCTCCGGGCCGCGTCCCGGTTCGGTTTCCGGCGAACCCATCAGGAATTCGCCCGGCTTCACCAGCACGAACTTCATACCCAGCGGATTGGCGTATTCCGGCTCGGGGGCCGGGTCCGGCATGAGCGTGAAGCGGTACAGGCAGTAACCGAGCACGCCGACGAGCACGACCGCGACGATTCCGATGAAGAGCGTGGCGCGCGATCCGCTTCCCTGAATGCGCTCGCGCACGCGGGCCGGCGCTTCCGATTGAGGCAGGCGGAAGATCTGGCTGCTGCCGGAGGGATCGACGGAGCCGATGGGAAGCCCGGCCGGCGGGTACGATGCCGGGGGCGGATAGGGATTCGCGGCCGCGCCCGGTACGAACTGGGCGAGCGCCCCGGCCGCCTGCATGGGGGTTTGCGGCCGCGCCTTCGGGTCCTTCGCCATCATCCACTGGATGAGTTGATCGAGTTGAGGCGGGGCGTTCGGCAATCGCCGCAACAGGCTCGGCGGCGGATCGGAGACGTGCTTCATCAGCTTTTCGGTCGGGTTGCTGCCTTCGTAGGGCACCTTGCCGGTCAGCAGGTAGTAGAGCGTCGCGCCGAGCGCGTAGATGTCCGCCCGTGTGTCGACGTGCAGCGGGTTCTGGGCCTGTTCCGGCGCGAGGAAGTCCGGCGTGCCGATGACGAAGCCTTCCTGCGTCACGCGGGCCGCGTCCTCGCCGCCGGGGGCTTCGTTGAGCATGGCGAGGCCGAGGTCCAGCACCTTCACCTGACCGGTCTTGGCGGCGATCATGTTGCTCGGCTTCACATCGCGGTGGACCAGACCCCGTTCGAACGCGTGATGCAGCCCAAGCGCGGCCTGGCGGACATAGTCGCACGCCACCGGTACGGGCAGCGGCCCGCGATCGCGGACGAGCTTCGTGAGGTCGGTACCGTCGACGTATTCCATCGCGAGGTAATGATCGCCGCCGGCCTCGTCGGCATCGAAGGCCATCACCACGTTCGGATGCGACAGTTGCGCGACGGCTTGGATCTCCTGGCGGAACCGCCGCACCGTCAGCGGATTCGCGAGTTTCTCGCGCCGGATCACCTTGAGCGCCACCTCGCGCCCCAACCGCGTATGCAGCGCGCGGAAGACGCGGCCCATGCCCCCCTCGCCGAGCAGGTCCAGGATCCGGTATGGCCCCACGACGAGCGACTTGCCCCGGCCGCGAAAGATCTCCTTGATCTGGAAGCCGGTCAGCCAGCCGCGCTTGTTCAGTTCCCGCGCGATCTCCTGGGTATCGGGGTGCTTGAGCTGGACCCAGCCCTTGAGCGCGTGGAACTGATCGGCCGCGAGGAAACCCGTCGCTTCGAGTGCGCGGAGAAATTCGGCCGTGGAATCGGCAGACGGCATGCGCGATCCTGAAAGGGTTTGATTCCAGTCTAGAAACTCGCGGGGGGTTCGTAAAACGAAGGGCATCAGAGACTGCCGCCCTGCGGGAACGAACCGTGAACGAAACGCTCGAATTGCCCGGCCTCGGTAGCGTCCCGATCGTTCGCGCCCCGTCGGTGTCGGAAGCGGGTCGGCTCGTGCGCGAGTGTCGCACCGCCGGCAAGGCCGTCTATCCGGTGGGCGGGCGGACCATGCTCGACCTCGGGTTGCCTGTGAAGAAGCCCGGGATCGCCCTCGACACGACCGCGCTCGATGCCGTGATCGACTATCCGGCCCGCGACATGACGATCACCGTCCAGTCCGGCCTGACCATTGCGCAACTCGACCGCGCGCTGGCGCAAGAGAACCAGTGGCTGCCGGTGGATGTGCCGTTGCCGGACCGCGCCACCATCGGCGGAGCGATCGCGACGAACGCCAGCGGCCCGCACCGCCTCGGCCATGGCACGCTGCGCGACGCCGTCATCGGCATCGGCTTCCTCACCGACGACGGCGTGGAAGTGAAGGGCGGCGGCCGCGTCGTCAAGAACGTCGCCGGTTACGACTTCATGAAACTGCAAACCGGCGCGCTCGGTACGCTCGGCCTCATCACGCACGTCACGCTCAAGGTGAAGCCCCGACCGGAAACGACGGCGACCGTCGCATTCGGTTGCCGTTCCGCGGAACTGGACGGAGTGCTCGATCTGCTGCACAAGTCGAACAGTCGGCCGGTCGCCCTCGAACTGCTCAACGCCGCCGCGTGGGCCGAGACCGGTGCGGCCGCCATCCCCGGCGACTGGATTCTGCTCGTCGGCTTCGGCGAGAAGCGCGTCACCGTCGACTGGCAGAAGAAGACACTACTCGACGAACTCAAACGGGACGTGCGAGACCTCTTCGGCCTCTGGCAGACCGTCACCGATCTGCAGGTTCGCCCGGCGAGTCGCACCATCGGCAAGGCGAGCGTGCGGCCGAGCCAGGTGGCCGAGTTCGCGAACCGGTTCAACCGCGGCGATGCCTTGATTCATGCACAACCGCTGAACGGCATCGTCTGGCTGCACACGGACGAACGCCCCGGCCCGGAGTTCGTGCTGCGGCGCGGCGCGACGAAGCCGGCGAAGACCGGTGCCGACTGGGAGCTGATGAAGCACGTCAAGCAGACGCTCGACCCCGACAACGTCTTCAACCCGGGCCGCCTCTGGTAGTGGGCGATGCCCGCGGACGACCTTCCGCGGGCCGTGCGGTCGCGATCACTTCAACGTCGTTAGATACTCCACCAGATCCCGCACCTCGCGCGGCGAGAGCGTGCGCTCCACCGACGGCATCGGCGACGTCGGCGTCGTTCGCGATTCGATGTCCGCCTTCATCACAACCACCGTCCCGCCGTCGGGTTTCTTGATCGTCAGCTCCTTCGCATCCTCCTTCACGATGACGCCGGCGATCGACTGCCCGTCGAGCGTCGAGATGGTCACGCTCGCGAACCCATCGGCGATCTTCGCACTCGGCTTCAGCAGCGATTCGAGGAAATGCTCGCGGGCGTTCTCCTTGTACTTCTCCATCACTTTCGTCAACTCCGGCCCGGCCGTGCCGCCGCTTCCCGAAACGGTGTGGCAGCGGACACACTGCGCGGCCGTGTGGTTGAAGAAGATCTCGCGGCCCTTCCCGGCGTCGCCGCCGTGCAGGCTCACGCGGAACCTGTCCGGCTCGGCCTTCTCGAACTTCACCCGGTTCGCGTCCCGCGCCGGATTCGGCGCGGCTTTGATCGCCTCCAGCACGTCCAGCTTCAACTCCGCCGGCACCGCTCCCGCCGCCAGCTTCGCACTCCAGTCGTCGAGCAGCTTCCCGGCCTGTGGACTCTTCAACGCGGGCAGCTGGGAGAAGGCGCGCTGGCGCTCGGCGATGGTTGCAGTCGAACTTGTCAGGGCTTCGGCGAAGAGTGACGTGCCGCGATTCGCGTCGATGGCCGCGATCCGCTCGCGGGCTTCGGAACGCAGCAGCGGGTTCGCATCCGCGAGCACCGCCGTCAGGATCGCGTCGAGGTCCTTCGCCTTCCGACCGGCGAGGTAACGCAAGGATGCCACGCGCAGGTTCGGCTCGGCCTTTGTGTCCCTAGCCCACTTCGCGAACTGCGACTCGTCGGCCGCGACGCCGAACTTCTGGATCGCGGCGATGACAGCCGTTTGAAGGGGGCCATCGGTCTTCTTCAATAGCTCTGACAGGTTAGCCTCCAGCGCGGCACGCGGGATCGAAGCGTCCCGCTTCGGCAGCGGCCGCCAGAAGCCGGTGACGCGATCGCGCGGCGGCGGGTCGGCCCAATCGGCGAGCGCCCCGAGCGCCTCGGCCCGCACGGCCGACGAGAAGTTCGCGTTCGACACGACCGCGAGGACGGTCTTCGCTTCGTCGGCGCCGCCGAGCCGGTACGCGGCCGAGATGCAGCGGCGAACGAGCGGATCGCCGTCCGGGATCGGCTTGTCGCCGAGCTTCGGCAGGAGCGCCGCGAGCGCCGGCATCAGGTCGTCCATCGGCAGATCGTGGATCGCCCGCGCCGCCTCAGCGCGGATGAACCAATCGGCATCGCCGAGCGCCGCCGCGATCCGCTTGTCCTGCAGTCTGCGCTGGACGAGCACGACTGCGAGGCGAACGGCCGCGCTCGCATCCTTCGCTTTCGCGGCGACGGCGTCGGCGTCGCCGATGCGTTCGAGCGCCACGACGCAGGCGTGCCGCAGGTGCGGGTCGGCGTCCTTGTTCTGGCGGAGAACTTCGAAGAGCGGCTCGATCGCCGCCTTCGCCTTCAGCTTGCCGAGCGACTGGGCGGCGAAGAACTTCACGCGGGCATTCGAATCGGCAAGGGCCTTCGTGAGACTCGGAATCGCAAGGGCGTTGCCGGAGTCGCCGAACACTTTGGCGATTTGCGCCCGCACTTCGGCATCGCGATCGCTCTTAAGGAGTGCGGACAGCGAATCGAACAAATCGCCCTTGTCGCTCTTCAACCACGGAAGGTGGGCCCAGATCGAGTGGATCCGGCCGAGCTGGTTCTTCCCGCCGATGGCTTGCAACGTCAGCACCGATGAGACCGGATTGGCGTTGTTCGGATCGTCCTTTCGGCTGAACCGTTTCATCAACTCGAACTGGGCCTTGAAGCGGACACGCTGGTCGTCGTGGGCGAGTAGGTTGATGAGTTCAAGGTTGACGAGCTGATCGAACCCTTTCTCGAACAGCGTCTTCGCCTCCCGCACCGCGTCGCTGTCGAGCTTCTTCGGATCGAACACCGTGTACACCCGGCCGCCCAGGCTCTTCCCGCTCCAGTCGAGGTTCACGAAGTCGCTGACGTAGAGCTTGCCGTCATACCCGAACTCGGCGTCGGTCGCCATGATCGGCTTGAGGAAATCGTGGTAGTCGTCGATCTCGAAGCCCGCGCCCTTCGGCTTCACCTTGAACGATTCGAGGCCGCCGTTGCCGGTGTAGTTGCACATCAGGAACGAGTTCTTGTAGCGGTCGGCGAGGCTCGTGCCGCTGGTGAAGAGGAAACCGCTCGGCCCGGCCCCGATCGCGCCGACGGGCGGGACGATGTACGCCGGCTGGCCTTCGTGCTGCAGGTGCCAGAGCCGCTCGGCGAACCACGGGCCGGACATGTACGGCGCGGGGATGGTCTGATACGCCATGTTCCAGCCGCTCTCGCCGCCTTCGACGATGTAGACGAGCCGGGCGTGGTCCCCCTTGTCGCAGTTGTTGTCGTCGGCGAAGAGGTTGCCGTACTGGTCGAAGGCGAGTTCCTGCGGGTTGCGCAGGCCCCGATGCACGACTTCGAGTTCGGTGCCGTCGAGGTTGCAGCGAAAGACGGCACCGGTGCGCGGGCCGCTGAGGGTGGTACCTTCCTTCGTGGTGACGTGGAAGCCGCGGTCGCCGACGCTGAAGTAGAGTTTGCCGTCCGGCCCGCGGCAGAGGCCGTGCAGGTCGTGGCCGAGGAAGGCCGCGTTCACTCCGAAGCCCGTGAGCAACTTCGTCGGTTTCGACTCGCCCTTCTTCAGCACCCAGAGGTGCGGGATGCAGGTGATGTACACGTCGCCGTCGATGGCCATGACGCCGGCGGCGAGGCCGTCGAGCGGCTCCTTGAATTGGGCCAGGATCGTGGACTTGTCCGCCTTGCCCGAGCCGGTCGTGTCTTCGAGCAATCGAATCTGATCGGCGTGCTTCGTGAACCAGCCCATGCCGCCGTCGAATTTCGATTCATACTTCTTGAACATCTTCAGCCGGTCGTCGAGCGTGCGTACCTGCAAATCGTCTTCGAGCAGGAAGGCCCGCGTGCGGTTCTCCTCCGTGCCCGCGTTGAAGCGGTGCTCCTCCGCGACGTAGACGCGGCCCTTTTCGTCGAGGCCAATCGCGACGGGGCTGGCCAGCTTCGGCTCGGCGGCGAACAGTTCCACCTTCATCCCGGCCGGCAGCCGGAACGCCGCCATCTGCTTCCGTGCCGCGTCCGCGCCGTCCGGCAGCTTCGGCGCCGCGTCCTCCGGCGGAGCCGCGAGCAGGGCGAGGGGAATGAAAAAGAGTAGAAGAGCGATTCGATTGCGCATGACGGACGACCGGAGAAGTCGTGGCTTGTATGAGCCCACTTTATAGCGAATCCGATGCTCCGCTCCGTGCCCGTTGCAATTCGTCCTCGGCCTGTGCCAGCCAGCTCCGAACCGCGGATTCGCTCGGAAGCCCAGCCGCCTGCACGGCGATCAGGATCGCGGCGATGGCGATGCAGGTGAAATCGCCAGTCACGAGAAAGAAGATGATGGCGAGTATCGCCGCGCCTTCGAGCATCGCCATGCGGACCAGGTTCCCCGTCTGCCAGCCGACGAGCAGCGCCGGGCCGTCGGCGGTCGACGCCGCGGGGCTGCGCCGGGCCAGATTCGCCGCGGCCTGTCGGCGGTGGATGTTCGGGAGAATGAACGAGACGACCACGGCGCCGACCGCGACGAACGACGCCACGAACGTCAGGATCGAATTCGCCCCGATGCGGGGCAGGTCCGGCGCAAGGGGCTTGCCTTCGAGCACCGTGAAATGCACGGCCACGAGAATGACGCCGATCATGAGCGGGCCACCCAAAAGCGCCAGCGCGATCACGCGCTGCTGGCGGACGCACTTCTGCAGGAAATCGTCGGCTTCATGTTCGGTCATGGCGATTGGCTCCAAAGGCTTGATCGAGAATGTCGTTAGTTGGACAGTCGTCGATTCCGAAAGACAACTTCAAACCGAAGGCTTGAAGCCAAAGAATCCATGGAGATGGTGCATCGTTCCGGTGCCATCATTGCCGACGCGGGTTACCACCCCGAAGCAGTACTTCTCGACTTCTCTTGCGGTGCGCAAGTTCCGCCGTGTACATCGGTTTTGCCAAACTGTTGCCCACGGACGGAACCATGCGCACCCACCACTGTACCATCGCCGACATCCGTCGGCGAGCCGACCTCGAACTCGCCCAACTCCTTCCCTGGCGAACCGCTCACGGGCTCTCCGCCGAGGCGGTCGTTCGCATTCTCTGGTTGCTGGCCACCCTCAAGGCCTCCCTGCACGCCCTCGCCCGGCGGTTCCGGTTCCCCGTCGGCGACACCAGCCTCCGGGCCGCCATCGCCGGCCAACTTCCCGGCCCCGAGGACCTCGCCGTCGCCTTGGCCCGGCGGCTCCACGCCCTCCTGCCACGCGTCCCCAAGAAGGGATTCGTCGTCGCCATCGACACCCACTGGGTCGGCTACTACGGCGACAAGGCGAAGACCCGCGGCGTGGTCGGCGGCCCGTACAAGAACGGCACGCGGCGGTTCTTCGTCTATGCCACGGCCGTGATCGTCGAGCGGGGCCGCCGGTACGCGCTGGCATTCGCCGTCCCGACGTCCAACCGCCCGCTCGACGCCCTCGGCCCGCTGCTCGACCCGATCGCGGAATCCGGAGCCCGCGTCCGGATGCTCCTGCTGGACAAGGCGTTTTACGCGGCCGAGGTGTTCGGGCGGCTCGAGGACCGGCGGCTCCCGTTCGTCGTGGCGGTGCCGCACCGGCGGGCGGCGTTGCGCGACCTGTGGGCCGGCGGCGGCTCGCGGGCGACCCGCACGCTGACGACCGGCCACCGCACCGGCCGGGACCGCGTGAGCGTGCGGGTGCGGCTGACGCGGGTGCGCGTGCGGAACCGGGACGGTTCGGCGGACGACCACGTGACTTCGAGATCGAAGCCGCCGAGGGCGACGAACTCCTTGGCGTCGTCGGGCTTGGGTTTGCGGAACCACCCCTTGCGGGGCTTGCGGTACGTGCGCGTGAGTCCGACGGTGCGAATCGCGGGGGCTTCCATGCGGGAATTGTAGGGGTTCAATCCAACGATGCGACTTCCCCGCCGCGCGGCGTCACGAAAGCCCAAAAGATGGACTCGTCGATTCCCGGCCGGATCGTGCGCACGCTGCCGTCGAACATGGCGACGGTCAGACCCGCAGTAAACGCCGTTTGAGGGATACTCGGGTCGACTTCCGTCGGCTTCGGGCGCACTTGGAAAGTCTTTCCGGGAACGGAGGGGCCGGACTTCGCGTTGTTGGCGACGGCAATGGGAATGACATCATGCCAGCCGCGATCTGCGAATGTTGACCGGCGCTTACCGTACGGCGCACCGTTTAAGGAGGAAATATCAGACGGGTCGGAAACATGGGTCCACTGGTGATAAGTATTAGGCCCCGTCTCCTCTGAACGACTATATGAATAGTACTTGTCCGCCAGGGCGATCGTCTGACTGTTGCCATCGGTATTCGATGCGATCAAACTGACGGATCCATCGAAAGAATACATATTGATAGCATAACTACACTTGGCCCGTCTATCGGAGGACCATCGCCCGAAGTGCAAGGTCGGATCGGCGGGATTCTGATAGGCTTTGACATTGGGATACAGTGCATCCAAGGATTGTTCGACCGTCATGTTCGGCCCGACTGATATCGGCCCATGGACGTAGGGCAGCAAGCGGAAGAAGAGGGATTGCGATCCCACCTCGAACTTCAATCCGGGCATTTGTGATTTCGCTAAATCTGTAATCTTCTCGTCTCTTTGTGCAGCGAACTGGTGGATCGCGAGAATCAACTCGCGATGATGATTCATATTTTGCGAGCGGAGGCCAGCCTCTCTCGCCTTCTGGATGCCGACCAGTATTACGCCAATAAGTATGGCAAGAATACCGATAACGACAATTAGCTCGATGAACGTGATGCCGCGACATCGCGAACGCGAGGGTGCCATACCGTATCGCATTGCAACTCTCGGTGGGACGTAAGACCGGCTCGCCAGCCGGTAGGCGTCAAATTCGGTTGGGCGAATTACAATTTCCACAGTAAGTCGAATTCACACTATTCAAATGATTGAACTGCAATGCTCGGATTACGGAGTAATTGCGGTAGAACTCTTATTGAGCGTGGTCGTTGAATGATTGGGCGGCATTCCAACGATCCATGACGCGGTAATCTTGACCCGCCACTCTTCGCCACTTACCGGGTTGTTTGCGGGTTGGAAACCGGTATCGCCAGACGCCGTACCGCCGGTGACGTTGACATTTTGCTGGGCAGAAGTCCGTAAAACCTCCCAATCACCACCGTTGACACGCTTTTCAAAATCCACAGCCACCGTTACCATGTTGACGCCGGCCGGGATATTAGACACAACGAACGAGCCTTTCACGCTCCACATCATGCCGATGCTTTGAGAGCTGCATGTGGCAGTCGTGATCTCGGGATCAGCTGCGTGGGAAGTGTTAGACGTCGCGACTTGATGATGCTAAGGTTAGGAAAAAGGCGATAAAGCTGCGGGCTGCGGGCTGCGGCGGATATACATGAGAAACACCTTCATGAGGGGCAGGGCGAAGGTATCACTTGTTGCGTCCGAGCATGAAGCATTCTGACAATCCGACATTGGCCTGTCAAATGAAAAGACGAAAATCTTTCCATTTCCGTTCAAATTTCTATGATTGCCGACCACGCCTTGGAGCCCGTCTTATGCGCACCCTCTTGTTCTTACTCGTTTGTTCTTGTTCGTCGTCCGCCGTCGAGCCCACGCCGACCGTCACGCTCGACCTCTGGTCCGGGGCGGCACCCGGCGAAACCAAGGACCTGCCGCCCGAAGCGTACCAGCCGACCAAGCCGAACCAGCTCGACGTGAAGCGGCTGGCGAACGTGTCGAAACCCCAGATCGCCGTCTACGCGCCCGAGAAGCCGAACGGCACCGCGGTCGTGATCGCGCCCGGCGGCGGGTACAACATCCTCGCCATTGAGCACGAAGGCACCGACGTGGCGACTTGGCTCAACAAACTCGGCGTGACCGCGGTCGTGCTCAAGTACCGCGTCCCCCGCCGGGCGATGCAATCGCCGGACAACCTCGCGCAACTTCAGGACGCCCAGCGCGCCCTCGGCCTCGTCCGCAGCAAAGCGGCCGAGTGGAAACTCGACCCGAAACGCATCGGCATGCTCGGCTTCTCCGCCGGCGGACACCTCACGGCCACGCTCTGCACCAACTACTCGAAGCGCCTCTACAACCCGGTGGACGACGCGGACAAGGCATCGTGCCGGCCCGACTTCGCCGTGCTTGTCTACCCCGCGTATCTCGCGAAGAAGGACACGGCCGACATCGCCGAGACGTTGAAAGTCACGAAGGAGACGCCGCCGATGTTCTTCGCCCACGCCTCCGACGATCCGGTATCGAGCGAGAACAGCGTGGCGTTCTACCGGGAACTGAAGAAGAACGGCGTCTCGGCGGAGCTGCACCTGTATTCGAAGGGCGGCCACGGGTTCGGGATGCGCACCGATCGCGGGCCGGTGAGTGCATGGCCAAAGCGCTGCGAGGAATGGCTGACGGCACGCGGGCTGGTGAAGTAGTCAAAAAAATGCCCCGGCACGATCGTGCCGGGGTGGCCAATTCGGATGAACGGTTTTCACTTCTTGTCCGACTTCTTTTCTTCCGGCTTCTTCTCCTGGGAATTCTCTTCGCTCGGCGGCGGGTACTTGCCGGCCTTGAGGTCGGCGTAGATCGGCTTGATGATGTCGGCCGGAAGCGTCCAGGTTTCGACGCGGCCGGCGCGGGCGATGTTGATGCCGAGCACCTTGCCGTCCAGGTCCACCAGCGGGCCGCCGCATTCCGTCGGCTTGATGGACGTATCGTGCATGATGACCTTCGGGAAGCCGGTGCGGCGGCTGGACAGTTCGCCGGCGAGGGTGTTCTGGAAGTCGCCGCGATCGAACTTGGCGCGCTTGACCAGTTTCACCTTGTACTCCTTCTCCTCCTCGCCGCGGCGGATCAGCAGCATCACCGTCTCGTCGGGTTTGTATTTGTCGAGGATCTTCTTGAGGTCGTCGAACTTCTTCACGGGTTTGCCGGCGACGGCGAGGATGATGTCGTCCTTCTTGAGCTTGGCGAACGCGGCGCCGCCGCCCGGGGACACGCTGCTGATGCGGATGCCGTCGTCGCCTTCGCTTTCGGAGTTGGCGGCGGTGATGCCGAGGAAGCCCTTGTTGAGATTGTCGATGAGCCGTTCCTCGCCGTAGAGCCGGCGGGATTCGGCGCTGACGATGCCGACGGCGAGGGGTTCGGCCTCGGGGCCGGCGACCGCGACCCAGTTGCCGACGATGGCGTCCTTGGCGTCGACGAACCCCGGAATGGGCGTGAGGTCGTTCGTGTCAATCTTGAGCAGGGCGAGGTCGGTGAGTTCGTGGTAGCCGACGATCTTGGCGTCGTACTCGGAGCCGTCGGAGAGGCGCACGCTGACGGTGCCTTTCAGCTCGCTACCCTTCGTGAGGATGTAGCCGTTCTTGTCCATGACGGTGCCGAGGATGGCGTCCTTGTTGTCGACGCGGACGCGCACGGTGGCGGCGGTCGCCTTGGACGACGACGCGACCATGAGCTTCGAGATGAGCCGCTTGCCGGAATCGAGGGAATCGGCGCGGGCGGTCGCGCCGGCGAGCGCGGTGGAAACCGCGGCGAGCACGAGGCCATATCGGAACATGGTGTGTCTCCGGTGGGATTTCGGGGCGCGATCAGGGCATGGGGCGCTGGCGCCGGCCGAGCGTCACTTTCGCTTCGAGGATTTCGTCGCCGCGGCGGAACTCGACGGTGGCGATGTCGCCGGGCCGCAGTTGCGTCATGATCTCGTCCACGTCGGTGGTCTTTTCGAGAACGTGGCCGTTCAGTTTCAGCAGGCGATCGCCGACTTTGAGTCCCGCCTTCGCGGACGGGGAGCCTTCGGAAAGCTGTTCGACGACCGGCTCCATCTTCCCCTCGCGGCTGAGGGTGACGCCGAGGACGGCGCGGGATTCGCCGCGACCGATGACGTCGCCGCGCACGAGGCGCTTCCATTCGTCCTGGAACGCCTTGGTGGAGACGTGGACGTTGTCGTCGATCTTGTCGCCGATGCGGCTGTGGATGCCGACGAGCTTGCCGGTGAGGTCGAAGAGCGGCCCGCCGGAATCGCCGCCGACGAGCGTGCAGTCGGAGACGAGCGCCTTCTGGTTCTTGAGGTCGACCATCTGGCCGAGGCGGACCGGGGCGCGGCGTTCGGGCTTCGGGCCGCCGGGGTGGCCGAGCGAGACGACCCACTGCCCCTTGGCGAGCTTGGTGGAATCGCCGATCTCGACGAAGGGCCATTTGCCTTCCTTCGCGCCGGGCCAGGTGGCGTCGGCGGGCACAGGGTCGACGATCTTGACCATGCCGCTGTCGACGCCGGGGTTGCGGCCGAGGATCTTTCCGCGGACCTCGATGTTGCCGGGCAGGATCAGCATGACCGTGGTGGGGTTGGCGTCGCCGCGGCGCGGCGCCAGCCCGCCGAACCCGAAGCTGGGCGGTTCGATGACGTGCGCGGCGGTGAGGACGAGGCCGTCGTCGCTGACAATGACGCCGCTGCCGGCACCGACCGATTGCGGACCGGAGCGCGACGGATCGACCTGGCCGAGGATGACGGCCACAGTCGCGGGCGTAACCTTGGCGACCAATCCCTTCACGGTGTCCTGCAGGGATTTCAACTCGGCGACGGACTCGGGCGCCGTCGTGCGGGTCGGGTTCCAGAGGACGGGTTTGGAATCGGCGGCGGAAACGAAAACGGCGAGCGGAAGGGAGAGGAGGAGGCTCGCGGCGAACCGTCGGAGGCGCATGGTGGGCAGGCTCCGGTCATGTAGATGGCGTGTCGATTCCATTTTAGGCATGTGAGTCAAGCCGCGCGGGGAATCGCCGCGATTCTCTAGCTTGCCCAATTCGACGCCCGGAAGCAAGCATCGGTTTCGCGGGAAGTCCCAAAAGGCCGGAAATGTCGTCGATGGCTCCGGTCGGCGACTCTTGGGAAGCTGCGCGAAGATTCCGGCCCGGTAGGAACGACTTGCGTTGAAGCCAAAAGAATTGCTTGATTACCGTTAAGCTGGGGAATCTGTTCCGCCGATAACGATCGTGCGGAATATTGCGCGCACTCTCCGCTGGATGGATCGCACCATGCCCGGATTGGCTCATTGGGTTCGTCGACGCTGGATTCCCCGGCTGTTCCTGACCGGCTTGGCGGTCGCCGGCACGGGATGCTCGCGCCTGCATTTCCGCGAGCGGGCGGACAAGGACGTCGAGGGCGTGCTGACGCAGAAGAACATTTTCCCGGAAACGAAGATCGAGAACTGGCACGTCTACCCGGATCCCAAAGCGCGGCACGCCGATCCGAGCTGCCCGGACCACCCGCCCTACCCGCCGGACGACTACGCGGCATGGCTGCTCTCGCCGAACCCGCAGAAGCCCTCGAAGAAGTGGGGCGCGGGGCGGTTCGAGGGAAAGGAATACCTGAAGCAGATCGAGTCGTGGGATGCGGAGAACCGCGCGGCCGATCCGACGCCGGCATCGCCGATGCCGATGAATCCGGCCAATCCGGCCGCCGTCGGCGGGTTCGCCTTCGCCTTCCACAGCGATCAAAAGGCGTATCGCCTGCGGATCGATCAGGCGGTCGAACTGGCGCTATTCAATAGCCGCGAATTCCAGGACCGCCGCGAGGACCTATACCTCTCGGCGCTGCCGGTCACGTCGGAGCGGTTCAGCTTCGCGGCGCAGGCGTTCGCGGCCGAGACGGTCGTGCGCGAGAACTCCGGCCGGCAGCGCGCCGACGCGGGCAACCGCTGGCGGCTGAACACCGATGCCGGCGTGTCGAAGCTGTTCCCGACCGGCGCGACGCTGCTGTTCCGCTTCGCCAACCAGGTGGTGCTGGACCTCACCAGCCCGCGGCCGGACATCGCCATCTCGAACCTGTCGCTGACGTTCATCCAGCCGCTGTTGCAGGGCGGCGGGCTTGCGGTCACGCTGGAATCGCTGACGCAGGCCGAGCGGACTCTGCTTTACGCCATCCGGTCGTACGCGCGTTTCCGCAAGGTGTTCTTTGTCGCGATCTCGGGCGCTGGGGATTACACCAACAACCCGTATGGCCTGCAGGGCCTTGCGGTGAACCTCGGCCGCGCCATCGGCAACAACCTCACCGCGCCCGTCGCCGGCTTCCAGCCGGTCATCCTGCGCGCCGCGAACCTCGAGAACGAGAAGAAGAACCTCGCCGCCCTCGACCAGATCCTGCGGCTGTACCGGAACCTGAAGGAAGGCGGCGTCGTCTCGGACCTGCAGGTCGTGCGCGTCGAGCTGCAATACCTGCAAAGCCAGACGCGGCTGCTGGACAGCAACCGGCAGTACCTGGACCAGTTGGACAACTTCAAGCTGCAGCTCGGCGTGCCGACGAACCTGCCGATCGAACTGGACGACGCGCCGCTACGGCCGATGAAGAATCAAGTGAAACGGATCGAGGAGGTCTACGCGCAGCTGCTGGACGTGCAGGCCGAGGCCGGAAAATACGATCCCTCGGAACAACCGGCCCGATACCGCGAACGGTGGAAGGCGCTCCTGACGGAATCCCCGCTCGTCCGCGGCACGGAGTTCGCGAAGAAGTACACGGAGCGGATGGCCGAGCTGGCGAAACTGTCCGATGACAATCTGAAGAAACGGGTCGACGACGCCCTGGAGGCGCGGCGCAAGCTGTTCGACGCCCGGGCGGAGCGGCAGAAGGCCGGCCAACCGGAACCGGCGGATACCGATGCGGCGATCGTGGCGCTCGAGAACGCGATCGACTTCGCCCGCTTCGAACAATCGCTGCGGAAGTTCGAATCGCAACCGTGGCTGAAGCTCCCGCCGGACCGGCGGACCGGCGACCGCGCGGCGCACTTCCGCGAGTCGCTCGACTTCGGCACCCTGGTGGCGCTGGCGGCGCGGAACGAACGGCTGGACCGGATTCGGGAAACCTGGCCGCAACTGCCCGCGATCGTCGTGGAAGGCGAGGATCTGATCCGGTCGCCGCTGGACGACGCGAGCACCAAGGTGGCGCAGGTGGCGCTCACGGGCCGGCTGGACCTGATGAACGCCCGGGCGCAGGTGGTGGATTCGTACCGGCAGATCGCGGTGCGGGCGAACGCGCTGCAGGGCGTGCTGGACGTGCAGTACGACCTGAACACGCTGACGCCGCCGGGGGAGAACGAGGTCTTCGCCTTCGCGGGCAGCCGGACCCGCCACGCCCTGACGTTGCGGGCCGAACCGCCGTTCGTCCGACGCGTCGAACGGAACAACTACCGGGCCGCGCTGATCTCGTATCAGAGGCAGCGCCGGACGCTGATGGCGTTCGAGGACAATATCATTAATGATTGCCGCGCGGACCTTCGGCAGTTGCGGTCGCTCGCGGAATCGTATAAAGTTCAACAACGCGCCGTCGAGTTGGCCTACGCCCAGGTGGACAACGCCCGCTCGACGCTGCTTGCCCCGCCCGACCCGACGGCCCGCGAGGCCGCCGGAAGTTCCGCCGCCCTCACCGAGCAGTTGCTCCAGGCGCAGAACCAGTTGCTCCAGGCCCAGAACGCCCTCTACACGCTCTGGATCAACTATCTGAACACGCGGATGAACCTGTACCTCGACCTAGAGTTGCTCCCACTCGATTCGAGAGGTTTGTGGTCCGATGGCCTCCCCCAGCCCGAACTCCCGCCGATCGTCGTGCGCTGACCCGCTCCGCCGCCGCGCCGGCCGGTCCACGGTCGCGCTCCTCGCCACGCTCTTCACGCTCCTCGGCGGCATCGCGGCCGCCGCCTGGTACTTCGGCCTGCTCCGGTCCGGCACCGGAGCCCGCCCGGACCTCATCCTCCACCGTGTCAAACTCGAATCCCTCCCCGTCTCCGTCGTCGGCAAGGGCGCGCTCGAATCGGCCGACAACCGCGACATCATCTGCAAGGTGAAGGCCGGCTCGAAAGGCACCTTCGCCAGCACCATCCGCTGGGTCATCGACGACGGTTCGATCGTCGCCAAGGGCCAGCTCCTGATGGAACTGGACGACTCCGCGCTGGACGAACAGTACAAGCAGCAAAGCATCGCCGTGGAGAAAGCCGAGGCCGAGTGGTTCCGGGCGGACAACGATTATCTCATCCAGCTCAAGGACAACGAATCGCTGATCGTCGCCGCCCAGGCCGCCCTCCGCGTCGCCGAACTCGACCTCGACAAGTTCATCGGACTCCGCGCCGAACCCTCCCTCAATCCGTTCGGCGCGCTCGTCGGTGCCCACGGCACCATCATGGAGAAGGGCGAATACCGCCAGAAGCTCGACGATGTCTCCGCACGGCTCAAGGCCGCCGAGTCCGACCTCGAAGCCTATCGCGAGCGATCGGCGTGGGCCGAACGCAGCGCGAAACTCGGATACCTCACCGTCAGCCAGTCGAAGGTCGAACAGTCGAAACTCAGCGGCGCTTCGGACAACTACGAAAAGCTCCGCAAGGAACAGTACATCCTCGAGAACTTCATGCGCGAGAAAGACCTCACGGACCTCAAGTCGAAATGGGACGTGGCCCGCATCGGACTGGACAAGGCGATCCAGACCGCCGAGGCGAAGGCGGCGCAGGCCGACTCGATTCGAAAAACCAACCGGTCCGTCCACCAGCGCGAATTGGACCGCCTGCGCGAAATCGAGCAGCAGATCAAGGAATGCAAGATCCGCGCGCCGCAAGACGGGATGGTGGTGTATTTCAAGAGCGAACAGGGGCGCAGCAGCAGCGGCCAGCAACTGATCGCGATCGGCGAGCAGGTGCGCGAAGGCCAGAAGCTGATGCGAATTCCGGACCTGCGGCGGATGCAGGTGAACACGCGGATCCACGAGGCGCAGATTGGGCGCGTGCGAGGCGACGACCGACAGGCCACGCGAATCCTGGATCATGTGCGCGTCGGGATGATGACGCTGGTCGACCCGATGAGCCGGCTGGCAAGCCAGCACGAACAGTCGCTCAACTGGGTTCAGGATGCGGTTCGGGATCGCGAATACGAGATCCGCCGTGAAGGGCACCGCGCTTCGGTGCGGGTGGATGCCTTCCCGGACAAGGTCTTCGCGGCACGGGTCCGCACCGTGGCGGCCGTGGCGCAGCAGGCGGACTGGTTCAGCAGCGACGTGAAGCTGTACCCGACGCAGGTGCTGATCACGGAAAGCGTGACCGGCCTGAAACCCGACATGAACGCCGAAGTGACGATCCACATCGACGACGCGACGGAGCCGGTGCTCGCGGTTCCGCTTCAAGCCGTCGTGGGCGGAGCGGAGAACGGCCCGAAGCGCACGGTCTGGGTCATGGCGGGCGGCGCGCCCGTCGAGCGCGAAGTGCAACTGGGCAAGTTCAACGATGCCATGATCGAAGTCCTCAGTGGTCTCCAGGAAGGCGATGAGGTTGTGGTCAATCCGAAGGCGATCGCCGGCGACAAGGCCAAGGTCCGCGAGGAAATGGGCAATGGCGGCGGCCGCCCGAAGGGCGAAGGCGGCTGGGAGAAGAAGGCCGGCGGCGAGGGCGGCAAGAAGAAGGGCATGGGCGCCCCCGGCGGCGGACCGCCCGGCGCAGGCATGCCGAAGGGACCGCAGGCCTAGCTCGGAGTGCGGAGCGGGGAGTGCGGAGTTCGAGATATCCCACCGCTTCGCATTCCTTGATTCCACTCCGCACTCCGCACTCCGCACTCCGCACTCGAACATGGCTGCCATCGTCGAAGTCATCGATCTCTTCAAGGACTACTTCCTCGAAGGGCACATCCCCGTCAACGTGCTGAAGGGGCTGAACCTCAGCTTCGACGAGGGCGATTTCGTCGCGCTCATGGGGCCGTCCGGGTCGGGCAAGTCGACCCTCATGAACATCCTCGGCTGTCTCGACCGACCGACCGCCGGCCAGTACCTTTTGAACGGCGGCGATGTCGCCCGCATGTCCGACGACCGGCTCTCGGAGATCCGCAGCACCTACCTCGGCTTCATCTTCCAGGCCTACAACCTGCTGCCGCAGTACACCGTCGTCGAGAACATCGAGTTGCCGCTGGTCTACCAGGGCGTGCGCCTCGACCAAAAGACCAAGGACCGCTGCATCGCGCTCGCGGAGATGGTCGGCCTCGGCACGCGGCTCGACCACCGCCCCCTGCAACTGTCCGGCGGCCAGCAACAGCGCGTCGCCATCGCCCGCAGCCTTGTGAACGACCCGCACGTCATCCTCGCCGACGAACCCACCGGCAACCTCGACAGCCGCACCAGCGTCGAGATCATGCAGATGCTCCGCGAGCTGAACAAGGCCGGCAAGACGATCATCATGGTCACGCACGAGAACGACATCGCCGCCTGGGCGCGCCGCGTCGTCCGCCTGCGGGACGGCCTGGTGGAGTCGGACGTCCGCAACGACGACCACCAACCGGATCTGTCGGCCGCTCACTAACCCGGGATCTGCCATGAATGAGATGAAAGCCTCGCTGGTACTATTACTGTTCGTCACGGCGTCTGTCGGGGCCGAACCCGTGCCGAAGGAAACTCTGGCCGAAACGCTCAAGGCCGTCGGCGGCGAAGACAAGCTCCTGAAATTATTCAGCCTGAAGGAAAAGCTCGTCGTCAACGCCGATCCGAACGCGAAGGCGACCGTTCGCACCACGATTTGCGAACCACCGAAATACTGGTGGCTCGGCAAGACTGAGCGAGTCTCCGAACAGAAGGAACCGGCCACGTTTCTCGTCTGGGCGTGGACGCTGGCGATCCTGACCGATCCGAAGTCGAAGCTGGAGACGGCCGCCGAAATCAAGATCGGCGATCGGGCCGCGTATGGCATCACCGTCAGCGAGACGGTTACGCCAGCCATGACGATGTACTTCGATCGGGAAACCAAGCTACTGACCCGCATCGACTGGCGGACGGACCAACATCTGTTTTCCGACTGGAAAGAGCACGACGGAGTGAAGTATGCGTCCAAGTGCGTCGGTTACAAGACGAAAACGGGCAAGCCGTGGTATTACACCGAGATACTGAATGTCGAACGGTTGAAGGAACTCCCTCAAGGCCTCATGCGGAAATAGCGGACCATGGACATCTTCGACATTCCCCCGGCTCCTTCGCCCGTCTCCGGCAGCGGCGGTCTCGGCGTCGTCAAGCTCGGCCGCGCCGTCGGTCTCGCCGTGCGCAGCCTCTGGCTCCACAAGCTCCGCTCGCTCCTGTCCGTGCTCGGCATTGTCATCGGCACCAGTTCCGTCATCGCCCTCATGGCCTTCGGCGAAGGCTCCATGAAGGACGCCCTCGACGACATCAAACGACAGGGTGCCACCAACATCGTCGTCCGCAGCGTCAAGCCGCCCGACGACTCCGCCGCCGCCGCGCAGTCCCGATCCTGGGTCGCCGCCTTCGGCCTCGACTCGCGGGATATCGCTCGCTTCCAGGCGTTCGGCAAGGCGATCGCCATGATGGTGCCGATGCGCGTCTTCCCCTCGGAAGTGCGCTATCTCGAACGCGTCCACAATGCCCGCATGGTCGCCACCGTGCCGGAATACGCCGACGTGAACAAGCTTCCGATCGCGCGGGGGCGATTCCTCGTCTCCGACGACGAGGTGAATCGGATCAACAACTGCGTGCTCGGATCGGCCACCGCCGACAAACTCTTCCCGTTCGAGGACCCGATCGGAAGAACCGTCTTCTGCCGCGGCGACAAGTATCTCGTCGTCGGCGTGGCGGCCGACCGCATGCCCACCGGCGGCACCGGCGGGAGCCTCGCGGCCGAGGATTACAACAACGACCTCTACATCCCGCTCTCCACCTGCAACCAGTACATCGGTAGCAAGGTATCGATCCGCTCCGCCGGCAGCCGCTCCGCCGAACAGGTGGAGATCAGCCAGGTGACGATGACGGTGGAAGCCGAGGTGGACACGGCCGCCGGCCGTGCGACCGTGAAGGCGATCGGCGACCAGATCAAGCGACTGCTCGAACGCCACCACGAGAAGAAGGACTGGGCGGTCACCATTCCGCTGGATCGACTCGAAGACGCCGAGCGCCAGCAGGAACGCTTCACTTCGCTCTTGGTGCTGATCGCCTCGATCTCCCTGCTCGTCGGCGGCATCGGCATCATGAACATCATGCTGGCGACCGTGACGGAGCGGACCCGCGAGATCGGCATCCGCCGCGCGCTCGGCGCCAAGCAAAAGGACATCACGGCTCAATTCCTCGTCGAGGCGACGGTGCAAACGACGGTTGGCGGTCTCATCGGCGTCGTCGTCGGGCTTGTGCTCGTGTTCGTCGTCCCGATCGCCCCCGCCGGCCTCGCCTGGATGGCCGACCGCGCGCTCCTCGCGGAATCGGCCACGTGGCTGCGCACCATCAAGCTCCCCGCCACCGTGAACGTCCCCTCGATTTTCCTTGCCGTCGGCGTGTCGGTCGGCGTCGGCGTGCTCTTCGGCTGGTACCCGGCGCGCCGCGCCGCGAAGCTCGACCCGATCGAAGCCCTGCGCCACACGGCGTAAACCAGTGCGGAGCGCGGAGTATGGAATTCAAACCAAAACGTAACTGATTTGGTTTTCATTCCGCACTCCGCACTCCGCACTCCGCACTCCTACAATTCTTCCATGACCAACGCGCAACCGAAGACCGTCCCCGTTACCGTGCTCACCGGCTTTCTCGGTGCCGGGAAAACGACGCTGCTGAACCACATTCTCACCGCCAACCACGGCAAGCGGATCGCCGTCATCGAGAACGAGTTCGGCGAGATCGGCGTCGACCAGGACCTCGTCATCGCGGCCGACGAGGAAATCTTCGAGATGGACAACGGTTGCGTCTGCTGCACCGTCCGCGGCGACCTCATCCGCATCCTCGGCAACCTCATGAAGCGCCGGGACCGGTTCGACGCTATCCTGCTCGAAACAACCGGGCTGGCAGATCCCGGTCCGGTCGCGCAAACGTTTTTCGCCGACGACGAGGTCCGCGCTGGCACGCGGCTCGACGGCATCGTGACAGTCGTCGACGCCAAACATGCCGCCCAGCAGATCGGCCGCTCGAAGGAAGTCACCGAGCAGATCGCCTTCGCGGACGTGATCCTGCTCAACAAGACCGACCTTGTATCACCCACGGAACTTGACAAACTCGAACACCGCATCCATCACATCAACGCGGTCGCCAAGATCTACCGCACGACCCGCGGCGTCGTGGAGATGGACAAGATCCTGGACATTGGCGGTTTCAACCTCGACCGCGTACTGGAATTCGAACCGGACTTCCTCAAGGACGAAAAGCACGAGCACCACCATCATCACGAGCACGGCGAGCACTGCGGCTCCGATTGCGGTCACGACCATCACCACGAGGATGAGCCGCGCCACGACGAGGACGTCACATCCGTCGGCCTCGTGGCGGAAGGGAACCTGCAGATCAAGAAGTTCAACGATTGGATTTCGACGCTGCTCCAGACGAAGGGCCAGGACCTCTACCGCATGAAGGGCATCCTGAGCATCAAGGGCGATCCGAACCGGCACGTCTTCCAAGGCGTGCACATGCAACTGGACGCGCAGCCGAGCAAGCCGTGGGCGGCGGGCGAACCGCGCGTGAACAAGCTCGTCTTCATCGGCAAGAACCTCGACCGCGAGGCGCTGACGAACGGATTCAAGGCCTGCCTGGCGTAACCATCATGCCCCCGAAGCTAACCGAGAACCGCTTGCACCCGGCATGGGACGCCGCCGGGGCCGACCATGTCGTCGGCCTCGCATGGAGCCCGAACGGCCGATTCGTCGCCGTCGCCGCGGTCAGCGGACCGGTCACGGTATTCGAAGCGAAGTCGGGTCAACCCGTCGCCAGCCTCGCGGGCCACGCTTTCGGCACGATGGCGCTCGCCTGGAAGCCGACGGGCGAACTCCTCGCGACCGCCGGGCAGGACGGCAAGGTCCGCATCTGGGATGCAACCCTCTGGCAGGAACGCGCCGCGCTCGACGGCGGCGCGGCCTGGGTGGAGAAACTCGCGTTCAGCCCAGACGGAATGTGGCTGGCGACTTCGGCCGGCAAGAAAGCCCGCATCTGGGATTCCGCCGGCGGAATGGTCCGCGAGTTTGCCGACCACAAGTCGACCATCAGCGATCTTGCCTGGCGCGGGTCGCAGCTCTCCGTCGCCTCCTATGGCGGCGTGAAGCTGTACGACGTGGCGACCGGCGAGACGCGATTGAATTTCGAATGGAAGGGCGCCCCGCTCGCCATCGCGTGGTCGCCGAACGGCGCGATGCTCGCCCACGGCAACCAGGACGCGACGATCCACTTCTGGTACGCGGCCAAGCCCGCGACACCGTTGCAGATGAGCGGATACGCCACGAAGGTGCGCGAGCTGTCGTGGGACGCCACGTCTCGCTATTTGGCCTGTGGTGGCAGCCCTGCGGTTTGCGTGTGGGATTGCGGCGGCAAGGGGCCGGAAGGATCGAAGCCGACGCTGTTGAAAGGCCACGACGAACCGATCTCGGCCGTCGCGTGGCAGCGTCGCGGATTCCTGGTCGCGTCCGGCTGTTCGCAAGGTCGCGTCAACCTCTGGCAACCGGCGAACAAGAAGGGGCCGCACGTCGGGGCCGTTTCCATCGCGACGCCGGTCACGGCGATCGCATGGTCGCCGGACGACAAGTCGCTCGCCGTCGGCGGTGCCGACGGGGCGGTGCGGATGCTCAGCGTCCGTTGACGGCGTGACCGTTGGCCGGACCATTCGGCCGACCGCCCAACATGGCTCGGAGTCTCGTGACTTCCGCTTCTGCCGCCTCGGCCCGCTTCCGCTGCTCCTCGGCCCGCTTCCGCTGCTCCTCGGCGTTCCGACGCTGCTCCTCGGCGTATTCCGCGTCCGTCAAGATCCATGAAGCGGTATCGGGATTCCAGAACCGCAGTTCCGGCCCGCTGCGTTCCAGGTGCAGCCCCAGGATTCGGCTCGGGAATCGACCATCTTTTTCCCGAATCGGCACAAAGGCGCCGTCGACGAGCCGGTAACCTTGCAATGACGGATCGAGGTAGTCTTCATAAGCATCGAACAGGAAGTACTCCTTCACCTTCCACTCGTCGCGGTAGCGTTCGAACTTCTTGCCGAGATCGTTCTTCTTTGTGGTCTTCGACGTGATCTCGATCACGACTTCCGGCGCTTTGCCTTCTTCCCAGATCAGATAGTTCGGCCGTTCGCCGTCCTTGCGGACGCCGCGAACGACGAACACGTCCGGCGCGAGGTGCCAGCGTTTGTCGCCGGGCCGGGAGAACACGAGCATGTCGCCCGACACGTAGACCTTCGGATCGTTCGCGAAGTGGCGCTGGAGGACATTGATGACCTCGAACAGGATCCGGCGGTGCCATTCGGTTTCGGACATGGCGCGGAGGTCCGTCGTGGGATAGTCGTTCGACACGAAGGGATTGAATTTCTGGATCATCGCCAAGTACCTCGACCATCACCAGCATACCGGATCCGTCAGCCGCGTTCCACCAGCATCGCCACGGCGTTGCCGCCGCCGAGGCAGAGCGCGGCCGCGCCGTAACGCAGGTTCCGCGCACGGAGCGCGTGGACGAGCGTGACCAGCACGCGCGCCCCGCTCGCGCCGATCGGGTGGCCGAGCGCGATCGCCCCGCCGTTCACGTTCACGCGGGCCTCGTCAAGCTTCAACTCCTTCGCGCAGCCGAGCATCTGAGCGGCGAACGCTTCGTTCAGTTCGAATAGATCGATCTGCGCGAGGGGCACGGTCGCGGCGAGCTTTTGCAGGGCCGTCACTGGGGCGAGGAAGATCTCCTTCGGGGCCACGCCGCTCGTCGCGACGGCCACGATCTTCGCGAGCGGCTTCAGGCCGCGCTCCTTCACCGCCCGCTCGCTCGCGACCACGACGGCGGCCGCGCCGTCGGAGAGTTGCGACGCGTTCCCGGCCGTCACGCTGCCGTCGGGTTGGAACGCCGGCTTAAGCTTTCCCAGCCCTTCGATCGTTGAATCGGCGCGAATGCCTTCGTCGCGCGAAACCATCGCTTTCGCGGCTTGAACCGGCACGATCTCCGCATCGAACGCGCCCTTCGCCCATGCGTCGGCGGCTCGCTGATGACTCTGTACCGAGAAGCGATCCTGTTCGGATCGCGAGATGCCGCACGTCGTCGCCGTGTGCTCCGCCGCGTTCCCCATCGGCCAGTTCTCGAACGGGCACCAGAGGCCGTCGCGAACCAGCGCGTCCTGCGTCGTCTGGTCGCCGTACTTGTAGCCGCCGCGCACGTTCGGCAGCAGGAACGGTGCCCGGCTCATGCTCTCCATACCACCCGCCACGACGATGTTCGCGTCCTCCGCACGGATCGCTCGGTCCGCGAGCATGACGGCCTTCAGCCCGGAGCCGCAGACCATGTTCGTCGTGTGCGCATCGATCGTGTCCGGCAGCCCCGCCGCGAGGGCCGCTTGTCGCGCGGGGTTCTGCCCGCAGCCGGCCTGCACCACGTGCCCCATCACCACTTCATCGACGTCCTTCGGCGACACGTTTGCCCGCGCCATCGCCTCGCGCATCGCGAACGAGCCGAGCTTCGTCGCCGGGAACTCCGCCAGCCCGCCGAGGAACTTGCCGATCGGAGTCCGCACCGCCGACACGATGTACGAATTCATGGCCACCCCGACGGGAAAGGAAACGCGAATGGGCCTACACTGATTCTATCCCGGCCAACGCTCCGACTCCCGAGACGAACTCCCGGCATGGCACTCCTTGTCACGGACGCGCTCACCAAGGACTACGGCCGATTCCGCGCGCTCGACGGCCTCAACCTGCGCATCGCGCCCGGCGAAGTCGTCGGCCTCCTCGGCCCCAACGGCTCCGGCAAATCGACCGCCCTCCGCATGATCCTCGGCTTCATGCGACCCACCTCCGGCACCGCCACCGTCGCCGGGTTCGACTGCTGGAACCAGTCCGTCGAGGTCCGCAAGCGCGTCGCCTACCTGCCGGGCGAACTGCGGCTCTACGAAACCATGACCGGCCGGCAGCTCGTCGCGTTCCTCGGCCAGCTCCGCGGCGAACGCCCCGGCACCGAAGTCGATCTCCTCGCCAAGCGGCTCGACATCGACGTCGACAAACCGCTCGTGCAGATGTCCTCCGGCATGAAGCGCAAGATCGCGCTCCTCGCTGTGCTCGTGCCGAAGGTGCCATTGATTATTTTGGACGAGCCGACGAACACCCTCGACCCGACGATGCGCGACGAACTCTTGGAACAGTTGTTGATCGCAAAGCGTGAGGGGAAGGCCGTGCTCTTCTCGTCGCACGTCCTGCAGGAGGTGGAGGCCGTCTGCGACCGCGTCGTCATCCTGCGCAAGGGCGTCCTCGTACACGAGCAGTGCATGACCGACCTCCGCGACGGCCGGCATGTCTCGGCCACGATCCTCGGCGATGTCCCCACGACGGGGCCGGACGGGTATCCGCTGGCGCTTCGAGACAGGAAGCTAAACCTCGATTATCGCGGTCCGATCCCCGTGCTGCTGGAATGGCTGGCGAAACAGTCGCTCGCGAACCTCAAGATCGAACCGCTGAGCCTCGCGCCGATCTACCACAAATACCACGGCAACGGCGCGTGACAGGCAACCGGCCGAGTGGGTCCGCCGCTTCCGCGCCACCCTCCGGCGGACCCACTCCACTTTCCGGACCCACTCCCTTTTTTTGGACCGAACTCTGGCCCGATAACGACTTACGTCGATTCCGCCGCGCCGTTCGCCGGAATTCCTCGTTGCACGGACCGCGATCGACGGCGAAAATGAGATGCGTCGAGTCGATCGCGTACCGCCGGTAGGCGATGACTTTCGGCGGCGGAGGGTGGTTCTTTCATGACACGCTGGACTTGGACCGCCATCGCCGTTGTCGCGATCGCCGGGATGGTGACGGGTTGGTACTCGGTCCAACTCCAGCGGTACACCTTGGATGGTCTTCCCCCACGCGAGCTTCACGCGGAGCTACTCGCCCTCTCCGCCCTTCCAACCGGCTTCCTCTGGGGGGCGTCCGCGATCCGACGGCGTACCGTCGCAATGCAGGTCAACGTGATGGTCGTCGCGGTGGTGGTCGGGCTGGTTCGCGTGTCGGTCATCCGCGGCGAGCTGGCCACGCCGTGGGGGCGCGGGACGGGGTTGTGGTCGGGTCTGGCATGGGGTGCCGGAGTCGTGGCGTCGGGCACCTTGCTCCTGGTGGCGGTTGTCGCCGCAATCGGCGACCGGGCCGGGCGTCGCCGAGCTGCATCCCGTGGCGGCGAAGGCAGCTAACGTAATCCCAATGGCTTGCGGCGAACGGCGCGACGTCAGTCCGCCGGTGTTCTTCCCGGTCCACGACCGGCGGAGTCGTCCCGTGGGTGAGCATCACTTTGTTGGAGAACAATTGTCGGCTCCCTTGGCACTTCTTCAGTCCGAAGGACTGGGAGTGCTCAGCCCAGGGCGAGCCGCTTCGGCGACGCCCTGGGTTCCGACGAAACCGATGGCAGTCCGAAGGACTGCGACAAATGGCGCTCCGATCCGCGTTTTCTCTCAGCCCTTCGGGCTGACCGTTCCTTCCTCGCGGTACCCAGGGCGTCGTCGCAGAGCCTCCTCGCCCTTGGCTATGCACTCCCAGTCCTTCGGACTGAAGACACGCGGACCGAACACACTTCCACCGACAATCGAGACGCTCCCCGGCTCGCCACGAATGGCGAACGGCGCGACGTCAGTCCGCCTGTGGATTGCAGGCCCGCCACCGGCGGACTGAAGTCGCGCCGTTCGCCAACTTCTCGTTGCAAGGGCCGCGGTTGATGGCGAGAATGGGGAACGTCGAATCCATCACTGCCGAACCTGTACGAATCGGGTCGCTCTAAGGCTGGTCGGAAGAGTGATCGTTTGAAGAGGACATTCCCCATGCAGATCGATCGTATTACCCTCAACCCTGCCGTGATGGGCGGGAAGCCGTGCATTCGCGGCCTTCGAGTCACCGCCGGAACGATATTGGGACTGCTGGCGTCCGGACATTCCCGCGAGCGGATTCTTCAAGCGTATCCGTATCTGGAAGCCGAAGACCTTGATGCCGTCAAGGCGTACGCCGCTTGGCGGCTGGAAGAACGCGAGGAAGCGTTGGTCGTCCAATGAGCGTGCGGCTTCTCGTTGACATGAACCTTTCAGCGGTGTGGACTGTCGAACTCGCGCAGTAGGGATTGTCTGCGGTCCATTGGTCGACAGTCGGCGACCCGAACGCCGTCAGGCGTCGGGTGTGGGCCGACGCTCTCAACCCGGCAGCTCACGCCGCTCGGCTCGCCGGGGTGTCATTTCGTCGTTGAACTGGCCGCGATCGTCGGCAAGAATGGAGGGGAATAAGGGGATGGGCACCTATTATGCCTCAAAAAAGTTGCCTGTCCCCTTTTCAGTCCCGGATGTCCAAAAGGTGCATCATTGCTCGAACACTTGCAACTGATATTTGGCGACTGATATTATGTGATCGGTGGATTGGGATAAAAAATCTGTTCAGAAACAGGATTTGCTCGCGAAGGAACATCGTGTGAGCTATTGGCTGATCGCTGCCAACGACATCGAAGATCTCAGAGTCGACGCCTGGCGTTGGGGCGCAACGATGGCTTTGATTCAACAGAGCAGCATTTTGGAACCCGAAGTTGAATTATTCGGTGATCGGATGGTTTTCGCCGAAGAGAGTAGCTGCATCAAACTCGCAAATTGGCTCGAAACGAACGTCTTATCTGTTCTCACGGAAGGCTCACGAATCAAACAATCGGGGGCGATCACGCGTGAACCTGACGACGGTACATTTCATCGCGATGATCTAGCTGAAAACTACAGCGTCGACCATGAATGGCTGCGTGGATTTTTATCGTTTCTCAGAAAATGCGGTGGCTTCAGCACGCTTGGCTGACAATGAAGAGGCCGAACGATGCGTTGCACCTGACCGCCGCATGCTTAGCTAATTCTGTGAGGTCGTCGTCAGTGTGGCAGCCGCAGGTGAAATGTTGCGTTCGTCACTTCACCCCCGCCTTCCGATACGTCCCGAAGTCGTTGAAGAACACGCGCTTCGCGATCCGGTACAGCACGTTCTTCTCCGGCACTTCCATCCCCGGCATGTACTGCGAGCCGTGGGCGGTCATCGCGCTCAGTTCGGCCATCGCGGTCTGGCGGGCGGTCACGTCCTTCGCGCCGTGGCGCTCGACCACGGCCTTCAAGAGGTCCGGCCGCTCCAGCACGATGCAGCCGCGCGTCGCCTCGGCGGCCGTGTCGCGGAAGTCTTTCAAATACGCGCTCTTCAAGAACTTGTCCTTCAAACTCCGGCCGTCCGTTTCCGACGAGTGGATCGACTCCTTCGAGAACTGCACGATCGGGCACGGCTCGATGTCGCCCCACGGGTTGATGTGGTGGCTGATCCCCGTCACGGCCGGGCAGAGCGCCTTCCCCTCGCCGTCGTAGTAGGCGTCCACGATCACGATCGGCTTCTTCGCGCGCATCTCGACGACGAACTGCCGGGCGCGCTTCGCCTGCTCCGGCGTCAGGCAGAGGTCCACGTTCGGGTTCGGCCCCATCGGGCGATAGACGTGGAACCAGGTGTACATCACGCCCATCTCGATCAGCCGATCGACCCACTTCTCGGTCAGCAGGTCGTCGATGTTCGTCTTGCAGAGGCTGGTGCAGACGCCGGTGAAGACCTTGTTCTTCAGGCAGTTCTGGATCCCCTGCATCGATTTCGAGAGGACGTCCTTGCGCCCGCGGCGCTCGTCGGAAATGATTTCACTTCCTTCGATGGAGATCAACGGCGTGATGTTGCCCAGCTCGCGCATCCGCTTCGCGCGTTCGTCGGTGATGAAGTGGCCGTTCGTGAAGATCTGGAAGTAGCACTCCGGGAACTCGGCGAGCATGTCCAGCAGGTGCGGGTGCATGAACGGCTCGCCGCCGACGATGCCGAAGAAGACGTTGCCCATCTGCTTGGCTTCGCGCACGAGCTTGCGGAAGGCGGGCGGGTCGATGGTGTGCTGCTTGTGGGCGACGTCCACCCAGCAGCCCTGGCAGCGGAGGTTGCAGGAGTTGATGATGGAGACGTAGAGGAACGGGGGGAAGACTTCGCCGCGGCGCAGCCGCGACTTGTGGCGCAGCACCGAGAGGCCGCCCTTGACGCCCATGTTCCACGCGAGCTTCCAGAGCAGGCGCTTGTCGGCTTCGAGGAGCATCCGCTTGGCCATCTTCAGCATCATGGTGGTCGATCCGTGGGGGTGCTTACAATCTTACCGGAGAAATGAACGCCGTCGCGGGCCGAATGGCCGATATCCCCTTCAGGGTGCCGGCATCACCGAAATTGGCGGAAGCGTTACTGTGGAGTCGACAATTGATTTCACCAACTAATGTCACGCACACGCCGAAAGCGTCCTTACCGGCGAGCCGTGCTCCGTGAGGAGCCGGGTGACGTGGAGCCCATCACCCGGTTCCTCACGGATCACGGCTCGCCAATCCGCTCCATCGCGACAGCTTGCGGCTCCTACAATTCCCGCATGGATGCCCCCGCGATTCGCACCGTCGGACTCACGCGCACGTACCGCAAGCCCCGCAAGGGGTGGTTCCGCAAGCCCAAACCCGACGACGCCAAGGAGTTCGTCGCCCTTGGCGGCGTCGATCTCGAAGTCCGGCCCGGCGAACTCTTCGGCCTGCTCGGCCCCAACGGCGCGGGCAAGACCACGCTCATCAAGATCCTCACCACGCTCCTCGCCCCGACCGCCGGAACGGCGCAGGTCGACGGACTCGACGTGGTCGCGCAGGCGAAACAACTCCGGCCGCGAATCAACATGGTGTCGGGCGGCGAAACCAGCGGCTACGGCATCCTCAACGTCCGCGAGAACCTCTGGCTCTTCAGCCGCATTTACGGCGTCTCCAATGACCTCGTCGCCAAACGCATCGACCGGATGCTCGACATCGTCGGCCTCACCGAGAAGGCGAATTCGCGGCTGAGCCACCTCTCCACCGGCCAGCGGCAGAAGATGAATTTCTGCCGCGGGTTCATCACCGATCCGAAGATCCTCTTCCTCGACGAGCCGACGCTCGGCCTGGACGTGACGGCGGCGCGCACCATCCGCGCGTTCATCAAGGACTGGATGAAGGAGAACCCCGCCCGCACGATGCTGCTGACCACGCACTACATGGCCGAGGCGGACGAACTCTGCGACCGCCTCGCGATCATCGACCGGGGGAAACTGCTGGCGTGCGACACGCCGGCGAACCTGAAGCGGAGGGTGCAGGAACACCCGATCTTCGAGCTGATGCTCGCGCCGGGCAGCGATCAGACCGCGGACGTCGCGAGGCTGGCGGGCGTGCGGCAGGCGACGCGGACCGAAACTCCGACGAACGTGAACCTGAAGGTGATCCTCGATGGCGACGCGGCGATCGGCGGCGTGGTGCAGGCGGTGATTGCCGGCGGCGGGCATATCCAGACGCTGAAAAAGGTGGAGCCGACGCTGGAGGACGTGTTCATCGAACTCGTCGGTCACGGGATCGATTGATCGTCGTGCGGGAGTACGATTGTCTGATTCGACGCGAATCGTTGTCGGTCCAGAGTGGGTCCGGAAATCTGGAGTGGGTCCGCCGGGGGGTGGCGCGGAGGCGGCGGACCCACTCGGGGGTCACTTCTCCGATTCCTTCTTCACGTACTCCTTGAATGCGCCCATGTTGTAGGAGATGAACATGAACGCCGCGTGCAACGCCTGGTAGGTCTCGTCTTCCGGGTCGTCGGCGTAGTCCTTGCGTAGGGCGTAGAGCCGGGCGAGCAACTGGTCGGCGGTCAACGTCATCGGGGGTCTCCGTTCGGCTTCGGGTTCGCCATTTCCTTCTCGATGCGGCGGATCACCTGTTGGAAGGCGGTATTCAGTTTCGGGTCCAGTCGGAGCGCGGCGAAGGCGTGATCGCGGTTCAGCCGTTCGAGTTTGACGAATCCGAGATCGGCGGCCTTGTTCAGCCGGTCGATCGCGAGGATGAACTGCTCCTCCCGTTCGAAGGCGTTCGTGCCGTCGCCGCTGGTCGACTGGCCGTGGAGCGCCAGCGAGGCGGCCCAGTTGTAGTAATCGTCGGTCTTCGCCTTCTTCTCGCGGTCGAGTTTCCGGTAGGCCGATTCCGCTCCCGTGAGGAGTTCGTGGATTTGCGTTCGCGGCGAGGGGCGGTAGGTCGCGCGGGACCAGACGAGCAGGTAGCGGGCCTCCGCCAGCCGCCAGCGCGCCCGTCCCGATTCCACGCCGGGTTCATCGCCCGCTCCGACCCGATTCAACTCGTCGTACTCGGCCCGCGTCGCGTCGAGCAGCGCCCGGGCTTCGTCGAAGCGGTCGTGGATCTTGACCCCGGGCGCGTCCGGCAGGTCCAGCAGCAATTCGACCAGCCCCACCATCGTTTCCGTTCGCTCCGTCCGGTGTCGGCGGGGCAGGACTTTCAAGTGTGGAAAATGCTGGCGGTAATACTCGACACGGCTTCGGCGGCGGCGCAGGGCCTCGTCGAGTTGGGCGGCCCCCTGCCATTCGGCCAGTTCGGCGAAGTTGCCGTCGTCGCGGGCGTGGTAGAGTTTGTCCTCGTCCTTGCCGCTCTGTGCGAGTTGGGCGCGCAAAGCGCGGGCGGCCTCGTAGGAGGCTTTCGCCCCGGCGATCAAGTGCGTGCGAGTTTGTGCATCGCCGAGGTAGCCGTGGCTGCGCGCCAGGTCGCGCAGGTACGGACGATATTCCGGATGTTCGGGCGGCAGGTCCGCGGCGATGCGGAGATCGCGGCCCTTCTCGTAGTTGCGGATCGCGTCGTCCCAGTGGTCCTGCTCCGCGTGGAAGTACCCTTCGACGTGGTACAACTCGGCGAGTTTCAGCTTGTGGGGCGTCTCATCGCCGCCAAGGACGCGATGGGCCTCCTCCAGCGCCTTCCGGGCTTCGAAGTATTCCCGGCGATCGACGAGCAATTCCGCCTGCGAGGTCCAGGCGGTCGCGGCGACGAGATCGCGTTCGGCTTGCAACGCCTCCCGATCGACGACGCCGGCATCCGCGAGGATCGAATCGAACCGGGCCGCAGCGGCCTTGAGGTGCTTGATGCGGTCGTCGTCGCTGGCGGCGTCGGCGGCGAGCCGCAGTTCCTTGCGGGCGTCTTCGCGGGGCGCGGCGTACTGCCGATAGCCGAGCGTGCCGACGGTCGCGAGCAGGGCGAGGAACCCGCCGGCGATGGCGAGGTGCTTCCAGTGCCGGCGGATCCAGCGCGGGCGCAGGTAGCGGTCGAGTTCCTCCTCGAGTTCCTCCGCCGTAGCGAATCGCTTGTCCGGGCTTTTCTCAAGGCACTTGAGACAGATTTGTTCGAGCCGGGCCGGGACGCGCGGGTTCGTCTTGCGGATCGGCTCGGGCGGGGTCTTTTCGTTCTTGACCTGCCAGAGGACTTCGTCGCGCGTCTTGCCGTTGTAGGGGGCCTTGCCGGTGAGCAGTTCGTAGAGGATGGCGCCGAGGCCGTAGACGTCCGACCGGGCATCGACACGGTCGAAGGCGCCGTCGGCCTGTTCGGGGGGCATGTAGCTGGGCGTGCCGAAGGCGCCGCATCGGCCGGCGCGGCCGTCCTGCGTTTCGGCGAGCATCTTGGCGAGGCCGAAGTCGGTGATCTTCGGCGTGCCGTCGGTGCCGAGGAGGATGTTCTTGGGCTTCAGGTCGCAATGGAAGGTGCCGCGGGCGTGCGCGAGGCCAATCGCTTTCGCCAGCCGGCGCACGATGTTGGCCGCCTCCGAGGGAGGGTAGGGGCCCCGCTTCTTGATCTCGTCGCCGAGGTCGCCCGTTTCGAGCGCCATGACGAAATACAGCTGATCGTGGAACTTCCCCTTGGCCCGGCAGACTCCGGCATAGTGGACCTTGGCGATGTTGGTGTGTTCCAACTCGGCCTGGGTCCGCATCTCGGTGATGAACTGCCGCCGGGACTCGCGGGAATCGAGCCGGGCGTCGAGCATCTTGAGGGCCTGCTCGAAATTGAAGAACGGATTGCGGACGCGGAAGACGTTGCCCATGCCGCCGCGGCCCAGCAGGCCGATCACCTGATACTCGCCGATGAATTCGGGGCAGGTGACCGGTCCGCGGTCGGACTCGAAGGAGAGTTCGCGGCTGATGCCGGTGCTGCTCTGGCTGCCGGACCGGGATTCCGGCTCGTATTCGGGGATCCCGCCGGAGGGTTCGTATTGCATTCCGGTCACGGTGACGCCACCGAGCGAGAGCGCATAGCGGGGCACATCGGAGAGCGGGGGCTTCTCCGGCGTCGCGCCGTTTGCCGAACCGTTCGCCGAGCCGTTGACGGAATCGCCGGGGTGGGCCATGGAGTCGTTACCGCGTGACCGCGAATGTTTGTGATCTTAGTCGTTTTCGAATGGATGGTAGCACAGGCTGGGCGAGATTCCAGCTGTCGGACCAATATCGGGCCGATATGATCGGTCCGTCCGCCTTGACACCGCGAATGCACGGGTGCTAGAACCGGGCCATGATCGCACGGTCGAGCGAACCCCTCCGCGCCTGGTTCCAGGGCTGGGACCTGATCGCGACGGCGCTGGCATGGCTGGCGGCGGACTTCGTCCGCCTCCGTTCGGGCTGGGTGCCAATCACGGCGCCGGACGCGCCGCCGTTCGAGCAATGCCTCGGCCAGTTACCGCTGGTATTGCTATTGGGCGTGGTCGCCTTCCGCGTATCGCAGATGTACGACGTGACCCGGCTGTCGCGTTTCCGCGAGGAGCTTTACCACGTCCTGAAGGGCGTCGCACTTCTCTCCCTTCTGGCCGTCGCGATCACGTTCGCGATGCAGTCGCCATACCGCCCGCGAATGGTCTTCGCGTTGTTCGTTCCGTTCGCGATCATCGGCATCGTGCTGGCCCGCCGGCTGTCGTGGTTCGCGCTCGGCCGGCTGCGCGCTCGCGGGTACAACCAGAGCCATGCGATCATCGTCGGCACCGGCCGACTGGCCCGCACCACCGCCCGCACCCTCGATTCCGCCGCCTGGATGGGCATCCAGACCGTCGGCTACGTTGACGACGAACCCGGACGGCGCATCGGCGAAGTGCCGGTCGTCGGCTCCATCGCCGACCTGCCGCGGCTTGTCGCGGAGCACCATGTCGAACATGTCTTCATTGCCCTGCCGATGAACCGCTATGCCGAGGTCCGGCAGGTCTTCGATCTCCTTTCGCAGACCACGCTCGAGATCCGTCTGGTCGCCGATGCGCCGGCGATGTCCGCCCTCTCTCTGACCACGACGAATCTCCACGGCATGACGGTGATCGGCCTTCGCGAAAACCGCCACTTCGGCGCGAACGTCGCCATCAAACGCGCGATGGACGTGGTCCTCTCGCTCGTCGGGCTGATCGTACTTTCGCCACTGCTCGTCCTGATCGCGATCCTCGTCAAGCTCTCCAGCAAGGGGCCGGTGTTCTACCGGCAAGAGCGTTGCTCGTTGGACGGGCAGCCGTTCGGGATGCTGAAATTCCGCTCGATGCGAACGGATGCGGAGGCGAAGACGGGCGCGGTCTGGACGTCGAAGAACGACCCTCGCTGTACGCGGATCGGCGCGTTCCTTCGCAAGACGAATCTGGACGAACTGCCGCAACTCTTCAACGTCTTACGCGGGGATATGAGCCTGGTTGGCCCGCGACCGGAGCGGCCGGTGTTCGTCGATCAGTTCAAAAAGACGATCCCGAACTATATGGCCCGCCATTCCGTGAAAGCGGGGCTGACCGGCTGGGCGCAAGTGAACGGCTGGCGTGGCAATTCCTCCCTGCGGCGTCGCATCCAGTTCGACCTTTACTACATCACGCACTGGAACCCATTCTTCGATTTGCGAATCATGTTCCTGACCGTGTTGACGATGGTCTTCAAACGCCAGACTCACGCGTATTGAATGGGTCATACGACAGGATCGATCTTTTCCGGACCGAAGCGACAGCCGTCGGCGATCGGGTGGCCGCGCAGGAATTCCTCGGCCGTCATCCGCTTCTTCCCGGCGGGCTGGAGTTCGAGGACTTCAATTGCTTGACTTTCTCGAAGGCAGACAAAGAGTCTCGATCCTTCGAGCTTGAAAACACAGCCGTACTTTTCGCTCGACCAGGGTTTCTCGAGTCGGAAGATTCGAATTTCGCCGAATCGATTCACGATCACCCGCAGCGACTCCTTGCCCGGCCGGTGGAAGAACGTGTACGCTGTCGGGAAAGGTTGCATCGCGCGGACGTGGCGGGCGATCTCCTCGGCCGGCTTCGACCAGTCGATCAGGCCCATCTCCTTCGTCAGTTTCGGGGCCTTCGTCACGAGCGCGGGGTTCTGCTTCGCTCCCGTCACCGGGCCGAGCTTCATCCGTTGCACCACGTCGAGGCAGAGCTTGGCTCCCAACGGAGCGAGTCGGGCTTCGAGTTCGCCGGCGGTTTCGGTCGGGAGGATGTCGAGTGCCTCCTGTGCGAGCATGTCGCCGGAATCGAGGCCGGGGGTGATGCGGATGATCGTGACGCCGGTGCGCGATTCGCCTTTTAGGATCGCGTAGGCGACCGGAGCGGCGCCGCGGTATTTCGGCAGCAGCGAGGCGTGGACGTTGATCATGCCGTGCGGCGGCGTGGCGATGACGTCCGGCTTCAGGATTTGACCGTAGGCCGCGACCACGACGATGTCCGGCGCGAAGGCCTTCAGTTGCGACAAGCCTTCGGGAGTGTTGATGCTCGCCGGCTGGATGACGGGAATGCCGGCCTCGGCCGCGATCGCCGCCATGCCTTTGCCGGTCTGCCGCGACGCCCCGGTTTTGCGGCCGACCTCGCGCTCCGGCTGCGTGACGAGGCCGACAATGGTCTCCTTTGCCGCAATCAGCGCCTCGAACGTCGGCTCCGCGAACGTGCCGGTCCCCATCATGACGATGCGCATTACAGCTTCGGCTCCATGTCCGGGGGCAGCAGGCCGCGCTTCTTGTCGTCGTCGAACTCAACCATCAGGTTCTGGATATCGTTGCGGCTGCCGTAGCGTTGGAGCGGGCCCATCTTGTCGATGAAGAGCACGCCGTTGAGGTGGTCGATCTCGTGCTGCCAGATGCGGGCGGCGAGTTCGGAGCAGACCATTTCGTTCGCGCGGCCGTCGAGGTCGTAGTACTGCACCTTGACCGTCTTCGCGCGGCGAATGTCCTGATAGAGGCCGGGGAAGCTCAGACACCCCTCGCGATCCTTTTCGGTCCCCTTCGTTTCAAGGATCACGGGATTGATGGCGACGACCTCCATGTCCTTCCGCTCGGCTTCGCCTTCGAAGTTCATCACGATCATGCGGTAGTCGAGCGTGACCTGCGGCGCGGCAAGGCCGAGACCTTCGCGCTGGTACATGAGGTCCAGCATGGCACCCGCGGCGAGGCGCACGTCCTTGTCGATGCTCGTCACCGGCTTGCACATCGCCCGCAGCGCGGGGTGGGGGTAGTTCACGATCTTCATCGGCGGTTCCGGTACCGGGAATCGGAGTGATGATTATAGCGTTCGGCGGAAAATCGTGGCCGCGGACGGTCCGGCGCGTCACATTAGCGGCATCCCGCCGGAGGTTTCCCGATGCGAGCCATTCTCTCCCTCTCGCTGTGTGCCCTCATTCCGTTCCTCGCCGCCGCCGACAAGCCGCCGGTCGTCAAGGAGGAAGGCCAGCCCGTCGCCGCCAATGCCGAGCGTGTGCTGAAGTCGCTCGACTTTCTCGGTACGCCACTTCCGAAGGAGCTATCGAAATCGCTGACCGCCGCCATCGAGAAGCAGGACGGGGCCGCGATCCAGGAACTGCTGGACGATCGCGTGCTGTTCGTCGTGAGCATCAACCCCGAGTCGCGGGTGAAAGTGGCGCGCGGCCCGGCCGACGCGGTCCTGCAGCAATCCGGCTGGACGCCGGTGCTCGTGAAGGTGGTGAACGAATCCACCGTGAAGAAGCAACTCGTGATCGGGAGCCCGCAAGCCGGCACGGTTTATTCCGGACAGGGGCGACAGGCCCGCGATCCGAAAGACGATCCGAATATCGTTAAGCGCTTCGCCCAACTGGAGATGTTCCAGGCACCGCCGATGACGCGCAACCTCAGCGGCCTGAAGGTGGAATACGCCCTCGCGCTGATCTACTCGAGCGAAGCGGGCAAACGCGAGATCACCACGACGTTCGACGTCGGGCAGGGGAACCAGGACCTCGGCTTCCGCGCCGAGGTGCCCGTCGTCTTCGACGTGAAGCCGGCTATTCCCGTGAAGCTCAAGGTGCTGGATTTCGACGGCAAACCGACGACCGGCCGGTTTACCTTCAAGGACGCGGCCGGGCACGTCTACCCGCCGCAGGCGAAGCGGCTCGGCGCGGACCTCTTCTTCCAGCAGCAGATTTACCGCCCCGACGGCGGTACCGTGCTGCTGCCGCCCGGCGAGTTCGTCGTCGAATACGGCCGCGGTCCGGAGTACAAGGTTGTTGCTCGCAAGGTGACGATCGAACCCGGTTCGACGCTCGAATTCAAACTCGAACGCTGGATCAACCCCGGAGACTTCGGCTATTGGAGCGGCGACCACCACATCCACGCCGCCGGGTGCCAGCACTACACGAACCCGACCGAAGGCATCCTGCCCGAAGAGATGTACCTGCATGTGAAGGGCGAAGGGCTGAACGTCGGCTGCTGCCTCACCTGGGGGCCGTGCTACGACTATCAACGGAAGTTCTTCGACTCGAAGCCGTGGGAACGGAGCGAACCGCACACGGTGCTGAAGTACGACGTGGAAGTGAGCGGCTTCGGCTCGCAATCGCTCGGTCACGTGAACCTTTTGAACCTGAACGATCAGACGTTTCCCGGCTCGGAGGGGACGAAGCTCAAGGGCTGGCCGACCTGGACGACCCCGTTGATGAAGTGGGCGAAGGCGCAGGGTGGCGTGACGGGCTACGCGCACTCGGGCAACGGACTCGGCGTGAACCCGGAGGCGAGCACGCGCCGGCTGTTCACGACGCTCGACAAGGGGACCAAAGGGCACATCACCAAGGACGACGCTGCCGCCGGGACATTGCCCCTGCCGGAGGCGTTCGACAAACTCGACGCCGACAGCGACGGCAAAGTCACCGAGATCGAACTCCGCAAGGGGACCGATCGACAACTTCAGAAGCTGCCGAACCTGCTCATCCCGAACATGGACGGCATCGGGGCGCAGGAAATCTGCGTCACCAGCGCGATGGGTGTCTGCGACTTCATCAGCGCCATGGACACCGACCGCGTGGCCGAGTGGAACTGCTGGTACCACATTCTCAACTGCGGCTTCCCACTGAAGGTCTCCGGCGAGACCGACTTTCCCTGCATCACCGGCAGCCGCGTCGGCCAGGGCCGCGTCTACGTCGATCTCGGCAAGGTCGAGATCATCGACTACTCCGCCTATTGCAAGGGGATCGCCGCCGGGAAGTCGTACGTCTCCGACGGCTACGCCCATTGCTTCGACACGCGCATCGGCGGCGGCAAACTCGGCGATACGATCAAGGCAAAGGCCGGCGAGAAGATCCCCGTGAGGGCAAAGGTCGCGTTCGATCCCGAAATGGTACTTGGCACATCGGTCGGCGGTCGGCTCGCACCGTCGGATTCACGAACGGTCGAACTGATCGTGAACGGACAGGCGGTCGCGAAGAAACTTGTCCCCGCCGACCGCAAGCTGCACGATGTGGCGTTCGAGTATGCCCCGAAGAAGAGCTGTTGGATCGCCATCCGCAGCTATCCGCAGATGCACACGAATCCGGTGTTCGTCAGCGTGGACGACAAACCGATCCGTGCCTCCGCGGCTAGCGCGAAGTGGTGCGCCGGTACGATTGAACAACTCTGGCGCGTCCGCGAGAACAACATCGCCCCGACCGAACGGGCTGAGGCTCGCAAGACCTTCCTCGAAGCCATCGAGATTTACCGAAAAATCGCGAAAGAAGCGGATTGACGAGTACGATGATCGATTCGGACTTCACTCCGCACTCCGCATTCGACCCCATGTGGTACCGCGTCTTCCTACCCACCGAATTCGAGCCAAATCCGGCGAAGCTGGCGGAGCGGCTCCATGCGCAGGGGCTGGCGGTCGAGCCGCACTTCAAGGGAGATGACCTCGGCTGGACGCGTGGGGAACTGGTTCTCCCCGGCGGCCATACACCGGTACTGCTGGAGCGTTACCTCACGGAGCCGGACGACATCCGCGACGACCTGAACGCCTATGCGGCCGAGTTGGAGACGATGACCTACAGCCCGAACGCGGGGCCGCTCATGGAACGCGTCATCAACACGAAGCAGTTGATCGCGATCCGCAAACCGATCGACCACGCGGACGAATCCCGGCTCGACGCGACGGTGCGGGAGGCGGTGTCGTTTCTGGCAGCGGACCCCGGCGCGTTCTGGCAGGCCGACGGTGCCGGCTGGTTCGATGGCGACGGCACGCTGCTCGTGCAGGAGTATTGAGTGCGATTTCCAATGTCGGGGCGAATGTTCTTCATTGCGTTACGGACCGGTTTCGAGTAAAGTCCCACTGTCCCGGACCGATCCATTACCCCCTCGTCCGATTGGTGCGGCCATGACGCGCATGACCCGCGATTTCTCCCTGGTGCTTCTGGGCGCCGGCATCCTCACGGCCGGCTACTTCCTCGCGACCTCGCCGGACATGGAGGCGAAGGCGGACGAGCAGGCGGCCGAGCGCGTCGGGGGCGGCGAGCGGGATTCGTCCGGGCGCTATCACGTGCGGCCCGGCTTCGTCATGCTCTGGGTCCATAGCGGCGGGTACAATGGCGGCGGCTCGCGGTCCCCGGCTGTCGGCGGCGTCGCCCGCGGCGGGTTCGGCGGCGGAGCCAAAGCCGCCGGGGCCGGAGGCTGATCCACGTGCGCCGCCTTTCCATCGATCCCCGGCCCGACTGGCAGAAGCGAGTCGAGCAATATGGCCTGCACTACCACACCCTTCGCGGCGAGCCGTACTGGGACGAGACCGCCAACTACACCTTCAGCAAATACGAAATCGACACGATCGAACGCGCGACCTACGCCCTCTTCGACATGTGCACGAATCTCGTGCAGTACGTTCTCGACAACGACATGCTCGGTCTGTTTCTCGTCCCGCCCGAGTTCGAGGCGCTCGTCCGCCAGAGTTGGGAAGAGGAGCATGCCACCATCTACGGCCGGTTCGACCTCGCGTTCGACGGCGTCGGTCCGCCCAAACTTCTGGAATTCAACGCCGACACGCCGACCGGGCTTGTGGAAGCCGCCGTCGCGCAGTGGTTCTGGCTCAAGGACGTGGACGAGCGCGGCGATCAGTTCAACAGCATCCACGAACGACTCATCGAAGGCTGGCAGGAGATCCACGCCGCCGACGATACACCGATCCATTTCGCCGCCATCTCCGGGGAGGTCGAGGACTACATCACGGTCGAATACCTCCGCGACACCGCGATCCAGGCTGGCTTCAAGACGGATTACCTGGACGTGGAAGCGATCGGCTGGAATCGCGAGATGCGCATCTTCGTGGATCGCAGCGGTCGACCGATCAATCGCATGTTCAAGCTCTACCCGTGGGAGTGGCTGATCCGGGACGAGTTCGGCAAGAACATCCTGGCCGCGAAGACGCGATGGATGGAGCCGGCGTGGAAGATGATTCTCAGTAGCAAGTCGATCCTTCCGCTGCTCCATCAGCTGAATCCGGATTCACCTTACCTGCTGCCGGCGTGGTTCGACGAACCCGAGAGCGGGGACTACGTGCGCAAACCGATCCACGCGCGGGAGGGGGCGAACATCCGCGTCGTGCGGAACGGCCGGACCGAATTGGAAACCGAAGGGCCGTACCAGGTGACGCAAGACGTGGTGTACCAGCAACTCTTTCCGCTGCCGAGCTTCGACGGGCGGTTTCCGGTGATCGGCAGTTGGGTGATCAACGGGTGGTCGTGCGGCATCGGCATCCGGGAAGACAGCCAGATCGTGACGACGAATCTGAGCCGGTTCGTACCGCACCGGATGACGGATTGAAAAACGCCGCGCCCGCGGGCGGTCGTCCGCGGGCTTCGCCCGATTATCCCAGTCCGTACTTGGTTTCGGGCACTTCTTTGGAATCCGGGTCGAACCAGTTCTTGTCGAAGTCGATCCGGATGCGCTTGTTCATGCTCATGTTGGCCGTAAGGGCGAGGATGGCGTCGGCCATCGCGATCTCGCCGTGGCAGCGGGGCAGGATGTCGGCATGGACCCACTTGCCGTCCTTCTTCTCGTAGCTGACTTGCTGCTTCAGTTCCTGCCAGCGGCGGATGCAGTAGGCGAAGTGCTCGAATTCGGTGCGGTAGCCGCGGACGTCCGAGTCCCACTTGGGCGCCGTCGAGCCTTTGGAGATGGCCGCCCCGCCACCGGTGTAGGAACTGGCCGCGGCTTCGAGGGCGGGCTTCTTGTCGCCGCCGCCGGTGACGGTCACGCCGGTGTCGCGCGGGGCGGCACCGCCTTCCTTGAAGAGGTAGACGTCGCGCTCCTCTTCCGTGATAAGCGTGCCCTTGCTGCCCATGATGCACTCGCCGTACTTCTCGAAGCCGTTGGTGCTGAACGAGGAGTAGGTGACCATCACGATGTCGTCGTCGTTCTTGCCGCCCTTGCCGGCGGCGGGGTGCTCGGCGCCGGGGAACTCGAAGGTGACGAAGACGCCGTCGTGGCACTCGCGGGGATTTTTGTCGGTGAGCCAGCCGTCGTCGCGTTTGGTCGGGTTCGGCTTGGTGCCGTAGTAGGACCGCATTCCGGTGCCGACGACGGAGAGCGGTTTCACTTTGCCGAGGAAGATGCTGGCGGCGTCGAGTTGGTGGCTGCCGAGTTCGGCCATGAGTCCGCCGCCGGTCTTGTTGTAGGTCCGCCAGCGGATCAGTTCCTGGATCGTATCGAAACCGAGCGCCTTGAGCCGGTCGGCCGGGAGTGCCTCGGCGTCCTTCTTCAGGATCGGCGGGTACCAGGTGTCGCGGAACATCGGCAAGTCGGTGCCGGGCGCGATCTCGGCCAGATCTTTCTTCGAGAATGCTCTCGGGCTGGTGTTGTTCCGGTGCCAGAGGGCGCGGATGTGCTTGACGTCGCCGAGGATTCCCGATTGCACGACTTCGAGAGCGTGGGCGTAGAGCATGCTGTAGTGGCGTTGGTGACCGATGCTCAGTAGCAGGCCTTTCTCCTTCGCCTTGCGGATCATCGCCTTGCAGTCTTCGACGGTCCGCGCCATCAGCTTTTCGCACAGAACGTGCAGTCCGGCATCGAGGCACTTTTCGACGATCGGCCGGTGCGTGACGAGCGGCGTCGCCACAATCACACCATCGAGGCCCAGCATCGTTTTGTCGGCGAGCAGCTTGTCGAGGTCATCGTAGGTCTTGATCTTTTTGGCTTCTTCGGCCCCGTAGATCTTATTCAGGCCCTTGCGCGGCGTGTCGGGGTTCGGCGTGCCGTCCGGCTTCAGGTCGCCAGTGAAGATCCGTTCGAGGTTGGACGGGCGCACGTCGCAAACGGCGACAATCTGCGTGTACTCGGGGTTGTGGTCGCCGACGAGCACTCCGCCTTCATCACCGCAACCAATCAAAGCGAGGCGCACCGCCTTGTTCCCTTTCCAAGCGTCGTAGCCGAAGTAGACGGCTGCCGAGACGGGTACGACGGCGCCGGCCGCGAGGGCCGATTTCATGAATGTGCGGCGGGTCGGGTCGTCCTTTCCGTTCGCACGGCGGAGACGCTCGAGATCGCCGGCGGCCTGATCGAAGTTCTGCTTGCCCTGTGCCTTTTGCTCGGGGGTGAGGTCGAGTGCCATATCGCGGCTCCGGGGTATGTTTCCTGCAGTTTAGTCGATCGGCCGGGATTGTTGAAGGGCGCGGGCCGCCGATTCGCACGTTCGGTCGCGATCCGAGGCGTAGAATTCGGCCATGATCTCGCCCGAACGCCTCGATGCGCTCCAGACGCAATGGGTCCGATTCCTTGATTCGCTCAGCGTCGAACCGGTGGCAGCCTATCCGGTCTTCGACCGGCTCGTCGCCGCGCATTCCGAACCCCACCGGCACTATCACAACCTCGAACATGTCGGCGAGGTGCTGAAGGTCGTCGGCCGACTCGCCCGACAATGCATCGATCCGATAGCGGTAGCGCTGGCGGCCTGGTTCCACGACGCCGATTACGATCCGGCCGCCGACGACAACGAGGTTCGCAGCGCGGAGCTGGCGAAACTCGAATTGAAGGGGTTGGGGCTGGAACAATCGCGCATCGAACGCGTGGCGAAACTGATACTCGCGACGGACCACCGGGAACGCCCGTCGGATCCGGACTCGGACGTGCTGCTGGACGCGGACCTGGCGATTCTGGGAGCGGGCGCGGCCCGTTATCGACGCTACGCGGACGCGATCCGGCGCGAGTACGCGCACGTGCCGGACGCGGCATACCGCGCCGGCCGCGCGACCGTGCTGGAACGCTTCCTCTCGCGTCCGCGGCTCTACCGGACCGACGCAATGTTTCTCGAGGCCGAGGCGGCGGCGCGGGGCAACCTCTCCGCCGAACTGGCCGAACTTCGCGTTATCTCTTCTTCAGTCGGCGCAGTGAACTGAACACCACGCGAGTGTTCGCGTTGATGCCAAGCACGCTGACGAGGCCGTTCTTACCGGGGTGCTTCAGTTCGACGGTGCCGGAGAGCGCCGTCTTGCTGTCGTGCATCCGGTATTTGACGCGCTTGTTCGCGCCTTGGCCGACCTCGATGGCCTTGAACGTCGTGCACAACACGCCGAGGATGTTCGGCTTGATGGCTTTGATCTCAACCTTCACCTTTTGCGCGGGCATGGGCGTTACTCCTCGAAGATGGCGACTTGAACCTCGGGATGCGACGGACCGCCCGTCGCGACTTGGATGTTGTCTTCCTGATCCGACGGCGGATTCGTGGCGAGTTTCAGCACGGCGGTGAGCGAGTAGGTGCCGGTGGCGACCTGGCCCAAGCCGGTTGGCAATGGGACTTCCCATTGCACCGTCGCGCCGGCGGCCGGGAGCGTAATGGTGGTCTTATTCGTGTAGGTATTGCCGCCGCCGGTGAGCGTGCATTCGACGTCGGCAGGTGCGGCGCGAACCACAACCATTTCCGAATCGTCCCAGACGCTCCCGGAGACGGTAAACGTCCGGCCGACCTGGTTGCCGGTCTCCGGCCATTCGATGTCGATCTGAAGTGCCATCGGTTCGAATCTCCCTGGGGTGAGAATCAGTCCTTCAACGGTTCGATGGTCGCGTTGCGGAACGCGATGGTGGCTTGCATGCCCATGATCCCTAGCGGTTGTCGCGGCGACCAGGGCGCGAGCGTCACAACGCCGGGACCGTAGAGGTCGTCGAGGTTCGCCTGCGCGGAGGCGAGCATCTGGCGGAACCGTTCGGCGGCCATGTCGAAGACGATCATTTCCGTTCCGTCGGAGTGGCGCCAGCGAGCGACGACGCCGGTGGGACGCACGTCGATCACGAGCGTGCGCCACTGTGGGATTTCGCCGCCATCGGTCGATCGGAAGCTCGCGCTGGGGGCGAGCGTTATCAGCTTGGGCGATTTCGGGCTGGGGCCTTGCCCAGGTAAGTGGGCGTCCACGCGCAGCTTCGAGAGGATCTTTTGCCGGTCGCCGCCGACGGGCGAGTATTCATTGAATTCGACCGTGAACGCGAGATCGACCGATTCGCCGGAGGCAGCCCGGTGCGCCTGGTGGCCGAAGAAGAGGCCTTGAAAATAGCGGGGGTTGCCGGTGGCGGTCCCCGCGCCGGCGGAACCGGCGATCATGCGGAGTTCGACCGTGTAGCGGTAGGCGTCGAGCGGCGGTTCGTCGAGGAGGGCGAGCAGGCTGAGTCTCTTGGCACGGAATTGGGTCGCCCGATCGCCGTATTCGGTGTCCTCGAAGAGATCTTCGCCGAGCAGCCAGCGGTGCCATTTCGGTCGGCCCGATTCGCCGACGATCGTCGCCGGCCGGCCGGCTTCGAGCGCGCCAATGATTTGCCGCTTCGGGTCGCTTTCTCGCCGCACGATCGCCGCCGCGACGGTCAGCAGCGTGAGCAGCACCGCCGCCGCGAGGGCGACGCGGTTCCGCCGGATTCCGCCCGCCAAACGTTCCCGTAGTGTCAGTGGGCGTGCCACGGTCGGTTCGCCGGCGATCCAGTTCCGCAGGTCCTGCGCGAACGCGGAACTCGATTCGTAACGGTCGCGGGGGTCGCGTGCCAGCGACTTCATCACCACCGCGTCGAGGATGGGGCAGAGGCCGGGCACGAGCGTACGCGGCGGGGCCAGCGCGTGCGTGGCGATCTTGCGCACCGTCTCGGCGGCGCTCGCGCGCTGGTGCGGCGGCCGACCGGTGAGCAGGTGGTAAAGCGTCGCGCCCAAGCCATAGATGTCCGCCGCCGCCGTCAGTTGATCCGGTTCGCCGCTGGCCTGTTCCGGCGACATGTAGCTCGGTGTCCCGACAACGATGCCGGTTTGCGTGAGTTCGTCGTGGTTCGCATGTCGAGCGAGACCGAAATCCGTCACCTTCACCGTGCCGTCGCGGTCAAGGAGGATGTTCGAGGGCTTCAGGTCGCGGTGGATGATGCCCTGACCGTGCGCAGCAGCGACAGCGTCGGCGGCATCTGCGATCAATCGGGCGGCTTCCCGCGCTTCGATCGGTCCTTTCCGGATCCGGTCCGCCAATGTGCCGCCGGGGATGTACTCCATCGTGAAGTACGGCCCGTTCGCGCATTCGCCGACCTCGTGGATCGGCACCACGCCGGGATGCGAGATCCGCGCGTGCGCCCGCACTTCGTTCACGAATCGTTCGCGCAGATGGCTCGAGGACGCCATCGGGTGCATCACCTTTACGGCGACGGTGCGGTCGGTCGGGCGTTGGATCGCGCGATAGACGGTGCCCATGCCGCCGCCGCCGATCAGTTCGAAATCGGTGTGGTTTGGAATGTCCGGCGGGACGAATCGCGGCCGCGGCTTCGGCGGCCGCTCCTCTGCCATGGTCGAGGGAACATGCGTGCCGGTCAGGTTGGGGTCGCCGCTGTCGACGGCGAAAACTTCGTCCGCGTCGCGCGGGGTTTCGGCGGCCTGGGGCGTGTCGGCGTTCGGAGCCAATGCCGAGCCGCAAGACGGGCAGGTGCCGTCGGAAAGGTGTTCGGGCAGCGGCAGCCGGCACCGCTGACAATGGCGAGGCGTGTCCACGTTGTCACCGCGCGGGCGATGCTCCGTAGGCTATATCTTCAATTCTCGGGTGTCAAAGGAATTGCCCGCGTTCCGCCGGAGTATCGACGCATCATGCGATTCCTGGATCTCTTGCTTTTCGCGCTCGGTGGACTGCGTCGGCAAAAGGTTCGCACGTTCCTGACCGTCCTCGGCGTCGCGGTCGGCGCCACGTCACTTGCGTTCAGCCTCTCGCTGGGCGTCGGACTGCGCCGCGTCATCACGAACGAATTCCACGCTCGCCCCGGCTTCTGGGACGTGAACGTCTCCACCGGGCCGATGCGGCCGACCGACGACCCGCCGGCGGACGCCGTGGCCGTGCCTGATGGCGTGAACGCCGAGCGCGGCGCCAGGCTGAAAGCCGCGCTCGATCGCCGCGCCCGACAAATGATGCCCGCGCGGCCCGCCACGCCCCTGACTCCGGCGGTCCTTGCCGAGGTCGCGGCACTGCCCGACGTCGACGCCGTGCGCACCTACCGCCAGGCACAGGGGGTCATGCGGCTTGGCGAACGCAGCCAGTCGGCGCTGTTCGTCGCCATGCGCTGCGACCGACCGGACTTTGAGCGGCTCGTCGTCGCCGGCCGCGCGCCACGCGAAGGCGAAGAACGCGAAGTCGTCGTGCCCGAAATGCTCCTGTACGACCTTGGCCGCCGCACGGACGACGAACTCGCCGCCGCGCTCGGCGAGTCGCTGACCGTCGAACTCGGCGGATCGAGGCTCGACCGGCCGCAGTCGCTACTGGCTAGTCTCGGCAGCGGGTTCGCCGGTTCGCTCGACGCGCGCCAAGGGTTGCTGTTGTTGAAACTGCTTGCCGAACTGCCGCGCCTCATCGAGCGTTCCAGCCTGACCGAACTAGAGAAGGCGGAGCTGCGGAAGCTGCTCGCGTCGCCGGAGGCGCCCGCGAAGCCCGGCCGGTATCCCTCCGTCGACACGTTCAGGATCGTCGGCGTCTATCGTGCACCGACGCCGGCCGAACAGAAGAACGGATTATGGTACCTCAATCAGGGGGCCGTTTTCGCGAACGCGTCCGGCGGGGACCGCGTCGTGCGGCAACTGCATGGGTTGGACGACGGCCGGTTCGATCACGCCGAAGTGAAGGTGCGACCCGGTGGCGACCTCCCGGCCGTTGTCGCGGCAATCGAGGCATGCGGCTTCACCGTGAATTCGTCGTTGCGATGGTACGACAACGCCCGACGCGAGGTGACGTCCATTGCCGTGGGGCTGAATGTCTTTTCCTGGATTTCGCTAATCGTCGCCGCCATTGGTATTACGAACACGCTCGTCACGAACGTCGTCGAGCGCACGCGCGAGATCGGTATCCTGAAGGCGCTCGGCGCCAGCCGGCGGCAAATCCTCGCTTTGTTCCTTCTCGAAGGTTCGGTCATTGGCACGGTGGGTGGCGCGGTCGGACTGGCCTTGGCGCGGTTGGCCGCCGGTCCGGCCGATGGCTTCGTTCGCGCGGAGATCCAGCGACAGATGCGGGGCGAGTCGATGATCTCCGCTTCGATTTTCGAGTTCCCGCCCTGGTTGTGCCTGGCGACGTTCGGATCGGCCGCAGTCGTCACCACACTGGCGGCGGTCTACCCCGCCCGTCGCGCCAGCCGGATTGAGCCGATCGATGCCCTCAAATCCGGCTGATGCGCCTGCGCAGAATGAGTCCGCCGTTACCGCGCCACCCTTCCCCGGAACCACTTCCAATTTCCGGACCCATTTAAACAACGATTTCATAGATATTTACGTCGATGCTGCTGCGAAATGCGACCCGCCGGGGCAGTCGATTTCCCGCTGTGCGGCGAGAATCGGCCTCCAGCGAGTCCGGCTGGGATTGCGGGAAATCGCGCGCAGGTGGGCGTTTTCGGCCTCCTGTCCTAGAACGATAGTTCCGATTTCGCCGACCGAGATTGAGCCGCCAATGTCGTCTTACATGCTAATCGCCCAGGCCCCGGATCAGCCCGCCGATCCCGCTGCCGCGAAAAAGGCCGCGCCCGGACCGCTTGGCGATCCGATGTTCATCTTCCTGATGTTCGGCATGATGGTGGTCTTCCTGTTCATTCTGCCAGCGCGCCAGCAACGCCGTCAGCAACAGGAACTCCAGTCGGCAACAAAGACCGGCGCCAAGATCATTACCTCCTCGGGCATCATCGGCACGATCGTGACGATCAAGGACAACGAGGACGAAATCACCATCCGTTCCGGCGACACCAAACTCCGCGTCACGCGCAGCTCCATCGCCCGCGTGCTGGGCCAGGACGACGCCGAAGCGGCCAAAGCCTAACATCCCCCAACATTCCCGAACGATCTATCGGTATCGGACGCCATGCAACGCAACTTTCTCCGCGGCTTGCTGATCTGCCTCATCCCGACGGCCCTGTTCGGCGCAGCCGCGTACTTCGGCACGTACCGCAAGGGGATCGACCTCGCCGGCGGGACCATCCTCGTCTACGAGGTGGACCTTGCCAAGACCCAGGCCGGCAAGCCCGGCGAAGGCGGGGCCGACAGCTCCGGCGAACGCGGTCTCTCCAGCGAGGACATGCAGCGCCTTGCCGAGTCGCTCAAGCGGCGCATCGACCCCGTCGACACCAAGAACGTCATCATCCGCCCCGTCGGCGGATCGCGTATCGAAATCCTCGTTCCCTTCACTCCCACCAAAAAGAAAGAGAGTGGGACCGAAGACTTCGTTCAAGAGGTGAAGGATCTTGTTTCCCGCGTCGGCGTGCTGGAATTCCGCATCCTCGCCAACGATACCGATGACAAGGAAGCGTTTGAAGAAGCGATCGACCTGATCAACAACAAGTATCCCGCCGATCAGGCCGAAAAGGACGCGAAGGCCGGCACGCCCCCGCCGGCCCCGCCGCGCAGCGACTACCGCGTGTCGATCAACGGGACCGACGCCGAGAACGTGAAGTACGAATGGGTCGAACTCAGCAAGGAAGAGCGTGCGTCGCTTGGTCTGACGAACGGCAGCAATAGTTCCCGCTGGCAGCAGATGGCCGCGGCGCGCGGCCGCGCGGTTCCCTTCGGCGACAACAACGAACGCGGCGAACGCGGTTCATTCGTCCTCTACAGCCGCGATTTCGTCAAGGAAGTTCCCGCGAAGGAAGAGGCCGGCAAGGAAGTTGAATACTTCATCCTGACCCGCGTCTCCGACCAGGATCAAGTGAAGATCGGCGACAGCATCACGCTCAACGCCTTCCCGGAACAGCAAAACCTCGACTGGTCGATCGGCTTCCGCTTCAACGCCGCCGGTGCCTCGAAGTTCGGCCAGGTGACCGGTCGCAACCGGCCTACCCCGAACCAGACCGTCCGCCACCTCGCCGCCATCCTTGATGGCAAGGTGGTGTCCGCACCGCAACTCAACAGCCAGATCACCGCTCAAGGCCAGATCACCGGCAAGTTCACCAAGGACCTCGTGGACCGGATGGTCTACATCTTCCGTTCGGGTGCACTAACCGCCGAGTTGAAGCCGAACCCGGTAAGCGAAAACTCGGTCGGGTCGACGCTGGGCGAGGACACGAAGACGAAGGGTCTGTTCTCTGTGGTCCTTGCGTTCGGCGCGGTCATGGCTTTTATGATCGTCTACTACCGTTTCGCGGGCATTGTCGCCTGCATCGCGCTGCTCATCAACCTGCTTCTCACCGTCGGGTTCATGGTCTCGGTGAACGCCGCGTTCACGCTGGCCGGCCTGGCCGGCATCGTGCTCATGCTCGGCATGGCGGTCGACGCAAACGTGCTCATTTACGAACGCCTCCGTGAGGAACGCGAGAAGGGCGCCACCATCATGGCGGCCCTCCGTGCCGGCTACGACCGCGCCCTGCCAACGATCATCGACACCCACGTGTCCAGCATCTTCACCGCCATCGTGCTCTTCGTCTTCGGCAACGACAACCTCAAGGGGTTCGCCGTCAGTCTCACCGTCGGCCTGATCATCAGCCTCTTCACTTCGCTCTATGTCACGCGGCTGATCTTCGACTACTGGCACCACCGCCGCTGGCTCCGCGAACTGCGCATGATGAAGCTGTTCAGCCGCCCCAACATCGACTTCATGAAGATCCGCAAGCCGATCTTCACTGCCACGGCGACCGTCACGTTGCTCGGTCTCGGTCTGTTCCTCGCCCGCGGCAACAACGTCCTCAACGTCGACTTCCGCGGCGGTACTGTCTACGGTGGCCGGCTCGCCGACGCCCGGGGCCTGAGCGCGACCGACGGCAAACCCGGACTGCTCGACCTCCTCGCCGAAAAACGCCAGGAGGAGAAGCTCAAGGTCAAGGAAGTCCGCGAACTCTCCACGGAAAGCGGCGGCAGCGCCAACACGTGGGAAATCGTTTACGAAGGCGATACCAAGCCAATCGTCGTCACCTTCGCCAACAAGCCGAGCGGTGCCGACGAGGTCCGCGAACGCGTCCGGCGGCTGCCCGACGTGTCGGTCGAGCAGGTGAAGGTCACCGCGATGGGCGACGATCAACTCGCTCCCGGACAGTCGAAGTCGTTCACCGTCCGCACGACCGAAAAGGAAAAGGAACTCGTGCAGGCCATGCTCGACCGGTTGCTCCGCGACGACAAGGGCGAGCCGCTGATGGATTTGCCGAAGCTGGATAAGTGGGAAACGCGCGACATGACCGCGACGCTGACCTTCACGAAGCCGGCGTCGGTGTCGTACGTGCAATCGTTGCTCAACCGCATTTTCGCGGTCAAGGGCCGGAAGCCGAACGCCGGCGCGACCTTCGCGCTGGCTCCGGTTCGTTCGGCCGCGGACACGCCCGAACGTGCCCGCGAAGACGCCACCAGCAAGTACACGAGCATGACGCTCGACATCTCCGCGAACACGGAATTTGCCGCACTCAAGGACGCGGTGGAGGTCGAGAATCTGGTCGGGCGGTTCTCGAATCAGGCCGCCGTCGGATCGATCATCGGCGCGGTGCCGTTCGTCAAGAAGAAGGACGAGGAAGTGAAGGATCGGGCGGCGCTCGACGAGATCCTGACGGAACTGGCTTCCGCCGTGGAATCCCGCCCCGTGCCCGATCGCCTCGAAACCTTCGATGCCGCCCTCGCGCAGGAAACGCAATCCCGGGCGCTATTCGCGATCATCGCGAGCTGGATCGCGATCCTGCTCTACCTCTGGTTCCGGTTCGGTTCGTGGACCTTCGGCCTCGCCGCCGTACTCTGCCTCGTGCACGACCTCTGCTTCACGCTCGGCATCATCGCCGCGTGCCACTACCTGCACCTGATGCCCGTGTTGGGCACGGTCTTCCAGATCCAGGACTTCAAGATCGACCTCGCCGCCGTCGCCGCCCTGCTGACGCTGGTCGGTTACTCGGTAAACGACACGATCGTGGTCTTCGATCGCATCCGTGAAGTTCGCGGCAAGAACCCGCTGCTCACGGAAAAGATCATCAACGATAGCATCAACCAGACGCTCAGCCGGACGATCCTCGCGTCGTTGACCGTCTTCCTGGTCGTCGGGGTGCTGTACTTCTTCGGTGGCGACGGCGTCCACTTGTTCGCCTTCGTGATGGTGGTCGGCGTGATCGTGGGGACGTTCTCGTCGATCTACGTCGCCAGCCCGATGCTGCTGATGCTCGGTGAAGGCCAGCCGAAGAAGGAAGTCGAGGAATCCGCGAAGGGCCAACTGGCGAAGGTGTGATCGATCCGGAATCCGCTAACGGCGTCGGGGAAACCCGACGCCGTTTCCGTTTCCGGCCGATTGTCGATGTTACCGGTGTCGGTTATCCCATTCCCTATCGACCTCCACGGAACATTTCGATGAACGTCACGCTCGACTACGGCAAGACCGGCCTCGAAGTCTCTCTGCCCGACGATCGCTTGATTGCCCCGCCGCTGACGATTGCCGACGCGCCGCCGCTGCCCGACGCGGCCGCCGCCATCGCCGAGGCGATCCGCAACCCGATCGGCTCGCGCCCGCTCGCCGAGATCGCGAAGGGGAAGAAGACGGCGTGCATCGTCATCTGCGACATCACGCGCCCGGTGCCGAACAAACTCATCCTGCCGGAACTGACGCGTACGCTCGAAGCCGCCGGCGTGCCGCGGGATGGAATCACAATCCTCAATGCCACCGGACTGCATCGTCCGAACGAGGGCGACGAGATGGTCGAACTCGTCGGCGAATTCATCGCGACCAACTACAAGTGCGTCAACCACCACGGCAAGGTCCTGCACGAGCACGACTACCTCGGCACCACTCCCAACGGCGTACCGATGTGGATCGACAACCGCTACACCACCGCCGAGGTGAAGATCACGACTGGACTCATCGAACCGCACCTGATGGCGGGCTACAGCGGCGGTCGGAAACTGATCTGCCCCGGCATCGCCGCGCTCGAAACCGTCAAGCGCTGGCATTCGCCGAAGTTCCTCACGCATCCGAAGGCCGACTGCGGCAGCGTCGCGGGGAACCCTGTTCACGAGGAGAACACGTACATCGCCCTGAAGGCCGGCTGCGATTTCATCGTGAACGTTTGCATCGATGGCAAGCGTCGCGTGACGTGGGCCGGGGCCGGCGACATGATCAAGGCGTGGGAGGCCGGCGTGGAGTTCTGCCGGAACGTGGTGAAGGCCGGCGTGCCGGAACCGGTCGATGTGGTCGTCACGAGCTGTGCCGGCTACCCGCTCGATACCTCGTGGTATCAGGCCGTAAAGGGCCTCACGGGCGCCCTGCCGATCGTGAAGAAGGGTGGCACGATCGTGCTCGCTGCCAGCCTGACGGAGGGCCTCGGCAGCCACGAGTTTGCGGAGTTGGTGAAGGAGTATGCCGCGAAGGGACTGTACAAGGGCCTGAGTGTGGCGACGGTCGAGAAGGATTCCAGACCGACGGATACCTGCGAGATGGACGAGTGGCAGATCGTGATGCTGCAGAAGGTGCTGGCGCATTGCCGAGTGAAGGTGGTGACGGGCGGCCTGCCTCCGGAAACGCTGAAGTTGTGCGCGGTGGAGCCGGCCGCGTCGGTCGAGGATGCCGTGGCGGCTTCGCTCGGCGAGTATGGTCCGGCCGCGAAGCTCGCGGTGATCCCCAAGGGGCCGTACGTGCTGCCCTGCGTCCTTGGGGCATAAAATCGGTTACTTGCCCGCCGTGACGGTGGCCCCGGTGGCCTGCACGTGGTGGACGAGGTGGCGCGGCAGCACGCAGCGGAACACCACCTCTTCGCCGCGATAGTCCTGCCGGAAGATCTCCGCGTGGGCGTTCAGGTACGCGATCGCCTTGCCATTGCTGGTCGAGGCCACGACTTCCGCTTCGACGAAATCCTTCGAGAGCATCTCCACCACGGTCGCGGTCAGCGTGTCGATACCCTCGCCGGTCAGGCCGCTGACGGCGACGGCCTTGGGGTGGTCCGCCCGCAGGACGTCCAGCGCCGTCCGATCCGCCACGGCGTCGATCTTGTTGAGCACGAGCAGGATCGGGTTCTTGTCGCAGTCCAGTTCCTTCAGCACCGCATTCACGGCCTCGATGTGCCGCTCTGCCTGCGGGTTGCTCGCGTCCACGACGTGCAGCAGCAGTTTCGCCTGCCGCGCTTCCTCCAGCGTGGCCTTGAAGCTCGCGACGAGGTGGTGCGGCAGGTCGCGGATGAAGCCGACCGTGTCCGAGAGCAGCACCTTGCCGAAGTCGGGGATGTGCCACTGCCGGGTGCGCGTGTCGAGCGTGGAGAAGAGTTGGTTCTTGACGAACACGTCGGCCTTCGTGAGTGTGTTCATCAGCCGACTCTTGCCGGCGTTCGTGTAGCCGACGAGCGATACGGTGAACTCCTCGCGCCGGCTCTTCACCTCGCGTTCCTTGCGGCCCTGCACCTCGGCGATCTTCTGCTTCAGGTCGCCGATGCGCTTGCCGGCGAGGCGGCGGTCCTCTTCGAGCTGCGTTTCGCCCGGCCCTCGCAGGCCGATGCCGCCGCCCTTCTGGCGCGACAGGTGCGTCCACATGTTCTTCAGGCGCGGCAGCGAATACTCGAGTTGCGCCAGTTCCACCTGGAGCCGCGATTCAAGCGTGCGGGCGCGGGTGGCAAAGATGTCGAGGATCAACTCGCTGCGGTCGAGGACCTTCACGCCGAGAGCCTTCTCAAGATTGCGGCCCTGCGCGGGGTGGAGGTCGTTGTCGAAGATGACGACATCGGCATCGGAAGCTTCGACGAGTTCCTTCAACTCGCCGACCTTGCCGGAACCGATGTACGTGGCGAGATGGATTTCGTGCCGCTTCTGCGTGAGTTCGCCGACGACTCGGGCGCCGGCGGCTTCGGCGAGGCCGCGAATTTCGTCGCAGGGGTCGTCCGTTGGCCACGGACGCTTGGGCAGGTCGACGGAAACGAGGACGGCTTTTTCGGCTTCGACGGAAAAATCGGTCCGGTGGCCGGTTTCAAATCCCTTGGCGATGGCTGCGCACCTCGTAATGAACGGTAGAGTTTGGGAAATTGTACGCATCTTCGTTGGGGCACGGACAGCCGAAACCCCGGTCAGGTTCATGTTGCGGAGTCAAGTCATGTCCGTTTCCTGTGTTCATGCGGTCGAAGTCAATGTTCGCCCCGAAACCGCCTTTGCGCTGGTGGACGATCTGCCTCGAACGAAGGAGTGGCTGCCGCCCTGCACGGCGCTCGAAAAAGTCGTACCCGGACCGAACTCTGTCGGCGACCGATTGGTGTACACGTTCCGGCAGGGCGGCAGTGCAGGGGCGATGGACGGCGAGATTCTCGCCCGTACGCCGAACGAACATCTTCAATGCGTGTACCGCGATGCGCAGTTCGACGTACTCGTCGACTTTCGCGTTGAATCCGCACCCGCCGGATCGAAGCTGACGCACACGATCACCATCACACCAAAGCGTTTGATGGGCAAGCTGCTCTCGCCGCTCATTCGGATGGGTTTGAAGAGCCAGACGCGCCAAGCCATGACCAACCTGAAATCGCTTCTCGAGCAATCGGCCGGTTAAACGAAAAAGCCCCGCGACAATCGTCGCGGGGCCAAGGCACTTCTCGATCGCGCTTACCGGCCGGCACCGGGCAGCAGGCTGACCTTCGGCAGTTCGATGTCCGTGGCTTTGCCGGTGAAGACCGGGTTCGCCTTGACGGTCACGCTCTTGCGGTCAGGCGTCACATCGGCGACGGCACGCATCGATGGGGCACCCGTGGTCACGCCGGCGAACCGGGTTTCCAGCGGTTGCACCACGACCGGGAGGTTGGCTTTCACTTCGCCGACCGCGGCCGTGTTCGTCGTGCCGGCCATGGCCCCGCCACCGAAGCCCTGACGGACGCTGGAAGCGGCCGCCGTCGTCGTCTGGCGTGACTCCGTGGCATCATCCGTCGGCAGCACGGCGAGTTCGGTCCGCGTCCCGTCGGCGAGGTTGATCTCGACGGCAGCCTTCGGGTCGGACAGATCGAGCGTGTAGAACTCGGATTGCTTCTTCTCCGTCCCCTGGTGCTTGGTCACGACGACCTGGACGGTCGAACCGACCGTACGGCCGAGGGACTTCTTCGCCTTCACGACATACGTACCGCTCATCGCGGAGGCCGCCGTGTAGACTTCGGAGCGATTGCCGAGTTGTTCGAGCACGTCGCCCTTGATCACGCCGCCGCCGACGGTTCGCTTGTGAGTCGGTCCGGCGGTCGAACCGGACGGTTCGGAGACGTAGAGATCGAGGTCGGCCTCGCCCTGCCAGCGGAGTTCGATCACGAGATCGCGGCGGGTTTCGGCATCCAGGAGCTTCTGGAAGCGATCGACCTGCTCGCCAAGGCCGGCTTGCTGGAACTTCTTGACCAGTCCGTTGAGCCGTTCCTTGGTCTGTTCGTGATAGTTCACGCCATCATCGGTCCAGTCGCGGCCGAGGAGGTTCGCGGTGGCCCAGTGAATGGTGTCGGTTTGCACGTCGTTGGCCTTGCCGGCGTAGACGAGGGCGTTGGCATAGGCTGCCGGAAGGTTCGGTTCGAGGAACGCGGCCTTCTTGCACAGGGCCATGGCCGTGGCCGCCTGACCATTCTCGCTGGCGACCTTGGCCGCCTTGAGGTAGCCCTTGGCCTCGGTCGGTTCGAGGTCGACGTTCGACATGGCGATCCGTTGGATCTCGGCCGGGGAGGCCTTGCTTTCGCGGAGCGCCAGTTCGAGGGCCTCGTGAACCCACGCGTCGGTGGTCAGGCCGTTGCGGAGGCCGGTCTTGAGAACCTCCACGACGTGTTCGGGCTTGTTCACGTCCATGAGGAAGTCGGCACACGCGACGACGACGCCGGGATCGGTGACATTGGACTTTTCGAGGACCTGCTGCCACATGCGGCCCGGGTTGTTCTTGTCGATGTCCTTGAGCAGCGCGAGTTTGTCGGGGTTGGGCTTGTCGGCCTTGGCGAGGGCATTGCCGCCGCGAGCCGGGTTTCCGGGGCCGCCCGCACCGACGCCTTCGGGCTTCTTGTACTTGACGCTGGCACCGGGGTGGTACTTCCCGTTGGCCCGGACGATCAGGGCGCGGGCCGGCGGATAATAGGCTAGCGAGTTCAGGTACTTCTCTTCGACAATCTTGACGTTTTCATCGTCGTCCTGGCCGTTGGGTGTACTGATCTGGAATTGGGCACCGAGGTCGGCCCACTCGCCGCGGGCGACGACTTCGGTGATCAGGGTGGCGATCAACTGGTAGTTGATGAGGTCGTTGCCCTGGATACCGAACTGGCCGCCGAGGTTGCCAAGCTGGCCGATCTGGCCGCCGCCGAAGCCGGCGAGGCCGCCACCGGCACCGAGGTTGTTGGCCGCGCCGCCACCGAGGAGGCCGCCACCCACGCCCCCACCGGCAACACCGCCGGCGAAGCCGCCTCCGGCACCCAGGCCGCCACCGGCACCGAGGCCGCCGGCCCCGAGACCGCCACCCAAACCGCCAATGTTGAAGCCGCCGCCGCCCAGACCAAGGCCGCCGATCGCGCCGAAGCCGCCGGCGAACGTCGCCTGGCCGAACAACTGCAGGTTCTGCGATTGCACATTCTGGTTCTGGAACAGCGTCGCCTGGTTCACCGACGACGGAATCTGATAGACCAGTTCCGTGATGTCGAAGGCGCGGACGACCTTTTCGGTGAAGCGCCGCTCATAGGTCGTGATCTCGATGTACTCGGGCCGCACGACGTAGTAGGCGCCGACGCTCTGGAGCGCGATGTCGAGGAAGGCCCCGACCGTGAGGCCGTAGAATTTCTGCTTGAGTGGGAACGACTTGTCGAGGATCGCCGCTTCGGACTGTTCGGTCTTGAAGGCGTCTTCGAGCACGACGAACTTGAGATTGTGGTCCTTCTCGAGTTGGCTCAGGACGTCCTTGAGCTTCAGGCCGTCGAGTTCGCTTTCGATCTTGATCTTCTCCGCGGTCGGGCCTTCCAGCACCGACTGGATGCGGCGCATCGTGCCCGGCACGTCGGCACCGATGCTGGCGGACTTGTACTTCTCGCGGTCGGCCGTCAGCTCGCGCCACACGGCGGCGGGCGGGAAGTGGACCGGCGGCTCGTCGGGGTACGGGATGAACGACTTCTCGGCCTGCATCATGGTGAGCAGGTAGCGGTCCTCGCGGATGCGGACGAGTTCGCGGTATTCGCGGAGGTTCGTGGCCGCCTGGCCGATCAGGTAGCTGGCCGTCGCTTCGGGCGGGACCACTTGGCCGCGACTGATACGCTCCTGCACCAGCACCTGCGCCTCCTGCTGCGCGAGTTCGAAGCGGGCCTGGTTCATCAACTCGCGGAACGAATCGACTCGGGCGACCGTCTGGCGTTCTTCGGCTTGCTGGCGTTCGAATTCGTTGATGCGGAGCTTCGTGCGGGCCACGCGTTCGCGGTCCTCGGCGATCGACCGCTTGATGGCCGCGCCCTGCGTGGACACCGTTTGCATCATCGATTCGAGGTCGGCGGCCAGCTTCTGACGGTAGGCTTCGCTCAGCTGCGAGTTGGATTGGATGGTGTCGCGCTGACGTTTCAGGTCTTCGTAGGCCGAGTCGGGATCGGTCTTGAAAAGGGTGCGGGCGCGGCGGATGGTTTCGTCCACCAACACGCGGTATTGCTGTTCGAGCACGGCGCGCTCGGCCTGTGCCTGCTGGAGGCCGCCGGCGGCGGGGGCCGGAGCGCCTGCGCCCATCGGCTTCGGTGCCTCGGCCTGTGCCAGGATCGCCAACTTCTCGCGGGCCACCTTCTCGGACTGCTTCAAGTTCTCGCCGAGTTGGGCCTTCATCTTCATGCGCGTCAGGTCGCCCTTGCGCAGCTTGTCGATGACCTTCAAGCCCTGTTCGACTTCGAGGTTCATCGGGTCGATCTTGGCAGCGGCCTGATACAGCTTCTCGGCGTGGTCGATCTTGTCGCCGTTGATGGCGAAGACCGCCTGCGAGAGGAACTCCTCGCGGAAGAGGCGGAATTGCTGGGCACCGAGCGCCAAAGCGCGGTCGGCGGCGAGGATCGCGGGGGCATCCGCCGAAGCGGGATCGCGCCACTGCTGGATCATCGCGTGAATGAAGTAGTTTTCGGCTTCCGACACCGGCAGGCGATCGGCGAGTTCGACGGTCGTCGGGCGGCCGTCCACGATGCCTTCGACCTTCGCCGTGATCGCCGGAGCCTCACCCTTGAGCGTGCCGACGACGAGCGTGGGGCGATCGGCCCGCAGTGGCGGGAGGCGGGTCGGGAAACTCTCGGCCACTTCGGCCCCGTAGACGATCTTCGTGGGCTTCAAGACCGGCACGGCGAAGCTGGCGAGAAGTTTGGCGGAGAAGTCGGTCTTGCCGCGTTCGGTGGCCGTGTCTTCCGCGAGGCGGACGACGGCACCACCGGTGAGCGTCGCGAGGCCGTGGAGATTGTGCGATTGGATCTTCATGCCGAGCGGTACGGCATAGAAGGCGATGTTTTGCTGGTCGAGCCGGGTGCCGAGTTCGAGCCGGACCGCTTCGCTAATCGGCTCCGCACTCGCGGCGCTTTCGCCATCGCCGAGGAAGAGTATGATCTGTTGGCGGTCCGGGTTGGCTTCAAAGGCCTTGGCGGCGCGATCGAGGCCGGCTTTGAGGTCCGTTGCTCCGGCGGCGAACTCGGTCTCCGTCAGTTGCGCGGCGGCACCGGTCACGGCTGGGGACTTCGCGACCTGGAAGCCTTCGGTCAGCGAGCGGGTGGCCTTGGAGTCGTCGACGTTGACGGTCCAGACGTCGATGCGATCGTTCGCGCCGGCGGCCTTAGCGAGCGCGTCGATCACCTGTCGGGCGCGCTGGAGCGGCTGACCGGCCTGGCTCGCGGACGTATCGACCAGGACGAGAATATCGCGGTCCTTGATGGCCGCCGCGGCCAGCGATGGCTTCAACTGCCAGGCGAACGCCGTGCTGCCGGATCGCTGTTTGTATGTGAGCGCGGGCTGGTTGGCGAATTTCGAACCGGAGAAGGCGTCGGTGGACACACCTTCGGGCTTCGCGGGTCGCACGCCGGTCGTGCGGACACCGGACTTGCCCAATTCGCCGAAGACGGCGGTGCCGATGACGGCGGAGGCGGCGGCTGTGCCGAGGAGGGCTGTCAGCAACCGGAGCCGTTTGACGATAGTCATTGCCCGGACGCTCCATGCAGGGGGCCGAGGGAAAAACAGTTTCTCGCCCGGCCCAGAACGCGAGAAGACCTAATCGATGATTGTAACGGATAACCGGCGGAAATCGCAGCGCGAAATCGCCGGTACGGAGTGTTCCCGACCCGCGATGCCGCACCGGACGGAACGAACCCGGCAACCGTGTTGTTCGTGCGAGTCGCGCGAACCGGTATGGCACGAACGGCCGCACCGTACCGATTCCGAAATCTACCCGCTTAACGCCGAAACGCGAACGCTGTTGGCGCGATTGCCCGGCAATCCTGCGATCACTCGACGATTCAACCGCGCCATCCGCGCGGCCGGACCAACCTTCTGCGGCGCGCTTTTGCTTGACTTGGTCGCCCTGCGAACTAGCCTCCAGCGCATTCTTTTGCGGGTCGCCCGTCAGATTGTGACACGGGGCGGCGTAGGGAATATGCCGCATCCCGCTAGCAGAATTGAAGTTAAGGAGTTTCTCGGATGCAGAATTCGACCGTCCCGCCCGAACCGCCACCGTCGATTTCCGCGGCCGAACTCCGCCGACGCTTGCTCTCGTCGACTCCGCCGCCACTCCACGGCACGGCCTCCGGTACCGTGGATCTGGACCCGATGGACACCGATAAACCGGGCAGTGGCCCGATCTCGCGTGACGAATTGTTACGTAAGCTCAAGGTCCCGGCAGGCGCTGTGCCCGTCGCCGTTACCGATATCCCGCCGGAACCGCCGCCGTCGAGCTTCCAGTCCAAAATGGCCGCGTTCGGTCGCCGGAACGGTGTGGGCTATACGCCCGGCTACGGCATGGACCCCAACGACACGCCCTCGGCGGAAGTCCAGCGGCTGAAAAGTGAAAATAAAGAACTGAAGCAACTCCTTGGTGAGATGAAGGTCTTGCTGCAGGAGGCCAGTGAAGCCGAACAAGGCTTTACCAAGGCGAAAGAGGAATTCGCGGCCCAACTCGCCGAGAAGCAGACCCAGATCGACGCGCTCTCCGAGCAACTGCATTCGATCGAAGAGCAAATCAACAACGGCACCCTCGCGCCGGTGCAACCGCAGACGGTGCCCAAGACGCGTTCCGAACTGGAAGAATGGACCGAGGAACTGGAGAAGGAAGCGGCCATGCTCGCGCAGGAGCGGCGTCGCATGGAGGCCGATCGGCAGCAACTGGACGAGGACGAGCAGGCTCTGGAAAAGCAGATGCGGGATATGGAAGTGTCGATGGCGCGCGAGCGGGCCTTGATCGCGCGCCAGGAAACCGAATTGAAACGACTGAGCGCTGAGATTCAGCACGAACTGGAGATCATGAACCGCGGAGATACCACCCTGCGGGACCAGATGCAGAAATTCCAGCGCCGGGCCCAGGAGGTCCTTGAAAAACCCACACCGGGTAAATCCTCCGGCACCTTTGGCTGGGGCCGACGCGGTTGACCGTGGAATTCTCGCTAGGATGACGGGACCCCACTCGGTGACGGCCGTGCCAATCGATTATTACAAGCGGCAATGGCTCGCCCGTGACGTACCGGCGACGGCGACCTGCCCTCCGCTGCCGTCGGGCTATCACTGGTTGGAATGGCGGGAGGATCGCCTGGATCTTCACGCCGAGGTCCTGGCAAACGCTTTTGCCAAAGAAACCGACTCCCGACTCTTCCCCAGCCTCTCGAACCGGACCGGCTGCCGGATGCTGGTTCGCGCGATCCGCGATCTCACGGGCTTCAGCGCCGAGGCGTCCTGGCTGATCGCGGGACCGTCCGGCCCAATCGCTTCGGTGCTCTCCTCGGTGGATTTCAACGTCGGAATGATTCAGAATCTCGGTGTCGTGCCAGACGCGCGCGATCGCGGCTTCGGTTCGGCGTTGCTCGCGAGGGCCTTGGACGGCTTCGCCGCCGTCGGCGCCGGTCGCGTGGAACTTGAGGTCACCGTTTCCAACTCGGCCGCCATGTCGCTTTACCGCCGGTTTGGTTTTCGTGCGTATAAATCTTCGTACCGCCCGCTCGAGGTGCCCGACCGATCGATGGTCGGCCTCGGCATCTGAATCGATCCGCACGGAAGGTTGCGACCGTTGGCCAACACCGTCTTCTCCCACACGTTGCCGAACGGCCTCGTCCTCCTCGCGGAGCCGATGGATTTCGTTCGCTCCGCCGCCGTCCATGTCCTGATTCCCGCCGGCTGCGCGCACGAACCGGCCGCGAACGCCGGCCTCGCTTCGGCGATCTCGGAGATGATCAACCGGGGCGCCGGCGAACGCGACAGCGAGCAACTCATGCTCGCCCTGGATTCCCTCGGGGTCGATCACAACGTCGGCCCGGGCCTGCTGAACCTGTTCCTCTCCGGGAGTACGATCGCGAAGAACCTTCCGGCCGCGCTCGAACTCTTCGCCGACATCATCCTGCGCCCGCGCATGCCCGCCGACGAACTCGACGCGGTGCAGGCGCAGATGCTTCAAGACCTGCAAGGCCTCGAAGATTCGCCGCAAGAGCAGGTCATGCTCGAACTCCAATCGCGATACTATCCGCCGCCGCTCAATAAGGACCGATACGGGACGGAAGCGTCGATCGCGGGGTTGACCATCGAGAAGATGCGTTTCTATCACCGGAAGCATTTCCGCCCTAACGGAACGATCCTCTCCGTCGCGGGACGGATCGACTGGCCCCGCCTCAAGGCGCAGGTCGAACGCCTGTTCGGCGACTGGCCGCGCGGAGAAGAAACACCCCTCGCCATCGTCGACTCGCATATTCCGCGATCCGGTCACATCGCCAAGGACAAGCAGCAGACCCAGATTACGTTTGCGTTCCCCAGCGTGGCCGTCACCCATCCCAGCTACTTTGCGGCCCGCGGGGCCGTGGGCGTGCTGTCATCCGGGATGAGTTCCCGGCTCTTCACCGAAGTTCGCGAAAAACGCGGCCTGTGCTATTCCGTCTATGCCTCCCACGAAGGGATGAAGGATCGCGGCACCATCGTCGGCTATTCCGGCACCCGTCCCGAGCGTGCCCAGGAGACGCTCGACGTCATGCTCGCCGAGTTTGCCCGACTCCGCGACGGTGTCCAACAAGATGAAATTGACCGCACCAAGGCGGGACTCAAGACCAGCCTGATCATGCAACAGGAATCGACCAGTTCCCGCGCCGGCGCCATCGCCCGTGACTGGTACTACCTGAACCGTGTCCGTTCCTTCGATGAAATCCAGTCCGAGATCGATGGACTGACCCCGAAGAAGGTCGTCGACTACGTCGAGGAATTCCCGTTCCGCGATCCGACCATCGTGACGCTGGGGCCGAACGCGTTGACGATTCCGAACTGAATACAAAACGGCAGCCACCGAACTTCCGCGAGACGCTCGATGCCCTTTCAAACCCATACCCTCCCCAATGGTCTGGAGATCGTCGGCGAGACGCTGCCGACGTCGCGGTCCGTCGGCGTCGGGTTCTACGTTCGCACTGGCAGCCGCGACGAGACGGACGCCGAAAGCGGCGTCTCGCACTTCCTCGAACACATGCTGTTCAAGGGCACTCCGAACCGCACGGCGCTCGACGTGAACCTGCACTTCGACCGGATCGGCGCGAAGTCGAACGCCTACACCGAGTACGAATCGACGGTGTACTACACGGCCGTGCTGCCGGAATATCTGCCGGACGCCGTGGACATCCTGGCGGATATCCTGCGGCCGAGCTTGCGGCAGGAAGACTTCGATACCGAGAAGCAGGTGATCCTCGAAGAAATCGGCATGTACGCCGATATGCCGCCCTTCGATGCCAGCGACAAGGCGCGGCGGATCTACTTCGGCGACCACCCGCTGGGCAACAGCATCCTCGGCAGTACCGAGAGCATCACGGCGCTGACGCGAGACCAGATGCAGGCGTATTTCGATCGTCGTTACGCGGCCGGAAACATCCTCGTGGCGACGGCGGGGCCGATCGACTGGGCCGGATTCGTCGACTTGATCGGTACAAAATGCGGCCACTGGAACGCGGGCCGCCCCGGGCGGGCACGCCTCGAAGCCGCCCGGCCTGTGATCGGATCGCACGCGATTCACAAAGACAATGTCAATCAGGAACACGTGATGGTGATGGCGCCGGGGCCAGCGGTGGAGGACGCAGAACGTTATGCCGCGGACGTCCTCGCAACCATCGTCGGGGACGACACTGGCAGCCGCTTCTATTGGGAACTCACCCACACCGGCACAGTGGAAACCTCCGGCTTCGGGATCGACACGAATCAGGCCAACGGAACGCTCGGCGGGTATTTCAGCTGCGATCCGGAGGATGCCGTGGAGAATCTGCGCATCGTGCGGCGCATCCTCGGCGAAGTCCAGTCGAAAGGCGTCACGGCGGAGGAGTTGGCCGTAGCGAAGAGCAAGATCGCGTCGCGGTTGGTGCGGAGGAACGAACGGCCGATGGGTCGTATGGGGGCGGTGGCGGCCGCGTGGATGAACAACCGGGAATACGACGATATCGACACCGAACTGGGACGGTACGAAGCCGTCACGATCCATTCGATCCGCAATCTGCTGGAGCGATTCCCGATCGACCGGCCGACGGTGGTGTCGTACGGCCCGCTGGCGTCCGTCGAATGACGATCATCCCGGCGGCGGAATCACGAGGCCGTTGACGAGCATGAACGCCCACCCGATCTTGCAGAGAATGTGCAGGATCTGATCCTGGTGGATGTTCGTGTGCCCTTCGCATTTCGCGATGTCGATGATCCAGTGAATCAGGGCCTCGAGCATGGCGTAGGCCGCCACGGTCATCATGTCGAACTTGGCCCAGTAAACCACGGCACCGACCATCGCGCCGTGCAGCATGGCATGGGCACTCATCCAATAGTACCACGGCACCGCCTTCTGGAGCGGGTGGTTGGCCTTGCGGCACTTGCAATTCGCCATCGCATCGCCCTGGAGCGCGAAGTCCATCAGGGCGTGGCCGGCGATGAAAAACACGAGAAGGAAGAACAGCACGGGGGCACCCGGCGGGCCGTGCATCGGCGCGGGGCATTCCGGCGGAATCCCCCGCCCGTGCGGCGATGGCTTACATTTAACCGAGGAATCGCTCGTTGGCGAATGGAAAATCGCCCCGGAATCATAACCGGGCGCGGCATTGCCCGGCACGGTCCGCCAGCCTACGATAACGGACTGCACAACCGCAACGATTGCGCCGTTTCTCCGGGGAATGCCGATGAAGGCTGAAGAAGAGAACAAGCTCGAGAAGAACGACCTCGCCGAAGGACTCAAGTCCATCGCGGAGAAGGCCAAGGCGGCGAAACTCTCGAACATCCGCTTCGCGGTTCTCCTTCTCGCCCTCGGGGCCATGGTGGGTACGTGGTGGTATCTGCGAGGTTCCGGACGCAAGTCCGAATCGCAGACATGGCGGCAATTCGAGGCACTCGTCGGCGAAGATGAATATGAGAAATTCGCCGAAGCGTATGTCAACACCCTGCCGGGCCGCGCGGCCCAACTGCAACAGGCCCGACTTCTGCTCGCCCAAGGCATGCTCCAACTGACAACGCCGGCCTTCGATGCCGATACACGCAAGAAGACCGTTGAGAAGATCGAGAAGGCTCGCGAACTCTTCGACAAGCTGGCCGGCGAATTCAAGGACGACCTCGCCCTGCGGGCGCAATCGCTCGAAGGGGCCGCCAAGGCGGAACTCGCCCTCGTCGGCATACCGAAAGCAACCGGCAATCTGACGGACGAACGCGGCTCCGTGAAGAAGGCCGCCGAATACCATCGGGAAATCGCGAAAACCGTTGGCGAAACAACGGCCCTGGGTGAAGCGGCCCTCAAGAAGGCGAAGGAGTTGGAAGAGAAAGAAGCGGAGATCAAGTCGCTGGGGGCGAGCCTCAACAATCAATACGCGCCGAAGCCGGCGGTGGATATCAAGCAACCGGGCGACCTGACCTCCCCGAAAGACCCGTTGAAGCCGAGCGAGCCGACCGCGCCGGGCAAGGTGGACGCTCCGAAGTCCGATCCGATTCCGCCGCCGTCCCCGCCGAAGAAAGAAGAGCCGAAGAAGGAAGAAGCCAAGCCGGTGCCGTCCGTTCCGCCGCCGTCGAAGGATCAACCGAAGAAGGACGAGCCCAAGAAGGACGGGAAGTAATTCCAGTCCGTTCGGGGCACCGACGCCGGCCGCTCGATCAAGACTCGACGGCCGGCGGATTCACCACGACGCCGACGAGAATGTCATATCCCGCGTGCGCCCCGACCGCGACGCCGAAGCCCCTCGCGACATAGATCGCCGTGAAGAACAGACCGGCGAGAGCCCGGAACAGGAAGACCGGCGAATGGACCGGTTCGCCATACGGGCCGACGTGGTGAGCCGCGGCAAAGACGACGGCGGCGAACACCGCGGCCAGCGGGACCGCGATCGGTCCCGGGAATAGAACGCACTTCAGCAGGAAGACGCTGATCGAAAACAGCCCGAGCCGGAACAGCACTTCCTCATAGATGCCCGCCCCGATGAACGTGACGAACTGCCCCGCGGCCACCGATTGAAACTGGATTTGTGCCAGCGGTAGCCCCGCCATTTCCATTAGCGGCCGGAAGTTCCGACTGATCCCCCACAGCAGGACCGCATAGCCGACGCTCTCCACGAACATGCCGAAGATGGTCGACACCGGTTTCGTTGGCCGGTCCTTGACCGCGAAGGCGGAGCGGATGAGAAAGAAGCCCAGGACCAGTAGCGGTACGGCCCAGAGTTGTCCGAACCCGTAGCGTTCGAGGAACCAGCGCAGCCAGATGTCCGCGCCGTTCCTGAGACTTTGCGCGTTCGATCCGCCAATCCAGAGCACGCCGAGTTCGTAAGCGGCGAAGAGCGGCAGAAGGAACAGGAAGCAGGCCCACGGGTGGCGGGTCGAGGCGTAGTAGCTGGGGTCTTTGCGGTCGGCCACGGCTGCCTCGCGGCGATCGATGGGGGCGATTCGGGAACTTCGCTCGGGACCGCCCCGGATTTGAACGTCAGACGCACAAATCGGGATAGGCATCCGCCAGCTTTTCACGGCGTTCGGCCGCAGTCAAGGCGCGAACGATGCTGCCCGCGCCGGTCGAAGCGAGGTCGACGAAATTCGGACGAGGGAGCAGTTCGCCGCGAACATCCACCAGCACCGCGACCACCGGCCGCATCGTGGCCCGCAGGTTCGCGCGGCCATCGTGCGTCGCGGCCACCACGGCGATCCGTCCGTCCGTCAGTTCCACCACCGTGCCCACCGGGTGGAACGACAGGTGCATCAGGTATTCCGCGAAGTCGCGATCCAACTTCCCGGCCTCGGCGTCCAACAACGTGTCGGTCAGCGCCGTGCGCGGATCGAGCGCCGGGCGGTGCGGCCGATCCGCCATCCGCGCCGTGTAGGTGTCCGCGACGGCAAGCAGCCGCGGCAGCGAGCCGATCTCCTCGGCCTGGCATCCCCGATGGTAGCCGCTGCCGTCCAACCGCTCGTGATGCGCGATCACGATCTCCGCAAGCGATTCTGCATTCGCGATCGATCGATTCAACAATTCCGCCGAACGCAGCGGATGGCGCTCGATGAGCCGGCGTTCCTCGATGGTGAGCGCTTCGGTTTTCGCCAGCAACTCGGCAGGTACTTCGAGCATACCCGCATCCATGACGAGCGCCGCCACGATCGGAAGGGCCGGCTTCATCGCCCATTCGTAGTCGTGCGGCACCAGTCGCGCCAACACCTGTCCCACGTTCAGCGCGTGCGCCGCCACGAACTTCGCGACGCCGTCCGTGGCCGGATCGCGATACACGAACCGCAGCCGGGCACCCTGCCGGGCGTCGTCGAGAATGAGTTCCGCAACATCGAAGAAGGCCCCGGCGGACACGGCCTTGCCCGCGTGCATCGCCATCAACAGGTCCGCGATCCGGGCGATGCGGCCCGCGTCGGCGCGCCGAAGGGAGATCGCGTGCTCCAACACGCCCAACCGGCCACGGATCACGCGCAACAGTTGCTCGAAGCCGTCGCACATGCGCAATTGCGGTTCCGCGGCGGCCGGGAAGACCTGCGCCAGACGCAGCGCCGAATCGGTCAGGCCGATCGTATGCCGGTGGAACCGCGCGAGTGCATCCCCTGAATCGGACCGCACGATGATCGAATCGTCGGCGAGTTGTTTTTGCTGGCCGACAAGATCCCGCGCCTCCGACAACAACCGGAACGCGCGGCCGGTCAACTGAGCCGGTTCCGTGACGAGCGCCTCGCGGAAGACGGTGGAAAGCCGGTTCGACGGGTTCGTCGGCAATTCGTCCTCCGCGGCGGCGGGCACGAGCCGAGGTGTCTCTTCAAGCTTCGCTCGAAACGCGGAGATCCGGGCCAGCAGTTGCCGCGAGTCCGACATGGTCCACCCCCGTTCGTCGAGTGCGGCCGGCCCCCGCCAAACCGCACGCAACGATCCCCGGAGGCATATCGACGGTCGACAGGTGGTAACTTGAGTTGATTTTGACGATCGCATCGATTTTGCCGACATGTGGCGATGATTCCTTTCCATTCGGCTACGGTCGGAATCCGTTGGGCTATCCCCGTTCGCGACCAGAATCGCCGGGATTTGTCTATCCTTTCAACATGAAGAAACTCCTCTCCATACTTGCCCTTGTTTATTTCTCGTTCCCGTCCGCCGGGGCGCAGCCAGAGTTCCGCGGTGTGTGGGTCGCAACGGTGGCCAACATCGACTGGCCCTCAAAACCCGGGCTGCCGGCCGAGGAGCAGAAACGCGAACTCCTCGCGCTCCTCGACAAGTGCAAGGACCTGAACCTCAACGTCGTCGTCTTCCAGGTCCGGCCGATGTGCGACGCGCTCTACGAGTCGAAGCTCGAGCCGTGGTCGTCGTTCCTCACCGGCACGCAGGGGAAGCATCCGGGGTACGACCCGCTGGCGCTCGCTGTCGAGGAGGCGCACAAGCGGAAGCTCGAACTGCACGTCTGGCTGAACCCGTACCGGGCGTGGAGCCCGACCGCCAAGGGGGAGCCGGCGGTGAACCACCTCGTGAAAGCCCGGCCCGACCTCGCCAAGAAGTACGGCAAGCACCACTGGCTCAACCCGACGCATCCGGAGGTGAAGGCGCACTCGCTCGCCGTCGCGATCGACGTGGTCACGCGCTACGACATCGATGGCGTCCATATGGACGACTACTTCTACCCGTACCCGGAACCGGACGAGAACAAGAAGGAGATTCCGTTCCCCGACGACGACACGTGGGAAATCTATCGGAAGGGCGGCGGGGAACTGAGCCGCGACGACTGGCGGCGGGATGCGGTGAACGGATTCGTGAAGGAACTGTACGAAGGGGTCCACAAGGCGAAGCCGTGGGTGAAGGTGGGCATCTCGCCGTTCGGCATCTGGCGGCCGGGGCACCCGGAGGGGATCGCGGGGTTCGACCAGTACGGCAAGCTCTACGCCGACGCGAAGCTCTGGCTGAACGAAGGCTGGGTCGACTACTGGACCCCGCAGCTCTACTGGCCGATCGCGCAGGAGAAGCAGAGCTATCCGAAACTGCTCGATTGGTGGCAGAAGGAAAACATGAAGGGCCGATTGATCGTGCCGGGGAACTACACGGGGAAGTATTCGGCCGAAGAGATCGTGAACCAAGTGAAGCGGACGCGTGCGATGGGGGCGGGCGGGAACGTGCACTTCAGCATGAAGTCGTTGACGGGCGAAAAGCTCGCGAAGCTGAAGGAGCTGTACGCCGAGCCGGCGGCGATGCCGGCGATGCCGTGGCTGGGGGCTCGGAAGAAGTAAGAGATGGCCCGCTGATGACGCGGATCGGAAGACGCAGATGAAGATGATGGAAAACCAATTGTCTTAATCCTCTTCATCAGCGTCCGAAGGTCGGCGTCATCAGCGGGCCATTGATTTCAAAGCCCCAGCGACTTGCGCTTCTCGGCGACGTGGACGAGGTGGCCGTTGATGTGGTTGATCGCGCCCTGGATCACGGATGCCAGCGTCACCGGACCCTTGATGCTGTGCTCGCCCTTGCGTTCCAGCTGCGCCGGCGTCAGCTTCTCGATGATCCGCGCCATCGCCGTGCGCGTCGCGTCCACGACGGCCAGTTCCTCGTTCAGGTCGCGGTCGTCGTAGTGTAGTTGTGTGACGAAGAGGTTCTCGTCGGCCGCCAGCAACTTCGCCTCCGATAGGGCGATAATGCGCTTCATCCGTTCCACGAGGATCGGCTCGAAGTCGGCGATGTGGCAGACGACTTCCAGCGTGCTCCACTTGCCGGGCACGGGGCGGGCGAGCAGTTGCTCGCGCGTCATTCCGGCGACGGCGGCGCGGAGGTCGGCGGCACCCTGGCGGTACGCGGCGGCGTATTCGACGGCGGTCGGCATGGGGGAACTCCTTGGTAGGGAACCGCCATTTTATTTCCGCCCGCCGCTACAACAGCCGGAATCCCTCCCGCCGCGAGACACGCCATGAAGCGATTGCTCACCTTCGCCCTGATCCTGACCGTCGTGGGGCAACTACCCGCCGCCGAGCCGGAGTATGACCTCCTCATCAAAGGCGGCAAAATCGTCGACGGCACCGGCAACCCGTGGTATCTCGGCGACGTGGCCATCCGCGGCGATGCCATTGTCGCCGTCGGACGCGTGACTGGTACCGCCCAAAAGACGATCGATGCGAAGGGGAGAGTCGTCGCGCCCGGCTTTATCGACATGCACTCGCACTCCGACCTGCTGCTGCTCGAAGACGGCAACGCGCCGAGCAAGGTCCGACAGGGCGTGACGACGGAAGTCCTCGGCGAAGGGAACTCGGTCGCGCCGTATCCGGGGCGGATGGGCGGCGGGCGCTTCGAGAAACTCTCCGACTACTTCCAGGCCACGCGCAAGAACGGCATCGCGGTGAACGTGGCCACGTACGTCGGCCTCGATAACGTCTGGCAGTCGGCGATGGGCCAATCGCACGCCCGGCCGACCTCGGCGCAGTTCGAAACGATGAAGGCGACGCTCGACGCGGCGATGAGGGATGGCGCGTTCGGGCTTTCCAGCATGCTGGCGATGCCGCCGGGGTCGCTCGCGACGACGGACGATCTGGTCGAGTTGGGGAAAGTCGTCGCGAAGCACGGCGGCATCTACTCGACGCACAACCGCCACGAGGGGACGGACGTCGTCGCGGCCGTGACGGAAGCGATCGCGATCGGCGAACGCGCCGGCATCCCCGTGGACATCATTCACCTGAAGATCGCCGACCAAAAGCTCTGGGGGAAGATGGATCGACTGATCGCGCTGATCGACGGGGCCCGCGCCCGGGGCGTCAATGTGCAGGCGAACGTGTACCCCTATACGCGCGGGAACAACAACCTCGCGAGCATCGTGCCGCCGTGGGCCCACGAGGGCGGCACCGCGAAGATGCTCGAACGGCTGAAGGATCAGACCCTGCGGCCGCGCCTCAAGAAGGAGATCCGCGAGGGGATCCCCGGCTGGTACAACCACTTCACCGCCGTCGGCGGCGACTGGTCGCGGATGCTCGTGAGCGGGAAGGGGAGCTACGAAGGGCTGACGATGGACCGTGTGATCGCCGCGAAGACGAAGGATCGGTCGCCGACGCCGGACGAACTCGACGTGTTCTTCGACCTCCTGATCGCCGAGGGCGGTTCGGTTCCGACGGTGTACGAGCACCACACCGAGGCGGACATGAATCTGGCGATGAAGCAGCCGTGGTGTTCGATTGGTTCTGACGGCAGCGCATACGCCACCGAGGGACCGCTGCGCCGGGGGAACCCGCATCCGCGGAACTTCGGCACGTTCCCCCGCGTGCTTGGCGTCTACGTTCGGGAGAAAAAGGTGCTCGCGCTCGAGGACGCCGTGAGGAAGATGACCTCGCTGAACGCCGCGAAACTCGGTCTCGCCGATCGCGGTCTCCTGAAGGCGGGGCTGAAGGCGGACGTGACGGTGTTCGACGCCGAGCGCGTGATCGACAAGTCGACGTACACCGATCCGTTCCACTATGGCGAAGGAATCGATGCCGTGATCGTGAACGGCCAACCGGTGTTGCTGAACGGCCAGCCGACAGGGGCGCGTCCGGGCCGCGGATTGAAGCCGGGCCATCAACCCTGATCTATCGCCCGCAGACTCGCGCCAGCACGGCCATGCGCACGGCGAGGCCGTTCTCGACTTGTTGCAGGATCGCGGAATTCGGCCCGTCGGCCACGTCGGGCGTGATCTCCACGCCGCGGTTGATCGGCCCCGGCGCCAGGATCAGAACATCCGGTTTCGACGCCTTCATCCGCTCCCCGTTCATGCCGAACAGGTGCGCGTACTCGCCGACGGAAGGGAAGAACGCGCTGCGCTGCCGTTCGAACTGGACGCGCAGGAGGTTTACGACGTCGCAACGAGGCAGGATCTCGTCCAGGTCGTCGGCGATCTCCACGCCGAATTGCGCCACTTCGGGCGGCACGAGTGTCGGCGGACCGCACACGATCACGTGAGCGCCGAGTTTTCGCAACCCGTGGATGTTGCTCCGCGCTACGCGACTGTGCAGGATGTCGCCCACGAGCGCGACGGTCAGCCCCGCGACGCGGCCCTTGCGTTGTCGGATCGTGAGGATGTCCAGCAACCCCTGCGTCGGGTGCTCGTGGCTGCCGTCCCCGGCGTTGATGACGCTGACGTGCGGCTGGAGGTGTCGCGTGAGCATTTCCGGCGAGCCGGACGATGTATGTCGCACGATGACCGCGTCGATTCCCATCGCTTCGATGTTGCGGACGGTGTCGATGAAGGTCTCGCCCTTCGAGGTGCTGGAACCGCCGGGCGAGAAGTCTTGCACGTCGCCGCCGAGTCGCCGGGCGGCGAGCTGGAAGCTGATTTTGGTGCGGGTGGACGGCTCGAAGAAGAGCGTGACGATGAGCTTGCCCTTGAGGTCGTCGCGCTTGGGCGTATCGCCGACGCCGACGCCGAGGTAGGTCTCGGCCCGGTCGAGGATCGCGGTCATTTCTTCCGCGGACAGCCGTTCCAGCCCGAGCAGGTGTTTCATGGGGGTGCCGTTCGTGGTCATCGATGTTTGGGTTCAGAATATGGAAGCCGCCTTGACATCATTGGCCGATTGCCCGTATTCCCGATGCAAGAAACCGCGACTACCGAAACTTGGGAAAGGATTCCCGCGATGTCCGACCGCCCCGCGCCCGTGCCGATGTGCGACGTGAACGCCCAGTATCGGGCCTTGCAACCGGAGATCGACGCCGCCGTGGCGCGTGTGTTGGCGTCGGGACTGGCCATCAACGGTCCGGACGTGGCGGCATTCGAGAAGGAAACGGCGGAGTTCTGCGGCGCGAAACACGCCATCGGTTGCGCGAACGGCACCGACGCCATCCTGCTCGCCCTCGCCGCCCTCGATATCGGCCCCGGCGACGAGGTCATCCTGCCGCCATTCACGTTCTTCGCCACGCTCGGTTCGGTGCTTCGTTGCGGCGCGACTCCGGTCTTCGCCGACATCGAGCCAGACAGTTTCAACATCGATCCGAAGGAAATCGCGAAGAAAGTGACCGCGCGCACGAAAGCGGTCATTCCGGTTCATCTCTTCGGCCAGTGCGCCGAATTGGACGCGATCCAGGCGATCGCCGACCAGCATGGTTTCTCCGTGATCGAAGACGCGGCCCAGTCCTTCGGTGCCGTGTATCGCGGCCGGCGATGCGGCAGTTTCGGGGCGGTCAACTGCTTCAGCTTCTATCCCAGCAAGAACCTTGGCACCCTCGGCGATGCCGGCCTCGTGACGACGAACGATGATCGACTGGCGAAGAAACTGCTCGCTTATCGAAACCACGGCAGCGAAGTGAAGTACTACCACAAATACGTGGGTTGGAACGCCCGGCTCGATACGCTGCACGCGGCGATTCTGCGCGTCAAGCTGCCCAAGGTCGATGAGTGGATCGCCGGGCGGCGCGATGCCGCGGCGCGCTACGACAAATTGATCGACGGCGCGGGACTCGATGGCTTCTTCCAGCGCCCCGCGTCGCTGCCGAATCGGCTGCACACCTTCAATCAGTACACCGTCCGCGTGACGGCCGAACGCCGCGATGATCTCGTGAAATTCCTGCGAGAAGGTGGGATCTCGTGCGACGTGTATTACCCGCTTGGCCTGCACCGCCAGGAATGCGTGCGGCACTTGGGCCACCGCGAAGGGGAATTCCCGATCGCGGAGGAGGCGTGCCGGACGGTCGTTTCCCTGCCGATCTTCCCGGAGATTTCTGTCGAACAACAACGTCGCGTGGTCGAGCGGTGCTCGGCTTTCGCCGCGATGGGCCAAAGCCTCCGCCGAGCGGCGTGAGTGCGCACCGCAAACGCGAAAACCCCCGGCACGTTGGCCGGGGGTTTTTCTTGGATGGCGGGCGATTTACTCGACCGTCCAGACGTCCTCGGCCTTGAAAAGGTCCGCCACGACGCCCTTGCCCTTCTTCGCCGTGATGTCGGCAATCTGCTTGTCCAGCAGTTCCTCGTAGCACGGTTTGCGGAACGACCGGAACACGCCCACGACTTCCGGGAACTTCGGACCGACCATGCGGCTCAACAGGGTCGCGAGCGTTGGGTCTTCCGTCGTTTCATCGTGAACGAGAATGTCATCGAGTCCGCAGTCCTTGCCGATCTCCACGACTTCAGGTTTCAGGCCGTTCAGGCGGATCCCCTTGTTGCGATCCTTGCCAAAGATCATGGGCTTGCCGTGCTCGACGTAGAGCAGGTTGTCCGCCTTGACGCTCTTGTCGGTGGCGTAGGCCCAGACTTCGTCGTTGAAGATCTTGCAGTTCTGGTAAATCTCGACGAACGCGGCTCCTTTGTGGGCGGCGGCCTTTTGCAGCGTCTCGGTCAGGTGCTTCACATCGACGTCGACGGTGCGGGCGACAAAGGTGGCCTCGGACGCGATGGCGATGGTGAGCGGGCGGATCGGCGTTTCAAGGGAACCCGTTTTGCTGGTCTTGGAGGGCGTGCCCGTGCGGCTGGTGGGCGAGTACTGGCCCTTCGTCAGACCATAGATCTCGTTGTTGAACAGGAGGATCTTGAGGTCGATGTTGCGGCGCAGGACGTGCAGCAAGTGGTTGCCGCCAATGGAAAGTCCGTCGCCGTCGCCCGTGACAACCCAAATTTGCAGGTCGGGGTTGGCGAGCCGCAAACCGGTGGCCACGGTCGGCGCACGGCCGTGGATGGTGTGGAAACCATAGGTGTTCATGTAGTACGGAAACCGGCTGGAGCAGCCGATGCCGGACACGAACACCATCTTCTCGCGCGGCACGCCGACGTTGCCGAGTGCCTTTTTCATCTGCGCGAGGATGGAATAATCCCCGCAGCCGGGGCACCAGCGGACTTCCTGGTCCGTGGTGAGATCCTTGACGGACAAGGTCGGGAGAGCGGTCGCACTCATGGTAATGCAAGGTATGAGAAGGAAGCCCGCGGACGAACGTCCGCGGGCGGTGAAATTCAAAGCATATTCGCGATGGCGGCTTCGATCTCGCTCACGAGGAACGGGCGGCCCTGCACCTTGTTGTACCCCTCGGCGGGCGCGAGGTACTTGGCTCGAAGCAACCAGCAGAGTTGTCCGCTGTTCAGTTCGGGCACGAGGATTTTCTTGAACCGCTTCAATACCGCCTCGGTGTTCTTCGGCATCGGGTTCAGGTAGCGGAGGTGCGCCTGCGCGACCTTCTTGCCCGACTTGCGCACGCGATCGACCGCGGTAGTGATGCTGCCGTACGTGCCACCCCAACCGATGACGAGCAAATCGGCGTCGCCGTCGCCAAGCACGTCGAGGTCCGGGATAGTCAGCGCGATGTTCTCGATCTTCTTCCAGCGGGTGTGAACCATGTGCTCGTGATTCGCCGGCTCGTAGTTGATGTTGCCGGTCACGTCCTGCTTCTCGATGCCGCCGATGCGGTGTTCGAGGCCGGGTGTGCCGGGGATCGCCCAAGGGCGCGAGAGGTACTCATCCCGCTTGTAAGGCAGGAACTTTCCGGCACCCCCGCCTTCGCCCTCGCCGTGCTCGTGGACCGCGCCGTTGCCGCTGTCGGCGTTCGGCTTGGTCGCGTGGATGATCTCGATCTTGGGCAGTTTCGCCACGTCGGGGATCTTCCACGGCTCGGAACCGTTGGCGATGTAACCATCCGAGAGGACGAAGACCGGGCACATGAATCGCGTTGCGATCTTGACGGCTTCGTAAGTGATGTCGAAGCAATCCACGGGCGATTGCGGCGCCAGGATGGCGACGGGGGACTCGCCGTTGCGGCCGAACATGGCCTGCAGGAGGTCCGCCTGTTCCGTCTTGGTCGGCAAACCGGTGGACGGCCCCCCGCGTTGGACGTCCAGAATGACCAGCGGCAGTTCGGTCATGACGGCGAGGTTGATCGCTTCGCTCTTCAGACAGATGCCGGGACCGCTGGTGCCCGTGACCCCGATGGCGCCGCCGAAGCTCGCGCCGAGCGCCACGCCGATCGCGGCGATCTCGTCCTCGGCCTGGAGCGTCTTCACGCCGTGACGGCGCATTTCCGGCTGGCTGAGGTCTTCGAGAACGGAACTGGCCGGCGTGATCGGGTAGCCGGAGTAGACCAGTTGCTTGTTGGCGGCGTGGCTGGCGGCGACGAGACCAATCGCGATGGCCTCGTTGCCGGTGATCTTGCGGTACTGGCCCGGTGGTATCTTCGCCTTCGCCACTTTGTACTGCACGGGCAGCAGTTCCACCGTCTCGCCGTAGTTGTATCCGGCCTTGAGAGCGGCGGTGTTGGCGTCTAGCACCGGCTTGTGGTCGGGCTTTTTACCGAACTTGTCCTTGAGCCACTTGAGGGTGGCTTCGAGCGGTCGTTCGTAGAGCCAGTACACGAGGCCAAGGGCGAAGAAGTTTTTGCAACGGTCCTGTTCGCGGGGGCTGAGGCCGCATTCCCGCACGGCTTCTTTGTTGAGCTTGGAAACGGCGACGCGGACGACGTGATAGCCGGCGAGCGAGCCGTCTTCAAGCGGGTTGCTCTTGTACTTGGCCTTGTCGAGGTCGTTCTGGGCGAAGGCGTCCGTATTGACGATGAGGATGCCACCCTTTTTCAGGTCGCGAAGGTTCGTCTTGAGGGCGGCGGGGTTCATGACGACGAGGGCGTCGAGCACGTCGCCGGGGGTGTGGATGTCGTTGCTGGAAAAGTGGACCTGAAAGCCGGAGACCCCGGCAAGGGTGCCGGCCGGGGCGCGGATTTCGGCGGGGAAGTCGGGGAAGGTGGCGATGTCGTTGCCGAGGATCGCGGCGGTATCGGTGAAGCGGGTGCCGGCGAGTTGCATGCCGTCGCCGGAGTCGCCGCAGAATCGGATGGTGATCGATTCGACTTCCTGAACGGTGTGGGTGCCGTTTCGAGAGACGGTGGCCGTGGACGCGGGGGCTGCCCCGGCCGGTGCGGTGAGAGAGGCCATTCCAGAACCTGCCGTATCGTTATGGGTGCGGAAGCGATTTCCGTTCCGCTGACTCGTCGGTGGACAATCCGGTGCAGGTGTTATACGGGGCGGTTGGAGAAAATCCGAGAGTCGCATGGAATTCGCCACGCGGATTCGGATTGGAGCGGGAAAGTGGAGGCAAACGTCCGGTTCGAGTCGCTACAATTTCGCCATTGTTCTTCATTCCGAATGCGGACGCCATGGCCGACACCACCCACGAAGCCGCGCCGCCGACGCACACTACGCAGCTCTATCAGCCCGAGGAACACACCCGCACGGTGATGCAAACGGGTGAGCAGCTCGCGCTGGCGGCGGCGCTCACGGCGGGACAGCAATCGGTGCCGGGCTACGAAATCCTCGGCGAGATCGGCCGCGGGGGCATGGGCGTGGTCTATCGTGCCCGGCAGATCGCCGCCAACCGCACCGTGGCGCTCAAGATGATCCTCGGCGGCGGCCACGCCGGCGAAGCCGAGCGCGTCCGCTTCCGAACGGAGATCGAAGCGACGGCGCAGCTCAAGAACCCCGGCATCGTGCAGGTCTACGAGGTCGGCGAGCACCACGGGCTGCCGTACTTCAGCATGGAACTCTGCGAGGGGGGATCTCTGGCCCGCAAGACCAAGGGGCGGGCGCTACCCGCACATGCCGCGGCGGAGATCGTGGAACGGATCGCACGCGCCGTCGAAAGCGCTCACGACGCCGGCATCGTCCACCGCGACCTCAAGCCCGGCAACATCCTCCTCGACGACGACGGCAACCCCAAGGTCGGCGATTTCGGCCTCGCGAAACGCCTCGACACCGAACACGACCACACGAATACCGGCGCCATCATGGGAACGCCGAACTACATGGCCCCCGAACAGGCGTCCGGCAATGCCAAGGATGTCGGCCCGCCCGCGGACGTCTATGCCATTGGCGTCATCCTCTTCGAACTTCTCACCGGCAAGCCGCCCTTCGCCTCCGAGAGCTTGCAGGACCTGTTGCAGAAGGTGATCCATCACGATCCGCCGTCGCTCTCCGATTCGGGGCGGGATGCCCCGCGCGACCTCGAAACAATCTGCAAGAAGTGCCTGTCGAAAGATCCCGTCCAGCGCTATCCGAGCGCCGGTGAACTTGCGGAGGACCTAAGGCGGTTCCTCTGCGGCGAATCGATCTCCGCCCGACAACTCAACGCCGTCGAACGCGTCGCCTGGATGCTCGAAAAGAGCCATCACGATAAACAATTCGTCCCGTACGCCGGGTTTTTCCTCTGGCTGGCCCCGGTGATTTTTCTGCCGGAAGTGTATGCCACCTACGTCCGATTCCAGGAATGGCCCGCGACTTGGGTCCTCCCCGCTTACGCCTTGCGACCGATCATCGGTATTTCGCTATTCCTCTACTATGGCAACGGCCGCATCTGGCCCGCGAACCCCGCCGAACAGCACATGCTCTCCGTCTGGGGCAGTTTCATCGTCGTGGCCGGCATGCTCTTCGTAAACCTCGGGCTGAATCCCGGTGAAGAGAGCTTCCAAAGCCCCGCCTTCTACGAGGCGATCTGCGGGGCCTCCGCCGTCGCCTTCTTCTCGCTCGGTGCCATGTTCTGGGGCGGCTGCTATCTCGTCGGCATCGCGTTTCTCCTGCTTATCCCCGTCATGTCTTTGGTGCCGCGATTCTGCCCGATCCTGTACGGCAGCATCTGGGCTGTCGTCACGTTACTGATCGGCACGCGCCTGCGTCGACTCGCGAAGGAACACGCGGCTCATCGTTGATCGAACACGATCGCGAGCCACGGGAACGCCAGTTGGCTGATCGCCGAAAACTCCGACTTTCCACGAGATTTTGGCAGGATCGGCACCCCTTCGGTCGCGCGCGGCTCCGGCGGCGGAGCGAGGTGGAACTCGCGCTCGATCGGCGTGCCCTCCCGTCCCGTGTCCAACGGGGGAGTACCCGCCGGTTTCGAACCTGTCAGTGCCACGACCGCCAACAATCCAATCGCCGCGCTGCGCATGGTACCCGCTCCCGAGGAATCGCCGGGCGACAATACCGTGGCTTTTCCGAAACGCAAGATCGTTGATCAATCGTTTGTAAGACATTACAATACGGCGGTTTCCCAGGGCTCTCTCCGCATGGCCGATACACCCAAGACCAAGCCCGATTCGCCGCCGGCGGACCAGACGGCCGACATCGCCCAAAGCGAAGCGTACGAAACCGCAAATGTCGTCTCGGCCACGGAAACAGGGACTGCTCCCTCATTCGGTCCTCGGAAAAGCCCCGACGAAATCGGTACCCTGGGACCGTATCGCGTCGTCCGCGAACTCGGCCGCGGCGGCATGGGTGCCGTCTATCTCGGCTTCGACGAACGCCTCAAGCGCAAGGTGGCGCTCAAGGTGATGCTGCCCAAATACGCCGCCGTCGCCAGCTCCAAGAACCGCTTCCTCCGCGAGGCCCGCGCCGCCGCCGGCATCACGCACGATCACATCGTCACCATCTACGAGGCGGACGAATACGACGGCACGCCGTTGATGGCGATGCAACTCCTGCAAGGCTACCCGCTCGACGTCTACCTGAAGAAGCACCCGAGGCTGAGCCTCGGCGAACTCCTGCGCATCGGCCGTGAGATGGCGCTCGGCCTCGCGGCGGCGCATTCGGTCGGCTTGATCCACCGCGACATCAAGCCCGGCAACATCTGGCTCGAAGCGCCCAACGGCCGCGTCAAGATTCTCGACTTTGGCCTCGCCAAGCCGACCGAAGACCAAAAAGTCGAGGGTGAACTGACCGCGACGGGCGTGATTGTCGGCACCCCGGCGTACATGCCGCCCGAACAGGCGCGCGGCGCGAAGGCCGACTTCCGCGCCGACCTCTTCAGTCTCGGCGTCGTCCTCTACCGCCTCGCCACCGGGACGATGCCGTTCCACGGCGACACGATGATGGCCATGCTCGCGGCCGTCATTGCCGACGATCCGCCGCCGGTGAGGGAACTCAACCCCGACATTCCCGAACCGCTGGCGAAGCTGATCCACGAGTTGCTGGAGAAGAAGCCGCAGAACCGGCCGAAGTCCGCGGATGAGGTGGCGGAGCGGCTGCAACAAATTCAGCTAGGCACGGCGGCGGCGATTTCCCTGCCGATGCAGGTCATCCCGCTGGATGCATTGCCGACGACGACGTACGCCGCTCCCGTTCCCCAAGCCGATCCGTTCGCGGAACTGGACACGGAGCCGAACGAGGTCGTGACGCGCCACAACACGACGCGCTCGCTGCCGGCGCTGCCCGCCGCCGCGAAGAAGCCCCTTCCCAAGTGGCCGTTGATTGCTCTCGGGCTGTTCCTGCTCGTGGTCGCGGCGCTGATCCCACAGATCATCTCGATCATGACTCCGAAGGGGACTCTCGTCATCGAGTCGACCGATCCGGACGTGGAAATCACGGTGAAGCAGGGCGGCGCGACGATCGTGGACAAATCGAAAGGCCGCGAGTTCGTGCTGAGGGTCGGTGACAACTACACGATCGACATGGTGGAGAAGGACGGCCTGAAGCTGAACGTGAACAAGTTCGAAATCACGCGGAACAACAAGTCGACGGTGCGCGTAGTGGTGCAGCGTCCGCCGCCGAAGCCGAAGGTCGAACCGCCGCCGTCGGCGATTCAGTCCGCGGCTCCGATCGTGCCGCTGGCGTGGCAGGGGCCGTCGCCGCTGGATGCACTGGACGCGGCGGCGATCCCGGCGGCCGAGAAGTTCGACTGGCAGCCGAAGGAACTCGTCGGCGTCTACGGCTCGCACGCGGCCCGGCACTGGGGATCGGGATCGGGGCTGGCCGTCTCGCCGGACGGCCAGACGATCGCCACCGGCGGCACGGACAACACGATTCGACTGTGGGATGCGACAACACTGCAACCGAGGGGGGAAATCGCGGGGCTGAACGCGGTGGCCCGTCGATTCACCTTTTCCAAGGATGGTCGCCTGCTTCTGACACTGGCGACGGTCGACAGCGTACCGGAATTCGTCCTTTGCGATCTCGCGAAAAAGGCCGTCGTGGAGCGTTTGGCGCCGAAAGTCAAGGAGCCTCAGCTCGCCGGGATTCCGTTCATCGCGCCCGATGGCCGCCTGCTCGCCGCCAGCCACGAAGCCCCGAAGTACGACGGCACGGTACGCGTGATCGACCTCAAGACCGGTGCGCTCGTCGTGGAATTGAAAGGTCATCCGGCAACTGGTTATATCTGGACCGCGCTGTCACCCGACGGTTCGCGCTTCGCCACGCTGCACTCCGGGCATGTGCAACTCTGGGACGCGAAGACCGGCCAGCGATTGTACTCTTGGAACGAGATGAAGCCGGGCGGCGACAACTGGCTGGCGTTCTCGCCGGATGGGAAATGGATCGCCGCCAGCTCGGGCGGATCGAATCCGGAAATCGACTTGCACGTCTGGGATACGGCGACCGGGAAATCGGTTTTGCGAAAGAACGACGTCACCAAGTACTACGCCATGACAGTCGCATTTTCCCGCGATTTCAAACAAGTGGTTATCGGCGGCACCGGGGGAGGGCTTTCGGTCGTCGATGTTCCTTCGGGAAATATCGCCGTCAGCATCGCCACCCCCAAGAGTCCTTCCTTTCACGAAGCCGTCTTCAACGCCGACGGCTCGCGAGTCGTCACCTTTGGCACGCATTACGGCGTCGGCGGCGACGGTATCCTTCACAGCTACGATGCCAAGACCGGCGCGCCGATCGGCCCGGGGATCGATCGTGTTGCCGGCCTCGAATCGGTCGCGTTTGCTCCCGATTTGAAATCCCTCTTCACGCACGACGCGACGCAACATCTACGAGTCTGGAACACGGTCACCGGCCAGTCGGGCAAGCCGATCGAACTGACGCCGCACGGCGTCTATTCGACTCGGAAAGTATTGCCGTTCCCGGACGGCAAACGTGCCGTTGTCCTCGAAAAATCGACGACCATTCGCGACCTGGCCACCGGCGAAGTCCTTCAGGACCTGAACACGAAGTTGGCCATGACGGCTGATCTGTCGACGGACGGCAAGCGCCTCGCCATCGGCTCGCGCGATGAAAAATTGGAACTCTGGAACTTTGCAACGACCCCTGCCACGCGGATCGATTCGGTTTCGACCGAATCCCATGCAAGTGGTACCGTCCGCTTCAGCCCCGACGGTCTCCGGTTGGCGACCGAAGGGCATGACAAGGCTGCCGTCTGGGACGTGGCCAACGGAGTTCCCAAAAAGCTCTTCGAAATCGAAACGACCGGCACGCCCTACGCCGTCGCCTGGGCACCCGATGGCAAGAGCCTCGCGTACGTCCAGGGCGCGAACCTGTCGTTTTGGTCGATCGACGCCAAAGCCGCCCGGAAGAAGTCCCACGAGGTACAGACCGATGGCGAATATTTCGCGAATCAGGTCCTCGCCTACCACCCGACCGGGAAATGGGTCGCCGTTATCGGGCAGAAGACCGGCAAGGTGTTCCTCTACAACCCTGCCGACGGTACGCTCGCGAAGTCGTGGACGTTCCCCGCACCGCCCACCGACCTCCAGTTCGCCGCCGACGGCCGACACCTCGCCATCGCCAATCCGAACGGCACAGTCTATGTGCTGCGGTTGGAAAGCGCCGCGGCCGCGCTCCAACCGATCGTGCCGCTTGCGTGGAAAGGCCCGTCCCCGCTGGATGCGCTCGATGCGGCGGCGTTGCCAAAAGGATTGGAATTCGACTGGACCACCAACGGCCTCGTTGGCGTCTTCGGGTCCCACGAATCGCGCCACTGGGGCGGAGGCATGTGCCTGGCCGTGTCGCCGGATGGCAAGACCATCGCCACGGGCGGCACCGACAAACTGATCCGCATTTGGAACTCCGACACCCTCAAGCCGTCGCAGAAACCGCTGGCCGGCCACACACGTCCGATCATCGCCCTTCAATTCTCGCCGGATGGGCAGAAACTGCTTTCGACGGGCGATACGGGTGAAATGAAAATCCGACTGTGGGATGTCCGGTCCGGTCAGCTGCTGGACACTATGGAAATGCTAATCGACGGCCGGGCCAGTACCGGGTTGCCCTTCTTTGGCCGCAACGGCCAACCCTTCGTCGCGGTCATGAATGCGAACGACGCGGGTCGTGTCATCATCTACGACCTGTCGGCCAAGTCGATACTCCATGAGCTGCCGGGCCACGAACCCAAGGGGATGTGCATAACCGCCATCTCCCGCGACGGCACCAAGCTCGCAACAAACGACGGGAAGGCCGTACGACTCTGGAACGCGGGCGATGGCAAGTTGCTCCACGAATGGAAGGGTTTTCAACAAGGCGATAACAACGGTACATATCAGGTTCAATTCTCGCCCGACGGAATGCTGATCGCCGCATCGATCAAATCGAATGGAAACGAACTTCACATCTGGGACACGATGACTGGGAAGACAGTCCTCCATCGGAAAAACGCCTACAAACATTACATCTCCAGCTTGGCATTTTCGTCGGATGGCAAGCGGATCTGTGCGGGCGGCGGCAATAACGGCTATGCGGTTTTCGAAGTCCCTACCGGCAAGGAATTGTGTCAGATCGAACAAGTCACGCCGGTGGGCGATTACGACCACGGTGAGGCTGTTTTCAACGCGACCGGCTCGCGTGTCGTTACGTTTGGATGCTTTTGGCTCAATAGTAGAGACGGCATCCTCCGCAGCTACGACGCGAAGACAGGCCAGCCCGCGATTCCGCTGCCGACGGGGCCGGTCGGGCCGATTACCTCGCTGGCAATGTCCGGCGATCTCACTCAACTGTTCACAATCGGCGCCGACCAAACGCTCCGCGTCTGGGATAGCCGCACGCAACGGTTGACCGCCGGGTTCGAAACGACCAAAAAATACGATGCGATTCCAAAGCTGGCGTTGTTGCCGGATGGAAAGCGACTGATTGTCATCGAGAAACTGATTGCGATTCGGGATCGGGCGACTGGCAATTTGCTCGAGTCCATGAACATCGAAAATGTCAGTTCTCTCACCGTTTCAGAGGACGGACGAATCGCGATCGTCGGTACTCCGAAGGGGACGATCGAGGCGTTCGACGTATCGGCGACGCCCGCCAAGCCGCTCTGGTCCTATTCCGTACACGACGCGGCCGTGCATTCCATCGCCATCAGTCCGGACGCCAAGCGCCTGTCAACCTGCGCCAACGACCACCGGGCGTTCGTCTGGGATATCACCGGCACGGCACCGAAGAAGTTGTTCGAACTGGGGAATGGCGGCATCAATGCCGGCGAACAGAACACCTATCAAGTGGTCTGGTTACTGGATGGGCAACGCGTGGCCGTCGCCCGTGGGAGTGGTGTGGTGGTGTGGGACGTCGGCGGAAAGCTCGCGATGCCCCGCCCGGCTCTCATGCGTCCTAAAATGGGCATGGCGCGGATCACCATCATCGCGCAGCATCCCTGGCTGCCCTGGTTGGTGGCGGCCGACAGCGATGGTCGCGTGACGCTCTGGAACACGGCCGACGGCACCATCGTGAAGACGTGGTCGTTCCCCGTTTCACCGACGGCCCTGCACTTCGCCGCCGACGGCCGGCACCTGCTGACGGCGAATCCAAACGGCACGGTCTCCGTTTTGCGGCTGGACGTGCCCAAGCCGCCTGCGGATCCGGACCGCGCCGCCGCCGAATGGGCGCTGGGTCGCGGCGCCGAGGTGGTGTGCGATATCGGTGCACGGTCGATTCCCGTGAAGGCGATCGCGGAACTGCCGAAGGAGCCGTTCACGGTGGATCGGGTCGACTTCGCGCGCGGCACGGCGCTTGCCGACGCCGACATCGCAAACCTCGAAGGCCTCAAACGGCTGCGTGTGGTCATCGCCAGCGGTACGCCGCTCGGCAACGCCGGCGCGGAGCGACTGAGTCGGATCGAATCGCTGACGGACCTGCACCTCGCGGATACGATGCTTGGCGATACTGGACTGATGGCGCTGGCGAAACTACGGCAACTCCGCCTGTTGACGGTCGCGGGCACCGCGATCTCCGGCTCAGTGAACACCCTCTTTGGCGACAAGGCCGTGCTGGAGGACGTGAACCTGCATAACACGGCCGCCGGCGACGAAACGGTCCGTGCACTGGCGAAGTGCCCAAAGCTCGCGACGCTGCATCTTTCGGGCACAAAGGTGACGGATGCCGGGCTGGCGGCGCTGGAATCGCGTTCGAGCCTTCGCTTGCTGACACTAGCGAAGGCTCCGGTGACGGAGGCCGGTGTGAAGAAACTCGCGGCCGCGCTGCCGCTGTGCAAGATCGAATGGGACGGCGGCACGATCGAGCCGCGGAGAACGGTAAACGTTCCTCCCTCGACTTTAACACCCAAACAATTGAAGTCGCTCAATTGGACGATCAAGGTCGGCGGCAGGCTGACATTGATGAAGGATGGCAAGGAGCTTCGGTTAGGACCGAATCTGCCTGGCGGAACACAATTGCCTTCCGAGCCGTTCGAAGTCCTGAGCGTTTATTTTTCGGGAGCCGAGGCACCTTCTTTGTCGGATGCAGACCTGGCAAACCTGGATGATCTGCCACCCGCGCTGAAGGAGTTCGTACTGGTCAGGACCCCGATCAGTAATCAGGGCCTCGGCTCGATCAGCCGACAATCTTGGTTCACGTCGGTTCGGCGGATTCATTTCTACGGTAATCCCATGACCGCCGCGGGATTGTCGGCACTATTGAACGCTAAGGATCTTTCGGATCTCGTTCTGATTCATATGCCACTAAAAGATTCGGATACCGTGGTCCTCCGCCAGTTAAGATTAAAGCGATTGGCATTGGAAAAAAACGAAACCCTAACGGGTTCGTTTTTGAAGCCGGATGGTCGTTGGGACGAACTGACCGAATTAAGCATCAATATGAACTCGATGCTACGCGATTCGGAACTCGCTCACCTCAAGCATTATCCGAAGTTGCAAATACTAAACTTGAAGCAATGCCCGATCACGGACCGTGCCATCACAGCGATCGCAGAATGCAAGGGTTTGACGGAAGTCACGCTAACAAAGACTCAGGTGACGGCCGCCGGCGTGAAGGTGCTCGCAGCCAAGCTGCCGCTGTGCAAGATCGAATGGGACGGCGGCACGATCGAGCCGAGTGCGACCTCAAAATCGGGCCTCGCCTTCGACGGGGAATCGACCTATGTCCGGATTCCGACCGCTCTCGGCGGCAGCAATTTTCCGCTCACGATCGAGGCCTGGATCACGCCGCAAAGCGTCACGGGCAAATCCCGGCACATCTTTCTTTTCGGTAAGCCGGGCGGCGGAATGGGCCTTAGCGAGAACGGGAACCTGGGGGTCGGATTCAAGACGCCCAAAGAATGGGTCAACGACTACGGGCGCAGCTCGCTGAAGCCCGGCGAACGCGTGCACGTCGCCGCTGTGGCGACCGCGAATCAACTCGAACTGTTTCTCAATGGACGATCGGACGGAATCAAAGTCGTGCAAATCGGCTCGCTCATCGGCATCGACCCGCCGGCACTTATCGGCAAGCAAACTAGGGACGCGCCGGAAGGATACTTTCACGGCACAATGCACGCCCTGCGCGTATCGAAGTCTGTGCGGTACACGAAACCCTTCGCGCCGGAGAATGCCTGGAAGCCGGATGCCGACACCATCGCCCAGTACCACTTCGATGAAGGCCAAGGGGCCAAACTGACGGACCACTCCGGCAACGGCCACCACGGCGTCATCGTCAACGGCACCTGGGTCAAGTAACAGCGATCGACCGGAGCAATTCCCCCTTGCACGAAACTAGCGTCGTCGGTATTTCCGCGAACCGACTTCAGTCTATTTCGTGCGAGGGACGAGAATGGCGACGATTTTCCGCAAGCGGTTGCTGCTGGCCGGGGCACTGGCGGTTGGCGTCGGTGCGATGGCGCAGCGGGCCCTGACGCAATCGCCGCTGGGCGCGCCGGCACCGGAACCGACGCTCGTCGACCCGAAGTCGAAGGACTATGGCAGCCGACCCGTTGCCTACATCTACAACACCGTTCCGGTCACCCGCGCCGACCTTGCCGAGTTCCTCATCGCCCGCGGCGGTCACGAAAAGGTCGAACTCCTCGTCAACAAGATGATCATCGAGGAGGAAGCGAAGCGGCGCAAGATCACCGTCACGCCGCAGGAGATGGAGGCGGCCTTCAAGGCGGACCTGAACATCTCGAACCCGCCGATCCGCAAGGAGGATTTCATCAACCTCCTGCTGCCGAAGTACAACAAGACCTTTTACGAGTGGATGGAGGACGTTGTCCGCCCGCGGCTCTTGCTCGGCAAGATGTGCGAGGAGTCGAAGCGCGTGGTGGTGGCCGAGGCCGACGTTCAGCGCATCTTCGAGCGCGAGTACGGCGAGAAGAAGGCCGTGAAGATCATCATCTGGCCGAAGGGGGACGACTTCAAATCGATCACGAAGACCTGGGAACTGATCCGCAAGAGCGATTCGGAGTTCGACGCCACCGCGCGGACGCAGGCGAACGCCGGGCTGGCGTCCACGGCCGGCGAAATCAAGCCGATCGCCCGCTTCCAGATCGGCGACGACAAGGACAAGATCGTTGAAAAGGTGGCCTTCGAATTGAAGGAAGGCGAGGTCAGTCACATCTTCGAAACGCAGCAGGGCTACATGGTGATGAAGCTGCTCAAGACACTGCCGCCGGATTCGAAGGTGAAGTACGCGGACGTGAAGGAAAAGCTCTACAAGGAAGCGTACGATCTGAAGCTGACGGCCGAGATCCCGAAGATGTTCGCGGAGCTGTGCAAGGCGGCGAATCCGGCGGTTCTGCTGAGCGGCCCGCCGTCGCAGTGGCGGTTCGAAAAGTCGAGCCGCGAACTGGCGGACGACGTGTTGCGGCAGCACCAACAGCCGGTGCAGCCGGCCGGTGCGACCGCGCCGAAAAAATGATGCGGACCTTGTGCGCCACGTCATCGGTACCGGTTGCGGGCGTCGCATCTCGCGGTAGAATATCGAAGTTCCGCGAGATGAGACGCCATGCCCGCTTCCACGATTACCCGGCCGAGCGAAGAGACGGCGAACCGTACGCAACGGCAGCCGCCGTACTCCGTCATCCTGCACAACGATGACGTGAACACGATGGAATACGTGGCCGCCGTACTCCGGAAGGTCTTCGGCTACACGGTGGAGCGTTGCGTCCAGCTCATGTTGGAAGCCCATAAGTCCGATCGCGCGATCGTCTGGACCGGCGCGATGGAACTGGCGGAGTTGAAGGCGGATCAAATCATTTCGTGCGGACCGGACCCGGACCGCCTGAAAGCGGGAGCGAAGCCCCTTCGCGTAACGGTGGAACCGGCTCCTTGAGCAGTCGGCGCGGTCGTACCGGTTGTGCCGACCGTTCACCTGCCGTGGCGCCGCCGGGCCGTCGCTCTCCATTGTCGCCGCACCGCATTTCGGCCGATGAGCGAATCATCCCGAAATGGATCCCGCCATGTATCTGAAACTGTTCACCTTGGGTATCGGAATCAGCTTTGCCGGCCCGGCGATGGCGCAATCGTCCCACGACTGGCACTATCACGAGCTTCCGAACGGTCCGACCGCGCCCGGCGTTCACCTTGTACTCGGCCATCACAAACAGCCCGTTCCCATCTATTCTCCGCAGCAGACGCCGGAATCCTTCGGTCCGCGAACGCCCGTGCGGTATGGATGGTTCGGGCGGTTCAGCCCGTCCCCGCGTCCGGCGGTTCGGACGGTCGAGACCCTTCCAACGGGGTCGCGATGAACTTGACCGGCCCGCGCGGCGTATCTACCGTGACTTTTCGCTAATCCCTGCCGCGCCGCCGAGGCCTTCGTGAAAGCACCCACGCCAATTGATCCGCCGGTGGAGCCGTCCGCCCCGGCCGCCGCGCCGACTGCACCGAGTGTGGCGAGCTGGCCGCAATGGGTGAAATCGGTCGATGCCGCGATGGCGATGCTCGTGCTCGTCGCCGCGTTCATGATCGCGTCCCACATCGCTCGCAACAGCGATCAATGGTTGAATTACGCGAGTGGGCGGGCGCTGCTGAACGGTTCCTATCGTTTCGGAGACGATCCGTTCTCCTACGCCACGGAAGGTCGGGTCTGGGTCAATCACAGCTGGCTCGCTTCGACGGGGATGTACCTGCTCTACAACGCCGATCCGACCGGATTCGTGATCGTGGCGGTGAAGGCGTTCCTCTTCGCGTTGTCGTTCGCGCTGCTGTTCGCGATCCGGCGTTCGGGTCAGACGTTGTGGCCCTGGGTGGGGGCCGCTGCCGTCGCGCTGGTCGCCACGGCACCGTTGGCCACATTACGCCCCTTTCTGCTCAACGCGCTATTTCTGGCTTGCACACTGGTGATCGTGCTGGGGCGCGATTGGAAGGCGGGGGCGCGAACGAATCTGATCGGTCTCGGCATCCTGTTCTGGGTTTGGGCCTCGTGCGACGCTTGGTTCGTGCTTGGTCCACTGGCGCTCGCGGTCGTCCTCGTGGGCGAGTTGCTGCAGCGGACGTTCCGAGCGACGGACCCCGAGGCGGGTATCCCTTCCGTCCGCCAGTTGGCCCTGGCGCTGGGCATGGGCGTCCTCGCCGCCAGCCTGACGCCGCATCATGTTCGCGTCTGGCAGGTGCCCGTGGAATTGGGCCTTTCGCTGCCGCCGAACTATCAATCCGATTACGAGACGGCGACCATCTCCCTTTCGCCTCTGAACGAGCGGCTTTACCTGCGGCTCACGGGCCGGGGGTGGAACGGAAACGGCCTGGCGTTCGCCGGCCTCCTGTTCGGTGGCGGACTCGTGCTTGCCCTCGGCTATGCGCGGCTCCGCGTCGCCCACCTGCTGCTCTGGATCGCGTTTGCCGGCCTCGCGCTCGTCCATCACACGCTCATCCTCGCGTTCGCCGTGGTGGCGGTTCCCATCCTGGCCACGGCTTTCGGGGGCCTCGTCGATCGCATCCAACTCGGTTCGCCCGACGGGCCGCGGGCGAAGCTCTTGCTCATGCTTGCAAGCGTGGGGCGACTCATCGCGTTTCCCTTCGCCCTGATGCTCGTGGCCGCGGCCTATCCCGGCTGGCTCCTCCCTCCGGCGAATCATCCCTCAATGGTTCGGCGATGCGCGTGGGGCGTCGAACCCGACCCGGGCTTGAAGCGCACGGCCGAACTGCTGCAACGCTGGCGCGACACTGGAACAATGCCCGACGACTATCGCGGCGTCGCGATCAATTTTGACCTTGCCAACCACATTGCCTGGTTCGCGCCCAAGGAAAAAGTCCTGGTGAACAGCCGGCACGGCTTCCACCTTCCGGAGTTGGAACCGTTCATCAAGGCGCGACGGATCTTCCTCGATCGCCAGCCCGGCGAAACCATCGAAGAAATCGAGATCGCGAATTTCCGGGAATACTGCCACGCCCTCGACGCGACCTATGTCGTCTATACCGGCAAGACCCTGCCGCCGGCCCAGCGCGTCGACACCGCGCCGCTGTATCAGCTTTCGTCCTTCACCGGCACGCATTCGCTCTGGCATGTCGATGGCCGCTGCATTATCCTCGGCGACCGCAGCGCCAAACGCTACGACCTCGACCGATTTCGGGCTTTGGCGTTCAATCCGATCCGTCAGGCGTTCCATCCCGATCTCGCCCAGCCCGCGAAGGAACCGCAGCCGGGCCAGCGGCGCATTCCGACCGAACCGACTTTCCTAGATCCCTTCGTCCTCGACCTGCCGAAGCCCCCACCACTCGAAGCGCTCGACGCGACGATCTGGAACGAGATTGCGATCAAGCACGCGGAATTGGATTTCTTCCAGAAGACCGTGGTCTGGCCCGTCGCCGGGGCCGCGGTCGGCAGTTATCCGCTTGCCCAGGTCGCTCAGAATCTGACGTATCGCCCCGACGATCTCACGACCGCATACCGTTACCTTGCATTGCGCGCCGCCTACCGTGCGATCGCCGAAAATCCCGACTACCCCGATTCCTATTTTGTGTTGGCCTATGCCGGCGGGTTCGGTCGCGGGCCGGAAGACCAGGGCGTGCCGGCGTCCATCCCCGGACTGCGCGACGACCTCAAACGCAAGCTGGAGATCGCGGGCCTACGGGGTTATCTCGATCGGATCGAGCCGCCGGAATCCATCCGGCCCGGAAGCGCCCCGCTCGCCTATCAATCTGCCTTCTGGCTCTTCCGACTCTATGCCGCGAGCGGTGACGAACGTCAGCCGCCCCTCGCCGAATCCATGTCCGAAGTCTTCTCGCTCGTCCGCCGCTATTTCTCCCGCACCGAACTGGCGGCGCGGGACAGCAAGCGCGCGGAAGCGATGATGAAGGAGTTCGAACGGCAGGCCAATCAACTCGACGTGCTGACTTCCCGAGCGAACGACCGGTTGGAACAACTGAAGAATCGCGATCTCCACCAGCAGATCCAGGCCGCCGTGGAACTGCGGCTCTACGGGCGGGCCCAGGCGAAATTCCAGGACGCCTGGCCCGATGCCTTGGGGCCGGATCCGATCCGACTCATCCTGCAGATGATCGATGTGTATCTGGAACTCGGTCGGCTCGACGAGGCCGATTATTTCCTGCGCGAGCTGGATGACAGCCTGGAAAAGCTTGCCGAGGATCCCGCCAAACGGCCGCAAACCGAGGCCTATTCCCGATTCCTCGTCGGCATGCGATCCGACTTGCTCCACCTCCGTGGCGATTTTACCCGCGTGGGCATGGCCATGGAGGAATCCATGAAGATGCTGACGATGAACGACATCGAACGCGGGTTCGTCCGCGTTGCCACCGCGAAGCCCGACCTGCGTGAGTTCGACCGGTACATCGGTTCGCCACACCTGATGGGACTGGTCGGCGGCATCGGCACGCTCGGGCAAGGCGCGATCCAGTTCAGCCTCAACAAATGGCAGACGCACGTCGACTTCTACATCCATCGCGGCGTCGTGCTGCTGCTGGAAGGCAAGCCCTCCGAGGCCCGCTATCGATTTCAGCAGGCTCTCAAGCCGGAGAAGATCGACTTGCCGGCCTACCTGCCGCAGCGGGCGATCGCCGAACAGTACATCCGCATGATCGACGCCGCGGCGAAGTGACCTGACGAGGAGTTTCCCGTGCTGCTCGATATTCTGCTCGTCGTGGCCGTTGTCGTCGTCGTCCTGTTCGTCGTACTGTTCGTCGTTGTCTCACGCCGGCCCGGCGAGTTCCGCATTGAGAGGTCGGCGACGTTCGCCGCGCCGCCCGAACGAGTCTTCAAACAGGTGAACGACCTGCACCTCTGGCAGGCGTGGTCGCCGTGGGCGAAGCTCGACCCGAACGCGACGGAGACGCATGAGGGCGCGCCGGCCGGTACCGGTGCCGTCATGAGTTGGAACGGCAACAAGCAGGTCGGGGCCGGTCGCATGACCATCCTCGAATCGCGACCGCACGAACTCATCCGCATGAAGCTGGAATTCTTCCGCCCCATGCGCGCCACCAATTCCACGGAATTCACCTTCTGGCCCGAGAACGGCGGCACGTCCGTCCGCTGGGCCATGACCGGCACGAACGGCTTCGTCGGCAAAGCGTTCTGCATGATGGTCGACATGGACAAGCTCGTCGGCGGGGACTTCGAGAAGGGCCTCGCCGGCATCCGCGCGATCGTCGAAGCGAAGTAACCACCTCCCTCGCCAAGCTCATGCGTGCATCCCTTCGGCGTACTTCGCCAGTTTCGCAAGATGCTGGACCGCGCCGATGTCGGCGTGGTAATCGCGGACAACCCGCGCGAGAGACTCGGCGGATGCGAAGGTCGAGCGCAGGACGACGAGGGTCGAGCCGCCACAGTCGGCGAAGGTGACGGTCGCGCGGAAACTCACCGGCTCGGCCAGGTGCTCGTCGCCGCCGTGAACGTACACCAGTCGTTCGGGCGCGACGACTTCGAGGAACCGGATGAAGTTCGGGTAGTCGCGGCCGTCCGGGCCGTGCATGTCGTAGCGCCAGACGCCGCCGGGGCGCACGTCCATTTCGTAGGTCGTCGTCGTGAAGCCGTCCGGTCCCCACCAGTTCCCGACGTGGTTCGGATCGGTCCAAACCTTCCAGACGAGTTCCCGCGGCGCGGCGACCAGGCGCGTGGTCCGCAACTCGCGGGGCTTCCGTTCCGCGAGGTGTGCCGCCAGCCGGTTCAGGTTTTGCTCGTTCCCGGCCTCGACCGACGGGCGGACCTTCGCGCATTCCTCCGCCGACTCGAAGCGCATGTGCCAGCGGACGCGCGTCGAATCGCCGAGGTCGTCGAAGGTCATCGTGAGGAGGAAGCGGTGCATCGGCCGGAGGTGATCGAGCACGATCCGGTCCGGAGCGATGGCGACGAACTCGCATTCATTTCGATAGTCGGTACCATCGGGGCCGTGCATGGTGTAATGCCAGGCTCCGCCGGGGCGGAAATCGAAAGCGAGGAAGGTGTTCGTGAATCCGTCCGGCCCCCACCAAAGCTTGAGTTGATCGGGATCGCGGTAGGCTTCGAGGACCGAATCGCGCGGCACGGGGAGAATGCGCTCGTTCGTCACATCGCGGGGGTCGGACATGGCAGGCTCCCGAATCGGGTGCGGAGGCGAGTTCAGTTCGACGCGGCGCTCGGATCCATGAAGAACAATTCCCAGATATGCCCATCCGGGTCCTGGAAGCCGTGCATGTACATGTAGCCGTAGTCCTTCGGCTCGGAGTACGCGGTGCCGCCCGACGCGAAGGCCTTCGCAACCAGTTGCTTCACGCGGTCGGCGCTGTCGCACGAGAGCGCGACGAGCACTTCCGTCTGCTTCGTGGCGTCGGCGATCGTCTTCGGGATGAAACTCTGGAATTTCGCTTCGGTCAGGAGCATCGCGTAGATGTCGTCGGTGACGATCATGCAAGCGGCCGTGTCGTCGGTGAACTTCGGGTTGAACGTGAAGCCGAGCGACTGGAAGAAGGCGATCGAACGGGGCAGATCCTTCACCGGAAGGTTGACGAAGATTTTCGATTTCATCGCGTGGCCGATGGATAGGCCCGTTTTGAGTTCACCGGTCATCGGGTGTTCCTTCGGACTGGAGGCGCTGGAGGTAATCGTCGAGGCGATCGAGCCGGTCGGCCCAGAGCTTTTCGTAAGCCATGACCCAATCGTGGATCGGTTTGAGGCCTTCTGCGTTGACCCGATAGAGTCGCTGTCGGCCATTGCCGCGGACGGAAACGAGGCCGACCTGCTTAAGCACGCCGAGGTGCTTCGAGACCTGCGGCTGGCACAGGCGGAGCGAGTCGACGACGGCATTGACCGGTTGTTCGCCGCGGGCGAGGAAGTCGAGGATACGGCGGCGAAGCGGCTCGGCGACGGCGTTGAAGACATCGGTGGTGGTGGCCGCGCGGGGCATGATGGATTTATATTCCGATATGGGTATACGTCAAGGCGAACCGAATCGCGCCCCAGAACTGGGAGGCAGGAAGGCCGGAGCTTCCCAAAAGTGGGAAACCGAAATTCCTTTCGATGTGTTGGCTGACGCTTCCCGACGCGGTTCCTACATTGCGATAACACCAGAACGGAAAGTCCGTTCCGCGAAGAGGACGATTCGGCATGGCGACCGAAGCCCCCGCAGCCCCGCCGGCGGAAACACCGGTGATTTATACGACCCGCCGCGGCATCGCGACGGCTTCGTTTTGCCTCGGATTGTGGGGTTCGCTCACATTCTGGTGGTTCCCGTTCGGCATGTGGCTTGGCCTGATCGCGCTGGCGCTCGGCACGTTCGCCAACTGGCGCGGCTGGCGCGCCGAGAGCAACGGCGACAGCTTGGCGTGCGCCGGGCAGATCCTCGGTGCGCTTGCGGCCACCGCGAGCTATACCTGCTGTCGGATCTTTCAGTATTACTTCGAAGGCTATACCCCCGTTTGGCCGTAACTATCGGTCTCGACGGATTGCATACAGCGTTTCATCCGGAGGCAGTCGATGCCCCAGGTTTTCCCGAAGAGCATGAATCCGATCTCGCGGATCATGCTGCTCTCGTTGCCGGTGATCGCCGCCAGTACGGGCGTGGCTCTGGCCGCGTTCTTCCGGTCGGACTACACCACCGGCCGTAACGAAATCGTCGATCAGCCGATCCCGTTCAGCCACCTGCACCATGTCAGCGAGTTGGGGATCGATTGCCGGTATTGCCACACGGCCGTCGAGACCTCCGCGCATGCCGGGATCCCGCCGACGAAGACCTGCATGAACTGTCACCAGCAGGTGTGGAACGGTGCCGACCTGCTCGATCCGCTTCGCAAGAGCTATGCGATCGATCAGCCGATCGCCTGGACGAAAGTTCACAACACGCCGCACTACACGTACTTCAATCACAGCATTCACGTGAGCAAGGGTGTGGGTTGCGTGTCGTGCCACGAGCGGATCGACCAGATGCCGCTGGTCAAGCAGTCGAAGACCTTGTTGATGGAGTGGTGCCTGGATTGCCACCGCAACCCGGAAAAGAACTTACGGCCGAAGTCCGAAGTTTTCAACTTGGGTTGGACTCCGAAGGATGGCACCGTGGACAACGACGGCGAGGTCTTTGCCGCGGGCGGCACGCAGGCCGAAATGGGTCGGCACCTAAAAGAAAAGTATCACGTGCGGGATGACAAGACGCTGACAAATTGCAGCATCTGTCACCGTTGACCGAATTCGGAATGCGGAATTCGGAATGCGGAATGGAAGACAGGATTCCCAAGTCTTCATTCCGCAATCCGAATTCCGAAATCCGCATTGGAGCTTGATGATGGCTCTCGATTTCGATGCGAATGCCGGACCAACCGGGGCGGGTAGCCCGCCGGACCAGTTCCAATCATTGGAGCAGGTCTTCGGTTCGCCGGAATTCGAACGGATGATGAAGGATGAGTTCCCGGAGGACGCGGCCGAGTGGCTCGACCCGGTGAGCCGCCGCCGGTTCCTCGCGCTGTCCGGCGCGTCCGTGGCTTTGGCGGCCGCGGCCGGTTGCAATCCTTCGCTCAAGCCGGCGTCGCAGAAGAAGATCATCCCGTACGTCAAGAAGCCCGAGCAGATCACTCCCGGCATCCCGCTCTTCTACCCGACGGCGTTGACGCTCGGCGGCGTGGCTCTCGGCGTCATTGTCAAGTGCGTCGAAGGCCGGCCGATCAAGGTCGAAGGCAATCCGGCCCACCCCGGGAGCCTCGGCAGCACGGACATCTTCGCCCAGGCGACTTTGCTGGATGTCTACGACCCGGATCGCTCGAAAGGGATCACCGAGAAGGGCGTGCCGAGCACGTGGGAAAAGGCCCGCCTCGCCCTGACCGGCATCGTTTCATCGCAAACTCCCAAAAAGGGTGCCGGGCTGCGGATCGTCACCGAATCCGTGGCCGACAAGACCACGTTCGCCAACCTGATCGGCGAGCTGAAGGCGCGCCTGCCCGATCTGAAATGGATTCAATACGAGGCCGTTGGCAAGGAGAACGCGATCCAAGGGGTTCGCGAGGCCTACGGCAAGTATCTCACGCCGGTCTTTGATTTCAAACTTGCCGATACGCTTGTTGCCATTGAGGCCGACCTGCTGTCCGAGGGCGTCCAAGGCGTGCGATATTCGCGCGATGCGATGCACCGGAGGAAGGTGCGGGTCCACGACGCCAAGCGGCGCAACGACGGCGTGTCGCCGGATCAGCTCAGCCGAATCTATGCGATTGAATCGAGCGTGTCCGGGATCGGCGGCGTGGCGGACCATCGCCTGCCCCTGAAGCCGAGTGAGTTGGAGTCGTTTGTTCGAATGCTGGCGAAGGAAGTCGGTGTCGCGGATGCGCCGGCCGCCGGTCCTCTGTCCGATCGGGCTAAACTATACGCCCACGAGATCGCGGTCGATTTGAAGAACAAGGACAAGGTCGGCGTCGTGGTGGTCGGCGGCACGATGTCGGTGGTTGCCCAGAACCTGATGCACGCGATCAACGACATCATCGGTGCCGTGGCGAAGGGTGCTGTAAAGTTCGTCGAACCGGTGCAGGCCGGGTTGACCGGGTCCGGGGCAGACGCCACCGCCGACGGCACCGGTTCTCTCAAGGCGCTTGTCGAGGAATTGCAAGCTGGCAAGGTCGACGCCCTGCTCGTGCTCGGCGGGAATCCGGCGTTCACCGCGCCGGCGGACCTGAACTTCGCCGCCGCGATGCAGAAAGCAACCGTGTCCGTCCATCTCGGCCTGCACGCCGACGAGACGGCCGCGCTCGCCACCTGGCATATCAACGCCGCGCACGAACTCGAATCCTGGGGCGACGCCCGCGGCCACGACGGCACCGCGACCGTCCAGCAGCCGCTCGTCTCGTTCCACGGCGGCAAGTCGGTACTGGAAGTCGTCGCCGCCCTTCTGGACAAGCCCGGTTCGCCCGAGTCGCTCGTACAGGACACGTGGCGCAAGTTCCACGCCGACCAGAAGATCGCGGTGGACTTCGACAAGTTTTGGCACATGAGCGTCGAGCGAGGCGTGATCGAGGGGACCGCGGCGAAGCCGGCGGCTATCAAGGCGGGCGACGCCAAACTCTCCGACGCCACCAAGAAGGCCGCGGCTCCGGCGACGAAGGACGGCGAGATCGAGCTTTCGTTCCGGCCCGACCCGACGATCCACGATGGTCGCTTCGCCAACAACGGCTGGTTGCAGGAACTTCCCAAGCCGATATCGCTCATCTGCTGGGACAACGCCGCGCTCGTCAGTGCCGCCACGGCCGAACGGCTGAAGTGCGAAATCAGCTTCAAGTGGACCGGCGGCGAGCACGGCCAGAGTGAAGTCGACAAGATCGAGATCACCGTCGACGGCCGCAAGGTCCGTGTACCGGTCTGGGTGCTTCCCGGTCAGGCCGATGATGTCATCACGCTTTTCTTCGGCTACGGCCGTGAGAAGGTCGGCGAGGTCGGCAAGGCCGGTTCCGGGTTCAACGTTTACCCGATCCGCTCTACCAAGAACCTTTGGACCGTCGGCGGCATCAAGCCGCAGCCCGATTCGGCCGAACGCACGCAGGAGAAGTACATCCTCGCCTGCACGCAGGGCCAGCACGCGATGGAAGGCCGTCGCCCGGCCCGCCACGGCACGAAAGACCAGGCTCTGGCCGAATTGGACATCGAGAATCACGGCGATCACAAGCACTACCACGTCAAGCACCACAAGGATGCCTTCAGCTTCGCGGACAACCCGCCGGCATCCGCCGCCGAGAAGGACCTGATGCGGGCGCTGCTTCCCGGCACGCCGAAGGAACGCGAGTGGCTTGCCAGCGACGACCACCCGCAGAAGTTCAACAAGTCGAAGGGGCCGAACGCCCTTGGCTATGTCAACAACGCCGCCCATGACGAAGAGGAAGACGACAAAAAGGATGGCGAAAAGAAGGACGAACACAAGCACGAGCATGACAAGCGACTGATGCCGCTGACGCTGATCCAGGATCACGCGAGCAACAAGCTCTACCGCCGTTGGGCCATGGCCATCGACCTCGGCGCGTGCATCGGCTGCAACGCCTGTGCTGTCGCTTGTGTCGCCGAGAACAACATTCCGGTGCTGGGCAAAACGCAGGTGACGAAGGGGCGGATCATGCACTGGATCCGCATCGACCGCTACTTCAGCGTCCCGCACGAGGTCGGCGGCACGAAGAAGATGGACGTGAAGGAGCGGGCCGAGGCGATCGCCAAGGCGACGGCGGACGTGAGCATCCATTTCCAGCCGGTGCCCTGCCAGCAGTGTGAGAAGGCGCCGTGCGAACTGGTCTGCCCGGTCGCGGCGACGGCGCACTCGGCCGACGGCCTGAACGACATGGCCTACAACCGCTGCGTCGGCACCCGCTACTGCGCCAACAACTGCCCCTACAAGGTGCGACGCTTCAACTTCGTGCAATACGCCAACTACGACAAGGAAAGCACGCTCCAACTCGTCAACAACCCCGAAGTCACCATGCGGACGCGGGGCGTGATGGAGAAGTGCACCTACTGCGTCCAGCGTATCCGCACCGCCGAGATCGAGGCCGAACGCGAGCACGACAACCCCAACCGCCGCAAGGTGAAGACCCCGACCGGCATCCGGCCGCTCATCGAAGAAGGCGAAATCAAGACCGCCTGCCAGGCGGCCTGCCCGGGCAACGCGATCAGCTTCGGCGACCTGAACTACGACCAGTACATTCCGGTGACGAAGGACGCGAAGGGCGAATGGAAGCCGACCGGCAAGCACCTTCCCTTCAGCGAAGTTTCCCGCTGGAAGTTGGAGCCGTCGAACTACGGTCTCCTCGCCGAACTCAACACGATGCCGCGGACGAGCTACCTCGCCGCGATCAAGAATCCGAATCCGAAGCTGCTGGCGGACGCCGGTAAGGGAGGGCACGGCTGATGGCAACGGTTACCGCACCGGCTACCGGCGCACCGGCCGAGCATGACGTTTACACCGACGATGAACAGCTCATCGGCGGTCGCCAGACACTCGTCACCATTGGCGAGAAGATCGGCAACGTCTGCCTCGGCGAGGTCCCGACGCCCAAAGGCTGGTGGATCATGTTCCTGGCCGGCTTCACGCTGCTCCAGGCGCTTGTCATCGGCCTCGCGTGGCTGTTCTATCTCGGCACCGGGGTCTGGGGCATCAACTCCCCGGTCTTCTGGGGCGTCGCCATTGTCAACTTCGTGTGGTGGATCGGTATCGGCCACGCCGGTACGCTCATCTCCGCCATCTTGTTGCTCATGCACCAGAAGTGGCGGACCTCGCTGAACCGCTTCGCCGAATCGATGACCCTGTTCGCGGTTATGTGCGCCGGCATCTTCCCGCTGATCCACATGGGTCGGCCGTGGTTGGCGTATTGGCTCTTCCCGTTCCCGAACAACATGGCCGCCTGGCCCCAGTTCCGCAGCCCGCTCTGCTGGGACGCCTTCGCGGTCAGCACGTACTTCAGCGTCTCGCTGCTGTTCTGGTACATCGGCCTCATTCCCGACTTCGCCTACCTCCGCGACCACGCCAAGAGCAAGATTCAGCAGATTGTCTACGGCATGCTCGCGATGGGCTGGCGCGGCAGCGCGATGCACTGGCGCCGCTACGAGAAGCTTTACCTGCTCCTCGCCGGCCTCGGCACGCCGCTCGTCTTCAGCGTGCACACGATCGTGTCCTTCGACTTCGCCGTGTCCATCGTGCCCCTCTGGCACGCAACGATCTTCCCGCCGTTCTTCGTCGCCGGGGCGATCTTCGCCGGCTTCGCCATGGTCATCTGGCTCGCCATCCCGATCCGTCACTGGTACGGGATGAAGGACCTGATTACCGAGAAGCACCTCGACGTCTGCGCCAAGATCATGCTCGGCACCGGTCTCCTCGTGTCCTACGGCTACTTCTCCGAAGTCTGGATGGCGTGGTACAGCCAGAGCACCTACGAATGGGATACCACCCTCCAGCGGATGTTCGGCCCGTACGGCTGGTCGTACTGGCTGCTCATTCTCACCAACACGATCATTCCGCAGTTGATCTGGTTCAAGAAATTCCGCAGGAACGAATTCCTCTTGTTCCTCGTCGCCGGCTCCGTCCACATCGGCATGTGGTTCGAACGTTACGTCATCATCGTGACCCTGACGCGCGATCACGTTCCGAGCAGTTGGGGCCGATATGCGCCGACGCTGGCCGACTATCTCGTGATGTTCGGCTCGCTCGGACTGTTCCTTACACTGTTCGCCTTGTTCATGCGGTTCCTGCCGATGCTCTCGATCACCGAAATGCGCGAACTGCTGCCCCACAAGGCGGGCGGTCGCGACGGCCACGCGGTCATGGAGAACGCCAAGTGAGCGCACCCGAAACTCCACAGACCTGGGGCATGCTCGCCGAGTTCGACTCGGCGGATGCCCTCATCACGGCCACCCGCAAGGTGCGCGAGGCCGGTTACACGAAGATGGACGGCCACAGCCCGTACCCGATCGGCGAAGTCGCGGACGAACTCGGCTTCCCCCGCTCGGAAATCGGCGCGGTCATGTTCATCGGCGGCATGGTCGGCGCCACCATGGGCTTCCTCATGCTCACCTGGGTGAGCTGGGTCGAATACCCGCTGAACATCGCCGGCAAGCCCTATTTCTCCTGGTCGATGTTTATCCCGATCACTTGGGAATTGCTGGTCCTCTCGGCCTCCGTCAGCGGCGTGGTCGGTCTCCTCGCACTCTGCGGTCTGCCGATGCCATATCATCCGTTGTTCAATGTCCCGGCCTTCGCGCGGGCGACGAAGGACGGCTTCTTCCTCTCGGTTGAGGCCGCCGATCCGAAATTCGACGCGGACTCGACGCGGGCCTTCCTGCTGGGTCTGCCCGACGTGAAGAGCGTCGAGGAGGTGCCGGCGTGAACCGGATTCAACTGACACTCGCGATGATGGCCGCGACGGTCGCCGTCGGCTGCCAGCAGAAGATGGCGGAGCAACCCAGCCCGCGCGCATACGATGCCTCACCGCTCGGCGTATTTTCGCACGGCCAGTCGGCGCTGGCGCCGAAGCCCGGTACCATCCACCGCGGCCAACGATCCCCCGACGACCCGATGATCAGCTGGCTCACCGCTCAGGGCAAGAACCCGCAGGTGAACCCGGAGTGGAAGAAGAAGGTCGATCCGACCGGCAACCTCGCGCCGAGCGCCGGTGCCCCGACCGACCTTGCGAATTTCGTGACCGAGTTTCCGTTTGCCATGACCGAGGACGACCTGAAACGCGGACAGACCCGCTACAACGTCGCCTGCGCCATCTGCCACGGGGCCGCCGGAAACGGCTGGGGGAAGATCGTCGAACGCGGCTTCCTCCGCCCGCCGAGCTACCACCAGGATCCCGAGGACAAGAAGTTCGATTGGTCCACGACCGGCCAGGCATCCACCGAATTGAAGCAGGGCTATTCCCGCGGTTTCTTCCGGTATGGCATCAAGGTACCGCTGGACGCGGTTCCGGTCGGTTACATTTATCAGGTGATCACCTGGGGCTACGGCGGCATGCCGGACCACGCCTCACAGATCACGCCGGAAGATCGCTGGCGGATCGTGGCTTACATCCGAGCCTTGCAACTGAGCCAGAACGCGAAGGTGGCCGACCTGCCCGCTGACGCGAAGAAGCACTTGGACGACGCCGGCAAACCGAAGGCCGAGAAGAAGGACCACTAATAAGCCGGAGTGCGGCCGACACGGCCGCCGGGCACCAGCGGGCGAGATACCCGCGCTCCCGCAGACATTGAGGCGACCCGTGAGCGACCATCATCACGATTCCGACTACGCCTGCCCGCCGATCGAGGTGGACTACGGTCCGCTGCGCCGCATCGCCGTGCTCGCCGCCGTAATCGGCACCGTCGCGTTCCTCGCCCTCGGCATTACGAACGCCAGCTTGAATGCCGAAAAGGGCGGAATCCGCGACCTGTACCTCACGTACCAGACGGGTTTCGTTTATTGGCTCAGCCTGCCGGTCGGCGGCATGACCCTCATGCTGATTGGCTACATGACGCACGCGAGCTGGGCCCTTGTCTTCCGCCGGATCTTCCAGGCCGCCACTCGTACCTGGCCCTTGATGTTCGTGTTGTTCCTGCCGATCGCCTTTTCCGTCTTCGCCGGCCACAATTCCTCGTTCTGGTGGGCCGTCGACGCGAAGGAATTCGCGGCCGATCACGCGGGCGGCGATCCGGTCGTCGAGCATGAAGTCGCGCATCGTCAGGGTCTGTATCTCAATGGTCCGTTCTTCCTGCTTCGGGCCGGGATTATCTTCCTTGTATTCGGTCTCATCATTCGCACGATGCGCAAGTGGGCCCCCAAGGCCGAAGACGAGGGTGATGTCAAATACAAGGCCAAGCTCAATGGTATGTCCGGTGCTTGTGTCCTTCTGTGGGCGTTGCTCTTCACCGTCGCCGTCACCGACTGGATCATGTCCGTCGAACCGACGTGGGCGTCCAGCATGTTCCCCGTCGTTGCGGCAATGAACTGCTTCATCACCACGATGGCCTTTTCGGCGCTGGTGTTCTACACCCTCGTCGGCGAGAACCAGACGGCGCTCTCCATCATCAAGGACAAGTTCCGCATCGACATCGGCAGCCTGACCTTCGGCTTCACGATGGTTTGGACGTATGCATCCTTCTGCCAGTTCATGCTGGTATGGGCCGGCAACCTGCCGGAGGAAATCACCTACTACCGCCGTCGACTCAACGGTGGTTGGGAGTTCGTGGCGTATTCGCTGATGATCGTGCACTGGTTCCTGCCGTTCGTGCTGTTCCTGTTCCGCGAGATCAAGACGAATCCGCAGACGATGCGCTGGATGACGACGATGCTGCTCGCCATCTGCGCCGTGGACGTGATCTGGTGGATGGTGCCGTCGATCCCGCACGGCGGCGAATACCAGTTCTTCCATGTGCCGATGGCTCTGGCGGCCATCGCGATGATCGGCGGCATCTGGGGCGTGGCCTTCCTCGGCCAGCTCCGTAAGGCGAACCTCCTGCCGAAGAAGGACACGGCGTTCCTGGCGAACTGGGGACACCATTGAGTGCCGACTGTGGAGTTGATGACGGAACTGTTTAGCGGCGAGGCGGAGTCTTCGAAGCCGAGCGCGGTGGGCCTTAACGAGAAACCGGAGCAACCTCCGATGAGCGATAAACCGAGTGACAACATCCAGCGATGGGCGACCATCTACGAAGCCGTCACAGGCGCGACTTCCGCTGCATCCCACCACCATGAGGATGCTCCCGGCACGAACCCCGACAGCCTCAAGGCGGGGCACGAACCCGACCGGTTCGATGCGAAGGGGATCATCATGGTCCCGTTCCTGGTCATCGGCACCGCCTTCGTCGCTTATGTGATCGTGACACTGTTATTTGGTCATTACGAATACGGTGCACCGGATAAGTCGAACGTCCAAAGCCAGGCGGCCGCCGACGCTGCGGTGAAACCGTTCAACGAGCGGGTCTCTGCGATCGATTCCAGCGATCCGAACGCGAAAGTCTCGGAACCGCGTTTGGAATTCGTCCGAAAGATCGACGTGTCGCGCAATGGCAAGACGGACGATCCGGTTTATGTCCGCTCGTTCCAATCGGCGGATGGCAACACGCCGATCGTGACTCCGCGGGACCTCTACCCCGATCGGTATCGCGATCCGGTGAGCGGAAAGCCCGTACTCGCCGATTACGAATACATGACCAAGGAAAAGACCACCGCACGCATTCCGATTGCCGACGCGATGAAACTCGTGAAACTGCCCGTAAAGAAGGACGCTCCGTCGGCAAACTCCAGCACCGGCTCGAACCCTAAGCTCTCGAACGGTGGCCACGCCATCGGCGATGGCCCTGCGAAGAAGTAAGCACCATGCGTTTTGCCTCGCCACTCCTGCTCGGCCTCGCGCTCGCGGTTCTCGCGACGCCGGGAGCCCGCGCGCAGATGAGCTACGGCAAGGCGCCCATGATCGTCCGCGACCCCGAACTGCCGGGGCAGGCGAAGATCGAGCCGAAGCTCGGCGAGAAACTGCCGCTCGACGAACGATTCTTCGATCACGATGGCCGCGAGATCAGCCTCCGCGAAGCGATCGGCGGGAAACCCACAGTGTTGATGCTCGCATATTCCGCGTGCCCGAAGCTGTGCAGCGAATTGATGAACGACACGGTCGACGCTCTGAAGGCACTCGCCCGGCTCGGGCTTGTCGCGGGCAAAGATTACCAATTGGTTCGTATCAGCATCGACCCGAAGGAAGCCCCGATCTTCGCCCGAAAGATGCGCGAGTCGTATCTCGAAGTACTCGACAAGCGCTCCCCGGCCGAACCCGGCTTCTGGTTCCTCACCGCCAATCACGGGCAGGGTACCGACGTCGTTGCCACACGCGATAAGATCTTGAAACTCGCCGATCAACTTGGCTTCCGCTATGCGGCCGACAACCAAAAGGCAATCGATGATGCGGCTAACGATCCGCAGAAGTTGGAAAAGGTCGTCCGCAAGACCAAGGATTTCGTCCACGCCAGCGCCCTGTATATCGTGTCGCCCGACGGCACCGTGAGCACGGTGCTCCAAGGCCTGAAACGCTCTCCGGAACTGCCTGTTGAGAATGGCTGGACTCCCGAAGACATTCGCCAGGCCCTGCTGACGGCGGCGGATGGCAAGTTGGGCACGGCCGTGCAACGCCTCGCGATGCTCTGTTTCGCCTATGACAGCACCACCGGGCACTACAAGCCCACTATGCGGGCGATGGGTTTGATCGCCCTACCGTTCCCGTTTGTCATCGGGTTCATCGTTTGGACCGCGATGCGACGGGCGCGAACCGAAAAGAAGCTTTCTCCGGCGGATGTGGCCATGCCCGCGCCGGCCCTGATGAACAACTGACGAGAGGACCGTCCTCATGCTCCTGGCAGAAGGCCTCGGATTGCCGCTCTGGCCCGAACGGGCAACGGAGTTCGCCGTCCGCTACGACTGGCTGTTCATTTACATCCTCGTCGTCACGACGATTGCGGGGTTGCTGGTTTACGCCGGTCTGACGTATCTGTGCTTCCGCTACGCCAAGAAACCGGGCGGAACCTCTCAGCGTGTCCTCGGCTCGCACAAACTCGAACTGATCTGGACTGCCATCCCGGCCGCGTTCTTCCTTTCCTTCTTCGTCGGTTCGACGATTATTTTCGACGAAGTATCGCATCCTCCGGCGGACGCACCGGAAATCTTCGTGGTCGGCAAACAATGGATGTGGAAGATTCAACATCCGAACGGGGTTCGCGAGATCAACGAGTTGCACCTGCAAGACGGCGTGGCCGTGAAAGTGACGATCACCAGCGAAGACGTGATCCACAATTTCGGCATCCCGGCGTTCCGCAACAAGATCGATGCGATGCCCGGTCGGTACGTGACCACCTGGTACAAGCCGAACAAGGTTGGCACCTATCACATTTTCTGTGACCAATATTGCGGTCAGGGTCACTCGCAGATGGTCGGCAAGGTGCATGTCCTGTCCAAGGACGACTACGCCGCTTGGTTGGAAGGCCACAAGACGGACGCGCCCGGCACGCCCGGCGACCGCCCGACCGACGGCACCGCGGCCTGGCACGGCCAGCAACTGTTCTTCAAGCTGCAATGCATCAACTGCCACAATAACGTCTACGACGCCGATAGCGTGAACTCGTCGAACCGGGCCCCGAACTTGGAAGGCCTCTTCGGTTCGCAGGTTCCGCTCGAAGGCGGCAAGACGGTCCCCGCCGATGGTGCTTATATCCGCGAATCGATCCGCAATCCCGAAGCCAAGGTGCACGCGGGCTGGAAGGCCATCATGCCGGCTTACCCCCGTGCCCAGGTCAGTGAAGAAGAACTGGGTCAGCTCGTAGCCTACATCCAATACCTGAAGAAGGGCAAACTGCCGAAGCGGACGTCGCAGGATGCCGCTCCGGTTGGCGCCCCGACGGCCGGAGAATCGCTCGGCGACAAGGTTCCGCCCGCGCCGATTCCGGCCCCCGCGCCCAAGCCCGACGACAAGAAACTCGACGACAAGAAACCCGAAGAAAAGAAGCCCGCCCCCACGAAGGGAGGGAACTGACATGGCCACGACCCATACGCCCGTTACGACTCCGACGACCTTGGAACTCGACTACACGCCACAGACCGCTCCGCCGGTGGTGGATGTCGATGGACCGCCGAAGGTTCACTACCTGAATCATTCGTTCGGTTGGTTGTCGTGGTTGCTGACCGTCGACCACAAACGGATCGGCATTCTCTACCTGATCCCGCTCACGATCTTCTTCATGTGCGGCGGCATCGCGGCCGGTCTCGTCCGTTTGAACCTGATCCAGCCCTATGGCGCGATCCTCGAACTGGACCAGTACAACAAGGCGTTCACCGCCCACGGCACCATCATGCTGTTCCTCTTCCTCATCCCGGTCATTCCGGGGGTGCTGGGGAACTTCTTCGTTCCGATGATGATCGGCGCGAAGGACATGGCCTTCCCGAAACTCAACCTCGCGTCGTGGTATGTCTGGATGGGCGGCGCGATGTTCTTCATCGCGGCGCTGCTCTTCGGCGGCCTCGACACGGGCTGGACCTTCTACCCGCCGTACAGCTCGAAGTACTCTCACACGAACGTGATCTGGGCCGGTCTGGGCGTGTTCATCACCGGTTTCTCGTCGATTCTGACCGGTTTGAACATCATCGCGACCGTTCACAAGATGCGGGCCCCCGGCATGACGTGGGGCCGGCTTCCGCTGTTCGTCTGGGCCATGTACGCCACTAGCGTCATCCAGATTCTCGCGACGCCCGTGCTCGCCATGGCGGTGTGCCTGCTGGCGACGGAGCGCATCTTCGGCGTGGGGATCTTCGACCCGAGCCTCGGCGGCGACCCGCTGCTGTTCCAGCACCTGTTCTGGTACTACAGCCACCCGGCCGTGTACATCATGATCCTGCCGGGAATGGGTGTCATCAACGAAGTCATTACCTGCTTCAGCCGGAAGAACATCTTCGGCTACAAGGCCGTGGCGTGGTCGTCCGTCGGCATCGCCGTCGTCGGCTTCCTCGTGTGGGGCCACCACATGTTCCTGTCGGGGCAGGGGATTTACCTCGGCATGGTCTTCTCGGTGCTGACGATGCTTGTCGCCATTCCGAGCGCGGTGAAGGTCTTCAACTGGACCGCGACGTTCTACGGCGGACAGATCACGTTTGAAGCTCCGATGTTGTTCACGATCGGCTTCATCGTGTTGTTCACGATCGGCGGCCTGACGGGTCTGTTCCTCGGTATCCTGGGGACCGATATCCACCTTCACGACACCTACTTCGTCATCGCCCACTTCCACTTCACGATGGTGGGCGGGATGATGTTCGCGTGGCAGGCGGGGTTGCACTTCTACTGGCCGAAGATGACCGGAAAGATGTACTCCGACTTCTGGAGCCGGCTGGCTGCCGTCATCATGCTCGTCGGTTTCAGCCTGACGTTCCTGCCGCAATTCGTGGCCGGCTACCACGGCCTGCCGCGACGCTACCCGTACTACCCCGTCGAATTCCAAATGATGAACATCCTTAGCACGGCGGGTGCGACAATTCAGGGCTTTGGTTATCTCATGCCGGCGGTTTATCTGCCCCTCTCGCTCTTCTTCGGTCGGAACGCCGGGGCGAACCCATGGCGAGCGACCGGTCTGGAGTGGCAGACGCCCAGCCCGCCGACGATGCACAATTTCGAAGAATTGCCGATCGTGACGCACGGTCCGTACGAATACGCGCTGCCGAGCAAGTTCACACTCGAAGACGGCCACGCGCACGAAACGAAGGGGGGCAACGGTGGCCACTAACGCACACGCCGAGGGGGAGGGTCGCCAGCCGATCGTGGCCCACCACTTCAACAACATTCGCCAGCAGCAGGCCTCCGTCCGCTTCGGGATGTGGGTCTTCCTCGTCACCGAAGTCTTGTTCTTCGGCGGGGTTCTCTGCGCGTATGCGGCCTGCCGCATCTGGTACCCGAAGGAGTTCGAGGCCGGCAGCACGGCGCTGAACCCGTTCATCGCGAGCATCAACACGTTCCTGTTGCTCTCCAGCAGCTTCACCATCACGCTCGCCATCCGGGCCGCATACAAGGGCCAACGTGACGGCTTGCGTCTCTGGCTCGCCTCCACCATCGTCCTCGGAACCGTCTTCCTCGGCTTCAAGGCCAAGGAATACTACGGCGACTACGAGGAAGGTCTGATTCCGGGGCCGCAGAAGACCCTCGTGGATGATGTGGATGCCACCGGCAAGCCGGTCCTCCGCGAAGTGTCCGTCTTCGCGGTCAACCTGAAGCATGTCCTCGAGCACAAAAACGCCAAGGCCAAGGCCATCAGCGACAAGATGACCTGGAACGAGCGCGATCGCACGCAGATGTTCTTCGTCTTCTACTACAGCATGACCGGCCTGCACGTGATCCACATGATTGTCGGCCTCGGCCTGCTCGTCTGGCAGCTGATCCTGGCGCAAATCGGCTTCTTCGAACCGACCGAGCGCCACGTGTACATCGAAGTCATGAGCCTTTACTGGCACTTCGTCGACCTCGTGTGGATCTTCCTGTTCCCGCTGCTCTACATGGCGGGGCACCACTCGATGGACGGCGCGTTCTAGCCTACCACGGCCCGACCCCCGCGGGAGCGATCGGGCCTACATCGAATACCCTTGTACGGGACTGCAGATATGTCCGAGCACGTTCAAAAACCGATCGTTTTCGAGGACGATCACGCCGAACCGGCGAGCGTCGCCTCCAGTACGCTCACGTTCCTCTTTCTCGCCGGACTCGCGTGCTTGGCCATGATGATCGGCTTCACCGACCTCGGTCCGGCCAAAGTCTGGGTGAGCCTGGGTGTCGCGAGTGTTCAAGGGCTTGTACTCACCCTGTTCTTCATGGATCTTCGCCACGCGGACAAACTGACCTGGCTTACGGCCATGGCGGCGGTCTTCTGGACCTTCCTGCTGTTCCTCTTCACTCTCACCGACTACCTCACGCGGCACTACTACGCCTTCTGAGGTCGCGGTTGGTTGCGACCATGCGACGACGCGGATCATCGATGGGCGGGGGCTTGGCCGGGCGGATCGGCGCGGCCCTCGCCCTCTGCGTTCTCGTAGGCTGCGGTTCCACCGAACAAGCCGGATACGATCCCAATACCCGCTTCCTCCTGCGTACCGACCCGATCGTCGTCAAAGTGCCACCGGCACCCCCGACCGACCTGCACGCGAACGGCAAACTCGACGACGCGATCGCCGACCTCGCGAACCGCGGCGGCGTCCTCTTGGAGCCGTCGAAGCTCCCGAAGACCGATCGCGATGCACTGGAACGGACACTGGAAGGGTTGTTCGGTACGCCGGCGGCACCGAAACGGCCCGGCGTGCCGCCCGATAAACTCGCCCTCGGCAGTGGCGTCTACAAGGCGAAGTGCGCCCAATGCCACGGCATGACTGGCGACGGCCGCGGACCCACGGGGTCGTGGGTCTATCCGCACCCCCGCGATTTCCGCCTCGCGAAGTTCAAATACGTCTCGTCGACCGGCGGCGGACTGCCAACCCGAGATGATCTCGTCGCGATGGTGAAGGTCGGGATCGCCGGGAATTCGATGCCGGGCTTTGCAATGCTGCCACCGGACCAACTGGAAGCCGTCGTGGAGTACATGCTGTTCCTGAGCCTGCGCGGTCGGGTCGAGACCGACTTGCTGACGGCCGTGCTTTCGGAAGATGGAATCGACGGTTCGACGGAAGAATTCGCAACGGTTGCGCTCGCCCGCTGGACACGGTTGATGGAAGAGGCGGAAGCCAAGGTCGTGCGTCCGGATGTGCCGGAGGTGTCGGTCCGGGACGCCGGGACCGACGCCGCCTACGACGCGGGCGTTCGGCGCGGGTTCGAGTCCTTTACCAAAGCCGGTTGTGCGAGCTGCCACAAGGACTACGGCCGCGAGACGCACTACCTCTACGACGATTGGGGCGTGGCCGTGCGGCCTGCGAACCTGAGTGCCGGAGTGTACCGCGCCGGCGGCGGACCGCTCGACCTGTTCCGGCGCATCCGCTGCGGCATCCCGCCATCCGGCATGCCGGCCGTCGATGCGAAGGTGCTCGACGACGCGGCGACGTGGGACCTCGTTCGGTTCCTGCAGGCGCTGCCCGTGCCGCGGCACTTGCCCGAGGACGTGCGGGCGAAGATCTATCCCTAACCTGGATCGTCCTCACGCTCCGCGTGAGGATGGCCATGGTTTTGGCCCCGGCGGGGCCGAGGGTTGTAGCCACGGGTGAAGCGAAGCGGAACCCGTGGTCGCGAAGCTCGTCATCGTCGCCCCGGCGGGGCGAAGGGACCGTCGAGGTTCCGCTGCCCCTCCGGGGCAGAAGAGACTACGGACTGTTCCACGGGTTGCGCTTCGCTCCACCCGTGGCTACAGTTGGCCGCCCCTCCGGGGCTAAGAACCGCCGGCGATCGCTTTCGCGATTCCGAACGAAGAGATTCGACGAGAAAACATGCCCTCCAATCGACCGACATCCCGTTGGGTCCGTCTCGCCGCGATCGCGACCGTGCTGCTGTGCGTGCTGCTGCTCGCCGTCGGCGGCTTCGTCACCACGTTCCGCGTCGGCATGGCCGATCCGGTCTGGCCGACCGAACCGTGGTTTCTGCTGGGACAGGATTGGAATCAGCTCGAATTCGGATTCCTCGTCGAGCATTCGCACCGTCTCGTCGGCTGGCTCACTGGCGCTGCCGTGATTCTGTTCTCCTTGGGGGCGTGGCTCGGCGAGCCGGATCGGAAGCTCAAGCTGGTCGGCTTCGTGACCCTTATCGGATTGATCGTCGCCTACGGCGAATTCCACCGCGGCATGGGAGGGGTCTGGAACGAGGTCCAGGAGATTGCGAAGGCCCGGAGTAATCTCGATCCGAAGAGCGAGCGATTCGCCGAACAACTCGTCGAAGCCGGTGTATTGAAGCAAGTGACTAAATGGCCGATCCCGCAGGCACTCGGTGTCGCGATGTTCGCGTTCGGGGTGCTTTTCTTCAGCGCGGCCGCGGCGGCGAAGCGTACGCCGGGTGGGTGGGTCCGCTGCCTGGCGAACGTCGGTCTCGTCTGTGTCATGGCGCAAGGGCTGCTCGGCGGCTTCCGTGTCTTTCTGAACGCGCTGGCGGGCACGAACCTCGCCGCGATTCATGGCGTGTTCGGTCAGGTGACGTTCGCCGTGCTTGTCGCGGGTATGGTCCTCTGCCAGCCGCGCCGGGACGGCGACGCGATTCCCCTGTCGGAGTCCTCCCCGCTCGCGCGGCTCGCGTGGATTTCCGTCGCCGTCCTCTTTGTGCAACTGGTCTGGGCCGTGTGGGTTCGACATCACGGTTCCGCCGTCGCTCAGCGCCTGCACATCCTGACGGCCTTCGTCGCCACCGGGTTTCTCGTCTGGTTGGCGGCGCGCATCCTTCTCAACCCGACCGCGAAGGCGGTCTACCGCGGCATCGCCATCCACCTGCTCGTGATCCTCGGCACGCAAGTGCTGCTCGGCGTCGAGTCGTATATCGGCAAGTTCGCCGCCGCCGGGCCTCAGGCGCAGAGACTGCCGGAAGATCGGACCGTTACCAAGCCGCAGGCGGGGATCCGTACGGCGCATCAACTGATCGGCGCCGGGCTGCTCGCCGCGACGGTGGCCGCCGGCGTGCGATTGGGCCGCCGGCCGCTGACATCTGGATATTCCGCCGCGCAGTCCGGGGAAAAAACCGTCGAATCCCCACGCCTCGACGCGGTTCGCTAAGATAAAACGCTCCTCGAACGGGACCGTCATGCCCGCGACCGCTACCTTGCCCCGCACCCTCGCCGCCGACCGCGCCACCGATGCGCGTCCGGCGTTCGCCGACTACCTCGAGCTGACGAAGCCGAAGATCGCCACGATGGCGCTCGTCACGGTGGCCGTCGGCTATTTCCTCGGTGCCGCGCCGTCGCCGAATCTCGCGGTGCTCCTGCACACGCTCATCGGCGCGGGCCTCGTCGCCGCGGGCGGCAGCGCGCTGAACTGCTGGCTGGAACGCTCTGCCGACGCGCGCATGAACCGCACCCGAAGCCGTCCGCTGCCCGGCGGGCGCATGACCGCGGCGGAAGCGTTTTCCTTCGGGCTGACCGTCGCCGTGGTTGGCGTGATTTATCTTGCCGCCGCCGTGCCGAACATCGAAGCCGCGATCGCCGCCGCCGCCACCGGGTTCCTCTACGTCGCGGTCTACACGCCGCTGAAGCGACTCACGGCCTGGAACACCGTCGTCGGCGCCATCCCCGGTGCACTCCCCCCGGTCATCGGCTGGTGCGCCGCCCGCGGCGCGCTCTCCGCCGACGCCATCGCACTCTTCGCGATTCTCTTCGTCTGGCAACTCCCGCACTTCTTCAGCATCGCCTTCCTCCACCGCCACGACTACGCTCGCGGCGGCATGAAAATGCTCCCGTGCGTCGAGCGGCCCGACGGCTTCTGGACCGGAGTCGCCACCGTCGCCACCGCCGCGGTCCTGCTCCTTGTCGGGCTAACCCCATATTTCTTCGGTTCGGCCCGCGAGGTCTTCCTCGCCGGCGCCGCGATCCTCGGCTTCTGGTTCCTCGCCCGCTGCGTCCGCTTCGCGATCGATCGGAACGAACGCACAGCCCGCACCGTTCTGCGCGGCTCGCTCGTCTACCTCGCCGGCGTCATGGTGCTGCTCGTTGCCGACTGGATGCTCCCGCGCTACTTCGGCTGATTTCCATGCCGATCCGCCTCCTCCTTGTGAACGGCCGTGGACCGATCTCCGGCCCGGAATTCTCCGCGCTCGCGGACCGGATGCGTGTTCGCGGTGTCGACGTCGCGACGATTGAAAGCTTCGTTGGCACCGAACCGTGGACGATCTTCGAACGGATGCGCGCGGCGAACGTCTTTCCGCCCGGCGCGGTGATGGTCGCGGCGGTGAACGCGTACGAAGTGACGGCGGCGAAGAACGCGGGCGCTTGGGCCGTCGGCGTGACGGACGCGCTTGTCGAACCGGGATCGCCCCCACCAAGCGAGGACGACCGGAACCGGTACCGCTCGGTGTTTCTGGATGCCGGCGCGGACGCGGCGGTCGACGCCGTATCGGAACTCGCCGACGCCATCGAGGCGATCGACGGGCTGATGTAGTCGAACCATTCGTAGGTTGATCGTTTCCGAACTCCTTCACCCCTGAATCGTCATGCATCGTGCCTTCATTCTGCTGTTAGTTCCCTCCTTTGCGTTCGCCCAGGGCACGGCCGAGGACTACAAGCGAGCGATGGCGCTGCGCGAGAAGTACGCCGACGCCGTGGCGCATCCGACGGTGACGCCATCGTGGATGGGCGGCAGCCGCTTCTGGTACCGGGACGACCTCGGCGGCGGAAAGCGCCGGTTTCTGAAGGTTGATGCCGAAAAGGCGAATCAGGAACCGGCGTTCGACCACGCAAAGCTCGCCGAGGCCTACGGCAAGGCCGCGGGGCGAAAGGTGGACTCCGATCGGTTGCCGTTCGACGCCATCGAACTCGATGGTTCGACCGTGACGTTCACCGTGAACGAGCGGACGTGGAAGTTTGACGGCGGGAAGGGCACGATCACGGAGGAACGTCGAACGCAACCGGTCGCGCCACCGGCCCCGCAGGGGCGCTTTGGTCCGCGACGAGGCCAACGCCCGCAAGGCGACGACACCGGCACGCGCTCGCCCGACGGCCGCTATTCCGCGTTCGTGCGCAATCACAACGTCTGGATTCGCGAGACCGGATCACGCCAGGAGTTCCCGCTCTCCTTCGAAGGCACGGCCGACGACGGATACACACGGATGTTCTGGTCCCCGGATTCCACGAAGCTCATCGGCATCCGGCGCACGAAGGGCGGCGACCGAACCGTCACGTATGTCGAGTCGTCGCCGCGCGATCAGCTCCAGCCGAAGACGACCACGCTGCCGTACCTGAAGCCGGGCGACCCGATTCCGCAGCCGAAGCCGCACCTGTTCGACATCAAGAGCCGCAAGGAAATCCCGGTGTCGGATGCGCTGTTCTCGAACCCGTGGGACGTGAGCTATGAGCACTGGACGCCGGACTCGAAGCGGTTTCTGTTCCTGTACAACCAGCGCGGGCACACGGTGCTGCGGGTCGTCGCCATCGACGCCGAAACGGGCAAGACGACCGCGATCGTGAACGAGGAGTGCAAGACCTTCTTCGACTACGCCGGCAAGCTGTACCTGCGCTACCTCGACGAGTCGAACGAACTGATCTGGATGAGCGAACGCAACGGCTGGAATCACCTCTACTTGATCGACGCGAAGACCGGCAGCGTGAAGAACCCAATCACGAAAGGCGAATGGGCCGTGCGCGGTGTGGACCGTGTCGACGCCGAGAAGCGCGAGATCGTCTTGCGCACCGTCGGCGTGAACCCGAACGACGACCCGTACCATGTCCACGTCGCCCGCGTGAAGTTCGACGGGTCCGAGTTCAAAATGCTCACCGAAGGGGATGGGTTTCACACGGTCAACTGGTCGCCGAACAACCGCTGGTTCGTCGACAGCTATTCGCGCGTCGATGCCCCGCCGATGCATGTGCTGCGCAAGGCCGACGGAACGAAAGACCTGGAACTCGGCACGGCCGATATCTCCGAACTGACCAAGCGCGGCTGGAAGGCGCCCGAACGCTTCGCCGCCAAGGGCCGCGACGGCAAGACCGACATCCACGGCATTATCCTGCGGCCGTCGAACTTCGATCCGAAAAAGAAGTACCCCGTCATCGAATACATCTACGCCGGACCGCATGACCACCACGTGCCCAAGCGGTTCGCGAGCTACTACGGCCGGCAGCAAATGGCCGAACTCGGCTTTATCGTCGTCCAGTGCGATGGCATGGGTACGAGTTGGCGCTCGAAGGCGTTCCATGACGTTTGCTGGAAGAACCTCGGCGACGGCGGCTTCCCGGACCGCATCGCTTGGATCAAGGCCGCCGCCGCGAAGTTCCCCGAGATGGACCTCTCGAAGGGCGTTGGGATCTACGGCGGCTCCGCCGGCGGGCAGAACACGCTCTGCGGCATGTTGGCGCACCCTGATTTCTACACCGTCGGCGTTGCCGACTGCGGCTGCCACGACAACCGCATGGACAAGGTCTGGTGGAACGAACTCTGGATGAGCTGGCCGGTCGGCCCGCACTACGTCGAACAGTCCAACACCACGAACGCCCACAAATTGAAGGGCAAGCTCATGCTCGTCGTCGGCGAGATGGATTCGAACGTGGACCCGGCCAGTACCCTGCAGGTGGTGAACGCGCTGGAAAAGGCCGACAAGGATTTCGACCTGCTCTATATGACCGGCACGAACCACGGCGCGGCCGAGTCGCCCTATGCGAACCGCCGGCGGATGGACTTCTTCGTCCGACACCTGCTCGGCGTCGAACCGCGACGGTAGGGGCACATTCGCCGGTTACCCGGCGAGCGCCTTTCCCTTGCTCCCGAGCAATCGGGAGAGTTCGTCCGCGGAGAGTCGCGGGTCGTCGGTGAGGACGCCGCCGAGTTCCGTGAGCACAAACCCTTCCAGATCCTCGCCAGCCCAACCGTCGCGGACGAGCCGTTCGCCAATGGCTTCGAGGGCCTTGTCGCGGAGCTTGTCGGTCTGGCGGGAAATCGTGCCTTCGTGAACGCCGAGGAGATTGGCGACGTCGCGCTGGCTCATCTTGTAGCGCCAGCGCAGGCCGAGGATCAATCGCTCGCCATCCGGTACGGCGTCGAGCCAGTCGCGCGCCGCCGCTACGAATAATTCATGCCAGCGCAACTCTTCGCGGGGCATCGTCGGCAGCGGGACGGCGAGGTCGTCGTCCGGCAGGGCGATCGCGCCCGTGCCCTTGCGCAACTTAGACAGGTGACTGTTCTGGAAGACGCGGACCAGCCACGGCGCCAGCGGCCGTTGTCCGTCGTACCGGGCGAGAACCGGTAATCCGTGTTCGGTTTCCGATACGATCAGGCCGCTCCAGAATTCCGCGACTGCGGTCTCCTGTCGTTCCTCGTTGCGAGGGTAGAGCCGCACCGCCCGCGCCCGTAGTGCATCGACCAAAAGCGAATCGCTCCGACCCATCCGCGCGGCGAAGAGCAGTTCCCAAGCCGCCTCGATCCCTTCCAGACATCCGACGGTCACGGCCCAGTCGAGCGAATACAGCCCGTCCAGGTACGACGTCCACGTCACCGGGGCTTCGGATTTGCTTTGAAAAAGGGAAAAGGTCCGGTCGAGGTGGGCATCGAAGCGATCCCGCGCCAGCGGCAGGCGCGGGAACTGAAGTCGCAGGGAATGGAAGAGGAGCGTCCGGCGGTGGCGGTCGGGTTCGGTCACAGCGTCGTCTCCGTGATCGACCGGCCATCGCGACCGGCTACTGTGGCGTAAACACGAACACCTGCAAATGGTTCGCGGGCGGTACATCCGCACCGACGGCCGGCGAACCGGACCGCCCCAACCCGAGCGCCGTCACCTTCCGGCGGCTCCACCATCCCATTTTATGCGCCCCGTTCGCCTTGAGGAATTCCACCGCCACTTCCGCCTGCTTCCGCGTCAGTTGTTCGACCGTCGCGGCCGGTTGTGACGACTCCGCCGCGCCGTGCCCGCACACCACCACCGCCTCCGACTTCGCGTTCGGCTGGTTGCGGATCCACAGGCCGACGGCCCGAAGGTGCGTCTTCCCGGATTCGGTCAGAATGGCCGAGTCCGGTTCGAAGATGTCGGCGGCGGCGTAGGTCATCGTCTCCTGGCGGCAATCGGGCCGCACCAGGAGTGCCGTCGCGTTCTCGACATAATCGCGGACGATCGGCAACCGGGAGATCGCGTCGCTATTCTGCTTGACGGATTGAATGGTGTCGCGGCCGTCCTGCACCAGCCCGCGGACGCCGACGGCTTCGGTGGCCACGATGCCGTCGACCTTGCGCAATGCGCCGCGCACGTCGCCGACCATGCCGCGGATGTCCTTGAGTGCGAGTTCCCCCTCGGCCGCGAGGCTGGCCACGTCGGGCGTCGGTGCGGCTTCCAGCGATTCGCCCAGGAACGGCCCGGCCGCCCGGCGACCCGGCAGAATGTTCACCACCTTCGAGCCGAGCAGGCCCGTGGGTTGCACCTGCGCCCGCGCGTTGGCGTAAAGCTTGTCGCGAAACTTCGCGTCGAGCTGCATCCGCACCCGGATCGGTCCGTCGCCATCAGGGTAATCGATCGCGACGATCTGACCGGCGTCGACACCCCGGACGCGGACCGTGGTGCCGGGCGCGAGATCGTGAGCCTCCGGCAGGTCGACGGCGACGGAAAACGACTCGCGCCAGTAGCCTTGTTTGGCGGCGATGGCGACGAGGCCGCCGCCACCGAGCGCGACCCCGGCGAACACGACGAGGCCGAGGACGATCGCCTGCCAGCGGGAGAGTTTGTCGTTCATGGGCGGCTCGGTTGCGAGGGATTCGCCGGGTTATTCGCTGGAGAAACGGACAGCTTGAGGAAAATCGCTCGCCGCCATCATGGTAACCGGTCGTCGCGTCCGTCGGGAACGCCGTTCGCATATTTTGCCCTAGACAACCTCGCGGACTCGCGGTATTGGCCGCCGAATTCGTTTGTTAAATAGGCCGGGGAACCGTCGTGGCTGCCGCCAAGCCGGATAGCGAGCTGGTGGTGGAATCGTCGCACCTGACGAAGATCTACCAGAATCGCCAGATTGCCTTGAACGACGCCACGCTGGCCGTGGAGCCGGGGACCGTACTCGGTCTGCTCGGCCCGAACGGCGCGGGCAAGACCACGTTTCTGCGTCTCGTGCTGGGGCTGCACCGACCAACGGCCGGCTGGGCGAAGGTCTTCAACAAGACGATGACGCCCAACGCCGCGGACCTCCGCAGGCGGATCGGTTACATCCCGACAAACCCGCAGTTTCCGAAGGGCATGACGCCCATCACGTATCTGGATTACATTGCGCGCCTCTTCGGCATGCCCCGGAACGAGCGCAAGCCGCGCTTGGCGTCGTTGATTCGCGCCGTCGACCTTCTGCCGCATTCGGGCGAATCGATCGCCCACTTCACGCCGGGCCAGACCGCCCGACTCGCCGTCGCCGCCAGCCTCATCAACGAACCCGACTTGCTGATCTGGGACGAACCGACGCACGGGCTGGACATCGAAGCCCGCCGCTCGATGCTCGAACTCATCAAGACGCTCGCCGCCGAGAAGACGCTGATCCTCAGCAGCCACAACCTCACGGACGTGGACGAGGTCTGCAACCACGCGGCCGTGCTGAACAAGGGTCAACTCATTTTTCAAGGCAGCCTGCAGGAACTGAAGGGCCGCATCCGCAAGAATCATTACGAACTGGACCTCGACGGCGACCAGAAGTCGATCACGAAGTCGCTGGGCGTATTGAAGGCGATGAAGGAAGTGACGCAGGCGGTGCTGCGTCAGCGCCGGCTGGACCTGAAACTGACGGACGACGTGGCGAACACGGCCATCCTCGCCCAGGTCTTTCAGGTGCTGTCCGACAACAAGGTGTCGCTCATCTGTCTTCGCAGCGTGGGGATGCAGACCGAACAGGCCTATCTGGACCTCATGGAACAGGAAGAGAGCCGCGGCTTTACGCGCCTCGTGCAACTCGCGGAGGCGGCGTAGAACGGCATCGGGAGCCGACTCCGGCTTCTCGCCCCTTCCCTGGAGGCTCGACCATGGTCAAAGCGATTCCCGACGGCGAGCACACCGTTACGATGTACCTGCATGTTCGCGGTGCAGCCGACGCACTGGCCTTCTATGAGAAGGCGTTCGGTGCCCGGGAAAAGTTCCGGTTGACGATGGGCGATCAGATCGGCCATGCCGAATTCGTCATCGGCGATACGGCGATCATGGTCTCCGATGAGAATCCGGCCTGGGGTAACTCCAGCCCAACGACGCTCGGCGGGCGGAGCAGCGGGATGAACATCTATGTGCCAGATTGCGACGCGGCGTACGCGAAGGCACTGGCCGCCGGCGCGACGTCGCTCATGCCGCCCGCGGACCAGTTCTACGGGCACCGCAGTGCGGCCGTCATCGATCCGTTCGGCCACAAATGGAGTCTCTCGACGCAGATTGAGGAAATGACTCCCGCCGAAATGCAGGCCCGCATGAACGCCTGGATCCAGTCGCAGGCGAAGTAAGGGAGACGAGCTCATGGATGCCGCCGCGACCGCCGTACCGTTCCGATTCAACCGGTTCCTGCCGTACTGGGCGGTGCTGCAAACCGATCTCGGCCAGACGCTGCGCAGTTGGGTCTACCGGCTCTGGCTGATCATGATGGCCCTCGCCGCGGTCGGCTACGTGCTCTTCAAACTCGGCGCCGCCAACGCCGGCGAATACCAGTCGGTCGCCGCGCAGTCCGACGACCTCCTTCGCGCGCTCGCTATCGGCAGCCTCTCGCTCATCTCCCTGCTCGCGGTCAGCGGCATCAGCTCCGAACGCGGCGTCATCGCCGACTCCGTCCTCAGCCGCGGCATCAGCCGCTACCAGTACTTCCTCGCCAAGTGGCACGCCCGCCTCGCGGTCGTCCTCGCCACCTTCGTCGGCATCGCCGCGGTCGTCCTCGCCGCCTACGCCACGCTGTTCACCGCGTCCACGAACGGCACGGGCGCGAACCTCACATTCGGCGGCGCCGTCTCCGCGATCGTGCTGCTCGCCGCCGTTCTCGGCGTCGTCGTCTCGTGGGGCGTCGCCATCGGCGCCATCACGAACGGCACGGTCCTCGGCATCTCGATCTTCTGGATCGTCATCTTCGGCGGTCTGGCCACGCTCTCCCGAATGCCCAGCGACTATCCGAACCTGAAGTGGTTGATGGACGGACTCCGCAACGTCCTGCGTGGCGGCATCACGTCCGTCGACGTCACGCAGTTCCTGCTCGCCTCGTTCTTCCTCGCGAGCGTCGGCGCGCTCGTCGGCATGGGCATCTTCGCCCGCAAGGACGTGTAATCCCGTCATTCGTAGCGGTTGCGGTTCGGCGGATCCGGGCGTTCGCGGCGCGGCCGTTCGCCCTTCGCGTCGTTCATCCGGTTCGTCACTTCCCGGAACTTGAGTTTGCACGCGACCATCATGGCGAAGGCGAACGCGCCCCAGAGCATCGTGCCGAGGATCGGCGCCGCCACGCCCATCCCTTCCGTTGCCGAATGGGAGAACGCGCCGAGATCGCGATCCTCGAAGTCGTGCATCGGCAGCCAGCCCGCGACGAACGGCGGCGTCATGCCGAGCAGCACGCTCCGGGGAATTTCGTAATCCCGCATCCCTCGGCTGCCCATGAAATCCAGGGGCAGACAACAGCAGAGCACGATCACCAGCCAGAAGCCTCCCGCGCAGAAGATCGCGGCGAAGAAGGCGCGCACGGTGGCGATGAGGGTCGTCCGCGCGGTCATCGAAAAATAGAGCCCGAGCCAGGCGAACGCGACGACGTAGAGAGCGATCAGCGCCGCGTCGAGCAGGATCGTCAGCGGGTGCGCCGCCCCCATCGCCAGCGTGAGGCACCAGATGAACAACAGGAAGACGTACACCCGGCGCAGGCCCAGCACGCAGCCCCAGAACTTGCCGGAGAGGATATCGTCGGACGACAGGGGCGTGCCGAGCAGGCTGATCCAGGTGTCCTTGTCCTTTTCGCCGCTGACCGCGCCGGCGCCGCGCACGGCCGTCGCCAGCACGATGAGGAAAGTCAGGATGCCCGTGACGATGCGGGCCCACATGTTCGCCTCCTCACGGAAGCGGTGCCAGCGTTCCGCGAACGTCATGTTCGCGTAGTAGTTTGGCGGGTCAAAGAAAGTGAAGTAAATGATGAGCGCGATCGGGGCGACCATGCCGAGCGCGATGAGGCCGAACAGGATGCGCGCCAGCCAGCCGCCGCGCGAGCCGGTGTCGACGAACACTTCCTTCCAAAGCACCGGATTGGTCCCGATCGGCGGATAGCGCCGTGTCGCCTCGTTCACGACGACCGACTCGGCACCGTCGGCGGCGAGGGTTTTCTTGCGGCTGCGGGTTCCGCCGGGGTTGCCGTAGGCCTGTCGGAGCGTGACGGCGCGCAGGACCAGCATCGCGTGACCAAGCAGCAGCGCGGCCGAGGCGATCCAGAAGACGCAGTAGGCGCGGAGGCTGTCGTCCAGCGCGAACGCGACGGGGGCGCCGCGCGGGGCGTTCATGGTGATGATCTGCCAGACGATGTTCCCCGACGCGAGCGTGTAGCAGACGTCGTTCAGCCCGAAGGACCAGGAGCCAAGCGGCAGGGGCGTATTCCACCAGCCGACGCCGGAAAACGTGACCAGCGCGGTGACGAGGACGGTGAGGATGAGATACACCGCGTAACTGAGGTACGTGAGCATGATGGCGTCGCGCGCCTTTTTGAGCTGCGTGGAGAACCAGATGCCGAGCGACGACAGGCCGACGATGGTTACAACGGTGGCGACCGTGGCGGCGAGGAGTTGCTCGGGGTCGACGCCGCCGAAGAGTTGGACGAACGCGAGGATCGGCAGGCCGACGAGGACGAAACACAGCAGCGCGAGCACGCGGGAGGCGAGCTTGCCGAAGATAATCTCGCGATTGCGCAGGTCGGTGGCGAAGAGGAATTCGAGGATCTTGCGTTCCTTGTCGATGCAGATTGTGCCGGCGACATAGACCGGCGTGAGAAGGACGACGACGAGGAACTGGATGACGATGAAAGTGGCGAAGAACTCGGCGCCGAAGTTGGCCATTTCGTTCGTGCCGACGACGGGGTTGGGGTTGCGGAAGTAGTTGACTTTGCCGTCGAGCCAGAAGTAGTAGAGCATGGTGAGGACGAAGCCGACGCCGACGGCGTAGAACCAGCGGAGGGCGAAGGTGAGGCGTTGGCGGCCGGTGCGGACGATGTCGTGGAAGAAGACGGGGCCGAAGAGGTTGCGGACGGCGTCGCGGGCGACGAGTCCGAAGGCGAGCAGCCAGAGGGCGTAGAGCAGGATCGATTCGCCGAGCGCGAGCTTGCGGGAGACGAGGTGAACGCCGTAGCCGGCGGCGAGCCAGGCAAGGACGGCGGCGAGGACGAACCACTCGCGGCGGGAGCCGGACCAGCCGAAGGTGCGACCGAGGAAGCCGACGCGGGGCGGTGCGTTCATGCGGGGTCCGTTCGGGGCCGGTTCCACCCGGATCAATGTAATCGCTTGCGGGAAAGACGCCAGCGGCGGCATATGATGTCAGGATTCCGCACCCCAACGAGGCCCTGCCGATGGCCCTTCTCCGATCCGTTCGTTGGCTGGCCGCCTGCATTTTCTTCGCCGGTACCCTCTCCGCCGCCGACAAAAAGCCGAACGCCCTGACGCCCCAGGAGATCGCCGACGGCTGGATCCTGCTCTTCGACGGCGAGAGCACCTTCGGCTGGACCGGGAAGGCGGAGGCGAAGGACGGTGCGCTCGTCGTGCCCAAAGGCGAGACGCTCCAGTTCGCGGTCGCCCTGCCGCCGGGCGAGTTGCTGCAATCCCCCTTGACGCCGGCCGTGGACGCCGTGCCGCTCGGTTCCAAACAGGTCGGCATCTCCGTCCGCGACGGCGGCCGGTCGCAGTTCGTCTCCCCATGCATCGTCACCGTCGCCGGCGGCGATGCCGGCGCACGGCTGACGGGCCTCCGCTATCGCCCCAAGCGCGTCCAACCGCTCTTCAATGGCAAAGACCTCGCCGGCTGGAAGATCTTCACCGGCGACCCGAAGCGGAATCAATCGAAAGTCGAAGTCACCGCCGCCGGCGAACTCGCGCTCAAGAACGGTCCCGGCGACCTGCAAACCGAGAAACAATTCGACGATTTCCTGTTCCAGATCGAGTGCAAGACGAACGGCGCGGCCCTGAACAGCGGCGTCTTCTTCCGTTGCCTCGCCGACCAGTATCAGAACGGCTACGAGATGCAGATCCAGAACGCCTACAAGGAAGGCGATCGCACCAAGCCCGCCGACTTTGGCACCGGTGCCATCTATCGGCGCATCCCGGCACGCAAGGTCGTCTCGAACGACAACGAGTGGTTCGCGATGACGCTCGTCGCGCAAGGGCCGAACATCGCGACGTGGGTGAACGGCTATCCCGTCGTGAGCTGGAAGGACGAACGGGCCCCGGACGAAAACCCGCGCAAGGGCCTCCGCACCGCGAAGGGCCACCTCTCGATCCAGGGCCACGACCCGACGACGGACTTGCTGTTCCGGAATATCCGCATCGTGGAGCTGAAGTAGTTCAGTTCTTCCCCAGCACCAGATCGACGATCCAGCAGCCGCGGACGTGGGGGCCGTCGCCGCGGCAGTCGCCGAGGATGTCGGCATCCTCGCAGCCGGCGTCTTGCAGGGCGTCGGCCAAGATCGGCATGCGGTCGAAGGCGCGGTCATCGTAGATGCCGTGCGCGAGGCCGACGGCGGTGGAAGTAAGCCACGCGGGATCGACGGCGACGGGGCGGAAGGGATTGCCGACAACGTCGCGGATGAGCCGATCGACCATGACCGTGTGCTTCGGGTTGTAGCCGAGCGGAATGAGCACATCGTGCGCGGCCATCCGGGGCGAACGAAGGAGCGTTTTGCGGGCCAGCCCCGACGCGCCGGAGAATCGGGCCGCCTGAACTTCCTCATGCGAGGCCTGTCGATCGGCCAGCCGTTCCGCGAGTTCGATTGCGGACCGATTCTGTGGGTCGTCGATGAGATCCCAAACCAATCGGCAGCAGCCGCACGCGAGGAGGCGATACTTCCGCGCCGAGGGCACCGGAAACGAACGGGGGTCGGCGGTCCGGAGGAAATTCAGCTTGGCGTTAATGTCCGTGAACGCGAGCCAGGTCTGTTCCGTCATCGCGCTTATTCCTTCCCGAGCACGAGATCGACGACCCAGCAGCCGCGGACGTGCGGACCGTCGCCGCGGCAGTGGGCGAGGATGTCGGCGTTCTCGCAGCCGGCGTCTTGCAGGGCGTCGGCCAGGATCGGCAGGCGGTCGAAGGCGCGGTCATCGTAGATGGCTTGTGCGATGCCGACGGCGGTGGCGGTGCGCCACGCGGGATCGACGGCGACGGGGCGAAAGGGATTGCCGGTTACATCGCGGAATTGGTTGCAAAATCGAAGGCTCATTTCCCGGTCGAAATACTGTTGTCTCGACCAGAAGAGATCGCCTTGATTTGTGTACCCTTTTGTCGATTCATTCTGGGATTCTCTCTCGTTCGCTCCGCGAGTATCGACGAACTTGGATCCATCCCATTCGATGAAAGGACAGTCGTGAACGGCCGACATGGCCGCGGAAATCGAGGCTGTCATCGGATCCTCTCGACGAAGGTCGTCCGAACACCGCCTGGCCCATGCGAGAACTTTCGTCGGCCGATCCATGTAGTCGAATGGTCGAATTTCGCAGACGTCTCGAGGATGAGGCCCGTTGTTTTCGACCCAAGCTGCGTAGGCTTCGATCCATTTTGCATCCCATTCGTTGAGGAAGTCGATTGCACGTCGGCTCCATTCAACTGCCAGCCACCAAAACCGATGGGGATCGACGCGACCGCGAACGAACTCGCCGAGTTTCTCGGGATCCTCGCACGCCAGCCACTCTGCTTCCGTCATCACCGCGCCCTCCCGCTCCCGCCATCGTGACGCGCTCCGCTCCGAAGACTCCGCCTCGCGGCTAAACTTGGCTCCGTTTTCACTCCGCATTCCGCACTCCGCATTCCGCACTATTCTATCTCCATGAACATCACCCTCCCGCCCGCCGTCGATCGCGACACCGCCAAACTCGTCGCGCGCATGACGGCCATCGTCGGCACCGAGAACGTCCTCACGGCCACGGCCGACCTCGCCACCTACGAGTGCGACGGATTCACCATCGCCAAGACGAAACCCGACGTCGTCGTGTTCCCCATGAATACGAAGCACATCGTCGAGATCGTGAAGGCGTGCAACGAACTCGACGTGCCGTTCATCGCGCGCGGGGCGGGGACGAGCCTCGCGGGGGGGTGCGTGCCGGTCGGCGGCGGCGTCATGATCGCTCTCGCCCGCATGAAGACCATCCACGAAGTCAACATCCGCGACCGCTACGCCGTCGTCGATCCCGGCGTCGTCAACGTCTGGCTCACCAACACCCTCAAGCCGCACGGCTACCACTACGCCCCGGACCCCAGCAGCCAGGGGGCCTGCACCATCGGCGGCAACGTCGCCACCAACAGCGGCGGGCCGCACACGCTCAAGTACGGCGTCACCGTCAACCACATCCTCGGCGTCGAACTCGTGCTGCCGGACGGCAACGTCGTCACCGTCGGCGGGCCGACCGAAGACTCCCCCGGCTACGACCTCACGGGAACGATTGTGGGAAGTGAGGGGACCTTTGGCGTCGTGTCGAAGGTCTGGGTGCGCGTGACCCGCAACCCGGAGGCGTACCGCACGCTGCTCGGCATCTTCGAGAACATCGACGACGCGACGAACGCCATCAGCGACATCATCGGCAGCGGCATCGTGCCGGCGGCGCTGGAACTGCTCGACAGCACGATCCTGAAGGCGGTCGAGGCGGCGTTCAAGTTCGGCTTCCCGCTGGACGCCGGCGCCGTGCTCATCATGGAGGTGGATGGACTCGAATCCGGTTTGCAGGACGAGGCCGATCGGATCGAAGCGATCGCGAAGAAGAACAAGGCCCGCGAGGTGCGCAAGGCGAACACGGAGGCCGAGCGGCTAGCGCTCTGGAAGGCGCGCAAGCAGGCGTTCGGCACCATCGGCCGGCTCGGCTACCCGAGCTACTGCACGCAGGACGGCGTGGTGCCGCGGACGAAGCTGCCGCAGATCATGAAGTTCATCGCCGCAACTTCGAGCAAGTACGGCATCGCGATCTGTAACGTCTTCCACGCTGGCGACGGGAACATTCACCCGATCCTGATGTTCGACGAGCGCGACCCGAAGCAGGTGCAGGCGGTGCTGGACGCGAGCACGGAGATTCTGACGGAGTGCATCCGCCTCGGCGGCAGCGTGACCGGCGAGCACGGCATCGGTGTCGAGAAACTGGACTTCATGCCGCTTTTGTTCGCGGAGCACGATTTGAAGTTCATGGTGCGGCTGCGGACGGCGTTCAATCCGAAGAACAATTGCAGCCCGCACAAGATGCTGCCGACGGCCGGGGGCTGCGCCGAGCCGGCGGCGATCGCCGTGACGAAGCCGGGGCGCCGCGCGGCGGTGTAAGGGTCAGGTTTTGGGCGGGCGGCCGCGCTTGGGGCGCTGGGCGGGTGCGTGCAGGGTGCGGGCGAAGGCGGCGAGGTGGGCGAATCCATCCCCGTGGGTGGTGTAGGGCAGGCGGGAGCGCAGCTCTTCGGGAAGCGCCCGGCCGCCGACGGCGACGGGTACGCCCCGGGCTTGAGCCTCGCGGAAGAGCGGTTGGAATTCCATTTCGAATTTCGTTTCGTCCACGAGGTGCGAAACGGAGAGCCAGAGCAATTTGGGCCGGCGGTCTTCGACCAGTTTCCGGAAGGACGCGGCCGGGGTGTTCGGCCCGACGTTGACGGCCTCCCAACCGGCTTCGATCAGCGTGAGCTTCGCGAGCAAGGTGGGCAGAATGTAGTGATCGCCTTCCGGCGCGCCGCCGACGGCGACGGGTCGGTCGTCGGCCGCGTTGGCGGCGATCCGGGATTGCAATTCGTACAGACCCGCCACGATCGAGCCGGTAACGAGGTGTTCGGTACCCACGTCCACGGAGCCATGCTGCCATCGCAGGCCGATGTGCGCCATGACCGGCGAGACGATCCGATCGGCGATGGTCTCGATCGGAATTCCCCCGCGATGCGCGGCGCGGAGGACGTCGCGAATGCGTTCGTCGTCGATCGCGTCCACGGCGTCGGTCAGTTGTTCGCGGTAACGATCGGGATCGGCCGGTTCGCCGCGGTCGCGCGGGACGAGCTGGCCGAGATCGGTGGCCGGTAATCCGCCGTCGCGTGTGAGGCGCAGCACATCGGCCAGGACGAGTTTGCGGTGGCCCCCGGCGGTACGGTGGGCGGGGAGGATGCCGTCGTCGACCCAGCGCTTGATGGTGGTGACGCTGACGCCGACGGCCTTGGCGACCTGGACGGTACTGAGAAAACGCGAATCGTCGGACATATCGTTCGTTTCGTTCGTTTTGATAATCGCCATTCTGAGATCAATCCAAAATATTCGGACGAAATCGGTTGACTTGGGAAAGCCACCGATGTAATAATATGGACGATTTGGACGTTTTGACTCCGAGCGGGGATCGCCGATCCCTGTCATCTTAGCACCGAGGCCGACCGTGAATCCACAAACCCGGCCTGTCCGCAAGACTCGCCACTTCGACCAGGGCCTGCCCGGGTTCATCCGGCATGGCTCGTTCGCCCGGACCAACGCGCCCGCCAAGTATGATCCCGACGAATTACTGGACGTTTCCGCCGATTACGCCGGCGGCTACATGCCCGACGAAGACTCCCGCGAACATGCCCGCCGCATGCACTACGCCGCGTACCGGATGCACGCCTCCAAAACGCGACGGGAACTGGCGCGCTGGCGCGCCAGCTATCTGGAACTGCGTGACCGGATCGTCGTCGGCAATCGCAAATTGATTTTCCGCGCCGTCCGGGCGTTCACGAACTCCCCCGCGACCGCGGAAGATCTCGCCGCCGATTGCCACATCGTGCTTATCCAGGCCGTCGTCGCCTACAACCCCTGGATCGGCATCCGCTTCAGCACCTACGCCTACACCTGTCTGCTGCGTGCCCTGGCAAGGCAAACCCGGAAGGCCTCCCGCGATTGGACCACGCGCGCGGTCTCGTTCGACGCCTTCCACGATGGCGAGCCGCCCGTCGAAAACTCGCTCCCCTCGCACGCGGGCGAATTTCCGCTCGATGAATTCCTGCGTGCCGAGCATCCGCTTCTCTCTGATCGGGAGAAAACAGTTCTGGTCCGTCGGTTCAATCTGAACGATCGTGCCGACGGGACGACGCTGGAGCAGGTTGGTTCGGCGCTGGGACTGTCCAAGGAGCGCGTGCGTCAGGTGCAAGCCACCGCGATCTCCAAACTGCGTCAGGCCCTTGCGGTTTCCCCCTAAGTTCCCGGAGCTCTCATGCTGTCCACCTATCTCCTCGCTCTCGCACTCGCGGCCCCGCCCGCCGACACCTGGACGCAGTGGCGCGGCGCCAACCGCGACGGCATCGTTCCGGCCGCGAACTGGCCGAATGCGCTCAAGGGCGAGGCGCTTCAGCTGGTTTGGGAATCGCCCAAACTCGGCCCCAGTTACTCCGGGCCGATCGTCTCCAAAGACCTCGTCTTCACCACCGAAACGGTCGACAAGAAGACGGAAGTCGTGACCGCGTTCGACCGGATGACCGGCAAGGGAAAGTGGAAGCAGAAGTGGGGCGGCTCGCTAACGGTGCCGTTTTTCGCCGCCTCCAACGGCAGTTGGATCCGCTCGACGCCGACGCTCGACGGCGATTCTCTTTATGTCGCCGGAATTCAGGATCGGCTCGTCTGCCTGAACGCGGCGAATGGCGACATTCGCTGGCAGGTGGACTTCGCCGCGAAATACGATGCGGGCAACCCGACCTTCGGATGCGTCTGTTCGCCGCTCGTGGACGACACGTCGGTCTACATGCAGGCCGGGTCCGGATTTGCCAAAGTGGACAAGAAGACGGGCGAGGTTCGTTGGCGCGTGTTGGCGACCAAGGACCAGATGATGGGGAGCGCCTTCTCCTCGCCTGTCTTCGGAACCTTCCAGGGCCGCGTGTGCGTCGTCGTGCAGACCCGCACGGCCCTCGTCGGCGTGAACCCCGACGATGGCGCGACGCTCTGGAGCCGCGAGATCCCCTCCTTCCGCGGCATGAACATCCTCACGCCGATCCAGTTCGGCGAGGGCGTCTTCACCAGCACCTACGGCGGCACGACGCAGCTCTTCACCGTCGACAAGACGAGCGAGGGCCTGCGAACCGCCGACGGCTGGTCGTTCAAGTACGAGGGGAACATGTCAACACCGGTCGTTGTGGACGGCCACGCGTACCTGCTCGGCAAGGATCAGAAGCTGACGTGCGTGAACCTGAAGACCGGCCAGCGGGCCTGGACGAGCGACAAGACCTACGGCAAGTACTGGAGCCTCGTCGCCGGCGGGGACAAGATCCTCGCGCTCGATCAGCGGGGGACACTGTACTTGTTGAAGGCCAACACCAAGGAGCCGGAAATCCTCGATGAGCGCAAGGTGGCGACGGACAGTTGGGCGCACCTCGCGGTGGCCGGTGAACATGTCGTGATTCGCTCGCTGGACAAACTCGCCGTCTATCGCTGGAAGGCGAAATGAGCCAAGATTCCCGCGCGGGATACGAATAACTTTCGTAACCCGCGCAGGAATCCGATGATCCGATCGCATGCGGCCTTGATGAAACTCTGTGCGATGCTCGGCATGTTCCTCGGTTTTGCCGCGCAGCTCGAATTCACCAATCGCGTCAAAGGCCCGATGTGGTGGAACCTTCAACCGGTCTATATCACGTTCGCCCCGATCCTCGTCGGCGTGCTTGGCGGCATGTTCCTGGGAATCCGATTGGCGATGTTGTTCCCCGTATATTGCCCGTTTTGCAAAGGTCGGTCGAGGGGGCGATACGATGGCGATCCACGGCACTGGGGATACTGGTGCGACACATGCGGGCGGAACGGCCTCGTGTCCCCGGAACTGCAACCGGTGAAGAACCCGACCGTGCCGGTCGAGGACTGAACCATATCCCAGTCGGGCTGGTTTGCCTGAATTCCATTCGTTAGACTGCCCGCATGAACGCGACCGCCACCCCTCCATCGACGACTCTCCTCACGGCGACTGAATTCCTCGCGCGGCACGGCCACGAACGGGCGGAATTGATCGACGGCGTCGTCGTCTGGGAGAAATCCATGCCCGCGATGCAACATGGTGAGGTTTGCAACAACATCGCCTTCGAATTGACACTACACGTCCGGGCCAACGATCTCGGTCGGATTTGCACAAACGATACCTTCGTCCAGACGAGGAAGTCGCCGGATCGGGTGCGTGGGGCGGACGTCTCGTTCTACAGCTACTCCCGACAGCCGAAGGGGCCGGCCCCGACGACGATCACCGATGTCGTGCCGGAGTTGGTCTTGGAAGTCACCTCGCCAACGAATGAGTGGTCGGAGATTTTCGTCAAGGTCGGCGAGTACCTGAAGGCCGGCGTGACCGCCGTCCTCATCCTCGATGCCGAGTCGGCGACGGCGTCGGTGTATCGCAACGACGAATTCCAGCAGATCTTCGACAACGGCGACGATCTCGTAATCCCCGACGTGCTGCCCGGTTTTGCCGTGCCGGTGAAGAAGCTCTTCGGCCTTCAGTAACCCACGGCCGCGCCGTCCTTTCTTGTCTCCGTCGCGCCTTTCAACATGCCGGTGATCGGGTCGATCAGGATTCCCTGGTAGCCGCCGCCGTTGGTGCGGACGCGGTCCACGACGTGGCCGCGCTTCTTCAATTCATTCACGATGGCATCGGAGATTCCCATTTCGGCCTTGATGGTGCCGCCGGTGGCCGTGCCGGGCTTGCCGGTCGGCGTCGCACTGCCGACATGCTCGATGCGCGCCGCCTCGCCGGCTTGCTGGACGTTCATGCCAAAGTCGATCATGTTCACCAGCACCTGCACGTGCCCCTGCGGCTGCATGTCGCCGCCCATGACGCCGTAGCAGAAGAACGGCTGCCCGTCCTTCGTGACCATCGCCGGGATGATCGTGTGGAACGGCCGCTTGCCGGGTTCGAGCTTGTTCGCGTGCGTCGGGTCGAGCGAGAAGAGCGTGCCGCGGTTCTGGATGGCGAAGCCGAGGTCGACGGGCGCCATGCCGGAGCCGAAGCCGAAGTAGTTGCTCTGGATGAGCGAGCAGCAGTTGCGATCCTTGTCCACGACGCAGAGGTAGATCGTGTCGGCCTTGCCGATCTTCGCGTCTCCGGCGGGCACTTCTGTCATGGCTTTCTTTTCGTCGATCAACTTGCGACGGTCCGCGGCGTATTCCTTCGAGATAAGCTTCTCGACCGGCACCTTGGCGAAGCGCGGGTCGGTGTAAAACTTCGCCCGGTCGGCATAGGCGAGCTTCTTCGCCTCCGCGAGCAGGTGCCAGTAGTCGGGCGAGTTCGGCCCCATCGCCTTCAGGTTGTAGCCTTCGAGGATGTTGAACATCTGCAGCGCCGCGATCCCCTGTCCGGGCGGCGGGAGTTCCCACACGTCGTAGCCTCGATAGTTCGTGGAGACGGGCTTCACCCACTCGGAGGCGTGCCGGGCGAAGTCTTCCGGCGCGAACAGGCCGCCGTGCTTTTGGGAATAAGCGACGAGCGTCTTGGCAATCGGTCCTTTGTAATAGGCATCGCGGCCGCCGTCGGCGATCAGCTGATACGTCTTCGCGAGGGCGGGGTTCTTGAACAGTTCGCCCGTGCGCGGGGCGTCGCCGCCGGGGGCGTATACGTCCCGCAGGTCGGCGATGCGCCCGGCCCCGCGCCAATAGCCGCCGATGACTTCCGGAACGACGACGCCGTCCTTCGCGTAGCGAATGCTCGGCGCGAGCAGTTCGGCGAGCGGCTTCGTGCCGAACTTCTTTTGCAGGGCGTCCCAGCCGTCGACGCAGCCGGGCACGGACCAGGATAGCGGCCCTTTCTCCGGAATTTCGTCGAGGCCCTTATCCTTGAAATAGTTGATGGAAGCCGCGAGCGGGGCGGCGCCGTTGGCGTTGAGGCCGTGGAGCGTTTTCGTCTTCGCGTCCCAGACGATGGCGAAGAGATCGCCACCGATGCCGCAGGACATCGGCTCCATGAGGCCCATCGCGGCGGAGGTGGCGATGGCGGCGTCCACGGCGTTCCCGCCACTCTTCAACACGTCCAGCCCGACCTGCGCCGCGACGGGATGACTCGTCGCGACGATGCCGTTGGCGGCGTAGGTGATGGGTCGTGGCCGGGGTTGCGCGAAGGCGGGCAGCGCGAGGAGCAGGACGAGCGGGAAGGCCGAACGCATGGCGCACCTGTTCGATAGGGGACGGCGGCTCTGGAAATCCTACGATTCCGGCATGGAACATTCCGCTTTTCACCCGCCGCTCCTGACCGCGGACCTCCCCGGCGTCGGCGGTCGGATCAAGGTCGAACCGGAGGATTTCGTCGTCGAGGAGATCCCGGCGTACGAGCCGTCGGGGACGGGCGAGCACGTCTACCTCTGGATCGAGAAGCGCGACGTGGGAGCGGAATACTTCGTGAGGATGCTGGCGCGCAAGCTCGGCTTGCCGCAGGACGCGATCGGCACGGCCGGGCTGAAGGACCGGCATGCCGTGACGCGGCAATGGGTGTCGGTGCCGAACCTGCCGGAGGACCGCTGGCGCGCCGCCGAGGGGGAGGGCGTGCGCATCCTGTCGGCGACGCGCCACGCGAACAAGCTGAAGGCGGGCCATTTGCGGGGCAACCGGTTCGACATCCTCGTGCGCGGCGCCGTGAATCTCAACGCCGTCGCGCCGATCCTCGACCGCATACGCACCCTCGGGTTGCCGAACTTCTACGGACCGCAGCGCTTCGGCCACGACGGCGAGACCGCCGCCAACGGCCTGCGCATGATCCGCGGCGAACGGATCAACGCTCCGCCTTTCCGCCTCAAGCTCTACCTCTCGGCCGCGCAGTCGCTGCTGTTCAACGACGTCCTCGCGCGGCGGATGGCGGACGGACTCTTCCGCACCGTCCTCGCGGGCGACGCCATGATGAAGTGGCCCTTCGGCGGCATCTTCGTCGCCGACGATCCCGTCGTCGAACAGGATCGCTTCGACCGCCGCGAGACCGTCACGGCCGGGCCGATGTTCGGCAAGAAGACGTTCGCGACGAAGGGCGTCGCCGCCGAGCGCGAGGCGGCGGCGCTGAGCGCGAACGGATTGACCGAGGCGAATTTCGACCGTGCCGGGAAGTGGCTCTCCGGCACGCGCCGGCACAACATCGTGTATGTGGACGACCTCGCCGCCGAGCCGGACGCGCTCGGCCTGCGGCTGCGCTTCAGCCTGCCCGCGGGCAGCTATGCGACGGTGCTTCTGCGGGAAGTCATGAAGGCGGAAAGTGGCGACGCGGGCGAAGAGTGATGCGGTAAACGGTGACGCCGCTCGCAGGCTTGGGGTAGGCCCCGTGCATCTGCGAGCGGCGTCGGTGGTTTGTGCCCCGATTGGGGTGTGGAACTATACGCTCCGATTGTTTAGGGGACAAGATGAAATCCGCGTGTGCCCGGTGCGGATTTTCCAAGAAGATCGACCGACCGTGACGACTGCGCGGGCTGGGAGTGTTATTTCCCGTCCGCCGGCGCGGTCGGCTTCGATCCGGCGAGCGCCGAGAGCAGGTAGAAGCCCGCCGCCACGCCGCCCAGCAACCGGAAGCCGAGCAGCATCGACACATTCTCCGCGAGGCCGCCGACGAGCGCGCCGGCGACGTTCGCGCCGAACATCCGGTCGGGGTTCGCGGTGCGGGCGAAGCTGGCGGCGAAGATGATGCCGGCGACGGCGACGGGGGCGAACGCCAGCAGGCACGACAGGCCGATCTGGAGCACGGGCGTCATGCCGAGGAACGTGTCGGTCGGCACGGCGACGTTCGCCGCGATCGCCGCGAAGAGCGCGACGTAGTACGGCAGCAAGTTCTTCGGCTTGAGCGCCGCCGCGAGCAAGTTGCCCGCGAGGCTCATCAGCAGCACCGCCGCGAAGACGACGGTGTTCACCGTCCAGGTGCTGCCGAACAGCAGCGCCATGTGCACGACGGCTTTCGTCTCGATCAGCATGAAGCCGGCGCCGAGGAAGAAGGAGCGAAGCACGAGGCCCGTGTCGACGGCGGCGGTCGCGGTCGGCGCCGCCGCGCCGGCGAGGCGGCGCGTGAACCAGTAGAGCGCCAACGACAGGCCGAGCATCAGCCCCACGCCGGAGATGTTGTGCGTCGGGATCATCGCCCGGCGCGTGTAGAGGAACGGCCAGTCGTCGGTCGCGGGTTTCAGGTCCGGCACGTTGTCCACCTCCGCGATGCGGAAACGCACCCAGCTCGGGTTCACCCCTTCGCCCCGCCCCTCCATCGCCAGCACCGCGCCGCCGGCGGCGTCCAACGGCGGCGGCGCTTGGTCGGCCGGCGAAAATCGTGCGGGGCTGTCGGTCGGCACCGGCATCCCCCACGGGTACCAGTAGGTGTTGCCGGTGCGGGCGAACGCGGCGCGGAGCGGTGCCATCACCGGTTCGGCGCCGGCGAAGAACATCGCGAAACCGCGATCCTCCAGGTCGGCCGGCACGCGGTCCTTCGGCGGCAGCGTGAAGAGCACCGGGGCGGCGCCGAACGCGTCCCGCAAACCGTCCCGCAGCCGGGCGCTGATCCACCCTTGGCGGAAGAAGTTGTAAAGAGCGCACACGCCCGACGGCTTCAGCACGCGCCGCACGTCCCGGAACGACTCCAGAGTGTAAAGGTAGCTCTCCAGCCGCAGGTTGCTGAAGCCGCTCTGCAGCGCCAGCGAATCGATCAGTGCGAAGACGACAAGGTCGTATTCGCCGTCCGGCGCGGTGCGCAGGAAGTTCCGCCCGTCGTTGTTCACGCGGTGGATGCGCGGGTCGGAATAGGGTTTGTCGGGGTGGTTCGCGTGGCCGATCGACTGGATCACCGGGTCGATGTCCACGGCGTCGATGCGGGAGTCCGGCCCGGTCCATTGCAGCGCCCGTGCGATGTCGTTGCCCGACCCCGCGCCGATCACCAGGATGCGCCGGAATGGCGACCACGCCGGCTTGCCGTCCGCTCCCTGCACGTCCCGCTGGAACAAATACGGCAGCGCGTACGGCTCGCCCGCCGGTTCCTTCAATGGCTGGATGTTCTGGTGGCCGATCTGATTCGTGTTGATGTACCGGCCTTCCGGCGAGAAATCGATCCGGTAGTACGGCGACCAGTACTGGCGCACCGTCGTGCCGTTCGGCAGCGGGATCGAGACCAGACCGGATGTGATGGCCGCAAAGACCAGCACCAGAACGAGGCACACCCGCACGCCGGGCGAGCCGCCCAACAGGTACAGCAGCCCCGCGGCGATCAGGCCGAACCAGACCAGCGGCGGAAGCTGCAGCCACGAGCACAGCGCGAAGAGCAGGATGCCCGCGAGGCTGCCAAGCAGATTCGCCCCGTACGCCGCCAGCCGACCCGGCACGGCGTTGAACGCGCGCCCCATCTCCTGCCCGGGGCCGATCAGCGTCGCCGCGATCAGCACGAAGTAGACGCCGAACAGCAGTTCGGCCGGAACCGCGAACTCCAGCTTCTTCTGCACGATCGCCTCGGCGCCGTAGAAGACCACCTCCGGATTCGCCTGCCCGCCCACGTCCACGTAGTTCTCGATCTGCGAGCGCAACAGTTCTGCGGACAGGCCCGCCCCCAGCGCGATCGCCAGCAGCAGCGGCGTCTTCGCCAGCAGCCGGTTCGGCCGGCTCGCCAGCAGGCAGCCGATCGACATCCCCACGAACGTCGCCAGTAGCACCGCGTTCGTGAAGAACGTCAGGTACAGCACGTGCGCCGGGAACCAACGGATGCAGGCGAGTTCCAGGAACAGCACCAGCCCGCTGACGAGGAAGAGGCGCGATCGACCGGAGTTCGGATTCATGGGGCGTGGCCGCGAGGAACGTTAGAAGCATTCGGAGACTGGAATAGGATAGGGCGCGGGGCAGGGGGATCGACGGTCGAACCGGTCTGTCGGTTTCCCGCCCGGTTTTCGGGAGCGCCGGCCGATTCCACGGCTATCATGGTGCACAGAACGAATCCTCCGTCGAGGCCTCGCGTGAATCGCACTCCGAATGATTTCTGCTCGATCCCCGACGCCCTCGCCGAGCTGCGCGCCGGCCGCATGATCGTCCTCGTCGACGACGAGCACCGCGAGAACGAGGGCGACCTCGTCATGGCCGGGGAGCACATCACGCCCGAAGCCGTGAACTTCATGGTCCGCGAGGCGTGCGGCCGGCTCTGCGTGACGATGTCCAAGGCGAACGCCAACCGCCTCGGCCTCGAACTCCTCCCCGGCGTCTCGCTCGACCCGAGCGCCACCCCCTTCACCCACAACTTCGACGCCCGCACCGGCATCACCACCGGCATCTCCGCCGCCGACCGCTGCCGCACCATCCGGATCTGCGCCGACCCCGCCTCCGGGCCGAACGACCTCGTCCGCGACAAGGGCCACGTCGACGGCCTCATCGCCAAGCCCGGCGGCGTGCTCGTCCGCGCCGGCCACACCGAAGGCAGCGTCGACCTCTGCCGCATGGCCGGCCTCCGCGAAGTCGGCGTCATCTGCGAAATCCTCAACGAAGACGGCTCGATGGCGCGCCTGCCCGACCTGCGAGAATACTGCCGGAAGCACGCCCTCAAGATGTGCACCATCGCCGACCTCATCGAGCATCGCCGGCAGCACGAGAAGCTCGTCAAGCGCGAGATCGCATTGAAGCTGCCGACCGAGTTCGGCGAGTTCGACCTGTTCGCCTACACGTCGATGGTGGACGCCGAGCCGCACCTCGCCATCACGATGGGCGGCGTCGGCGTCGAGCAGACCGGCGTGGTGTCGGAGGAACCGGAACCGGTCCTGGTGCGGATGCACAGCGAGTGTCTCACCGGCGACGTGCTGCACAGCGCGAAGTGCGACTGCGGCCCGCAACTCCAGTACGCGATGAAGCAGGTGGCCGACGCCGGCCGCGGCGTCATCGTCTATATGCGACAGGAAGGCCGCGGCATCGGATTATTGAACAAGCTGAAGGCCTATCGCCTCCAGCAGGACGAAGGCCTCGACACCGTCGAGGCGAACCGCCGCCTCGGCTTCGCCCCGGACCTCCGCCATTTCGGCATCGGCGCCCAGATCCTGCACGACCTCGGCGTCCGCCAGATCCGCCTGCTGACGAACAACCCGCGCAAGGTGATCGGCCTCGAAGGCTACGGCTTGAAGATCGTGGAGCGCGTGCCGATCCAGATGGAGCCGGGCGAGTTCAACCGCGAGTACCTGGCGACGAAGCGTGCGAAGCTCGGCCACATGCTGGACAAGTTCGAAGACGGCGACGCGGAGGAGTGACGAGACCCAGCTGCTTTGCTAAATGAGCTGCGACCCGAATGCCGTTGCGTGAGTGTCATTTCCCTCGGGTTTTCAGCAATTGGTCCTTCAACTCGCTCGCGGGCGGGTCAGGCGGTCGAAATCCTTCGGTCGAATTTTGACCGCCAACGGCTCGTGCCGGCACGGATGAGCCGGGTGCACCAGCAACATCGGCACTGGCTCGTCCGCCTTCGCCCGCCGCAGCCACCGCAACGCATCCCCGAAACGGATCCGCTCCGCCGGCACCCCCTGCTGCCCACCCGCCGTCGCCATCACCGACCGCATCAGGTTGTACGCCAGCACGAACGCCTTGAGCTTCCGCAGCACGTCCTGCATCCCGCGGCTGTTGCCGACGACGCCCTCGAAGCCGAACTTCTCGTCGAGCTGCCGGCGCAGATCCCGGTTCGCCGCCGCCAGGCGCACGCGCTCGGCCGACTTCTCCACGATCGCCCGGATCTCGTCGTTGACGATCTTGTCCTTGACGAGATAGTGCTCGGCCCCGAGTTTCATCGCCTCGACGGCCGTCTTGATGTCGCCCTGCCC
>JALHPZ010000002.1 GCA_022842245.1 Gemmataceae bacterium
CGCGACGGGACCGACTTGGGCTTGCGATGCGAATCGACTTGAATTATAGGCCAAAACACGCGGCCGGTCGGGTTGACATTGTAGGGGTCACTGGTTCAAGTCCAGTAGCGCCCACTCCGTAAAATGCCTTGAATTCCAAGTGAATTCCCTTACCTGCCGATGTTCGGCGGTGTGGCCGAAAACAGGGGAAAGCCGGTAGTACTACCGGATAACCCTGAGGACGCCATGCCGCGACCGTTGAGCCCGGTTCCCGCACTTCGCAAACACAAATCGACCCGGCAAGCTGTAACGACGGTCCGCCTCTCCGACGGGCGGACCAAAGACCTCTATCTCGGACGCCACGGCACGGCCGCCGCTAGCACGGAATACGCTCGCATCATCGCGACCGTGGCCGCGAACGGCGGAATCTACCCCGACGCTTCGGCCGACGCCGGAATCACTGTAAACGAACTCATGGCGGCGTACCTGAGGACTTGCAAGAAGGCCGCGCCTAAAGGTGGCTACGTCGGCGGTGCGGACGCGGCCCTTGCGGTACGGGCCGCACGGAGGCTCTTCGGCACGATCCCTGTAGTCGAATTCGGCCCTCGTAACCTTAAGGCGCTTCGCGACGCAATGGTAACGGACGGGCGACTCTCGAAATCCAATCCCGACGACCCGACCGGCGAATATTCCGGCCTGTCTCGGAAGACCGTGAACGCTCGCGTCGGGGCCATCAAGCGAATCATCAAGTGGGGCGTCTCGGAGGAATTGGTTCCCGTCGAAGTGTACCAGCGGCTCACGACCGTGGAAGGCTTGCGATCCGGGCAGACGATCGCACCCGACCGCGAACCCGTCCGCCCTGCGGTAATGGCCGACGTTGAAAAGATGCTCCCCTACCTCACTCCGACGGTCCGGGCGCTCGTCATCGTCCAGCTACACAGTGGAGCGCGGGCCGGCGAACTGGTGCGGATGCGCGTGGGCGACATCGATCGCACCGACCCGAACGCCTGGACGTTCCGCCCGTCGTCGCACAAGGGCACTTGGCGGGGCAAAGGGCGAACGATCTACTTCGGGGCGAAGTGTCGCGAAGCTCTCGCCCCTTTGCTCTTGAAGGCCGGCGGGCCAGATTGTTACGTCTTCAATCCGCGAACCGCGAATGCCGAACGACTGGCGGAACGATCGGAGAACCGGTTGACTCCCCGCTACCCATCCCACATGAGACGGAACGAAGCCAAGCGCGTCGGGGCGAAACGTCGGCGTCCTCCGGCCGATCACTACACTACTTGCACTTATCGGCGTGCCATCGAACGGGCTTGCGAACGGGCGGGCGTGCCGGAATTCACCCCGCACCGATTACGTCACTTGGCGGCTACCCGCGTCCGGGCGGAACTCGGTGTCGATGCGGCAAGGGCATTGTTGGGGCATTCGTTGGCCAGCATCACGGAAATCTACTCGCACGAAGTCGATAAGGGGCTGGCGCTCAAAGCGGTGGCAGCATTCGGTTGAATCGTCAGCGTCGCATACGTCGTCTTCGAGACGGCGGGAGTAGCTACCCGCCGAAGACCGGCGACGATGGAAACGGTGCTCGCGTTCCGTGGCCATCGTCGCGGCAGTCTCTGTTCAAACGAGAGGGCCTATCGTGACCGCACTTCCAGAAACTATCCGCCAATGAATCGTTCATGGCAAAGCACCTCAACGTCCCGAAATCAGGCACTACCGACGTAGGCAAAGGCTCGCCAGAAACGAATGTCTCAATCCTTCAGCCGAAGTTGGTCAATCGAGCAATCTTGCCCCGCGTTTCCGGTAGTGGCATTCGCGGGCCAGGTGCTGATGCCGACGTCGCCAGATCGACCTGGCCAACACCGCCTCGTCCTCCGGCACCATGTCCCTGAGCAGTTTCAACAGCAACTTCCGCACCTAGGGCACGCTCAACGGCACCAGTCACTCCCCACCCCCTTTTTCCGACCCACCGGCGGCACCCACTAACGGATCTCCTCGACCACGGCCAAGTCGAACTTGCTCGGGCAACGCATTGTCGGCGTCATCCGACACCGAAAGCCCTGTCGTGGTGTATCTCCAATGAAAGCCAAGATAGAAATCGGATAGCACTGATGGGAACGAGAGATCGTCGCTCAGTGCGTCCACATTTGCGATAACGCTTCCGCTTGTTCGAGCACCAACTCTGTAGCTTTTGCCTGCTTATCCGGCGGGTAACCGTGCTTGCGGAGGATTCGTTTGATGATTACCCGTAGGCTGGCTCGCACGTTCTCGCGGACCGTCCAGTCGATGGTCAGGTTGCCCCGCACCGCTTTCACCAAGTCCTGTGCGATCAACTTGAGGATGGCGTTGCCAAGCACCTTCACCGCGCTGTCGTTCACTTCCAGCGCGTCATAGAAGGCGATCTCGTCCTCGTTCAGCCCCAGTTGTTCCCCCCGCCGCTGGGCTTCGCGCATGTCCTTCGCCAAACCAATGAGTTCCTCGATCACCGCTGCTGTTTCGATTGCCCGGTTCTGGTAGCGGGCGATCGACTTCTCAAGCATCTCCAGGAACGACCGCGCCTGGACTACGTTCTTCTTCGACCGCTGCTTAATCTCACCTTCGAGCAGTTTCCGCAACATCTCGACGGCCAGGTTGCGGTGGGGCAGGCCGCGCACCTCGGCGAGGAACTTCTCGTCCAGAACCGAAACGTCGGGCTTCTTCAGCCCGGCGGCGGCGAAGATGTCGATCACCTCGTCGGACGACACGGCCCGCGACACGATCTGCCGGATGGCGTGGTCGATCTGGCCTGGGTCACGCTTCTCATCGCTGATCGACTTGGTCATCACCGACTTGACCGCCTGGAAGAACGCCACGTCGTCCACCACGGCCATCGCCTCGTCGGCCGGCACCGCCAGGGCGAACGCCTTGGACAGTTCGACAACAGCCTTGACGAAGCGGTTCTTCCCGTCGTTCTGATTGAGGACATTTTCTTGGGCCGCTGGAAGCACCCCGAGTTTCTGAGTCGCGTTGCCGCTCGTGAACCCGGTGTAGTCGAACCCGTGGAAGAAGGCCGCGCAGACCTCGTACTTCTCTTGCATCAGGGCGACAGCCTCTTCCTGATTAATGGCCGTCTGCCCCTTACCTCCGCTCTCGGTGTAGGTGGCCAACGCCTGCTTCAACTCGTGGGCCAGGCCGAGGTAATCGACGATCAGGCCGCCGGGCTTATCCTTGAAGACCCGGTTCACCCGCGCGATGGCCTGCATCAGCCCGTGCCCGCGCATCGGCTTGTCCGCGTACATGGTGTGCAGGCACGGGGCGTCGAACCCGGTCAGCCACATGTCGCGGACGATGACCACCTTGAATGGGTCCTTCGGGTCCTTGAAACGTTTAGCCAACTCTTCACGCCGAGATTTCGAGCGGATGTGCGGCTGCCATTCGGCTGGATCCGCCGCCGAACCGGTCATGATGATTTTGAGCACCCCCTGGTCGTCGTCGGGGTGGTGCCAGTCCGGCCTTAGGGCGATGATCGCGTCGTACAGGTCCACGCAGATCCGCCGGCTCATGCAGACGACCATCGCCTTGCCATCCATCGTTTCCAACCGCTTTTCCCAGTGGGTGACCAAGTCGGCCGCGACGAGCTTGATCCGCTCCTCGGCCCCCACCAAGGCTTCGAGCGCGGCCCACTTCGTCTTCAGCTTGTGCTTGCTGGCCTCCTCCTCGCCCTCGGTCGCTTCCTCGAACTCCGCGTCGAGCTTCGGCTTCTTTGCCTCGTCCAGTCGCAACTTCGCCAGACGGCTCTCGTAGTAGATCGGCACCGTCGCGCCATCCTTCACCGCCCGCTCGATGTCGTAGACACTGACGTAGTCGCCGAAAACGGCCCGTGTGTTGGCGTCGGCTTTCTCGATTGGCGTGCCGGTGAAGCCGATAAACGATGCACCCGGAAGGGCATCTCGCAGGTTCACGGCGAGGCCATAGGAAACGTAACTGGTTCCATCTTTCTTCTTGACCAGATGAGAGCCGAACTCGTACTGGCTACGGTGCGCTTCGTCGGCGATCACCACAATGTTCCGCCGTTCGCAAAGCAAAGGATGGCGATCTCCTTTTTCTGAATCGTCCGGTGCAAACTTTTGCACTGTAGTGAAGATTACTCCGCCGGAGTCGGTATTGAGGAGGGTCCGGAGTTGCTCGCGGTTCTCGGCCTGCACCGGCTCCTGACGGAGCAGTTCCTTGCAGCGGGCGAACGTGCCGAACAGTTGGTCGTCGAGGTCGTTGCGGTCGGTGATGACGACGACGGTCGGGTTTCGCATCGCCGGTTCGAGGACCACCCGCCCGGCGTAGAAGGCCATCGTCAGGCTCTTGCCCGACCCTTGCGTGTGCCACACGACACCTACACGGCGGTCGCCGCCCGCACCAGTCGCCTTGAGCGTCGCGGCCAGGGCCAGGTTCACCGCGTGGAACTGGTGATATCCGGCCACCTTCTTGATGAGCTTCCCGCCGCCCTCGTCCTCGAACACGATGAAGTGCCGCACCAGTTGCAGGAAGCGGGTCTTCTCGAACGCCCCCTCCAGCACCACCTGCAACTCGGGCATCGACGCCGGGGCCAGGTCCTCGCCGGCGATGGTCCGCCACGGCATGAACCGCTCGCGGTCGGCGGTCAGCGTGCCGATGCGGGCCTGCACGCCGTCCGACACGACCAAGGCCGCGTTCCAGGTGAACAGCGTCGGGATCTGTTGCTTGTAGGTCTGCAACTGGTTGAACGCGCCCCAGATGGTCGCGTTCTCGTCGGCCGCGTTCTTCAACTCGATCACCGCCAGCGGCAACCCGTTGACGTACAGCACCACGTCCGGCCGGCGTTCGTGCTTGTTCTCGACGACGGTCAACTGGTTGACCGCGAGAAAGTCGTTGTTTGCACGGTCCTCGTAGTCGATTACCCGGACGATGTCGCCCCCGATGGAGTTGTCGTCCCGCTGGTACTCGACCGGCACACCCTCTACGAGCAACCGGTGCATGGCGTGATTGCCCGCGACCATCGACGGCGAATCGGGCCGCGTCAGCTTGCGGAACGCATCCTCGATCGCGCTGGCCGGCACCTTCGGGTTGAGTCGGTGAAGGGCATCTCGGAGCCGACCTTCGAGCACGACTTGCGACCAGTCCTCGCGCTCGGCCCCCGGTTGCCCACAGCCAATTTCTGGACCGTGCGCGATGCCGTAGCCAAGAGCTTCCAGCCATGCGAGTGCGGCTTGCTCGACGACGGACTCAGTGAACGAAGTGCTATTCATGTTGTGCCCTCTTCTCGCTCCTCCGAGTCCTCCGCGCTGTGCCGTGAGAGCAGATCGCGGTACGCCTCTTGATCCACGTTGAACAACACTTCGCTCGGGCGGTACGGAGGCAGATCGAGGACGTGCACCATCTCGGACTGGTTGTCGATCCACTCGTTGAAGTCTGAGTTGTCGTCGAACTCCAGTCGGACGACCGGCGGACGGGCCAGTTCCGCGGCGTGCGAGCTGTAAAGGAACCCGACGATGGCGTCGGCCGCCTGGGCCGCCAACAGCACCTGCACTCGCTCCATCGCCGGCCGCGGCCCGTCGCTGCCGTGCGACGCGAACCCGTAGGCGTTTCGCAACTCGCACACGCCCTGCAAAGCCGTGTTCAATCCGCTCAGCGTCTGATCCAGGCTCTTCCTCGCCCCTGACTCTCCGGCACTCGCCGGTGGCAAGAACGGCACCGCCGCCTTGACCTTGCGGAACAGGTCGGACATATCGTCGTTCTTTTCGATGCGGCCGCCCCGCTCGGTGATGATGCTCTTGCACGCACTCTCGATCAGGGTCTTTGCCAGGTCGAACGCCAGCCCCGGGTTCTCCACGACGGCCCGTTCCAACGCCTTCACCTGCTCTTCGATGTGCGCGAGGCCCCCGGCAATCGCGGCCCGAGCGCCGAGCATCATGAACGCGTCCGATTGCGTGCCCGTGACCATCACTAGACCTCCCCACGCGCGCGGTTACTCATCGCCGTCCTCCAGCCCGTCGAAGAGGCTCAACTGCACTCGCGTTGTCGGCGGCGGGGCCGCTTCGGTCGCCCCCTCGGGTGGCGGGAACAGGAACTCGGATTCGGGGTCGTGTTTACGGAAGCGGTCCAGGGCCAGTTGCCGGTCTCGCACTGCGTAGCAGTAGACGCAACCGTGGGGGCACGTGTCGTACTCGCCGATGTCGCGGGCCTCGAAGCACCCGCACTCCTTGCGGTTGCCCTTGAGCTTCGCCCGGAACGTCTTGCCGGCGACTTCCTGCAAACGGTCGGCGTCCACGCACCGGGCCTCGCCGCTGCCCGCGACCAGGAACTGCGGCTGGCTGCACACCGTCACGCGGATCTTGTGCGGGGACGCGATGGCCACCAGTTCTTCGACCAGTTCCCGCTTCCAGTCCTCGGACGGGTCGGACCAGGTGAAGTTGTTCTCCTCTGCGGCCCGGTTCATGTTCCGCAGCGTCTTCTGGTACAGGTGGGCGAACGAGATCACCACCTCATCGGTTGCGCCGGCCAGGGCCTTGGCCAGCCGCCCGAACGTCTCCACGTGGAACTCCCGCGGCGTCACGGACGAGTGGACGATGGTGTCGTACCTCCACACGCACACCCGCGAGCCGTACTCCTCGGCGATCCGCCGGACATTTTCGACCGACTTCGCGGCATCGACCACGGCCTGCTCCAGCACGCGCGGGTAGCCGTTGATGGTGTGCTGCACGAGGAACGGGAAGCCAATCCGGCGAACCTCGGCCAGGTGCCGCAGGAACGGGCCGACGTTCTTCGTCCAGAACACGAACCCGTTCACGTCGTTCGGCGCGAGTGACACCCGGATGACCTGCTGGTTGTACGGGTTCACCGTCTTGCAGTACCCGGCCCGTAGGCGGTTGAGGAACCAGTCGCCGTAGAAGGTCGGGATGTCAGTCTTGTAGCTGGCGGAAATGATCATGGTTCACTCCTTCACGCCGATGCTGTAGACCACCCGCCAACTGTTCCGCGGCGACTTCCCCTTACCTGGTGCCTTCGAGAGTTGGTCGTAGACCTCGCCGAGAAGCAACTCGCCGTCACCCGGATCCATCCAGCCCGACTTCTCCTGAAACGGCGAGAGTCGCAGCCCGGCTTCCTTCGCGCAGTTCGTCATCCGGCGTTCCCACATCCCGCCCCGCCGTTCGATGAACACGAACCGGCTCCCTTTAGGGGCACGACTCGTGACCGCCGTCATGAAGGCGCGGAACCCCGGGTCGTCGTGGAAGAGCTCCGAGAGGACGAAGTTGATGACGAACACGTCGTGCGACCAGATGTCGCCGAGGTTGTCCAGTTCGTCCGTCTTGGTCACGTCCTGATCCATGAAGTTCCCGTTGGGGAACATGGGCCAGGACGAAAAGTCAGGGCCGTAACTCGTGCGAAAGTGGTCCTTGATGGCGTCGCGGATGCCGTGCCACGAATCCAGCCACGCCTTCTCGATGTCCAGCAGTTGGAACTCCACCTGAACCGCGTGGCCGAGTTTCTCCTCGTCGAAGAACTTGGCGAACGCCAACAGTTCCGTGCCCGGCCCCGCGCCGAACGCACACACGTTGAGCTGGCGCTTCGCCTTTGCAATCCCCGTGACGTGCTGGTACAGGTCCGGGTCGTTCTTGAGGATCCACTTGAACGTGGTCGCGTTGGCGGCCGCGACGATGTACAGGTACGCCAGTCGACAGGCGGGCAGGTGGTAATTCAGGTCTGGCACGTCGTTCGAGTACCACTGGGCGTGGTTCCGATCCGCTTCGTCGAGGATCAGTTGCCGGACCTGCTCCGGCGTCAGCTTGTCGTGCTTGCCGACGTACTCCATCCGCTTGGTCAGGACCGGGCGGAGCAGGTCGAAGAACTTGACGCCGACTTGCTTGCTGAGCATGGACGAGGCTCCGCGTGGGAAATGGTGGTGCTGATCGGTCCTGCAAGATGTCTCATGTTGCCCTTCCGACGATCCGCTCGGCGTCGGGCACCCGCAGTTCGCCAGAGATCAGCTTCGGCAACAGCGCGTCCCGCAGCGCAGTAAGGGTTTGAATTTCGAGTGTGCTCAAGAATGCCTTGTCGTAGATCGGAGCAATGAGCCTGTCGAAGGTAATCAAAACGATGCTTGACGGCCAACATACCTGAAGCCGTTTCATATCCGCGACCGTGACGTGCCCAAGTCCTGTGGTTTGCTTGTTGCGGGCAGTCTCCACGAGAACGGATCGCATCGATTTCAGCAGGTAGTAGGCGAATCGCTGTTGGGCAACATTCGCTGTGACCACCTTGAAGATGTGCTGATTAAGTAGCCCCGGACCAAGTGCCCAAAGAAAAGCATCGAGCGAAGTATCGGGGCTGCCCGACCAGGAGTAGAGCAAATCGCCAGTGTCGATGCGTTGGTCAGGAGCCGCGTCCCGTTTCGAGAACTTCGTTTGTGCTGTTAGACCATCCTTGAGTTCCGCGATCTTGACTACGGGCAATCCCTCCGAAGAGTCGCAGAAGTCGTCGCTCCGAAACGCCGCTCCGTTGACGAACCTAGCTGTTTCGTAGAGAGGTAGTGTCTTCCATCCCGTCGGGATGGGGCCGAGGGGGGAGTCGGCGAAGCGGTCGGGGAAGAGGGCGGCGACGGAGGCGGACAAGTCGGACGGGCTGCGGCCGGCGGCCTTGGCCTTCACCGGGTCGAAATCGACGAACCAACTTTGGAAGATCGCTCTCGCGATCGCCTCCAGCGTCCGGTTCCGCCGCCGGTTCAACTCGATCTTGTCGTCCAACGCCCCGAGAATGCACGCGATTGCCTGCTGCTCCGTTGGTGACGGCAGGCTCACGTCGAGGGTCTTGAGTTCTTCGGTGTTCAGTCTGCCTGTGCCGTGCCCTGCCAAGTCAACCATGCTGAGGAGCCGGTGCTTGTTTCCCAGCAGCAGATATGGCAGAAACCGCGAGTCGAGGTCTCCTTTTGGCCGAAGCGCCTTCACATCCTGGTTGAAGCTCATCGACCTGCGGACAATGCAGATCGGCACATCGTTCAGCAAGGTCATCCCGCGCGTCAGCATTAACACAGTCCCGCTCGGAACCTGTTTCGCCCCATCGTCCGCTGCGGATGTCGTGATGTGGTCTTCGGTGTCGTCCAAGAACAACTGCTTCATGTCCTTCGCAGACACCCACGGGATCGAGCCGTTCCAAAAGTCTGGATTCCCTTTGGAGGGTGTGCCGCCAGATTGGAAGTCCACGAGCTTACCAAGCGTTGTCTCGTGCCAAGTGGTCTTCATTCCCCACCGTCCTTCTTCTTGCGGCCGGGCTTCTTCGGCTTCGGCGTGGGGGGCGGGGGTGCTTCGAGCCGCTTCAGCTCGTCCACGACCTGGTCGAAGTCGCTGGTCGGCTCGATGGCGGCGCGGCGCAGGCGCTCGGCGTCGAAATTGGCGAACTCGCCGTGGGCGTGCTCTTCGGCCAACTGCTTCGACACCGTGCCGGCGTGGGTGAGGATGTTCCGCTCGTTGAACTGCAAGAAGGCGTCGAGCTTGGCGACCCACTCGGCCATCGTTACCGTCTTCTTGCGGCGGGCCTGGTCCTCGGCGTAGTCGAGGTACATCGACACGATGCGGTTGAGTGCGTCGAGTTCGTCGTGGGTCAGGTAGTTCTTGGCGACGGTCACGTCGGCCTTGCGCACCGGCCCGGCGGGGGCTTGCTTCCAGGTGGTCAGGCCCATGTGCGGCTTGGTGGCGTCGGCCCGTAGCCGGACGATCTCGGCGGCGGTCTTGCCGTGGATCGCCCAGTGCAACTTGTTCTGCACGGTGGCGAAGAACTCCCGCGTGATCGGTGAGTCCTTGTCGTAGTCGATGCTGGTAGCGTAGATGTCGGTGATCTTCTGGTAGAAGAGCCGCTCGGACGACCGGATGTCGCGGATGCGGGCGAGCAGTTCCTCGAAGTAGTCGTCGCCGAGGGTGCGGCCGGCCTTAATGCGCTCGTCGTCGAGGGTGAAGCCTTTGACAAGGAGCTCCGAGAGGCGAGCCGTGGCCCATTGCCGGAAGGCCGTGCCGACATGGGAGCGAACGCGATAGCCGACGGCGAGAATGGCGTCGAGGTTGTAGTGATCGATGGCTCGGCGGACTTGGCGGTTCCCTTCGGTTTGAACTGTCAAGTATTGCTTGACAGTTGCTGATGGGTCGAGTTCGGCTTCCTCGAAGATGTTTTGCAGGTGCAGGCTGATGTTCTGCTTCGTGGATTGGAAGAGTTCAGCCATGCCCATTTGGGACAGCCAAACAGTTCGACCATCGAGCCGGACCTGAAGGTTCTGGCCGCCGGTGGTGTAAATGAGGAATTGCCCGCTCGGCGGCGATGGCACGAGTTCATCCGCCATAGCCGATGTCCTCCAGGTTGGCCCAGATGAGCTTGTCGAGCTTGGCGGACTGCTTCGTCTGCTCCCGGAGTTCGGCGGTGAGGCGTTTCATCTTCTCCTCGAACGGCTCGCCGTCGTCCTCGACCTCGGCGGCCCCGACGTAGCGTCCCGGAGTCAGGATGTGGCCGTGGTGGCGGATGTCCTCCAGCGTCGCGCTTTTGCAGAAGCCGGGCACGTCCTCGTACTTCTTCTTCACGCCCTTGTCGCCGCGCCAAGAGTGGTACGTCTCGGCGATGGTGTGGATGTCGGCGTCGGTCAGATCGCGGTGGACGCGGTCGATCATGGTCCCGAGCTTCCGCGCGTCGATGAACAGCGTCTCGCCTGGCCGCTTGCGGAATCGGCCGTTTCCCTTGCTGCGGGCCAGGAACCAGAGGCAGACGGGAATCTGCGTGCTGTAGAACAGTTGCCCCGGCAGCGCGACCATGCAATCGACCAGGTCGGCCTCGATGATCGCCTTGCGAATGTCGCCTTCGCCGGACTGGTTCGACGACATGCTGCCGTTGGCCAGCACGAACCCGGCCAGCCCGTTCGGGGCGAGGTGCGCGATGAAGTGCTGGACCCAGGCGAAGTTGGCGTTGCCGGTCGGCGGGGTGCCGTACTGCCAGCGTTTGTCTTCTTTGAGTAGGTCGCCGCGCCAGTCGCTGTCGTTGAACGGCGGGTTGGCGATGACGTAGTCGGCCTTGAGGTCCGGGTGCAGGTCGCGGTGGAAACTGTCGGCGTGCTCTTTGCCGAGGTTCGAGTCGATCCCGCGAATGGCGAGGTTCATCTTGGCCAGCCGCCACGTCGTGTGGTTCGACTCTTGGCCATAGACGCTGAAATCGCCGATCCTGCCACCGTGCTCCTCGATGAACTTCTCGGACTGGACGAACATGCCGCCGGACCCGCAGCAGGGGTCGTAGACGCGGCCCTTGTACGGGGCGAGCATCTCGACAAGGAGCCGGACGACGCAACGGGGCGTGTAGAACTGGCCGCCCTTCTTGCCTTCGGCGCTGGCGAACTCAGACAGGAAGTACTCGTAGACACGGCCGAGGATGTCCTTTGAGCGGTTCTCTTTGTCGCCGAGGCCGATGTTGCCGATCAGGTCGATGAGTTGGCCGAGCCGCTGCTTGTCGAGCCGTGGGTGGGCGTAGTCTTTGGGCAGCACGCCCTTGAGCGTGAGGTTGTCGCGCTCGATGGCAAGCATGGCGTCGTCGACGATCTTGCCGATCATCGGGTCTTTGGCGCGATTGCGGAGGTTCGACCAGCGGGCCTCGGGCGGCACCCAGAAGATGTTGACGGCCCGGTACTCGTCCGGGTCTTCCGGGTCGGCCCCGCTGCCCTTCTCGGCTTCGAGCGCGGCGTGCTTCTCCTCGAAGGCGTCCGAGATGTACTTTAGGAAGATCAGGCCAAGGACGACGTGCTTGTATTCGGCCGCGTCCATGTTGGAGCGAAGGGCGTCGGCGGCTTTCCAGAGTTCTGTTTCGAAACCGAGATTCGCGCCGTTCCCCGGGGGCATGTCTCGTTCCCTCAAAAATCGGATTGATTTTGTATCGGTGCTCCAAGATTCTTACGAGTTGGCCGGATGGTGCCTATCTTCGTTGTGGACTTACGCATCCGGATAGCAGGAAGCTCTCGATTCCCCCCGTGCGGCAGCATCGCCGGACCGACCTAAGAAATCCTAAGGTGGAGAGCGGTTTCTCTTGCCGACGGACCCGCTATGACGCCCCCGAACGACGATCCCGAATCCGCCCGCGAAGCCCGCATTCGGCGCTTCGTGGAGGAATACGTCATCGACCACAACGGCGTCCGGGCGTACTTCGTCGCGTTCGGCCGGGAGACCTCGACGGGGCGACCCCGATCGTACAGCGCAGCGTGCGTGGAAGCGTCAAAGTTATTGAAAAAACCGACTGTCCGAGCCGAGATCCGCGCGGCCCAATCGGATGCCCGGAAACGCTGCCGCGTGACGGCGGATCGGGTCGTGAACGAACTCGCCGCCATCGCGTTTTCCCGGATCAGCGATTACTTCGATATTTCGTCGTCTGAACCCTGGGAACTGCTTCCGATCCAGGAAGTGCCGATCCCGGCACGGAAGGCGTTGAAGTACCTCAAGTACCGATCGAGGATCGTGAAGGGAGTCAAATACAAAACCATCGTCGTTCAATGCCAACCGAAACTCCCCGCTCTGTTCAAGTTGTACGATCACCTCGGGATGGGGCCGGAGAACCAACTCGAACAATTGTTCAACCTCCTGTCACCGGCACTTCGGGACCAAGTCATGGCCGAGTTGGCGGATTGCTTGACTCGGCGGAAATCTCGTCCAGTAGATCGAACCGATCCACCCATTATCATCCACGGTGATGGATATCCAGAGTGATGGAATGGATACGACAGTTCTAAACGGCCGTCCTTGGGATCGGCGCGAAGGGGAATCCGAGCCGGCGTACATCGCGTTCCTCGTCTATCGGAATCTCGGGCCGTCGCGGAGCATCGACCGAGCGTATCGTCAATTCAAACAAGGAAAATGCGAACGAACGGCCGTACCAAGACGTACCAGCGCTCCCGGGAATTGGGGCGACTACTCCGTGCGATTTGATTGGGTGCAACGGGCACGGGCCTGGGACATCTGGCGGCTGCAAGTGTACGGCCAGCGCGTCGCCGTGCTTCTGACGCACAATCTGGAACGGTCTTTGGAGAGACTCGCGGACGCGCTGGACCGGTACGGCCTCGGCGATCCGGAGTGGTCGCAGATTCTCGACACGTTCGGAGTACTGAATCAATCCGGCGGACTGACTGAACTCTGCCTACACGATTCAAACGGCGCGGGCAGAACCGCTTGACGAGCGCCCGCTGAGCGACGATCATTTGGCAGACTTGTACCGGAGATTTGAGTTTTTGTCGTAATATGGAGTCGCTATCGGGCCACGCTTCTGGTTATCCTTGGATTTTTTTGGGGGGAGTTGGGTGCCAGGGGTGACGCCTTTGGCTCGTTCAAACGAATCGACGCAAAGTTTCAAGGCATTCGCGATCTTGATGACATCGTTCAGCTTGGGCGCCTGAATCACACCGCTTTCAATCTTCGAGAGAGTCGAGTAACTGAGCTTACTAGCATCTGCCAGAGCCCGTAGCTGCATTCGTCTTTTCTTTCGCTCGCGCCGGATCAGGTCTCCGATCGGTACGGCTTCGCGGATCCGGGCTTCTCGCTCTCGCTTGGAAAGCGAAATGGAATCGGGAGGCGGGGGAAGTGTCATTTCCTCGATCCCATCACAATCTGCCCAGCAAGCCAGGGTCTCCGATAGCTGATGAGCCAGACGCGCGGCGATCCAGAATTTCACATCGGTCGATCGATCTCGGAGCAATTGGTAGATGATCCCGCTTGGAACGCCACTGCCGAGAGAGAGGTCTTCTACCGTACGGCCCTTTTGGTTCATGAGTTCCCGAAGACGCTCGCCGTAGTTCATGGCTTTGCCTTTTTTTGATTTCTGGCAAATACGATTTCGATTTCTGGATCATTGAGATTCCGCAATCGCCGTATTTGTAGTGACTTGCAATGAAAATGGCTATCAGCAGAAACGATTGAAAACGCCAGCATCTTCCGTCAAAGCCCACTCGTGTTAGCGTGCATCCGATCCCAACCCTTGCGGAGAGTCGCGATGCACGACATCCTCGGCGAATCCTTGCTCACCCTATCCCAAGCCGCTCGGAAGTTCCCGAGCTCGCGTGAGGGCGCGAACGTCAACCCTTGCACCGTCTTTCGTTGGTGCACCAAGGGAACACGCACCCCCAATGGGCAAATCGTGAAACTCGAACACATCCGTGTCGGGTCTCGATTGCTCACCTCAGTGGAAGCGATCCAGCGATATGTCGCGGCATTGACCGAACCAATCGCACCAACACCAGTTATCCGCACCCCGGCACAACGGCGACGAGATCACGAACAAGCTGAAAGGGAGCTGGAGGCCGCAGGCTGGTAACGCCAAACCCCGCCGGACTAGGGCGGGGCTGGCAAAGTCATCACCAAACCAACTGGGTATAGACATTATGCAAACTCAGATGATGCCGTGCAACGTCCCGCTCGCGTCGCCCGACGCCATTGCGACGACACGGCAGATTGCGACGACCGCTCACTATCCGCTCTCTCGCGTTGCCCCGCTACTCGCCGGCGCAATGGAACAACGGCGGGCCGCACACATCGCACAGTTTCGCGGCGACCTCGATGGCGAACTGACCGCACGGCTCGCACTGCTCGACCTGACCGAACGCATCAACGCCGAACTCGACCGGGCGGCGGAAACGGGGCTGGCGCTTTTATCCCTCGCCGTCGACCGACGGCCTGACGATGTGCGGGAACTGCTCGCACGGGCGGCGAAGGGGGTGCGGCATGCCGCAGCCTGAAACCCTGCAACGACCACAGACGACGCAACGACCGGTGCATCTCCTCTCCGACATTGGCAATGCGGTTCGGTTCGTGTCCGATCACGGCGAGAAAGTTCGATTCGTTGGCGACTGGGGTTGTTGGACCGTATACGACGGCAAACGGTGGCGAAGCTCGCCTGGGGCGGAGTCCGTCCTCGAACTCGCGAAGGCAACGGTTAAGGCGATGTTGGCCGATGCCGTGGCGGACTACAAGGTCGCTTCGGATCGGCTTGCCGAAGCCGTCGGCGAGGAGGAAGAGGCGAAAGCCAAGATCGCACAGAAGGCGGCGCTGAGCGCGATCATGCACGCGAAGAAGTCCCACGGCGTCAAGCAACTTCGCGACATGCTCTTTGCAGCGCGGTCCGACCCGAAAGTATTCATCCCGGTCGGGGGCGACGTATTCGACATTCGGCACGACCTATTGAACGTGCCGAATGGAACAGTTGACCTGCGGACGGGCAAACTGCGACCGCATGACTGGCGGGACTACCAGACGGCGCTTTGCCCCACGAGGTACAACCCGAATGCGACCGCTCCGACGTGGGACCGGTTCCTAAGGGACATTTTTCCGGGTGCGCCCGACGTGGCCGATTACGTTCGCGATCTCGTCGGGTACATGCTCACCGGCGACACGACCGATCAAGCTTTGTATCTGCTCGTCGGTGGCGGCGCGAACGGGAAGAGCGTGCTACTGGAACTGCTCCTGCTTATCCTCGGAGACGATTTCACCTATGTCACGCCGGTTGAAGTGCTGATGGACGCGAGCGGCAACCGCCATCCCACGGAGAAGGCGGGATTCCGGGGCGCTCGTTTGGCAATCTCGTCTGAAACGCAGGAAGAGGGGGCGCTCAATGAATCCCGAATCAAGTCGCTGACCGGCTCAGACCGGATCACGGCTCGATATTGCAATCGGGACTTCTTTTCGTTCCCACCGACGCACAAGCTGTTCATCGCGACCAATCACCGGCCGCGCATTCGTGGGACCGATAACGGCACTTGGCGCCGGGTTCGGTTGATCGAATTTCCTCGCCGATTCTGGAGCGATGCTGACAAGCTTCGCGAGCCGGGCGGCACGTTCGACCCGAAGGACAAAGCCGACCCGTCACTCATCGGCAAGCTGTAAGCCGAAGCTGAGGGCGTGCTGGCCGAAGGCGTCCGGCGGGCGGCAAAGTTCTACGCGACCGGTTGCACGATCAAACCGCCGAAGCCCGTAATGGTGGCAACGGCGGACTACCGCAAGGCAGAGGATAACCTAGGCCAGTTCTTCGATTCGCGCATCAAGGCGACGGCCGACGAGAATACGCCGAAGGCCGATCTCCGCGACTGCGAAACGATGACCGGGCAGCGGCTTCGCGAAGAGTACGTCAATTGGAACCGTGAGAACGGCAACACCGATTCCACGCTCATCGGTACGCGAAACTTCGGCGAGCGCGCGAAGGCGAGATTCCGGTACTCGCGGCCGTGCGGCGTCGTCAACTACTTCTGCGAGCTCAAAAGTGGAGGGTTGGGGCCAAAAGTGGAGGGTGAACCCCCACCTGACGGTTACGACCCAATGTGAGAGAAAGTGGAAATCGGGTCCGAAAGTGACGACCCACCCTCCCACCCTCCACTTTTCGACCCGTACATGGGGAAAAAGGCTACCTGATTAACACCTTTGTGGAGGGTGGGGAGGCAAAGTCCCACTACCGGAAGGCCGCAAAGTGGAGGGTGGGAGGGTTGTTATCGAAAAACGCGCACAAATGCCAAAAGCGGCCTCTGTGGGGATAACTCGGAAGTGGACACTGACCCTCCACACTCACCAGACTTCGATGCGTGACATGCCGGGACGTGAAGGGGGACGCGCCGACCGGGGCAGAACGGACGGTTTGAAACGTCTACGCGCGTAGACATTCGCCCGGCGATTTGAAATATCAGCGTGCGTTGGCATTTCAGGTCCCAACGGCCGCAACCTCATCACAGGCGCTGCCGGCAAGTCATCTCGACGAACCCAAAACCTTCAGGAGGAATACTGTGAACTTACTACCGATTACGTCGAAGTGTCTCGCAAAAAAATGTACATCGTGCGGCATCACGCTCGCCGATGGCGAGTTCGTTTCGGCGGCTGACATCGCGCCCGTCTGGACGGCGCGGGCATCAGCACGCAAACAGTACGGCGGCGAAGGCCTGGCCTTGGCGCTCCGATCCGTCGGCGGCAAGCGGTACACGGACCGGGCCGCGCTCGCCGTGGGAATCTTGCTGGCGGCGGATCATGCAGCTGGCGAACTGCTCAACAGGCTCGGCGGCGATCTGCCGGACGATGCCTACCCGGACCTGCACGACCGGTTCGGTTACGCCGTGCAAAACCTATTGCATTGGGAACGTGGGGCCGATTGTCTCGCCGTGGCCGATGTTCCCGTGGTTCGGAAGCGGTTATCCGAGTTCTCGCTGGCACCGGCGAAGAAACCCCGTCGGCGGCTCAGTGACGGGGGGCGGTAATGCCCGTTACCAAAAAGGCAAGGCCGAAGCTTGACCGGTTCGCAGCTCTCAAAGCCATGTTCGCGGACATCACCCGTGTCCGCGATACAGCGGCCGATGATGGCGTGCGGGGCGGACCGTCTACAGCGCTCGCCTACTGCGCTCTCTGGACTCAATGCGACGGCAGGACCGGCAGCGTGGTCATGCCAGTTGCTCGTCTTGCCCGGCTGATTGGATCGACACGACACACGGCACGGCGGGCGTTGGCAATCCTCGAAACGCTCAAGTACATCGCACCCGTGGAAAAGGACGGGGCAGCCGTGCCGGGCAAATGGATCGTCGATCATTCGCTTATCGAAGAGAATGATTAGTGTACTGATTGGCACTGGTCAACCATTACTAGGGGGTGGTGAATGGTTCACCAGTAAGTGAGCAATGGTTGCTCAGGGGGTGGTGAATGGTTCACCAGTAAGTGAGCAATGGTTGCTCAGGGGGTGGTGAATGGTTCACCAGTAAGTGAGCAATGGTTGCTCACAATCAGAGAGAATCAGATGCGGAGTCAGAGACGTAGCAGATGATTCTCAGAAGACCACAGAAGCCCGGCTACGCCGGCCTTCGCTTCGCGGCTGTCGCCGCTCCGCTCGGCCGGCTTGCCGGGCCGGGTGGTGGTTCAGGGAGTCAATTATGCGGGGCACGGCGTCCGCGATGACTGACAACGCAATGTCATCCCTGCAACGCGATGCGGGCGTGATCTCGACCCGGAAGCCGGATTGCGAGCGAAACGCGAATGAGGGGCGCGTAGGCGCGGGAATCGCCGGGTACTCCGAAGAGGGGGGGGGGGCCTCCGAGGGCCGGCCGTCCGGAACACCCAAACTACCAAAATCACTTTCTTCTTCGGGCTGACGTTAGAGCGTCGAAAGGGGGGAATAGATGGACGAAATGCGGCGGCGAATCCTGCGCGTGCTGGCCAACGAACAGTCGGCGATTGAATCGCGGGACCGGTCGCGGTGGCGCCCGTTGTAGCTGTTGGAGCTAGATCGACTTGACCTCGAAGTTCGGACCAATCAACCGCAGCCCGAAGACGATGGCGGCCACGACGACAATCCCGCCGACGAGACGGCCGCCAAGCAGAACCAGGAAGAAGCGGCAAATTTCGCGGGCGAACTGGCGAAAGCAAAAGACCCCGGCAACGCGATCGCAAGGCAGGTGCGGTAAATCTTGCCCATGTTGCGCCGAATCACTTCTTGACCCAATCGAATCGGCGCGTAACCATGCCCACCGTATCGGGAGGGCGGAACATGACTCGAAAAACAATCTTCTGGATTCCCATCGGCATCGTCTGCGTCGCCGCCATCACCATCGCCACTTTCGAACTTGGTCTATTCGCGGCACGGCAAAACGATTCAGAATCGAATCGCCGGTTCGCCACGTTCCAAGAGGCGATGACCTTCATCGCTGCCGAGGCCGAAAAAAACCATACCGAGACCGACGATGAAGCCATGCGGGAGATCGCCGCGATGAGCAAGGTGGACCGTGCGCACATGGAGCCGATGCTGATTCAAATTCGCAAAGCCAAAAGCATGACGGAACTCGATGACCTGTTTCTTTTCTTCGGCAAGCCGGAAAACCGCCTCAAGCCTTCGGCAATTCGACGCGCGCTCTTCCAAAAGTCTTATCTGATGGCAGTCCAGAATCGCGATTTCGTTGCCATCGCTGAATGGGGCTGGGACAACCTGCTGACTCCAAATGAGCGAACGGCGAACAATGTTGAAGACTGGCTGAACAACATGCGGGTTTATTGCCATAGCCAAGAAACGGCAAAATCCATGCTGAAAGCCCTCGCCCCGAACGGTAAGCCGTCCGAAGAATTGATCGCGTTTTACAAAGAAGTTTTCGACGGCGCACGGTTGCCTCCGCACTGGCCGACCAAGTAACCCGGATTATGCATACCTGCCACTGATAGCGCCCTTTTGAAGAGCACAAGCCGATGTTTCATCAGATTTTGTGTCGCAGGACCGGGGCAGAGCAGAGGAAACAGTCTGTTCCGGGAGTGACGGCCGGCGGCGGAGGGGATGGTGCCTCCATTCACCGAACTTCACCTCGGAAAAGCAACGCAGTCCGGACCGTTCACTTGCTTCCAAGACCGGGCGGGAAAGGGACGATTTGGCGCGGGTGCGGAGGAGCCTGCGATCGGGCATCCAGATGGGCAATCGTTCGACGGTCGTCTCTCCCAGTACGACTCTGCTTGGCAGTGCACATCGCTGTGAGGCGAACGGGTCGATACCGAGGCCATTCCAGGTGCCGGCGACGAAATTGAAAACTGATGGATCAAATTGCCCCCCGTGTCGGAGTATAGGCCGTGTTGATTGAAGCGGGGTCGTGTTGGGAAGCTACGCAATCATGATGGCGATCGATGCCACCCATACGAATCCCAAATAGTTCCGAGCCTTCTTGTCGTAGCGGGTCGCCACACGACGGTACTGCTTGATCCGACCGAAGAATAATTCCACCACACTTCGCTCGCGATACAAGTGCCGATCGTACGCGATGGCCTCCGTCCGGTTCCGACGCGGCGGGATGCACGGCTCGGCCCCCTGACCACGAATCGCCTCCCGGTTCGCATCCGAATCGTAGCCCTTGTCGGCCAGCACCGCCTCGGTCTCGACCCCCGCGATCAACTCCGGCAGATGCGGGCTGTCGGCCGCGTGGGCCCCGGTCAATTTCAACGTCACCGGATGCCCCAGCGGATTCACGGCGACGTGGATTTTGCTGCCATTCCCACCGCAACCGCGACCCAACGCCTCGGCCGCTTGACCGCCGGTACCATCGGCTTTTTTTTCGCGCCGGCCGCCGCCACATTCGCGCGGATGCAGGAACTGTCGACGCTTAGCCATTCGGTGTCGTCGTCCCGGAGTTCCGCCGCGATCGTCTCCCAGACGCCGCGTTCGCACCAGCGGTTGTAGCGTTGCCACAGGCTGTTCGACTTTCCGAAACAGGTCGGCAAGCCGGTCACCCTCGCCAGAGGACTCGTCGATACCGGGGCCCAAATCGGGAGGGAAGCGAACCTGGCGCCGGGGAAGGAAATTGAGCTTGCCGAATTGACGCTCGAATTCGATTCGCGAAACGATACTGCAGCCGGCTTTCGCAAGAGTCTGGCGATTTATGGAACCGGCAAGTTCGAGGTTGGGTTCGAGAAAGTGCTTGGGACGGCGTTCATCAAGCCGGACCCTGCGTTGAGCAAGCTCGCGACCGGAAAGCTGGAACTTGAGGTGAAGGAGCCCGAGAAATTGCCACCGGAGAAGGAACCCTTCACCGCCTGGGGCAAGGAGGTCGGTGGCCTGCAAGCGGGCTTGGGCTTCAAAGCGGGTGCGAAGCGGGCCTACACCCACGGTGAGACGGTCACGCTCGTCGTCCGGGTTCGCAACGTCGGCCAGAATGACATCAAGTTCAAGTACTACCCCACATTCCTCTCCGAGAACTCGCCAACTGTGCTAGACGAAACAGGCAAGCGAGTTTCCCTCCGCGGTAACACGCTTCGTCTAGTGCAGCACGAGATCCCCAAGGAAGTGAACTTGGCGGTGGGGAAGGAAATCGAACTCTACGAGCGAGAGCTGCGTCTGGCTAAGGGAAACGAAAACGCAGTCGAGCTGAAAACCCGAGACATTTTTCCAAAAGGGAAGTTTCTGATTCGGCACGAGCAGGTTATTGGCCAATCGGCGCAAGCCTCCGACAAGCTTGACCCCGATCTGGAAAAACTCGCCACCGGGAAACTGGAACTCGAAGTGAAGGAACCAGAGAAGTTGCCGCCGGAGAAGGAACCCTTCACCGCCTGGGGTAAGGAAGTCGGCGGTCTGCAAGCGGGCTTTTGCATCACCAACGCCACTGACATTCAGATCGGCGGCAAGGTCATGGCGGTCGTGAAATTGCGGAACGTCAGCAAAGAGACGATCAGTGCCTCGGCGGTGCCTTTGTGGGTGCTGATGAGTCCTCCGAAGGTTGTTGATTCGCAGGGCAAGCCTGTCCGCACCACAGATGGGCCGTATCCGTTGCTCGACTTCGACCCTACGAAACTGACACTCAAGCCGGGCGAGGAGGTTGATGTCGATAAGACCGAAGTAACCCCTCACTCCGGCTCAGTGGCTGCCTTCGGTAGCGGAGGCAGCCACTGAGCCGGAGTGAGGGGTTACCTCGACGACTACCTGTACCGTGAACCGGGCGTGGTCAGGCTGACCGGGCACCGCGGCTACTTTCCGTGGGCGAAAGCGTGATGTTCTCTCCGAGAGCCGGATGCGGGAAATCCGTCTGTCCGGTTCAATGAGCGGGAGGTGGAACCGGGGCAGGGTTGGGCTCGTGAGGCACCGGCAGACGAAAGGGCCGGATACCGATAGGCTCAACCTAAACCACCGCGCCACCTCTCGACTCTACCCAGGACGCTGGGTGCGCGATTATTTTATGAAGGATTCCGGAAAGTGTGTTCCGGAGCCGGTCATTCGTCACGGTTTCCGTTACACCCTCGCCGGAACAGTTTGCCGGAGCGGTAACTTTTCCGCCGCAGACATCAGAAAGTAAGCCCCAATTAGCGCACGGCAAATCACGCGGCTTCTCCACGTTCTAGCTTCCTGATGAAACCGTCCACATTGGTCGGTCTTCGCCCTTTATAAATTCTCTCGATTTCGCCACCATGAAACGGCACGCCCTGGCCTGTTTGTTAGCCCCGTTGCGCCGCAAGAAGTCCCGCACGATTCGCAATCTGAATCTGGAATCGCTCGAAGCGCGGGACAATCCCGTGCCGATTCCGTCAGTCCTCGGTCTCGGGTCGAGTAACCTGTTACTCGGCGAGCAGGCGAACTTCGCGTTCACATTTCAGAACACCGGCACGCTGCCCGGCTTCGCCCCGTTCATTGAAGTGGCCCTCGACACCAGCGGCCCCGACGGCGCGGCGACGAACCCGCTGGACGGGTACGGGACGCCCACTGTCACGGGCGCGGGGCTGACGCTAACATCGGCCAAGACCATCGTGTTGGACGGCGTGCAGACCACCTACACGAACCCGCTCACGAACGAGTCGCGGCCCGTGCCCGCCGGGTTCGGCAAGAACGACACGATCTACGTGTACGCCCTGCCGTTCGGCAGCTTCAGCCCGACGCAATCGACGGCCGTGACGATCACCGCGCCGACGAGCAAATTCGCGGACGTGAATTCGAAGCTGCCCATCGCCGTGTCGGGCGGCTTCCGCGACAATGAGGCGGCGTTGAACGGGCCGGGCATCTACACCGGCCCCGCAACGGCCGGGGTAACGCCGGAACTGTACCGCTTCCGCAAGGTTTACCTCGGGCCGGAGAGCGAGACGGCGACCGGGCCGAACTTCATCCGCCGCTACCGGCTGGAAGTGGACATCGCCGACGGCCAGACGCTGAAGGGCTTACAAATCAACGATGACCTGGCGAACAGCATGCAAATCGCCGGCATCAATGCCACGAACATGGCCGCGTTCACGACCGGCGGGAATATCTTCAGTGCGGGCAATCTCAGTGGCACGGCCGTGCCGACCACACCGGACGGCACGCTGAGCTACAGTTTCGGCACCGTGGCGGGCACGGCGGCGGCGGTCGATGCCGCGTTCGAGTTCGACTTCTACATCCCGCGCGACCGGGCGGGCGGCGGGCAAGTCGTGCCGCAAACGGCGACCACGGGAACGGACAGCACGACGAACCTGAACACCGGCAGCACGACCGCCACGTGGAACCCGCTCGACACCCGCGACGGGACGAACATCGACGTGGCGAAGGCGATGCCGGACAACGGCCCGCACTCGCTGGAGCAGCAATCCATCGCGATTCAGAAGCGGGTTGAGGCCATCGACCCGGCCACCGGCGCGGTGATTCCCGGTGGCCAGTCGATCCGCCCCGGCAGCACGCTTCTCCGGTACACGCTCGAATTCCAGGTCTCGGACTACTACGCCTTCGACGACGTGTTCGTCCGGGATCAACTGTCCGACGGCCAGCGGCTGTTCATCGGCACGCGCGGCGCGGTGAACGCCTTCCCGACGATGATGGTGAACAACGCCTACCTGACCGGCTCGCCGGGCGGCAGCCGCACTACCACGACGGGCGCGTTCGCGGGGCCGCAGGTGATCGAGTACCAACGCCGGCACACGTCGGGGAATGTCGATTCGGACCCGACTAGCTTTCCGGCGAACGGCCCGGCCCTCGGCGCGATTTCGCCGGGCGTCTTTTTGAATCAAACGGCCGCGCCGAACACGAACAGCACCACGGGCGGGAACTCCCTTCTCCAATTCAACGTCTCGCAAGAGTTGATCGCCCGACTGGGAACGACGGCGGGCCGATTAGTCGGCGGCGAGATTAGCAACGCCGGCGTTGGCCCGGAGAACAATTCCATCGCGGGGAAACAGTTCGGCGGCACGACGGGCACGATTGTCTTCTATGCGGAAGTGGTCCGCGAGTTCAGCGACGCCTTCCCGTCCGGCGACGAGTCGGTGGACCAGGGCGACGTGTTGAACAACAGTGTGAACGACCCGACCACGCCGGAGCGCGACGGCATCTTCGGCAACCAGCTCCGCCCCGCGGACATCAACGCGGCGACGCCGACGGAAATCGGCGTCGGCTCGGACGACAGCGGCACGAGCATCGCGATTCCGTATGGCCTGCAAGAGAAGCAGATTTACGCCATCAACGGGCAGACGGTTCCTCCCGCGGGTCCGACCGACCCGCCGCTGTCGCTTCAGCCCGGCGACCGTGTGACGTACCGGTTGACGTACACGCTACCGATCAGCAGCTTCGAGCAACTGCGGATGATCGACTTCCCGCCGCTGCCGGTGATGGACGTCGACGACTCCGGGCCGTTCACGTTCGTCCGCGACCCGGCGGCGTACACGTTCCAACCGGGGCAAGTCGGCGTGCTGGACGCGGCGGGTAACAACGCCACGGACGACACCTATTTCGAAATGTTCGCGCCCGGCAACGGCGCGGGCCGAAACCCGACGGTCACGCCCGACTCGACGACCAACAGCGTGACGTTGAATTTCGGCTCGCATGACGACACGCAACGCCGGTCGACGCAGATTTCGGTTCTGATTACGTTCGTCGTCGGCGATCAACCTTTTGCCACCGACCTGTTTCTGACGAACCAACTTCGCATCGCGGAAGGGTCGACCAACGCCGGCGTCACGACGGTCGAAGACCTCCGCCGCTTCGAACTGGTGCGGCCGTTCGTCACGGTGCAGAAGGGCACGGCCGCGGGCCGGAATACCGGCTTCACGGTCGGCAGCGGGGCGGATCAAGTCGTCTTCGGCGGCACGAACGTGGCCCTGCCGGGCATGGGCAGCAACGTGGCCAGTACGGTGGTCAATCGGGCGGGCACGGTGCTATCGAACACGAACGCGATCTTTAACGCGACGCAATCGACGAACGTCGGCGGGCTGAACATCACGCCGAGCAACCGCCCGGTGGACGCGGGCGACACGATCCGCTACGCGGTGGTGGTGCAGAACACGGGCAAGGGCGACGCCTTCGACGTGCAGATCACGGACACGATTCAGCCGCAGTACGACCGCGCGGCGTTCGTCCCGGCGAACAACCTCCGTGTGATCCGCGGCGACGGCACGGTGCTGACGGCCGGCACGGATTACACCATCACGTACAGCAGCGGAACCGGCACGTTCAGCATCGAACTGATCGACGCGTATTCGGCCGGCAACATCGGCGGGGACGACGAAGACAACCGCCTGGGCGGCTTGAGCCGCGGCAACCGCACGGCCGGGGCCATCACGAACGGCTCGAACACGGTCATCGTGCTGTACGACGTGGTGCTGCTGAACACGACGCGGCCGAACTTCTTGATCACGAACACGGCTGTGATCCCGGTGTACGCGAACACCGAGGGCGGCGACGACCTGACCGATCCGGCCGTCGTGCCGGGGGCGACGGAACCGACCGACCAAGCCACGGTGCGAACGCGCTTGCCATTGGTGGCGAAGACGCTGATCTCCACGGAGTTCACCGCACCGGGCAACAACGCGGCCAACCAGGCGACCATCGGCGAGTACGTGACCTACGAAGTGACGCTGACCGTTCCCGAAGGCTTCACGCCGGCCGGGGAACTCATCGACACACTGGACGCGGGGCTGGCGTTCGTGGACGTGTTGACGTTCAGCAGTTCCTCCGGTTTGAGTTTCGCGAACGGCGGCCTGCCGACGGCCGGTGCGAACCCGGACAACACGGCGATCGAGAACGGAGCCCGCACGATCACGTTCGACCTCGGCGACATCACGAATTCGAACACCGACGACGCGGTCACGGAATCGATCACGATCCGCTACCGCGTCATCGTGCTGAACGTGAACACCGGAACCGGGCCGGCGAACAACCAGGCCGGGCAAACGCGAACCAACAGCGCCCGCTTCGAGTGGACGAGCAACACTACGACGCTGACGAGCGTTCCCGCGGGGCAGATGAACACGAACGGCGGCGCCGTCACCGGCACGGCAACGCCGATCACGCTCGTCGAGCCGACGGTCACGCCGGTCAAGGACGTGGCGAACGTCACCGCCGGCGGCACGTTCGGACAGACCACGCGCGGCGACGCGGGCGACGAGATCGACTATCGAATCGTGCTCACGGCTGGCGGCACGACGGCGTATGAAGTGAGCCTGAGCGATCCGCTGCCCCTGTCGTTCTTCACGGGTGGCTTCGCGATTCAATCGGCGACGTCCACGGGCACGATCCGCTTCAACGGCACCGCCCGCACGGCAACGCCGGCCGATTTCACCATCGACGGTGGCGGCAACCTCACGTTCCTGGCGGGCCTGGACGTGGACATGGACCCCGGCGCGACGATTACCGTCGTCGTCCGCGGCACGGACTTCACCGGCTCGACCGGGCAACTCGTCACGAACGTCGCGGAAACCCGGTGGAGCAGCCTGGACGGGACCCCCGGCACGCGGTCCACGCACAATGCGAATAGCACCGAACGCACGGGTGCGGACGGCCTGTTGAACAGCGGTGCGTTGAACGACTACCGCCAGACGAACGACGCGGTCATCGAATCGCCGCCGGTGGTCCGCAAGACGATCATCGCGACGTCGGAAGATTACACGTCGCCGACGACGATCAACCCGCCCGGAGTGACGACCGGCGTGAACACGGCCATCGGCGAAGTCGTGCGATTCCGCGTCTACGTTTCGATCGGCGAAACGCCGGTCGGTACGCCGACGGCGAACGTTCAGGTTCGCGACTTCCTACCAACGGGGTTGTCGTTCCTCAACGACGGTACGGCCCGGTACGCGTTCATCTCGTCGAACGGCACGAACTTGTCGTCGAGCTCGCTCGGCACGGTCGGCATCAGCGGCAACGAGACGACGCTCGCCACGCTGGCGTCCGCGAGCATCAGCGGCGTGTTCGGCGACGCCGACCTTTCGACCTCGCTGGCGAGCGAACTGAACGAAGCCACGATCTACGCCGACGGGCAGGACGTGTTCTTCCGCTTCGGCGACCTGAGCAACGCCGACCGCGACAACAACGTGGAATACCTGGTCATCGAGTACAACGTGCTCGTCCGTAACCAGACGAGCAATCAGGCGGGCACGAACCTCGACAACTACGTGACGCCGGTTGTGAACGCGGCGTACATCAACATCGTCAACGACGCGAACGGCGACGGCCTCGGTACGGGCGAACCGACGATCATCGTCAACCCGGTCGTCCCGACGAACCTGCCGTCGGCCCGCGTCACGGTCGTCGAGCCGAACGTGCAAATCAACAAGGAAGTCATTAACACGACGGGCAGTGTGGTTACTTATCGCCTGACGGTGACGAACCCGAATACCGGCAACACGACGACCGCGTTTAGCACGCGCATTCTCGACATGCTGAACGCGACGAACTTCAGTTTGAACACCGGCTCCGTCAACGTCGTGCTGACCGGGGCGACCGGCTCGACGGACAACACGACGACGAACCTGGTGGACGTGCTAATCGACACGCTGCCGGTCGGGGGTTCGGTCGTCATCACGTACACGGTCAACGTGCTGGTCACGCCGACGGGCGTGACCACGCTCGACAACACCGGCAAGGCCACGACGACGGGCCTGATGGGCACGCAGGCCACGCTGCCGTTCTTCGGCACGACGGCGGCGACCACGGGCCTGTCCGGCACGGCGACGGGCGAACGCACCGGCGCGGACGGCGTCGGCGGGCTGAACGACTACGCGGTGCAGGACACGGAACGCCTCGGCTCGCTCGGCGACCGGGTGTACTTCGACGCCGACGCCGACGGCGTGCAGGACGGCGGCGAGGCGGGCATCGTCGGCGTGCCGGTCACGGTGCGGTGGGCCGGCGTGGACGGCGTCTTCAACACCGGCGACGACAGCGTCATCACGGTCAACACCGGCACGGACGGCAAGTGGACGGTGAACGCGTTGCCGCTAGGGGCGAACCAGAAGTACCGCGTGAGCGTGCCGACGACCATCGGCGGAATGAGCGTGACCGACGTTCGCAACAACGGCGGGGCGGCGAACGCGAACCCGGACGGTCTCGGGGTCGGCGTGAGTGCGATCACGCTCACGGGCGTCGATGCGGGCACGACGAACAACATTATCCAGGACTTCGGCTACCGCGGCACGGCCACCCTCGGCAATCGCGTCTACATCGACGCTGACGGCGACGGCGTGCAAGCCGCGAACGGTCTGGAACCGAGTTTGCCGGGTGTTACGGTCAACCTCACGTGGGCGGGCCTCGACGGCATACTGGGCAACGCGGACGACCTCACGTTCACCACGGTCAGCACCGCGGCCGCAGGGGTAAGTCCGAACTATCTCTTCTCGAACCTGCCGGCGGGTGAATTCCAAGTCGCGGTCAGCACGGCCGGTGGAATCGGGGGCGTGCCGGGTAATGCAACGCTCACCGATTCGCTCGATGACGGTAGCCTTTCAGCGTCCGGGACCGTCACGACAAATCTGACCACCGGCGAGAACGAAATCACGATCGACTTCGGCTACAAGGGCACGGCGTCGATCGGTGATTACGTTTGGTACGACATCGACGCCGACGGCGTGCAAGACGCAAACGAACCGCCGATTGTCGGAACCACCGTGACGTTGCTCTGGAGTGGCCCGAACGGCACGCTCGGCGACGCCGATGATGTGACGTTCACGACGACGACCGATTCCAACGGGCTGTACCTGTTCCCCAGCCTGCCGGTGAACGGGGCGAGCGACCCGTACCGCGTGACGGTCGCCGCACCAGTTGCGTACCCGACGCAGACGTTCGATAGCGACGGTCTGGGCACGGTGAACAAATCGACTTTGAACCTCGGCCCGACTGAAGACAATCGCGCCCTGGACTTCGGCTATCGTGGGACGGCGAAGCTCGGCGATTTCGTGTGGCTGGACAAGAACGGCAACGGCCGACAAGACGGCGGCGAGCCGGGCCTCGACGGCGTGACCGTGCAACTGCTGTTCGACCGCGACGGCGACGGGCTGTTCACTTCGGCGGGGGAAGCGACGCCGCTGCTGACGACCGTGACGGCGGCGGGCGGGGCGTATGCCTTCCCGAACCTTGCGGCCGGCAAGTATCAGGTCGTCTTCGGCAACAGTGACGGCAGCGTGACGTACACGCGAACGGTGGTGGATTCGACCGTGGCGTCGGACACGACGGACAGCGACGCGAACGTGAGCACGGGTGCGACGGGCACGTACACACTGGCGAACGGGGACAATAACACGACGGTCGATGCGGGCCTGTACGTCCCGATCAGCCTGGGCAATCGCGTCTTCTTCGACTTCGACGCGGACGGCAACCAGGACGCGGGCGAACCGGGCATCGCCGGCGTGCCAATCTCCGTCACGTGGCACGGCCCCGACGGCGCGTTCGGCGGTGGCGACGACAAAGTCTTCAACACCACGACCGGTGCGGACGGCATCTGGACCGTGACGAACTTGCCGCCGGGGAGCTTCACCGTTGAAGCTCAGCCGGCCGCGGCGACGGGCTTCACGAAACTGACGGACAGCATCGACAACTTGGCGGCGGCCGCGACCAACCCGATCGTGGTATCAACCACGTCCGGCGTCGATCGCACCGACGTGGACTTCGGCTTCCGCGGCACGGCCTCGCTCGGCGACTACGTCTACCTCGACGCCGACGGCGACGGCGTGCAGGACACGAACGGCCTGGAACCGGGCCTGCCCGGCGTGACGGTCACGCTGCGATTCGACGCCGACAACAACGGCTCCTTCACCGACGCGACCGACGGCCTGTTCACGACCGTGACGGGCGCAAACGGGAAGTACTTGTTCGCGAACCTGCCGGTCGGCGACTATCAGATCGCCGTCGCGACCGCGGGCGGAACCGGCGGCGTGCCGGACAACACGACGCTGACCGATTCGCTCAACGACGGAACATTGACCGCGACCGGAACCGTGACGACCAACCTCGTTCTCGGTGAAACGGAAACGACCATCGACTTCGGTTACAAAGGTTTGGCTTCGATCGGCGATTTTGTCTGGTACGACGCCGACGGCGACGGCGTGCAAGATGCGAACGAACCGGGGATCAAAGGTGCGACGGTCACGTTGCTCTGGAGTGGTCCGAACGGCACGCTCGGCGATGCGGATGATGTCACGTTCACGACGACGACCGATTCGAACGGGCTGTACCTGTTCCCCAGCCTGCCGGTGAACGGCGCGAGCGACCCGTACCGCGTGACGGTCGCCGCACCAGCTGCGTACCCGACGCAGACGTTCGATAGCGACGGTCTCGGTTCGGCGAACAAATCGACGCTCAACCTCGGGCCGACGGAAGACAATCGCGCCCAGGACTTCGGCTACCGCGGCACGGCGAAGCTCGGCGATTTCGTGTGGCTGGACAAGAACGGCAACGGGAAGCAAGACGGCGGCGAACCGGGCGTCGACGGCGTGACAGTGCAACTCCTGTTCGACCGCGACGGCGACGGGCTGTTCACGTCGGCGGGGGAAGCGACGCCGCTGCTCACGACCGTGACGGCGGCGGGCGGGGCGTATGCCTTCCCGAATCTCGCGGCCGGCAAGTATCAGGTCGTCTTCGGCAACAGCAACGGCAGCGTGACGTACACTCGAACGGTGGTGGACTCGGCCGTGGCGTCGGACACGACGGACAGCGACGCGAACGTGAGCACGGGTGCGACGGGCACGTACACGCTGGCGAACGGGGACAACAACGCGAGTGTCGATGCCGGCCTGTACGTGCCGATCAGCATCGGCGATACCGTCTGGTACGACGCGAATAACAACGGCACGTTCGATGCGGCCACGGAACCGGGCATTCCGAACGCGAAAGTCACGGTCGTCTGGTTCGGCCCCGATGGGGTGGCGGGCGGCGGCGATGACAAGTCGTTCACGGCCTTCACCGATTCGGACGGCAAGTACCTCGTCACGAGTCTGCCGCCGGGCGAATACACGGTCAGCGTCGATCCCACGACGTTGGCGGAAGGGCTGGTGCAGACCTTCGACCTCAACGGGGTTGGTACGCCGCACACCACAACGCTCACGGCCGTCTCCGGCACGAACCGGCTGGACGCCGACTTCGGCTACCGCGGCACGGGCAGCGTCGGCGACACGGTCTTCCTCGACATCAACAACAACGGCCAGTACGACACCGGCGAGGGCATCGCCGGCGTGCAAGTGCAGATCAGCGGCGACGTGGACGGCGATGGCTCGCCGGAATCGTTCACCGCGACGACCGACACGGACGGCAAGTACACCTTCCCGAACCTGCGCGTGACGGACGACGGCGTCGAGTACACGGTCACGGTCACCACGGCCACGCTGCCGGCGGGCGTGGTGCAGTCGATCGACCCCGACGCCACCCGCGACGGCGTCTCGACGGTAACGATCTCGAGCGGCGTCCCCGACGACGACTTGCAAGACTTCGGTTACCGCAGTACGGGGACCATTGGCGACACGGTCTTTCTGGACGTGAACGGCAACGGCCTGCCCGACACCGGCGAGGGCCTCACGGGCATCACCGTTACGATCACCAGCGACTTCGACGGCGACGGCCTGCTCGAAACGCAAACGACGACGACCGACGCGAACGGGAAGTACCTGTTCACGGGCCTGGTCACGAACGACGGCAAGGGCGGCGGTGTCGAGTACACCGTGGCCGTGGTAGCCGGCACGCTGCCGGCGGACGTGTCGCAATCGGTCGATCCCGACGGCGTCCTCAGCAACGACTCGAAGGTCACACTAACCGATGCGGCGGGCGTCAACCTGCTCCAAGATTTTGGCTACGTCGGCACGGCCTCGGTCGGCGACACGGTCTGGTACGACGCGGACAACGACGGCGTCAAGGACGCGAACGAGCCGGGCCTTTCCGGGGCGAAGGTCAACCTCGTCTGGTTCGGCCAGGACGGCATCGAAGGCAACGACGACGACGTGACGAGCAGCACGTTCACCGGCGCGAACGGCCTGTGGACCGTGACGAACTTGCCCGTGGGTCAGTACCGCGCGAGCGTGGACGTGACGACGCTGCCGAACGATCTGAACGTGCAGACATTCGATCTCGACGGCTTGTTCAGCGGGAACACGGCCCTCTTCGCGCTCGCGTTGAACGAGAACCGCACCGACGTGGACTTCGGCTACCGCGGCACGGCGAAGCTCGGCGATTACGTCTGGGTCGATCTCAACGGCGACGGCGTGCAAGACGCGAACGAGCCAGGCATCCCGAACGCGACCGTGAACTTGACCTGGTACGGCCAGGACGGCGTCCTCGGCGGCGGCGACGACGCAACGCTAACGACCGTGACCGACGCGAACGGGAAGTACCAGTTCACCGATCTGCCGAACGGGACGTTCCAGGTGAACGTCGATAGACTCACGATTCCCGCGAATCTGCTGCCGACGTTCGACCTCGATGGTACGACCACCGCGAACGTGGCCCTAGTGTCACTGGTGACCGGCGAAAGTAATCAGACCGTGGACTTCGGCTACAAGGGCACGGCGTCGGTCGGCGATTTCGTCTGGTACGACGTGAACAACGACGGCACGCCGACGTTCGCGGAGCCGGGCATCGCGGGCGTGACCGTCACGCTCGTCTTCGGCGGGGCGGACGGCGACCTTAGCACCACGAACGACAACATCACCTTCGTCACGACGACGGACGGCAACGGCAAATACCTCCTCGACGGCCTGCCGGTCAGCGTCGCCGGACGGGGCAACCCGCTGCCGAATTACACGGCGACGGTTACGAACGTGCCCGCGATCTACACCGCGCAGACGTTCGACCTGGACGGCACGCCGACCGCGAACACGGCCACGTTCCTGCTCGATTTGAACGAGAACCGCCGCGACGTGGACTTCGGCTTCCGGGGCACGGCCCTACTGGGCGACTTCGTATTCGAAGACCTCAACGGCAACGGCGTACAAGACGCGGCCGAACCGGGCATCGACGGCGTGACCGTAAATCTGCTCGACGCGGCTGGGAACAAGCTCGCTACGACAAATTCGGCCGGCGGGGGAACGTACAACTTCCCGGGCCTCGCCGCGGGTAACTACAAAGTCGAATTTGTTTCGCCGGCGAAGTACGCCATCACCGCGAAGGACCAGAAGACCAACGACGCGGCCGATAGCGATGCTGATCCTTCGACGGGTATCACGGCGACGGTGGCGCTCGCGACCGCCGAGACGAACGCGACGCTCGACGCGGGGCTGTACGTCCCGCTGAGCATCGGTGACACCGTATACTTCGACGCGAACGGCGACGGCACGCAAGCCGGCACCGGCGAACCGGGCATTCCGGGCGCGACCGTCACTTTGAAATACGCTGGCCCGGACGGACTCTTCGGCACGAAGGACGATACGACGGCCAGCGCCACGACCGACGCGAACGGTAAGTATCTTTTCCCGAACCTGGCGCCCGGCAATTATCGAGTCGATGTTTCGAATATCCCGAACGGGCTCACTGTGCCGACGGCCGACCTCGACGGCACGGCGACGCCGAACACGACGAAGCTGACGGCGACCTCCGGCGCGGATCGCCTCGATGCCGACTTCGGCTATCGCGGACTCGGCAGCCTCGGCGATTTGGTCTTCTTCGATTTCAATGGCGACGGCGTCCAGAACAAGATCGAGCCGGGCATCGCGGGGGCGAAAGTCACCGTCACCTGGCTCGGCTTCGACGGCGTAGCCGGCGGAATCGACGACGTCGTTTACACGACGACGACTGATGCGAAGGGCAATTATTCCATCGGTGATCTCCCTCTTGGGAAGTTCGTCGCGACCGTCGATCCGACGACGCTGCCGCCGGGCTTCGTGCCGATCTCCGATCTCGATGGAATCGCGACGCCACACACGACGAACGTGACGCTCGGCGCGATCAATCCGAATCGCCTCGATGCCGACTTCGGCTATCGCGGCACCGGCTCGCTCGGCGATCGCGTTTGGGAAGACTTCGATGCCGACGGCCAGCAGGATGCGGACGAACCGGGCGTGCCCGGCGCGACGGTGGTCGTCAACTTCGCCGGCGTCGATGGCGTCTTCGGAACCGTGGACGATGGGCTCTTCACGGCGACGACCGGTGCGAACGGCGTCTACAACTTCCCGAACTTGCCGGCCGGTTCGTACAAGGTCAGCGTCACGGCCGGCCTGCCAGCGGGCACTCAGCCGACATACGATCTCGACGGCACGCCGGACCTCCGGACGGCCGCGAGTTTGACCCAAGGCCAGAATCGCACCGACGTCGACTTCGGCGTTCGCGGCACGTCGAGCGTGAGCGGCTCGGTCTTCCGCGACGACAGCAACGAAGGCCTGCGTGGCCCGAACGAACCGGGCTACGCCGGCGTCACGGTCACACTGACCGGGACGGACGTCCTCGGCAACTCGATCACGCGCGTGACGACGACCGACGCGAACGGCGACTACACGTTCGGCGGCCTCCTGCCCGGCACTTATACTGTGACGGAAACGACGCAGCCACCGAACACCGCCGATGGCCTCGATTCCGCCGGGACCGTGAACGGCAACCCTGTCGGCACGGCCGGAAACGACGTGATCACCGGCATCGTTCTCGCGTCCGGCGAGGCGTCGATCAACAACGACTTCGGCGAACTCGGGCCATTCGTCGCGGGCACGGTCTTCGTCGATCTCGATCGCGACGGCAAGCTCGATCTGGGCGAAACTCCGCTACCGGGCGAGACGATTCAACTGATCGATTCGAAGGGCGCCGTCATCCGAACGACGACGACCGGCCCGGATGGCACGTACCTCATTCGCGGATTCCCGCCGGGATCGTACACGGTTCGCGAACTCCAACCAATCGGTTACGGAAGCAGCTCGCCGAACGATCAACTCGTGAACGTGCCGCCGCTCGGTCTGACCGGGATCGACTTCGCCGAAGTCACGGGCGGAATCTCGGGCTTCGTCTATCGCGACTTCTCGGTCGATGGCGTCCGCGGCAACGCGCCCGGTGAGACCGGCATCGGCGGCACGCCGGTCACACTCGTCGGCACCGACGTTCGCGGGAACGCCATCAACCGCACGCTGACGACGAACACCGACGGCTCCTACAGCTTCGATGGACTGCTCGAAGGCGACTACCGCGTCCTCGAAACGCAACCGACCGGCTTCTATTACGACGGCCTCGAAACGCCGGGCAGTCTTGGCGGCACGACGCCGACGAATGACGAACTGAATCTGACGCTGACGCCGGGGACGTTCGCGACGGAGTACAACTTCGGCGAACTCCTCCCGGCCGATCCGTTCGGTTTCGTCTATGTGGACGCGAATCGCAACGGCGTGAAGGACCCCGGCGAGTTGGGCATCGCCGGCGTGCCGATCCGCATCTCAGGCACGGCCTTCGCGGGCACAGTGCTCGCGCGGCCGCTGACGGACGCCGACCTGCCGGGCGGAATGACCGTGTTCACGAACTCGCTCGGGCGCTGGGAATTCCCGATCATGCCGCCGGGGCTTTACTCGGTGGTCGAAGTGACGCAGCCGGCCGGATTCATCGATGGCCTGGAACACAATGCCGATCCGAACGGCCTGCCGCCAACGGTGGGCAACGATCGTTTCGACAACATCATCCTAATGCCGCAGCCGATCCGCGGGCCGTTCAACTTCGGCGAGTACGTCATCGATCCGACGAAGCGCGACTTCCTCGGCACGACACCGCCGCCCGGCGTGCCGGGGGGCAACCGGTCGGACGTGCCGATGTCTCCGGCGTTCACCGTCACGACGGGCGACCCGACGACTCCTGCGTTCGTCGTGACGGCTAACGGGGCGGGGGCCGACCCACTCGTGCGTGTATTCGACTTCGCGACCGGCGGCGAACGGCTCCGCTTCATGGCCTACGAGACCGAATTCACCGGTGGCGTCCGCGTGGCGACCGGAGATGTGGATGGCGACGGCACGCCGGACATCGTGACCGGTATCGGCGTCGGCGGCGGCCCGCGCATCCGCGCTTTCAGCGGAATCGACGGGCACGAAATCTACAACGCGTTCGTCTACGAGCCGACGTTCACGGGCGGCCTGTTCGTCGCGATTGGCGACGTGAACGGCGACGGTCGCAACGATCTCGTCACCGGCACAGATTTCGGCGGCGGACCGCGCGTCCGCGTGATCGATTTCCAAACTGGCGCGACGATCTCGGACTTCTTCGCATTCGATTCCGCCCAGCGCGGCGGCGTCCGCGTGGCCGTGGCCGACTTCGATGGCGACGGCAAGGCCGACATCCTCGCGACCGCGGGTGCCGGCGTCGAGACTTCGCTCCGCATCTTCTCGGCCGGCAATCCGAACGCGATCATTCGCGAGATCGTTCCGTACGCGCAATCCTTTACTGGTGGCGTCTTCGTGGCGGCCGGCGATGTCAACGGCGACGGCACGCCGGATATCGTTTCGTGCGCGGACGCCGGCGGCGGGCCGCACGTGCAGGTCTTCGACGGCAAGACCGGCAACGCGATCCGCAGCTTCTTCGCCTACGAGCCGACATTCTCGGGCGGCGTCCGGGTCTCCACACAGGACGTGAACGGCGACGGCCGGGCCGACATCGTGACGGCACCCGGAGTCACGGGCGCTGCGCGAGTGCGGATCTTCAGCGGCACGAATTTGTCGACGCTGGACGATTTCTACGCTTCCGATCCGGAATTCTTCGGCGGCGTGTTCGTCGGTTAGGACATGACTGGTGAGGGGAAAGAATTCACGGTTGGAAGTTGGCCGTGGAGAAGGCGATTTTCGTGTTCGTCGTCGAGCCGGCCGTGACACGCACGACCGCGCGGGACTCGACCGGCGGCGCGTACGACTGTCGCGCGACGACGCCGGTTTCCGGATCCAGTTCATGACCGGCGACGTGCCAGTTCGGGTGCCAAGCCACCAGTTCGTATTCGCCGTCCGGAACGTGTTCGAATCGGAATCTCCCCGATTCGTCGACATGCGCGATGTAGTGATGCTCGCTCACAAAGAGATCCGCGACGGCCCAGTATTGACCGCTCGCACTCGTAAATGTCGTTCGACCGACCCGATCCATTTTCCGCACGACGGAATCGTCCCGCTTCGGAAATAGATGTGAGAAGAAGTCCGCTCCACGGGCACGAATCCCACCGATGGCGTCGAGTCTGTTCGCGATTCGGATTTCCGAACCGACGGGTATCCATGCGGTTCTCCCGAGTGATCCGGAGAGGCGGTACTCCATCGACACGCACGAAAGGGTCGAGGCATTCGTGAAGAACGCCGGCCTCGGCTTCGCCATCCCGTACTTCGACAACGGTCAAACGCACGAATACGTCCCGGACTTCCTGATTCGAATAAAATCAATGCGACCCGCGATGTTGATCCTAGCCCGGATCTTTCATGCTAATTGAGTGAGTCAGAATAGCGCGACGGCTCAAGTGTTGGTACAAGAGCAGGTTACCACACCAACCCTCTTTCCCACGCCGGAGCCGTCGCGATGACAGAGTGTACCACAACCGCCGTGCCGTTTTCCAGTCTCGGCCGACGCGAAATCCACGCCGACTTCTCCGGCGGACAGATCACCTCCGACGCCGGCGCCCTTCTGCTCCGAGAGGCCGACAAACAAATCGGTCTCGTCGATGCCCTCGACGACGCCCTCCCCGATCCGCGGAACCCCGCCCTCATCACCCACCCCCAACGCGGGCTGCTCGCCCAGCGGATCTTCGCCCTCGCCGCCGGCTGCGAAGACCTCAACGACCACCAACACCTCCGCGACGACCCCCTCTGGCAACTCGCCACCGAACACCCCGAAGTCGACGGCGACGCCACCCTCGCCTCGCCCCCGACGCTCTGCCGGCTCGAGAACCGCGTCACGAAGGCGTCGCTGGTGCGGATCGCCAACGCGCTCGTCGACATGTTCCTCGCGGCCCACGCCACGCCGCCGGAGGAAGTCGTGCTCGACTTCGACGCCACCGACGACCCGGTCCACGGCCACCAGGAACAACGCTTCTTCCACGGCTACTACGATGCGTACTGCTTCCTGCCGCTGTACGTCTTCGCCGGCGACCATTTGCTCTGCGCCTACCTGCGGCCCTCGAAGATTGACGGGGCCAAGCACAGCCGCGCGATCCTGAAGTGGCTGGTGACAAGGCTACGTCAGTCGTGGCCGAACGTGCGGATCGTGGTGCGCGCCGACAGCGGCTTCTGCCGCTGGCGGATGCTCCGCTGGTGCGACAACCACGACGTGAACTACATCGTCGGATTGGCCCGGAATTCCAAGCTCGAAGAGCGCCTGGCGCCGGCCCGGCAGCAAGCGAAGGAAGCGTTCCTCGCGGACCGCCAGGCGCACCGCGTCTTCGCCGAGTTCGCGTACGCGGCCAAGGGTTGGGACCGCGCCCGCCGCGTCATCGGCAAGGCCGAGCACCTGCCCGGCGGCGACGAGGGCAAGGCCAACCCGCGCTACGTCGTGACCAATCTCGCCGGCGATGCGCGGCACCTCTACGAGGACTTCTACTGTCAACGCGGCGAAGCCGAGAACCGGATCAAGGAGCAGCAGCTGATGCTCTTCGCCGACCGCACCAGTTGTCACAAGTTCGTGGCCAACCAGTTCCGGGTCTTGCTGGCGGCGGCGGCGTACGTGTTGGTGTCGCACCTGCGACGCGTCGGCCTAGCCGGCACCGATCACGCGACGGCGACGGTGCAGACGATCCGGCTGAAGCTGTTCAAGGTGGGGGCGTGGGTGGGGAAGTCGGTGCGTCGCTGGTCGGTGCGAATGTCGTGCGGTTATCCGTGGGCCGAGCTGTTCGCGTCGGTGGCCGCCCGGTTGCGGGTGGTGCGGGTCGCCGGCGAGCCCTGACGGGTGGCCAGCCCGAGCCTCGCACCGCCCGTCCACCGGATGGGGGAAAGGGGGCGGTGTCGCGCGGGGCGACCTCGCCCGGGCAAAACAGGCTCGGAAACAGAATCGCCACAGTAGAAAGTCAACGTCGATAGCTGCGTGAAATATGCGGGGTAAGCGTCACAGCCGCCGCTGATCCGCCGCCGCCTTCACCTCGATGCCCTTCTTGATGTTGTCGAGTTCGGCTTGGAATGCCCGTTCCACGTTCTTGAGGAATTCCGGTGACCGGAGCGCGTCGGCACAGTTGCGGTATTTCAAAACGGGACATTCGTTCGCAGAGTGGTGCGTAGCGTTTCCCGGTAGCACTACCGGGTTACTTTCGCGACTACTGGAATTCAAGGCGTTTATTCGCAATCGTTTTACGGTATTGCAATGGCGGTTTCTTCGGGTATGATGCTTGTACTCCCCTTGTTTTCTAGGCTAAAAACGCTTGGCAAGGCACCGCCGATTGGCGGCTTGACATTGTAGGGGTCACTGGTTCAAGTCCAGTAGCGCCCACTCCGTAAAATGCCTTGAATTCCAAGACATTTCCCTTATTCGGCGGTGTGGCTGAAACAGGGGAAAGCCGGTAGTGATGCCGTACAATGCTCGGATAAGGCGATACTACCCAAATTCCGGATCATCCATTTCAACGTCAAATATTGGCCTACCGAGCCGTTTTAACAGCTCGATCCATCGGCGGTCAAATCTCCATCACGTGCTTCTCGCCTAGGGGATCCTCGCCGTCGGCTGCGAAGACCTCTACGCCCTACCTCCAACTCCTCCGCGACGATAAGCAGGCACAGTAGTGGTGGAGCCGTCGGTTATCCGGCACGTGCCAGTTCGTTACAGCTCACAGTTGCAGCCCATCGCCGCCCCAAAAGATCCGCGGTGCGGAATGGGGGCAGACTGACTGCTGGCCACTCGTTTCAACTCGACGTGCTCTTTGGCGACCGTATGTTCCTGACCGCGTCGAACTCATCGAACAGCAGGACCATCGGCCGGAGCGTCGGGTAGTCGAACACTCATCATGAGTTAATTCGGTATCGCACAAGAAATTGACAAAACAAGGGCGTCGAAACGAACGGTGGCCAGCAGCAGGAACAGGCATTCGGCAACGACTGGGCCGCGATCGTCTACCCGGTGTCGAGGAATCGGACCAGTTGTCGGTCTCGAATATCGCGGCGAAGAGCAATCTACGCACGGACCGGAAACGGAAAACCTCCGGGACGGCCCGGAGGCTTGGTGCACGGCCGAAGTCCGCCGTCACGAACCTTTTTCTATTACACCCGGAGGGATTCGAACCCCCAACCCTCGGTTCCGAAGACCGATGCTCTGTCCAGTTGAGCTACGGGTGCCCACCATATTGATTTACGACTTTGCCATTCCGTTCTCAAGGCCTCATCAGACCAGACCGGGCAGCGCGGGCTGAAACGGCACGGCGGCGTCGAGAGCCGTCGACGCCGCCCCCTTCCAGGAACGGGTTTCGATCGTGAACGGTTCAGAAGGCATGTCCTGCCGCGCGGTGACCAGTTTCGGCTTGAACGACGAGCCGCGAGTCGCCTCCGTGCCGGCCACCCGCGCCAGCTCCTGGGTGTTGCACTCCCGACTGAGATGCAACTGGAACACGGCCCGCAGCGGCACTGCGCGCTCGCGGTTGAGTTGTCCGACGAATTCCCCGGCCTGACGGTTCGAGAGGTGGCCGTGATCGCCGAGGACGCGCGCGATCAGGTCGGCTGAGCGGTGGCTGCGCCGCTGCAGATCCACATCGTGGTTGAACTCGATAGCGAGCACGTCGGTATCGCGAAACGCTCGGGTCAGTTCGTCGGTCGGTCGACCCAGGTCCGACGCGTAGCCGAGCGACCAGCCGCGGGTTCCGGATTCGTCGCGGCCATCGAAGCGGAAGGCGAAGGTGGGTTCGCTGTCGTGGGGTACGCGGACTGGCCAGGCGGTGAGGCCGGGCGCGAAGGCGATAGGATCGCGGGCGCGGAAGGTGCGGACGAGGCCGGCCTTGGCAAGCGCTGGGAATTCGTCCGACGCGACGGCGAGGTGGCTGGCGTGGTCTTCGTGGAGGACGAGGGCGACGCGCTCGCGGAGCATCCGCGCGAACGTGAGACGATTCCAGTGGTCGCCGTGGGTGTGCGTGAGCACGACCGCAGAAACGTCGGACCATTTGGCGCCGGCGGCGAGGAGGCGATCGGAGAGGGAACGCGGGCCGATGCCGCAATCGACGAGCAACCCGAACCCGCGATGCGCGAGGAACGCGGAATTGCCGGAACTGCCGCTGGCGAGGACGGTGAATCGCGCCGACATTCGGGGCCTTCCATGGAGGACAATGCGATCGTGTTTTCTAGGTCTTAGAAGAATCGAGTGAAGGGCGAATGTCCATCACGGTTGACCGGGAAGCTTTGGACGCGGCAGTTTCGGCGGCGTCGGCGGCCTGGGCACCGGTAGTCGGTTTCTCGGGACGAGTCCCGCGCCCGCCGCAGGCGGCGGCGTGTTGGCGTCGAAGGTGATCGTGAAGCTGTCGAAGAACTCGTTCTGGGCCTTCTCCGCCGCCGCGGCGTCACCGAAGGAACCGTTGATCGTGAATTTCACCAGGAAGATCCGGCAGCCGACCTGCACGGCTCGGATTTTTGTTTTCCGCCCGGCGAAGTCGTCGACGATTTCGAATCCGTCGTGGCCTGCGAACTTGACCGGCTGGACCTCGCCTCGGCGAAAAACCGTCTCGGCGACCATCCGCTTCAGGTCGGGAGTCACCTCCTTGGGAACGTCCGCCGTCGTCACTTCGATCGACGCGACCGGCGGGAAGCTGTTGCTGGCGAGCCGCTTCCCGCGGGCATGGGCGATGAGATACGCGTCGTCGTAGAGGTTGAAGGTCGTGAACGGGGTTTCGATCTTCTGGGCAAAGCACTTGGCCGAAAATCCATCGCCGTTCTGGACGACGAGGTCGGGGAACTTGTCTTGCGGCCGGGGAGCCGGCGCCGGCCGGTTCGGCATATTGGGAAAGGGATTGAACCCGACCGGGGGCGCGGGTGCGGGCGCCGGGTTCGGGTCCATGTTCGGCAGGTTGAATTGCACGGGCGGATTGTTGCCGTCCGCTGCGATCGGCACGATATCGCGATCCGAGGTGCCCCGCGTCGCGCGGGCGATCAGATAGACGCCGCCGACGAGCAGCAGGATCGTGCCGACGATGCCGAGAATCAGCGGGAGCGGGTTTCCCTTCGGCGTTTCGCGGTGTCGACGGCGAGTGCGGTCGAAGTCGTCATCGTGGTCTTCGCGTTCGCGGCGTCGGGAGCCGCGCGTGCGCGACGGCCGCGCCGGGCGGTCGTCGTCTTCGGAGAGTTCGGCGATCGGCATCGGTTCGACGATCGCGGGCGCGACGGTGGCGACTGCGGGCGCGATTTCGACGAGCGGCAGTGCCGGTTTGGCGACGACGGCGGCGCGAACGGGCGCGGCGGGTGCGGGCGGGGGCGCGATGCGGGCTGCGGCCTGCCGCATCCGTTCCTCCAGTTTCACCATGCCGGGAAGCGGCCTGCCCGGCAGTTCCGGAACGGATTTTGTCGCCACCGCGACGACAGGCGCGGGCGGCGGCGGCGCGACGACCGGTTTGGCCGGCGCGGTCACCCGTGCCCCCACCGCGACCTCGGCCCAGCAGATGCCGCAGCGGATCGTCGGTTCGGCATGGTCGGCCGGGATCGAAACGGCGGAACGGCAACTCGGACATGTAACCGGTGCGGACATGGCTTCCCCGTCCGGGCGAAACGATGCCACTCAATTTACTCCGCCGTCGGGGCCGATGCAATTTTTTGCTCGCCCGTTTCCGGTTCCGGAATCGGCAGTTCGGCCTTCATGGAGAGGTAGACGATGTAGCCGAGCACGCCGAGGCCGATCTCGGCGACGCGCATGGTGAGTCGACCGATGACGGCGGCCTGCTCCGGCCGGCCGATCAACGTGTAGAGATAGCCGAAGATCGCCTCCGCGCCGCCGACGCCGCCGGGGGCCGGGAAGAAGGCCTGCGCGATGTAGCCGATCGGGCCGATGATGCAGTGCTCGGCGAAGGTGCCGATCTCCGGGCCGGGGAAGACGCGCACGGCGAGGTGCAGGTAGACGATCATGATCGTCTGCGCGAAGGCGGTGATGGGGATGGTGAGGTAGAGGAACTTGGGCCGTTGGCGGAACATCGCGGCGGCGGCCCAGAGGTCGGCGAGTGTGGGTCCGACCCACTTCAGGCCGCGCAGGGCGTTCTCGAAGGACGTGCTGCGCGCGGGCGGGAGGAGGCCGAGGACGACCCAGCCGGCGACGGCGGCGAGGACCAGCCCGGCGCTGATGGCGATGATCTTTTCGAGGTAGCCGTTGCCGACGACGCGGGGATCGCCGAGGAGCCAGAACGCGCCGCCGAAGAGGGCGGCAAAGAGGAGGAGACCGAAGAGGCCGAGCATGCGGTCGACGACGACGGTGGCGACGGCGGCGGCGCGGCGTTCCGGGTGCTCGCGGTACATGAAGTAGGCTTTGAGGAAGTCGCCGCCGACCGCGCCGGGGAGCACGATGTTGTAGTAGTACCCCACCATGCCGAGGCGGAAGGCGTCCGACAGTCGGAACGGCAGGTCCAGCGCGCAGGCCAGCAGGTACCACCGCGTGATCTGGCACGAGACCGTGATGGCCGTGAGGATCACGATCGCCCCCAGCAGGTCGTAGTTCGGGCGCTGCTGGAGGAGATTGCGAATGCCCGGACTGCCCGCGCTCGGCTCCCAGTTGGAATGGATGACGAACGCAAGCAGACCGAAGCCGACGACGTATTTCAGGAAACCGATCGCGAACGTCTTGTACACGCGGGCCACTCCGAATCGTGAGGGCCGATGCTACCCGGCACGGGCGGAAATGACAATCGGGTTTCACTCCCAGCTCGGCATCAGGCCGACGAGCTTGCGGTAGATCGGCCGAAACCACTCCGGCAACAGCCGGGAAAAACTCGCGCGGCGCGTCTCGCCGACATAAACGTGATCGGACGATTCCACCAGCACGTTCGTCGTCGGATCGCCATCCAGCAGCACGGCCTCGACATCCACGTGGAAGACCTTCGGCGCGCCGTCGGCCGCGACGTTGGGCCGCACAACGTACACGTCGTTGAGCTTCGATTCCTTCGGCTGGATCGCGCCGGCGAGTTGCAGGAAGTCCAGCACCGGCGTCGGACCCGGATACGCCACGGCGCGAATCCGCTTGTTCTCCGGCCCCGTGATGAACACCTTCCCCGATCGCGGTACGGCGACAACGACGAGCACGCCGTCCGGCGATAGGCCCGTCGCCTCTGCGATCGCGGTGCGCGCCTCGGTCGTGGTCAGCCCCAGCACCGGCACGCGGCCCGCTTCGCCCAACGCCGCGCAGCCATCCACGTCCACTGCCACCAGGCAATCCCATGCCGGCTTCTCGGCGAAGCCGACTTCGAGGATGTCCGGGCAACCGATGCGGTACGCGGCCATGTCCGGCGGCGCGGGCGCGGGCAGCGGCGGCGCGCGGCGCACGGACGCGAAGTCCGCACAGCCGGCGAGCGGCAGCAGGAGGACGAATACGGCGCAACGCATGGCATCGGAGTAATCGGATGCCGGCGCGGGAAACTTGAACGATTACGTGGATTTTGCCGGCGATCCAAATCCGGCTTGCCGCAGCGGTTCGTCCAACTCCGTCCCGTGCCGCAGCCGCAGGACGATCGGCGACGCCATGCACGTCGTGACGACCGCCATGATGACAAGCATGCCGAACAGGCTCTTGGGAATGACACCGAGGTCGTAGCCCACGTTGATGACGATCAGTTCCATCAGGCCGCGCGTGTTCATGAAGGCCCCGATGATGCCGGATTCTTTCCAAGAAAATCCGGCGATGCGGGCGGCGAAGCTGCATCCGCCGAGCTTGCCCACGATCGCGGCGAGGAGCACCGCCGCGCAGATGATCCAGTGGTTCAGGCTGTTCAGCGCGCCGATGTCGGTGCGCAGGCCGGTATATGTGAAGAAGATCGGCAGGAAGAACGCGTTGGTGAAATCGCTCATCCGGCTGCTGACGGCTTCGCGGAATTTCTCTTGGTCCGAGAGTACGGCCCCGAGCGCGAACGCCCCGAAGATCGCGAAGATGCCGATGAGGTTCGTGGCGATGGCCGCGAGCAGGAGAGTCACGACGAGCGCCGTCATCGCATTCAAGCTGAGCTGGTCGCCGTTTGCCGCCAACGCGGAACGGAAGTAGCGGATGGCGAGCGGCCGCACGAGGAAGAACATCCCCGCGAAGAAGCCGACGGTCAGGCCGAACATCCGCAGCGTGTCTGAGACTTCGAATTTCGCCTTCGCCATCGAGGAGACGGTCGCGAGCAGGATCCAGCCGACGGCGTCGCCGAGCGCCGCCGCCGCGATCACCGTCGCCGCCAGCTTCGTCCGCTGGATGCCCATCTCGAGGAGCATCCGCCCGAGCACCGGCAGCGCCGTGATGCACAGCGCCGTCGCAAGGAACACGCGCATCCCGAACAGCGGCACGACTCCCTTCTCCGGGTGCGGCTCCAAGTGTGGGTGAAGCACCGGCGCCAGCAGAAAGCCGATGGCGAACGGCACGGCGATCCCCACCATGCAGATCAGGAATGCCGGGCCGAGCTTCACGGTCACGTGTGCGAAGTCGAATTCCAAGCCAATGAGGAACAGAAGGAAGATCAGCCCGATCTGCGACAGGACGGTGAAGATCTTCGAGAAGGTCGCCCGCGACAGAACGTCCGGCACGTCTTCCATGCTTGGGTGGAAGAACCAGCGGAAGACTTCCGGCGCGATCGCGCCGAGCACGGTCGGCCCCAGCACGATGCCGGCGATGATCTCGCCGATCACCGACGGTTGCCCGACCCGTCGGGCCAGCACCCCGAAGGCGCGAGCCGCCAGCAGAATCAGCGCCAGTTGCAGCAGAAACGGCAACAGGAGCGATTCGACATCGAGCTTGCGGAGTGCGAGGACGGCCTCGTCGAAATCGACTTGAGCGAGCAAATGCACGGCGGGGAAATCTCGGAGGGCGGGATTACGAACCGAGCGCGTTCTTCAACAGACCGGCGGTCGACTTCACGATCTTCTGCCGGCGCTTCCGGACCGGTTCCTCGGCCTCGGCCTTGCGCTTCGTCAGGTCGTCGAGGTTCGCCTGGCAGTGCGGGCAGCCGACCGTCTTCAGGTGGAAGGCGATGTAATCGTGCAGGTCCGTGTCGAGGGCATCGAGGAGGTAGCCGCCGAGCTGTTCGCGGGTGGCGCAGGAGAGCCGTTCTCGCCGCCAGATGGCGCCGATGGAGTGTTCGCCGCGGTCGAGTTCCTCGCGGATCTGCTTGAACATGGCCTGCACGTCGGCCCGGTCGCGCAGGGCCTTCTCGACGAGCGGCAGCTCGGCGTCGGGCAGGGCCTCGTCGATGTAATCGCGGAGCATCTCTCGCGTGATCGGCGTCATGGGGGTGATTATAGTGCGGAATGCGAAGTGAAAACCACCCAACGTTTAGCGGCGAGGCGCAGTCTTCGGAGCCGAGCGCGTCACCTACTCCTTCCCCAGCACCAGATCGAGCGCCCAGCAGCCCTTCACGTGCGGTCCCTCGCCGCGCAGGTGGCTCAGGATGTCGCAGTTCTCGCAGCCGGCGTCTTGCAGGGCGTCGGCGAGAATGGGCAGGCGGTTGAAGGCGCGGTCGTCGTAGATGCCCTGGGCGATGACGAGGGCCGTGGATGTGCGCCACGCGGGATCGAACGCGACGGGGCGGAAGGGATTGCCAGTCACATCGCGGAATTGCGAGCAGAAGCGACGACCCATAACGTCGTCGTAATACTGTTGCCTCGTCCAAAACATATCCCCTTGACTATCGAACCCATCCTTTGAATTATTCTGAATTTCTCTCTCCGTTGCGTTGCGTGTGTCAACGAACTTGGAACCATCCCATTCAATGAAAGGACAATCGTGAATGGCCGACAGGGCCGCAGAGATTGATGCAGTCATTGGATTATCTCGTCTGAGTTCGTCCGAACACCGCCTGGCCCATGCGAGAACTTTCGTAGGCCGGTCCATGTAGTCGAATGGTCGAACTTCGCAGACATATCGTGGATGAGGCCCGTTGTTTTCGACCCAACAGGCGTAGGCTTCGATGTAATTCGCGTCCCATTCGTTGAGAAGGTCGATTGCACGTCGGCTCCATTCCACAGCCAGCCAACGAAACCGTTGCGGATCGACTCGACCGCGAGTAAACTCACCGAGTCTCTGAGGATCCTCGCACGCCAGCCATTCCGCCTCGGTCATCGCCGTGCCCTCCCTCTCCCGCCATCGTACCGCGCTCGGTTCCGAAGACTCCGCCTCGCGGCTAAACGGACGGGGGTTTTCACTCCGCATTCCGCACTCCGATGCCTCGCGGCTAAACACATAACGTCCTTCCCCATTCCTCTGCGAAGCGTCATCGTGGAAGTCGTCGAATATCGCGGATGGAAGAACAACCTCAAACTCGCCAACGGGTACGTCGAACTGATCGTCACGCTCGACTTCGGGCCGCGCGTGATCGCGTACCGGCTGCCGGGCGGGTTCAACGTCTTGAAGAACTACGACGCCATGCTCGGCGGCACCGGCGAGGCCGAGTGGCACATGCGCGGCGGGCAGCATTCGGGCGGTTCCCGAACGGTAGGATGACAAGTTCTTCTGGGGGGCGGAAAGGACATGTACCGAATGGATGACTGTCATCCGATGTGCGCCAAGGTCGAAGTCGCCTCCCGCCAGGCTGGAGGGAGCGCGACGTCGACCGAGCCACCTCAGACGTTGGCAAACTCAAACTCGTTGATGCGCACTCGGGTTTGGTTCTTACGCGGTTCGGGACGTTTCGGCGAATCGGGCGATGCGTTCCGGACGAGTTGACCATCGGCCATGCGAATGATCCGATCGGCATAGCTCTCGAGGCGATGATCGTGGGCGACGACGAGGACCATCGCGCCGCGGAGTTTGGCACACTCTTTCAGAAGGTCCATGACTTGCTGGCCGTTGTCCCAGTCGAGAGCGCTGGTCGGTTCGTCGGCGAAGATGAAGGAGGGGTTCTTGACGAGGGCACGGGCAATGGCCACGCGCTGCTTCTCGCCGCCGGAGAGGGCCGCCGGGCGCAGGTGCATCCGATTGGACAGCCCGAGTTGGCCGAGCACGTGTTCGGCCCGCTTGCGAGCCTCGCGACGGCCGAGGCCTTCACCCCACTGGAGAACGACTTCCAACTGTTGCAGGGCCGTGAATGCCGGGAACAGGTTATAGCCCTGGAAGATGTAGGAGCAGTGTTTGAGGCGGAACTCTTCCATCTGCGCGTTGTTCATGCTCCAGACATCCCGCCCGTGGGCGGTCACGCGGCCGGAGTCGGGGCGGAGCAAGGCGGAGAGGCAGGCGAGGAGCGTGCTCTTGCCGCTACCGCTCGGTCCCATCAGGAGGTTGAGTTCGCCGCGGTGCAGCGCCAGTGAGACATCCTTGAGGGCGTACATTTTGGTGTCGCCTGAGCCGAAGCTGCGCGTCAGACCTTCGGCGACGAGTACGGGGGATTTATCGAGAACAACGGGCATGCGAGGAGATTCGATCGCCGCAGGGGTGCGAAAGAGTCGGCCGAGAAACGCGGGCGATTTCAGCATGTCCAGTACCTCCATGAGAAGGAGCGAATCGGGGCTGGGCCATCAACCCGGCCAACACTCCGTTCCGTGGATCCGCCTCGCGTTCGCGTTCAGGGAGGGAACTCGGCTAGTTGCGATTCTTGCGCAACCCGAAACGAGAGACTATTTGATCCTAGTTAAAATAGGAAAGGAATGCGGGTCTGTCGAGGAATTCGTGAGGAATAAAAAGGCGAGGACAACCGCTTTTTCCCGTAAATTTTTACAATCGCTACACCTTGACCGCCGAATAGACTCGCCTCCGCATTTCTATCTTCGGCTGTCCTTCGTCCCGACATGAGGCCGCGTGATCGACCGCTGTTCACAAATGGCAGCACGGCGGTGAGTGCGAATAAATCACGAACGCATGCGGCTCGCTGACGCATTTCCCGACAGCATTGCACGATTCTCAGGGACGAGATTTCCCCTCAGCAGCGAACCCGATTATGGATCGGCTGTCGAATTTCGCCTCAAATCATATTCAATCTAACCGGAACATGAATTATTTTGAAAGCCCGCCGAATCACATTCGTTTCGGAATGAAGATCCACTCCCTTTCTGGATAATGCCGGAACGACGCTAACGATTGCGACCGTTTGACCATGTCCGAATTCGATCCCATGCTTCGATCGTTCGCCCCACTACGATCAGGACGTTCGGCATTCAACCGGGGAGCTATTTCATGCGCCGCGCTCGTTTTTCCGCACTGAACATGGAAGACCTCAACGATCGGCTCGTACCGGCACAACTGGTCGATCTCACGACGGTCGATGCCGAGGCATTCGTCGCCGACGGCGCCATCGTGCGACAGGTCGACGCACAGCCCACAGGGACCGGGCATATCCACTCGTTCGTGCGCCTGCAGGGAGCGGCTTCGGGCGGCGGTTCGGAACAGGGTTACAATACCTCCGCGCGGCCGCTGCAGTTCGACGAAAACAAAAGCCCTCAGTTCACCCGCAACGTCAAGCTTTCCCAAGTGCCCGTGGTCATGGAAAACGGAATCGCCTATCGCGAGTTTCTCCTGGATGTGAACCAGAAGTCGTCCGCCTCCCGGATTTCGCTCGACGACGTTCGCATCTTCACCAGCGGAGTCGAGAATCTGTCGGGTTACGACGCGGTCGCGAAGACCCTTTCGGGCTTGGCTCCTGTGTTCGACCTCGATGCCGCGGGCGACGTGACTGTTCTGCTGGATGCCCGGTTGAATGCCGGAAGTGGCTCAGGCGACATGGCGCTGCTGGTCCCGGATGCCGCTTTTGCGAATTCGGACCAGAACGATTTCCTGTATCTCTACTCGCGATTGGGAGCCCGCGCGGGTGCCACCGCCAACGGCGGATTCGAGGAATGGGCCGTGCGCACCGGCGGCGGAACCACAAGCGGGGGCACCGGCAGCATTTCCGGCAGCGTCTGGCTCGATAACGATCTGAACGGCATCCGCGACGACTTCAACGTCGGCATTCTCGGGGTCACGATTACGCTTCAGGGCGTCAACGATCTCGGACAGACGGTCGTCCTGACGGCCACGACCGACGCCGATGGCAACTACTCCTTCCAGAACTTGCGCCCCGGCACCTACACTTTGATCGAAACCCAACCCGACGACCTTCTCGACGGCACGGATTTCGTCGGGAGCCTCGGAGGAACCCTGTCCGGCACCGACAGCATCGTCGACATTCACCTCGGCGATGCCATGCATGGTCTGAACTACGATTTCAGCGAATGGTTCCTGTCGAATACGTAAAACCCGTCTCAGGAAGTCGGGGAATCGGGGCCGCGCGGTTGCCAGTGGCCGCCGCGCAGTCTAGGATAACGTTCTTCGAATTTTCCGAATCGGATTGTGGGAGTCGCGATATGGCAGGTCGCAGGCGGGGCACGGGGCGTCGGAAGGTCGGTCGCAAGAAACGCCGGATGCGGGCCAAGATTCGCCACCGCAAGTAATCGATTTCACTGGCTAGACCAAAAGAAGCCCCGGCTGGACCGGGGCTTCATGCGTTGGAGTGTTATCGGACCACTTCGTCCCGCTCATCCTCGTAATCGTGATCGTCGTAGGCGTCTTCCTCGCGATCCCACCGTTTGGCCGCCGCTTCCTTCTGTTTGAAGTCATAAACGTAATCCCGGACGCCGATCGGAGCTTCATGGGGCCGGAAGTCGGACCGCTCCGGTCGAACGGTGAACAGTCCGATCCCGGCGGCCAGCAGCACCGCCCCGCCGGTCACTGCCGGATCGATCCACCAATATTTTTGATGCAGTTTCTTACCGTCGACCACCCCTTGTCCGGCCACGATCGCGCGAATCGACTCGGCCGCTCCCGCCGACGTACCGATGAAGAAGCACATCGGGAGTTGAAAAAACAGAATCACGCCCATGAAGAAGTTCGCGGGCGTCCGAATCTCGTACCCGGCATAGTTCAATCGCTTGGCGACCATCCACCACAGGCCGATCCCCATCAGCATTACTTGTGTGCCCAACAAGAGCATCATCATGGCCCGCCCCCTCCCGGCGATCGAGTTCGACCGTTCCGAAGTGTAGTTCACGGACACGTCCGCGCCAAACCCCCGGCCTGGACTTTCAATCGCAACGATTTTCCGCTATCCTTGCCTACCCGCCCCTTTCCACCTCGGTGCCATGCCATGAATCGCTTGCGTCGTCCGTTCATGTTCGCCGTCGCCCTCCTGGCGATCGCCGCCGTGGGTCTTGTGGGCCAATCGGCGAAGCCGACGGGCGCGAAGCTCGCAGATGCCGCGAATGCCTTCCTGGGCACACTGCCCGCGGACCTGCGGGCGAAGGCCGTGTACGACTGGAAGGATCCGCACCGCACCACGTGGTACTTCACGCCGCAGCAGGACAACGCGACGCGGACGTCCACTCGCAAGGGCGTGCCGCTTGAAAAGCTGAACGCCGGGCAGAAGGACGCCTTGATGCAACTCCTGAAGGCGGGCCTGAGCGCGAAAGGCTACGACCAGGCGACGACGATCATGAGCCTCGAAGGCATTCTTCTCGAACTGGAGGGGCCGAAGAGCGCGATGGTGCGCAACAAGGACTGGTATTTCGTAAGCGTTTTCGGCGAACCGTCCGCTACCGGGCTGTGGGCGTGGCGGTTCGAAGGCCACCATATGTCGATCAACATGACGCTGGACAAGGGTCAGGTGGTCGCGGCGACGCCGCTGATGTTCGGAGCGAACCCGGCCGAGGTGAAGTCCGGGGACAAGAAGGGTCTGCGGACGCTGCCGGAGATCGAAGACCTCGCGCGGGATCTGGTAAAGAGCCTTTCGAACGAACAGCGCACCGCGGCCAAGCAGGCGAAGGCGCTGCCGGAAATCAAGGAGAAGCAAGCCGACGCTGATGTCGGGAACCCGGTTGGCGTCGCCGCCGCCAAACTCACGGAGGCTCAGAAGAAGACGCTATGGAATCTAATCGAAGCCTACGCGAACCGGATCCCGTCCGACGCCGCCGCCGAGGAACTCGCCCGGGTCAAATCGGCCGGCTTGGACAAGGTCCACTTCGCCTACTCGGGCGATACCACGCCGGGGAAAGGCTACACCTACCGCGTCCACGGGCCGACCTTCGTGATCGAGTTCCTCAACCTCCAGGCGGACGGCGCGAAGAATCCGGCCAACCACATCCACAGCGCGTGGCGTCGGCTTCCCAAGGACTTCGAGGCGAAATAAGCCGGATCACTTCGCAACGAGCAAAACGCGGAACCCGACCGTATTGAACGGCTGGTTCGGGTTCATCGCCTTGCGGGCGGCACTGCGGCAATCGGCCGCGGTGTCCGCCCAACTCCCGCCTCGCACCACTTTCTTCTCGCCCTTGCCCGGTCCGATCGGGTCGTTGCCGGGGCTGTCGAAATAGAAGTACTCGTGGTACCAGTCGCCGCACCACTCGTCGACGTTGCCGTGCATGTCGTGCAAGCCCCAGGAGTTGGGCGTGGACCGTCCGACGGCGTGCGGCTGGCCCTGCCCTCCGGCCGCCGATTTGAAGTGCGCCTCCTTCGCCGACAACATCGCCCCGCACCAGTACGGCGTCGTCGACCCGGCCCGACAGGCATATTCCCACTCCGCTTCCGTCGGGAGCCGATACGTCCGCTCGGCGAGTGTTTCGTCCGCGAGCTGGCTCAATTTCTGGCAGAACTTTTCCGCATCGTGCCAGGTCACCGAATCGACGGGCAGGTCGCCGGCACCGCCCTGCACTTTGTGGAAGAACGAAGGGTTCTTCCCTTTCAATTTCTCGTATTGCCCCTGGGTAACCGGGTGGATCGACAGGTAGAACCCGTGCGTGATGCGAACGGGATGCTGGGGCGTCTCGTGCTGTTTGCGCCCTGCCTCCTCGTCGGTCGCGCCCATGTTGAAGGTCCCGGCCGGGATGTAGACGAAGGTCATCCCGAGGGAATTGCGCACTAGGCGAGGCCGGCCGTCGGATGACTTCTCGAGGAGAGCCGGAAAATTCTTGGAACCGCTGCCGCCGGTGCCAGGCACGGTCGGTCGGGTTCCATACTTGCCGCCGATGCCGCCGCCGCCAAGCAACGCCGCCGCGGCCGCGGCCGCGGCGTCCGGCTCCACCGTCTTGCCGCGCAATGTCACCACCGGCTTATGGCTGGCGGTACTCTGGTTCGTCAGCGAGATCAACTTCGAACCGTCCGGTTCCGCCGCCGGCGTCATCGCGGCGGCCGAGACCGCTTCGACTTTCAACAGGTCCGCGAGCGCCTTCGCGTCGCCCGGCCGGCGATCGGCACGCGTCGCCACGCACGCCGACAGCAACTTCGCCTGCGACGGGGTAAAACCGTACCGCGAGAATTCCTCCGCCCAGTCGTCCCCGACCGGCGCAGCCACGTGAGGGTCCCGCTTCAACAATTGATACCAGATCACTCCGAGCGCATGCACATCGTCGCGGGTATCGGTCGATTCGTTCTTGTGCTGCTGCGGAGACGCGTAGAGCGGCGTATACGCCCCGCGATACGACAGCCGCAACTGCTCGCACTTCGACGTCTCGCCGTGCCGTGCCATTTCCAGCGAGCGCTCGGCTTCGATCTGACCCCAGCCGAAATCGGTGATCCACAACGAAAACTTACCCCCCTCACCGGGATGTACCAGCACGTTCGAAGGCTTCAGGTCGCGGTGCACGATCCCCTGTGCGTGTGCGCGGCCGACGATCTCGGCGAGCCGGCGCACGATCTTCATCGCGGCTTCCGGTTTCGGCGCGTCGAACCGCCACTTCCATTCGTTCATCAGCCCCGTCAGGTCGTAACCGTACACGAACGTGGATTCGAGGCAGGGCAACTCGCTGTCGAGATAAACGGCGCGCAGCGGGACGATCCCGTTCACCTCGTTCAGGTTGAATACCTTCACAAACAGATCCTGGTTCGAACGGATCCGGGCGGCGGTCTCCGGATCGATGGCAAACTTCAGCGCGGCCGGGGCCTCCGCGGCGTCAGACGTGTCCTGCCCTAGCCAGACTTCGCTGCATTCGCCCAGCCCGCGCAACTCGGCGAGCTTCCAGTTGTCGAGGTGTTCCGGCGCGGTGCCCGCGCGGAAATGCGACCGCCGCGGCGGGAGGTAGGTCAGCAATTGTTCGGGCTTGTAGAACTCGAGCTTATCCGCCCCTGTCCGCCCCGACGGATCCGAGGGCCGGCGGAACATCTGCCTGACCGTCGCCGGCAGACTCAGCAGATAATCCACCAGGACGTCCTTGAAGGGGACCGGCTGCACCTGGCTCAGCCGCTCGATCATCTTGTCGAGGTGCTTGCGGTAGGCCGCGTCGTCGCACGAGGCCACGTCTTCGAGCGCATGCTGGATGTCCTCGGTGGGGCCATGCTTGCGGAGGTAGTCGAGGGCTACGCGGGCCACGTCCGCCATCACGTCGCCGTAGGCCATTTCACCAATCAACGCGCGACGGCCCTTTTCACAAAACGCCTGACCGATCGAATCCAGAAAGGTGTTGATGAGCGCCACGGGAGAGGCTCCTCGGTTCCCAATGAACCGTAGGGAGTGGAGGGGGGAGGAATGATGAGAATTCTAACCGGGCCGCGCCGTGCTCCACAAGCGCGAGAAGATAGGGATTTTTCCGATTTCCCACGCACGGAAACTCGTCCGTCACCGGCCAACGTGCTACCGGCCATTCGACTATGGCAGGAGAAACACGTTCGACACCTTCGCGCCCGTCGACGGTTCATTCTCGATCCAGATCTCGTACGACTGGTTCGGCGCACGCGGCGCCGCGACAATGTGCGCCTGCTGCGACGCCAGCATGCGCATCGTCGAATGGCCGGAACCACGTCCGTCGGTCGTCCGCCAGCAAATGCGATATCGACCCGTGGGCGGACGCGCGTCCGCCGTCTCGACGTCGATGGAAAAGCCCTGATTTGGAATCCAACCCGCGTTCGAGATTCGAAACTTGGCCCCCGGCGGCAAAGGGGTCGAGCCCGTAGACCAGCCGAAACCGAAAACGAAAAACAGCCCGACCGACACGAGCAGCATCGTGAGCATCAATGCGGCGCCGAAGACAATCGGCGCGATCGCGTTCGGTTTGACGCGAGCTTTGTGGCGGATGGGGCGGTCGTCGTCGAAAGCGTATCCGTCGATGGTCCGGTCGTCGTCATCGTCGTCGTGGGGAACTTCCGACTCGCGGCGACGGCGCGGGCGGGGCGGTTCCAAGGACGGTGCCGAGGACGAAGCGTTGGTCGGATTTTCGACCGTAAACGAGTCTCCGCACTCCTCGCACCGGACCGAATGCCCCAGCAAATCGTCGCCGACGACGAGTTTCGTCTCGCAGAACGGGCAACGGATCCGAATGTCCATGGACGCGAAGGCTCATCAACTATCGGGATTTGGGCTTCGGCTTGGGTTCGGGCGGGCGACGGCCTTGATCCTGTCCCGTCGGACAATCCGATTTCAGCAGGCAATCCGTGCACCGCGGCTTTCCTTCGCGGCAGACCGTCGCGGCCAGGGTCGCGATCCGATCCGTGAACGCCTGTCCGGCCGACTTGGCCACCGCATGCTCCAGAGTGCCCCGGATCGACTCGAGATCTTCGTCTTCAGTTTCAATCACGCCGAGGCGTCGCATCACGCGCAGCGTCGGTTCGTCCAACGGAAGGGCGTGACCGCCGAGCGACCGCTGAATGACCCAGGCGACCGCAAAGTCGGTCATTCCCGTGAAACGGGCGAGTTGCTTCGCCGCCTGTTTCAACCCCTTCTTGTCGAGGTCGGTCAGGTCGAACGAGTAATACATTTCGAAGACGTATTGCAGAATCTCGCTGATCCGTTGCGCCTTGCGTCCGGCGTCGGGAACCCCCTTCAGGGCGTCCGCGATCTCCGGCACGGTGCTCACGCGCACTTCGTTCCAGTCGAAAAAGGTCCCTTTGAACCTGGCGAACGCCGCGTTGGCGCCTTCGGTCGTGTAGCCTTCCCGAACGATCGCGTAGAGAACTTCTTCCAGAACGGGACGCGGTTCCGGGACGCCCGCCGGCGGCAGTTTCTTATCGAGCAGCTTCAGCGACTTCGCGAGCAGGTCTTGCTTGTTCATGATCGCCAGCATGGCGGGAGGCTCACGGTTCGGCGGACGCGGTCACGGCGAACCGGGTTGCGGCGACCCGTCAGCGGGACCGGCAACGGGTTCGGATCGGGCCTCCTCCGAATCGTCCTCTTCGGCGGCGGCATCCTCGTCCCCTTCATCGGTATCCGTGGCCGGATCGTTGGCAACGTCAGAACCCTTCAATTTTGCCCGTTCTTCCGCCAGGATACGACTGATCTCCACGCTTTTCTTGATCCCCTCGTCCAAAACGAACTGTATGACCGGCATAAACCGCGTCGCCAGTTGCTTCGCCACCTTGGACTGGATGAACCCGGCCGCGTGTTCCAGGCCGTACATCGCCAGTTGTTGCTGTTTTTCCGTACCCATAACGGAAACGTAGACCTTGGCGTGCTGCAGGTCGCCGGCCACCTCGGTGCGGGTGACCGTGACGCCCTTGACACGCGGGTCCTTCAATTCGAACAGGATCGTGGTGCTGGCGACTTCGCGAATTACTTCGCCGATACGGGCCAGCCGGTGCGATTTCATAATGCTCGTTTCAAGTCTCGGATTCTTTCGACCGTTCCATTCTATGGGAAAACGCGGACGCGATATCCGGCTTCTCCGGGATGCGACGACCGATCAAAAGGTTCGCGCGGGTCCGAATCCGGGATTTTGATTTGGATTCGACTGGTCGGCCGGGTATAGTTCGATACGGGTCGTGCGTCCGTGGCACGACGGACTGAAGGCCAAGGACGACTCCCATTGGTACGGAGCCGTCCGACGCGACATCATTCAGCGAAGGAGGTGATCCCTTGAGTAGTCCGTGTTACCAAGGTTTTGAGGCGGCGGCTGTCTGACAGCCGCAGACGGGCAGCTGTCTGCGACAGCCGCCTCCGCGATATCCGAGAGGCCCCGGGCGCAATCCCGGGGCCTCTTGTCATTTAAGCCAAATTCTTTGCCACCGAAGCCGTTCGATCAACAACCGAATGCTTCCTTCTCGAATCGATTGCCGCGATACGCGTCTTCCCCGCGACGCCAGGCGAGGTAGCTCGCCAGAAAATACGCCGGCAGGAAAAACGGTCCCCAGCGTTCATACTGTCGGACATGGACATGCTCGTGGTCCCGGCACTCGTCGAGGCAACGGCGATCCTGACCGAGAACGACATGGCCGAGCGTCAATGCCGCTGCGGGTCCGAGAAATCGAAGGAGGCCGGGCAAGCCGCGCCCGAGGATCCACTTCGCGAATCCACCATGGATTTCGACGACGCCCCGCACGACTTGCAGCCGTCCCCCGGTCAATAAGGTCGGCGGGACGGCGAGCAAGCCCAAAACCGTGTTGGGCGAGGCCCATAGGTAGGCCGCGAGGCGAAGCATGCGGTCAACGGGACATCACTCGATCTGAAACTCGCCGAGGCCGACGCAGCCCATCCGTTTTTCGTCCTTCGTCGCGGTGAAGCGCACGGAGCGCAACGTCGTGAGCTTGGTCAGGACCAAGTCGAAATCGTGTTTCTCCCCGGCGCTTTTCAGGTCATGCGACGCGATGAGTTTGTCGTCCTTGTCGAGCAGTTCGATCTTCCCTTCGAGAACGAAATAGCCCTCGAGGTACTGGGGATCGCGGTTGACCAACACGGTGATCCGCTTGACGGATAGGTTTTCGGGGAACGTGACTTTGATCGTGGGATTCCGGCCGTTCTGCGGGGCTTCGCCGTTGTTGGAATACCACGAGGTCTTTTCGTTGCCGTCAAAGAGGTGGCCGACGGGCCAGTTTTCCCACTCGGAACTGGCGGCGAGGGTGAGTTTTTCGCGGTGCGCCTTCACGATCGCGTTGGTGTTGGTTTCACCGACGACCGGCTTCACGGATTTGGGAACCGGGGCAGCCGAGAGATGGGCGGCGAGCAGAACCGAGACGAGCAAGGGCATGGCGAAACGGTCCATGACACCCTCCGAACCGAGGGGAACGAGATGGATCCGATGCTACTCGATGCGGAAGGTTAATGGCAAGCGGCCGTGACAAAATCGGAACAGTCGGTCAGCGGTGGGGGTCGGCAACGCGGCGGCCGGGGAGCGGATCGGCCGGAGCCGACGGGCCACGCCAGGCGCGCACGACGAGCACGCGCATCCGGCTGCCGCCGTTCGCGTCCGACACGAACCAGGCGCCGCCGAGGCGGTCGGCCGGTCGCTCGGAAGGACCGATGACCAGGAACTCGCCCTGGCGCACTTTGACTTCGAACTTCAACTTGGGAAAGCGCTCGGTTCCTTTTTGGTCGTGGCGGATGAATCCGGTGCCGTCGAGCGTGGGGCGGAGCCATCCGTGGCGGTCGCCGTGCTGGACCTTGGGTTCGAAGACCAATGACAGTTTTTCCCCGTCGGCGGGCGTGGCGGTCACGGTGAAGCCGAACTGGGCGTTCGTGAATTCGAATCGCGCCGGCGTCGCTCCGATATCGTCGAAGGACTGGAACGACGCGGACGGGACGGGTCCGTTGACCGGCAGGATCTTGGCCTCGCCGAGGTTGGTGGTGGCCTCATGCGGCCGCACGGTGCCGTCGCCGGCGTCGATCCGTTCGAGCAGTTCGGCGGGGGCATTGCTGGGGAACGTTCCGACGCGCAGGCCGTTCTCGGCCAGTAAGGCCGCCGTCTCCGGCGGTAGTGGTTTCATCGTCGTGTCCCAAAGATGATCACCGAGATACGAGTCGCCGGTCGGCCGCTCCAGCAACACCGACCGGACGACGACCTTTTCCCGCGTCGCGGCGGTTGTCAGGCCGAACGGGTTCGCGCTTTGGATCATCTGCCGGGCGGTTCGCTCGCCGCGCAGGGGAAAGCAACCCGAGGCGCAGGCAAGCAAAACGATGACGATGGCGCGGCACGCGGGCATGCGCGGCGGTCCTTCCCTGGACACGGTGCGAGTCCGGCGGAATAGCGTGGTCCCGTCGAAGGGTCAAGACTGCGCGTGCGCGGCAACGACCGAAGGTTGGAGCGTCGGGCCGAGTTCCTCGAAGAGGTGGTCGAGAATCCCAGCGATTGCGCCTTCGGCCTTGGTGGTGCTGGCGAGGACAAGCCGGCAGCGATCGCGGAACGGGGCGAGCTTGCGCCGGGCGGCGCGATCGGTCAGCACAGCCAGCAGGGAGGGCCGGCGCGGGAGCATGCGGCCATGGAGGACGATGAGCGGCGGGGCGAACAGGTTCGTGACGGCGCCGACGGCGATAGCGAGGTAGTCGAGGACGAAGTCGCGCTCGGCCGGGTATTCGTCGATGAGGTCGAGGGCCTCCTCAGCGGTGAGGGAGCGCTGCACCCGCGCCGAGACGAGGCGGGCGAAGGCGGCGTCGGTGGCGACGGTTTCGAGGCAGCCGGTGCTGCCGCAGCCGCAGCGTTCGCCATCGCGGACGACTGCGACGTGGCCGAGTTCGCGCGGCAGGCCGATGTGCCGGCCGAGAAGGCGCCCGCCGACGAGACCGCCGACGCCAAGGCCGCCGGCGTAGTCGATGATTGCGAGGTCGTCCACACCGTGGACGCGCTGCTCGGCGAGGCAGAGGGCGTCGCTCTCCTGCACGAGCACGGTGGCACACCCCAGACGCTCGCGGAGGTCGTGGCCGGGGCGCTGGTCGTCGGTCTGGTGGAAGTTCGGGGAGAAGACGGATCGCTCGCCGGTCGGGTCGATGATGCCCGGCAGGCTCAAACCCAGCCCGAGGGTGCGTGTCTTGGGGCGATCGAGCCAGGGCCGCGCGTGGCGTTCGATCTCGGCGAGCAATCGGGTGTAGGTGTTCGGCGTTGGGAAGCGAACGCGGCTTTCGGTGCGCGGTCGGCCGTCGACGCCGCCGAGGATCATCTCGCAGTATTCCGGTTCCACCGAAATGCCGATCACCTGAGCCGAGTCGGCGGTGAGGCGGAGGAGTTTGCCCGGCCGGCCGGGTCCGGTGATTTCCGCGTCGGTTTCCTCGATGAGTCCAGCGCGCACGACCTGCGTGACGGCGGAGGAGACCGTGGTGGGGCTAATGCCGGTGAGCCGGGCGATGTCCGCGCGGGACATGGGGCCTTTGGCCTTGAGCGCCTCGACGACGGCGCGCTGGGTCATGCGGCCAAGCAGCTGCGGCCGGAGGTGGGAAGTAAACTCGTCGGACATGCGCGTCTCCGGCCCGGTCTTCTCAAGGTATCGTACGATTCCGCCCGGCGCGCAGAATTCGAGTCCGGAGCGAACCCGTCCGCGAATCGATGATTGGCCCCTCGGCTCGCCAACGCCACCGTACCATGGATTGTTAGACTCTTAGCCCCGTCCCGGAGTCCCGTCATGCGCCGCCCCGCCCGGTCCGGCTTCACGCTCATCGAACTGCTCGTCGTCATCGCGATCATTTCCATCCTGATCGGCTTGCTCCTCCCGGCCGTGCAGAAGGCGCGCGAAGCGGCCATGCGGCTCAGCTGCACCAACAACCTCAAGCAGATCGGCCTCGCCCTGCACCACCACGAATTCAACCTCGGCAAGCTGCCACCGACGGTCATCGGCCAGCATGATCCCAACGTCTGCCAGTACCACGCCGCGCTCGGCTCCGTTACGTGGACCGTGCTGCTGCTGCCGTACATGGAACAGGACAATTTGTACCACCGTTTCGACTTGGGGAAGTGCTACTACGAACAGACGGCGCGGAACCTGCCCCCAGGGAAGAATTTCTTCTGCCCGACACGGCGCGTGATGGGCGGCGCAACGCAACTGAGCCTGTCCGGCGATGTGCCGAGCGCCGGCCCGCTGGCGCTGAGCACCAGCAACCACTTCCCCGGCGCACTCTCCGATTACGCCGCCTGCGTCGACCGCCGCGGAGTCGACCGCCCGACCTCGACCGTGCAGAACCTCTCCGGCCCCTTTCAGGCGAACGAGGGGCTGCGCTTCGCCGACTTCTCCGATGGCATGTCCAACACGATCCTGATGGGCGAAAAGCACATCCCGCGCAACAAGAACGGCGAGGGCTGGTGGGATTGCTCGACCTACAACGGCGACTACACGAAGTGCTCTACCCGCGCCGCAGGTACGCTCTTCCCGCTCACCACGAATCCGAACGACACGGGCTGGAAGTTCGGCAGCGGGCACTTGCAGGTCGTGAACTTCTGCTTCGCCGACGGCCGCGTGCAAGCCGTCACCGATCGCACGTCCGGCCACATCCTCGACCTGCTGACGACGCGCAACGACGGTCAGGTGATCGTCGGTTTCGATTGATCGTCAGCCGCCGTTCCGCCGGCGTTCGTACGCCTCGACGGCGCGGGCCTGTTCGGTGGTCTCGATCGAACCGGGCCGCAGCTCGCGCACCCGGTCGATCGCCTCGCGGGCGGCCATCCCCTGCGCGACGAAGTACGCCGCCAGCACCGTGCCCGTGCGGCCGCGCCCGGCGGCGCAATGCACCGCCGCGCCCAACCCGCTCTGGTTCGCCTTGCGGATCGTCTCCAGGATCACTTCGAATTGCCGCTCGCTCGGCGCGGCCATGTCCTCGACGGGCACGTGCACGGCCATGATGCCGGCTTCGTTCACCCAGTGCCGCGGCGCCGGCGACTCCGTGAGCGTGACGAGCACTTCGATGCCGTTGCGGCGCAGCCAATGCAGGTCGTCGGCCCCGTCCGGAAAGGCGAGGGCCGCGAGGTGCGGCTGATCAACCCAGCTGAATCCCGGCGGCATCGATGCTCCCGCGATGTAAACGACGGTATCGTACCCGACGGGTCAAACGGGGGCCAAGGATTTATCACTGAGTGGGAGACAGAATCGATTCCATCATGTCCTCCGTAGCTTGTAGGAAATCGATGTCTCGTTCGTCCCAGCCGAAGAGTTCCGCCCCGTTCGCGATCAACCATCGCCGCTCGAAACCGTTGTAATCGAGATCGTATGCGGTAATCCGGGCCTTGAGTGGTGAAGCGGCCAATGCTCGCACACCTTCGGGACCGATCCCGCAACTCTGGAGTCGGATCGAGCGAAGATATTCAAGATGACGGGACCTCGCCAAAGCCCGGGCCCCCTTGTCGCCGATGGGATTGTTCGAGAGATCGAGGGTCCGGACAGACCGCAGGGCCGGGCTGGCGGCCAGTTGTTCGATATTTCCGGGCGTCAGTCCACAATGTCTCAGTTGAAGGTTCCGGACGGAATTCATCGCGGTCGAACGGAACTGCCGGAGCCAATCGCCGTGAAGGTCGTTCTCGGACAAGTCCAGTTCGACAAGCCTGGCCGACCACGGTGAAGAAACGATTCGCGCCGCCGTTTCGGATGTGAGTCGATTTTCTCTGAAATCCAATCGTCGCAGTCGCGGGAATCGAAGGCCGAGTGTCTCGACGGCTAACGAGTCGTCACTCATATCGATGTATCGCAGCTGCAGCGTGTCGAGCGGGCCCAAGCGAGCATCCTCGAGCAGTTCCTCGACGATCGGGCCGATCAACGTCTCATCGCATCGCAAATCGTCGAACCGTAGTGCTCGTAGCCGAGGATAGAACGGCGCTCGCGCCACCGATCTCAGAACAGAAGACGAGAGGGTCATCCCGCGCAGTCGCAGTCCTTCCAGATTTCGGAGCGTGTTGGTACCGACGATCGCGGATATTGAACGATCACCGTAATATCCGCGAGATCGTGTCGAGCCCAGCGCGAGTGTCTTGAGTCTGACGAAGTTCGGATGCCGGACGATCCATTCGACGTCTTCGTCGTTCAGGTCCGAGTTTTCTAGATCGAGTTCCTCCAACTGAGCCAGACCGGGAGACGCGAGCAATCGACGGAGCGTCGGCATATCCCGTTCGTAGCATTCGCAATAGAAGGAGAGTTTTCGGACGTTCCGAAGCCGAGGCCACGCGATGAGCGGGGAATCGGGCATGAGGTTGTAGAGATGGAGTTCGGACAGCACGCAATGCTTTAGCTCCGGTAGCGATTCGGCGTTCTCCAAGTCGGTGTCGCTGAGCATCCCATATTTCTCGAATCCACGGCCCCCTTCGTCGTAACCGAAGAATCGCTGTTTGGCTCCTTCCTCGACCTTTGTCCAAGTATCTCCATGACTCCGAACCAGTTCCCTGCAACGAGCATCAAGCGAATCGTAAGCGGGATCGAGTTCGTCGAGTTGCGCGAGCCGGATATGGCACCTGATGAATTCGGCACGCGTTTGGTTCGGCACGGTACCGCTTTCCTCCAACCAATCGGCGTACACCAGGCGCGGCGCGTCCTCATCGGGATCGGTGTGGATGGCTTCGAGCAAAGCTCGTTCGTCGGAAGTCACGGTTGCATTTCCGAACGGGATTCCCAAAGGCAGAGTTCGACCAGATTTTCCGCCAATCGCCGCGCCGCGACGGAAGTATCACGCGCCAAGCGGCGGAATTCGAGCAGGATCGCCGGTCGGCGGATCGCGGCCGCAAGAGCCCGGATCGGCGAGACGCGGCCAGCGGACAACAGGTTCACGAGCGTCGGCGACAACGCCGTGTCGGCGGTGTCGCTGACGGCTTTCACGGCGAGGAACGGGATATTCCGCGATTCGCAGAGCCGGCGGATCGGTTCCGCTTCCATTTCGACCACGTCGGCACCCGTTTCAGCGCGGAGCCGACGCTTGGCATCGGGCGTTGCGACGAGATGATTGACGGTCAGGATCTTCGTTTCATCGGAACTGCAAACGTCGCCGACCTTCAACGTCGGATCGAGCGCCCCGCAGAAACCGGCCGAGATCACGAGCGCCGCTTCGCCGCCCGAATCCATCGCCCGCCTCGCGGCCTCCGCACCGACGCCGCTCACCAGAATGAGAACCGGGAGGCGGTGCCGCTTCGCCAGCCTGCGAAACGGCACCGCCTCCCGGTCGAGAGCGAAAATGACGACCACGGGGCACTCGCGGAGCGAGTGCCCGACACTCAACTCAACTGCCACTTGAGCATCTTCCACGTGTCGCTGATCTTGCGGTTCACGCCGAGGGCGGCGGCGACCTCGTAGCCGCTGTGCATCATGCAGTGCTCGCAGCGCGGGTCCTTGCCGTAGCCGTATTGGTTCCAGTCGGTGTCGTTCATCAGGTCGTCGAACGACTCGTGGTGCGCGTCCGTGATCAGGTAGCACGGCCCCTTCCAGCCCTTCACGTTGCGCGTCGGGCTGGCCCAGGCGGCGCAGGTCAGGTCGCGCTTCCCCTGCAGGAATTCCTTGTAGACCGGCGACGTGTTCATCTTGTACTTGCGGAAAAGATCGTCGGCTGCGTTGAACTTCTCCATGATCTGCTGGCGGGTGAGGAAGATCTCGGCCGCGCCGTCCGGGTTCGTGCTGCACACGGCCGCGTAGCCGTAGGCGGGCGAGAGCATGAAGCCGTCGACGCCGAGCGTCGTTAGGTAGGCAAAGAGTTTGTCGATCTCGGCCATGTCGGTCTCGCGGTAGACCGTCGTGTTTGTGCAGACGAGGAACCCCGCCTTTTTCGCGGCTTTGATGCCGGCGATTGCCTGATCGAAGACTCCTTCGCGCTCGACGGCGATGTCGTGCGTCTTGCGCATCCCGTCGAGGTGGACGTTGAAGAACAGCCGGCTCGTCGGCTTGAACAGGTCGAGCTTCTTTTCGAGGAAGACGCCGTTGGTGCAGAGGTAGATATGCTTGCGGCGCTTCAGGATGCCCGACACGAGTTCGCCGATACCGGGGTAGATCAGCGGTTCGCCGCCGCAGATGCTGACGATCGGCGCGCCGGCTTCGTCCACGGACGCGAGGCATTCCTCGACGCTGAGCTTTTGCTTGATGGTGGATTCGTACTCGCGGATGCGGCCGCAGCCGGTGCAGGTGAGGTTGCAGGCGTGCAGTGGTTCGAGCATCATCACCAGCGGGAAACGCTTCTCGCGCCGGATCTTCTTCTTGACCATGTACCCCGCCATGTCGGCGGTGAGGCTGAGCGGGAAACGCATGGCGGGCCATCCTTGCACGCGGTGAATCGAAGCCGGGACGTGAACTCTGTATAGCAAATGGGGAATCGCGAAACAGGCCGGGGACAGACATGCTGCGGATCACGGGTGGAACGGTTTATGACCCCGCGAACGGCGTCGACGGCGTCGTGAAGGATATCGTGCTCGACGGCGGCAAGGTCGTCGCGGACGGCGTCGGCGGCCGGACCATCGACGCCACGGGGATGATCGTCATGCCCGGCGGCGTGGACGTCCACACGCATGTGGCCGGCGCGGCGCTCAACTTCGCCCGCGCCATGATTCCGGAGGAACACCGCCGGGCGCTGCCGTTCCTCCGCTCGAAGACGTTGCGCGCCGGCGTCGGCGGCACCACGCCCACCACCTACGCGACGGGCTACCTCTACGCCGGCATGGGCTGGACGACCGTCAACGAAGCGGCCGTGCCGGTGATCAGCGCCAAGCACACGCACGAGGAACTGCACGACACGCCGATCGTGGACAAGGCCACCTGCGTGCTCATGGGGAACAACGAGGTCGTGCTCGACCTTCTGGAGCAGGGCGAGTTCGAACGCGCCAAGCAAGTCGTCGCGTGGTACCTCTGGGCCGCGAAGGGCTACGGCATCAAGTGCGTGAACCCCGGCGGCGTGGCCGCGTGGAAGTGGGGCAAGGACGCGAAGCAACTGAGCGATGTCGTCGAGGGCTACAAGAAGATCACTGCAGGCAAAATCGTCTCCAGCATGGCCCGCATCGTCGATGAGTTGAAGATTCCCCATCCGATGCACCTGCACTGCAACAACCTCGGCGCGCCCGGCAACGTTTCCACCACGATAGAAACGATGAAGTCGTTGGAGAGCCACCGTGCCCACATGGCGCACCTGCAGTACCACGCTTACGGCGGCAACGACTGGGAATCGATCCGTTCCGAGGCCCCGGCCATCGCGGAGTACTTCAACGCCCACAAGAACCTGACGACCGACGCCGGGGCCGTGCTCTTCGGCAACACGATCACGCTCTCCGCCGACGGGCCGTGGCAGTACCTGCTCTACCAACTCACCGGCAAGAAGTGGGGGAACATTGACGTCGAGAACGAGACCGGCTGCGGCGTGGTGCCGTACGTCTACCGCGAAAAGAACATCGTCAACGCCGTGCAGTGGGCGACGGGACTGGAATTGCTTCTTTTGATCGACGACCCGTGGCGGGTGAGCCTGACAACCGACCACCCGAACGGCGCGAGCTTCTGGCGGTATCCCGAAATCCTGCAACTGTTGATGGACGCGACGTTCCGCAAGGAGGAATTCGCGAAGCTGCCGGAGAAGGCGAAGGCGCGGACCTGCCTGGCGGAGCTGACGCGAGAGTACACGCTGCGCGAGATCGCGATCATCACAAGCGCCGGCCCGGCGCGCACGCTGGGGCTTCCGCAGAAAGGCCATCTGGGAATCGGGGCCGACGCGGATGTGGCGATCTACCACCTGAACAAGGATATCGCCAAGATGTTCAGCCACCCTCGCTACGTTATCAAGGGCGGCGAGATCGTCGTCGAGGATGGCGACATCCGCATGACCGTTGAGGGCCGAGGATTCATCACGAAGCCGAGCTACGACCCGGCGATCGAGGAGTATCTGAAGCCGCTGTTCCAGCAGCAGTATTCGATGTCGTTCGAGAATTATCCCGTGGAGATGCACCGCATCCCGCACCCGGAGATTACAGAGGTTTGAGAAGTCACAACCCTCGATATTTGTTCCGCCGCTTCGGAACTTCGAAATCGACGTTTGCAGTAGAGGCGATGACACTGCCTTCCGAGGATCGTCAGGAATTGGTCCTTCCCAAACTCTGATCGGATGGTGTTTGGCATTCACGCCAAGAGGAAGTGTGTCAGCGTTTTGGTTGAAATTAGTGGCGCGATTGCCGATTCCTGCAACTTGATGCGAGAGAGCGAACAAATGTTAAGCGGAGAGGGCGGGATTCGAACCCGCGGTGCAGTTTTACCCGCACGCCGCTTTAGCAAAGCGGTGCTTTCGACCACTCAGCCACCTCTCCGTCACGCGAATCTTAGCATCCTCCGGAACAACGGGCAATAGACGCGGCTCAGTTCGCAAGGCCGGCGTGCAGTTTCAGGTGGTACGGGCCGAGCGTCCCCCCGTAGTTCCCGGCCGTGATTCCAAGGACGCCGGGTCGGCACGCCGCCTTGACGCCGACGGCCATCGCCTTCTCGACAGACGGCAGATCGAGGCCGTCGATCACGACCTCATAGACCGCATTCGCGCCGTCCGGCAACTTCGTGGCCACCTGCCCGCGCAGTGTCGGACAGTAGGCGTCGTTCGTGCTCGCCTTCAGGGCCTTGTACTGGCTGCCGACCTTGCTGCCGGCACGCACAATCCCGCCGGGGAACGGCAGGATCACGTTCGGCAGCTTCCGGATCGCATCCACCGCCGCCATCGTCGCGTCGAGCGTTTCGAGCTGGGTGCGGCCCATCACGAGGAAGTTCCCGCCGGCAACGCCCTTCACGGTGCCGAAGGCGTCCTGGCAGAGGAACTCGCCGTCCATCGTGGGGATGCGCCAGTAGCGCAGGCCGTTCAACCGTTTGCTGATCTGCCAGCCATCGCCGAAGAAGCGAAGCGCACCGCCGATCTTGATGTTCTTGCCCGGATCGCCGACGAGGCCGGAAAAGCAGGCGGTCGTCGGGCACGTGAGAATGCACTGGGCGACACGGTTGATGAGCGATTTTTGGAGTGCATCCCGGCTGAAGGCGAAGTAGAGCAGCGCGACGCCGGGTCGGCCGTCGGGCGTGTCGTCGGGCAATAGTTCCTTCTCGATGCCGGCTTCGACGTCACAGCCGATGACGGACGCGGCGTAGCCGGTGGCGACGGTGCCGGCGGTGCGTGCCCATTCGATCCGCTCGGCCGTCACGATCAGGCGCGTGCCGGTGATGGGGAAGGCTTCGGCGAAGGTGTCTTCGATCGTGACGCCGTTGAGGGTAAGCAAGGCGGGATATCCGGCGTGAAGTTCGTGGTCGGGAGTGCCGACATTTTATAAACCGCCTTTCCACCTGCCGGGAAATCCGATGTCGCTGCCCCGATTGATCCTGATGCCGATCCGCACCAGCAAGCAGGGGCAGCAGGTGAACATCGGTAAGGACCACGACGACTACCTGACGATGACGACGACGCTGACGGTCCACCCCGACGACCTGAAGGAGCGGAACATTCCGAACGGCGCCCGCGTAATCGTGCGGACGGACCACGGCGAGGCCGAGTTCGTCTGTACTGAGGGGAAGGTACCCCGCGGGATGGCGTTCGTCCCGTACGGCCCGCCGACGTGTAAGCTGATGGGAGGCGACACCGACGGAACGGGGATGCCGACGTCAAAGGGGTGGGAATTCGATATGGAAGTAGTGCTGAATGCGGAGTGAAGACAAGGCCGTTTAGCGGCGAGGCGGAGTCTTCGGAGCCGAGCACGGTGGGCGATATCGAAAATGCGAGTTACCAACATGAACCCAAACATCGACGGACCCGACCAGTCACCGACGCCAGCACCGATCCCCGATGACGTGAAGCCGTGGGAGGAGGTCGCGGCCGGGCGGTACATGCCGCGGCGCATCCGGGGTAGTTGCGTCGGCCGGGAGTTAGGGTGAATGTTCGTGAAGCCGTCCAGTTTGGATGGCGCCGCGAAGAATCCGGAGTAAGGACAGTCGATGCCGCAGACCGTCACGAAGTTCGCCACCTGTGCCGGCTGCGCCTGCGTCTGCGACGATCTCGAACTGCACGCCAATGACGCGCGGATCTTCGAAGCGAAGAACGCATGCGAGATGGGCCGATGCTGGTTTCTCGAACGACCGATCTCGAAGGTTGAAGCGACCATCAACGGGAAGCCGGCTAGTCTGAGCGACGCGATTGATCGGGCGGCGATGATCCTCTACGAAGCCGATTCACCGCTCGTCTTCGGCCTCGGCGAGACGACGGCAGAAGCCCAGCGCGAAGCGGTCGCCCTTGCCGAGCGGCTCGACGCCACGCTGGACACCGAGACCTCGCTGACCCACGGCACCATGGAACTCGCGGCTCAGCTTGGCGGCAAAGTCACCGGCACACTCGGCGAGATCCGCAATCGCGCTGACCTGATCATCTATTGGGGCGCGAACCCGGCTCGCACGCATCCGCGCCACCTCGAACGCTATTCCGTCCATTCCACGGGCAAGTTTCGTACACGGGCCGACCGCACGATGGTCGTCGTCGATGTCCGCGAATCGGAAACGGCGAAGGAGGCGGACATCTTCCTTCGGATTCGACCCGAGACGGATTTCGAAGCCCTCACGGCCTTGCGCTGCCTCGTTCGCGGGCAACGGATCGTCTGCGAGAGGTTGAACGAGACCGGTTTGAGTCTCGATCAACTCCGCGACCTCGCCGAGCGGTTGAAGCGGGCGCGATACGGCGTCATCTTCGTTGGTCAGGGTCTGCTTCAGACACGCGGCTTGCACATGAACGCGTCGGCGGCCACGTCGCTCGGCATCGCCCTGAACGCGACGGGGCGCTTCCTCGTGATGCCGCTGCGGACGCCCGGGAACATCGGCGGCGCGGATGCCATGCTCGACTACGCCACCGGCTATCCGTTCGGCGTGAATTTCAGTCGCGGCTATCCGCGCTACAACCCCGGCGAGTTCACGGCGGCCGACCTGCTCGCCCGCCAGGAAGTCGACGCGGCCCTGATCGTCGGTGTGAACGCCGTGAAGCGATTGCCCGACTCGGCCCGGACGCAACTGGATCGCATCCCGACCATCGTGATCGACCGCGAAATCCGAAACGCGACCGTGTCGATCGCAACCGCGCCGGCCGGGATTTCCGCGAGTGGAACGGTCTATCGGAACGATAAAATCCCGCTCGGCTTCCGACCGCCGCTGACTTCGACGCGCCCGACGGACGAGGACGTGCTGCGAAGGATTCGCGAAGCGGTGGAACGGAAACCGGAAACGTATCCTACGGCCAGTGCGCGAATGACGATATTGGAATAAAGTGGTGGGTATTTAACTTGCAACTCATGACTCATGACTCATCGCTCAATTCAAAACAGTATTGATATTGAGTGGTGAGAAATGAGTTGTGAGTTCTGAGGTAAAGACAGTCAGGCGGTTCACTCTCTCCCGGAATCCAACCCATGGAACTCACCGTCACCAAGCACGCGACCTGCACCTTCTGCGGCTGCGTCTGCGACGATATCGAACTCCACTCCGACGGCACGCGCGTCGTCGAAACGAAGGCGGCGTGCATCCTCGGCAAGTCATGGTTCCTCAACCACGATGTCGTCCGCCACTATCCAGACGCGCTCGTGGACGGCCAGGAAGCCACGCTCGGCGAAGCGATCGAAGCGGCGGCGAACTACCTCTACGAAGCCGACCTGCCGCTGGTCTACGGTCTCAGTAACACCACCTGCGAAGCCCAGCGTCAGGCCGTCACGCTCGCCGAGATGACCGGCGGCATCATCGACAGCCATACTTCCCTCTGACACGGTCCCACCGAGATCGCCGCCCAGTTGGGCGGTAAGCCATCCTGCACGCTCGGCGAGATCCGCAACCGGGCCGACTTCCTGATTTACTGGGGCGGCAACCCGGCCGAGTGCCACCCGCGCCACTTCACGAAGTATTCGCTGATGCCGAAGGGGAAGTTCACGCCCAACGGCCGCAAGGACCGCACGATGGTCCTCGTGGACATCCGCGAGACCGCGAGCGCCAAGGCCGCCGACATCTTTCTCCAGATTCGGCCGGGCAAGGACTTCGAAGCCCTCACGGCCCTGCGCTCGATCGTGAAGGGGAAGCGCGTCGAGGAGTCCGCCGTCGTCGAGACCGGCCTGACGATGGAACAATTGAACGACTTGGCCACTCGTATGAAGAAGGCGAAGTTCGGCGTGATCTTCTTCGGTATGGGCCTGTCGATGACGCGCGGCAAGCACATGAACTCCGCCGCCGCGATGACCCTCGCCGCCGAGTTGAACGCCTTCACGAAGTTCGTGGCCATGCCGATGCGCGGACACGGGAACGTCACCGGTGCCGACGTGGTCGTGCGCTACCACACCGGCTACCCCTTCGGCGTGAACCTCAGCCGCGGGTATCCGCGATTCAACCCCGGCGAGTTCTCAACGGTGGACGTGCTGGTCCGCGGCGACAACGACGCGACGATCATCATCGGCGCCGACCCCGGCGCGACGATGCCGCAGCCGGCGATCGACCACCTGGCCAGCACGAACACGATCGTGCTGGACCCGAAGGTGACGCACACGAGCCGGTTGTCGAAGGTCCACATCACGACGGCGGCGACCGGCATCAGCGCCCCCGGCACCGCGTACCGGATGGACGAAATTCCGATGACGCTGCGCCCGCCGTTGAAGTCGCCGTACCCGACCGACGAGGAAGTCCTGCGCCGCATTAGCGAAGCCGTGGCGCGAAAGGCCGCGTGGTACCCGACGCCGGAGGCGTTGATGGCCGCGGTGTAGGGATCGCATTTGCCGTCGGAGTGGTGTCACGGGGCGATCGGCTTCGGCGAAGGTGCCGTCGGACGCGGTGCGGCCGGCGGTGGCGGATTCAGCGTGGATTGCACGATCCCGTTGAAGACGAACTTGAATGTGCCGTGCGACTGGCCTCGGAAGAGAACCTGCGGGCCGAAGAGCACAAGACGGCCGGCACCGACCTTCGCGTCGACGATGGCGACACCGCCTTCGAGATAATCCTGCCCCCACGCCCAGCCGCTGCGCAGCGGGGCCTTCGAGTCGAACCAGGCCACCTTCTTGATGCCCACTGGGTCGATGCCGCCGGTCAGTCGGAACGTCGGACTCATCGAGAACATCACGTCAGCCTTGTCCTCCATCCCCCATGCGAGCGGGTTCGACGGATCGACGGCGACACGCAGGACGGAGGACGGAATGTAATACTTGGTCGCGCCGCCGGTCCGCTCCTTCGCCGGTTCGTCGAGATCGGCGAGGTGGTTGGCGACGGACACGCCGAGGTCCCTGCCGAGGCGCGTCGCGCTGCCGATGGAAAGGATGGTGCCTCCGGTGTCGAGGAACGCCTTCAGGTGCGGCAGCGCCTTCGCGGTGATGGGGCCGGGCCGGCTCGATTCCTTTGCCGTCGGCTTCTTCGCTTCCTGTTCCCCCTCTTCCTTGGGATCGCCGCCGCGGCCACTGTACGCGCCGTCTACGAGCAAGAGCACGTCGTACTTCGCGCGGAGGTTCCCTCGCTCGAATTCCGGTGCCATGACCACCTCGAAAGGGAACTCGAAGCGTTCGAGCAGCCAACGCGTCCAGCCCGAGGGCATCGAGCCGCCGTGGCGGTCCCAGAGGGCGACGCGAGCAGGCTTGGTAACGACGGCGTCCGGGGCGGTTTTTGCTCCAACGAACGGCGTGCCGAGTTCGGCGGCGAGTTTCGGTACGAGCGCATCCGCTGCAGCGCTCTTCGGGATAAAGAACGTGCCGGGCGGAACGGCCGCGCCATCGAGCATCGCGGCCTTCTGGATTCGGCGGACTTCGACCTTCTCCCGGTGCAGGCGGTTGACGGCGCGGAACGCGTCGTTCAGCCGGTGGTCGAGCAGGTAGCCCGCGGCACCGTCGGCATTTGTTACTTTTGCCGGCGGCGGCGCGAGTTGCTCGTCCGCGATCTCCTCGAACGGTCCATCGAAATGATTCAGGAAGCGAACGAACTTCACGCCCATCTGGTAGGCGAGCGTGTAGCCGGCGGAATCGTAGGGCTTGATCGGCGGGCCGCCGGGGTACGCGAAATCGTTTGGGTGGTCCTGTGGCTCGAACATGTCGAGGACGTGGGCACGATACGCCTGCGCCGATTTCACCACGAGCGACCCGGCGGGGTAGTTCCTGCCATCGACGGTGAAGGAATGCTTCGCACGGTGGACCCGCACGCCCGTGCCGAGCAGGGCATTCACGAACTTCACGGCGGTCGGGAAATCGGTCTGGTCGGCAGGTAGCACATAGCCGCGGGCGTCGCGCAGTTCGGGTTTGCGGAAGAGGCGGTCGAACTCCACACCGCCCGCTCCGCGGTTTCCCTTCTCCTTCTTCGCGGCCTCCACGACCTTCGGCGTGATGGTCCAGCTATCGCGGCTTCCCTTCTCGATGGCGTTCCGCCCCATCCGCCAGACGTTGAACAGGAGTTGCTCCCGATGCCGGGACGCGTAGTCGAGCACGGCCATGTTCGCGGTGACGCTGTATTCGACCGACTGGCGGAATCGCCAGCGTTGCGGCGGGATCGGCGCGAGGTAGTCGCCTTTTGGCAGCTGCTTATCGGTCACGAGCGGGATCTGCGTGGGCGTCGGGCTGCCGATGGTTTCCGTCAGGATGCCGATGATGTTGTGGAAAGAAGCCGTCGTGCGCAGGCCGCCGTTGAACCAGGTCGAGTACGGAGCGCCGGAACGGACCGTCGCGCCCGGTTTGCCTTCGACGAGGAAGCGCTGGATCATGGCCGCGCCGACGGAGTCGATGCCATTGAGGACGAGAGGGTCGCAGAAGTAGTTGAACGGATCGCGGAACGGCGGGCAGAAGAGCACCGTACCGGCCGGCCCGGTCTGGTGGTGGTTGTACATGATCTGCGGGCACCACTCCCGATACATGAAACGGTTCATGTTCTTCGTCTCGGCCTGCGTGTTCGCGTAGAAATCGCGGTTGTTGTCATGGCCGATGTACTTCTGGTAGAGGCGCGGCAGCCCTGTCGTCGTGCGTTTGGCGGGGTCTTTCTCTTTCATGTACCAGTCGGCCACGAGGTCGTGTCCGTCGGGGTTCGCGTGGACGAAGAGGATGACGACGTCGTCGAGGATGCGTTTCGTCTCGGCGTCGTTGGCGGCGAGGAAGCGGTAGAGCGTTTCGATCAGCACCTGGGCGCAGAGCACTTCGCTGGCGTGCAGACCCCCATCGATCCAGACGACGGCCTTGCCGCGCGCCGCCAGTTCGCGGGCCTGTTCGACGGTCAATCCCTCGGCCTTCGCAAGTTGTCGCGAGATGTCCCGGAGGGTCTTCAGGTTCTTATGGTTCTCCGGCGAGGTCACGATGGCGGCGATCTGCGGTCGGCCCTCTTCGGTCGTGCCGATCGTGACGAGCTTGATACGGTCCGATTGCGTCGCGAGTTTCTCCCAGTAGCCCTTCAGTTGCTGGAAATTCGCGAGGAAATAGTCGTCGCCGATGTCGTGGCCGAGGAACTGCTTCGGCGTGGTGATGGTGGGCGCTTGCGCCGCGGCCGATGCGACGAGAAGGAGAACGCCGACGAATGTAACAAGGACGCGACGCATGGAATCCCTTTCGTGAACGGCGATCCGGTGTACGAACTCGAGTGCCCGACACTTCACTCATTCGATTTCTTCGGTTCGTCGATCTTCGCCCGCTTCACGAGATCGTATTTGACGCCGGCGGGAAAGGCTTCGTAGTCCGGTTCGCCGTCCTTCACGGGTTTGCGGCGGTCGTAGAAATGGACTTTTCCCCGACCCAGAATCTCGGCCGTCGACCCGGTGACAACGATGGCGGTGGCCTCGTCGATTCCAATGCCGAGGAACTGCGGGTAGGTCGTCACGAAGGCGGTGAGGTCCTTGAAGCGGTTGCGGGCGGAGAAGTGCTGGTCGATGCCGACGCCGGGGAGGAATCCGAGCGCGCGTTCGTAGCCTTCGCACATCATGTTGTTCGGGCCGGCGGGGGCGCCACGGACCATATAGTCGCCCTGGATCGTCGCTCCCGCGGAGCTACCGCCGATGACTCCGCCACGATTTAAGACTTCGCGGAACAACGCCGGGAGCTTCGTGCCCTCGTAGGCGTCCATGAAGTTCCATTGCCGGCCGCCGCCGAACCAGATCCCCGTTGCGTTCTTGAACAGTTCGATCGTCTTCGGGTCTTCGAGGTCCTTCTGTTCACGATAGGGGACGACGGTGATGTCCTTCGCGCCGATCCGTTTGAGGAAGGTCTCCTCCGCCTGCGTCCGGATCGGGTCGGGCATCGAGATCGGCAGCGCGATGAACTTGCCTTTCTCGCCGCCGCCAGCGTCGATGAACCGCTTGCCGATATCGGGCGTCATTCCGCCGCCGCCGACGATCACGAGCGTTCCCTTCGGCACGATCGGCTTCCCCGGCTCCTTCGGCGGGTACGGGCTGCCCGCGGCCCGCTCGGCGGCGACGCGGCGTAGTTCGTTGTAATCGGCGACCGCCTTGCCCTCGAGCGTCACGGTCCGCGAAGGTCGGTTCGACGACTTCGCCAGCACGAGCGTCACGGTGCCCGGGCCGATGTTGGTCATTTTCCGTTTCTCGATTTTCAGTATCGCCCCGTCGTCAAGGTGGACACCCACGCGACCCGCGTCGGGTTGCGCGTCCGGCTTCGTCAGCCATTGGAAGCCGTCGGGCAACGGGTCCTTCCCCCCGATCACAGCCGGGATCTTCGCATCGTTCGGGAAATCCTCCGGCAATTCACTCGCGGTGACGAGTACGGGCCGCGCCAGTCCGTACGGCGAAAGCCGTTCGACGGTCTTCGGCGCATCCTGAGCGGAAGCGTGGGTAGTGAAGACGAGAATCGCAACGATCGCCCGAATCATGATCCTACCCCGGCCGCCAGTTCGTGGTTGGATTTACGGTATGGACTCGGAGGTTTCGCGGCGGGATGAACCGGCTCAGGAGATAACTTCCATGGGTATTCCATCCCTTCGCCAATCCGACTGTTCACCCCGTCCCAAGAAGATCGCCCGCCTCGGCAATGGAGCGCACGGCCTCCGGTCGATACACTTTCGCCATCGACTTCCCCCGTTCCGGAGCCACCATGCTGCCTGTCCGATCGGATGCCTGCGCCCTCGATTTTCTCTCGCTGGGAGCGCTCGTCCACCGCCTCGACCCCGGAATCGCACCGTTCCGCAAGGCTCGTACGTTCGACATTCACGTTTCGGGCGGCGAGTACAACGTCGCAGCCAACCTGTCAGATTGCTTCCGCCTGAAGACCGGCATCGCCTCCGCGATGGTGCGCTATCCGATCGGCGATCTGGTTCAGGCCCGGGTTCGCGAGTACGGAGTCACGCCGTTCTACAAGTACTTCGATCACGATGGGGTACGCGGGCCGAATATCGCCACGGTCTACAGCGATCGCGGCGGCGGCGTTCGCGCGCCGGTCGTCTTCTACAATCGCTCGAACGAAGCGGGCGCGATGCTCCGGCCCGGCGACTTCGACTGGAAGGCTATCCATGCCACCGGCGTAAAATGGTTCCACTCCGGCGGCATTTTCGCGGCGCTCTCGAAGACGACCGCGGAACTGATTCTGGAAGGGTTCCAAGCCGCGAAGGCGCACGGTGCCATCACCTCGTTCGACCTGAACTTCCGCGCCAAGCTGTGGGCGGTGGCGGGCGGCGCGGCCACGGCGCCGCAAGTTCTGCGGGATATCGTCAGTCACGTCGATTGTCTCATCGGGAACGAAGAGGACCTGCAAAAGGGGCTGGGCATTGCCGGCCCGGAAGTGACCAAGGAAGCCGAATCGAAACTCGATCCGGATACCTTTTTCGGCATGATCGACCGCGCGGTCGAGAAGTTCCCGAACATCCGCATGGTGGCGACGACGCTGCGCGAGGTGCACAGCACGAATCGCCACGATTGGGCCGCCGTGCTCTGGCTTGACGGGCAGAAGTACGTCAGTCCGACCTGCCACCTGGACGTCGTAGACCGCATCGGCGGTGGCGACGGCTTCGCGGCGGGGCTGATCTACGGTTTGCTCACCGGTCGCGATCCCGAGACGGCGCTGCGGCTCGGCTGGGCGCACGGCGCGTTGCTCACGACCTTCCCGGGCGATGTGACGCAGGCGACGCTCGAGGAGGTCGAGGCCTTTGCCAAGGGCGGATCGGCACGCGTGCAACGGTGACCGATGCCGTGATCTTCAACCCCGCCGCCGGTCGCGGTCGTGCGACGCGGTGGCGGGCGGAACTCGAACGGCGATTGCCGCCCGGAACCGATTTCCTGCCGACCGAACGGGTCGGTCACGCGGTTGAATTGGCTTCCGAGGCCGCCACCCGCTATGGCCGCGTCATCGCCGCCGGCGGCGATGGAACCGTCCACGAGGTCGCGAACGGGTTGCTGTTCGCCAAGCGCCCCGAAGTCCGTTTCGCCGTGGTTCCGGTCGGCAGTGCCAACGACTACGCGTTCTCGCTCGGCGTCGACCGCTGGTGGCGCGAGCGACGCCCTTGGGACACACTGGTGACCCATTCCGTCGATGTCGGCGTCATTCGCGGGGGCGGTCGCGAACAATACTTCGTCAACGGCTGCGGTATCGGCTTCAACGGGCTCGTGTCCCACGAAGCCCGCGGCATCCGCTGGCTCCGCGGTATCCCGCTTTACACGCTCGCCGTCGTCCGGACGCTCGTCCGCCGCTTCGCCGCGCCCGTTCTCGCCATCGAGTGCGATGGCGAACGGACCGACCGCCCCACCTTGGTCCAATCCTTCGCGATCGGCCAAAGGGAAGGCGGCTTCCCCCTCGCCCTCGCCGCGAAACTCGACGACGGGCTGTTCGATTGCCTGCAGGTCGGCGATATCCGCCGTTGGGAACTGATCCGGCACCTGCCGTCGATGATCACCGGCAACCTGCCGCGCAACCATCCCAAGGTGTCGTTCCGCCAGTGCCGGCGCGCGACGGTCCGCTCCGAAGAGCCGCTCTGCATCCACCTCGATGGCGAGATGTTCTGCGTCGCGGCGGACGGAGTGCGCGAGGTCGAGATCGAACTTCTGCCGGGACGGCTCTCGGTGATGCGAAGTGCGGAATTCGGAATGAACGATCAAGAATAATCGAGCAATGGGGCGTGACGAACGACGTTCAAGAACCCATTTCTTTCATTCCGCATTCCGCACTCCAAAGTGGAATCAGTTGTAAGGGATCTCGATGCGGCACCAGCCGAGGTCGAGATAGGTCGCCTTGGAGCTTTCCGTGTTGAAATGATCGGGGTGCAGCGAATAAACGACGAACCGACCGTCCTTCACGTCCTGGACGAGTCCGGCAACGCGAAGCACGCCAAGGTGGTGCGAGACGTTGACAATTTCCACTTGCAGGAGTTTGGCGAGTTCGGTCACGTTCTTCGAACCGGTGCGCAGGCACTCGATGATGCGGATGCGGTTCGGTTCCGCGATGGCCTGGAGTTTGTCGGCGCAAACCTTGGCAACTTTGGGATCGGTCATGATCGGCGGGTCCTAGACGGTGGGAGTGTAAACTGCACGCTGGTCGGTTTCAGCGGATGGAAACCGAGGACATCGCGAGTCATTGCATTACAACGGTCTTATTTACATTAACGAGCGAGTCAAGATGATGAAAAAATGATGAGACGGGATTCGCCCCGCGACTGTCGGTGAACCCGACCCAAGCCGTTCAACCGTCGCGCATTCGTCCGCAGAACGACGCCCCGCAAGGGAGACCGTCTCCCCGGCAATTGGTCGCCGCAGCCGCCGAGACCGGCAGTGGCTTGGCCGGCAGACCGAAGGACAGTTCAACCGATTCACCACCGCAACTCGGGCAGGCGATCACGGTCGCGGTCGCTGTCACGGGGGCGTTCGAACGCGACCGCATCTGTTCGAAGCGTTCGCCACAATCGTTACACGAATAGCGATCCAGCGGCATTGCGCGCTCCCGTTTATTTCCGTCTCATTTTATAAATTTCACTGGCGCGCAGCAGCACCGCATTTTCCTCTGCGGTCAGGCTAGCCTTGCCGGACTTGGCGACCTTGCCCAGCACGCGGTCCAACTCGGCTTCCAATTGTTCGTCCACCTGCAGCGAAGGGGCTTCGACAGTGGAGTCCCCTTTGCGAGCCAGGGGCTGGGGCGTCTTGGGTTCCGGCGTCTCGATTTCGGCGTCGCGATACAGCGGACGGCTTTTGATCGGCGTCCGCACCGGGCGGCGCTTCAGGCCGGGCAGATCGGGTACCCAGTTCGAGACGCGCCAGCCGAACTGGTGGTAGGCCATCGCGAACAGAGCGCCCGCGAGGACGGGCACGGCGGAGAAGTGTCGGCCCTGTGTGGCGAGGAACAGGCCGATGTTGGCGAGGACGATGATGCACGCGAGCAACCCGGCCCGCACCGAGCCGAGGATCAAGGGGACACGTTCGTTGGGGGCGTGGAGCGCGTAAAGGACCATGACGGCCGCGACGGGGCCACCGCAGCCGTAGCCCGGCTCCGGTGGCAAGAATTGCATCGGCCGGACGATGCTCACCGCCAGCAGGCCGAGTTGCGCGACCAGTCCGGTCGCGACGTAGTACCAGAACATCTCCTTCGGGCCATAGGTCCCTTCGATCCCGCGGCCGCAATAACCGAGGACGATCAGGCTGGCGACGAGGAGCCAGATGTTCTCGAACGCATGGTGCAGAAAGAGGGGCGTGACAATGCGCCAGACCTCGCCGGCGAGGATCTTGTCGGCGGAGAAGCCGCCCCAGTAAAGCAGAGGGTCGCTCCAGACACTGTATTGCCGGAAGTTGAACGTCGCGAGTTGCGCGAAGTAGACGAACACGCTGACGGCGATGAGGCCGATCGTGACGGGGCCGAGTTGCCACGCCTCGCGCCGGGCATGGTCCTCGCGATAGTATTCGCGGTCGTAGAGGCCCATCGAGCATCCGTCGAACCGGGGCGTGGGGAACGATTATCCTATTACTTCTTCGGCGGTGGGCCGATCTTGTCCAGCAGCCCGCCGAGCGCGTTCTTGCCGAGGTCGCGCACGATCTCGTCCGTCACCTTGCGCACGGCCGCGCGGAACGCGCCGGGATCCAGCTTCGGCTTGTGGATCGTACCCCGCACCGGCAACTGGATCCGCTTCTTCGCCAGCGCCTCGCGGATCTTCGGGTTGTTCTTCAAAAGCGGCCCGAGGTCCGTGTCGGGCAGCGGCAGGTCCGCCAGCATCTCCAGATCGCCGTTCACCGAAACGCGGCCGGACGTGACCATCGTGAAGCTCTTCGTCGCCAGCGTCAGGTTGTCGTGGTATACCCAGCCGTTCTCCAGCTTCACGTTCACGACCTGCGGCTTGTTGTCCTTGTTCAGGGAGAAGGTCGACGACTTCGCGCCGGCGAGTTGCGCGATCTCCGCGATGACGGGGCCGGGACCGATCTGCACCTCGTGCAGCGTGAGGCGGCCGGCAATTGTTCCCTTTTCCGGATCGGCGAGCGGGATGCGGCTGGAATCAAGTTCGAAGGAGATGGTGCCGGAGGTCTCGGTGGAGCGTGCGAACGCCGGCAGCACGTAGCCGATGGCGTCGGCGCAGGCGGTCGGTGTGAGCTTCGCCTGGTCGACGATCTTCCCCTTCGCGAACGACAACTCGCCGCCGGCGGGGAGGAAACGCACGGTCGGTTCGAGACGGACCCTGCCCGTCTGGCCGAAGGAGGCCTCAAGCGGATCGATGGCGAGGGTGCCGCGGTCGAGCTTGGCGACGAGTTGTGACTGGCCGACGTCGAACCCGTACGCCTTGAGCGATTGCCATGCGAGGGAGGCGTTGCCATTGAGGCTTCCGAATCCGGAGGCGCCGGCGGCCGCGCCGGGCTGGAGCCGACCGGCAAGTTTGAAATCCCGCGTGCCCTGGCCCTTCGCCTCGAACGACTTGCCGAGGAACTTCTTGAGCTGCGGTTCGAGCGTCGCGAGATCGTAGCGGAGCTGCCCGGCGAGGTCGAGGTCGGTCGTGGAGGTGATCGCGTCGATGCGTCCGGTGGCGTCCACCTTCAAGCCGTCGGGCCGTTCGACGGTCGCACGATCGAATTGCAACCGGTCCCGTGCGATGTCGTACGATCCCTTCGCCGCGATCGCGAGCTTCTCTTCGGTCCACGTTGGCAATGTGGGTGGACCGAGCACGAACTTCTGAATCGGCAGGCTTCCCTCGAATTCGTAGGCGGTCCCGACGGTCTTTAAGCGTACGGTGCCCGAGACGACGTTGCCGTCGAGCCGGTCGCTGAGCTGAGGGTCGGTTTGCAGTTGTAACAGTTGCTGGATCCGGGCGAGGTTGGCGTTCGCGACGCCTTCAAGTTCGACGCCGTAGCCACCGTCGGGCAGAGGTACGAGTTTGAAGGGTTTGACCGACGCGGCGATCGTCGACGATCGCAGCTGCAGCGTGGGGAACTCGACGAGGCCGGTGGCGCGATCGATGCGGCCGGTGGTCGGGTCCAGCAGCAATTGCGGTTCATCCAGCTTGAGACCGTAGCCGTGGAAGCGGGCGTTCTTGAGGTCGGCCGTGATCGAATCGAGGTTGACGACGGCGGGCGTGAGCGTCACGGTGCCGCCGAGGGTGCCCTGGCCGCCAATGGCTTTGATCGACTTCGGAATCGCGACGAACGAGGACGCGCGGGTGGCCCAGCGTTCGAGATCGCCGGCGAGCTTCGCATCCACCTTGCCGCTTTGCGGTGCCCGGAGGTCCGCGATCGGTTCGAGCAGGCGCACTTCCACTGACTCGGTGCCCGCCGTCACGGTCAGTTGCGCCGAGTCGAGCCGTCGGGAGTCTGGTCGGAAGAAAGCCCCCTCCGCCGAACCATTCACGACGAGGCTCGGTTCCTGATACTTTTGGCCGCCGTTCGCCAGCGCGAGATTCGCGACGTTCGCGGCGAGTACGATCTTCGTGAAGCCGTTCCGCGTCTGGCTGGAAGCGGTGAGCTTGGCGGTGCCGGCGATCTGGCCGGGGAACTCGACGAATTCGCCGAGCCGTTTGGCGAGACCGTCGAGGGACAGGTCGGCGGCGACGGTGAACTGTTCGGCGGTGCCGGACGCGGTGACGTTCGCGAAGTCGGCCTTGGCGTCGAGCCGGTCGAACGCGAGTCGACCATCGGGGTCAAGCCGGCCGGCGAAGGTGACGGCGAGGGGTTGGTCCCAGGCGATCGGCTGGCCGTGGCGCGTACCGCGGAGCGCGGTGGTTGTCAGCGAGCCGGTCCAGGTGGTGCCGCCGGCGCCGGCGGTGCTGGCAAGTTTGGCGAAGACGTGTCCTTCGGCGAGTGCGGTGCCTTCGCGGAGGTGGAGCAGTTTGGGGAACATCACGGCAAGCCTTGCGACATCGAGATCGACGGACGCCGTGAGACCGGCGCGGTCGAGGAGCTTTTCCGGCGCCTCGGACGGGTCGAACGTCCCTGCGAGGCTGGCGTTGCCGATGTCGCAGGCGAGATCGGCTTTCTCGATCGTCAGCGATCCTGGGCGGGACGCGATCGCGACGGGGAGTTTCAACGATTTCAGTGCCAGCCGTTCCGCACCGAAGCGGTCCGCACCGGTCTCCAGATCGGCGATGGCGATCGTGCCGGACGTCGTGACCGATTCGCCCGCCGTCGCGTTCGCTGTCAGGTCCGCGGTCAGCGTGCCCTTTGCGTGGAAACCCGGCTCGAAGCGCCGCGCGAACGGCGCCGCCATCGCGAGCGGGAACCCGTCGGCACGCACCTTCACCACGAACTCCGACCCCACGCTCACGTCGGCTTCCAGCGGCGCGCCGTCGGTGCGCCCAGTCGCCACCACGCAGATCGGCTCCGCCGCGCGCGGCAGCGTCACCGTCGCGTCGAGTTTCTCGATCGTCCACTTCTGATCGCCGTCGGCGACCGTTACGGTGCCGTTCGCGACCGCGATGGCCAGTACGGGCCGCGGACCGGTCGATGGCGACGGGTCGTCGAGGATCTTCCGCAGGACCCGTTCGAGGTTCGTCGAGTCGTTCGAGCAGACAATCTCGACGACCGGGTTTTCGAGTGTGAACGTGCCGAGGTCACCGGAGCTTCGGATCAGGGAGAGCAACGAGTGGGAGGATCGCACGACCGGTGCGGCGAGGACGACGCGGCCGTCGGCGTCGGCTAGCGTGACGTCGGAGAGGACGATGGGCGCGAACCAGCCGAGGGAAACGGAGCCGACGGAGGCGCGGCCGTCGAGCTTGGCGGTGGCGTCGGCGAGGGTGGTGTTCAAAAGGCCGGACTTCGCGACGATCGTCGGAGCGAACCAGACGATCGCCAGGAAGAGCACGAGCAGGATGGCGAGGCGGCGCAGCCAGCGGCGACGTTTCTTCGGCGGGGGGAATTCGGCCATGCGCGATCCTCGCGGCGATTGCGAAGGGGTCATCCTACCCCGCGGCCGCGACCCGACGGAAGGCGAATCGACGCTTCGATGCTCGCCGCGGCAAGCGATTCCTCTTTGAGTTCCCGCCGCAGGCTGGGGTCGAGCAGGAAAGTGCCGATCGGCAGCAGCGAGGCGGCGAAGGCGACGCCGGCCCACCAGAGGGGCCAGCGGCGCGATTGCGCGGCCCACGCGAGCAGAATGCAGTAGAGGAAGAATAACCCACCGTGCGCGTAGCCGATGACCTGGTTGGGTTCCGGTATCTTCGCGAGGTACTTGAGCGGCATCCCGACGCACACAAGGAGCATGAAGGAACAACCTTCAATCAGCGCCACGAGGCGGAACTTCCCGAGCGGGGTCGGCGGCACGCGGTCACTCCTGGACGAATTGGCCGAGTTGGCGGAACTTGTCGTAGCGGGCGGCGAGTAGGAGGTCCTTCGGCAGTTGCGTCAGTTCGCGGAGATGGCGCTGGAGATGGTTCTTGAGGGTGGTGGCCATGTCGCGGGGTGAGCGGTGGGCGCCGCCGAGCGGTTCGGGCACCACGTCGTCGACGACGCCGAAACCAAGAAGGTCCTTGGCGGTGAGCCGGAGTGCGGCGGCGGCGCGGGCTTTTGTCTCTTCGTTAGCGGTCTTCCAGAGGATGCCCGCGCAGCCTTCGGGGCTGATGACGGAGTAGTAGGCGTGTTGGAGCATGCCGACGCGATCGCCGATGCCGATGCCGAGTGCGCCGCCGGAGCCGCCCTCGCCGATGACGACACAGACGATCGGCGTGGGGAGGCGGGTCATCTCGAGAATGCTGGTGGCGATAAGCTGGGACTGGCCACGCTCTTCGGCCTTGTCGCCGGGGTAGGCACCGGGGGTATCAATCAGGCAGACAATCGGCACACCGAACTTGGCGGCGATGCGCATTTTGCCGAGCGCCTTACGGTAACCTTCGGGGTGCGTGCAGCCGTAGAAGCACTGCTGGCGTTCAGCGAGGGTGCGGCCCTTGTGGTGCCCGACGAGGAGGACCTTGTGCTCGCCGAGGCGGGCGAACCCGGTGCGGATGGCACGGTCGTCGCCGAACGCGCGGTCGCCGTGAAGTTCGACGAATTCGTCGAAAGCGAGGTCAACGTAGTCGAGGAACTGGGGCCGCTGCTTGTGCCGTGAGACTTCGATCGTCTGCCAGGGGGTGAGATTGTCGTACGTCTTCTTGAGCAGCTCGCGATGGGCACGCTTCATGCGTCGGATCTCGTCCGCGGCCGTGTCGCCGCCGCTCGCCTCCAGCTTCTCCAGCAGGAGTTCGAGTTCGTGGATGTCGGCTTCGAAAGGGAGCGGGTCGGGAACCATCGGGATGAGTTATTAATAGTTCGGGTCTTCGTCCGCCTCGTCGGCGATCGACTTGAAAATGCGGATCTTCTTCATGTCCATCAGGATTTTGTGGAAGTTCTCGGGCCGGTTCTCCTTTTTCTTCTCCAGCATCGCGAGGATGAACTTGGAGAATTCCTCGGTGACATCGTCGTTGTAGGCGACGAGCGGGGCCGGCTTCTCGCCCAGATGCTTGCGAAGCAGCTCGGACTGCGAGGTGGCGCGGAACGGCGGCCGTCCCGTGGTCAGCTCGTACCAGGTCGCCGCGAAGCTGTAGATATCGGCCCGGCCGTCGAGCATCTCGTCGCGGATCTGCTCCGGCGACATGAAGCTCGGCGTGCCCTGCGGCTTCCCCTTCCGGTGGAACATTTTCTCGAAGAAGCCCTTCTTGATCTTCTTCGTGATGGCGAAGTCGATGATCTTCGTCTGCCCGAGGGCGTTCACCAGCACGTTGTCCGCCTTCACGTCGCAGTGAACGTAGCCGCTGGCGTTCATGTACGCGAGGCCCGTCGCCATCTGCTTGAATATCTTCCGCGAGTTGACCTTGATGAACTCCTTGTCCTTCGGATCCCGCGAGATCAGGCGTGTCCGCAGGCTGCCCGACGGGAAGTACTCCATGATGAAGTGCGGGGTATGCTCGTCCTTGCTCACCTTCAGGATGTTGATGACGTTCTCGTGCCGCATCTTGATGCCGACGTCCGCCTCGTGGAAGAGTACGGCGCGCACGTCCTTCTTGTCGGCGTGTTCGGGCAACAGCACCTTCATGGCGAAGTGCCGGTGGCTGGTCGGTTCGACGACTTCGTACACCTGCGAAACCGCTCCGGTCTGAAGCAGCGAACGCAGTTTGTACCCGCCGATCGTGGTTTGCATCTCCGCCATGAAGCGACCCCGGTGTTACCAGTACTCTTCGAAGTGGATGTTGCCCTTGAACTTCGTGGCGGCGTTGTCGGCGTGGAATCCGCGGCGTTCAAGGACTTCGATCACGCCCGTCGGTTCCGGGTATTTCCGCTCACCGGTTTCCTTGTCCTTCACCGGCACGCCGATCATCTTCGGGTTGCCGCAGAGATAAACGTGCGTCTTGGCGGGGTCGAGCTTTCGGCCGAGCCGGTCTTCGAGCAGGCCGCCCTCGATCGCGTCCTGGATGTACACTTTGCTGGTCTGGCCCGGCTCGCGCGTCGCGAGCGGGAGGTAATGGTAGTTCGGGAACTGCTTCATCAGCGCCTGGTGCGTCGGCAGATAGCCGAGGTCGCGATTGTAGCGCACGCAGCAGGCGTGGAGGATCTGGCCGGTGTGCCCCCGTGAGAGCAGGTCCCAGATCATGTAATTGTGGGGCGCTTCTCCGGTGCCGGTGCCGAGGAAGACGACGTCGTCGCCGGGCTTCACGTCGGAGGTGGTGTAATGGCCGACGATCCGCTCGCCGAGTTGCAGCCGGTCGCCGTCCTTGAGCTTGAAGAGCCGGGGCGTAAGCGCGGGTACGCGGCCCTCGGAGTTCTCGCGAACGAGGACGATGTAGAACTCGAGCCAGTCGTCCTTCTTCAGGTCGCGCAGCGGGCCGCCGAGTTGGTTCTCGTAAATCGAACAACTGATGGAGTACGAACGCCGAACGATCTTCGTGAGATCTTCCGGCTTGAGCGTTTCCTCCTGACAGCCGTCGGCGCGGGGTTCCCAATAGCCGAGGCCGAGGGTGCAGTATTGCCCCGGGTGGTGGTCGTGGCGTTGGAAGTCCGGCTTGATGCGAAGGACCATCAGGTCGGAATGCAACAAGGTCAGCGAGGCGACCGTCGCGTTGTAGCGAGACTGGCGGATTTGTGCGATTTCCTCAGGACTCATCGACGGCAGGTCCTCGCGGAGCGATTGTGGATCGGTCGGGAAACGAAGGCCGCCCGCCGGTGCGCCGCGGATCGGCGCGCGGGCAGGGGGGAGAGCCGAACCCGTTCGGTCGTTATACGAATGACGCGACGGCTCAGCCGAGTTTCTTGATGGCGTCCTTCAGGTACGCGACGCACTTCTGCACGTCGGGCGACGGGTTATTTTCGTTCGCCTCGTACTCGATGCTGATGTAACCACCGAATTTCACCTGCTTGAGTGCCTTCAGCACCGCGGGCACATCAAGCTTGCCGGTCGGATCGCCGTAAGGCACGTCGGTCTTACGCTTGTTGTCGTGGTCCTTCAGGTGCAGGCCGAAGTTCCGCTTACCCATTTCGAGGACCTGCTTGGCGGAGTCGAGTTCGACGCCGAGTTGCGCGGAGCGGATCAGGTGGCCCGTATCGAGACAGGTGCCGATGAGTTCGTGGTGGTTCTTGACGGCCTTGAGGATCGTCGCCGCGTCGGCCCAGCGGTGGAGTTTGCCGCCGCCGGCGGGGCCGTGCGGGTGGATGGCGATCGAGATCTTGTACTCGGCGCAAAGCTTGTCGAGGCTGTCGAAGCTGTCCGGATCAGGGTCGGCGGAGAGGTGCTTGACGCCGAGAGCGGCGCCGAATTCGAAGAGTTTCTTGTTCTGGTCGTGGTTCTTGGTGAAGCGTTCGACGCCGAAGGCGATGGGGGTGACGCCATACTCGGCGCAGAGTTTCTTGGCGGCGGCGATCGCGGGGGCGGAACTGTCGGTGGCGACATGGCCGCGATAGAGTTCGGCGTATTTCAGTCCGAGTTCCTGGGTCTTTTTCAATGCCTGTTCGAAGCCGAACTTGCGGAAGGTGTAGCTTTGAATGCCAACGGTGAAGCCGCCGAAGTCATCGGCCGCCAAGGAGTTGCGCGAGAGCAGGGCAGCGCCGGACAGCGCCAGGAACGTGCGACGATCAAGCATGGGAGAGGCTCCGAAAGAATGTCGAATTTTCGGACTCGCGAGTTCGCCCGCGCGTCCCCAGCGTGTTCTATGATTCGGACGGCGGCGCGAACTTCCTTTCCGGGCGGACTGCGATGCGATTCATTATCGCGAACGAATTCTACCAGCAGATGTTGCAGATGCCGGACCACACGCCGGACTGCTACGTCAGGCCCGGTGAATACCTGCACCACATGTACATCGACGGTATCAAGTATGCCGTCGCCCCCGCCGTGCTGGACTGCCTCGACCAGGCGATCGAGGCCGGCGATAAGGAGGCCGTCGAGCACCTGCAGCTCCACAAGTTGCACTACGAGCAACTTCTGGCCGACGCCGAACGATACGGGAGTCTGGAAGGCGTCACGCTCCTCGGCGACCCCCCCCCTTCGGAGGAGGACGAAGCGCCGCCGATGGGGAATCAGTATGTGCCGCGCACGCCCACGAAATGGGAAGATCTTGGCCTGCCGAGCGCCTTTCTCTTCGACATGGTGCTGCGGACCATTTTCTCGCGGGGTCAAGTGACCGGGAACGAGGTCGCCAACGAACTGGCCGTACCGTTCCCCGTGATCGCGCCGATCCTTCAATCGATGCGGAAGCAGACACTGGTGGATATCGTGGGGCAGCGGAACGGCGGGGGAGACGCGGGATTCGTCTACGAAATCAAGCCGCCGAAGGGCACGGCCGCGTTGCAGGAGGCGATGGAGAAGACGAGCTACGTCGGCCCGTTGCCGGTTCCGTTCACGGATTACGTCGAGGCCGTCCTGGCGCAGACTGTCAAGAAGATCATGGTCACACGACGCAGCATCCGCAAGGCGTTCGAGGACCTGGTCGTCACCGACGACATGTTCAACGAAGTCGGCCCCGCCATCAACTCCGCGCAATCGATCTTCTTTTTCGGCTATCCCGGCAACGGGAAGACCAGCATCGCCGAGCGCATCACGCGCCTGCTGGGCGACGCCATCTACATTCCGCACACCGTCGAGGTTAACGGCCAGATCATTCGCGTGTATGATCCGATCCTGCACACGCTCGTCGCGGAGGACGAAGAGGAGTTGGGAACGCAATCCATCCTGAAAAAAGCGACGGAGTTCGACCGCCGTTTCGTGAAGATCAAGCGCCCTACGATTGTCGTGGGTGGCGAACTGACCATGCCCATGCTCGACCTCAAGTACAACGAGACCGGCAAGTACTACGAAGCGCCGCTGCAGATGAAGGCGAACGGCGGCATTTTCATGATCGACGACTTCGGTCGCCAGCAGATGCGTGCCATGGACTTGCTCAATCGCTGGATCGTACCGCTGGAGAAGAAATACGATTACCTCAACACCGTCTCCGGCACCAAGGTGGAGGTTCCCTTCGATCAAATCCTGATCTTCAGCACCAACCTCGACCCGACGCAACTGGCGGACGAGGCGTTCCTGCGGCGGATCAAGTTCAAGATCGAGGTCCGCGATCCGAACGAGGAACAATACCGGCGGATCTGGGAACTGGTGTGCAAAGGCCGGCGGGTGGATTTCGATCCGAGCGGAGTCGATTATCTCGTGGATAAGTGGTATCGACCGACGAAGCGACCGTTCCGCATGTGCCAGCCGCGGGACATTCTCGACCAAATGATTTCGATCGCGAAGTACAACATGGAACGCGTGAACTTCAGCCCGGACCTGATCGACGCGGCTTGTTCGACCTACTTCATCAGCGAAGCGAAGCGCGACTTCGGCGCGAAGGTGCGGATCGACTGATGGATGACGCATCGTTGAAACAGGATTTGAAAGCCGAGGCCGAGCGTCTCGGCTTTTTCCGTTTCGGCGTCGCGCCCGCGACGGACGCGGACGGGTTCGCCCGCTTCGAGGTATGGCTCGATGCCGGATATCACGGCGCGATGGGGTATCTGGACAAGCACCGCGCCGCTCGGCGGCATCCGGCGGCCGTCCTGCCTGCGGTGCGATCGGTCGTCATGCTGGGGTTCGACTATCCGGCCGAGCCACCCGTGGCCGGACCAAACCACGGTCGCGTCGCGGCCTACGCGCGCGGGCCGGACTATCACGAGTTCCTTTGGGAGAAATTGAACACGCTTTCCGCCTGGCTGCGCAAACGCGTGCCGGACGCGCAATCGCGCGGCGTCACCGATTCCGCGCCGCTCCTCGAACGCGACTTTGCCCGTCGCGCCGGCCTCGGTTGGTTTGGTAAAAACACGATGCTCATCGATAAACGCCGGGGTAGTTTCTTCCTCCTCGCCGCGTTGCTGACAAGCGTGGACCTGCCGGCGGACGCCCCGCACGCCGCCAGCCATTGCGGCACCTGCACCGCATGCCTCGATGCCTGCCCGACGCAGGCATTCCCTGCCCCCGGCACGCTCGACGCGCGGAAGTGCATCAGCTACCTCACGATCGAAACGAAGGCCGCTTTCCCGCTCGAACTCCGCGGCAAGGTCGGCGATTGGTTGTTCGGCTGCGATGTCTGCCAGGACGTCTGTCCGTGGAACCGCAACGCCGGCGAGTGGGCGACGGCGTTCCCGGCCGAACCGACCTTTGCGTCGCTCGACGCGATCGCGGTGCTGGAACTCTCCGAAGACGAGTTTCGCCGAAGATTCCGCCCGACGCCGCTGGCGCGGCCGAAACGGAACGGCCTGCGCCGCAACGCCGCCATCGTGCTGGGAAACACCGGCGACGCCCGCGCCCTGCCGGCGCTCGAATGCGCCGCCAACGATCCCGATCCGACCGTCCGGGACGCGGCGGAATGGGCGAAGTTCCAGATTCGCAATCGATCGACTCAAGTTCTGTCCTAACCCGCAAGTCCGTCACCGGCTTTTCACTCAGATTCGTTAATCTCAGACACTTCTCATCGAGAGTCGGCTATTATCTTAAATTGTGAGAATTGCCTGCCTTCCCTGATCGTGCCGAACATGCAACTGCTCCATTCACTGATCGCCCGCGGGATTCTGCCGGACGCGGATCGGTTGCGCGCCGCCGACGCGATCGCCGCGGCCCCGGATCGCTCCCCGCACGTCACGCTCGTCGAGAAGGGGTTCGTCAAGGAAGAAGCGATCCTCCCGGTCCTCGCCGAAGAGTTCGGGATGGAATGGGTCGATCTCACACAAGTGAAAGTCGACCCCGACGCCCTAACCGGTTCGCCGCTCAAATTGCTCAATCGCAAGAACATTATGCCGATCTCGCGGCATAATGGCACGATCGTCGTCGCCACAGGTGATCCTTACGACGCGAACTCCCTGGACGAACTGACCACGCTCACCGGCCTGCAAGTCCATCCGGTGCTCGGCTCGTCCAAGGAAATCAGTCGGCTCATCAAGGTCCACTTCGGCGTCGGCGGTGATACCGTTTCGACCCTCGTCGAAGAGCGCAAGGACGACATCGAATTCCTCGAGGACTTCGAGGCCGACGACAGCGAACTTGCCAAACAGGCGCAGGACGCGTCGGTCGTCAAGCTCGTGAACGAATTCCTCGTCGAGGCCTCCAACGAGCGTGCTAGCGACATCCACATCGAACACGAGGAGGAAGGCCTCCGCGTGCGCTATCGGATCGACGGTCTGTTGCAGGAACAGAAACTGCCGCCGCAGATCAACCGCTTCGCCGCCGCCATCGTCAGCCGCCTCAAGATCATGGCGCGGCTGAACATCGCCGAGAAGCGCCTGCCGCAGGACGGACGCATCAAGATGCGCGTCTCAGGCCGCGAGGTCGATGTCCGCGTGTCGATCATCCCGATGATCCACGGCGAGGGGATGGTCATGCGTCTGCTCGACAAGAGCCGCATGGTCTTCAGTCTCAAGAGCATCGGATTCCTGCCCGACATTGACAAGCGGTTCCGGCAACTGCTGGACCTGCCGCACGGGATCGTCATCGTCACCGGGCCGACCGGTTCGGGTAAATCAACGACGCTCTACAGCGCGCTCAACGAGGTCAAGAACGAGACGCTGAAGATCATCACGGTGGAAGACCCGGTCGAATACCAGCAGCCGGGCATCTGCCAGATCCAGACTCACACGAAGATCGGTCTGACGTTCGCGGCGGCACTGCGGTCGATCCTGCGGCACGACCCGGACGTGATCCTGATCGGGGAAATGCGGGACCTCGAAACGGCCGAAGCAGCGATCCAGTCGTCGCTGACGGGCCACCTGGTCTTCAGCACGCTGCACACGAACGACGCGCCGAGCGCGTTCACGCGGATGATCGACATGGGTGTCGAGCCGTTCCTCGTGTCCAGTACGGTGGAAGGGATCATGGCCCAGCGGCTGGTACGGATGATCTGCCCGGACTGCAAGACCGAATATGATCCGAACCAGGACGAATTGCCGATCGATTTCCTGAAAAAGCACGGCGTGGACGGGAGATCGCCCCGTTTGCACAAGGGGGAGGGCTGCCGCGCCTGCCGCCAGTCCGGCTACCGCGGCCGGACCGGCATCCACGAACTGCTCGTCACCGGCGACGACATCAAGGACCTGATCGTCCAGCGAACGAACGCGAACGTGCTGCGGGGCGTCGGCTTGAAGAACGGCATGCGCACCCTGCGCGACGACGGCTGGCTCAAGGTGTTGAACGGCACGACCACCGTCGACGAAGTCGCCCGCACGACCGCGGGCGACATCACCTAACAACCGGATCCATGCCAGATTACAGCTACGAAGCCCTTGCCAAGACGGGCCTGAAGCAGTCGGGGACGCTGAGCGCCGGATCGGAGCGCGAAGCGATCACGATGCTGGACGCGCGCGGCCTGTTCCCCATCAAGATCACCTCCGCCGGCAATCCGTCCACCTCCGGCGGCTTCGGCTTCTTCAGCGGCGTCAGCAAGCGCGAGATCGCCACCGTCTACGCCCAGATGGCCGATCTCCTCCATGCCGGCGTCCCCTTGCTTCGCTCCCTCGAAATCCTTGAGAAGCAAGGCACGAACAAGCGGCTCTCCGCCATCATGCGCGACGTGCGCCTCAAGGTCGCCGACGGCACCAACCTCGCACAGGCGATGGCGGCGCACCCCAAGGTCTTCGACGAACTCGCCGTCAGCATGGTCCGCGCCGGGCAGGAAGGCGGCTTCCTCGAAGACGTGCTCAAGCGCATTGCCACGTTCGTCGAACACCAGGAAGACCTGAAGGCGAAGGTGGTCGGGGCGCTTGCGTATCCGGTCTTCCTCGCGGTCGCCGGCACGCTGGTGCTGAACATCCTCGTGATCTTCTTCGTGCCGATGTTCGAGCCGATCTTCGAGAAACTCGCCGCAAAGGGGGAACTCCCGGTCCTCACGACGTACCTCATCGGGTTCAGCCACTTCCAGCAGTCGTGGCTCGGCGCCTTTTCGTTGGTTGGCGCGATCGTCGGCTTCATCGCCTTCGTGCGTTGGACGCGCGGCTCCGGCCGCCGCATCGCCGACGCCGCACGACTCAAGATTCCACTCTTCGGCAAGATCTTCCTCGGCCTCGCCCTCTCCCGCTTCACGCGAATCCTTGGCACGATGCTTCACAACGGCATCCCGCTCTTGAAATCGCTCACTATCGCCAAGGACTCGACCGGCAACCGCGTGCTCGCCGAGGCGGTGGAGAAATCGGCGGATAGTGTCATGCAGGGCCAGAAACTCGCCGACCCGTTGCGGCGCAGCCCGCACTTCCCGTCGGATGTCGTCGAAATGATCGCCGTCGGCGAGGAAGCGAACACGCTCGAGACGGTGCTGGTGGGTATCGCGGAGAGCTTGGAAAAGCGGACCGCGCGGAACCTGGAACTGATGGTGAAACTGCTGGAACCGTTGATGTTGCTCATTATGGCCGGCGTCGTCTTGCTGGTGGTCATGGGCCTACTGTTGCCGATCTTCAAGATGGGCCAGGCGGTCGGAACCGGATGAGTGGAATTGATGAGAGATTGCATTCGGTTGCTGAATTGCCGGTCGCACTGGAAATTCTGGCACCGTTTAGGAGAATAGCAGGTATCCCACCCCGTACGGCCGCGCGGCGCGTCCGTTCTCATAAATAGGCGTAAAGCCTTAACAGAACACGACTTAAAGTCTCATGTTCCGTTAAGTTCGGCCCGCCTATACTGGCAGCAGAACCTGCCGTTTCAGGAGTTTCCGATGATCGTCAAACAGTCGCGTTCGCAACGCATGCTCCGGCCGGGCTTCACTTTGCTCGAAGTCCTCGTCGTCGTCGCCATCCTCGTGATCCTGGCGAGCGTCGCCGGCATCGCCGTCTTCAGCTTCCTCGACGACGCCAAGGTCAACAAGGCCAAACTGGACATGACGGCGCTCGAGAAGACTTACAAGGCGATGGCGATCCAGTTCCCCGACGAGGTCAACCCCGACACGTTCAACATCGGCATGCTCGCGTCGAAGATGGAGCAGGGCCAGAACGCCCTGTTGGACCCGTGGGGCAAGCCCTACCAGTTCCGCTTCGTCCAGTCTAGCGACACGCAGGAGATGCGGATCCAGTTCTTCACGCTCAATGACAAGACCGGCGAAGAGATCTTCTGGCCTCGCTACTGATCCCGAGGTTCCCATGATCCGCCGCACGCGTCGTCCGGGTTACACGCTGCTCGAAGTGATGGCCGTCATGGCGGTCCTCGTCGTCCTCGGCGTGATGATCCTGCCGACGCTGTCCGGCATCCGGGGGAACACGAACCTCAAGGCCGGAGCGGACATCATCCGCGCCTTGCTCGCCGAGGGTCGGGCCAAAGCGATCGAGGACGGGAAGAACTACAAGCTGACCTTCTCCACCGACGGGCGGATCGTGCGCGTCGAACCCGACGTGAACGCGATCACGGGCGAGGCGGCGCAATTCGACGCCGACGATCGCCCGATCGTTCGGGAAGAGGAACTGCCGAAGGGCGTGACGGTGGCGATCATCGACCTGCTCGACGACGAGGCGACGCCGATCGACGACGGCACCGGCCGGCAGCGCGTGGCAACCCTCCTGCCCGACGGCACCTGCCGCGAGGACAGCGTCTTCGTCCAGCTATCCGAGGCGAACCTCAAGCCGCTCACTCTCCGCATCCGCGGGCTGACCGGCAACATCACGGTCGAGAATACACCGGCGACCGCGACGGGGGCGATGCCATGATCGCACGACCGACGATCACGAAACGCGACGGCCTCACTCTCCTGGAAGTGCTGCTCGCGATGGGCATCTTTCTAATGGCGATGACGGCGTTGACTCGCCTGATGGACATCGCCACCGACGCGGCGCTGGATGCCACCTTCCGCTCGGACGCGAACCGGCTGGCGCAGTCGAAGCTCGCGGAGATCGAAGCCGGCGTGATCCCCCCGGACCTGGGTGCCGCGGGCACCTTCGACGCGGAGCCGGGCTGGAGTTGGACCATGCAATCCGAGCCGTGGAGCGTACCGAGCCTGTACACGGTCAACGTGACGGTCTCGCGGACCTCCGGCAAGCCGGTGAGCGTGACGCATTCCCAGATCGTGTATGACAGCCGGCAAATGGGGAAGTCTGGCGAGATCGCCAAGCCGGAATCGAAGGTGGGGGCCATGCCATGATGCGTGCACGTTCGCGGAATCGGCGGTCGGGCTTCACGCTGCTCGAGGTGTTGCTCGCCACCGTGATCGGCATCATGCTCTTGGGCGGTCTGTACGTCACGTTCGAGATGGTGTTGAAGCAGTCCGACGCCGGGCGCACCGCCGTCGAGCGGGGCGACCTTTCGCGGGCGATCGTCAACCGGATGACGCTGGATTTGTCCGGTAGCCTCGGCCCGCTGCCGCCGAAGTCCGGCGGCGGCCTGCCCCCCGAATCGACCAACATCAATTCGGGATCCGCCGCGAGTTCGTCGAGTTCATCCAGTTCCAGCAGTTCCACGACAGCGGGTACCGAGGGAACGACCGGTACCGAAGGCTCGACGGAAACGGAAACCACCACGACCGAAATGGCCGTCGCGGCCGACGTGCCGTTCCAGGGGGGCGTGTTCGGCTCTGGGAAGCAACTGACGCTGTACGTCAGCCGCGTGCCGACGGACCTGTTGGACGTGAATTCGGCGGCGCAGACCGCGCTCGGCGGCGATCCGAAACCGGACCTGCGGCGGATCTCCTACTACCTCGGCGCGACCGGCGGTCTGTGCCGGCAGGAACAGTTCCTGGTCACGGCCGATGGCGTGCGCAATTCGACCGATCCCGACTACACGCGCGAGACGGTCGACCTGATCGCCGAGGAAGTGATCGATGTGAACTTCGAGTATTATGATGGCGGTTCGTGGAGTTCCACCTGGGCCGGCGACGAAGAGAACTCGGACGGCAAGACGGTCAAGGGGCCGCCGCGCGCCATCAAGATGACCATGGTCATCGTGGATGATGGCGGGAACCAGAAGACGGTCGAACATGTGTTCGCCATCCGTGCCGCGGTCGGCACCTTCCTGCCGCCGCTGCCGCCGGAAGACACCACGACCACGACGGAGGGGATGTGATGCGTTCCCATTCCCAACGTCGCCCCGGCTACGTGCTCGTCGCCGTGCTCATGATCATCGTTGTGCTCTCGCTCGTCGCCTATCGTTTCGCGGATGCTATGGCGGGCGAACAGCAGGTGGCGTTCCGCGCCGGCGAGGCGGCGCAGGCGAAAGCGTTCGCCATTTCCGGCATCCACTATGCGATGGGAGTACTGGCGGACCCCGCGTCGATGTCGAACGTGTGCAACGACGACCCCTACGACAACTATGGCGCCTTCGCGAACATTCCGGTTTCGAACGACGGTCCGCGCGGCGGCGGCCGGTTCGCCATCGTCAGCGTCGCCGAGAACGAGGGAGGCGCGTCGTCGGACAAGTACATCCAGCGTTACGGCGTGACGGACGAGGCTGGAAAGATCAACCTGAACACGATGATGCGGATCGATTCGTCCGGGGAAGCCCTTCGGGCGATGCTGATCCTCCTGCCGAACATGAGCGAGGATGTCGCCGACGCGATCACCGACTGGCTCGATTCCGACGATGACCAGCGCGCCAGCGGTGCCGAATCGGCGGCCTATCCGAATTATCGACCGCGCAACGGACCGATCAACACGCTCGACGAACTGCTGCTGGTACGGGGCGTCACGACCGCCAATCTCTACGGCAACGACCGGAACCGGAACGGCGTGCAGGATGCCGACGAGGCTGACGGCAACGATTTTTCCCGCGGGTGGTCCGATTACCTCACCGTGTACGGGCACGAGTTGAATGTCGATTCCACCGGTCAGCCCCGACTTTACATCAACGATGCCGACCTGGCGACGACGCACAAGAATCTGGCGGCGATTGTGGGCCAGGACCTGGCCGATTACACCATCGCGTACCGGATGTATTCGCAATCGTCGAGCCTGACGGCACCGTCCGGCAACACACGTACCGGCACGGCAGCGGATCTTCGCGCGGCTGTGGAGGCTTCACTGGCGAACCCCCGGGCCCGGCGGCAGGTGCGGAACTCCATGCTGGTGATGGCGAATACGCGGGTGACACTCCCTCGGGCGTCGAATGCTCCGCAGAACCAACCCGACGTCGTGGTGAACTGCCCGCTGAACGACGCGACGTATTTGAAGTCGGTCCTGCCGACACTCATGGACAAAGTGACGGCGAAGAGCAACTACGAGTTGAACCCACGGATCAACGTGAATACCTGCCCACCGACACTGTTGCGGGTGCTGCCGGGCGTGACAGAGGAAGACGTGGCCGCATCGGTGGCGGCCCGGGTCAACCTCGACCCTCTCAGCCCGGAATACCGCACCGGCGCGTGGCTGCACACGCAGGCCGGCATGCGGCTGGAAATCTTCAAGGCGATCGAGACCTACATCACTGGCTACACGCAGATGTACCGCATTCAGTCGATCGGGTACTTCGCTCGCGGCGGTCCGGTGGCGCGCGTGGAAGCGGTGATTGACACGAACGGCGGCCAACCGCGCATCGTGTACTATCGCGACCTGACCGAACTCGGAGGCGGCTTCGCCCCGCCGCGCGAATAGTATCGCCGAAATACCCAGGAGTTTTCCCCCGTGCCCCGTTTCCTCGCCATCGACGCCGACGCCCACGGACTGACCGTGGCGGCCGGGACCGTCCGCGGCGGTGCCGTTCTGTTGGAACGAGCGCCGCTCTGGTTGGACTCCCCGCAGCCGCTCGCGCCGTCCGGCGTGGCGGCGCTCGCGCCGCGCCTGGCCGAACTGTTGAAGTCGGCCGGCATCGCCCCGGCGCCCGTCCTGTTCGCCCTCGGCCGCGACAAAGTCGTGATGAAGGAGCTGAAACATCCGCCGTCGGCACCGCAGGACGAGCCGGCGATCGTGCGATTCCAGGCGATGAAGGAATTCACGGAGTCGCCGGACGACGGCGTGCTGGACTATGTACCGTTGGGCGCGGAGGCGTCGGGTGAGCGGCGGTCGCTTGTGGCGTTCGTGAACAAGGACGTCTATGCCGCGGTGCAGGCGCTGTGCGACGGTTCCGGACTGAAGCTCGCCGTGGTATCGCCGCGACCGTTCGCGGCGGCGTCGGCGGCGGCGCGGGCGGTCACGACGGGTGCCATGCCGGTGCCGGATGTCGTGGACGCCGCGATCGCCGTGTTGACGCTGAACGAAACGTCGGGCGAGTTCGCGGTGGTGAAAAACGGAGTGATCCGGTTCTCGCGTCCGGTGTCGGCGATCGCGATGGCGAGCGAAGCGGCGCTGGTGGGGGCATTGCGGAACAACCTCGCGATGTACGCGGCCCAGTCGGGCGGCGACGCGGTGCAGGCGATCTACCTCGCGGAAGCGGATGCAGGACTGACAGGTTGGTCAGGCCGGCTGGGCGCGTCGCTGCCGGTGCCGGTCTATCCGTTCGATCCGCTCGCAGGCTTCGTCGGCGTGGAGGCGATACCGCCGAAGCAGCGGGCACGGTTCGCCGGCGTCGTGGGGTTGCTGGCGGGTCAGGCGAAGTTCGGCCCTGCACCGATCAACTTCGCCCAGCCGCGCCAGCCCAAGGCCGCCGTCGACCCGAACCGGAACCGGAACGCCGTGGCGGTACTCGTCGGTCTCGTACTCCTCGCCGGCCTCGCACTTGGCGGTTACATCCTCGTCAGCAACTCGAACGCCATGACGGCGAACATGCGCCGGCAGGTCGAGGCCGTCAAGAAGCAGATCGAGGACGCCGAACCGAACGCGAAGCGCCTCGCCGCGGCCGAGGACTTCGAGAAGCGCGGCGTCGCCTGGATCGACGAACTCTACGACCTCTCCGTGCAGTTCCCGGATATCAACAAGATGAAAGTCACGTCGTTTGTCGGCACGGCGATCCCGCCGCCGACGGCGAAGGACAAGCAACGGCAGACCTTGTCAGCCGGGCCGGTCCCCCGCGCGAACGCGAACGTCATCGTGCCGGTGGCGAAGCTGCGGTTGCAGATCGCCTCCGAAAACGCGACGTTCCCCGAGGAACTGGTGCGGTCACTCTCGCGGGAATCGCGCTACTACTCCGGAGTGAAGATGACGACCGGACCGCTCCTGGCCGGCGGCGGATCCCGGACGCCGACGCAGCAGTTCATCGTCGACGCGCAGCTCGCCCATCGTTCACCAGCCGATTATCTCGCCAAGCTCCGCGTGACGGTGCCGAAGCCGGCCGAGGCCGAACGGCCCGCCTCGCCCGTGCCCGACGATTTCCCCAACGGGTTCGACCCGGACGGAGGCAACCCGTGACCGCCCGCGAAAAGAAACTCCTCGCCGTCGTCGGCGTGATGGGCCTCCTCGGCGTCTTCTATGTCGGCTATGAGATGATTCTCAAGCCGATTCAACGGAATCGCGACGAACAGGCCAAGCTCTTAGACGAACTTGACGACAAGCAGCGACTGCTCGACAAGATGGTGCTCGACCAGAAGCGCCTGACGATCGCCAAGCGCCGCAGTTTGCCGGCCGACGTCGATGTTGCCAAGCGCGAATACGAGGCCGCGCTCGGCTACCTCCTGCGTTCCAACGGCGTGCCGCCCGGCTACACGATCGTGCCCAAGGACGCCGGCGACGTGCGCAGCATCCCCGACCTCGCCCCCAAACGGCCCGCTTACCAGCGCATCGGCTACGATCTGCGCATGCAGAAGGTCGACCTATCCACCGTCACGAAAGTGCTCAAGGCGTACTACGACCTGAACCTCCTGCACCAGATCACCGTGCTCGACATCAAGCGTGTCGAGAAGGAAGGCTCGTCCGGCGGATTCGCGCGGAAGGGCGGGGACCGCGCCGATCTCGAAGTGACACTCCACACCGAGGCGATTATCCTGGACGGTGCAGAACAGCGGCGGACGCTCCTGCCCGTACCAATCGCCTTTGCGGCTGCCGGTGGCATCGGCGGCTATCAGGCCGTGCTGCACCTGCCCGAAGCCGGCCGTGGCATCAAGACCCAACAGTTCCCATCCGTGCTGGCGGCCGGTGCCCGCGAATACCTCGTAATGCAAGCCCGCGATGTCTTCCACGGCCCGCTCCCTCCGCCGCCGCCGCCGCCGCCAGTCCGGATCGAAAAAGAAAATCCATTTACCGACCCACCCAAGGAAGACATCGCTCCGTACATCCGCCTGAACGCGATCACGACGAGTTCCACCGGCGTCAAGGAAGCCGTCGCCTGGGATATGGCCACGAATAACTACTACGAATTTAACCTGCGCGATGAGGACACCGCCTCGCCGGAATTCCAGTTCCTCAAGAAGTACCGGCTGGGCGAGAAGTGGAAGAACTTGGAGTACAACAGTTGGAAGCCGATATCGAAGGCCGAACCGTTCGTCATTGGCGAGGAAGGGACGGCGACTCTTCGCAAATTCGTGTTCCTTGGGTACCACGAAGACGGCCTCGTGCTGAAGGAACTGGTCTCGGAAACGAAGGAGGAGCCGAAGGACGCCAAGGCTCCGGAACCGAAGAAGGGCGCGAAGGCGCCGGTACCGAATCGGTTCGACCGGTTTCTGACGCCGAAGCTGACGAACGAACAGATGGCACGGGTGTCGGCGATCGGTGGGTTGGCCATGACGAAACCGACGGTCGTTGAGAAGTATCACGTCTGGCGGCTGGGGACGACACTGGCGACCCTGGACGACAAAAAAGCGATGACGGAAGCGGAGGCGAAGAAGTTGCTGGCCAAGGGGCCGGCGAAGGAACCGGCGGCGGCCGAGTTGGCACCGATGCCGCGGACGTCGAACTGAGATTGGGAAAGCGGGATGGGACGGGGCAAGCCGGGCGGCTTGCCCCGTTCGCGTTTGTGACGGCACCGAGGTAAACTCATCGGTTCGTCATTCGGATTAAAAATCGCGGACCAGTCCACATTTCGCTTGGCGTTCCGGGTAGTCTAAGGGTAGATACCGCCCGAATCCACGGACCGCGGATGAGGGCCTCGCGTCGGGGGACGCGCCGGTTCTCGGGGGCAGGATGCCGCACCGTGAGACACGTTGGGGGATTCTCGATGAGCCAGCCAATCGCGCGGTCGTTCGGTCGCGTGCCGATGTGGAAGTTGCGGCGGTGGTTGCCGGCGGTGTTCGCGGCAGGCGTGGCCGTGCCGGCGTTTGCCCAGGCTCCCGTGCCGGAAACGAAGCCTGCGCCGGCGGTGCCGAACAAACTTGCCGATGTGCCCAAGGCTCCCGAGGTGAAGGCGGAACTTCCCGAGAAGACCGTGTCGATGAACTTCTCCGCGACGCCGTGGAACCAGGTTCTCGACTGGTTCGCCAAGGAGAGCGGCCTCGTGATGATCGGCACCACGCTTCCCACGGGCAGCGTGACGATCAAGACCGATTCGAACAAGAAGTACACGATCCCGCAGGTCGTGGACCTTTTGAACCGCTCGCTGGCGCTGCAGAAATTCATCCTCCTGCGCATCGACTCGACGACGTTCACCCTCTGCCCGGCGGACGAGAAGATCCCCGACCAGTACATCCAGCGGATATCCAAGGAGGACCTGGCCAAGAAGGGCTTCACCGAACTGGTGCAGGTGGCGATCCAGCTCAAGACGCTGAACGCCGAGGAAATCCTCGACCAGGTGAAGCAGCGCAAGGGCATCTTCGGCGACGTGAAGGCGATCGGTTCGAACCAGTTGCTCTTCACGGACACCGCGGGCAACATCCGCGTCATAATCGAAGACCTTCTGAAAAACGATAACGCCCACGGCGACTCGCTGACCTACACGTGCAAGTACATCCGCGCGTCGGAGGCGGCGGACAACCTGACTAAGCTGCTCAGCGACGCGAGCACGAACGTGCAGGCCGTCACCCCGACACCCAGTTTCGGACAATTCGGCCCCGGCGGGTTCGACCCCCGGAGCATGCCGGGCGGCGGTTTCGATCCGCGGAGCAGCGGCCGCGACCGGAACACGATCTCCAGCCGGTTCCGCACCGTGCAGATCACGGTGCAGGAGAAGTTCAACACGATCATGATCACCGGTCCGTCCGACAAGCTCGCGACGGCGGAAAAGCTGCTGAAGGAGTTGGACGTTTCCCGGCCGGGGCAGAAGGAATACGTGCCCGGCGAGCCGTCGCTCAAGATCTACGCCGTGCCGGCGAAGAGCGCCGACGCACTCGCGAAAATCCTGAACGAGAGCTACGGCAGCTCGAAGCTCGTGCGGATCGCGGCCGTGCCGGGCAAGGACGAGATCATGGTCCTCGCGCCGATGTCGGATCATTTCGACATCGCGCTCAAGATCGGCGGCGGGAACGGCGGCGACGTCCGAACGGAAACGAAGGCGGAAGTGATCGAGATCACGTCCGGCCGCGATCCGAAGGAAATCGCCGACGGCATCAAACGCCTCCTCCCGGATACCACCGGTAGCGGCGCGATCATCGACTCCCGGACGGACCCGACGCCCGCCCTGATCGTGAAGGGGACGGCGGCGCAGATCCAGGAAGTCCGGACGATGAAACAAGCCGTCGATCCTTCCGGGGGAACGACCGGGATCGGCGGGAACGTGCGCGTCATCAGCGTGGACGGCGCGAGCGCGGCGACGGTGGCGGAACTCCTCGCCGACACGCTCACGAAGATGGGCAAGCCGGTCGAGCTGCGCGGCGTGGAGCCGAAACCCGCGCCGATGCCCGCGCCCGCTCCGGCACCGCGCCCCGGCGCGACGCCGCCTCCGCCCGAGCGCAAGAGCGGACTGACGCTGCCGCCAGACGGACCTCGCCAGGTGCGCGCCCAGATCGTGGACCCCGCCACCACGCCGAAGTCCGACCAGAAACCCGTGACCATCACCGTCATTGGCAGCAAGATCACGATCACGGGCGAAGACCCGGTGGCCGTGGAGACCGCCAGCCAACTCGCCCGTCTCGTGCTCAGCCAGGGTAAGGTCGTCGATGAGTCCCGTTTCGACGTCATCCGCCTGAAGAACGCGAGCGCCGAGGAGGCCGCCAAGGCGATTACCGAAGTGTTCAACGGCCCGCAACAGCCCCAACAACAGGGTGGCGGCGGGGGACGCGGCGGCGGTGGCGGCGGATTCAACCCGTTGCAACTCCTCGGCCAGTTCGCCGGCCTCGGCGCGACCGCGCCGGCCAACCCGAGCGCGAACCGCATCCGCGTCGTCGCCGAGAAGCAGAGCAACTCCATCATCGTCGTGAAAGCGTCGCCGCTAGATCTGCTCACCATCAAGAAACTTCTCGAGCGCGCCATCGACAGCACGCCCGACATCGATAGCGCCAACGCGATCAAGACCTGGATCATCCCGCTCCAGCACCAGAACGTCGAGTCGATGGCTCAGACGCTCCAAAGCGTGTACGCGAACCTCACGCAGGCGCAGCGCGGCGGACGCAGCGCACAGGTTCAGGCGTTCCCGTTCCCGTTCCCAGGCGCGGGCGGGGCCGGCGCGAACCAGCAGACACCGCCGGCGCTCACCATCGGCACCGACTCCATCACGAACAGCATCGTTCTCAATTGCAACGAGGCGATCTACCGCGACGTGGAGAAGACGATCAAGGACCTGGACGACGCGGCGAAGGATTCGACCGATATCGTCAAGGTCGTGTCGCTCGACGGCGTGGACCCGCTCATCGTGCAGCAGGCGATCGACGCCATGACGGGCACGACGCGCCCGACGACCGGCCAGAACCGCACCGGAGGCGGCTTCGGCGGCTTCGGCGGCGGCAGCCCGTTCGGGGGCGGCGGTTTCGGCGGGGGCGGCAGCCCGTTCGGTGGCGGCGGCTTCGGCGGAGGCGGCTTCGGCGGTGGAGGAACCCGAGGCTTCGGTGGATTCGGTGGTGGAGGGACCGGCGGCACACGCGGTTTCGGCGGGGGCAACACTGGCGGCGGTCGCGGCAACACCGGCGGCGGCACCCGTGGCGGCGGACGCGGCGGACGTAGCCAGAGATCGGACGACCCCAGCCTCGACGGCGGCGGAGGGCGCGATTTTTTTGAAGACCGGGACATGGATGTCCCTTCGGCCCGCTCGACGCTTTACGATCCTGAATCCGACCTGACCGAACGCGAACAACACGAGGCTCGCCTGCGCCAGGAGCAGGCCACAGTAGCCGTCCCGGCGACGCAACCGCAGCCGGGGCAAGTCAAGCCCGTCACCGGCCAACCGGGCCAGGGCCAACCTGCTCAGGGACAACCCAATCAACCGGTGCCGGAGATCGCCGCGCCGTCCGGCACTGTGCAGGTGCAGGTGATCGAAGGCACCAATCAAATGGTGATTCGCGCCCGCAATCAGGAAGACCTGAACAAGATCCTGAACCTCATCGAGTTCATCAAGAAGCAGATCCCGGGCTCGGAAATCGAGTTGAAGGTAGTACCCCTGAAGAATCAGGATGCGACCAGCCTTGTGAACCTGCTCAACACGCTCTTTTCGCGCGTCAACCTCGGCTTGAACACGACCTCGCTGGTCACGGGGCAGCAACGCACCGGCGGTTTCGGCGGCTTTGGAGGCTTCGGAGGCCAGCAAACGCAGGGGGCCGTTTCCATTGGCTCCGTGTTCATGCTGCCGCTGCCGCGACAGAACTCCATCATCGTCGCCACGCCCAAGGCGCAGATGGAGAAAATCCTCAAGGAGATCGAGCGGTTCGACGTGCCGAACACGCTCGCGCCGAAATCGTTCAGCCTGAAGCGAGGCTCGGCGCAAATCGTCGCCCAGCAGATCCAGAATTTCTTCAACCAGCGTTACCCGGGCGAATCGCTGCAGCAGAACCAGATCCGCGTGAGTTTCGACGCCAACACGAACACCGTGTTCGTGCAGGCCGGGGCCGCGGATATGAAGGACATCGAGGATTACATCCAGCAGATCGAGACCGGGACGAACGGCGCGATCAACGAGTTGAAGATCTTCCGGCTGAAGTACGGCTTTGCGGATGAAGTCTCGCAGATCCTCATCACGGCGCTGACGGGCGGCGTGCTGAATCCGGCCGTCTCCGCGACGAGCACCGGCGTGCCGGGCGGCGCGACCGGGCAATCGCCGTTCGCCACGGGCGGCGGTGGTGGCGGGCTGAACCAGATTGGCGGGGGTGGCGGCCTGCAGCAGGGCGGCCTCGGCCAGCAAGGCGGCCTGGGTCAGCAGGGCGGCCTCGGAGCGAACCGCGCCGGGCAGACCGGTCTCACTACCAAGACCACCTCGCTGCGCTTCTACAGCGCCGTCGACGGCAAGATCACCGAGACCGGCTACCGCGAGGACGTGCATATCACCCCGTCCACCAGCATCAATGGCCTCGTCGTCTCCGCGCCGGAGAAGACGATGCGCCTCATTGAGAAGCTGCTCGAAGAACTGGACGTGCCCTCGGCCGCGAAGGCGGACGTGAAGGTCTTCACGCTCAAGAAGGCCGACGCGACCACCACGGCCACGCTGCTGACGAACCTCTTCGGTTCGCGTACCGCGGGCGGCGGGGTCGGTGGCGGCCTGAACCAATTGCTCGGCGGACAGGGTGGGCTTGGCGGACTCGGCGGCGGCAACCAGACCAATCGCCCGATCCTCACCCTCACCGGCGACGTGTCCGAAGGCGCCACCCTGCTGGACCTGCGCCTCTCCGTGGACACGCGCACGAACTCCATCATCGTCGCCGGTGGCCAGAGCGACCTCGATACGATCCGCGCGATCGTCACGCGATTGGAAGACACCGAGGCGCAGCAACTCCAGACGAGGGTCTACAAGCTTCGCAATGCCGCCGCCGCGGACGTGTCGACGGCCGTGCTGACGTTCCTCCAGCAGAAAATCCAGCTCGAAACGAACGTGCAGGCCGCCGCGGCGTTCCAGCAACTCCAGCGGCAGGTGTTCATGCAACCGGAGCCGGTGTCGAACACAATCCTCATCGCGTCGAACCCGATCTACTTCCAGGAGATTGCGAACCTGATCGAGAAGGTGGACGCGCCGCCTCTGCAGGTGTTTGTGCAGGTGCTCATCGCCGAAGTCCAGTTGCGGAACAACCAGGAATTCGGCGTGGAGGTCGGCCTGCAAAGCCCCGTCCTGTTCGCGCGGAGCCAGACGACGACCGGGCCGGGTACGCCGGGCTTTAATTTCAACACGACGGCCGCGCTGCCAAACGCCACCGTCGCCGATCGCGGCAACGTCGGATTCCAGGGTCTCGGCAATCTTGGTGTCGGCCGTTCCGGTTCCACCGGCGTCGGCGGGTTCGTCTTCTCCGCCGCCAGCGATACCTTCAGCCTGCTCATCCGGGCGCTGAAGGCGCAGAACCGCGTCGACGTGCTCAGCTATCCGCAGATGAGCCTCACCGACAACCAGACCGGCTTCTTCCAGGTCGGCCAGAACTTCCCGATCCCGACCGGCATCACGCAGAACGCGACGACCACCCAGCAGGGGGTCGAGTACATCCCGATCGGCATCACGCTCCGCGTGACGCCCCGCATCAATCCCGACGGCAAGGTGCTCATGCGCGTCGAACCGCAGATCACCAACCCCTCGCCGACGCTCATCAACGTCGGCAACGGGCAGACCGCCACGGCCTTCGACACGCAAACCGTGCAGACGACAGTCCTCGCCTCCGACGGCGAAACGATTATCCTCGGCGGCCTCATCACCCGCCGCGACAATCGGGCCGAGAACAAGATTCCGGTCCTCGGCGACATCCCGTACCTCGGCAGCGCGTTCCGCTACCGCACGCAGGCGCAGGAACGGCGTGAGCTGATCTTCATCGTCACGCCGCACATCCTGCGTTCGGAAGCCGACCGTGCCCGCATCGCGGCCGAGGAAGCCCGCAAGATGCACTGGTGTCTGCCGGAAGTTCAGGGCGTGCACAGCTACGGTGCCGACGTTCTGAGCGGTAAGAACCCTTACGAAGCACCGAGCGCGCCGGCGTTCGGCCTGCCGACCACGACGATGGTGCTTCCGAGCCAGGGTAACACGTCCTTGCCCGCGGGCGTCGCGCCGGATGGCATCGTTATCAGCCCGCCCGGCGTGAATCCGGAGCCGTTCCCGCAATCGCTGCCCGGCGGCGTGGTGCCGGATACGAACAGCGTTCCGCCCCAAAGCCGGCTGATCCCGGCGATGGATGACAAACCGACCGCGCCCGTCGCCCCGGCGCCCGTGTCCGTGCCCGTCACGGCGAACTATCCCGGCACGGTGCCCGCCGGTTGGGCGCCGATCCTACCCGTGAACCATCAAGTGCCGATGGTGCAGCCGCGCAGCGTGAACACCGCGGCCGTGTCGGCGATGTTCTCGTCACCTCAAGCGCCGGCGGCGCCCGCGAAGCCGTCGAACGCCACGACGCCGCCGAACCTGTTCCCGGAAACCACCAAAAAGCAACCCACGGAAGGGGCGAAGCAATGGGACGTCTTCAAGCGTTGATGCTGGCTGCGGCTGTCCTCGCCCCGGCGATGGGATGCATGACGGCCAAGCCGATGCAGGTGGAGCGCCTGAACCAGACGCTCAAGGAAGTGATGCCAGCGTCGACCGTGACGCCGGCGGCCGCGCCCAAGACGCCGCCGGCGACGCAATTCGCCGCCGCGTGGCAGACCAAGCTCGGCCAGTTGCCCGACCCGACGAAGAACGGCGTGATGAACTCCGGCATTGTCGGGCAGGTGTTCCTCTACACTGACAAGTTCGCCGCCGCCGACATCGTCGGCACGCTGACTGTCGTCGCGAACGACTCCACGGACCGGCCCAACGGCCAGCCGGCGAAGCAGCCGAACGTCTGGCACTTCGATGCCGCCACGCTCAAACGCATGGTGGTGAACGATGACCGGTTTGGTAAATCGGTTGCACTGTTCCTGCCATGGCCCGAGGAATGGACCGACGTGAACCGGCTGTACGTGCAGGCGCGCTATGACCAGCCGAACAGCTACACGATCTACGCGCCGCCCGCCACCGTCACGCTCGACTTCTTCACGACGGCGCAACACCAGACGGCGCATTCGTCGGCGCGCCTGCCGGCCGGGCAGATGTCGGTGCCGGACCCGAAGCTGCTGATGCAGAACGCGACGGGCGCTGGCCCGGCACCGGCGATTCCCGTCGCCGCGACCACGCAGATCCAGCATGCGAACTACGCCGCGAGTTGGCCGACCAACCTCGGCGCACCGCCGCCGGCTTCGCCCCCGACGGCCCCGGCCAACGTTTCGGCCTCACCGCCGGCCGGGGAAGTCAAGGAGTTTCAACGCACGGTGATCCCGCGCCGCTGACGACGGATCGACCGGGTCGGATCAGCATTCGACCCGGTTGACCGCCAGCCCGCCGAGCGACGTTTCCTTGTACTTGTCCTGCATGTCGGCACCGGTGCGGCGCATCGTTTCGATGACATGGTCGAGCGAGATGCGGTGCGTTCCGTCGCCGTGCAGCACGGCGAGGCGCGCGGCGTTTACGGCCTTGATCGCGCCCATCGTGTTCCGCTCGATGCACGGCACCTGCACGAGGCCGCCGACCGGATCGCACGTCAGGCCTAGGTTGTGCTCCATGCCGATCTCGGCCGCGTTTTCGATCTGTTCATTCGTGCCGCCCATGACGGCCGCGAGGCCCGCGGCGGCCATGCTGCAAGCCACGCCCACCTCCCCCTGACAGCCGACCTCCGCCGCCGAGAGCGACGCGTTCCGCTTGTAGAGCATGCCGATGGCCGCCGCCGTCAGGAGGAACGTGCGCGTTCCGTTCGGCGACGCTCCGGGTATGAAACGGTGGTAGTAGGCAAGCACCGCAGGGATGACGCCGGCCGCGCCGTTCGTTGGCGCCGTGACGACGCGCCCGCCGGCCGCGTTCTCCTCGTTGACGGCAAGCGCGAACAGGCTGACCCAGTCGAACACCGCGAGCGGATCGTTCGGCGCGGCCAGGAGTTCACGGTGGAGATTTGGCGCGCGGCGCTTCACGCCGAGGCCGCCGGGAAGGATGCCGCCGGTGACCATGCCGCGCTCCATACAGCGGTGCATCGCGTTCCAGATCTGGTCCAGCCCGGCGTCCGTCTCCGCTGCCGGCCGCCACATCGCCTCGTTGGCCCGTACGATGTCGGCGATGCTCAGCTTCCTGTCCCGGCCGATCGCAAGCAGTTCTTTCGCCGAAGCGAACGGAAAAGGCACGTTCCCGCCGCGCCCTCCGGCCGAAACCTCGCCCTCCTTCACGACGAACCCGCCGCCGACGGAGAAATACGTTGCGGACGCAACCGGCGAACCGTCGGCCGCGAACGCGGAGAATCGCACGCCGTTCGGGTGAAACGGCAACGACTCGGTTTCGTGGAAGGCGAGATCCGTTTCCTCGCGAAACGGGATCGGGGCACTTCCGCCGAGCCGCAACGTACCGGTACCGCGGACGGTTTCGACGATCGCATCGGCGAGGTCCGGGTCCAAGGCGTCGGGCTTCTCGCCGGCGAGGCCGAGGATCACCGCCTTGTCGGTGGCGTGCCCGCGCCCCGTGAGCGCGAGCGAGCCGTACAGGTCGACCGCGACGCGGGAGACCATCTCGAACCGACCCGACTCGTGGAGAGATTGAAGGAATTGCCCGGCGGCAACCATCGGCCCGACCGTATGCGAACTGGACGGCCCAATGCCGATCTTGAACAGATCGAACACGCTGAGGTTCAAGGAAGGCTCCCCCGGACATGGCGGCTTGATCTCCGCCGCGTGTCGACCGTTTATCCCACGGCGTTCGGCACATCCAACTTGAAGCGCTGTTCACCGATTTGAAATTTGCAACTGCCGCGGACTTCCCATTGGATCTGGCGAAGCCAGATGCCGTTGACGGTGTTCTGGTTCTCGAACCACCAGCGGGCGTCCTCGTCCCGGTAAAGCCGTGCGTGTTTCGGGTCGGTGAACGGGTCGTCCGGCCGGCCGATGGTGCAATCCGAATCGCTGCCGATCCAATACTCCGGATAAACCAGTTGCAGCTTCATCGCCGGCTGGCCGCCGACCAGTTCGACGAGCGACGGGTAACGGATGCGGAACTCCTGGCCCTGGTAGCGGGTCTTGGCGACGCGCGGTTCGTCGGGCACGAAGTCGTCCGGCTCCGTCTCGTCCATCGGCATTTCGAAGCGATAGCGGCCGCCTCCGATCAGGAACTCCGAACCGTTATCCAGCGGACCGCGACGGATGCGGACGAACAGACCGTTGGTGCTTTCGAGGTCGGTGATGACCCAGCGGTATTCGCGGCCGAACGCCTGTCGCGTGATCTCGATGTGCTTGCCGGAAATAAGATCGTCGTTCGCAAGGACCAGATCACCCTCGGCGCGGCCGATCATGAACTTTTCTTCCCGCAGACGGAAGGTCTCGCCGGACTCCTTTCCATCGTCACACACCGTGAGGATGGCGACGGGGGGACGGTGCGTGGGTTGGAACGGTTTTACACCGGCGGTCTTGCCGGGTTGGTCCGCGTCGCGGTTGGTGTCGGCGGGGTTCATGGGTTCGCTTCGGGTGGGGCCGGCGGTTCGTCGTCTTCGCCAGACTCGGCGGCGGCGGAACGGCTGAAAAAGACCGCGATCCCGGCACCGACGCCAAGGACGACAAGGAACGCCACGACCATCAGGATGCGGGTGTCCACGAAGAGCACGCTGGAGGACAGACCCAGCAACCACGATAGCAGGAACGAGGCAATCCACCAATTCCGGCGCGACCACCGCGTGGCCAGCGCTTTTGGCGGTGCCTCCGTCGGTGTCGGCGGAGTCGTTCGGGTCAGCCCGATGACGATGGCGAACAGCACGACGATCGCCGGCAGCTCCAGCAGGAAGAACGAGGGGTGGCTGGTCGACGATTTGCTCGAAACGTCGGTGCTCGACTTCGTCGAAGCGGTTTTCGTGGTCGAACTCTCCGAGCTGGATTTCGCGTCGCCGTGGAACTCGGCCGCGATACCGGCGACAAGGAGCAGAAACACCAATTGCGAATAGCCCCAGATCAGCCACCAGACGACCTTCGACAGATTCACCGGCTTGCGGGCCTGCGACTCGCGACGGCGACGGCGCACCGGACGGTCGTCGTCCCCGTCGTCCACTCGCGTGGTGCGGGCCCGCTGGTCGTCGGAGTTCGCCTTCGTGTCGGCACCGGGCGCGGCGGCCGGGGACGGTTCGCCCGGCGAGGACTTGTCGGTCGATCGGCTCTTGTCTGGTGCAACGGCCGGGATTGCCTCGGCCTTGCCGAAGTCCGGAAGGTCTTTCCGCTCGGCGGGCCGTGCCACCGGCACCGCGGTCTTCGACGGCGTCGCCGTCGTGGGTGCCGGGATCGCCTTCGCGACCTGCACGCCCAGCGGTCTCGTCGAAGCGGTCCCCGGCTTGATCTCGCCGGATCGTTCGTTGTCTTCTTCCAGCAGGATGATCGGTTGTGGACCGGTGCCGGCCGGGGCGGTGCCGCCCTTCAGGAACGGCGTGAGCGCCACCACCACTTCCGCCGGCGTCTGATAACGCTTTCCCGGCTCCTTCGCCATCATCTTGCCAACGATGTTGGCCAATTCCACCGGCACCTCGGGCCGCACCAGATTCAGCGGCTTCGCCGTCTTGAAGACATGCGCCTCTTGCAACTCGAACTCGCTACGCCCCCGGAACGGCGGCTCGCCCGCGAGCAGGTAGTAGAGCGTGCAGCCGAGGCTGTAAAGGTCGGCGCGGATGTCGGCACTGGACGCATCGCGGATCTGCTCCGGGGCCACGTATTCCGGGGTCCCCAGCATCTTCCCCATGCCGGTGAGGCCGGTGTTGATCTCTTCGTCTTCGCTGCGGGCCTTGGCGAGGCCAAAATCCAGAATCTTAACAGTGTGTTTCTTGCCGTTCTTATTCAGGATCAGATTCGAGGGCTTGATGTCGCGGTGGACGAGGCCGTTCTCGTGCGCGTGTTGGAGGCCGCGCGCAACCTGGTGGATGTAATACGCGGCATTTGTGACGGCGAGCTTGCCGCTGGTCTTCACGAGCTTGGAGAGGTCGTCGCCGGGGACATACTCCATGACGAACACCAGGAACTGGCCGATCTGGTGGCTGGTGTACGCGGTGACAACGTTGGTGTGATTCAAACGCGCGGCAGCTTGCATCTCGCGGGTGAATCGTTCGATCGCGCTGGAGCGATGCAAGCGCTCGGTCTTGATGACCTTGATGACGACGTTGCGATTGAGCGGAATATCCTTCGCCAGGTAGACGAGACCCATGCCGCCGGCACCGAGTTCCTTGAGGATCTCGTACTGCGTGAGCGTGAGCAGTTCGGGCGGCAAGGACAGCGACTTCGACGGCGAGGACGGGAAACTCGGCGGCGGAGGATCCTGAGACGGCAGGTACGTCTCGGTGAGGTTCGGCACGCCCTCGGCTTCCGACGGCTTCGACGGATCGTTCGGCGGCGGTGGCATGGCATCGGCCGGTAAGTGTGCGTGGTACCGTTATCTTCCGGGGCGGTCGGGTAAACGTCAACGCGCCGTCCTCATGCCGTGCCGTGCAGGTACAGCACCGCCATCGGCGGAAGCTTGAGGTTTACCGAGTACGGCTGGCCGTGCATCGGAATGTATTCGGCATGAACGCCGCCGTCGTTGCCGACGTTCGACCCGCCATAGAACCCGGCGTCCGTGTTCAGCACTTCCTTCCAGTAGCCGGGACACGGCACGCCCACGCGGTAATCCGCTCGCGGTACCGGCGTCAGGTTGCATACGACGACGATCCGGTCGGCTGTTGTCTTCCCTTTCCGCAGGAAACTAATGACGCTGGCAGCAGCATCGGAGCAGTCGATCCAGTCGAAACCGCCGGGCTGATTGTCCAGTTCGTGCAGTGCGGGCTGATTCCGGTACAGGTGATTCAGATCGGCGATCAAGTGCTGGACACCCTGGTGGGTACCATGTTCGAGCAGGTGCCAGTCGACGCTGGAATCGTGTCGCCATTCCTGGCGCTGGGCGATCTCGCCACCCATGAAAAGCAGCTTCTTGCCGGTCATCCCCCACTGATACGCATAGAGCGCGCGCAAGCCGGCGAACTTCTGCCAGTCGTCCCCGGCCATCTTGTCCCAGAGTGGCCCCTTGCCGTGGACGACTTCGTCGTGCGACAGCGGCAGCACGAAGTTCTCGTGATAGGCATAGAGCATGCGGAACGTCAGGTCGTTCTGGTGGAATTTCCGGTGGATCGGGTCCTTCGCGAAGTACTTGAGCGTGTCATGCATCCAGCCCATGTCCCACTTGTAGCCGAAGCCGAGACCGCCGAGATACGTGGGCCGCGAGACCATGCCCCAACTCGTCGATTCCTCCGCGTAGGTCTGCACGTCGGGGAACTTCTCGTAGACCGTCTCGTTGAAGCGGCGAAGGAAGTTGATCGCTTCGATGTTCTCCTTGCCGCCGTACTTGTTCGGGATCCACTCGCCTTCTTTTCGCGAGTAGTCGAGGTAGAGCATGCTGGCGACCGCATCCACGCGCAGGCCGTCGATGTGGTACTTGTCCAGCCAGAACATGGCGGACGAGAGCAGGAAGCTGCGGACCTCGTGCCGGCCGTAGTTGAAGATGTAGCTGCCCCAGTCCGGGTGGTAGCCCTGCTTGGACTCGGAGTGTTCGTAGAGGTGCGTGCCGTCGAAGTAACAGAGGCCGTGGCCGTCGGTCGCGAAGTGCGACGGGACCCAGTCGAGGATGACGCCGATGTCGTTCTGGTGGAGGACATCGATGAGGTACATTAGGTCTTGCGGCGTGCCAAAGCGGCTGGTCGCGGCGAAGTAGCCGGTGGTCTGGTAGCCCCACGAGCCGAAGAACGGGTGCTCGGTGATCGGCATCAGCTCGACGTGCGTGAAGCCGCACTTCTTGACGTGCTCTGCCAGCTTCGGGGCCATGTCGCGATAGCTGAGCGAGTGGAACGGCGGCGTATCGGCTCGCATCCACGAGCCGACATGGACTTCGTAGATGCTGACGGGGGCGTCTTGCGTTTGCTTCTTGCGACGGGTCTTTAGGTATTCGCCGTCGTTCCACTGGTAATCGAGATTCCAAACGACGCTGGCGGACTTCGGCGGTACTTCGCAGAGGAAGGAATAAGGGTCGGTCTTCTCGACGCTGAAGCCGTCGTGGGGGGTGGCTATGTGGTACTTGTAGCAGTTGCCGGGGCGCGCCCCCGGGACGAATCCGGCCCAGATGCCGGAGGAACCTTGCGGTTGGAGCGGGTGCTTGCCGGGGTCCCAACCGTTGAAGTCGCCGACGACGGCGACGTAACGGGCGGAAGGCGCCCAGACCGCGAAGTGCGTCCCGGCGACGCCATCCCGGGTGATCGGGTGGGCGCCGAACTTCTCGTAGCCGTTGAGGTAGTTGCCTTCGTTGAACAGGAAGAGGTCCTGCTCGCCGAACCAGGGTGTTTGCGTTTGGGCCATGGTACGCGGCTGCGAATTGGATTGGGACTCGTTAAAGAGAACGTTACCGGAGCCGTGGCATTCGGACTAGGGACGATCGGTCGATCTGATCGGGAAGCCGCGAAAAAGAAACGGATCGCGAAAGGTGGTGCGGTCGGCGCGGTTGTTCCGGTTTGGTCGGATAGGCGGAGAAGATTAAATAATCAGGAATCTTTATTAATGGGCGGTTTCCATCGACCCTGTTCGGACTAAGCTGATTTCGACAATCCCATTCTTTCTCTTACGGATACCGCCATGTTCGCGCGATGGCTCTCCCTCTCGCTCGTGCTGGTCACCGCCGCACTCGCCTCGGCGGCCCCGCCAAAGCTCGATATCTTGTTCCTCGGCGACAACGCGGGGCACCAACCGGCCGCCCGCTTCCGCCAACTCCAGCCCGTCATGGCCGAGCGGAACATCCTGCTTACCTACACGGACAAAGTTTCGGACTTAAACACCGAGACCTTGAACAAGTACGACGGCCTGATGATCTTCGCGAACCACACCGAGTGGCAGCCGGAGAACGAGAAGGCCCTGCTCGAGTACGTCGCGTCGGGCAAGGGGTTCATCCCGCTGCACTGCGCGAGTTACTGCTTCATCCGTTCGCAGCCTTACATCGATCTTGTCGGGGCGCAGTTCCGCACGCACCGCGACGGGGTCTTCCGCGTTAAGGCGACGGCTCCCGAACACCCGATCATGAAGGGGTTCCAGTCGTTCCAGTCATGGGACGAGACCTACACGCACACCAAGCACAACGAGAAGAACCGCACCGTGCTTGAAGTCCGCTCCGAGGGCGGCGTGGATGAGCCATGGACCTGGGTCCGCACGCACGGGAAGGGCCGCGTCTTCTACACGGCCTGGGGACACGACCACCGCACCTGGAGCCATCCGGGCTTCCTCGCCCTCGTCGAGCGCGGCACTCGCTGGGCCTGCGACAAGGGGCTGGACGAAGCAACGGTTTATATCGACCGACCGAAGATGACGGAGTTCGCGAAGGACGCCAAGCCGTTCGAGTTCGTGGAAGCGACGCTGCCGTACTATCCGGCCGGCGAACGCTGGGGCGTGCAGCGCGAACCGATCAAGAAGATGCAGAAGCCTCTCTCGGCCGAAGAGAGTATCAAGCACTATTCCACGCCCGTCGATTTCGAGATGAAGCCGTTCGTGACGGAGGAGAAACTCGGCGGCGGCAAGCCGATCTGCATGACGTGGGATGAACAGGGCCGGCTTTGGCTCGCCCTCAGCTACGACTACCCGAACGAATTGCAGAGGGACGGCGAAGGCCGCGACAAGATCGTCGTCTGCGAAGATAAGGACGGCGACGGCGTCTGCGATACCGTCACCACCTTCGCCGAGAAGCTCAGCATCCCGACGAGCATCCTGAACGTCCGCGGCGGCCTGCTCGTGCTCTCCGCCCCGCACACCATGTTTCTCAAGGACAGCGATGGCGACGGCAAGGCCGACATCCGACAAGTCCTCTTCACCGGCTGGGGCACGCGAGACACGCACGCCGGGCCGAGCAACCTCCGCTACGGCCCCGACAACTGGATCTACGGCATGTGCGGCTACAGCGGGTTCGTCGGCACCGTCGGCAACGAATCCGTTCGATTCGGCCAGGGGCTGTTCCGCTTCAATCTCAACGCCGATCTCAAAGTCACGAAACTCGAATTCCTCCGTTCCACCAACAACAACAGTTGGGGCGTCGCCTTCAACGAGAACGGCGAACTCTTCGGCAGCACCGCCAACGGCTGCCCGCTCGTCCACCTCACGATCCCGAACCGCTATTTCGAGAAGGTCCGCGGCCTCACGCCGAGTGCTTTGCCGAACATCGTATACGACAACCACGTCGAGCCGGTGGTGAAGGAGTACCGCCAGGTGGACTGGCACGGCGGCTTCACCGCCGGGGCCGGCTGCGAGATCTACACGGCCCGCACCTATCCCGAAGAGTACTGGAACAAGGTCGCGTTCGTCAGTGAGCCGACGGCGCACCTGACGGCGGCGCTCGTGCTCCAGCCGAACGGCAGCACCTACACCGCGCGCTACGGCTGGAACCTCGTGGCGAGCCGCGACGACTGGGCGGCGCCGATCGATGCCCGCGTCGGCCCGGACGGCCATATGTGGGTGATGGACTGGTACAACATCATCGTCCAGCACAACCCCACGCCTCAGGGCTACCGCACGGGCAAGGGGAACGCCTACGAGATCGAATACCGCGACAAGAAGTTCGGCCGCATTTATCGAATCGTTTACACGAAGGCCAAGAAGGAAGAACGGACCAATCTCAAAGACGCCGACGAGGCGAAGCTCCTCGACACGCTGAAGAATCACCACAACCTCGCCTGGCGGCTACACGCCCAACGGCTGCTCGTCGAAAAGGGTAAGGCCGTCGAGAACCTGAAAGTGATGGACGGCAAGGTCGCCATCGACGCGGAGAGGGTGAAGAGCAATTCCCTGCCCGAACGGCTCCAGGCTTTTCTCCGCATCGCGGACGAACCGTCGTCGGCCGAGTACGGCAAGATCCTTTCGACCTGCCTCGCGGACGCGACGACCTACGGCGACACGGCGCTGACGCAGGCGTTCACCATCGCGGCGGCCGTCCACGACGTCCACTTCCTCGCCGCCGTCACGGCCAAGCCGAAACTCGGCCGGCAGGATCTGCAAGTCGTCGAGTTCGTCGCGAAGCACTACGCCTCGACCTCGAAGGGGAAGGGGCTGAGCGAACTGCTCGTCGCGCTGGACGGGGCCGCATCGGGCGAAGTCTCCGGCGCCATCGTCGACGGGATTTCGAGCGGCTCGGGCGGCAAGTCCGATACGCAACTCACACCGGAGGCGCAGAAGGCGTTCGGCAACCTGCTCGGCAAAGTGTCGGCCACGTCGCGCGGTCGCCTGCTGCGGATGTCCGCCGCCTGGGGCGTGAAGGGCCTCGAATCCCAACTCGCGGAACTGACGAAGGGCTTCTTCGCCACGCTCGTGGACGACACGTTCAGCGACAACCGCCGGCTCGAAGCAGTCCGGCAGATCGTGGAATTCCAACCCGACAGCGACGAGGCCGCCGCCAAGATTGTCGCGGCCGTGAATGCGAAGTCGAGCGCGACGTTCTCGGCCGGCGTCTTTGAGGCGCTCGCGAACAGCAAGTCGAAGGGGGTCGGCGCCGCCGTCGTCGCCAAGATCAAGGACCTGCCGCCGTCCGTGCGGCCGATCGCCTTGCGCGTCGTGCTTGCCCGGCCCGAATCGGCGAGGGCGTTACTCGATGCCGTCGAGAAGGGCGACCTCCGCTTCGACCTGCTTGAACTCGACCAGAAGACCGCCCTGGCGGCACACCCGAACAAGGAGATCGCCGCGCGGGCGACGAAACTCCTCGCCATGGGCGGCGGCCTGCCCGACGCCAACCGGCAGAAGGTGATCGAGGAACTCAAGCACGTCCTGACGAAGACCGGGAACGTCGGCAACGGCAAAAAGGCGTTCACTCAGCATTGCGCCAAGTGCCACAAGCACTCTGGCGAGGGGAACACCATCGGCCCCGACCTCACCGGCTTCGCCGTGCACCCGAAGGAGGAGATCCTCATCCACGTCCTCGATCCGTCCCGTAGCGTGGAGGGAAACTACAAGGCCTACACCGCGAACCTGCTCGATGGCCGCACGATCATCGGCCTGCTCGCCAGCGAGACGCGCACGAGCGTCGAACTGATCGACGCCGAGAACAAGCGGCATGCGATTCCGCGCGATGACATCGAAACGTTGAAGGAGTCTCCCAAGTCGCTCATGCCGGAGGGATTCGAGAAGTCAATGAAGGTGGAGGAGATCGTCGACCTGATGGAATTCCTCACGCAGAAGGGGAAGTACGTTCCGATCCCGCTGGACAAGGTGGCTACGGTGGTCAGCACGAAAGGGATGTTCTTCAGCGAGGACGATCCGACAAGCCGGATGGTGTTCCGTGACTGGAAGCCGAAGGAGTTCAACAAGGTGCCGTTCTACCTCGTCGATCCGAACGGCGACAAGCAGAAGAACGCGATCCTACTCTATAGCCCGAACGGCACGATTCCGCCGAAGATGCCGAAGTCGGTGACGCTGCCGTGCAACACGGCGGCGAAGGCGATCCACTTCCTCAGCGGCGTGGGCGGATGGGCGGCGCCGTACGACAATACGAAGAGTGTCAGCATGATCGTGCGGCTGCAGTACGCCGACGGGAAGAGCGAGGACCACGAGTGGAAGAACGGCGTCCACTTCGCGGACTACATCCGACGGGTGGAAGTGCCGGAGAGCCAGTTCGCGTTCGCCCTGCGGGGCCAGCAGATTCGCTATCTGGCGGTGACGCCCAAGCGGACGGAGGCGATCAAGAGCATCGAACTGGTGAAGGGGCCGGATGCCGTGGCGCCGATCGTGATGGCGGTCACGGTGGAGACACCGTGAACGGATAAGCAAAAAAGCGCGGGGCGTCGCATGCGACGCCCGCTTCATTTGATGTTCCATTTCAGTCGTCGATCGTGAATTCCTTCGCGTCGAGCTTTTCCAGGTTGACGTGCTCGGTGACGGTCGCAGTCAGGAAGACTTCGCCGTCGACCTTCGAGACGAACTTCATGGGTGCCTGCACGCCGTTGACGGCCTTGTACTCGCTGAAAGATGTGATCAACTTGCCAGTCTTTTCCTCCTGCGAGCCGGGCACGAGGCCTTCTCGCTCGGTCTGGACCAGCAAATGAGATTCTTTGTCGAAGTAGAGTTTCACGCGCTTCTCGGTTCCTTTGATCGTCACGCTAATGACGTTGGCCTTCTTCTTCTCAACCTCGGCGTCGTCCTCGGCCTTCAACTCGAAGCGCTTGTCGTCGAGGAGTGGCACGAGTGTGGTCATGTCGGCAAAGAGCGAGGAGAGTTTCAACTCCTCTTTCTGTCCGGCGGTTACGGGGGCGTCGATCTTCATCCCGCCGACGCTCACGCTGACGGCGGCCTTGTCGGCCGTGGCCAACTGCAAGACCTTGACCTTTTGACCGGCGACGGAGATGTCGAGTTCGACCTTGATCTTCCCCTTGTCGGTCGTGTTCATGCCGGTGATCGTGGCGTTTTGGCCCATGATGGCCATTTCGCCGGTGAAACTGACCTTTGCGGCGGGGTATTTCTCCAGCAGTTTCCGGCCGCCGTGGGCTTCAATCGCCTTTTCGACGACCGCCTTCGGTTCGGCCGCGGCCGCGAAGTCGGCCATCAACACTAGAGTGAGCACTCCGAACATCAGCCGTCGCATGAGGAAAACTCCAAGAGGAAGGGTGCGATTTTGAGACATTACTCGATTCGCCGTCGCCCGGTTTCGATTTTGCCCTTACCGGTGGTTTTTTCGCGGAAACCGGCGCGCCGGCGTTCGATAGAGCATGGTAGACACCCCCCGACGTCAGGAAATCGATCGCATGGCCTTGAGCACGCTGGAACCGGACAGCCCGGAGATGCAGAAGAAGATCTGGCGAATCTACCGGGACTACTTCGACGCCGCCGAGAAGAAGCGCCGCTGGAACATGACCACGGACATTCCGTGGGACCAGTGCAACCCCGGCGTCGACCCGGCGCTTGCGGACGTGGTGCAGACGTTTTGCATGATCGAGTTGTTCCTGCCCGACTACCTCAGCAAGCAACTCCCGCAGGTGCGAAAGAGCAAGGGCCGCGCGTGGATGCTGGCGAGCTGGGGCTACGAGGAATCGAAGCACTCGATGGTGCTGAACGACTGGCTGCTGCGCGCCGGGCACCGCACCGAGGAGCAACTCCAGGACATGGAGGACGGCGTCTTCGAGAAGGAATGGACCCTGCGCTACAACGATCCGCTCGCGACTGTGGTGTACACGATGGTGCAGGAGGTGGCGACGCGCGTGAACTACCGGAACCTCCGCCGTGCCGCCGGCGGGCACTGCCCGGCGCTGGACAAGGTGCTCGAACTCGTGCAGATCGACGAGGCGGCGCACGGGCACTTCTTCCGACAGCTCGTCTCGGTCTTCCTGGAGGAACACCGCGAGGCGACGCTCGAGCGCATCCGGCTGGTGCTGAACACGTTCGGGATGCCGGCGGACCACCTGCTGGCGGACGGCCGGCGGCGCATCGCGGCAGTGAAGGAGCTGAAGATCTTCGACGAGGGGAACTACCTGAACGACGTGGTGACGCCGCTGCTGACCCAACTCGGCCTGACGCGCGCGGACATCCGCGGGAAGAAGATGCACGTCGCGAAGTGAGATTCCTGTAGGGCGGGTCAAGGCTTTGCGATGACCCGCCGGAGTCACTGCGGCGGGTCGGCGCAATGCCTTGACCCGCCCTACGGATTCACATCTGCCGGCCCAGCACGGGCGCGAGCGCTTTCATTTGGTCGAGGAGCTTCGCCGTCTGGTCGAAGTTGAGGGTCTGCTGGCCGTCGCTGGCGGCATGGTCGGGGTCGGGGTGGACTTCGATCATCAGGCCGTCGGCACCGGCGGCAAGGGACGCGAGCGCCATCGCGGGCACGTAGGCACGCTTGCCCGTGCCGTGGCTGGGGTCCACGACGATCGGCAGGTGGCAGAGCGTCTTGGCCGGCGGAATCACAGAGAGGTCCAGCGTGTTGCGGGAGTGGTCGTTGAAGGTGCGTACGCCGCGCTCGCACAGGATCACCTGATAGTTCCCGCCGGCCATGACATACTCGGCCGCCATGAGCCACTCCTCGAGCGTGGCACTCATGCCTCGCTTCAGCAACACCGGCTTGCGGCACTTCCCGACGCGTTTGAGCAGGCTGAAGTTCTGCATGTTCCGCGTACCGATCTGGATGATGTCGGTCGCTTCCTCCACGGCCTCGGCGTACTCCGTATCCATCAGTTCCGTCACGATGCCGATGCCGGTCTTTTCGCGGACTCGCTTGAGGATCTGCAACCCCTCGAGACCCATACCCTGGAAGCTGTAAGGACTGGTGCGCGGCTTGAACGCCCCGGCGCGAAGCATGCGCACGCCCTTGGACAACAGGAACTCGGCCGTGTCGAAGATCAACTTCTCGCTCTCGACCGAGCACGGCCCGGCGACGACGGTGAACGTCTTCGGGCCGATGGTCGCCATCGGCATCGGAATGATGGTATCGTCGCGGTGCATCTCCCGGCTGGCGAGCTTGTAGGGTTTGGTCACGCGGATCGCCTCCGCCACGCCCGGAAGCACCTCGAAGTGACCGGCATCCACGGCGGCGGTGTTGCCGGTCAGACCGATGGCCGTGCGCGTCGCCCCCGGCAGCACGTGCGGCGTCAGACCGTGCTCGCGGATCGCCGCGACGACCTGGTCGATTTCTCCCGAAGTTGCGCTCGACTGCATGACGATCAGCATGAATCACCGGTACGAAAACGGCTCGGGCCGCGGAACGAATGGCTATTATACAGCGTGTCTACCTCCGCGAACGGAGCGCTGGAATGGGGCTGCTCCAACCTGCCCAATCGGAAGAACCCGAACTGACAACCGACGCGGAGGCAGACCTCGCCGAGCAGGAACTCGGCGTGCCCGAAGCCACGTTCCGCGCCGGAGGACGTCGAACCAAGCTCAAGGTCTTTCTCGGTTTCGGACTTGTGGTCTACGGACTGATCGCGAACTATCTCTGGTGGGTCCACGGTCCCGCCCGCTTCGGCCACCTCGAATTTCATTTCCTGATCGCGCCGCCCATCATCGGCGGAGGCCTGCTCGGCTTCCTCTACCGCCATCGCGGCCTGCGCATTCTTCTCTTTCCCACCGGGCTACTCCGACTCAAGCCCGGCGAGGTCGAATCGTTCCCCTGGGACGGTGTCGCCACCTTGCGCGTGCGCACCGATGCCAGTGAGCCCCAATTCGAGTGGAATGAAACCGGTGAACTGGTCGGTTGTTGGCTGCCGGTCAGCGTGCCCTTGGTCCAGGTCTGGAATTCCTGGTTTGAAGTTGAACGCACCGATGGCGAGCGGGTCCGGTTTCGGCCCGCCGTGGCGGACTTCCCCGAACTCGCCAAAGGCGTTCAGATGGGGACCTTTGCGGCCCACTGGCCCAACCTTCTGGCAACCCTGAATTCCGGCGGGACCATCCATTTCGGCGAACTGTCGGTGACACGCGACGGCTTGCGACTCGGAAACAAGACATTGCCGTGGGCCGAGATCCGGGAAGCCAGCCTGGCACACCGAATCCTTCAGGTGAAGAAAGTCGGCAGTTGGCGGGCCTGGTGGGCCAAGGAGATTTCGTCGTTGCATAACCCCCACCTCCTCTTTGGCGTGTTCGTGCTGATGGGCGTCAAGAAGCCCGAGGCGGCTAGCGAAGAACCGGACGCGAAGCCGGACGCGAATTAACGGGGCTTCCAACGATCCCGCAACTGGTTGAACGGACGCTCGACGACGCGATGCAGGATTTCGGCGAGGATGAAGGCCAGAGCCAGCGCCGCGACGAGTTGCCCGACGGGCGGCAGGGGCAGTTTCCTGGCCAGCACCAGCGCCTCGATATGGACAAGGTAAAGTGCGTACGCCCGCGACGCGATGAACTCGAGGATTGCCACGCGGCGTCCGGTGATGGATTCGGCTCCCAAGACCCACGCGACGAACACCAGTGCCCAACCCCCGGTGCCCCAGTCGGGCAGCCACCACTCCCAGACCGTTCGGTTGACGGCCGCAACCGCCACGAGCACCAGCGACACGCCAAACAGTGGCCCCGCGAACTGTTTCACCCGTCCCCATGTTGCCGGCCGATTGACAGCGAGCCATGCCAGCAGCACGCCGGCGAGGCATTGCTCGAAGAGAATGTGCGTCTCGGTGATGTGGTAATCGGGGCGATGCCGGTAATAGCCCGCGATGTGCAACCCGACGAGCGCCGAAACGATGGCCGCGAAGCACCACGCAGATTTCGGATACCGAGCGGCAAGCAGGATCGCCGGGCCGATGACAAGGTAGAAGTGTTCCTCGACACACAGAGACCAGGTGACACCGAGGAACGGCCGGTGCTCGAGATAATTCTGGAGGAAGATCAGGTACCGCCAGTCGATCAAGTTGGCTTTGCCGGTAGCCGCGAGTTGAAAGATCGTCGCGAACAGGACGGCATAGTACGCGGGAAGTGTGCGGAGCCAGCGGCGGATCCAGAAGCGGCGGACGTCGACGGTGCCGGTGGCGTTCGACTCGCGGAACAGTTGGGAGCCGAGGAGGAAGCCGCTGAGGACGAAGAAGAGGTCGACGCCACGACCGCCGACGGAGAGGGCCTTGGCGAGTTCGGTGCCGGCGGTGAACTGATTGGCGAAGTGGGTCGCCAGGACCATGAGGATGGCGGCGGCGCGGAGCCAGTCGAGCGCGGGGTTGCGCGCGGTCACGGTCGGAGGGTCCGGGCCAGCGCGAAGGCGGCGCGGAGGAGGCCGAGGCCGGGCCGCCAGCGATCGTGGCGGATACCGCCGACGGCGAGAAGGCCGTCGTAAAAGCCTTCGACGATGGCACGGGCTGAATCGCGTTCGCCGTTGGCGCATTCGACGCGGTAGCGATGGAGCAGGTAGGACAAGAGATGTCGTCGGCTGCCCCATCGTCCGCGAGTTCCGGACTTCGAACCGTGGTTCCGCAGCAACCGCACGAGGTTCCGCGCGTCATAGTAGCGCTGATGCGCCTTCCCTTCCCGCCGGAAGGTGCTCGATCCCTTGTGTTGCACAAGGGCGTCGGTGAGGATGCCGCACTTCGTCGTCCGGCCGGCTCGCAGGCACCAGTCCGATTCCTCATGGATGAGGAAATAACGTTCATCTACAAGGCCGATCCTCTCGATCACGTCGCGGCTGATCATGAGGCAGCAGCCGTTGACGATGTCGCACGCCACGACGCCGACGGGGCCGCGATCGTCCTGCGGCACGTCGATCGGCTGGAAGAATCCATCGCGGTCCGGTCGGTTGAAGACGACGCCAGTCGTCTGCGTTTTGTCAGGTTCGTCCATGAAGCGGATGACGGGACCAAGCACGCCGTAGTCGGGATGAGTTTGGGCAGCCTCTTTCAATCGGCGGACGAAGCGGGGAGACACCGTCGTGTCATTGTTGAGCAGCACGACCCATTCGGCGCCACGTGCAAGGGCGTGGCGGACGCCGAGGTTGTTCCCGCCTGCCCAACCGCCGTTCACGTCGCTGCGGATCGTATCGATCCAGGGGAATTCGAGTTGGAGGGCGGGAAGCGGGCTTTCGCGCGAGGCGTTGTCGACGACGACGACGCTGGCGGCGCCGTCGATCGCCTCCAGGGAGCGCAGACACTTGCGCGTGTCGTCGAGGCCGTTGAAATCGACGAGCACGATCCAGAACGCAGGGTCGCGGGCGGGCCCGAGCGGCGCCGGCAGCGCCGGAAACGGCGAAGGAATCGTATCGAGCATCGACGTGGGCATGGCGGTCACTCGCCGGCGCGGTGGTGGACCTTTCTCGGATCGCGCCGCGTAAAGATCGACCAGTAAAGACCGGCCAGCCGGATGAGTTTCAATTCACAATAGAACGCTTCGCCGGCGTCGGCGCGCAACACGGCGCGGAAATATTCGGGTAAATAGCCGAGTTGCCGGCGGAGAAAGTAGCGGGGCAGGCCAAAGAGCTTGGGCACACGGCGGCCCTCGTCCATCAGGAGTTTGAGGTGGTTCGGACTGCCGCCCCAGGTGTAGCTGCGGTAGAAGGATTTGGTGCAGCGCGACGCGGGAATGTGATGCCGTACGACGGCCTCGGGCTGATAGGCGATCCGGACGCCATGGCGGTGGGCACGCTGGAAGAGGTCGATGTCCTCGCCGCCGGCCATGCGCCCGCTGCCGATATCGGATCGGTATTCGCCGATGCGGGCGGCGAGGGATTTGCGGAACGCCATGTTCACGTTGAAGCCGACGACGTGCGATTCGGTCACGAGGCGGGGTTCGCCGCCGAGGTCGATCAGGGCGAACATGCCGCGGAATTTCGGCGTGAACCAGGACGGCTGGGCCGATTCCCAGTCGGGGTCGACGCGACCGAAGACGAGTTCGGCGTCGAACCGATCGAACGCTTCCAGAATCTTTTCGATCCAGTCGGGTTCGGGGAAGGCGTCATCGTCGGTCCAGGCGACGATGTCGCCGCGGGATTCGCGGAGGGCGCGGTTGCGGGCCAGCGAGATGCCGGGCTGGGGTTCGAAGGCGCGGCGGATCGGCAGTTTTCCCGCGTGTCGGGCGATCGTCGCGTCGGTGTCGTCGGTGCTGTTGTTGTTGACGACGAGGACTTCCCAATCGACGCCCGTCGGGATGCGCAGGGTGCGCAGGTGCGCGAGAACCCGGTCGAGCATCGCGGCCCGATTCCAGGTGCAGATGGCAACGGTCACGAAGGGCATTGCGCGGTTCGGATCGTACGGGCTTCGTCGGCGTAGCCCGCCAGTTTCGCGGCCGTCAGGTAGTACGCGAGCCAGTCGGTTCGGCCCCGTCGTCGGCCGATCCACGACTTCGCGCGGGCCCGCCAGCTTCCCAGCACCGCCCACCGCGGACGGCCGAAAAGCGTCGGCGCGGGCGCCGCCCCGTCCAGCCGCACCTGCGTCCGGCCCAGGGCTTCGAAGTACCGCCAGAAGTGCCCGGGCGTGGTGCGCTCCAGCGGAATGTAGTGTTGTATCTCCGTCGTCCCGATCCAGACACCCGGCACCCCCGCGTTTTGCATCGCGCGGATCACCGACACTTCGTCCGCCCCGATCAATCCGGTTTTCACGCGTCCGAATTTCGGATCGAACCGAAACCGCCTCTGTATTTCAGTCCGGAATCCCATGTTCGCTCCGAACGGCCCTTCGTTCGGAGCGAACGGACGCACGGCTTCGCCGTAGTCCTTCAGCGAATAGACCGGCGCCAGCAACTCCAGATTCCGCTCGATCATGGCGCGGGTCGTCCGGGGAATCTCGTCGGCAAACCAGGGTGTGACCCGGCCGCCGAAGTAGCCGGCGTCGGGGAAGGCCTTCGCCACCCGCGCGTATTCCGCGATCCAGTTCCCGGACGCAAGCACGTCGTCGTCGGTCCAGAGGATCAATTCGCCGCGTGCCTCGTCGATCGCCCGGTTCCTCGCGTGCGAGTGGCCCTGCTTCGCTTCGACGACGTGGCGGATCGGCAACGCCCCGGAGTGTTTCTCGGCCACGGCGGCCGTGTCGTCGGTGCAGTTGTTGTCGACGAGTACGAGTTCCCACTCCACGCCGTTCGGTACCCGTTGCCCGCGCAGTTCCGCAAGCGTGCGGTCCAGCAGCCGCGCGCGGTTCCAGGTGCAGATGGCGACGGTGACGAGCATGGGCGGAAAATCACTCCGCCGGCGGCACGGATTTCCATTCCGTGTCGAAGGCCAGGATGCCAAGATCGGTATTGGCGTAGAGGTGCTGCGTGCGGGCGTCGCCAACCACGTCGCAGGCGATCGCATTGTCCACGGCGTCGATCAGGGTCGTGTTCGCCAGCGCCAGCCGAAGCGAGATCAGGATCGAATTCGTCGGGCGGATGGTCACGTTCTTGATCCGGCACTCGAACCCCTGCCGGCCCTTGCGCAGGTGGACGGGGAAGTGCGATTCGTCGGTCCAGCCGGTAACGAGGCGCGTGCCGTAGAGGTTCTGCACGGCGACCAGGATGTTCGCGTCGGGAAGATCGACGCTCGATTCGAGGTCCATGTGCAGGACGAGGTCGTCTCCGGAAGTGAAGACGGAGACGGGCCGGCCGTCGGCGTCGACGAGGCCGGCGCGGACGAACTTCGCACGGCCATCGCCGCTGCGGGGCTTCGCGCGCAGATCGCCGGTGCGCGTGTCCTTGAGCATCCGATCCAGGTACGATTGCGTGACGGCGCGAGCCGTACCCGACTCGACCATCCGCCCGCCGTCCAGCATGATGGCACGCTGGCAGAGGTTCGGAATCTGCTGCATATTGTGCGAGACGAACAGCACCGTGCGCCCGCCGCGCACCAGTTCCATCATCCGATCCAGGCAGCGTTTCTGGAAGTTCGCGTCGCCAACCGCGAGGACCTCGTCGACGATGAGGATTTCCGGTTCGAGGTGCGCCGCCACGCCGAACGCGAGGCGGACGTACATCCCGCTCGAGTAACGCTTGACGGGCGTATCGAGGAACTTGCCGATCTCGGAGAACTCGACGATCCGATCGAACTTGGCGGCGATCTCGCGGCGGGACATGCCGAGGACGCTGCCGTTCATGTAGACGTTCTCGCGGCCGGTCAGCTCGGGGTGGAACCCGGTGCCGACTTCGAGCAGGCTGCCGATGCGGCCGCGGATCTCGATGCGGCCCTGCGTCGGTTCGGTGATGCGCGAGATGAGCTTAAGCAGCGTGGACTTGCCGGCGCCGTTGCGGCCGATGACGCCGACCGCCTCGCCGGGATTCACCTCGAACGACACGTCCCGCACGGCCCAGAAGCTGTTGGAATCGTCCAGTTGCGAGCCGGGGCGGAGGAGCGCGCGGAACTTCTGGATCGTCCCCCGCGCGAACCGCCGCGCGGATTCGGTCAGGTTTAGATCCCCGGCTGCCTGGGCACCGAGGGCATAACGCTTCGAGACGTTTTCGACTCGCAGGGCCGGATTCATCGGGTCAATTCTCGCCCAGACGGCGGTAGAGGTCGTCCACGACCCAGTGGAACGCGGCGAGGTGGAGTGTCTCGACGATGCCCATATCGGCGAGGTCGACGTGCAGTCCGTGTTGCGCGAGGCTGCGAAGCTTGCCCCCCTCGAATCCGGTGCAGCCGAAGGTCGTGAGACCCCGGCGATTCGCCCACTCGACGGCGCGGAGGATGTTCGGGCTGTTCCCGCTGCCGCTGATGGCGATCAGCAGGTCTCCTTCGCCCCCCAGGTTCTTGAGTTGCTCGAGGAAGACGCGGTCGAATCCCTCGTCGTTGCCCCACGCCAGGATGTACGGCGTGTTGTCGGTGAGGCTGAGGATGCGGAACCGTTTCTTGGTGTCGTCGTCGAAGTCTTTCTTACGCAGGGTCCCCTTGCCGATGTCCTCGCAGAAGTGCGAGGCGTTCGAACCACTGCCGCCATTGCCGATGACAAAGATCGTCCGGCCGCGCCGGTAGCAGTCGTACATGAGGTCGGCGAGGTTCGTGACCTGCGCCGGGTCGAGCCTCAGGAGTTCGTCGGCCATTCGTTTCAGGAACGGCCCGGCCGGCATCGTGGCGCCGAGCATGGTGAGATCCTCTCGGAAAGTTTCAAATCGTATCCGCGAATGTTCTTTCTACGCGCCGGAAGTAGACGAGTCCCGCGAGGAGCAGCGTGATGGTCGTCAGCGAGGCCATCCCCAGGGCTTGCCAGGAGTGCGCGTCCATCGGGTAGCCGAGAACGAGATTACGAAACGTCAGAATGATGCCATACATCGGATTGAGTGTCAGCAACTGTTCGCCGCGAGGCCCGACGGCATGACGGCCGAGGTAGATGCACGGTGTGGCGAACATCCAGAGTTGCACGCCAAAGTTCAGAAGATAGCGGAAATCCCGTTGGGCCACGATCAGCGCAGAGAGCATCACGCCAAGCCCGGTGGCGAGCATCGCCAGCAAGAGGATTGCGAGCGGGGCAAAGACGATCGTCCAAGCCGGGGCGACGCCGGTGTAAAGCATGACGGCGGCGACCAGGACGAGCGCGATGGCGAAATCGATCGTCGCGGAGCCGACGTTCGAGAGCGGCAGAAGCAAGCGCGGGAAATAGACCTTTGTGACAAGTCGTTCATTTGCGACGAGGCTGTTGCCGGCGTTGTTGAGCGCGGACGCGAAATAGGTCCAGGGCAGCACGCCCAACAGGACGTGCAGGACGTAGTTCGGCACCCCATCTGCCGTTTTGCCCATCCAGCCGATGAACACGATGAAGACGAGCGCCGTGGCGACCGGTTGGAAGAGCGACCAGCCGACGCCGAGGATGGTCTGTTTGTAGCGCAGCTTCATTTCGCGGAGGACGAGGAAGTACGCCAGTTCGCGATAACGCCAGAGTTCGCCGAGGTCGGCGAATCGGAATCCGCCTCGCGGTTCGACGACGGTGAGCGGCGGCGCGGTCGAGGGGAGTATCAGGGATTTCGCGGGGGGAGGGGTCAGGACCTCGCGGATCGGTTCGTCGTGGGCGACGGTCACGCCAGCGGCCTCGGGCACGGATGAGCGGGCGGTGAAAGGATAGTTCGGAACCGGGAAAAAGGAAAAGACGAAACGGCGATTCACGCCATTCGCGGCCCCGGGTCGCACTGAGAATCGGCCTGAAAACGCGAAGTTTGGCAACTTGATGGGGAATCGAGCGATTTTTCTTGCTCTTGGCTTTGCGACGCCGTTAGATAGTGATCGAAACCAAAACGGGCGGCCAATCGCGGACGGACAATTCTCGCAATCCACGGAATCCGCCCGCCAACTCGCCCCGTACAGCCTTCCGAACGGGCTGCGGCGGCGAGTGGGACGCTCCAACCCCACGAGGGCAGGCCATGGCGGAAAGTTTTCAGCACAAGCTGGATCGGGTGAGAAGCCCGCGCGTCCAGATCACCTACGACGTTGAAACCAACGGCGCGATGGTGAAGAAGGAACTCCCGTTTGTCGTCGGCATCATGGCCGGGCTTTCCGGCCACCGCGACGAGAAGGAATTGGGTGCGCTCAAGGATCGCAAGTTCGTCGAAATCGACCGCGACAACATCGACAACGTCATCAAGGACGCCGCGCCGATGTTGAATATCAGCGTCGCCAACAAGCTCGCCGACGACGATAGCAAGCTGCGGCTTTCGCTGCAGTTCAAGTCGATGGACGACTTCGCGCCGGCGAGCGTCGCCGAGCAGGTAGCTCCCTTGAAGGAACTGCTCGACATGCGGAAACGGCTGGATGAGGTGATTTCCCGCATCAGCACGAACAGTCAGTTGGAAAATGTCCTCCAAGACGTTTTGGCGAACACCGAAAAGGTGAAGGAACTCGCCAAGCAAATGGGTATCGACGAAAACGCCGGGGAGGGCAAGTAACATGGCCGAGCAAAAAGCCGCCGCATCGCAAGCAACCACGACCTCCGCGGAGGGCGGAAGCCTGCTGGACGACGTCCTCAAGGCAACCAAACCGAAGAACGACAATCAGAAGGCCCAGAACAAGCAGTTCATCGAGGCGGTCATCCGCCAAGCCCTCGAAGCTGCTCCCGGTTCCGTGGTGTCCGGGGATGTGGAGCGGACGCTCCAGGCGTGGAAGGCCGAGATTGATCGCAAGCTTTCGGTGCAGCTGAACGAGATCCTTCACGACCCCGAGTTCCAGCGGTTGGAGAGCACCTGGCGCGGGATCAAGTATCTCGTCGACCAGAGCGAAACCAGCGCGACGCTGAAGCTGCGCGTCCTGAACATCAGCAAGAAGACGCTGGCGAAAGACTTGGAACGCGCGATCGAGTTCGACCAGAGCCAGCTCTTCAAGAAGGTGTACGAAGCCGAATACGGCACACTGGGCGGTAGCCCGTTCGGCATGCTGGTTGGGGACTACGAGTTCGACGGCAAGTCGGCCGAAGACGTGGCGATGTTGCAGAAGATCGCCGGCGTAGCCGGTGCGGCACACGCCCCGTTCGTGGCCGCCGCCGGCGCCGACATGTTCAATCTCGATTCGTTCACCGATTTGAACAACCCGCGAGACCTCGACAAGATCTTCCAAAGCATCGAGTACGCGGCGTGGCGCAGCTTCCGCGATACGGAGGACTCCCGCTACATCGCCCTGACGATGCCGCGAGTCCTCGGGCGACTCCCTTACGGGACCGGTCTGACCGACAAGCCCGTCGAGGAGTTCCGCTACGAGGAAGGCATCGACGGGACGGACCACAACAAGTACCTCTGGATGAACTCGGCCTGGGCCTTCGCCGCCCGCACCACCGCCGCCTTCGCCAAAGACGGCTGGTTCATGCGGACCCGCGGGGTCGAGGGCGGCGGCCAGGTCGAAGGCCTTCCGCTCCACGTATTCGAAGAGGCGGGCGGCAAGACGGCCAAGTGCCCCACGGAAGTCCTCATCCCGGACCGCCGGGAAGCGGAACTCAGCGGCCTCGGCTTCCTTCCGCTGCTCCACTACAAGGACACCGACAAAGCCGTCTTCATCGGCACCCAGACCGCCCAGAAGCCGAAGAAGTACTTCGACGCGACGGCGAACGCCAATGCCGAATTGTCCACGAAGCTGAACTACATGCTCTGCGTTTCGCGGTTCGCCCACTACCTCAAGGCGATGGCGCGGGACAAGGTCGGTTCCTTCGCCGAACGGGGCGAGATGGAACTTTGGCTCAACAACTGGATCCAGAACTACGTCGTCCCCAATCCGGAGAGCGTCGGCGAGGCCACCAAGGCCCAGCGGCCCCTCCAAGCGGCGCAGGTGGAAGTCACGGAAGTGAAAGGCAAGCCGGGTTGGTATCAGGCGGTCGCGCACCTGCGCCCGCACTTCCAGCTCGAAGGCTTGGCGACGTCCATGCGGCTCGTCGCCGAGTTGCCGAAGAAGAAGTCCTAGTCCGACGTGGGGTCGGCCTGGGTTGACTGGTTCCCGATTCGTTTCCAGGGTGATGCGGGCGGTTCACATCCGAACCGCCGCCTCGCCCGTCACACCCGGCCGGCACCGCCGGCTTGCAAGGGAGATCTCTCATGGCGATGGACATCCACTTGGACCTGACCAAGGCCAGCATCAACGGGGAATCCCAGGAAAAGGGATTCGAGAAGCAGATCCAGTGCCTCAGCTGGAGCTTCGGCGCGACGCAGACCGGTTCGTTCGCTCACGGGGCCGGCGGCGGCGCCGGCAAGGTCTCGATGCAGGACTTCCACTTCACGATGCAGATGTGCACGGCTTCGCCGGAACTCCTCCGCCACTGCGCCACCGGCCACCACATCGGCCAGGCCATCCTCACCGCCCGCAAGTCGGGCCAGAAGGCGGCCCAGCAGAAGTTCCTCGTCATCAACTTCTACGATGTGCTCGTTTCGTCCTACCAGACCGGCGGCGCCAACGCCTCCGACGGTCTCCCGATCGAATCGATCTCGTTCAACTACGCCAAGATCGACATGGAATACTTCGTCCAGGATCAGAAGGGCGTTACCAAGTCGGCCGGTAAGACCGGTTACGACCTGCAGAAGAACCACTCGTACTGATCGCCGCTCCGCGTTCAACGAACCCCCGGGTTTACCGGGGGTTTTTTCGTTGCCCCCGCCGCCGTCCGCGCCCGACAATAATACCCATGGACGACTACCCGCCGTCGTTTTTCGACCGGCTGACCGATCCCAACATCTCCGCCAACCGGTGCCGCTATTCACTCGCGGAAACCGAAGCCGCCGTGCTTCGCGATCTCGAACATCTCCTCAACACCAAGCGGCCGCCGGAGTACTACTTCACGGAACTACCCGCGGTGTCCCGATCGATCGCCAATTTCGGACTGCGCGACCTAACGCACAAGGACGGCAGCACCGAGGAATCGCGCATTCAGATTGCCGAGCACATCCTTTCCGTGATCGAGACGTTCGAGCCGCGCCTCACCAAGGTCCAGGTGATCCCGCGATCGCTTGACGAAGTGAAGCAGGAGCATCCCCGCGGATATCGCATCGGCGCGGTCTACTACCGGATCGTCGCCACGCTGAATGTCGACCCGACTCCCATCGAGGGCGTCGTGTTCGATACGATGATCGAACTGGCCACCGGCCGGCACAACGTCACGACTCCGGGGGGGATCGCGTGAGCCGCGAACTCTGGCCGTTCTTCGACCAGGAACTGCGCTACTTGCAGGAGCAAGCGCGCGACTTCGGCCGCGAGTATCCGAAGGAAGCCGGCTTCCTGCGACTGGAGGCCACGGGGCGCAGTACCGACCCGCACGTCGAACGACTGATGCAGGGATTCGCGCTGCTCGCCGCGCGGGTTCGCCAGAAGATCGACGACGATTTCCCCGAACTCACCGACGCGCTCCTGAGCCTGCTGTATCCGCACTACCTCGCGCCGCTGCCATCGATGCTGATCGCTCGCTTCGTGCCGAACCCGGGAGCGGACCTCGCAGGCGGCCTGACGATCCCGCGCCATACGCCATTCCGTGCCACCCCGATCAACGGCGTCGAGTGCGAGTATCGAAGCGTCTATCCGATCCGACTTTGGCCCGTCACGGTCGCCGAAGCCAGCCTCAAGCGGCCTCCCTTCCAGGACATCCGCGAACTCCTCCCCAAGCTGAAGGTGCCCCCGGGCGGCAGCAAGAGCCGCCTCAAACTCAAACTCGAACTCCCCGTTGGGACCACCTTCCAGCAACTGCCGCTCGGCGTGGCCGACCCGTCGACCGGCGGCCTCGCCGGGTTGCGATTCTTCCTCGACGCCGACGGGCCGCTCACCGCGACACTGTACGAATACCTGATGAACAACGTCACCGCCGTCGCGTTTCGCGAGCCGGGCGAACTCAAAGCATCCGAAGTGGCCCCGGAAATGGCGCTCGTCCCCGTCGGCTTCCGTGTCGCGAGCGGCGCGCGGACGTCCGGGCCGGACCTCGACGAGGGGGTCCTGCCCTATCCGCCGCAGTCGTTCCCCGGCTATCGACTCCTGACGGAGTTCCTCGCCTACCGCGACAAGTTCTGGTTCTTCGACCTCAAGGGCTGGGACCGCGCCCGCGCCGACGGCGTGCTTGGCCGAAACAGCATCGAGATCCACCTGTTCCTCAACGTGGACGTAAACCCCGACCTCGAACAGGCGGTGCGCGCGTCTACCTTCAAGCTGGGCTGCGGGCCGATGGTGAACCTGTTCCGCAAGGCCAGCACCGAAGGTATTCGCGTCACCCAGCAATGTTACGACTATCCACTCGTGACCGACTCGGAGCATCCCGAAGGGTACGAGATCTATTCGATCGACGGCGTATTCCACCGCTTGCCTTCGGGCGAGGAGATCTCCTACGCGCCGTTCTACTCGTTCCGGCACCAGGACCGGATGCGCGACCGGCGCTATTGGTATGGCCGGCGCCGGCCCAGCGGACGGTTCGGCGACCGCGGCACCGAGATCGACCTGCATTTCGTCGATTGTGATTACAATCCGCGCGCCCCGGCCGAAGCGGTCGCGCTCGCGGCGGTCACCTGCTGCAACCGCGACCTGCCTTCGAAACTGCGCGAGAACCTGGAATCGTGGGCGCTGCGGCCGGTCGGCATGGTCGTGCCGGCGAGTATCGAGACCTTGCGCTCCCCGACCCCAACGTTGCGACCGATGCAGAAACGCGTCGACGCCGTGGGCCGCGACGAGTCCATTCGCAAGATGAACTACTGGCGCATCGTTTCGCACCTGACGCTCAATCACCTCTCGCTCGTGGATACCGATCCGGATCGCGGCCGCGAGGCACTCGCCGAATACCTGGCCCTGTACGACTTTTCCGACGACCAGCATCCGGACCTGCGTGAGGTCGCGCGGCAGGTACGTGAAGGGATCCTCGGCGTGGACGCCGGGCGCGACGTCGCGTTCGTTCCCGGCGAGAGCCAGACCGTCGGCGGATACGCGAGGGGGCTGGAGGTGCGTCTCGAACTGGACGAGGAAAAATACGTCGGCATCGGTTCGTATCTGTTCGCCTCGGTACTCGAACGGTTCTTCGCGAACGCCGTTTCGATGAATTCGTTCACGCGATTGACGTATCGAACGCGGCAGCGCGGTCCGATCCGAAAATGGTCGGCGCGTGCGGGCGAGAAGGTCCTACTATGAGCGAGCCTGCCGCGGGACGGCCCCGGATGTCGCCGCGCGATCAGCTCTTCGATCCGGAGGGCTGTTGCGAGTTCGATCCTTTCCAGGCCTTCATGACTCTGGAACTGATGGCCAACGATCGTCCGGTGCGGTCGACGGGCACCGGCTGGCAGGATATTGAGGAGGCACTGCACTTCCGCGCGAATGTTTCCCTCGCGTTCCCGCCGAGCCTCATCGCTCAAGTCATTCCGCCGAAGGACGCCCCGCCGGACCCGACCCGGTATCAATCGACGAACGCCGAGCGGATGCGAGAGCGGTACAAGCGGCACGACGTACCGTCGGTCGTGGTGAATTTCTTCGGACTGTTCGGACCCCAGGGCGCGTTGCCCCTGACCTACACCCAGACGCTTTGCGAACTCGATACGCTCCGGCAGGTTCGCGGCACCTCGACCCGCACCGCGTTCCGCGACTGGCTGGACCTCTTCAACAACCGGATGACCGCGCTGCTCTACCGCGCGTGGCAGAAGTACCGCATGCCGGTCGGCTACCTGCGCTCGGCGTGGCGGCGACCGCCGACGTTGCCGCCGTCCAGCTCGGATCGGATCACACAGGCCCTGTTCGCCGTCGTGGGCCTCGGCACGCCGTCGCTTCGCAATCGGTTACGCGTACTCGGCCCCGCGGCCGCCGAAGAGTGCCGCGTCGGGGGATTGGGTTGCGAACCGCTGGTCCGGTTCGACGATCGCGCGATCCTCGCCTACGCCGGGGCGTTCGCCCGCCGCCACGCCGGCGCACACGAACTGCGTGCCATCCTCGCCGACCACTTCGACCTGCCGATCGAGGTCCAGACCCTGACCGGCCAGTGGCTCGACCTGCCCAAAGCCGCCCAGACGCGGCTCGACGACGGCGAATCCGCCGGTCGGCTCGGCGTCAACGCTGTCGCCGGCGAGAAGATCTGGGACTCCGGCAGCAAGTTCCGGCTCCGGATCGGTCCGCTGCTCTACCGTGATTTCGTCGGATACCTGCCCGATCCCACGCCGATCCCCGAGCGTAAGAGCATCTACCTGCTGTCCCAGATCACGCGGCTGTACGTCGGAGCCGAACTCGATTTCGAAATCCAGCTGGTCTTGCATAATTTCGAGGTGCCGGACTGCCTGATCCAGGATGTGCCCGAAGGCGGTTTGGGCCTTCGGCTCGGCTGGAATACCTGGTTGAAATCCGAGACCATGCCGGATGAGGTGGACGACGTCCGGTTCGACGCGCCGTGCGACGTCGTCCTGCCGACCATTCAAGACTGACGGTACTTCGGGGAGAGTTTGCCGATGCCCGCGAAACGGATCGTATTGACGGGTGCGACGCGGGGGCTGGGCCGGGCCCTCGTGCCGGCGTTGGCGGCCGCAGGGCACACCGTGTTCGGATGTGGCCGGTCCGCGTCGCTGGTGGCGGATCTGGCCGTCCGGTTTCCGTCACCGAACGCGTTCGCGGCCGTGGACGTTACCGATTGCGCCGCCGTGGACGCCTGGGCCGCCGGTGTGATCAATTCCTATGGTCCGCCGGACCTTCTCGTCAACAACGCCGCCGTCATGAACCCCGTCGCGAAGCTCTGGGAGATTCCGGCGGACGACTTCGACCGCGTGATCGACGTGAACGTGAAGGGCGTGGCGAACGTGCTGCGCGCGTTCGTGCCCGCGATGGTGCGCCGAGGATCGGGCGTGATCGTGAACCTCTCGAGCGGTTGGGGCCGCAGCACCGCACCGGATGTCGCTCCCTACTGTGCGTCGAAGTACGCCATCGAAGGGCTGACGCTCGCGCTCGCGCAGGAACTGCCGCCGGGCATGGCCGCGATTCCGCTCAACCCCGGCATCATCGACACCGACATGCTGCGGCAGGCGTGGGCCGACGGTGCCGCCGCATTCCCGAAGGCGGACGTGTGGGCGACTACCGCCGCTCCGTTCTTCCTGAAGCTTGGCCCGGCCGACAACGGCAAATCCCTCTCCGTTCGATGAATCCCCGCCCACGGAGTGTCCGACGATGTGGAAGTCGATTTCGCTGATGGTCTTCGCTTTGGGAGCGTGCGCCGCCGAACCGGAGCGCAAGCCGGTCATCGTGACGGAGGCCGCACGCAAACTGCACGCCGAATCGCTCGTCATCGACGGCCACAACGACCTGCCGTGGGAACTTCGCCGCAAGGATTCCGGCGTGTCCTTCCGCGACATCGACCTGCTTCGCCCGCAGAAGAATCTGCACACCGACATCCCGCGGCTGCGCACTGGCGGCATCGGCGCGCAGTTCTGGAGCGCGTACGTCCCGGCCGACACCGGCAAGAAGGGCGTCGCCCTCAAGACCACGCTCGAACAGATCGACGCCATCCACCGCATGGTCGCCCGCTACCCCGACACGTTCGAGATGGCGTCCGGAACCGCCGACATCGAACGCATCCGCAAATCCGGCAAGATCGCCTCGCTCATCGGCATCGAAGGTGGCCACTCCATCGAGGGGTCGATCGGCGCGCTGCGCAGCCTCTATCGGCTCGGCGTGCGCTACATGACGCTCACGCACTCCGAATCGCTCGACTGGGCGGACAGCGCCACCGATGATCCGAAGTGCGGCGGTCTCTCCCCGTTCGGCGAGGAGATCGTCCGCGAGATGAACGCCCTCGGCATGCTAGTCGACCTCTCGCATGTCTCGCCCGACTGCATGAAGAAGGCGCTCAAGGTGACGAAGGCGCCGGTCATCTTTTCCCACTCTTCGGCGCGCGGGATCGCGGATCACCCGCGCAACGTTCCCGACGACGTGCTGAAGCTCGTGAAGGCCAACGGCGGCGTCGTCATGGTGAATTTCTACTCCGGCTTCGTCGTCCCCGAAGGTGCCCGCGCAATGCAGAAGATGTTCCAGGTCGGTCGCGAGCTGAAGAAGAAATTCCCCGACGACGAAGCGAAGTATCTCGAGGCGATGCGAGCCTGGCAGAAAGAGAACCCGTTTCCGTCCGGCACGGTGCACACGGTGGTCGACCACATCGACCACATCGTCAAGGTCGCCGGCATCGACCACGTCGGCCTCGGCTCCGACTTCGACGGAATCATGAAGGTGCCGACCCAACTCGAAGACGTATCCACCTATCCCGTCATCACGCAGGCGATGCTGGACCGCGGCTACAAGCCGGAGGAGATCCGGAAGTTGCTGGGCGAGAACCTGATGCGCGCCTTCCGCGAGGCGGAGAAGGTGGCCGGCAAACGGTGAGGCTCAGGTCGTGAGACGCGATTGAATCGCCTTCACGAACGCGGGCAGATCCTCGGGCGTGCGGCTCGTGACGATCTGCCCGTCGACCACGACTTCGGCGTCCACCCACATCGCGCCGGCGTTCACCATGTCGTCCTTGATGGCGAAGAAGCCGGTCGCTTTTCGCCCGCCGCGCAGGGCGTCGGTCGAGCAGAGCACCCACGGCCCATGGCAGATCGCCGCGAGGACCTTTCCCTGCGCGTGGGCATCGCGCACCAGTTTCAGGATCGCCGGGCTGCGGCGCAGATAGTCGGGACACCAACCGCCGGGAATGATGATGGCATCGAACTGCGCGGCCGACACGTCCGCGGCCGCAACCTCCGCCTTCGCCGGGTAGCCGAGCTTGCTCGGATAGGTCTTGCCCGCTTCCGGGCCGACAAGCCGCACGGTCGCGCCGGCTTCGCGGAATCGCAGCACCGGATACCAGAGTTCCAGTTCCTCGTACTTCTGCTCGACGAGGACGGCGATCGTCTTTCCGGTCACAAGTCACTTCCCTTCGCGTTCGAAACGGCGCACGGCGTCGTGCCAGAGGATGATGGGTAAGAGTACGAAGCCAAGGACGGCGGCGAGGAGGCCGGCGAGCGTGGCGAACCTGTCCGTATCGCGTTCCTCGCTTGAAATCGCGGCGATGCTCGACACGCCGAACGGGAGACTGGTCGCGGTGGCGAACGATTCGAAGAACCGCGGCGAACCGCCGAGGAGTTCCGCCGCGCCGCCGACGAGCACCGCGAGCATCGGGGGCAAAAGGAAGAGCGCGAACGCCGCGGCGACGTACCAAGCGGTGGCGCGCGCGGTCGACGCGCAACGGACGGATAGCCAGACGGCGAGGGCGAGGAAGAACGGCGCGGCCGCAGCGATGGCGGTACTGACGATCAGGAATCCGTCCAGGTTCATGCTGCCGGTCAGCAGCGCGAACATCGAGACCAGAGCATAGCCGATCGCCCAGTGGCGCAGCCACAAGAGTGCGGCCCACGCCTTCGCTTCGAGCAAGCGGGGCCGATCCACGGGAATGGCGAAAAGCGAATCGAGAGTTTGCCGTTGCCGCTCATTCGCCACGCAGCCGACGGTGCGTGCGCCGGAGAGCGGGATCACGAACGCAATCAAGACCACGCAAACCACGCGGAAGAGCGGGTTAATGACATCCTGTGGCCGGTCCGACGACGCAGCGGTGGCGAACGCCCCGAAGAGCGCCGGAAGGAAAGCCGCCACGAATAGCGCAAGCCCCAACCCGCGCAAAGCGTCCGTTTCGAACGACGGCAGTTTCCCGCCGAAATGCCGTTCCTTCCAGAGGAACGGCTGGTCGTCGTCGATCGGCGGGATACGCACGAAGCGCGGCGGCGGGCGCTCCCGGCGCACGTGATCGCGAGTCCTCTCGGACGAAGTCGATTCCCCGTCGCCCGGCGCTTCCACCCACCGTGGCCCGTTCGCCGGCTTCCACTTCGGGGAATCCTTCCGCGGGACCGGATTGCGGATCCGGATCGCGCGGACATTGCCCATCGCCAGAATAGCGAAGAACAATGCGAGTACGGCGTGGATTGCAATGGCCAGCATCGTCGCTTCGAAGAGATCGAACGATCGGAATGTGCCGGGGTTGACGCTGGCGATGAGCAGCACGAACGGAGAAATCGCGCTGAGGTTGCTTCCCACACCGAGACACGACAAGCAGCAACCGGTCATGAAGAATAGTGCGATCGCCAGCGTGTACGAGTTGGCGAGCACGACTTTCATGGAATCGTGGCGAGTCGCCTGCCAGAAGCTGAAAGCCGCGAGACTGATGGTAGCGAGCGTGGCGGCGGCAAAGGACGCGGCGAGGATTTCCGGGTCGACGCCTCCGAAGTGCAGGGAGATAGCGAGCACGGGCAGGCCCGCGAGGGCGAGGGCGAGGACGAAGAATACGCGGGCGGCGAGCTTGCCGAGGACGATCTCGCGGTTTGAGAGAAGGGAGGTTTGCAGGAACGCGAGGGTGCCGCGGTCCTTCTCCTCGATGATCGACGCGCCGGCGAAGACGGGCGCGACCAGCGTGAGGGCCGCGAGTTGGCAGAACAGGAAGATCTGAAAGAAGGTGGTGGCGAAGGCGGTGACGCGTTCGCGCGGGAAATCGCCGCCGGAGAGGATGAGGCGGATCGGGTTCACTTCGCGGAACTGGCTGAGGAAGGCGATGGCGAGTCCGGCCAGCAACAGGAGCGAATAGGCCACGCGCAGGCGGACCTGCGTGCCGCGGCGCGTGACGGCGACGAGTTCGTGCCAGAAGAGCGGGCCGAGGATCGCCGGCGACTCGCGACGTCGGCGGACGCTCGCGACGACTTTCAGCGCGAGTCCGGGCAGCAGGATCAGTCCGGCGACCACGCCCGCAGCGAGAAGCAACACACCCGCGATACCGGACAGGTTCATGGCGCGCGGTTATCCAGGAGGGGACCGCGTTCGGTGGAGCCGTCGCAAGCGGCGGCGAAGCGGCGACTCGCCAGACAGTACAGATATCGGGCGATCAAGGAATAGACGAACAGCCCGCCGACATAGCCGGCGATCCAGTAGGGAAGACTGTCGGACGGTACTTGCTTCGCGAACCCCGGCGCGACGAGGCCGAACGGCGGAATCAGCCCGACCGCGATGTACTTGAGGGATTCGATCGAAGTCGACGCAATAAGCGCGCCGCCGACGCCGGCGGACGCCATCAACGCGAAGGTGGCGATGAAGATGGCGACGCCGATGCGTTTGCCCGCGACCTGAATGTTCGGCGCGGTGGCACCAAAGCAGAACGCGATACTCGCCATCAGGTTCATGAACACGATCTGATAGAGCAGCAAGCCGATCAAGGTCCACCAGAGGTAGCCGCCGCAGATCACGGCCGGGACGCCGACGATGAGGAACCAAAACACAATGCCACGGCCGATGCGCTGCACGCCGGCGTACTTCTGCCGAAAGATTTCGTCGGGGCCGAGGTCGCTCAGGAGCACGTTGAGCAGCGTGTCGCGTTCGCGCTCTCGTGGGATCGATTGCAGTGCGAGGTTTTGCGAACTGAAGATACCGATGATCACGATGATGATGGGCAGGAAGCGGGCCACATCGTTCGCGATGAAGGTTCCGTATGCGCCGAGCGGGAACGCGGCCGCGGCGAGCAGTACGATGGCGGGCAGGATCACGAGCAACAGCGTCGCGATACGGTTGGCGGTCTTGTTCTTCTGCGCCGCGACGAGCAGCGGATTGCAGTGGATTTCCTTCCAGAGGATCGGCTCGTCGCCGACGGGTGGCCGCGGGTTGGCTTCGCCTTCCTTCGGTGTTACGGTTTCGCCGGCGTTGGCGGACGCCGTGCGCACCTTGCGTGCCGCGAGCAGGATCGCCAGCCCGCCGACAAGCGTGTGGAACGCCGCGAAGCCGGGGAAGTCCGCCGCGATGGCGCCGAGGCTGCCGCCGCCAAAGCCGAGCGTGGTCCACCTTACGAGCAGCGTCAGTGGATTGCCGATGGCGAACGCTTCGATGAGGTCGCCGATGGCGTAGCGCATCGGATGCGCGGGCGTGCCGGGGAAGAACCAGACCTCCGGCCAGAACCGCAGGAGAGAGAGCAGGAAGACGAGGAAGAGGTAAGGCATGACGAAGAGCGCCATCCAGTTGCCGCTGCCCTTCTTGGTGGCGGCGAGGACGGAGCCAAGCGCCGACAGGCCGGAGATCGACGCGAGCATCGCGCCGCCGTAGCCGAATGCGTACAGGATGATCGACGGATCCAGCCGGAAGAGCAGCGGCATGGTGAGGAGGATCGGCACGGTCGCCAGCGGGTACATGAGCACGGCGATGAGCCGGGCGAGCATCTTGCCGATGACGAGTTCGCGGCCGCGCAGGTCGGTGACGAGTTGGAAATCCAGCCGTTTCGACTCGCGGTCTTCCGAGATGCCGTAGCAGAGGTAGGTGCTGGCGAGCGAAAGCGTGACGATCATCAGGATCCAGAAGACGAACAGGAACCCGCCGGCCGCGATGCTGGAGACCATCTCGGCGGGCGGCGCCTGGTCCGGCGGAAGCTGCGTGACCGCGTATTGCAGGCCGAGTACGGGCGCGGCGGCGAGCAGGGCGAGCAGCGGCCACCAAAGGTGCAGCCGTACCCGGCGAGTCATCGCCCGGAGTTCGAGTTGGAGAAACGGGCCGAAGAGGTAGAGTTTGCGAGTGTCCGCGAGGCAGGCGAGCAGGAGGAACGCAATCGCGGGCAGTAGACAGATCGGATAGTGGAACGCCGCAGCGAGGGCGAAGACGCCGAGCGCGGCGAAGACCGGCGTGTAGCGCTCGGGATCAAATCGCTCGGCGGAATCCATGCCGGACATTATGCGGATTCGGACAGCGATTCGCTCCTCACAATCGGCGCCGCACAGGCGAAGTTCTCACAGACGTACACCGTCGGCTTGCCGTCCACCATCGGGCGATCCGCCAGCAACGGGATCGGTGCCGGCCCCGTTGCCGGATCATGGAACGCCAGCACCCGGTTCGGCCGGAAGCGCGAGCGCAGTTTCGCGAGCACCGCCGCCGTTTCCGGATCGTCCTTCGGCCCAATCACCGCGACTTCCTTCGTCGGCCCCAGGTGGAAATCGAGCGCGATGAGCAGTTGCCCCGCCGCCATGGGGCTGTCGGCCATCAACGAGCCGTATACGTGCAATGTCCGCTCGGCCGCGTCGCGGAAGTCGGTGCGGTTCAGCAGCTTTGCCAAACGAAGCAATACCGTCGCCGCGACCGCGTTGCCTGACGGCGTCGCGCCGTCCTGCAGGTCCTTCGTTCGTGCGATCAGTTCTTCGTGGTCGTCGGCCGTGAAGAAAAACCCGCCGGCCGGATCGGCGAAGTGCGTGAGCATCACGTCGCACAATTCCGCCGCCGTCGTCAGCCAGCGCGGCTCGAACGTCGCCTCATAGAGTGTCACGAGCGCATCGGCGAGATTGGCGTAGTCCTCCAGATACCCGGTCAGCTTCGCCGGCGCCTCGGCCCCGCAGGTGCGATACAGCCGGCCACCCTCTTGTCCCCTCCCCCCTTGAACGGGAGGGTTTTCCTCTTGTCCCCTCCCCCCTTGAGGGGGAGGGCTAGGGTGGGGGGGATTCACTCGCAGCCGCCCCAGCACAAATTCCGCCGCCCGCGTCGCCGCCGTCACGTACTTCGCGTCGCCGAACGCCGCCCCCGCGAACGCGAACGCCGAGATCGCGAGGCCGTTCCACGCCGTCAGGAACTTCTCGTCCCGCCCCGGCCAAACGCGCTTCGAACGCACCGCGTACAGCTTCTCCTTGATCGTCGCGAGCTTCGCCCGGAACTCCTCGACGCCCATGTTGTTCAGCTTCGCGTCCTGCTCGTCGGTCTTCGAGCGGAACAGGATATTGTGCCCCTCGAAGTTCCCGTGTTCTGTCACGCCGAACACCCGCACCGCAAGCTCCGCCAGCTCCTCGCCGAGAATCGCCTCGATCTCCTTCAAGCTCCAGACGTAGAACTTCCCTTCCTCGCCTTCGCTGTCGGCGTCGAGCGTGCTGTAGAAGCCGCCGTCGGCGTGCGTCATCTCCTTCAGGATGAAGTCGAGCGTCTCCGTTGCGATCTGCCGATAGAACGAGTCGCCCGTTGCCTGGAACGCCTCGACGTACGCCACGGGCAGCAGGGCGTTGTCGTAGAGCATCTTCTCGAAGTGCGGCACGAGCCAGCGCTCGTCGACGCTGTAGCGCGCGAAGCCGCCGCCGATCTGGTCGTACATCCCGCCGCGCGCCATCTTCTCCAGCGTCAGCCGCACCGCGTGCAGGGCCGAGCCGTCGTTGAACCGCGTATGCGCCCGCAGCAGCACCCGCAGCTCCATCGGGTGCGGGAACTTCGGGGCATGGCCGAACCCGCCGTGCGTCGGGTCGAACGAACGCCGCAGCATCCGGGCTGCATTATCGAGAATCGCCGCCGTCGGTTCGCCCCCGGCCCCCTCCGGGTTCCCGGTCGCCCGCAGCGCCTCGGCCACCTGCCGGCCGACTTCGTTCAACTGGTCCCGCTTCCCCTTCCACGCCTCCGCCACGCTCGCCAGCAGGCGCTTGAAGCTCGGCCGGCCGTACTTGTCCGTCGGTGGGAAGTACGTCCCCGCGTAGAACGGCGTCAGCTCTGGCGTGAGGAACACCGACAACGGCCACCCACCCCCTTCGCCGCGGTTCAGCAGGTGGTGCGCCGTCATGTAGATCTGGTCCAGGTCCGGCCGCTCCTCGCGGTCCACCTTGATGCTCACGAAATGCTCGTTGAGAATCTTCGCCGTCGATTCGTCCTCGAAGCTCTCGTGCTCCATGACGTGGCACCAGTGGCACGCCGAGTAGCCGACGGACAGGAAGATCGGCCGCTCGAGATCCTTCGCCCGCGCCAGTGCCTCTGGCCCCCACGGGAACCAGTCGACGGGATTGTTCGCGTGCTGGCGCAGGTACAGGCTGGATTCGGCGGCGAGGCGGTTCATGGTGCGGCTCATGGGTGGGGCGAAGTCATTGTCCGGTTCGCGCGGGGGCAATCAAGCCGTCGCGCCGACGCCGGAGTTCCTCCGCCGCCTCCGCGCCACCCCCCGCCGGACCCACTCACGATTTCCGGACCCACTCGGAGCCGGTACAGACTTGCGTCGATCCCTGGTCCGCGAGTGAGTCGTATCGATATCAGGCTGAAGTATTAACGTTGCGTCGGAACCGCCGGGCCGAGCGGAAACCCCTGAATGGCCGGTTCAATCGAGGTCGTCGCGGGTCAGGAATCGGTCGAATTCGCCCGCCGGCAAACGCCTGGCATTCGGAACATCGGGTGTCAGCCCCATCGAATTGATCACGCGGCTCGCGTTCGGGTCCGGCCGTTCGATGGTTCCTTTGTGCAGCAAGCCGAGCAGATGTGGAGTCGGGGCATCGTCGGGAAACAGGCTGTTGTTGACGACGACGATGGCCCCGGTGTCCCGCGGCACAAGGAGTTCCCGGACGTACGGGCCGAGCGCCCGTTCCCCGTCGGGAAACATCGGGTTGTTCGCGGACAGGAATGCATTGACTCCCATGCCGGCATCCCGGGCGGCCCGGCAAGCGTCCGCCATGAAAAAACGGCTTTGGATCGTGCTCGGCTCGTATCCGAGCACGAGCAAGGAGGCATCGGGTGCACCGTCGCGGTGGAACTTCGTCGTCACCTGCTGATCGAACCGTCCGAGCCGTTCGGGCACGAACGGCGTACCGATCGCTTCACCGAACGCCGCGACGAAATCGACCATGAACCGCCGTAGCGTTATTGAATCGACCGATGATGTCGGCACGATGATCGCGAAGCCATCGCGGCCAGGCTCGATCCGCCAGACGGCCTTCGCGATCTCGGCGACCTCCGGGATCGGATCGTGGAACGAGCAAACGGTAGTCGATCGCGCGATCATCTGGCCGACTTCGATCCGGATCGGAACACGGTTTGGGAACTGGAGCTTCGTGGACCCAATACCCCCGGCGCGGCTCGAACGCGCAACCTGCCGCTTAGAAGGCGTCCGGGTTTCCCTTGCAATTCTAGCGATTTCTCGTCCGGCTTGGACAATGCTTGGACACTCGACCTGAACGAACTTGAACGAAGTTGGCCGTTTCTCCCTCCCGAGGTCCGTGCGGGAATCCTCGCGATGGTCCGCGCGTGCGATCGGAGGGCGGCATGAAGACCTCCGAACGCCTTCGCCACTCCTGCCCACAGTGCAACGCCAAACCCGGCGATCCCTGCGTCTACTACAACGGGTCGCCAACGGCTCGACCGCACAAGGTCCGTGGACCTGGACAACTTGACGCGCACCTCGCCGCCGAGGCGAAGCGAAAGGCGGAACGTGAGAAGCAGAGCTACGGCCCGCTCTTCCAGGAGATTGCGGAGCGAGAGGTCAAAACGGAGTCGGTCGAGGAGCTGAAGCTCAAAAAGCGATTCGAAGCAGCGCACGGTGCCGAGAACAAAGGCTTACTCGACAAAGCGAACAGCGGCCTTGAATGGATCCGTCTTCGGTGGATCAAGCGCGAGACGGCGAAGATCCTGGGCGATGATGTGGCCGACAAACTTTGGGCACAGGCCATCCGCGTGTATGAGACCAAAGAAGCGTACATCGAAGGTGTTTTCATCAAAGCTCTGACTACGACCGACGAGATCGTGCTGCGACAGGAGCTGCGATTCGATCCGTCTCGTGTCCGGCAATACAACCCGGACGGCCGGTATCTGGTTGTCACCGAAAGCTGGCCACCATCGGGATTCGTGCCACCACTTTCGCGAGCGGAGTACCAGGAGCGGTTTCCAAAATTCGATCATCGGTACGGCACGTCAGAGACCTTCGAGCCAGATGATGGAGGATTGTTCGATCGGCTTATGGCCACCTTTCCGCGGAGGGCCGCATGATCGCCACCAAGATTAAGTGCCTCGCGCCCTGGGCTGGCTCAAAACGCACCCTCGCTCCGAAGATCGGTCGCCTGCTCGGTCCACACAACAGCTACCTGTCTCCATTCATCGGAGGCGGGGCCGACCTGTTCGGTAAAGAATCGGCCAAGAACGAGTTCATCAACGACACGAACCCGTGGCTCATCAATGTCTACAGGTGCGTGAAATCGCATTGCGGTCAGTTGCAGGAGTTCCTCGCACGGCGGAAGTTCGACAAGGCGGAGTTCCTCGCCGCATACCAGAGCGTCGAGGGCCACAAGTCCCGGAGCGTTCTGCCCGAAGGCGATCTCCAACGGATCATGCTCGCCGCCGACCAGTTGACGGTCTGGTGGATGGGTCCGAACGGACTGGCCGGCACGACGACGAAACCGTGGTTCGCGACGCGCCACACGAATACCGGAGGCTCGCCGGTCACGCGCTGGAACTCGTTTCGCCAGTCTCTGCCCGCGATGGCCGAGCGGCTGCGGAAAGTCCAGATCTTCAACGAAGACTTCCGAACGCTCTTCGCCCGGCTGCCGTGGGATTTGGACGGTGTCGCGATTTATTGTGACCCGCCCTACTTCAAGAAGGCATTCGATTACGAGTTCGAAGACGACATACAGCCAGACGGCACCCGCAAGCCGTTCCCGCACGAGCAACTCGCCGCGGTGCTGAACCAGTTCCGCCGCGCCCGCGTCGTGGTCAGCTATTACGACGAGCGCGACGAACCGGGCTTATTCGGCGGCGGCTCACGTCTCAACGAACTCTACCCGCCTGAACGGTGGGAGATGATCGAGTTCAAGGTGTCGAAGGCGAGCGCGAACGCGCGGGCCGGTGCGACGAAGACGACGGCGACGGAAGTTCTGCTAGTGAAGAAGGGAACTGCTACTTCTTCCGCTTCTTTGGTGCCGGTTTCGTAGGAGGGCGTCCGGCTTTGCGGGGGGTGTCGCGATAACTCTCAGCATCGGCGCGCGAGATGATGACGGTTCGGCCCATGCGATGATGGGGAATCCGACCGCTCTTGACGACGACAGATAGACGGGCCGCACTGATCCCAATGACCTTCGCAGCGTCTTTGAGTATCAGCCAGTCGCCGCCGGAAAACTGAACCATCAGGGAAATATACTACGCCGAATTAACAATTACCAGTTGACATAATCATTAACTCGGCGTAACGTTTTATTTGGAGCGAATCCGTCAGGCTGACGAACACCTGCCCTTTGCCCAGGGGCGCGCGAGACCGACATGATCGGACAGGGCGGGAACGAAGACAGGCGAACATGGATTCGGCGGCTGTTAACGGAACAGGGTCGGGAGCGGCGCAGAAGACACTGATTTGGGGGCCGGTTCGATGCAGTGGACGACCGCACCGATTCGCGTCCCCGACGTTCCGCTTTTGACGCTCGCGCAGGTGTCCACGCTGGTCGGATACTCGACGAAGACTCTGCGTGCGTGGGTCAAGGAAGGCCGTTTCCCGGCCCCGCGAACAGTCGGCGACGGGAAGCGTTGGACGGCCCTCTCCGTAGGCGTTTGGCTCGCGTGGCAGGAGTATCAGGGCGGCACGGCCGAAATCGAAGAAACAGATGATTCCGAGGCCGTTTCCGGGAAGGCCGTCAAGAGCAGATGACGTGGAAGTGGAGTGGAAGTGGCGCGGAAGTGGAGTGGAAATCTTGTGCCCAAATTTCGCAATCCGAGGTTTGGCCTGAAACGCGGTTAGAATCGTTTGCGTCGCAGCCGCGGACCTGCCACAAGGGCCAAACTCCACATGCGAAAGGAAGGTGATCCAGTCTCAAGGGGTGTCTCAATGCCCGCCGGAGGGAGAGGCCGGCGGGTCAATGCGGGGGTAGCTCAGCGGTAGAGCATCGGCACAGTGCGGAGCGAACCCACAGGGTAGCGATGCAAGCCGAAGCGCGATGGTTCAAATCCATCCCCCCGTTCTGATTGTCGGGTAGAGCAGCTGGCCAGCTCGCCACGCTCATAACGTGGAGGTCGCAGGTTCGAATCCTGCCCCGGCAACTGCCGCGATTCGCGGCCATCTCAGGAGGTCCAGATGCGAAAGTTCCTGTTCGCCAGCGCTGTGGCGCTGGCTGTTACGGTGTGCGCGCCGATCGACGTTCAGGCCGGATGCCACGAGCGAACCGGCCCGGTGCGAACGGCCCTGCGGAACGTGGCCGAACGGTGGAAGGATCGCCTGTCGCGGGCCGGTCGCGTGCTGGTGTCCGTCGCCGAGCGAGTGACGCCGACGGTCGCGATCCAGTTCGAGCGCGATCGTCCGGCGCTGCTGTTCAGCTATCGCATCGCGCCGGCGGCATGCACGAACGGCCGCTGTGCCGACTGACGGCGATCTACCCCGGCCGGGGGCATGTTGCCCAGCGTTTCGATTCCGAGTCGTAATGGAGAATCGCACCGGCCGGGGATCTTCACAAGGGCCAAGCCGATGAACCCGCAGGATCAAGGACAACCCGGCAGACCCGACGACGCGAGCGACCTGTTCGGCTACGCGCCGCGCAAGCGGGTCGTCTGCCCGGCCTGCCAACAGCGAGCCGAGCCATACAGCGGCATGTTCTGCTTCCGTTGCACAATGACCGGCGACGCCGGCCGGAAGCTGGGACATCCGACGACGACCGAGGCCGAGCGGGATCGTTGGAGCGGGCTGTCCGGCGTGGCGGCCGAACTTGACGACATCGGAGCGTGACCGATGGTTGCGAATTCCCGATCTCCGCATCCACACGATGCAGAAATCCGACGCCTGAACGAAAGCGGCGTCAAGGATTCCGAGATCGCCCGACGGCTGGGAACGTGTCGATCCTACGTTCAGAAGCGCCGGAAGGGCATGGGACTCAAGCCGCAAGGCTACCACCTGTGGACGGAACAGGAAAAGGCGGAATTGCTCAGGGTTTGCGGGAGCAAAGAGGAACGTGAAGCCTTTGCCAGACGCATCGGAGTCACCAGACACGCTTTGAATTGCCAGTTGCGACAGCACGGTGAGGGCCAGGACACGAATTACAAATTCGATCAGGCCCACAAGCGGAAATCGAAAGCGTGGGAGCTGCTATCGCGGGGAAAGAGCGTTCGTGAAGTGGCTCAGACGGTAGGCGTGCATCCGACCATGGTTCGCCGCTACAAGCGAGAAATGGAGCGCGATGGGCTTCACTGGTGGGGCGGGGAAGCGAAACTGATTCGCGGCGCCGCCAATGGCGACGCATCCGGCGGCCGCAAGAGGGATAACGATGCCGCATGAATCGTGGCTCGCGACGGAACTGCTGCTCGCGATGTTTTGCCTTGCCCTGCTCGTGATCGCGGCCGTGTGCTGCGATTCGGTCAGAGTCGGCGACGAACTGGACCTGGACGGGGACGCTGGCCCACGGAACGAGGGGAGTCGATAAGATGGCTCGCAAGATGGCACCGCAGAAAGAAAAGCCCACGAACCGCCGACTCAAGGCGCTCCGAGAGAAGTCGGGTTTGTCCCAAACCGACTTCGGGGACAAGTATTTCCGCGTGAACTTGCGGACCTATCAACGGTACGAATCGACTTCCACTCACAAGGCACTTCCCGGCCCCGTGCAAATCCTCGTCGAGATCCTGGAACGCGATCCGAGATTCGCGTAATCGGCTGAAAATAAATCCGGTTTTCGACATTGACCGATACGACAATTTGGCGTATCGTTATGACAGATTGACGTATCCAGATTTGTCCAGTACGCCGGAACGGAGTGATCCATGCCCCCGACCACAGTGAAAGCCCCCCAACTGCTTTCCATCACGCTGGCCGACGTAATCGCGGCTGGCAGTGTCGAGAAGGCGATCATCGCCGAGTGCGAGCGGCTGGATCAGCCGTACATCCCCGACGACGTTTACCCGTCGCGTTTCGATGAGTACTTCGCGCAGGAGTTCCGCGACGGAGCCAAGCGCGGCGACCTCTACGTCGTCACGGATACCGGCCACGCGGGCTACTACGAGGAGCAGATCGGCGGGGCGAACATGGTTTGGACCGACGGCCCTGTCGTGCGGTACGAGTGCCCGACGTTCGACGAGGCGAGCAAGGCCGATCCCGTCGTCATGCGGGAGTTCATCGACGTGGCAGTCGCCGAGAAGTCCCCGCACACGGACGAAGCGGCATGGGATGCGCTCATCCAGCAACTCGCGACGAGCCTCGAAACCTGCGCCGAGTACTGGCACTTCCTGAACCTCCAGCAGGCCGGCGAATTGGTTGAACGCCTGGCCCGTGCCGCGATCAATCTCCGCAACACCGTTTCCCTTGCGATCCAACAACTTGAAGCCCTGAAAGCGGGTGCCGCGTGACCACCAAAACCATCCACGACAACCGGATCACGGACCTACTCGGCACACGCCCGGCCGCCCGACTCTTGCTAGAAGTTCCGCAGCCTTCGCCGCCCGTGCCGAACGCGGTTCTGACGTACTACGTCGAATCGTACCGCGACGGCGCCGGGCACGAGCACCAAGCGCTGTATCTCGCGTTGGAAGACTACCGGCAGCTGGGTTCGCGATGGAGCGAGATTCGCGCGTTGGCCACCGTGTACTCCGATTTCGAACCGGATGAGATCGCCCAGCAATGGACGGCGACGTTCGACGACCGGCAGGGCGCGTGGGGGGCGTGGCGATGAATGCCTTCCTCGAAGAGCAGGAGCGTCAGGCCAAGATCCGGGCCGAATGGCTTGCCCAGCGCCGTTCTGGAATTGGTTCCAGCGATGCCGCGTGCCTCATCGGTCTTGGCTGGAACGATGCGGCCTCCGTCTACCGTTCCAAGGTTGATTCGACGCCGGAAGGCGTCATCGACAACGATCTCCAGCGGGGTATCGACCTCGAACCGATTGTGGCCCGCAAGTACGCGGAAACGATGGGCAAGACGCTCGTCCCGGCCGGCTTTGTGCGATCGCTGCAACGTCCGTGGCAATTCTCGAACCCGGACTTTGTCGGAGAGGACGACCGTTACACCGAAATCAAAACGACGCGGGGATTCGACGAGGAGCAGGGCTGGGGTGAACCATTCACGGATGCGGTCCCGGCAAAGTACCTCGTGCAGTGTCAGCATCAGATGGGCGTGCGCGGCAACTGCGATCACATGGACCTCGCCGCGTTTGACATCTACGGGTGGCGGCTCCGCATCTACCGGATCGCATTCGATCAGGAGTTCTTCGACTGGCTGACCACGATCGAAGAGAGAGCATGGCGCGAGATCGAAGCCCGTCGACCGCTTGGCGTCGAGTGGGAAGACCAGTTCCGCGAAGAGTGTGAGCGGCGGGTTTCCAAGCCTGGCACGGCAAAGGCTTTACCGGACACCTTCGCCGCGATCATTGCCGAGATGCACGAATACAGGGCCATCGAGAAGGAGGCCGGGGACAAGGCCGACGCGATCAAGAAGGCCGTCGCCCGCGAAATGGGCACGGTCGAACGGGCCACGGCTGGACCTTGGTCCATCAAACGGACCGTCACGACGAACAACCAAGTGCGCTACACCTTCACGAACAAGGAGAAATCCAAGTGAGCCAGGACCCGCAATCGACCCCCACAAAGGCCATCGCCAAACCCATCGACTGGACGAAACCGACCGATAAGGGCGGACTCGAGCGATGCGGACAGGTCATCGTCGGCCAGATGCAAAAAGCCCTGCCGAAGTTCCTGCAAGGGCAGGCGGACAAGATGATCCGCGCCCTGATCATGCAGGCGCAGAAGACGCCGAAGCTCATGCAATGTTCGCCGCTCACGCTGTTCGGCGCTTGCCTCGAAGCCGCCCGTCTCGGTCTTGAAATCGGCGGGCCGATGGGGCACGCCTACCTGATCCCGTTCAAGGGTTCGGCGACGCTGATCATCGGCTACAAGGGGCTGGCGGAACTCGCGTGGCGGTCCAAGCAGTTCAAGGCCATCGAAGTCGGCCAGGTTCGCCAGAAGGACGCTTTCGACTACATGCGGGGGACGGAATCGTTCCTCAAGCACAAGGAAGCGCTCGGCGATCGCGGCCGGGTCTTGCTCTACTACGTCGTCATCAAGACCGAACACGGCAGCACGTTCGATCTGATGACGCTCGAAGATGCGATCGCGTTCCGCGACCGCTACGCCCTGTCGAAGGGTTCCGGTCCTTGGTTCGAAATGGCGCAGCGCGATGACGGAACACCCGAACCGCTGAACGGATTCAACTGGATGACGTGGAAGACGATTCTGCGCCGCATGTTCAAGGTCCTGCCGCTTTCCCAGGAACTCCAGCACGCCGTCGCGCTCGACGAGGAAAGCGAGCGCGGGGAACTCCAGCCCGCACAAGAATCGATTCCGCTTCTGCTTGGTGAAGCGGAACCGGAGCCCGTGGCGACGAATCAAGAGAAGTCCGGCGCGGCCGCGCTTCGAGAGAAAATGGCGAACGCCTCCACCGGCGGCGCTCTCTTCGACAACCCGACGGACGGCAACAAAGCCGCCGCCGAAGCACTCAAGCATTGATCCACCGCCCGCCGCCCGGAAGGGGCGGCCACCCTCACGGGGACTTGTACAGGCCGCGTCCTCGCGCGTTGCGAGGCCGGCGGGCGACTTCTTTCACATTCCAGGAGGGGAAACGATGTTGGTCCTGAGCCGAAAATTGGGTGAGAAGATTTACGTCGGCGATGACATCTGCATCACCGTGGTCGACATCGACCGCGGCAAGATTCGGTTGGGCATCCAAGCGCCCGCCGACACGCCGATCTACCGTCAAGAGTTACTGTCGCCCCACAAGCAGCAGCAACTTCTCGTCAAGTTCGGGCCTCCGTCCCAGCGGGGGGTCGCATGAACGTCTTCACCTTCGACCTCGAAGCGACCGGACTCGACGTGACGACCGACCGCATCGTCGAGTTCTCGATCGTTCGGCTCTCCGACGGCAATGGCGCTCCGGCGTCGGTCCTCTCGGCCCGCGTGAACCCGGGCATTCCGATCACACCGGCCGCGACCGCGATCCACGGCATCCGCGACGAGGACGTTTCCGGTGCGCCGCCGTTCTCGTCCTTCGCCGGCAACATCCGATCGCTCTTCGAGGGCCAGATCGTCGCAGGATACGGCATCAACCGATTCGACCTGCCCTTAATTTGCGAAGAGATGTTCCGGGCCGGCATCGATTTCGACTTTCCCTCCGTGACGTGGATCGACGTTGGCGAGCTGTACAAGCAACTCGCCCCGCGCACGCTCTCCGCCGCCGTCCGGGAGTTCCTGGACCGCGATCACGCCGGCGCGCACGGGGCCGAACCCGACGCCCTCGCAACCGCGGAAGTCTTCACGATGATGCGCCGGCGGTACCCGGAGAAGGTCGGCCAGGCGACACCCGCAGAACTCGCACTCGCCAGCCGATACGGCCAGCCGCTCGCCGATCCCGCGGGCAAGCTCACCTACATCGACGGCCAACTCTGCTTCAACTTCGGCAAGTCGAAGGGCGTGCCCGTGGCCGACGACATCGGTTTCGCGCGCTGGATGCTCGCACGCGATTTCCCGGAGGCAACCAAGAGGGTCATCGAGAAGGAATTCGGCCGACTGAACAACGAGGCGAACGCCCTGCCGACCTCGGTGGTTTCGGGGCAAGCGGAGATCCCTTACTGATTCGGCCAACCCGCTGAATCGCCATCCACCATCAAGAATCCGGAGTCTGTCATGAAGATCGTCGAGTTTACCGCCGAGAACGTGAAGAAACTCAAAGTCGTGCAGATCAAACCGACCGGCGACCTCGTGCAAGTCACGGGTCGCAACGGATCGGGCAAGTCATCCGTGCTCGATGCCATCTATTGGGCACTCGGCGGCAAAGACGAGATCCAAGCGCGCCCGATCCGCGACGGCGCCGAACGCGCTTCGATCCGTTTGGACCTCGGCGAAATCATCGTCGAACGGAAGTTCACGCCGAATGGGACAACGCTCATCGTCGAGAACGGCGACGGCGCTCGCTACCCGTCGCCCCAGGCGATGCTCGACAAACTGATTGGAACCCTGTCCTTCGACCCCCTCGCGTTCGCACACAAGAAACCCCGCGACCAGTACGAGGAGATCAAGCGCGTCGCGAAGATCGACATCGACCTCGACGCCCTCGAAGGGCAGAACAAGGCCGATTTCGACCGCCGGCGGGAGAAGAACCGCGAGGCGAAGGAGCTCCGCATCCGGGCCGATTCGATCAAGGTTCAGTTCCCCGAACTGGCCGAACCGATCGACACGAACGCACTGGTGCGGCAACTCGAAGACGCCGGGATGCACAATGCGGCTATCCAGACCGAACAGATGCGGCGGAAGCAGTTAACCGAACAACTGGCTTCCAACGCGAAACGGGTCAAGGATCTGGAACGGCAACTTGCCGAAGCCCTCGAAGTGGCCAATCAGCTTGAACAGCAAGTCGCGGCATTCACCACACCGGCCAAACCCATCGACGTGACGGGCATCCGCGAAGCCATCGCAGGCGCTCAGGCGAAGAACGACGATGTGCGACGCCGCGAGGAGCGCCAGAACACCATCGCACGCGCCGAAGCTATCGAAGCCGAAGCCGCTGCACTGACGGAACGGATCAACTCCCGTGACAAGCAGAAGGCCATCGCTCTCGAATCGGCAACGATGCCGGTGCCTGGCCTGACGCTCGACGATGGCCGAGTCCTGCTGAACGGCATCCCCTTCGATCAATGCTCGTCGGCCGAGCAACTCCGCACGTCCGTGGCCATCGCGATGGCGGCGAACCCGAAAATCCGCGTCATCCGCATCAAGGACGGATCGCTGCTCGACGACGACGGCCTGCGCGTCATTCAGGAACTCGCCGCAGGCCAGGACTACCAAGTGTGGATCGAACGGGTCGATTCGAGCGGGAAGATCGGGATCGTCATGGAGGACGGTGCGGTGCGGGCGGTGAACGAGCCGGCCGAAAGTGCGGCGTGACTTTGTCTACGGGTCTGGAAAGTGCGACATTCGGGGAGTTTCAACATGAGCAGTTGGCGACACCGATTCCGAGTCTGGTTTCAAGACGGGACCAGCCGCGATGTCATGGCCCAATCCGAAGCCGGGGCGATGCGCACGGCGGCGTCCGCTCAAAGGGTCGTCGGTTACCGCGGACCGGCCACGAAGCCCGTGAGCGTGAAGGACTGCGGGCACCTTAGAACCGATCAAGCGTACTGCGGTCGATGTGCCCAAAAGGCTTTGCCCTTCAAGGAGTCAGCATGAACGTCTTCGCTGTGTTGAAGGAACTGGTCCGACAGGGCAACCGATTCCGCCGGACTCCGATCGTCGACGACGACTTTCCCGCGATTCGGGACGAGTTTGATCGCGAACTCGACAAGGCAACCGCTTTCGTGAAGGCGGAACGGCCGACGATTGTCTGCCTCTGCGGATCGACGCGGTTCATGGAAGCATTCCAGAAAGCCAAGTTCGATGAAACGCTCGCCGGCAAGATCGTGTTGACCATCGGATGCGACACGAAGAGCGACGGCGAACTCTTCAAAGGCGAAGAAGGAGCCGCGATCAAGGGACGGCTCGACGCGCTCCACCTGCGGAAAGTCGAACTCGCCGACGAGGTGCTGATCCTCAACGTCGGTGGCTACATCGGCGAATCCACGCGGCGGGAACTCGAACATGCGATTCGGATCGGGAAGCCCGTGCGCTACTTGGAGCCACAATCGTGATCCGTTTCCGCCCGCTCCGCTGGTTCCGGCTGCAATCGGTCCGCGACGAGCGACAGCGCCGCAACCTTGAGCGGCTCGTGCGTCGGTTGCGCGAATCGCCGCCTCGGTTCTACTTCGTGCTGCGGGATGGGAAGTGCGTGCCGCTGAGTGAAAGGCTGGGTGCGTGATGCCGAAGGACAACACCGAACGCGAACTCCGCATGTGCCGCGTGGACGGACGAGTACCAACCACACGCGACATGTGGCGTGCCTTCCATCGGCTCTGGCGACTGTCTCAGGGCCACGGGTCTTATCGGGACATGGAAGCCATCGACTGCTTCCGAACCCTGTTCCCGTCGTGGAGGTGGATTCGATTGCTCGATGCCGCTCCGAGCGATGGGCTGGTCAACAACAGCCGATTTCCACTGCCCATTCGGAAGCGGCTCCTTCAAACCGCCATCAATCGCCGCCTCCGTTCGCGGCCCGGCGAGACACGGGAGCGGGACGTCGCCGTGTCGAATCTCGTTCGGGAGAAGCACGGGATCGAGGTGACACCGGACCAGGTCGCGGAGATCCGGTACAAGGTGCTGCGCCAGGTGCAGGAGATCGCGATCCTGCACGGGAAACGGCCGCCGGAAACGATGCAGGAACTTGGTGCGATCTTGAAGGGGGCGAAGTGACATGGCCGAGAACTCGAAGATCGAATGGACGACCCACACGTTCAACCCGTGGCGCGGCTGTTCCAAAATTTCAGCCGGCTGCGCGAACTGCTACGCCGAGACGCTTTCCGGTCGCAACCCCGGCACACTCGGCGTGTGGGGGCCGAACGGGACGCGAGTCGTCGCTTCGGAAGCAATGTGGCGCGAGCCGCTGAAGTGGAATCGAGACGCCGAGAAGATCGGCGATTGGTTCTGCCCGAGCTGCGACGCCTACCTGTCCAACTCCCGCGTGACGTTCGAGGAGAACTGCGACACCTGTGGAACGGCCGTCGAGTTCCACAAGGCCCGTCCCCGCGTCTTCTGCGCGTCGCTCGGTGACGTGTTCGAGGACTGGACGGGGCCGATGGTTATGTCCGACGGCGACGATCTTTGGACGTGCGAATCCTGCCGCACCATCGCGACCCGCCCATTGCTGGTTTCAGGTTACTCGAAAGCGAAATCAGTTGACGATTGCCCGGACTGTGCCGGCGTCCGCCGGCCGACAACGATGCAGGACGTTCGCGCCCGCCTCTTTGCGCTCATCGACGCCACGCCCAACCTCGATTGGTTGGTGCTGACGAAGCGGCCGGAGAACATCGCACAGATGATGCCGGCCCGTCCGTACCAGGACTGCGATCACCCGCGACAGTTGTGCGTTGATGTTGGGTGCGTGGAACGAATACGCCCCAACCTCTGGCTCGGCGTCTCATGCGAGAACCAGCAGGCCGCCGACGAACGCATCCCGCACCTGCTCCGCGTGCCGGCGGCGGTCCGGTTCCTGTCGTGCGAGCCGTTGTTGGGGCCGGTGGATTTGGACCTTCGGCGGTATGAATCAGACACCGGTTGGTTCGACGAAAGAGGCCGTGTTTTGGATTGGGTCATCGTCGGCGGCGAGAGCGGCCCCGGCGCGAGGCCGATGCACCCGGATTGGGCGCGGAGCCTGCGCGACCAGTGCCAAGCGGCGGGAACGCCGTTCTTCTTCAAGCAGTTCGGGGAGTACGAGCCGTGGGCAGACGTTGGCGGCGACGTGGTTCTCGACCGCGACCACAAATTCCCCGACGGCGAAATCGTGCTCCGCGTCGGCAAGAAGGCCGCCGGCCGGTTGCTCGACGGGCGAACTTGGGACGAGTTCCCGGCGGTGGGCCGATGAGCTACGCCGCCGCCCCGCCGGGCCACGACACCAACGCCAAGCTGATCCCGGCCGGCACCGATCCGGTCGTCGCTCGCATGGTCCGAGACCTGCGCGTCGAAGGATCGATCGTCGTGGACCTCGACGTCCATGCGACGGCGGCGCAGGTGGAGTCGGCTCGTGTCCTGCTCATGAATGAACTTTGCGAACCCGTGACGGCAGAAGTACAGCCTGGCCGGATCGTGTTCCGAAGGGCGTGGGCGAAGTGAATTCTCGATTCCTTCTGGAGGGTGATGGTATGTCGAAGACGGTCTTATCGCTCGAAAACCTCGGTGAACTCGACGGCGGGAGAGCTGCCGGGATCATCAACGCGGCGCTGAAACAGGCCGTCGCGGACCTCGACGACCGTGGCGACGACCTCAAGGCCCGAAAAGTCACGATCGTCGTCGAAATGGAGAAGTCCGAAAACTCCGGACACGTATTCGCGACGGTGAAGGCGAAGACTTCGCTGCCGGAATACAAGACCGGCGGCACGTTGGCCGAATTCAAGCAACTCCCGCGAGGTGGAGGCGTGGCGCTTTTGTTCCAGCCGCTCTCGCCGCACGACCCCGACCAAGAGCCGCTGCCCGAAATTGAAGAGGCCGCGCGCAAGTAAACCGCCGCATGACCCGGCCGGTTGTTCCGGTCGGGCGTTTTGTCGATTCGAATCACAACCACTGGAGAACGGACATGATCGAGCAAGGCATCAACGCAATCTGCGAACTGGCGAGAAGGGCCGGATCGCAAATCCTCGAAACCAAGCAAGAGCCGGAGGGCACCTATTACCTCCGCCAGGGCGATGGAAACCTGGTCAAGACGAAGGCCGACGTGGCACCACGGCGCCACCAGGTCCATGACATCGAAACCATCGTCCAACTCGCCAACCGGTTCAAGAGCACCGCTAGCGTCTGGCACAACTTCGACGGCGTGACCGTCCTCGTGGATGACAACACTCGCAACGAGTCGGCCAGGCTCGCGCTCAAACCATCGAAGCAACTCGAAACGCTTGCCAGGTTCGATGGCGACGGCTGGAAGAACCACGCGATGACGCAGCAGGAACTGATCCTTCTGCTGCGCACGACCTTCGCGAAATGCGGGGCTTCAACCGGACTGCTCGCCGTTGTCCGCAAACTCCGGTTCCGGTCGGCCGTCGAATCCGCCGCGGAGATCAAACACACCCGCTCCAGCGTTGGGAAGCAGGTCGAACAGCAGGTCACTGGCGATGCCGACCTCCCGGAGACGGCCATCTTCGACATCCCCGTCTACGAATCCGGGTTCACCGTGTTCGTCAAAATCGAAGTCGCCATCGAGTTGAACCTCGCCGGTGAACGGTTCCACCTGATCCCGCTGCCAGGGCAGATCGCCGCCGCACGGGAGCATGCGGCCGACGCGATGAACCGCTTCCTACTCCACGAAATCGGCAAGGAAGGTGCCGTCCACGACCGCATCTATCGCGGCCAGCCATAACGGAGGAACGATGCGCCATGGTCAAACCCCGCGATAGACCGAGCATCCGCGACCGCTTCGAGCGGTTCCACGCGGCCAATCCGAGCGTCTACGCGGCGTTCAAACGGTTCGCCTGGGACGTGAAACGGGCGGGCCGAACTCGATGGTCCGCCGACGCGATCGTGCAGCGCATCCGCTGGCTGTACGCCGTCGAGACCGACGAGCCGGAGTTCAAGATCAACGACCACTACTCCGCGTACTACGCGCGGATGTTGATGGACGAAGACCCGGCGAACTTCGCGGGGTTCTTCGAAGTGCGTCAGACGCGGACGGAGCGAATGCTCGCGTCCGCGCAACGGGACGGGCGGTTGTGCTGAAGGGGGCTTCACGCTATGGCCGGCAATTGGATCAAGTGGATTAAGGGGCTCACGAATCGCCGCGAGGTTGTGATCCTCTCGTCGAAGTTGGGCCGCGATCGCCACGAGATTGCCGGCCGTCTGATGGTGCTGTGGGAATGGTGCGACGACAACACGAAAGACGAGGACGCAGACGAGTCCCTAAATGTGTCCCTGAATCTCGGGGACAAGCCTTTCGATTTTCTGGATGCTTTGTTGGGTCTGCCAGGCATGGCTGAGGCGATGGCCTCCACCGAAGTCCGCTGGTTAGAAGTTCGCTCCGGTGGCCGCATCGTCTTCCCCAAGCTGGCCCGCCACAACGGAACCAGTGCGAAAACAAGGGCTTACGAAGCATTGAAGAAATCTCGCCAGCGTGAACGTCCCGAAAGTGTCCCGGAAATGTCCCGTAACAACGGGGACAAAACCGGGACCAGAGAAGAGAAGAGAAGAGAAGAAATAAAAGACCCCCCTAACCCCCCATTCGACTTTCCGCCCGAACTCCAGACTGTCGCGTTCCGATCCGCATGGGACGACTGGATTGCAGAACGCAGATCGCAGAAACGCAAGCCCTACACCGACCGCGGCGCGCGGTCGCAATTGAACGAACTGGCAAAGCACGGCGAGGCCAAAGCGATTGCTGCAATCCGCGCATCGATCCGCAACGGCTGGGCCGGGCTGTTCCCGGAGAAAACAAATGCCTCAGGTTCTGACCGAAGATCCGATCGCTTCCGTGCTGACACGCCTACTGACCCGGCAAAATACACCGCCGAAGGAATGGCCCGACTCCGCGCCGGCGCCGGTGCAGTCGCGGGGCAGCCTGCCGCTGTGGGACCGCCCGACGGTGCGAGTTCGGCCGAACCATCGGCGGGTCAAGCCGGAGGAAGTGGAGACGACCTTGCGTGGTAAGATTCGCGCCCTCTGTTCTACTTCGGGTCGCTGGCCGTTGTACCTGTGGTCGAAGGCCACCGGCACCGGCAAGACGACCGCCGCGCTGATGCTCTTGGATCGCGCCTATGGTGCGTCCGGCTTCGATTACTTCCCGGCCGACGTTTCGGACGCAATGTGGGGACTGATCGACTATCGATCCTTCCCGCGACTGCTGGAGACCGTCGGCCGCGGCGAGGCGACTTGGAACTCACACATGGCCGGCGGCAAGATGACCGAAGGCAAACTGTGGAGTTTCATCGCGAAAGGTCCGCTGATCGTCGTCGACGATGTGTGCGAGATCGACCGCGAAGCCGTGCGGTTCGGCCAGGACCACCGGGCACTGCTGAAACGAATCCTCGACGAACGCGGGACACGGCCCACGATCGTGACGAGCAACCTATCGCCCGTTCCGGTGGCAAATGGCAAACCCTCGGAACTGTCCAGCGTCGTCGACCCCGCCGGCATCGACAGAATCACGGACCGGCTGTTGAGCGGCACGGTCATCGAAATGCCCGGACAGAGTTTCCGATGGGGGCCGCGATCATGACCATCACGAACCCCGACGACCTCCCCTGCAACTGCCGCCAGTGCCATTGCTGCGCGATCCTCGGCATCGCCTACCCGCTGCCGGTGCCGCCGCCGGAAACCGATCCGGAACCCGAACCACCGCCACGACCGGAGCGGAAGCCCGTGGCCACCCTGTTCGACACACTCACCCCCGAACCGGCGGCTGCCTGATGGGATTCGATGCGCGATGGCTGGCGAAACTGGAAGAGGCCGGTGCCGTCTCGACCGGCATCCGGCTGTCGGCGCTCAAATCAGACAGCCCGCCGCCGCTCGCCACCGACCTCGCCATTCTCGTCGCGGCCGTGGAACAGGCGGGATGGCCGGCGCCGGTGCTCGAGCACGAATTCCATCCGGTCCGCAAGTGGCGGTTCGACCTCGCCTGGCCCGATCCCCGCGTCGCCCTAGAGCGGCACGGCGGCACGTTCGTCACGGTGCGCTGCACCTGCGGCAAACCCTACACGCGGTTCGTCTCGCGGCATCACGACAAGAACGGATTGGAAATGGACGCCGAGAAGACCAACGCCGCCGCCGCACTCGGCTGGTCCGTGATCGTCGCCACGCCCCGGATGCTCGACGATGGCCGGGCGCTGGCGGCGATCCTCGCAACATTGGAACGGAGAACGAGACGCCCATGAACGCGACGACCGCCAACAAGCCGCCCCGCACGCTTGCCGACGCGCTTGGGCACGAGCCATCCGAAGAACTTCGCCGCATCCTGGCGTTGATCCGGTTGCTATCCGGCGACGAACTCGCCTGGCTGCGGATGCGCGGCCTGCACCGGGAACAGTTGGACCGGGTGGAAGCGGTGTCGCACCCCGCCGGACCGGCGGGCCTGTAGCGCCGCCAGCGCCGCCCGGTGCGCATCCTCGGCCGTCACAAACCAGCCCGGGATTTCCGGAATCGTGCCACGGACGATGACCCGGAAGCCGTCCCCTTCACGCTGAACCCATTTCGGCAGTACACCCTCCGGCAACCCACGGCACGGATCGCATCCCGCCCGGATCCACCCCTGAACCGCCGCCCAGGCGTCAGATTCCGACCGGTAGCAACCCAGATGCACGCTCCCGACGGTGGGATGCCAGGCACGGGCCTGGAAGAGGTTCTTGCCGCTGATCAGCCGGACGTATTTGTGCGAATACCGGCGGCGCCCCCGGCGGCGAATCCCGAGCAGCCGGTCGATCGCGACCTCGAGCGGCAATCCGTACCACTTGCCTCGGATCAATTGAAACGCCTTCCGTTGCGCTCGCATCCGGGCCACCACATGATCCGGCGGCGGCTTCAATCCCTCGAACAGCGTCCGCTGCCGCGGCGGCTCAAGCAACATCGGCATAGTCGCGATCCTCCGCCATTCCCGATCGAACCACGTCCATCGCCCGCTGGATTGCGGCACGACATTCCCCCAACGGCATCCCGAAGAACGCCGCGGTCCCGGCGATCGTTTCCGTGGCCTCGAATCCGTCCAGCCCGAACATCCGCACCACAAGGCGGCGTTCAGACGGCCGCAACCCCTCCACCCGCCGGCGCAGCCGATCCGCCTCGTCGTTGATCATCGCGGACGAACCCGGCGATTCCGACTTCGTATCCGCGATGACCGAATCGAGCGATTCCACGCTGCCAGGCTCGTCTTCGTCGTCGCGGGATCGGCATGGGTAGTGAACGCGCCGGCACAGCGCGTTTCGACGGGCTTCCTTTCGCGCCACGGCGCTCAAACACCGATCGCACACGCGGAAGACCCATTCGGGCCATTCCCAGACGGACGGATCGAACTCCGGCTTCAATTCCAGGAGCCGCATGCGGCAGATTTGGGCCAGGTCGTCGCGATCGAGAATCGAGAAGGAAGACCATCGCCCGACGACATGGCGCACCATCGGTTCGGCCTGTGAAAGCCAGTCCGAATCGGAAACCGGAATCATGGAGCGCGAATGAGACACGACTGGAGGCACCCGCATTGTTATAATGCCCGGTGTCCAGCGGCAGTTGGACGATTCGGCGACCGGTGTTGCAAGCGACGGCCGTCGAACGATCAGTGATGCACGAGTATGGCCGTGGTCGTTGCCTGAGCGCAAGAGCAGGCAACCGCCGCGGCCGTCTCGTTTCTATGGACATCCGCGACCGCATCGTCGAACGCCGCAGGGTAAAGGCCAGCGAACTCCGCCCATCCCCGCTCAACTGGCGAACACACCCCGACAAACAACGTCAGTCGCTGCGCGCCGCCCTCGACAAGATCGGTTGGGTCGGCACGATTCACGTCCGTCCGCTGCCCGACGGCACGCTCGAACTGATCGACGGCCATCTCCGCGCTGAAGAACTAGGCGACCAGATCATTGAGGTCGCCGTCACCGACCTCGATGAGGCGGAAGCCCGGTACATGCTTACCACCTACGATCCGATCGGGCAGATGGCTGGCCTGGATGAAGAGAAACTAAATGCACTGGCGAAGGAACTCGAACTCGATCCGGCAACGCAGGGGATGCTCGATGAACTGCTCGGCAATACGGAGCCATCCGACAAGAAAGCCGCCACGATCGACCTGACGCCCCAATACGGCGTCATCGTGAAGGTACCCGACGAATCCACCCAGCGGCAGCTCCTCGAACAGGCCGACGCCGCCGGCTTCGAAGCGTCCGCCATCGTCACCGGATTGGCCCCCGATCGCAAACGGGAATCCCTGCCCCCGCCGGCTCCCGGCGTGGTTCGCATCGTCCGCGAAACGCCGATCCGCCGCTCCGTCCGCGTCCGCCAGGTGGAAGGCATGTTCGACGTGCCGCCCGAATCGAGCGCCCAACGAGTGTGGGATTACCGGCTCGACCTGCCCGCCGAATGGTCCGTCGGCCTCATCGTCGGCCCGTCCGGTTCCGGCAAGTCGACACTCGCTCGCGAACTCTTCGGCGACCGGCTCATCGACGGCTGGCCATGGCCCGCTGACGCCTCGGTCGTCGACGGTTTCCCCGAATCGCTCACGATCCAGGAGATCACCGGCCTGCTCTCGTCCGTGGGTTTCAGTTCCCCGCCCGGCTGGCTCAAGCCCTACCACGTCCTGAGCAATGGCGAGAAGTTCCGCGTCGACGTCGCCCGGACCCTCGCCGAGCAGCCCGACCTCGCCGTGATCGACGAATTCACCTCCGTCGTCGACCGCACGGTGGCCCAGATCGGCAGCCACGCCGTCCAGAAAGCGGTCCGCAAGAGCGGCCGGCGGCTGGTGGCCGTGAGCTGCCACTACGACATCGCCGAATGGCTCGAACCCGACTGGATGCTCGATGTGCAAACCGGTGCGATCACCCGGAGGTCACTTCGGCGACCGCAACTCGAAGTCGTTGTTCGGCGCGCTGACCGGTCCGCGTGGTCACTCTTCCGTGACCATCACTATCTGAGCCACGATCTGGCCCGGAACGCCACCTGCTTCGTGGCCAAGGTCCGCGGACAACCCGCCGCCTTCCTCGCGGTCCTGTCGGCGCCGCACCCATCCCATCCACGCTGGCGGGCCTCGCGCATCGTCTGCCTGCCCGACTACCAGGGCATCGGAGTCGGCGGACGGCTGACTGACCTGATCGCGGCCGCCTACTCGGCCACCGGCAAGGAGTTCACGGTCGTCACCTCGCACCCGGCCCTCATCGCCCGGATGGCGAAATCACCACGATGGCGCTGCATCAAAGGATTCCATTTCGCCAGTGGAATCACGGGCACAATGGGCGTGGCTGCGAATTCCGGTTTACGCCAAACCGCCAGTTTCGTCTTCAGCGGCACGCCGGACGGTGAATTGGCCGAAAATCTCGGGATCACGAAATCCAAAGAAGCCTGACGAGACTATATATCCTTGAGCAACGCCCTCACGTCCACCGAGTCCGTAATCTCAGGCGAAACTTCTATGGAATGGCCTACCTGGAAAGAAGTCGCGCCCGTTGGCTCGATGATTATCGCCGTGTTCTCGCTCATCTATGCGACGTTGCAAGGCAAAGCAAGCCGCCGCTCCCAGCGGATTCAGAACCTGTACGATGTGATTCAAAAACTCCTTGATATTCGGCCCAAAATCGAAATCGTTCTCAAACTCGAACCTGACAAGCACCAAAACTGGACCGAGGAAGAACGGGCTGCGGCCATGGACGTCTGCTCTCGATTCCATCTGGTCGGAATACTCATCATCGAGAAGGCGATCGATCCTGTCCTCTTCGCCCGCGCTTGGTACTACAGCGTTCCTCAGTGTTACCGGATTCTCCTGCCCTACATTCAAGAGAAACGCCGAATGACCGATCAACGATATTGGAGCGCGTTTGATGTTCTCAATGAGATGGTCTCTTCCATCGCAAAAGAGTGGAAAGGCTTCCAGAAACTTTCAACCAACGATATCGAATCCTTGAAGCGACGCGCAAACCGTTTCGGGACATTCAAGAAGCGATTCTGGCACTTCGAATAAACTCTGCATTCCCCGATACGGAATCGGCACTTCGAACGCCACCGGATCGCGCAGCACCCAGCACACCGGCCCCTCGACCCAGACGTTCGGCCCCACTCCCGGCAGATAGCCCGGCCGATCCACCCGCACGCAGTCAACCAGCTCCACGCGCCCGATGATCGCCCCCTTCGCCAACGATTCCCATCGCGGCAGTTCGCACCCGAACGCCTCGCGCCACTGATCGGGCGTCCATCCGTCGTAACTCGCCCGGCTCTTGGCCGCATGGATCAACAAGGGGCCACGGTAATTCGTGGCCCAGGTGCGATTTTCGACGCTCTTCCCCAGGTGCAGGATCGCGTGCCCCCAAGGTTGGTGAATCGATAGCGCGAGCATGTCCGGCTCCGAACGAGGTGACGGGGCGATCCTAGTGGCTCATGGACTTGAGCGCCAGACGTTCCGCTCGCGTGAGCAGTCGGTCGACCTTCGGCGTGACGCCGCTCCCGGCTTGATCCACGGCCGCTTGGAGCGCATCGCGTTCGCAAGCCAACTCCCGCGCGTTCGCCTGGAGAATGGCGATCGACTTCAGGAGTCTCGACCGTTCCGCCAACAATTCCTCGATCTCGTCATTCCGCCGGCGAAGCGCGTCGGTCAGCTCCCGCTCCCGCAAGTCGTCGACCGGCTTGTCAGCCACGACGGCATCGGATTCCTCATCCGACGCCTTCGCCGCCTCCGTGGTGATCGGCATCAGCAGGCCGCTCAGTTCCTGACCGCGCGGACCCGGACAACGGAACACCATCGGCCGGTTCGGATCCCAGATTTCCATCGTGACGCCGTCATTGCCATCCAGATCCGGCGGCGCGATCTCCGCCATCGCCTTGAGCAGTTTGGCCATCAGCAACGGATTGATCCTGATCCGCATGGCCGCCGGCTTCTTGGGGAACACATCATCGACCGGAGGGAACCGCCCCTCCATCAACTTCGTCGTCTCGACCGGGGACGAATCCCCGTTCGTCATTCCAAACACGGCCTGTTCCCTGCCGATCGCAACGGCGACGTTCTGCAGGATCGACTTGGTCGCTTTCCGGGAGTGCTTCGTGGCCGCCGCGAAGACGCTACCCCAAACGGAGGCGGGTACGATCCCGCTGGCCGCATCGTCGGGAACGTCCTTCATCGCCGGGATCGACGGGAATTCATCGGCCGGCTCACACGGACCGCTCACCCGCAACAACATCCGGGTGTCCGTCGCGGCCGCGGTGAACGTCCCCTCCGGCGACCGTTCCACATGGACGCCGCGAAGCGTCCAACGACCTCGATCGTCCCGGCTCGCGATATCCGCCAGTTTGGCCAGGTTGGCCGGCAAGAGATTCATGGCTTCCTCGATTCTGGAGTGTGGTGCATAAGGCGAATGAGAGGGGCCGGGGCTTGCCCCGGCCCGATTTTGACCGCATTACACGGCCAGAGCGAGCAGCTGGCCCGCCGCATTGTCGATGGCCGTCCGCTTGTCGGCGAAGCCGAACGTCTGCGAAATCCGCGTCAGTCCGTTCGCGAAGCCCCACAGGCTGAACGGGTTCCCGTCTTCCGGGTGCTGCTCCGTCGATTCGACCGCGGCCGCCACGAGTTCCAGATTCAGGGCTTCCGGCAGCCCGTGCCGGCGGCGCCGGCCGGTCAGCTTGAAAATGCCATCCAGAATGTCCGTCGCGTTCGTGCCGAGGATCAGCTCCTTCGCCGTGCGGATGCGCCGCTCGTCGTCCTTCGCCGACGCCGCGAGGTACTTGTCGAGCGATCCCGCCATTTCCAGCGAGAACTTCCCTTCCACGTCCCCGATGTGCCGCACGCTGACTTCCAGCACGTCCTTCGCGTCCCAGACGATGTGGTTGCCGCAGACGTGCCGGTAGTGGAATAGCGTCAGCTTGAGGGCAGAGGCCCCGACTTCGCTGTTCGACACGAAGAACCCGCGCGACAAACCGCCGTCGGACCCGTCGTCGATCCGATATTCCTCGTTCACCATGAACCCGAACATGTCGTGGTCGCTGGCGTAGATCCCGGCCGGCGCGATCAGATCGCCGGGCTTGATGCCGAGGCCCTTCATCCGCACGTCGAGGCAGTCGGCTTCCGTGGCCCGTCGGCGCTCCGATCCCGATCCGTCGAACGGCCGCGCCGGCGGCACGCGCCAGCCCTTCGACTGCAAATCGCCAAGCCGTTCGAACACCTGCCAGTTCCAGAACCGGGTGTACTTGTCGGACGTGAGCGCCCGAACGACCGGCGTGTCGCCCGCGTGGATCAGTCCTTGCTTCTCGAAGTCGTCCCGGCCCTGAAAGTGGCGGTCCAGACCCTCCTCCAGGCACCGCGACGCGAGTTCGGCCGGTAGTTTCCGCAGATACTCGGCCGGTGCGCCCGCCATCCGCGCCAACTGCCCGAAGCTCCAGTGCGTCATCGTCATCGGCGGCGTGCCGTCGGCCAGTTGCAGCGCCAGATTGCTTCCCGTATCGACCAGCCGGGCCGCCCCGAAGTCGATCGACTGCTCGTTCGCCGTCTCGGCGTAACCCCGGCAGAACCGGTACGCATCCCCGATCGTCCAGAACCGTTGATCCGCCGGACGGGTGGACCATTGCTGATTCGCCTGATACAGATTCGTTGTCATTTCAAACTCCCTGTGTTTGGAGTGGCCGGCCGGGGGCTGTTCCCGCAGCCTCCGGCCCCTGTCTCCCCGGACCCCGTAGGGTTTCGCCGAATCGAACGGCTCATCAGCGGGGCCTACGCGATCGGTTCGCCTTCCTCCGTCCGCGGCCCGAACACCGTCGGCATCGTGCAGGTCGCGTTCAGGCTGCCGGACATCCGCCCGTAGCGCCCCGCCGCGCGTTGCAACGCTTCCGCCTCATCCACGCCCCGAACGACGCCGAGCACCCCGCCGTCAGCCTCCGTGATCCGCCACCAGCCCTTTTTGACCGCGACCAAGCCGCTCAGTTCGTTTCGCATGTTGGCTCCCTCATTAGCTTTGCGTCGTTGCTCGTCTCGACACAATCAATCTTAACATCGGCAGCACGTTAGACAATAGCGGTTGAACTGTATTTCTGGCGAATGTCAGAATGGCCTTGAACGGCCAAGGCGGGCGTGGCGAAAAAAATCCGGAATTCTTGCGGCAAACCCTTCCGCACGGCCATGTTCAGGCAACGGCCACGGACCCGAACGGGAGAGATGGACCCCGCGACAGCAAGGGACGTGCGACAGACGGCCTTGAACATCCTCTGGCCGGAAGTCGAACCCGGACCGCTCGAAACCCTCGACGCCGAATCGGCCGTCATGGCCGAGGCCCGCGCCAAGGCGTTCCGGCTCTACACGCGCCGGATGAGCCTGCGCCAGATCGCCGACGAACTCAAAATCCACCACTCGACCGCCGGCCGGTACGTCAATCAGGTGCTGGACGGCTACCGCCGGTACGCGATGCAGGATGCTCGTGCGCACCTCGCGGCCGAGTTGGGCCGGCTGGCGACCCTTGAAGCGGAATTGTGGGAGGCCTGGGACCGTTCGAAGGGCGAGGCGGTCGAGACCTTCACCGGCAAGACCGACCGCGGCTCGTCGGCCAAGGTCACGAAGAAACAAAGGCACGGCGACCCGCGGATCATGAAGCTCCTGCTCGACGCCTGGGACAAGCGCTGCCGTCTGCTCGGCCTGCTCGCCGGCGGCGATGCGAAGTCGGCATCGGGCACACCCCCGGTCAAGTTCGTGGCCGGAATCAACCCGGAGGAACTCGTGTGAGCGAGCCTGCCGCCGGAACCACGCCGACGACCATCACCAAGGCCGAGGCGGAACAGGGCCGTTACTTCGACGCGCGCCCCTCGATCGTCCGCGAACTCATGTCGGCCCGCGACCGCCGCATCCTGATCGACGGCCCTTTGGGGACGGGAAAAAGTCGCCTTCTACTCGAGAAGCTCCGCGCCTGCTGCCTCAAGTACCCCGGCTGCCGCTGGCTGCTCCTGCGATCGGTCCGGAAGTGGCTGACGAACTCCGCACTCGTCACGCTCGAAGAGAAAGTGCTCGAACCCGGCCTGCTCGTGCCGGACCGCATCCGCCGCGAGAACCGTTCCGAGTACCGCTTCCGCAACGGCTCGATCATCGTCGTGGCGGGCCTCGACGACCCCCAGGGCGTCTTTTCCGCCGAATACGACGGCGCGGTCCTGATCGAAGGCATCGAGATCGACCAGGACACTGGCGAAAAGGTCGACGGCCGACTCCGCTACGGTCGCATGCCCTACCAGCAGTTCCTGATCGACTGCAACCCCGGCCCCCCGACGCACTGGCTCAAACGCGCCGCGGAGACCGGCTGGCTCCGACGGCTCCCCATGCGCCACCGGGACAATCCCGCCTTGTTCCTGCCCGACGGCACCATGACCCGCATGGGCCGCGAATACCTGGGCCGCCTCGACGGCTTGACCGGAGTCCGCCGCCGACGGCTCCGCGATGGCGAATGGGTGCAGGCCGAGGGCGTCGTCTTCGAAGGCTGGGATTCCACCGTCCACCTCGTCGCGCCGTTCCCGATCCCCCGGCACTGGCGGCGCTACTGGTCGATCGACTTCGGATTCACGAACCCCTTCGTCTGGCAATGGTGGGCCGAGGACGACGACGGGCGGCTCTATCTCTACCGCGAAATCTACCTCACCCGGCGGCTCGTCTCCGATCACGCCGTAGCCGGCCTGCGCGCCATGCACGCCTGGGACGAAACGCTGCAACAGCCATGCTGGGTCGACGCCGACGATCCCCGGCCCGCCGCCGTCCTCTGCGATCACGACGCCGAGGATCGCGCCACCTTCGAACGGGTGGTGAAGATGCCGACCGAACCGGCACCAAAGGCGGTCGACGCCGGACTACAGGACGTGGCCGACCGGCTCAAACCGGCCGACGACGGCAAGCCGCGGCTCTTCGTGTTCCTCAACGCCCGGTGCCACGAACCCGATCCGGAGTTGCTGCAAAACGCGAAGCCGACCTGCACGGCCGACGAAGTCGACTCGTACATCTGGGATCCCGCGTGCAAGAAGGGCGAGCGGCCGCTGAAGCAGGACGACCACGGCATGGACGCGCTGCGGTACGTCTCACGGCACAAAGCGGAAGGGAAATTCCGCCCCGCCGAATACGGAGCGGATTACGACGATGGCGGCCACCCGGCGGGGGTGTTTGGGTGACGGTTCGATTTGACCACGCCAGAGCGGCTCGGGTCGAGTGCCCGCCGCGCGCGAGCTAACTGTAGAAGGATACGACCGCCTTACCCCGCTCCGCGGCCTCACGGATGCACGCGGCATACGCCTCGCGAGCCTCCTCGACACCCGGGTCGCTCGGATAAGACAGATCCAGACCGGCGAGCCGCTTGCTTTCCCGCTCGACCTCAGTTGCTTCGAGGAAACTTATGAACGGGAAATCCTTGTTGGCCGGTACGTTGATCGGGATGCGGTATTGTTCAAGTGGGGATTGCAGTTTCAATGGCTCTAGGTCGCCGATCAGGTCGTCATCGGGCAGCAGTTCCCCCTCGACCCGGCAAAGAAGTCGCAGCGCGTATCCGTATTGGGGCGAGTACCCCTCCACCTCGCCGCCGACGATACGCCGCAGCGCCTCACCCAGTGGCAGGCCGTCCCCTAGCATGTGATCGAACTCGTCCGGATGAGCGGCTTGTGCCCGTCGGACGACGGACATATCGCGTTCCGCTACGGTCCGTCGGATTTCGTCGAGATCGACAGCAAACAAGGAAGTGGCACAACTCATGTTAGCCCCTTGGAGTATCGCACAATCGAGGCATCCCCGCCGCCGAAAGAATCCATGGCATGCCGGGTGCGTCGGCTACGTTAGCCTTCGTCGCTCGCTTCTCCCAACCGTTGGCAAGCGATGGACTCGACGCTCCCCATTCTCGCCGTCGATCTCGGCAAGTTCAACGGGGATATGTCCCGGCGAACGGCGCGACGTCAGTCTGCCGGTCGTGGGCCAAACACCGGCGGGCTGACACCGCCCGTTCGCCGGAAGCCGCACCTAACGGGACATCGCGTTCGCGATGAGCCAGCCGCCTTGAATGGCCCGAGCGGGGGGAACGCAAGAGCATCGGGACCGGCCTGCGAACCGAGCAGGCCTCGCCGCCGCTGACACCACTGTGTCAGTGGCCGCGTGAGTCCGAATCCGTGTTGGGTGCCGTCCCCGGTCGGTCATCGCGACCATTCCGGGCGGACACCGAGGCGATCGATCGCCAGAAGCCGTTGGGTCCGCGAGAACGCTCTGCCCCGGATCGGACACGCTGATTGCGGAAGCATCAGCCGTGCAGTGGGTTAATTTTTCTCTTGACTTGGAAAACCTTCATCCGGGTTCGGCGTACCGCCACCGCAGCGGCTCGAAGCTGACCCACTCTCCGGCCGCCCGCTCCACCCACGCCCGCGCCTCGGGGGACAACACCTGGTCGCCGTACTCGGCCCGGGTGCGGAACCACGCCGGGTACTCCCGCCGCGGCAAGATAGCCCTGAGCGGCGGCACCAGTTCGTGCTGCAACTCGGGGATGTCCTCGTACCCCGCCTCGATCAGTGGGGCGACCAACTCCCACGCCGGCGGCATCTGTTGGGCGGCGCGGGGGGCGTGCGGCTTATCCCAGATGTAGTCCTCTGGCTCGCCACCCGGCGGGTGCCGGCGGGGGCTTGCGGCCGACCGATCCCAGGTGTGCCAGTCGAGCGCCACGATGCGGTCCTTGACGGCCTCGCGGAATTGGATGCCGTCGAACCCAGCCTCCTGCAAGGCTGTGCGGAACTCGTCGGATACGACGGCGCGGTGGCCTTCCAGCCCCCACGGGAAGCTGATCGGCGGGAGGAACGGCCCGGCTCGGTGGAGGCAGAGCCGGCCAGCATCGTCCCGGCGGTAGTACCCGCCGGCCAGGACCGACCCGTAGTCGCCCCAGAGTCTCACCGGCTTCAGGCAAGACAAGTCCACCCGTGCGCCCTCCGCCGCCGAACGACCCCGCTCACCTGCCCGGCGGGCGCGGGCGGCTACGAACCCCAGAAAACCTACGTGCCCGCCGGGTCAGGTGCAGCGACTAGCAGTCGCGTCCCTCAAAAATCCGATTCCCACGAGCGCTATCCCGCGAGGGGAAAGGATTTACGAACGGAAGCGTTCCCCGCCCCTCGCTGAATCCAAGTTCGTTTTCCGCCAACTTTCCGCCAGCAGGGTGACTACAGGGCGTTTCCGCACGAAGGAGACGCACATGGCCGGTATCCGCAAGAAAGGCGACGCTTACTACTGTACGTTCCGCTTCCAGGGGAAGCGATACTACTTCACCGTCGGGAACATCTCGGAGGCCCAGGCGCTCGCAAAGGGCACCGAGGTGGACGAGACGCTGAATCTCATCGAGCGCGGGCGGCTCACTGTCCCGGACGGCGTGCCGCTGGAGGAGTTCGTCGCGGCAGGCGGCAGAGCTCCCGTGGTCGTGGAGCGACAAGAGACACTCACCGTTCGGAACCTCTTCGACCGGTATCTCACGACGCTCGGCAACGGGACCATCGAGGAGAAATCGCTCATCACCCTCAGAAGCCACCTGAAACAGGTCGGCAAAACCCTCGGCGACCGGTTCCGCATTCAGGGACTCACTCTCGCCGACCTTCAAGGCCACGTGGACCGGCGTGCGAAGAAAGGACTCTCGCCGGTCACGTCGAAGAAGGAGATCGCATCGTTTCGGGCCTGCTGGAACTGGGCCGTGCATGGCGGGCTGCTCAAGGGGGCGTTCCCGAATCGCGGGTTACGGTTTCCGAAGGAGGAGGAGAAGGAACCGTTTCGCACCTTCACCGAGATCGAAACCGCCATCGCCGTCGAGAACCCGGACGATGACCGACGGGAATCACTCTGGGAGGCCCTGTACCTCACGCGGACGGAGATCGAAGAGTTCCTGGAATACATGCGAACACACTGTTCGCAGCCGTGGGTCTACCCGATGGTGGTGTTCGCGGCGTACACGGGAGCGCGGCGAAGCGAGATGATGCGGGCGCTCACGACGGACCTGGACCTGACTGGCGGGGTGGTCACGATCCGGGAACGGAAACGAGTCAAGGGGAAGCGTTCCAACCGCCTGGCCCCGATCACTCCGAAGCTTGCCACGGTACTCCGGGAGTGGCTCGCGGTGAAACCGGCGAGCCCATACCTCTTCTGTCAGTCGCAGCATGTTGCCTTCAGCGGGACGAAGCGTGAAGGCCCTACCCCGATCACGATGGGCGAAGCCTACCACCACTTCAACCAATCGGTGGACGGTTCGAAGTGGGAAGTGCTTCGGGGCTACCACGTCCTTCGGCACTCGTTCATCTCGGCCCTTGCCAGTCAGGGCGTGGACCAGCGGGTGATTGACGAGGTGGTCGGGCACCAGTCCGAAGAGCAGCGAAAGCGCTACCGCCACCTTTATCCCGGTGTCATGCGGGAAGCGATCAAAGGGGTTTTCGGCTGACCGGAGAGGAACGATGACGGCGAGCTAGTTGAAATAGCTCGCCGTCCTTTCCATTGCCTGTGTTCTGACTTTTCGGTGAATCACTCCGCGGGTGGGATGCGATCGGCGAACGATGCGAACGTGAGCCGAAACCGATGGTTCTTTTCCCACTCGGCTTTCATGGCATCCGCCTCGGCCACGGTCAACACCGTTTCGCGGATGAGCAAAACAACAAGCAACTCGGTCGAGAGAATCGTAAGGCATAGACCGAGATTCGTCACTTTCTTGACGGCTCTCTTGTCGTCGATGGCCAACGCGAGTTTTCGGTGAGAAGCCACGGCGATGGCGGAACACTCGCCGATACCGAGTCCCGCTGCCGTGAGTCGAGCGAATAGGCTGACCTCCTCCAGCTCCGTGACGCTGATCTCTTCGAGAATACCCTTTGCAAACGCCTCCTCCAAACGCTGCAACTGCTCTGGATAGTGCGCGGTAACCTCTGCCCGGACGTGATCGGTGACGAGGAATCGATGATTGGGCAGTCCGGCCAGTAACTCCGCACGGTCGAGGACCAGGAAGTTGATCAGGACGCTCGCATCCGTGATGATTATTGATTCGGACATAGCCTGCATCCGCGCTGAACGGTCAATTTACATCGCATCGGCCAGATTCAGCAGGGACTTTGCAGGCACTCCGAGCAGTGAACTCAGGTCGCGGAGCTTCCCTTTGGAGATTTCTTCCCGGCGGTAGGCTTCCAGGGCCAGGTGGAGAACTTGACTGACGATCTCCCGATCCGGAGTGCGTTTGTCCTGTCCGTCGAGGTCGTCGAGTAGTTGCAGCATCTGCAGGAACTCCTTCCCGCTCTGCTCCTTTTCTCGCAACACCGTGAACTCCTCGTCGTTCACAATCGCCAGACTCTTGAGCCGGAAGAGCGCGGCCTGGTAGCTCACGCCGAAGTGATGAGCCAGGGCGGCGACATCTTCATAGGTGAGGGCCTGAGAACGGGGTGCTGCTCGCCTGTGTGCGCGCACCTGTTCCGCGTTTTGTTCCGTCGCGGGGTCGTACACGGTTTGATCGATGAGACTTGGCCCGCCCTTGAATCGCGCTTGCAGGAAGGCCCAGACACCGGTGCGAGGCAACAAGAATGCCGCAGCGAAGGCGTTGGCCCGTACTTCCCCCAGATCCGATCGGTTGCCTTCCAGCGAAACCGTGGCGGTGTGGTGCCGGTCGAGCAGTGCGTGCGCATACTCGTGGGCGTACGAGAACCGCTTGCGTGCTCTAGGATGGTCGAAGTTGACCAGAATGCAGAGCCCGATGGACGAGTGCTTGAGAAACAATCCGGACATCTGGTCGGGCAGCTTCGCTCCGGATGCCCATACGTTCTGACTGTTGATGAGATCCGACATGTCGTGAATCGGGTTATGCCCCAACCCCAACCGTCGTCGTTCCTCTTCGGCGACGTAGTTGCCCTGGTCAACTGCCTCCATCGTCCGGCGTGGTTGGGGGAGGTCGTACGTCGGCGGTCCCACGTGTGGGGGGCGGTCGAGCAGGTCTTCCAGCTCGACACCGGTGCGGCAAATCGTCAGATATCGCGAAACCTCGCTTTGCCAGGGTTGCTCCTCTCCAACGACATCAGCGGCACGAAACAAGGCGACCAGCACGTCTTCCTCGCCGACAGGGGGCGCGGCGTTAAAGAAACTGGCGATTGGCCGTCCATAGAGTTCGGAGAGTTTCGCCAGTTCGAGGGTGCTTACGGCACGGTTGCCCGCCTCGATCTGGACCACGGCGGTGCGCGGCAGCGCGAGCGACTGAGCGACTTGATCCTGGGTCAGATGCGAGTTCGCCCGTGCTTCTTTCAGTCTGGCGGCGAGAGTTTGTTGGTCGATGCTCATGGTCGTTTTCCCTGTCCACGTCGGCGAACTCTTTTGCTGGGGGGAAGACTCAGCGTCCCCCCTAGGCTTATTGTGTCATTATCGGCCGCCATGTGCAAGGTCTTGACAATCACGTTCTCTAATCGAACAATGGGGAATGGGGGCAGCGTGGGTCGCTTCGGCGACCGGGTCGGACGGAAGAGCCGTAAGGCCAATGAAAAGAGCAGCTTGCTTCACGGAAGATGAAGCGGAGGGGGCGGTATGAACGCGAAAATCCAGACTCGGGACGACTCGACTGGTCAGGTGGAACCGCTGCGAAAGCGGCAGGACGGCGATCTTTACGCCCGTCCTGCCGCCATTGAAGATGCAATCGCGGGCGTCATGCGGTTGACGAAAGCGGAGTTCATCCACCTAATCGAGGCCGAGGATTCGGCTGATAGCGTCCCTTCGGAATGTCTGCTCTACTTCGTCCGCAGGCCGCCTTTTGCTGCGGATCAGGCCGTGCTTCGCGTTCTTTTCACGGCGATTCGGCAGCGCGTGCTGAAAGCGGTTCCGGTCCCGAAGCGACACATCGCAGGCAAAAAGGCCGAGAACGCGATCGATCTGGACATCCGAGATGCCGTGCTGGGGAAGTTCGAGGAGATGCTCTGCAAGGATCGGCAGGAGTACGTTGAGCGGTTGGACTTCTTCGAGTGCCGTTTCAACGCGGGTGTCGCCCGCCTCCGATCAACCGCCCGACGGGACATTTGCAAGGATGCGACCCATTTGACGCCGTTGGTCCACGATAACGAGTCGGACGAGCCGCACCCAGAGGTCGAGAGGGCTCTTTCCTGCATCACGGACTCGTTCGATGGTCCCGAAGCGGATTTTCTTTACCGGTCGAAGATCCATGCTGCGATTAGCTCCTTGCCACTTGATCAGCGCAGGGTGGTCGAGTTGTTCCTAAAGGACATCCCGATCGACCCACAAGGGACGGACACGATGACAATGGTTAAGATTCTCGGTTGCTGCGAAAAAACGGTGCGCAACCGGCTGAAACGGGCTTTCGCCAGGCTCGCGGAACTTTTGAAAGAGGAGAACGCATGATGACGCCAATCGACAAAGATGCCGTCCTTGATGCGTTCGCGGCAGAACCCGTTCATGATCGCAACACTCTGGAGCGTTACGTCAGTGAATACCCGGAGCTTGCCGAGGAACTGATCGACCTTGCCGCCGAACTGCGGCTCAGCGCGGAATTCACCGGGGCCGAGGAAGGCGCCATCAGCGACCCGAAGCTGGAGACCGCTTGGGAGAACTTCCTCGCCGCCGGGCCGAAACCGTCAGTGACGACTGCGGCTGTTGACCCCTTTGCACGATTCAAAGGTGGGGCGTTCGCAACGCTTGCCGGAAAGCTCGATGTTCCGCGTTCACTTCTGACGGCGGTGCGGGACCGGCTCGTTGTGCCATCATCCGTTCCAAGCGGCTTTGTTCGCCGCTTTGCGGAAGCGACCGGCACCACGGTCGAAGCGGTCAGAGTCTATCTTGCACAGGATAGCCAAGCACCGTTGGGTCTGGCATTCAAATCGGATCAGAAGCCTTCGCAACAGGGACGAGTCACGTTCCGGCAGCTTGTCGAGAACACCGAGATGGGTGAGTCTCAGCGCCTTTTTCTCCTTCGGGAGTGCGAAGAACATGAACTCACTTGAAGCGGGGAGGCAGCGAGCCGAGCGACTACATTCCGAAGCGGTTGCCGCCGGGCACGATCCGAGAACTCCCTACGATTTCGTTCGGGCGGAGACCGCAAGGCGGCTGATCGAAGTCGAACGAGTGCCCAAGGGTGACATTCGTCTTCATGGTGGTCGGGCACTCTACGACCCCGACGCCTTGCTGATCCTGCATGAGGATACAGGCGAACCTTTCCTTGATGCCTTCCTCGTCGCCCACGAACTCGGGCACATCGACCTCGGTGGGCAGTCGGAACCGATGGCTGTGATGGACGCCGATCCACTGCGGGCTGCGGAAGCAGTCCCGATTGGGGTGGAACGGGTTGTCGATTACAGCCGTCGGCAGCGACGCGAAGTCCAGATGGACCTGTTTGCAAGGGAGTTTCTCTTGCCCCGTCCCTGGCTCCACGAACTCCATGTCGCCCAAGGGATGTCTGCATCGGAGATCGCAACCTTTGTGGCCGCCCCTTTTGCTGTTGTTGCCCAGCAGCTTCTCGATGCCCTGCTTTTGCCCCGCATCGAAATCGCTCCCACGATCGAGACTCCCGAAAGACCGCTTGCGCCCGATCAGGCGGCGGCGGCCACGCACGAAGGAAGCCCCTATTTGCTCGAAGCCGGACCGGGGACAGGAAAGACTCAAACGCTGGTGGGGCGCATCGAGTACCTCCTTTCGCGGGGCGTAAACCCCGAGAAAATCCTGATCCTGACCTTCTCGAACAAAGCGGCCAACGAACTTTCGGAACGGATCGGGAAGAAGTACCCCGATGCCGCGGCCAAGATGTGGGCCGGGACCTTTCATGGCTTCGGACTCGACATCATTCGCCGGTTTCATGACCGGCTGAGCCTGCCCGTCAGCCCTCGACTGCTCGACCGGTCCGACGCCATCGAACTCCTGGAGAGCGAGTATCCCAAACTGAACCTCGCCCATTTCAAAAACCTCTGGGACCCGTCCGATGCGTTGAGCCGAATCCTGTCCGCGATCTCGCGGGCGAACGATGAGGTTGTCGATGCGGCCGGATACCGGATTCTTGCCGAGAGAATGAACGCCTCGGCGACAAACGACGAGGAGCGGGAAGCCGCAGAGAAGTGCCTCGAAGTGGCGACCGCGTTTGCGGCCTACGAGCGGCTGAAGGCCGAGGGCGGTTGCGTAGACTTCGGCGACCTGGTCGCGCTCCCCGTGCGCCTTTGCGAGTCGCACCCCGACATCCGGGCGCACCTTACGGCTGCCTACGAGCATGTTCTCGTGGACGAATATCAGGACGTGAACCGGGCGAGCGTGAGGCTGCTGAAAGCGATTGCCAACGACGGCAAGAACCTCTGGGCCGTCGGCGATGCCAAGCAGTCGATTTACCGCTTTCGGGGAGCTTCCGCTTACAACATGACCCGATTCGGGAAGGAGGATTTTCCCGGCGCGGAACGGGGCCGCTTGACGGTCAACTACCGCAGCCATCAGGAGGTCGTGTCGGCGTACCTCAAGTTCGCGGCCGACATCCCAAGCGTGCGGGGGGCGAACATCGAACTGACGGCGAAGCGCGGTGCAGGTGGTTGCCTTCCGGAGTATCGAGCCGTCACGACTTCGGACGAAGAAGTGGCCGCCGTTGCGGACGCGATTGAAGGGCTTCACAAACAGGGCTACAGCTACCGCGACCAAGCGGTATTGAGTTCGGGTAATGATCGTCTCGGACGATTCGCTGAGGGCCTGGAGCGGCTGGGCATCCCGGTGCTCTACCTGGGGAGCCTGTTCGAGCGAGACGAAATCAAGGAGCTGCTTTCGGTCTTGCTGCTGGTCGTTGACCGTCGGGCGATGGGCCTCGTTCGGGTTGCCGCTGCTGACCGCTGGGCGGTTCCACTCGCGGATGTGGCGAGCGTACTGTGGCATTTGAAAGATCAGGATGGCCTGCCTCTCGCTTGGCTGGCAAACCTCGACGGTGTGCCGGGACTGACCGACGAAGGCCGGGAGTGCCTCAAAAAGATCGCTACGCTCGCCAGTGGCTTCAGCATTAACGCGAACCCTTGGGATGTGCTGGCCTCGGTGCTTCTCGACCGCTCGCGTCTGGCAGCGGAGCTCGCGGAGTCGTCGGGTATCACTGCGCGAACGCAGGCCATCGCCATCTGGCAACTGATGAGCTTCATCCGCACCCAGCCGCCGGGAAAGGGTCTGCCGATCACGCGGTTGCTCGAACGAATTCGGCGGATGGTGCAGCACGGCGACGAGAAGGACTTGCGTCAGCTTCCGACCTCGGCCCAGGGTATCGACGCCGTGCGGCTGATGACGATGCACGGGAGCAAGGGACTGGAGTTCGGCGCGGTCCACATTCCGGGCATGGTGAACGGCAGTCTTCCTCGGCCGCCGAAAGGCGATCTGGCACGAAGCATTATTCCGCCTGACGGTCTCATCGAGGGCGTGAGCGGCAAGAGCCTCGATGCGCTGCTCTCGTCCATCAGCGAGGAGCACGAATGCCTGTTCTTCGTGGCGATGTCGCGCGCAAAGGACAGGCTTTTCTTTTACTCGCCGACCCAGAAATCGAACGGTAGCAATTGGCCTCGATCTGCGTTTATCGACCGACTGGGGAATTGCGTCTCGCAGAGCAGAGTCTCCCCGACAAGACCTCTCCCGCCCCACGAAAACAGCCTGCCGGTTTCTCTGACGATTGAGGCGGGCATGACGCTCACCGATTTCCAACTGGCTCTGTACCAGCGATGTCCCCGTCGATTCTTCTACACGCACGTTCTCGGAATCGGCGGGCGTCGCTCCGAAACCGCATTCATGAAGATGCACGACGCGGTTCAGAAGGTGATTGAAGTTGCCACGGCAGCCGCCGGTGGGGATTTTTCCCGCGACAAGTTCGATGCGGCCTTTGAAGAGGCGTGGGTGAGCCACGGTCCCGCCGAGCACGGTTATGCCATGGAATACAAGGAGATCGCGTTGGGCCTGATCGGGTTCCTGAAGGAATCGACCAACGGCTACGAGGTCCACCGCCCACCGCAACTGCGGCTTCCGGTCCTGGGAGGTGAGGTCGTCATCACCCCGGACCAGGTGGTGAGCGACTCCAGTGGGCAGGTGACCATGCGGAAGGTGAGGACTGGACACAAACAAGATAAGGAGGAAGACACGATTGCCGCCGCCGCTTTTCACCTCGCCGCATCGGCCCATACCCCCGGGTGTACGGTCGAGCTCGTGCATCTCAGCGACGGTACACACACCCCGATTCGAATGCCGCCAAAAGTCCTCTCGAACCGGCAAGAGAAACTGACAGAGGTGGCCGAGAGCGTGCGGGCCGGTCAGTTCCCACTTACCAAGGATGAGCGACCCTGCCCGCGCTGTCCCGCCTTCTTCGTCTGCGGGCGACTGCCTGCTGGCTCGCTGGTCAAGAAATTTTCGGCTTGAGCTTACCGGTCGCGTTCTCCGGCTGCGATTAACCCTCCGTAACCCAATTATGGAGGTGTTTCGATGACCGAAGACATGCAAGCCGCGGTAACCGAACGCGAGGGTGTTCCCCAGGGGAACCGCTCGTTTCGCATCCTCGTGAGCAACGAGACTCTTGAATTTCGTCCCCTCACCCTCAACGACCCTGTGCCGTTGGGCCGTCAAATCCTGTCGGAAGCAGGCTTCCAACCGCTTCCGGAGTATAGCCTCTTCGCCATCCTGCCTTCGGGCGATTTCGAGGATGTGCGGCTCGATGAAACCTTCGACCTTCGCGGGAAGGGGGTGGAGCGGTTCGTGGCTTTCCGCTCCGACCGCAGTTTCCGTTTCAGCCTGAACGACCGTGAGATTCATTGGGGGGTCCCGACCATCGGCGGCTCCGCCCTCTACGCCCTCGCCAAGCCGTCGGACGAGGAAGCCATCTTCCTCGATGTCCGGGGTGGGCAGGACCGGTTGATTGAACCGTGCGACACGGTCGATCTCGCCGACGCCGGTGTCGAGCGGTTCTACACCGCGAAGCGTCCACCGCAGACCTACGAAATCATCGTCAACGGTCGGCCTCGTACCGTCACCGGCAACACCGTGACGTTCGACCAGATCGTGCAACTCGCCTTTCCGGGAGCGCACGACTCCAACGTCGTTTTCGACGTGACGTACCAGAAGGCTGCTGCCCAGCCTCCGGCCGGACAGCTAGGCCCGGGCGGTTCCGTGAAGGTCAAGAAAGGAACGGTGTTCAATGTCACGCGAACTGTTCAATCTTAGCCCGGACCTGAAGCGGCTCCGCGACGAGGGGTACTTCGCGCAGATCCAGGGAGGCCTCCTCCTTGTGCGGGAAGTGCCCTACGTCGATTCCAACCGGACCGTGCGGCGAGGCACGCTCGTTTCGAGCCTCAACATGGCCGGGAACAAAACCCAGAAACCCGAGACTCACCAAGTCTGGTTCGATGGGGAGTTCCCCTGTTTTGCCGATGGCACTCCTATCAAGGCGATCTCCAACCAGACGGGCAACTTCCCGCTCGCGAACGGGATGACGGCGAAGCACCACTTTTCGAGCAAACCGGACGGTGGCTACACCGACTACTACCACAAGATGACGACTTACGCGGGCGTCATTTCCGGCCCGGCGGCGGAGATTGAAACCGGAGCCACTCCCCGTGTCTATCGTGAGCCGGAAGACCAGGGGGACGGCGTGTTCAACTATATCGACACGGCCTCTTACCGGGTCGGCATCGGGGCACTCAGCGAGCGGCTGGCGAAGGAAACCGTGGCAATCGTCGGCCTGGGCGGCAGCGGCTCCTACGTTCTCGATCTGGTGGCCAAGGTGCCGGTGAAGGAGATCCGGCTCTTCGACGGCGACGAGTTCCTCCAGCACAACGCCTTCCGCGCCCCTGGTGCTCCAGGCCTCGAAGAACTGCGGGACGTGCCGCGCAAGGTCGAGTACTTCAGGGGCATCTATTCGCGGATGCACCGGAACATCATCGCACACCCGATCTACCTTCGGGATGACAAGCTGCCCCTGCTCGATGGTGTTACGTTCGCGTTCTTGTGCATGGACGCGGGCGAAGACAAGAAGGCGGTTGTCGGAAAGCTCGAAGCCATCGGGGCCTCGTTCGTCGATGTCGGCATGGGGCTTGAACTGAACGATGGCTCGCTCGGCGGAATTCTGCGGGTAACGGCCAGCACGCCGGAGAAGCGGGAGCACGTCCACGGCGGTCGGGTTTCTTTTACCGGCGGCGGGGCCGAGGACCTGTACTCCACGAACATTCAGGTCGCCGATTTGAACGCACTGAATGCAACGCTCGCGGTCATCAAATGGAAAAAACTGCGGGGGTTCTACCGCGATGTCGTGAGTGAGCACCATTGCACCTACACGACCGATGGCAACCTTCTGATAAATGGGGACGAAGTATGATGCGTTCGCTCAAGCACCGCTTCGTCCAGTACATGCCCGAAACACTGGAGCCGGGGATACTTTACATTTCACTTGAGTACGTAACGGCCTCGCACCTTTGCTGCTGCGGTTGCGGAGAGGAAGTTGTCACCCCGTTCTCGCCGGTCAGTTGGAAAATGACGTTCGACGGAGAAACTGTCTCCTTGTGGCCATCGATCGGGAATTGGAACCTCAGGTGCCGGTCGCACTACATCATCGACCGAGGCCGTGTTGTCGTTGCTGGCTCGTGGACGGACGAACAAGTGGCAGCGGAACGTCAGCGGGACAAACAGGCAAAATCCGACTACTTCGGAACGTCGCCCGTGGCACCGCCCGAGTCACAGGGGCCTGTCGTTCAACTGCCTGCTCCTCGACAGACCGGCTGGTTCGGCAAGGTGTGGCGACGCCTATTCGGCTAAATCGCACAGCAAATGCAGATGTCAACGGGCTTACCCGTGAAGCCAGCGACTCTATTGTTCACTTGTTCTTCGGACTCGCGGCCGTTGCGATCGCCGCGCCCACGGCCGCCGCGATCCGCTGTTCGTACTCTTCCCGCTCGGGCTGGTTCGCCGGGGCGTTCCCCGGTCGCTTGAGTTTACCGAGTCGCAATGCCTCTTCCTCGATCTGCGGCATGGCGTCGGCAACGACCTTCAGCATGACTCGAAGGAAATGGCTGTTTGACAGGTTAGTTCCGGTCGCGCGTGATAGTGTTCTCACCGCTTGATAGAGCGTATCATCGGCCCCGGGCGTGAGCATGAATTCCCGCTTGATGATCGGCGTGGCACTCGATTCTGCTTGCGAGGCGTCGGCTGCCCTGGTCTCGTCGATCTTGTATTTGCGATTGTCCTGATGTTGCCGCTTCGGCATATACCTCTCACTGGTAACGCTCCCCGCTCGCGATCCCCCTTCTCCGTTTTGGGTGGTGGTCCGGTTGCGTGGCTGCCTTCGGCCGTGGTGTGCCTCGCTTGTCAGTAAGCGGAGATGCCCGAACTGCCGCCCCTGATTACTCTCGCTCGCGGAAAGACTGTTGCTCCCTTCTCTTACCATGTGCTTGTCCCAGCGCCTATGATCAATTGCGGGCGTTCCTGCATTCCAGAACGCCCGTACTACGAAATTAGAGAATTGCCGAAACCGCTTTGTCAGGCAAGCCACTATCTCCCCGCATTCCCGCATGCGGGCCTTCATGGATTAAGAACCGGATTTGCGTTACCATTGGGCTGCGGCGGAAATGCTGCGGTTGTCAGTGACGTAAACGCTTCACTTCAGGTTATCGAAATGGGCGGCACCGCCCGGAAACGCCTGCCTCACCAGCAGGCCCGAGGGTAGAGACTCACCATCTCTCAGTTGGGTGCTGACCCGTAGAGCCGGATGCCACGAGAGTGGCTTGTCCGTGCTCGACGGAGGCTTGTCGGAGTAATCGCTGGCTTCGCAGACGCACGCTGCCCTCGTATGGCAGAAGCGCCTCCCGCCAGAAGTAATCCCGCCATTCTATCCGATAGGTATGCACCCCTGGGGGCCGCGACCGCGAGTCGCGGGAGCCGGGGCGACAGCGACAGACCTTCCTCGCCGGTTGGCGAGGGAGGCCGCGATGATGCAAAGCGGGTGCAAATCCCGCCCAGGGGGTCCGAACCCGAGTGGTTCGTTCAACCTGGCTGGCGTGGGGAGTTCCCGACCTGGTGACAGGCGGGACCGGGTGGCTGACCACACCCGGCGATCGGGGGAAAGACCCGACGACGAATAGCTCAACCACGAGAGGCCCGACAACAAGGGCTTGCCAGTGAGTCCGGTCGAAGACGGTGCCGAATTGCGAAAAACCTGCACCGATGGGTAAGGGGATGCTTCTGTGTTCGGTCCCCCGAAATCGCCAAGACGACTTGGCGGAAACGATGCCCGGACGGGAGTCCGTGGCATACGGTGCAAGGCCCGAGGGGTAACACCCTCTAGGAACGTGATCGGCTGGACGGAGGTCATCGCTAAGCTGGGAAGGACTGTGGCGGCCGGGAGTGGTACTTCCGGTGCCGGGGACAGGTCTCCCCGGTGATTCAAATGCCCAGTCTGGGAGTGTCCCGCAAGTAGGAGTGGATGGAAGTCCAGCGAGGGCCGCTGCAAGGCAGTGGCGGACTCGTTTGCGTGCTAACGGGTGGTGCCGGGCACAAGGCAACGACGAAAGCGGGGACGGGTTCTAACCCGTTTCGGTAACGTGTAACGGCGGACGGGGAACAATTCCCTGTTCGCCGGTCCCTGACGGGAAGTGAAAGCGGCTCAAAGAGGTCCGCTCGGGAGGGCGGCCGTCTTTGGGCTACGAAGCGGCGGATAAGTGAGGTCCGCCGCCGTGCGGTGAACTGCGCTGTGTCGAGGTTTCCGGTGCGCTACCGCTATGGATTGGGCAGGGGCAACTGAAGAATACAGTTGCCCCGGTGCGCCATAGCGGGTGCGACCGGTCAAACAGGACGTGAAGGTTGTGGCAAGTGGTTTGTAACCAGCGCAAGCGTACTGCTTCACATGGTTTCACGAAGGAGGAAATGCGGAACGACGGCTTTCGGGGAGTTTGTGCCGTAAACAAGCCCCCACCCTTTTCGATCGAGCGGCGCTACTGACCACTCGCCGACCTTACGTCGTCGGCGGTCGGCGGTGGCGTGACTTGTTCGCAAGGCATCCCGCCCCCGGAATTCGCCCACGCCTCGAAAAGCTGCAACCGTCTCTCGGGTCGGTCAAAGTCGGCCAGCACCTCAACTTGCCGGGCGGACGACAGGTGGTGGATAATTCTGCGCGTCCTTGCCCGCTCCCCCTCGACGTACTCGTTAAAGGCCCGAAGGGCCTCGCCGCCCGTTTCTTCGAGTTGTTGGTAGGCAGCCCGCAGCCTCGTTGTCTTCTCTTCTCTAATCGCAAGCCTTTGCTTCTGGAGGGCCTTTCTTTCGCGCGCCCTACTGGCTTCTTCTCGCCCCCTCTGCTCTTGGGCCTTTGCCTGCTCGTAACCCTGCGGTGGCCCGTACTCGTCCCGGATGGCGTTTGCGAGCCACGCCCCCTTCGAGGTCTTGAACTTCGCGTAGGGGAGATACTCCAGACAGCGTCGGCATACCTCCGGCTTTTCCTTCACAAGGCGCTTCGCGGCGGAGCCCCCTACTCCGTGACCAATAAGCTTCTCAACCAGGGCAGCATCAGCACCGCACCCCGCCTCGCCGGAACTCCCCTCGCCCTTTGCTGTTTCTTGATCTGTTTCTTGTCCTGTTTCTTGTGGGGCCGGATTTTGGCCTACCCCCTGGTCAATTACTGGCCTACCCGCCGCGCTTTTCTGGCCGGCCTGGGCTCTTTTTTGGCCTACGTAGGCCTTTTTCTGGCCTACCCCGGCGATGGTGGCGAAAAGGTTCAATCGGTACGTGCTCTCTTCGCACTCATGGCTGTCTACGGAGCGGTTGTTGCGCCGGACCAAGATACCCCGTTCGATGAGACCATTGCAGGCGGTCTTCACCCCCGACCGGGAGAGGCCGGTTCCTCGGTCGAGCTGCGTACCGTCACGTCTGCGAATGCCTGAGGCCATCTGGTTCAGGCTGATGTTATCGCTGTCTTTACCGAATCCATAAGTGCGTCGAGCGACGTAAAGCAACACCTTTAGCTCGGCACCCGAGAGGTCTGCCATCCAGTGGTCCAGAATGATATCCGGAACCTGCGTGCTGTTCGGTATCAATGCCCGCGCCATCGGGTTTGCTCGCAAAGCCCCTCTTCCCGCGTTCAGTGAAGCCATCCCGCTTGGAACTGGGCCAGTCATCAGTGCTTTTTCGCCACTACTTCAGTTGGACGCGCGTCCCGTATGCAGGGATGCGGGAACGCCTGCATAGTAGCCCGATTCTAGACCAGCGGGAAAGCACCTATCTTGAATGGCGCAGCACGCGAAGAAACGGCCTTTTCGGCAATCAACGCATCGGTCCCGCGTCCCTGATTCCGTCAGCAAGAATCCTGGCAATCTCGCGCTCGAACCTCTGAAGGGCCAGAGCGTCACCGTTGGGTGGCCGGATGAGAGTGCCGGCTTCCCCGGCCCGCCGATCTACCTGAGCGTCGGCGTGGAGGAGAAGGGCAACCAGGGCACGGATCACGTGGCTTACTTTTACCTGGGCGTTCAGCCGTGCGGCGAGAGAGGTCACGAGCCGGTCGATGGCCTGCGTCTCCCCTCGCGTAAAAAGGATCCGCTTCTCCTGGTCGAACTTTTCGACGTGGACCTGAGGGGCTCGGCTCTCTTCACGACTCGGTCCCACTGACACCGAATGGGACTCGGGCTGAATCTGGCCGATTCTCCTCAGCGGCTCGACCTTTGGCATATCCGGGGCCTTCCCGGTTCCTCCGCTTGCAGTGCGCGGCAGGTCCACCTCCTTCGGGGGAGCGCTCGGGGTCACGGCCTGGGACAGCGCCGCCGACACCAATGCGGCATCGAGGAGCGGCCTGTACGGTTGCTCGTCGGGAGCAGCTCGCTTAGCCATTTACCACCCCCCGCTGTTCTTCGACCGCAACATTCCCCGCATGAATCTTCGCGAGCCTCGCTTCGATCTCAGCGGCGAGCGCACGGTATTCGTCGGTCACCTTGTGGGTCGAGTGTGTCTCGAAGAGCGTCCTGCCGACTTTCTGGGTTTGTGGAATCACGGTCGAGCGACCGATGGACGACTTGAATTTGACCGACTCGGCGTTCTCCCCTGCCCGAAACGAGTTCTCGACGAACTCGGAGAGGGCGTTCGCGAGGCTTGTTCTCTTATCGACTCCAGAGATGACCACGCCAAGTAGAACGAGCTTCGTATTACCCCGAGAGCGGGCATCCATAATGTCGCGCATGGCGTCGTTCAGACCCGCGATTGCGAACGGGTCCGGCATTGCCGAGAGGACGAAGTAATCGGCGTTCATGTACGCCGCCAGAGTGGGAAGGGTCGCATTGGGCGCGGTGTCGAGGAAAATGAAGTCGTACTTGCCCCGCAAGGAGTCGAGGGGCTTTTTGAGCACCTCGTGTGGCGTCATGAACTTGCTTTTGGCCATTACGGCCTGATCGATGCCTTCCAGCTTCCTCGCCGCCGGAATGAGGTCCAGGTTCTCGGGGAGGATGACCCCCTCCTCCTTGTCGGCGTGACTGAGAATCAGATTCTCTGCGGGTTCCTCGCCCGCAAGCATCTCGAATGATCCGAGAAACGCCTCTGGCTCGACCCCGAAATGCCTCGTTGCCCCGTGATTCATGTCGAGGTCGATGATGAGGCACTTGTGCCCGCGCTCGGCGAGCGCCCGCGCGATATGGACCGTATTCGTTGTCTTCCCTACTCCGCCCTTCTGGTTTCCAACTGCGATGACGTGTGTATTCATTCCTCCATGCCCTACAAAAATAGCCGCTTCAACTATTGATCCGATAACGCGTCATCGGCTTATCGGCAAGATACTATCTGAATGCCGTTAACGGCATATCGGCAGGATCCGTTAACGGACCCCCGGTCGAGAAAGCTCAGCGTAACGGCGCGAGACATGCGCGAGCGGAACCGGGCGAAAAAATCATATTCGGCCGAGATTCCGATGTCGGCAGTTTCCTAGGTCGGATGAATCCGATAACGCGATCTCGGATGATGCCGTTATCGGCGGAACGCTCCCGCCCAAAGATCGGAGAGTTAGCGAATGCCGTTAACGGCACCTTGCGATAACGGCTGATGCCGTCCTGCCGTCAACGGAGGGTGGCCGATAACGTCTCATGCCGTTATCGGCAGAACGTTCGCGGCGAGGTCGTCATTTTAGATCTTGCCAGAGGGGACAGCAAAAGGAAGTATTTCAAGTAGCTTAAACGACAGGTGTCTTTTGTGGAATCGCGAGAGGCACCCAGGACGATAGAGGAGGCCAATTAGGGACAGGGCTTAACAGGAACTAGAAATGGAAAAACCCGCACTATGGCGGGAATTCCCTGATACAGAAACAGACCTTCAGCAAGTCTAGGGTAATTCTCCCAAAGCGTGCGTGTCAAGACCTCACCTGAAATGAAGGTGACAGGTTTTGTGTTGCCTGCACTTGGCGCTCCTCGCTTTGAGGAGGATAGGGGACGTGTGCGTTGATTCTGGATACAAGACAGTAACGGCGACGGAGATCGGAAACTGCATTTCGGCCTTGAACCGGAAGGCGATATCGTACCGGGCGGTCCGGGTTTACTTTGGCTGCCTTGCTCTCGTCGCCATTCGGGAGGCGGCAAGGCGGGCCGTGGTGAGGGTAGGGAGGCGACCCGGGACCGTGCCGCGTTACCGAGTGGGAGAGCTTTGCGAACTTACGGGCCTTGCAAATCGGCGGATCCAGCGTGAACTGCGTTCCTTGAGCCAAGCCGGACTGCTGTCCTTTTCAGAAAGTCACATCGAAACTCGGAGGGAGCCGTCGCCTGAGAGCGAGAGCCTCGCCCGGACCTTCGCGGGGAATCGCTCGCTTAAAAGACCCATACCGGTTCCTCGATCGGTGCTTCGCTTTCTCGCTCGCTGTGAACGTCCCGTACTCGGGAAAACGGTCCTCGCATATGTTCTTCGCGGAATGTCCATCGACAGGAGTAGCGGAGAGGTGAGGGGAGTGGGGACCGTCAAAGCGTCATGGATCGCGGATGCGATGAAGGTTTCGTTGCGAGCGGCCAAAGCGGCCAGGCGAGACCTTATCGATCGTGGATTCATCTCGAAGGACACCGGGTCATGGCAACGAAAGCTGAATCGGGACGGGGCCTACTTTCGCGTGAATCTGTCGTGGAAGGATGAGAGAGAAGGACTCCGGGGCGAAGCACCCGGCGTCGTCAGGCGGCTCGCCATGCCGGTTTCGAGAATTGCACCCCGGCCGGGTAAAAACTGCCCGGCTTTTGCACCCCCTATTAAAAACAAGAAAACTCCTTACGGATCAAAAGACCAGAAACCTTGCACGGGCAAGTTGCCTGGTGTTTCTGGGATAGAGGGAAGAAAAGGGGAGGGGCCGACGCTTCGGGACGTTCAGTTGGTGGACATCAAAGACTTTCGTCGGACCGAGGCCCTTTACCGACAGGCTGTTGACCTGGGTTGGGTCAAAGACTCTGAAGCGAGCTTCCTGAATTGGGTTGGAGCCGCGGTGCGGGCGAAGAGTTGCCGAGCAAACGATCCCGTCAGAGTTTTTCTTGGGATCGTGCGTCAGGGGCTTTGGAAAAACATCACGGATTCTGAAGAGGAAAGGGCACGGCAGGCCATCAACCGCTATCGCCATGACGGTGATAGGGTTCAATGCAACCAGGGAGCCGTCCTCTCGTGTTTTCAACACGTTACCGCAATCGTGAGCAGGAACGCGGGAATGCCTGAATCAAGGACGGCGGGCGGCCGGAATAGTGGGTATGTACCAATTCGAGGCCACATCCGTTGAAGGGTTCGTCCAACAACTTGCTGTTTCGTATCTCGGGCACGGCTATTGGTTCTACGTGATGGGGGAGGTGCCGGAAGGGAAGGACGTTCGTCGGGTGGATGAGAAGCTCATCGCTCGCTACCAGATTGATCGGTCCAGGTGGGCGCGGGCGAGGCGAAAGCGGGTAGGGTTTGCGAACCTCCATTACCTCCGCTTCGACCGCGTGTTCCTGCTTCTCGCCACGCACGGCAGTCACCCGTTCTTCCTGGATGAGGCGTCTGCGATCCGGGACGCGCGGAAAACGCCGATCCGGTTTCGCGGCTACTCCATCAGCTACCGTGGTGGACATCCGCACGTCCGCATCGAGCAGGAGGAGTACAAGCGGCTCAAAGCCTACTTCCTCGGACTGGCCCTGCGCCGGTCGGTGGAGCGATTGGAAGACGAGTTTTCAAGGCTGCCGTTCGAGCCATACGCTCCGGTTCGCCGCCAGTTGCTTGCGGTGCTCCGATCCGTGAACCGGGAGCGGAAGAGGGGAGGGCTTCCACTCGTCCCCAACACCTGCCTCCGTTTCATACGGCGAATCTACCGGCCGTTCGAGAAGGCGTAACGCAGAAGCGAAAGGGTGCGGTAGCACCGTGGCGACCCGCCCCGACACCCGGTAAAATCGGTGTATGAACTCGAACATCACCTACGTCGTCACGGACATCGAGGCCGACGGTCGTGTGGCGGGCCTCAACTCGATGCTGTGCCTCGCCTCGGTTGCCTGCGACTCCACCGGGCGCGAACTCTCGTCCTTCGAAGCGAACCTTCGGCCGCTACCCGGTGCCGTTCAGAACCCGGACACCATGCGGTGGTGGGCAACGGAGCCGGAAGCGTGGGCATACTGCCAACAGAACCAGCGCGACCCCGCCGAGGTGATGAAGGAGTATGCCGCGTGGCTGGACAGCCTTCCCGGCGAAAAGCTCTTCGTGGCGCATCCGTCGTGGTTCGACTTCATGTGGGTCTTCTGGTACCTGATGACCTTCGTCGGCGAGCGCAAGTTCAAGCTGAATCCGTTCGACCTGCTCACGTACGCTCACGCCACTACGGGCTGGGACTTCCAGACCGCGCACCGCCGGAATTGGCCGGAAGAGTGGGTCGGCGGACACCTCCATTCGCATCGGGCCATTGATGACGCGCGGGGGTATGCTGCGGCACTGGCCCGGCTACTCGCGATGAACGCGCAACTGGATCGACACCATGCCGGCATCCCGCCGAAGTAGGCCGCATTGGTGGGCTCATCGAATCTGGCCACGTTTGAGTTGTACGTCGAACTGGTTTACGATCAGAGTAGCTCGGTGAAACGGAGGCAGGCTCTGCGGGGACGCAACCTGACCGAGGGATAACCGAGCCGACGGTGCGTCGATGGACGCCGTGAGCCCCGGCACACCTTCGTGTGTTGCCGGGGTTTTCACTTTTTGCGAAATGGTTTTGGCTTGGACGGTGTGCCGCTCAAACATCGTCAATCTCTAATCCTCGACGCGGATCACACGTCCATCGAACACCGGAGCCATGCCTCCGAAAATCCCGTTGGCAGGAGGCCAACGCTCTTGGCAGGACGCCATCAGGTGGTGGTGGGCTTGACGGTAGAACTGCACTCGCGGTAGTGCCCGATAAGTAAACTTATCGGGCAATCAGTCATACTAATGGCCAGGAATCGCTGCTTCCGCTAATGCAAACTCCGTTCATGGTGAGTCCTCGGTTCGACGACGGATGCGGAGCGTAATGGGCTCTTCCGACGAGCGATGTCGGCGACTGGGGCGATCGGGCGTGGCGGAGATCGTTTGTCCTTCGATGAGAGTCTTGATCCGCTGGGCCAATTCCGGTGTGCCGAGTTTCGGTTCGTCATTCATCCCGCCATCCACACCCGATAGCCGTGACTTCAAATCATCCCTCAAAGATGTGAGTTCCGAGAGGTAGGGCTCATGGACGAAGGGGTTTCCGAGTCTTGCCTGATAGTCACGTAACTGCGATGTGGCGAGGCTCAAGTCCTGCTGGAGTCGCTCGCACTCGGAGTCGTAGGAACCAGCTAGGCGGTCCAAGGCGTTCAAAACGGCTCGCGGCCCCTGATGCTCTTTCGACAGCATCGACCGGCGTGCGGCTGCCCCCTCCAGAAACACATCGGGCGGGAAATGTGGGTGCAGGATTAAGCCGAATTGCAAACCGCGAAACACCCCAAGCGGCACGCGCTGTACCGTGTGGACGTTTCCCGGCACCCGATCCAGCGCACGCCCCAGCGCGGCCAGAGAGTTTTCTTGCGAGTGAGCGTATCCGCCGATGGTCAGTCGGTCGTGGGCATGGGCCGTTGCCGTAGCATGGTCCGCCTTCAGGTTCGTCAGGCGTTCGGTAAGGTTTTCGATTGTAGTCGGCAGGCTCTTCACGTTCCGGCGGGCCACGAACTGCTCGTCCAGGTGGTTCTTCTTGAGGAGTGTCAGACGCTGTAATTCGGCATCGGCCTGGGCCAGCGTCAACACGGCCGGGTTTCCCGATGCGATGGCCTTGACCTCGGCGTAGGAAAGTTCCTGTCCTCCGATGTCCTCGGTGCGGCGAACCGCCGTGTCGCCCGTCATGACCTGTGTGATGAACCGGGCCTTCGTTTCCAGCGCCTGCCACATATAGGCATCGAAGCTTCCTTCGGTGACGTAGCGGTAGACGGCGACCTCGGCGTTCTGGTTTCCCTGCCGGAGAATGCGGCCTTCGCGCTGCTCGACTTCGGCGGGCTTCCATGGCGCGTCCAGGTGGTGGAGAGCCGCGAGCCGCCTCTGCACGTTGGTGCCGGTGCCCATCTTCGTCGTACTGCCGAGGAGCACCCTCACCTGTCCGTTTCGGACCTTCTCGAACAGTACCTGCTTCTTTGCGTCGGATTCGGCTTCGCCGATGGCTGCAATCTGATCCTCTGGAATGCCGCAACCGATCAACTTCGTGATGATGTCGTCGCGGGCGGAGAAGCCCCACGGCGTCGGGTGGACGCCGATGTCGAAGAAGACCATTTGGGTGCCGCGCGTCTTCGCGGTGCGTTCCCAGATGAGTGCTACATTTCGCACGAGTGCATTGAGCTTCGAGCGTGCGAAATCGGGTGCGGTCGCGGACAGCATCCGGGCGTCGGTGGCGAGTTTGCGGCCGTCGGTGGTGATGTTGAGCGCGTTATCGACACGCGGGTCCACTTTCTGCGAGCGGAGCTTATCGTACCGTTCGACCAGTTCGTCCTGGAGGGCGTGCTGCTCGTCGGACATGGGGCACGCGACCACGATGGGCTTTCCGGTTTGGAGGCGGGGCCGGGGAAGATCGAGCATCTCGGCCGTCTGTACGTCGGCGAAGGCCAGGAACATTTGCTGGAGTTCGGGCAGGTTCGTGAAGCGGGCGAAGCGACTCCGGGGACGGAGCGACGCGCCGTCCGGGGAGATTTCCATTGTGTCGATGACTTCGCCGAACGTGGCAGCCCATGCGTCGAAATGCTCCAGGTTGCGCTCGCGCAGCCCTCCGGGGTCGAGGAACCGCTGCATTGTGTACATCTCGACCATCGTGTTCGAGATCGGCGTGCCGGTGGCGAAGGTCAGCCCGTGGCCGGGGTGCCGTTCGTGAAGGTAGGACGCCTTCATGAACACGTCGAAGGCCCGCTCGCTGCCGCCCGTCTGGATCCCGGCCACGCGCTCCATCTTTGTGGGCGTCTCGAGGTTTTTGAAGTAGTGGGCCTCGTCCACGAACACGTGATCGACCCCGAGCTCGTCAAAGACCAACCCGTCGTCCTTCTTCTCCTCGGCGAGTAGCTCCTTCAACCGCTCGGCGCGGGCCGCTTTCTGCTTCTCGATGGTCTTGATGAGATTGCGGTTCGCTCCCCGGTCGGCGGCGTGTTCGCTGAGCAGTGTGTCGTACTCGGCGATCTGCGCGGTCAGGAACTTCTGCCGGTACTCCCGCGACATGCCGATCCGCTCGAAGGAACTGTGAGTCACGATGATGCCGTCCCACTCCCCGCTGGCGATCCGGGCGGTCAGAAACTTGCGGCGGTCTCGCGTGAGGTCTTCCTTCGCGGCGACCAGCAGTTTCGCGTTCGGGTAGAGTTGCATGAATTCGCGGGCAAACTGTTCGAGCAGGTGGTTGGGGACGACGTACATCGGCTTCTGGATCAGTCCCGCCTGCTTCATCTTCATACCCGTCGCGGCCATCGTGAAGGTTTTTCCGGCCCCGACGGCGTGCGCCAGCAGGGTGTTGCCGCTGCTCATCGCCCGCCAGACGGCGTCCTTCTGATGCGGTCGGAGTTGGATGAACTGGTTCATGCCGGGAAAGTCGAGGTGTGAGCCGTCGAACAGCCTCGGCCGCAAGTTGTTGTAGGTGTCGTTGTAAATGCGAACGAGCCGCTCGGTGCGGTCGGGGTCGGCGAACACCCACGAGCGGAACCGCTCCTTGATGAGCTTCTGCTTCTCGCGGGCAGCTAGCGTTTCCTCCTGGTTCAGCACCCGCTCCTCGCGGTCGCCGTGGTTGATGATGTCGTAAATGGCCGGGGATTTCATGTTGAGCGCGAGCTCGAAGAGCGTCGTGCCGTTGGCCCGCGGCGTCCCGTACTCGGAGGTCGCGGCGACGGACTGCCGGGCGGCGTAGTCGGCGGCAGCGTTCCAGACCGCGTCGATCTTCAGGTGAGCGATCGTGATGGAGGACGGTTCGACGCGAAACAGGTCGGCGGCGAAGGCCTGGATGTCGCCTTCCGGTATCCACGGCGCGCCGAGGTTGGCGTCGATGTCGCCCGGCAGCACGTCCTCCGGCTGCACCCGGCGCAGTGCCTCTGCGTTACGGCCGTACTCCGGACCGGTGGACTGGGCGGCGGCGAGCTTCGCCCGCACGTTGCCGGACAGGTAGACGTCGGCCGTTTGCCAGGTTTCGGACTCTGGGTCGTGGAAGATCAGGTCTCCGAGTTCGGCGACGATCTCGTCCTCGGTTTTGTCGTAGAGCGCGGCGATGTACGGCAGGTCCACCGCGCCGCGCTGGTTCAGGGAGACCAGCAGCCCTTCTTCTGCGCTCTCGACCCGCGTGACGGGCGGCGTGCGCCCCACGACGTCCTTCGTCATGACGACCGCTTTGGTCGCCTTGCCGGTGACCTCGTCGTAGTCTTCGAGCGACATCACGAGCATCGCGTCGGGGTCTTCGCGAAACTTCACGAGGTTCGGCATCCGCCGCACCACCGTTCCGTTTGCGGCTTCGCTAAACGTGGTCTTGTTGATGGGGCCGTAGGCGGTGACGAAACGGTCGTATTCCCGGTTGAGTTCCCGGCGGGCGTCGGCGCGGTGGTCGTCCGGCCAACCCTCGTTCTGCGATTGCAACACCCGGCGGGCGCGGTCGCGGATCTCAACCAGCGCGGCCAGCCGGCGGCCGGTCAGCGTGCCGTTCGCCCTCAGCGTCGTGCCGCCGTAGACCACCGGGGCGGCCTGCCCGTCCACGAGTTGGCAAATGGTGCGGTCGCCGGTCACGAAGAAACTGCCTTCCCCGACGTGACGGTCGAGCGGCGGCGGGGCGAACACGGAGGCCCGTTTCGGGCCGGGAGAGGCGCGGAGTGGCGGGTATTCCGGCAGTCGGCGGATCGTCTCCCGGAGTCGTTCGGCGAGGTCGCCGCGGCCGACTACGCTGTAGCCTTCGTGGCCGTAGAGCGTGTCCTTCCCGCTCCAGTCGCCGAGCACCATCTCCGGCCGGTTGTGGAAGTAGCGATTGATGGTAACGCTACGTCCCTCGACCGACAGCGGGGCGACACCGAGCCAGTCCGGGTCGGTGTGCTTCGCCGGCTCGCCCTCGCCTCGTCTCCGCAGGAACACGATGTCGGTTACGACGGTCGTGCCTTCCCGTTTGAAGGCGTCGGAGGGGAGACGAATGGCCGCGACGAAATCGGCCCGGGAGGCCAGGTACTCGCGGACCGCAGCGTTCTGCTTGTCGAGTGTGAAGTGGGTTGTCACCAGGGCGAGAACGCCGCCGGGTTTCAGCCCGTCGATAGACTTGGCGAAGAAGTAGTCGTGCAGCGATAACTTCTGCCCACGGTAATGCATTCTCAGGTCGGCAAAGGGCACGTTGCCGATCACGCCGTCCACGCCGTCCGCGGGGAGGCGGGTGTCCCGGAAGTTTTCGATGCGAATGTCCTGATCGGGATGGAGGAGGCGGGCAATGCGGCCGGAGATCTGGTCCAGTTCGATGCCGATGAACCGCATGCCTGGTGGGGCCGGGCAAATGAAGTTGCCGATCCCGCAACCGGGTTCCAGAACGAGTGCGTTTGCCGGGACGCCGAGCCGGGCGATGCCGTCGTGGATGGCGGCGACGACGGTCGGTGCCGTGTAAAAGGCGTTGAAGGTGGTGCGCTTCGCGCTCTCGTACTCGGCCGGCGAGAGCGCGGCCTTCAGTTCATCGCCCAGGGCCTTCCAGGAGGCGTCCTTGTAGTCGCCGGTTGCGGGATCGGGAAAGATCGAGCGGGCGACGGGACCGAACCCGGCGAAGCGGGCCAGGGCGTCCCGCTCGGCCGCCGTGGCCGGCCTCGAATCGCGCTCGATTCGGTTTGCCGTCCGGATGGCGTCGAGGATGTCGCGGGCCTTGTCCTTTTCGCCGCTGGCGACAAGTATCCAGGGCGATGATGGGGTGTTTTCCGGCTCCTGCGCTGGCGAGAGAGGGGGGCCACCTCCGTGGCCGATCCCGACGAGGTCAGGCCGTGTCGGCGCGTGTGACGATGGCGCTTCCGCTGACTCGCCGTCGTGCGACGGCGTGTCGAGAAAATCGAAGAGCGTCGGCTGGCGGTTGGCCGCACTTACATGAGCTGTGTGCGACCGCGAATGAACGCCATTGCGGCGTCGAGCGAGATCGGATCGTTCTCGTTGGCCTGAAAGTGTGCCACCAGGTAGTTTTCCAGATCCCGGATCGCGAGTTCCAGCGATTCGCCCTCCAGTTGGAGCGGATTGAAGTGCGGGTTCGCCTTCGCGAGGCGACTTTTCCAACTCTGGTGGGTCGCTTTGAGTTGTTCGGCATAGAGGTCGGCCGTCGCCATCAGTCGGCGGTTGCTGCAGAGCTGCTGGTACGTCTGCGGGTGCCGCTGAATGAGTCCGAGAACGATCGTCCTGTATTGCATGGTGCTCTCCTTCTGAAAACAGTGAGGTGTCGAGATTCGGTGTAGGCCCGTTACGCCCGGCCGTGTCTGGGATCGATGCGGATTCGGCAGCGTCACCGCGGCCAAGTCCGCGTAGCGGTGAGCGATCGTCTTTCAGCACAGCCGCCTGCCGCTATTCCTCGGTCGGCGGTTGGTTTCCTGTACTCGGCTGCGCGTGGATCCAATCCAGCGCCGCGTCGGCAGTTCGTGCGACGAGCGGAAGCTCATTCCGTCCGAAGCTTGCTGAGTCGCGCCACGCGCCGTCCTCCTTGTAAAGGCGGCTGAAGGTGACGCTGTACATCACCCGGCCGTCTTCCAGCGTGTTCTGCCAGATCGCGGCCCGGACGCTCCCCTTCTTGATCTCTTTAATCGGTTTCTGGTTGGTCATGTTCGTTCTCCTCGTAAGGACCGAATCGGCCTTGCCGATCGGTCGGTTTGTCGATGTTCGAGATGCTTCTTGCGGCCCCCAGTTGACCGGCGGCGCGGACCCATCCCGGTGGGCACTTCATCCTTCTCGACGGTACGGGCCTTCGCTCGCAGTCACGCGCGGCGCTGCGGCCGCGACGGCTGGTACCGGTGGGCCGTCTGCTCACGAAGCACCTTTGGCCCCGCCGTCTTCGTCGCTGGGGTCTTCGAGTGCCCGTTGCTGGCTGATCCACTGCTCGGCGTCACTCGCCAACCGGCAGAGCGCAGCCATGTCTTGTCGCTGGAAGCACGCCCCGTCCCACCAGCGATCGTTGTCCCTGAAGAGCCGCGTAAAAGCGATGTTGAAGTGCTTTTCGCCGTCAACGATTTCGTGCCAGATCGTGGCCTTCACCATGCCGTCTTTCAGTTCCAAAAATGGTCGTTTCATGTCTCATGTTCTCCCTTCAAAAGCCCTCCAAACCGCCCGGGGTCTGACGAGCCGACTCTCTTCGGCCGCGTCCTGTCTCTTCGTGCGTCGGAAGGTCGTTAAGTAGAGAGGCCCGGTGGTGCGGTGGGCCTCAAAACCTTTGGGAGAAAACCTCTCGTCAAAACGGAATGTCCTCGTTGTCCTGGGTCTGGTTCGGGGTCTGCGTCTGGGTCTGTTGGTAGATCCAAACCATCGCCAGTTCGCAGACCTTACCGACCAGCAAGAGGTCATCCCGGCCGAAGCTTGCCGAATTCCGCCACTCGCCGCTCTCCTGCTCCTTGTAGATCCGGGAGATCGTCACGCCGTAGCGAATGCCCTGCTCCGTCGCGTTGCTCCAGATGGCCCCTTTGATGCGTCCGAGACGCACCTCGTGGGCCGGCCGCTGCCGCTCCTGCTTGGGAGCCGGACGCGCCTGAGTTGCACCGTTCGTTTTTGCCATGTGAACCACCTTCCTTTCGTGAGTGAATGGGACATTGAACACCTGAAGTTACGCGGCGGCGAGTTGTAGCAGCCGCCCCGCCTTTTGGTCCGCCTCCGTCCGGTCGCCGGCGTTCGTAAACGAGCCGGAGAGCCGGGTCAGGGCGTCCACCAGAGCGAAGATCGTGAAGCGTCCCTGCTCGCGAGCGAGTTCCAGGGCCTGCTTTCGCAGCGCCTGGCTCACCCCCGCTTTCGCAAGGACTTCCGCGACTTCTTCCGCGTCGTCGCCGAGGCGAGTTTCCATCGCCTTGCGGACGACTTTCGCGAAGCCGTCTTTCCGCTCGTCACGTTTCTGCACGAGCCGCTCGATGATCCGCCGAATCTCCGAGAGGGATTCGTGGACGTTGGCCGTGTGCTTGCGGGCGAACTCGACCACTTCCACCGCGTCCCAGACGATGTGGTTCTGACACACCGCCTGAAACCAGAAGGTCTCGATCCCCAGTGAGCGCTTGCCCACTTCCGAGTTCCAGAGGAAGAATCCGGGAGCGAACGCCTCGCCGTCGATCTCGACCCAGCCGAGCGGGTCGATGAGGAAGCAGAACATGTCTTCTTCCCCACAATAGAGCCCGGTTGCGCCGTTCATGGCCTTCTGGGGCGGCCCGAAATCGGTTGCGAATTCGTGCAGGATCGCCACGAGGTCGGCGTTGTGCAGCCTCGTGTAGGCGGTCCCGTGAACCGACCGAATCGTGTCGCCATCCGTCAGGAATTGGAGCGGCTTCTTGCCCGTGGGGAGCGTCTCCTCGAACACCCGCGCGGCCGTGTCTGCGGACAGCCGGTTCACGGTGTCCTTGCTCACTTTCGCGAGCTGGCAGAGTTGGCCGAACGACCAGGCGTTCAGTGTGAACGCGCCGTCCGTTCCGGCTTCCATCGCGAGGCTGTTCGACGCCAACGGTTTCGGTCGAATCGCCTGCGGCAGATGCCATCGGTCGAAGGACCGATCCTTCTGCTCGCGGCAGTGTTCGCCGAGTTCCCGCAGGGACGAAAAACATTCGTCCGGGGTACGCCGAAAGAGTTCAAAATGCGCGCGTTTCAGGGTGCTCATTGGCATCTCCAATCAGAGGGAAAAGGGTTTGGGAAAAACCGAAGAAAAGCCTGTGTTGCACCACCTGCCTCTCGGGCGTGGAACGGGGTGCCGCAGGGCTCACGTACGATCAAATGGTGAGCAACATTTGAAGAGGGGTCGGCTCATGCGCAAACCCCGCGGACAGCCCCACTCCCGAGAGACGGGTTGGGTTGTTTTCGACTACCCGTATTGAGTTGTGAAACGGACCGTATGCAGGCATTCCCGCATTCGGGAACGCCTTTGAAAGAGGGTTATGCGCGGCACCCGTGGCGTGTTGCATAACGGCGTGAAAAAATGTTTCGAAATTGCCGATCGTGGCGGGGGCCGGCAAGGACCTGGACCGCTAACCGTGCACGTTTACAGCGCTAACGGGCCTCGCTGGTTGGACTTGGGCCTCGAACAATACGTGTCCCGCTTACACGGTGTTAACGATACAAAGGCGTGGTGTCGGTTCGACTTGCGGCGTTAACGCCGCAGCATCGGAGCGCAGCGAGGTGCATCAGGTGTGGCATGGTCAAGCTGCTTACGGGTGGAGACCGAACCGACGGCGGACGCAACGGGCCGCACGCCGTTCGGGAGAAGCCCTGTGGTTCACCGAGCTGGCACCGGTCCAAAGGCGACTTGACGGGAGTTGTGGAGTGTTCCATAATGTAGGCAAACATTACGATTGCCGACGATATGGAACAGGAGCAAACTCACAATCAACGGCTGATCGACCTCGCCCGTCGCCTCGGCGTCCTGCGGGCGGGCGACCTCAAGGAGCACGGCATCCCGCGCGTCTACCTGACTCGCCTGGTCGCCGACGGGGTACTCGCGCGGTCGTCGCGGGGGGTGTACGTCCTCGCCGGGGCCGACGTGACAGAAAACCATAGCCTCGCCGAAGCGTGCCGACGGATCCCGCACGGCGTTGTCTGTCTCCTCTCCGCACTGCGATTCCACGCCCTCACCACGCAATCGCCCTTCGAGGTCTGGCTGGCTATCGACCGTAAGGCGCGGCTCCCGAAGGTGGACTACCCGCCGCTCCGGGTGGTCCGGTTCTCTGGCTCCGACCTCACGGCAGGCGTCACGGCCCACAACGTCGAAGGCGTGACGGTGAAGGTGACGGACCCGGCACGGACGGTGGCGGACTGCTTCGCGTACCGGAATACGGTCGGGACCGACGTGGCGCTTGAGGCCCTCCGCGACTGCCTGCGGCAGAAGCTAGCTTCGCCCGACGACCTTTATCGTGCGGCCAAGGCTCGCCGAATGGCGAACGTTATGCGGCCGTATCTGGAGGCGACAATCACGTGAGCAAGGACAAGCCCAGGAACGTGCCCGCGTCGGTCCGCGCCCGGCTGGCCGAGGTCGCCCGGACTCGCGGGGACGAGTTCCAGCTCGTCCTCACCCGGTACGACATCGAGCGATTCCTGTACCGCCTGAGCGTCTCCCCTCACGCGGACGGGTTCGTCCTCAAGGGGGCGATGCTCTACCAGCTCTGGGTGGCCGAGCCGACCCGGGCGAATCGGGCCGTGCGGCGCTATCGGTGACTTCTGGGAGACGTGGCCACCCATCCTGTCGGTTTGCACCTCACGGGAGTAGGTCGTCCGCTCGCGAGAGCGAGGGAGACTCAACGCGAGGCGTCCCATTTGCCGGTGCTATGAGGTAACAGTTACGATCCGCCAGGCACGCTGTCCCGGTAGCGACGGCCCGTGATGCGTGCGTAGACCTCCTCGGCATGCTCTCGCGTGCGGAAGTCGCCGATCGCTTCCACACCGCGGCCGGGGACGTGCCCGTACAGGGTCCACATTTCGGCATCGGCGTCTTCAGTCGGTTCGTAGTACGTGCCATGCTCGTTTACGAAGGAAGCTACCCCTTCGATCTCGTAGGCGTCGTATGGAGCCGGCAGGTCCTGTTCAGGCACACGGCGAGACAGGGCGCTGTTCGCGCCCGCGTCGAACGCGGCCCGCAAAGCGGCTTCCAACTGCCAGACGCTGATGGTGTGGAAGTCCAGGCGGTCGGATCGCCGGGCTCGCAGCGTCGACACGCCCAGGTGCTCTTTGGCTATGTCGTCCAGGATGGTGCTGATACGATTCATGTGTAATTTCCTTTCTGGTTCGTCGCTATTCGTGTTTGGCAAAGATCATGCAGGTGTCGTGCAGGCCCGGAATGAAGCTGCTTCTGTAGACTTTGCGGCTGCTGCTCGCGCCGTGACTGAACCGGACGATGTCGGTGCAGCACTGCCGCAACCCGACCTCGAAGGCAAGCCGCTTGGTGTGCCACGTCAACGGGACGTATCCCGCGTCGCGGTCGGAGTAGTCTCCCATCAGGACGGCCAGTCGCCCGCCGGGGCCGAGTGCCAGAGCGCAATTACGCATGAGCAGTTCGTAACGCTTCAGGAAGGCGTCCAGCGTCGGTGTCGTGGACAGGTCGCGGGGATCGTGGCTGTAGACTTTCTGCCGCCAGTAAGGCGGGTGAATCCACACGAACTCGAACTTCTCGGCCGGGTAGTTCGCGGGATCGCAGGCGTCGAAGCCGCTTTTCAGGTCTACTGAGAAGTGGGGAATCCGCAGTTCCCGGCATACGTCGCGGCAGGTGCCGGAGCCGGTCATCGGGTCCATGACGTTCCGGGGGCGGAAGTACCGGAGCAGGTCCTTGATGAGGTTGCCGGAGCAGTTTCCGGGGTAGCGTCTGCTCCCGTAGTTTCCGGGATCGCTCTTGTGATAGAGGCTTGTGAGGTCCGGTACGGGACTCGCGTTCTTCGGGGCACGGGGGAGTTTGGCGTACACCGGCGTTTCGCGCCCACCGCTTCTGACGGGCCACTTTCGTCGGACTGCATTGCCGGTAGAATGCGTGTGAATTCGTCGGATTGTCGCCACGACGGCTCCGCGCTGAATGTCGAGAATTTGCTTCGTGCTGATCATGTCTGGTTCCTCCAAAAAATGTGGCCGGGGGTGAACCCGGCCGGTGGTTGTTCAGTTAGGCGGTTGGCTCTTCTTCCGGCTCGGGGAGCGATTGATAGAGCACCGAGTGGACTTGGTCGGCGAGCTTGGCGAGGGCCAGGAGGTCATCGCGGCCAAAACTGTCGGATCGTTTCCAACCCGTGCCGTCCTTGTAGAGGCGGCTGAAGGTGACGTTGTACCGGATGCCGTTCTCGGACTCGTTGGCCCATACGGCGGCTTTGATCTTGCCTATTCGGATTTCGGTGGTGGGTTTCGCTTTCGTCATGGTCTTTCCTTTTTTCGTCGGCCAGCCTCTGCCCCCGCTCGGCTGGCGGTTACTTGTTTTCCGTTCCGAAGGTTTGACCCGTTCGGAGGGGGCAACGGAGTTCGTTCACCCACGGCTGACGAACACGGCTGCCCCGTCCGGCTACGGGTCAGGAACGGGAGAAAGGTCCCGCCAGCCCGCGCCGGGCAGAGAGAGGCGTAGCGGCGGGAGCGCCCGCCTCAAGGGGCATGACAGCTTGCTGGCGTGGCCCTTGAGCAGCGACCGGAGCGAAGACCGTGCGGCCAACCGAAAGGGAAAGACGACCGAAGCGCCTCACCACAGCAAAATCAGACTCGGCAGAAAGACGCGATCTGGGCAAGAGTGCATCCGGTACTCGACCACAAACGCTGACCAACGCGGCTCGGAAGTGACAACAGACAGGCATGCCTGGCCTCACGGCCCAGTTCAAGTTCCAGACCGGTCTGGCACTCGTGTTATCAGACAGCCGCTTCCGAGAGCCGAACGGACTAACGACTTCGCCCACCGGCCGGTTGCCTCCGCAAGCGCAGTGGAGGAGCCCGAGAGGTCAGCATCGAGGCGAGTCAGCGACAGGGAGAGGAGCGGTGGGCATTCGTATCGCGCAACTCACTTACGCTGCAAAGCTGCGGTTACGGCCGACGGGTGGCGAGACATGAGCGGTCGAGAAGATCTTGTGGGACGGAGGAATCCAACAAGGACTCTCCGTGTGCGGCTTGATGTCGCAAGGTCTTTGTCAGCAGATGTTTGCGACCGGTGGCAAAATTTTTAGTTGACAGAGGGGCGGACGGCTCAATGATTATTTAGGCTCGTATCGCAGGCTCGAACGAGTGGCAAGCCGGCGGGATGCCGGAGTTCGACAACGACGATTGCCCAATTTTGAAGCCGCGTTGCGACACTTCCGTGGAACTGCCTCGTGTCCATCTGAAGCAGTTCTGCATCGGACAAAACTGATCTTCGGTTAGAAAACAACGAAATCCCTCGTGTGGCGGCAGGAGCCTCCACCGGAGGCCTGCCGACACCACGGGAGAACAGGTGTCGGAGATGGACAAGCAACGAGGTGATGGTCAGTGGGGTGATTGGTCGGAGTCGGAAGAGCAGTTTCGACAGACTCTCCTCCGGCTGAAACGTGACGATGCCAGCAACCAGGCGATTGCTGATGAGGTGGCGAAAAGCCCGTACATCCTCGGACTCGTCTGGTGCGTGACGAAAAAAGATTACCTGGCAAGGAAACGAGGCGGCTGGGCCGCGAAACCGAGCCGGGTCAAAAGTGAGGACAAGCCGAACGGGTACAGCCCTCGAATGCCGTGGCTACCACTCGGCTGGGAAGAAAAGATCGCTCAGGATTGGGACGTTCGGAACGACTGGCGAAGCGAGACGTTCTGCGAACTGATCAAGTCGTGCAGGCGGAGTGGGATGTTCGGCTGCGACCCGGAGCGAGTGGTCGGGCCGTACTGGCGGCGGATCATCGAGTACAAGGCGATCCGTGCCGCAGAGCGACTCCGACGGCAAGAGCAGAAGTGGAAGCAGCCGCGGAAGGATGTCAAGGTACTCTCCGACACCGGGGCTCTCGACTGGCAGCCGGACGACGAAGATAAGCTGATGGACCTCCGGCTCGACATCGCCATGCTGGTGGACGGGCTGGAAGATCCGAGGCAACGGGTGGTGATGCGGCTTTCCGCAGTGGAGGGTTACAACTACCCGGAGATCGCCGCGAAGTTGGGGCTCAGCTTCGAGCAGGTGCGATACGCCGTCGAGCAGGCAAGGATTGTTCTCGAAGCGAAGTTAAAGAAGCGGAAACGTCGGTAAGAAGTCAGGCCCGTCTGGACGAGCGCCGAAACGGGCGGCGCTCGTCCCTCCGTAACTGCTGCGAAGTTCATGATTGGCCGAGTGGGCCTGCTTCGCTCATCTCTGTTCGCAATTTTTCCGCATCAATCTCGGCAAGAGCCTCCGCCCACGACCGAAACCGGATCGTGAGCCGGTAGATCTCGCGCCGTTCTTCCTCCGGGATTCGCTTTTCCACGAGCGCGAGAAGCCGTTCCCGGTCCACGGGCGGGGCCGCGTGCTCCTCCTCGTACCCCGGGCGCGTGAGGCCGAATTCCTCCCAGATGTTCTGCGGTTCGCCGGCCTGGGCTTGGCGAGTCGTAACGTCTTTCATGCTGTTCATGCTCCCAGAAATGCCGCCGCCATTCAACCCGTAGGGCTACTCCCCTCACCTTCCTGGCTGTGCGGTCAGGCTCAAAGTCTCTTTCCCACGCTGGCGTGCCCGAGACGGGAAGAGTTTCCGGGGGAACCTCCACCTTTCGGGTCGGGGGCCCAACACCAAGCCAAAAATCCAAGAGGGAAAACGATGAAAGAAAGCACCACCACGGTCGGGGTCCGGCTGAAACCGCCACTTCTGAAACGCCTCGATGACGAGGCGAAGAGTCGCAGCGTCACCCGAAGCGAATGCCTTCGGCAGATCACCGAGGAAGGGCTGAACGATGAGAAGGCACGCCTGCTCCTCGAAGAGGTCCGGGAAATCAGGCAGCTCCTCCTCCTTCTCGACAAACGGTGGAAGATCGGGCTGGTCGCCATCCTCGCGGACGCCGGGAAGGCGAGTGTCGAGGATGCGGAAGCGTTCGTGCGCGACAACCTTTCGTGAGGAGATTCGACCGTGTTATCCATTGCGGCACTTTCCGGGGGTCAGGGGAACTACTACCTGGCCCTCGCCCGTGATGATTATTACCTGAAGGGCGGCGAGCCGCCGGGGCATTGGTTCGGCAAGGGGGCCGAGCGTCTCGGACTCGCGGCGCAGGTGAGCGGGCAAGAATTCAAGCAACTTCTTCGCGGCTTCTCTCCGGACGGCGCTCAACCGCTGATTCAGGGAGCCGGTAGCCCAAAGCATCAACCGGGTTGGGATTTGACTTTCAGTTCGCCAAAGTCCGTGTCGGCACTCTGGTCGCAGGCCGATCAGGAGGCGAGACGGGCGATTCAGGAAGCGCAGACCGCCGCAGTCCGCGAGGCCCTCGACTACCTTCAGGACGCCGCTTCCTTCACCCGACGGGGACGAGGCGGACAAACGAAGGAACCGACGAAGCTGGTAGTCGCCACGTTCGACCACGGCACGAGCCGGGCACAGGACCCGCAGCTTCACACGCACTGCCTCGTTCTGAATGTCGGCGTGCGCGAAGACGGAACCACCGGGACGATCCTCAGTCAGCCGTTCTATGCCCACAAGCTCGCCGCCGGTGCGGTTTACCGGGCCGAACTTGCCAACCAGCTTGAAAAGCGACTGGGGGTCGTGCTGGATCGGCGACAGAGTTGGTTCGAGGTTCAGGGTATACCCGCCCAGCTGATCGATGACTTCTCGAAACGGCGGGAGCAGGTCGAGAAGGCGCTCACGGCGAGTGGTGCGACCGGAGCCAAGGCTGCCGCAAAGGTCACGCTTGCGACACGGACGGCCAAGGAACATCGGCCGCGCTCCGAACTCCTTCCGGCATGGCAAGAGGTTGGTCGGAAACACGGCGTCACCCCCGAAAGCGTCTGCTCGCTGCTCGGTCGGCACACGCCGCGACAGGACCTGGCCGCGCGTGTTGGGGTCAGCATTCAGAAAGCGGTCGAGCGGATCACGCGGCAGGAAAGCCACTTCCCCGAACGGGAACTGGTGCGGCGGGCGGCGGAAGAGGCCCAGACGATGGGCATTCCCACGTCGGCGCTCCGCCACATAATCAAGCAGGAACTAAGCCGGTCGCCGGAGTTCGTCTGTCTGGGAAGTGCGGGCGGCGAGATTCGCTACACGACCCGCGAGATGCTGGCATTGGAAGCGAAGCTGCTCACGCAGGTGGAGTCGCTCCGGAGTCTTCCTTCTACGCCTCTTGCGGAAAAAACCGTCCGCGCGGTTGAGGGAAAGCTATCGGACGAGCAGAGGCAAGCACTCCGGCATCTCACGCAGTCGAACGGGTCCATCCACCTCGTCTCCGGGATGGCCGGGACGGGCAAAACCTCCATGCTCCGAGCGGCGCGGGAAGCGTTTGAACGCGAAGGGTTCGAGGTCTTTGGAGCTTGTCTCTCCGGGAAAGCGGCTCAAGGGCTTGTGGAGGGTGCCGGGATCAAGAGCCACACGCTGGCAAAGCTCCTCGGGATTCCCGAAGTCGATTACCGGGGGGAGCTCGACCGGGGACCGTTCGACACGCTGAAGGACCACGCCCGCCAGATGGGACGGGCGGCACTGGGCAAGAGCACATGGTCGGTCGAACCGATCCGGCTTACGCCCAAGAGCGTGTTGGTGGTCGATGAGGCGGGGATGGTCGGCACCCGGCAGATGCAGCAACTTACCGAGAAGGTACTTGCGGCAGGCGCTCGCCTCGTCCTCGTTGGCGACGAGAAGCAACTCCAGGCCATCGACGCGGGCGGCCCGTTCGGTTCAATCGGCAATCGGCTTGGGCGAGCAACGCTCACGGAGATTCGGCGTCAGCGGGAGCCGTGGGCGCGTGAGGCTGTCAAACAGATCGCCGGGGGCGCGGGGCGGGCAGCCCTTCGGGAGTACGCGAGTCGCGGCCTCATCACGGTGACGGATGATCGGCGTGGGGCGATGCAGGCACTCGTCAAGAGGTGGAAGCGGGACGGCGCGACCAACCCGCGTGACCACTTGATCCTCGCGTCCAGCAACGCCGACGCCTCGCTTCTCAACCGGATGGCGCAAACGCAGCGGATGCTGACTGGCGGGCTCGGCAAGCAGGCGCTCGGGGTTGCGGGAGCGGACTTCCACCATGGCGATCGGGTGCTTTTTACCCGCAACTCGAAGCGGTACGGGGTACAGAATGGCTCGCTCGGCACCGTCACCCAGGTGGACGTGGCGAACGGAATCCTGACCGTCAAACTGGACCGCGGGAAGCTCGTGATGGTGCCGGTCCGGGACTACGCGCATCTCAAGCTCGGCTACGCCCTGACGACGCACAAAGCCCAGGGCGCGACCACGGAAAACGCCTACGTGCTGCTCGGCGGGCCGGGCCAGGACCGGGAGTTGTCCTACGTCCAGGCATCGCGGGCGCGGGGGACCACCCGGTTCTTCCTCGACAAGTTGGAAGCGGGAGACGATCTGCGAGACCTCTGCAGGCAACTGGAGCTCAGCCGGCAGAAGAATCTTTCCCACGACCTCCTGGAGCGGCAGGGAAAGGAACAGATAAGGTCGCGTACCGTTCTGGTGCAGCGAGTCTGACAATTGGCGGGTGCCCCGCCGGGCACTTCACGAGTGATTCCAGGGAAAAGTATGAAAGCTATGTTCAGGGTAAGCGGCGGACGCTGGTCCGCCGTGGTGGGCAAGGTCGAACCGGGGACGTTCGGGGATCCGGAACTCGACCTCCAGATAAAAGTCTTCTGTGGCCGCGTGCAAGTCATGTGCGAAGGCTTTTGCCCCGTGCAAAAGCGAGAGGCCGGGCCGAGCGATGCGCCGACAGTATTGGACTACGTGGGCCTGTTCGATTTCACCCTCTCCGACACAGACATCTACGACCTGCTCCAGTTGATGTCGGTCACCGATACGCTCTGCCAGTGCCTTCACGACGGCGGGACCATTCCGCGGGTGTGCGCGCGGCACGGGCTCCGGCCCTTAGGCAAACGCAAGCTGCGGCGAAAGACGGGGCGGCCCAGCCCTCTCGCGATTGAGGCGGACGGCTTGTGGTTCCGTCTTCCCCCTTCGCTCGCTCGCGAGGCGAAAGGGGAACTGCGGGGCGGACTCTATCGGTGATGCGGGGCCGCACAGACTGCCGGGCGTTTCCGCCCGGCAGTCCCTCTTTGCTGCCGGACAGAAGGAGTTAACCGTGGAAGAGATTTGCACCCTCAGTGCCGGCCGCTGGGGGATCGCCATCAGTCTGGTGGAGCCGGGTTCACTGGAACACCAACAAGGTGCCCGGCACGCCGTGACGATTTACTGCGACGACAAACCGTTTGCCGGGTACGCCATCACCGCGATACATCGCGGAGATGGGGCCTTTCTGGAGGATCATCCGGACGATCGCCCGGACCTGGTGGAGTTCGTACTCTCGGAGCGAGACGTGCGGAACCTCGAGTTTATTCTGGCCCGGGTCCACCAACTAATTCGTGAGTTCGGCGTGAGTGCTTCGGAAGTGACTCAAACGGTTCCCACGCCGTCCTCGGAGAAGGGGAAAGAGACAGGAGGCCGGTTGCTTCACGACTGTGGGAGAGAGTGACCGGCGAGGACACTTCCATCGAGTATTTTCAGCGGAATGAGGAATACCATGATCAGTGTACAGTTTAAGAGCTACGGCCCAGGGGCCTGCTCTTGGTGTCGAAAGCACCGTGCAGAGGTTTTCGCGGTCGTCTTCAGCGACCAGTCGTTCAGCGGCCCGATGTGCTGGAACGATCTGCGGTGTGCAATTCGGTTCAAGGTCACGGGCGACGACGAGACGCCGGTTGGCGTCCCTCCCCTTCCGACCGGTGAAGAATAATTAGTGAAATCAGACGGTGGCCCCTTCGGGGGTCACCCGAAGTCCCTGATCTCTCAACCGGCCTCCGCCTGCGATCCGCAGTCGGGGGCCGGTTCGTTTTCCAGGCAGGTCTGTGACCCGCGAATTCTTCCCACTTTCACGGTCCTTCGCGGGGAAGGGCTGGGAGAGGGACCGAAGTCCGAGAGGAGTGGGCCGGTCGTAGCCGGTCACGTTCGGATGGCGTCGGCTCCCTCGATGTGCGTGACTTTCAAAAAGGAACGAGTCATGTCGGATGAACTGCGAGTGGTGAAGGGTACAGCCGCGCGACTCCGCGACGGCAACCCGGAACCCAGAGTGCCATGTGTTCTGCTCCTCGACGTGTCAGGCTCGATGAGCGGAGACAAGATTCACGAGCTGAACGCCGGTCTCGAAACGATTCGGACCGAGCTACTCAAAGACGAACAGGCTGCCCGCCGGGTGGAATTGGCGGTCGTCACTTTCGGCGGGAAGGTCGAGGTCGCGCAGGACTTCACCCTCCCGTCGGAGTTCAAGCCGCCGGTCCTCGTGGCCGACGGCGACACGCCGATGGGTGCCGCCATCCTTCGGGCGTACGAGTTGGTGGAGAAGCGAAAGGCTCGCTACGAAGCGAGCGATCTCGACAGTTACGAGCCGTGGGTCTTCATGGTGACGGACGGAGATCCCACCGATGAGGCCGAGGTGCTTGAGAGTGCGATTCAGCGCATACGGCAAGCGGATGCTCAGGAGCGAGGGCGGCGGATCGCATTCTTCGCGGTCGGAGTCGAGGGAGCCAACATGCAGCGGCTCGCCCGCATCTCCAAACGGCCGCCGCTGAAGCTCCGAGGGCTCAGCTTCGCCCGCATGTTCCGCTGGGTCAGCCAGAGCTTGACTCACATCTCCCGGACGGAGATCGGTGACCGAACGCCTCTCATCAACCCCGTCGTGGCCGGATGGGGGGAGCCGTAACACATGAGGCTTCTCCTTGAAGGGAGGGGCACCGAGGTCTCCCTTCTCCCCGCGATAAAGCAGGGGGGAGAAGGGAGCATCCACCCGGTATCGGGCGAACCGGGGATCGTCGCCAAGGTGTTTTCCCACCCGACGCGCGAGCGGTCGGAGAAGCTTCGCGCCATGCTTGACAACCCACCGATTATCATGGGAAACGCCCCGGTCGTACTGGCGTGGCCGCAGGACCGACTACTCAACCAGGCCGGTGAGTGTGTTGGCTACGTCATGCCCTATGTGCGGGACAAGGAACCGCTGTTTACGGTGTCCCATCCCGGCACGCGGCCCAGGTGGGCCGAGCATCGGTGTCTCCTCCGTGCTGCGAAGAACATCGCCCTCGCCGTCAGTGCTTTCCACCGACACGGTTATGTGGTCGGTGATCTCAATGAGTTCAATATCCTCATCGGGCCGGATACATCCGTAGCGGTTGTCGATACCGACTCGATTCAGGTGCGAACGCAACACGAGCTTTTCCGCTGTCAGGTCGGAAAGCCCGAGTTCACACCGCCGGAACTGATTCAAATTGGAACGTCGTTCAGTGACGTTGACCGGAATCCGCACCACGACGCCTTCGGTCTTTCGGTGTTGATCTTCCTGCTCCTCATGGACGGCAATCACCCGTTCGCCGCGCGGTACGTCGGCAACGCCGCACGGCAAACCCAGGCGCAGCGGATTGCACAGGGTCAGTGGCCGTACAGCACGAAACGAAACGGCGCGTACCGGCCGCGGCGACAGGCCCCACCGCTCGAAAGTCTCTCCCCTCGAATCCAACAACTCATGCGGGATTGTTTCGAGGCGGGACACGCCAACCCGACCTGTCGCCCGACTGCCGACGACTGGCACCGGGCGCTCGATGAGGCGGAAGCCGAGTGGGACGAGCTCGGGCCGCGGCTCCGGTACTGCTACTACCGGGTACTTCGACCGCGCGGTTGGGCACAGAACTTCGTCGTAGTCCCGGAGCCGCTGCGGTCCGTAGCGGTTCGTGTGCCGCGAAAAGTGTGGGCGACGGTTGCATGCGCCCTTGTCGTCATCCTGCTCGTCGTCCTGGGTGTTCGCTTCTGGAACAGCGACGAGTCTCGGCACGACGGTAGAAATCCCACGAATCAAGTATTCGAGCGGGAAGTAGGTGGTGAAGAGACGCCGTGGCTTTGGAAGGAAGCCCAGCGTCGCAATCGAGCGAGAAGGTAGCCCGGTGGTCGGGTGACCTTCTTCCCTCACGAGGAAGGGTAACAACCATGACAGGTTTTCGGGCCGCGCTGGCCCTTTTGGCGGTTGCGATCGGAGTCGGTGCCTCGGCAGTCTTTGCCGCCGACGCCTCTCCCGGAAAACAGGTCGAGCCGGGTTCCGAACCAGAACTCGAACTCGCGGCCCGAGCCGCCAGGAAGCTTGACCAGGACGAGCAGATTTGGACGGACCTTTCTCAGAAGTTGCAGAAGGCTGTCGAACAGTACAACCCCGCCTCCCTGAACGTGCTTCCGGAAGGCCAGTCGCTGGAAGCATTCCGCGGCTACTGCGGGAAGCTCATGGAGAGCGGCCGGAACCTGCTCGCCCTCCACGACAAGTGGAGCAAGGCGAGCGAAGGCCTGGACGACACGTTGCGAAAAGCCCCGGCATACTACCGGGCCGCAGCGAAAGCGATGCGGGAGAAGGCGGACTCGATGAAGTTCGCCGTCATCAAACAACGCTACCACCTCAGTGCCGACATCTGGGAGGAACTCGCGGCGAAGGCCGAGCAGCGGTCGAAGGATTTGGGCCTGGAGCAAGGCACGAAGAAGGTGGCCGAACTGCTCCGGGAAGAACTGACGTTCCTTGAAGACTTTTGCAAGACGCTTGACGCGCTGCCGGGGTTGTCCGGCGACGGTGGCGACCGCTACGGGGAGTTGATGTCGGTGCTGCGAAAGCACACGGAACGCTCGGACGAACTGGAGCGGCAGCTCAAAGCCTTCCGCGACAAGCTCAAGTCCGGTTCCCAAGCCGGGTCGAGCTCCAAGTAAAGAGTGAAGTAATCAGCGTGCCCTTCCTCCGCCCGGGGGGAGGGCATTTTGATGCGCCACGATCTCGTGGCAAGGAGTACCAACGTGCGACGTGCGATACCGGCGGCTCTGGCCGCCCTTTGCGTATTGGCCTTCGGTGGCCGGGGACTCGTCGCCGGGGATGAACCCCCTGCGGACAAACTTCCGGAACCGGCCCTTCAGTTTGCGAAAGAGACGACCCGCCAGCGTACCGATGCCGAGCGGGAATGGACAATGATGGTGGAGCGCCTGGCGACGTGCCGGACGGATTTCAGGCTCGCGGAAGAAGTCGCCTCGGACGGCGTTCTCCGCGCCGAAGCCGGCGAGCTTCTCGCATCGGCGAAGAAGCTGCTGGCCGACCGAAAAGAGATGAGTACGAACCTTCACCGATTCAAGGCCACGCTCAAGAAGGAAGCCGACAACTACCGTGAGGTTGCGGCTCTCTACAAGTCCCACGCCGAGCAGGCACGGTCGGAAGAGATCAGGGAAGACTACCTTCAACTGGCGAAGGCTTACGAGCGAAAGGCCACGGACGTGGCCGAGCGTGAGCGGAAGATCGGAATGCCTGCCGGTACCGAAGCGAAGGCCGAGGTCATCGAGGAAGGAAACCTCTTCCTCGAAAGGCTCCAGGACGCGCTGTCCGTCGGCTCGCTTGGTGAGGCGGAACGCAGAGCCCTCGCGGCACGGCTGAATAAGCACGGCGTTCGCTGCAAGGCGCTGGCCGAGGAGCTTCGTCAGGCAGTCGAGACCCTCCTTCAGGGTTCCGACTCGCCCGAGACCCGGCGGAAGTCCGGTGCCGTGAAATCGGACATACTGAACGGGGCAGCGTGGTCAGCCCCGGTCACGGTCGCGGGCGTGAAGTGCGTGACGGTCATTCGCTTCGAGCAGAGCGGGAACTGTTCGCAGTCAACCTATGTCATGGAACCGAATGGAAAGGGACGCCTCGTTGGGGGCGGGCGCGGAGCGTTCCGCCTCGACCCGGACGGCACCCTCACCTTCTATCAAGCTGGATTACAAGTTGAGACGGGAACGGTCACATTCCTCGGGAAAGATCAGTGGTCGTACCGGATTCGTGAAAACGTCTTGGACGTGACGTTGGCGGGAAAGCAACTCACCTTCACCCGCGAACGGTGAAGCCAAAGAGCGGAGCGGTCGCCTGAGGCCTGTTCCGCTTTCGCCTTAAATAGGAAAGGAAAAGACGATGCTTGAGCTACTCAAGGCCGTCGTCGCGGCCGTCGGGAGGTTTGCCCTCCCGTGGCTTTTCGCGGCGTGGCTGTTCATGATGACAACAACCATTCTGCCGCTCTCCTGGCCCGTCTGGTTCTCAGCGGGGGTGGCAATTCTGGCCGGATACTTCCTTCAGAAAGACGCAAAGACACTTCTGGAGAGGTACTGCCGGTTCGATGAGGCGGCCGTGACGCCTGGCGGCAAGGGAGGACGCCCGGAGGCAAAACTTCGCGGTCTCAAGCTGCTCCTGGAAATGCACACGATCCTCGCGTGGGGATTGATCATCGGCTTCTTTGCGACATTGAAATATCTCCGAAGTTACGGCGTGCCGTTCGGACTCGGGGACACGAGCGAGATGCGGATGCTTCTCGGCGTCGGCGTGGCTTCGGTCCTCGGGTATTGTGCCTACGTCGGCTGGCGGAAGCTCGTCTTCCGTCAAACGAGTTCGATCCTTCGCGGCCGACGGGTGGGAACGGTAAAAGAGGCGCGACAGAAGCTCGTCACCCAGCAGGAGCCGGGGGAACCGGAGATCAGGTGGGGTGGCGTCGGGCTCCCGTGGTCGTCGGGGCCTCGCCACTTCCTCGCTGCCGGGATGACGGGCAGCGGGAAAACGAACCTGCTTCTTCAGTTCATGGCGAGCGTACTCGTGTGGATCGGCCGGAAGCCGGACCAGCGTGCACTGGTCTACGATCCCAAGACCGAGCTCCTCAGCTTCCTTTACGGCCTCGGGCTCGGTCCCAGAGTGCGGATACTTCATCCGCTCGACATTCGCGGGTGCGCCTGGAACCTGGCGGCGGACATCACGAGCGCCACGGCAGCACAGCAGGTGGCAGCGGTCCTGATTCCCGAGGAGAAAGAGAGCAAGAACCCCTACTTCTCCATCGCGGCCCAGCAGCTACTCGCCGGAGTCTTCACCTTCCTCTCAAAATCCGCCCCCGGAAAATGGGATTTGAGGGACGCGATCTTCATCATGGAACGGATGGAGTTGCTCCGGCAGGCTCTGGAACGCTACCCGGAGACGGCGGGGCTCGTCGAGGAGTATTTCCAGCCCGAGGACACGTTCGCCAACGTGCGGAGTACCGTGGCCAACTGGATGCGTCGCTACCGACCGATCGCGGCGTGCTGGCACCGTGCGGCCGAGAAGGTGAGTCTGGAACACTGGATTCGCGGCGAGTACGTCTTGCTGCTCGGGCAGGACGACTCGATCCGGGTGCAGATGGACGCGATTAACCGCGCCCTCTTCACCCGGGCGACCCAGCTGATTCTTCGCGGGAGCGACAGCCCCACGCGGCGAACGTGGCTCATCGTCGATGAGGTTCGAGAACTCGGACAACTGGACGGCCTGTCCCGGTTCCTCAACACGGCTCGCTCGAAAGGAGCGTGTTTCTGCGGCGGCTATCAGACGCCTTCCGGGATGAAAGCCGCCGTCGGCGACCACATCGCGGACGAGATCAACGACAACATCTGGAATTGGGCGCTCTGCCGGATGGGCGGTGACGTTAGCGCGGAGTGGGCGTCGAAGCTGGTCGGCGAGGTGGAGTTTGAAGAAACGACCGAGGGCGTCGGCCCCGGCGGGAAGAACACCTCGACCAGCATCGCGAAGCGACGGGCGCTGCTGCCCGAATACTTCATGCAACTGCCGCCGCCATCGCCCAGGGCGGGCGTGAGTGGTGTCTTCATCACCCCGTACACGGACGCGTACACCTACGCGGTTCCGGGTACCGAGATCGCGACAGCGCGTTGCCTCGCTCGTGCCGACGTGTCGAACTTCTTGCCACGCCCGAAGGATCACCAGGAGCTTCTCCCGTGGACGGAGGACGACTACCGACGCGTGAGGCTGACACCGGTGCAACACCGTGACGGCAGTAACGTCAGAACGACGAACGAGCCGAACAGACCCCGTGTTGTGGGAAGGGGAAACCGTGACGAAGTGAGCCGCTGACGGCCCATCAGATGTGCCGGTTCTGGGCCGGGGGAGGATGAAACCCCCGGCTCCGTTCATTCGCTGGACATGCTGGACCGATGAGCCTCCGCGGGACTACGCCTCGTCCCACCACTTTCGCAGCAAGTCGCGGCTTGCGAACAGATACTCTTTTTGCGGCGAGAAGACTTCCAGAGTAATCGTCCCGTCGTAGCCGGTCGCCTTGAGCTTCCGAATGTGGTCCGGCCAGTCGGTCGTGCTTCGCGGTGCAGCACCGGGTGGCAGGTGCTGATCCGCCGTGCCGTCGTTTTCCGAGATGTGTACGTGCAGGAGCTTATTACCCAGGAGCGACAGGTACTCGTCCCAGCGGTCGTAGCCGCGCTCCAGTTTGGCGTGACCGCTGTCGAGATGAAACCGAAGGAGCGGAACCCGCTCCATTATTTCGGCGATGTGCTCCAACTGATCGCTCCCGCCGAAGGGGAGGTGTTCCAGGACGATGGTGACCCCCATAGACGCTGCCTTGTCGCACAAGGGCGTCAGGAGTTCGACGTGCCACTGAACGACCTGCTCCCTGGGAAAGAAGCTCGGCGGCTTGCCATAGTGGACGTTCAGGACCGTGGCACCGATGTCGCGGGCCACTGGCAAGGTCCGCAGGAACTCCGCCAAGTAAGCCTCCCGGATGTGGCGGAAAGGCGTGCCGAACTGAAGATACCAGGCAGTGTGTGCCACGACGCCGAGGCGGTGGTGATCAAGTGCCGCACGAACGGCCCGTGGGTCGATCTGCTCGGGATCGGCCCCGGGCGGTTCTAGGGTGAAATCCACGAAGTCGAAGGCGTTTGTGCCGATCCACTCGATTTCGCCGAGCGGGTCTTTCGCCGGATGGTTCATCGCACCGACCTTCATAACTCCTCCTTCCGCGGGGCGAAGGCGTGCCCGTTTGATAACGGTTGCATATCCCGCCACGCTCAATTTTACCGGATCACGGGCGTAGCTGCCCCACGGCGGCCACAAGCCCTAACAGACTCTTTCCCATGCGGAGGGGGGGTTCGTGGGAAGTAAAGGGGGACGGGATTACACTCCCCGCGATGGTTTACATGAGGTCTGGAGAAAGAGGTTGTCAATGACGCGACTAGAGCCAGAAACACGCTCAGCGCGAGTCAGCTACACCACCCCAGTGGTGCCGCGATGAGCGTCGAAGAACGGCTGGAGCGCATCGAGCAGATGCTGGCCACGCTGGTTCAGCAGCAGACGATAAAGGAATGGTACACGACCGCTGAAGTCGGTGGACTCCTCGGGCGTGCAGAGTACACAGTCAGAGAATGGTGTCGGCAGGGCCGCATCCGGGCGAAGAAGAAGCCGTGCGGCCGGGGTAAGGGTGGCGAATGGCTCGTCTCTCACGAAGAACTTACTCGGCTCAAGAACGAAGGGCTTCTGCCCTTTCGATCTGTGGTTTCCGCAGCACTGTAACTAAAAGTGATCTGCCGAATTGGTCATGGGGTTCGGGCGTGAACCCCATCTTCTCCTGCATTGTGGACGAGTACGATTAACGGCTTTCTTTTCGCCCGCGTGACAGGGCCTTTACTTCCAAGCCACTATTGTTCCAGTTTGAATCAGTGCCCGCAGGTGGGAATGTAACCGATGTGGTGTCACACCACCCCGGACCAATACCCCCAACTCCATGTTTCTCTCCATTGCTGCGGAGGTCAGATTCGCACTGGTAACGAAAGCGATGCAGGAATCCGCAACCGCACACTTCGCGTGAACCGAAGCCGAAAAGCCGCCGGAACCCTTCGCTTTCTCGGTCGGATGCCAGATGTAGAGTTCGGAGCATGGCACGGCTCGTCGCATCGCACCGAGACCGTCGCCGCTGATTGCCCCACCTTGTTCAATCGAAGACTCAAGGAGAATACGAACCGCTACACCACGCGCGACCGCAGTGTTCAGACTCTCCACGATAGTTGTTGCGTTGTGGAAAGCGTAGCTGACGATGAAGACGTCACGTTCGGCGTGTTCGATGACTTCTTTGATTGCCTGTTCGGTGTTCCTGGTCGGAATCAGTCCCGTTTTCGGTCCGGTCCATACAAGGTCAATCGTCTCCGCTGCTTCAGCCATCGCTGCCGTGCGAGCTGCTGCCCTCAATGCAGAGCTTATCTCCCGCCCAGGCACATCGGGTTCGTTCGCCCAAGCCTTCTTGAGCTTATCGATGAGCACTGGATCGATACCAGGGCCGAACGCGGCATCGGTGTCGGGATACTGCCTGAATTCGGGGATCCCGCTAACCATTGCAGCGATAGCCTCGATTCGATCACTGTGCAATGCCAGCGCGAGCGAGGCTACTGTCTCCCAAAGTTCAGCCATTCTTCCCTCCTCTGCTTGGGAAGAAGGCCGCTTCGGTGCAATCGAACGTCGGCACAAGGAGGGCGCGGTCCAAGTATCGGTTTCCCCTCTCACACGAGGTTTCAGCAACGAAGGTGCAAGCATGGCATGAAGCGGAATGCAGGCTCCGATCCTGTTCCGGGTCATGTTCCGAGCACAGCGGGTCCGAACTGCACACCGTCGCTCGATAAAGCGCCTGAGTGATCAGCCTGTTGAGATTGGCAGGCTTTCCGAGTTCGATGAGGCCGCCGAGTGTGCCGTCCGAATCGGCTGCTGCCGTGTAGAGCAGGATTCCAGCCATCGGTTCCCCACTCTCCGGGCTTGCGTAGATCCGTTCACGAATGCTCGCTGCGTTGTAGCCGCACTCGAGGGCGAGCTCGCGGATGAGGAGATGCGAGAAGGAGTGCAGCATCGCATAACGGATTCCTGGGAACCCAGCGGAAGGGTCGAGTTGTCGGGCATTGCGCCATCCGGCGTGCCCCGCTCTCAGCATTTTATCCCGTGCGATGACGGTCGCCTTTTTTTCCCATGCGGCAACAGCCTGCTCGGAAAACCGGAGGAAAATCCCCTCGCCGTGAACCTCAGTTGCAGGAACCCATTGCGGGACTCCCCGGCAAAGTGCCGCCATAGGTGGCCGTTCGTCGGGATCGTCCGTCTCCTCGGGAGCCTCGACTCGCGTGTAGCCGATCAGAGCGTTTACCTCGCGGAGGCGCTTCAGTAGAAGGATCTCCGGGATGACCGAGGACCAACTCGGCGGTGCATCCACCCTTTCGCTCAGGAAGTGCGGCCAATCGGCAGGAGGATTCGGATTAGTAAGGACTCGCCACTCCGGTCCTTTGATGTCTTCGCTCGCCACCACTTCTCTACTAGTATCATTGCTCTTTTTCTTCTGGATCGCGGCCCACAGATCGCTCGGTTTGAACTGGTCGATTCCCGCCAGTATCCCTCCCTTCTTGAGCGTCTTTTGGATCGTTGCAACCTCGCCTTCGGATTCGGCATCGCCCAGGTACTGCCAGCCATCCTCTACGATTTGCGCAACGGAATCACCCGTATGGGGAATCGCGAGCACCGACAACGTGATTGGAAACCAGCTATTCGTCGCGCCGAGCAGCACGGCTCTTGCGGGCTGGTCGCAGTTATCCTCATAGGTATCCAGGTGAGGGTGCCGTCCGCGACAAGCGGGGATGTTGTCCTTTGCCTTCTCGCCAAACGCATGGACCAGGGAGCGCGCAGAACCGCACGTATCGCACTTCACCCACAGGTTCTCGGTTTGAAGAGAAGCTCCGCGCTCGAAGAATCGCAATGTTCCCTTACAGGTCGCGGAGCCGCCGTGCACGAACCAGTGCCACGGGAAGTCATCAAGGTGCCCGTTCCGACATGCGAGCAAGAATCGCGCAGGGACGGCATCCGAGTGCGAACCCTTCTCGCAACTCGTATGGATGAAATGCGTCTGATCCGGGCGGTAAGGATTCTCCTTGATGGTGAAGAGCCCCGAATCGAATTCTGCGAGGAGACCGCACCGAACACACCGAAGCCATCGGGGAAACGGCCTGACCGGAACGCCAATCTTGCCTTCCGGAGTGAAGGGACTTGCGTTCTCCTCCTTGATGATCGGAGGCATACGCAGCCGCTCGACCTGTTGACCGAGTACGCGCCGTACAGCTTCGAGGAGCCGCGCTTCCTCAATGGGCGGGCAGCGCCCGATCTCCCAGCGGTCCAATCCCATCGTCACGACCGACAGATTGGGAAGATCGACCAGCGCACCGGGGCCATATGTCCAGAGAAGTTGGCTCGGTCGGACATCGCCGACTACAAGTGTGTGACTCATGACGCATCACCTCCTGCGGCGTCGTCAGCGAGGCGTGGCTTCCAGGCTGGCCCCTCGGGTAATCCGTCCGTGAACATGACGAGCCGAACACCCGGCTCGACTTCGCGGAGCGACATCGGCACCGTGAAGTGATCCCATGCTTGTACACCCGGCTTCTTAAGGAGGGCCGCAATGTCGTCTTCGCCTTTCTTTCGTGTCTTCCCCGCTTCGTAGCCGAGTCGTCTTCCGCCACGAGTCGCTTCCTTCACCCACTCGTCGCAACGCTCTTCGACCATATCCTCCGTCAACTGCTGAATGGGCTTCTGACCCGTGACACGCCATCCTCGTTCGGACAAGACTTTCTTCGCTTGGCCGACCTCGCTCCGAGCGGCGCTGTCCATCCTCTCGGCACCGAGGTTTGGGTTGTAGTGTTCGTCGAGGAGTCTGAGCCAACTCACCATCGTGCCCGTTAGTCCACGGTCCAGTGCTCTCGGAGCGAATGGCGTCACCGACTGCGCCTCGACATGCTTGTAGAACGTTGCGTGATAATGCTCGAACGTCTCGAAGTGACTCAAATCACGAGGGCGTGTCCAGGTGAGCACAGTGCAGACAAGCCCCGGGAACGAGCGACCGACACGGCTCGTAGCCTGAATGTACTCCGCGGTGCTCTTTGGCTGTCCATTCACTGCCATCAGTCCCAGTCGGTTCACGTCAACGCCAACGGAAAGCATGTTAGTTGCAAGCACGACATCAATGCCTTGGGCCTCATCCTTCACCCGCTTGACGACATGCATTCTCTTTGCCGGATCGAACTCGCCTGCAAAGGCGACTTCGAGTTGGTCAAGCTTACGTGGAATATCTTTGCTAGACACGCGGGACGTGAGTTCGTCGACGTTCTTAACGCTGCGTTGCGAGAGTCCGGGACGAGCGACCCGACTCATCTGCACACGATAGGCACGAGTCTGGACGTCGTCCTCGGCCAGTCGTCGCATACCGCCCAACTCCCGAAGGGAGTTGAAGTAACCAACGGTCGTCATCCAGGGATCGGCTGCTGCTCCGAACCGCTCGAACAAGGACTGTGCTGCCGTCAACAACGCTGTGTAGAGGCGAATGAGAACTGCGGGTCGTGCGGCACCCGGAGCGCAGATGCCCATGTACATCCGCCCTGGCTTCTCTTCGATGGGCCGCTGAACAGAGAAGAAGTTGTCCTCGACATCGAGGCCGTGTGGTGGGAACACCGCGACCTTTCGCAGGAAGACATTGTTCACCTGCTCGGCGGCTTTGCGAACCGTCGCCGTGGAAGCGATGACTTTCGGTCGGACGGCTGCACCATCCAGTGTCCAGGTCGCCAGTTCATCGACTGCCGTTTCGTAGAGTCCGACCATCGTGCCGAGCGGTCCACTGATGAGGTGGAACTCGTCCTGAATGATCAGGTCTGGTGGGCGAATCGGCGTGACATCAAGGGCTTTGACAGCCGATAGCGATCCCTTCTTCTGGTGTTGGCCGTTGCATTCCGAATTCGGCCAGAGGAGTCCGTGACGCGGGCATTCCTTCGTCGTCCGGCCAAAGAGTGTCCGTACCTGACCTCGCCATGCCATCATCGCAAACTTATCGACCGTGGCGATCAACATGCTCGGTGGTCGGCGGTAAATCTCGTCATCGACGACCAGCACAGGAAGGCCATGATCCTTCGACTTCGCACGGCTGAAGTCGCAGCGCCCCATCTTGTCGCCGCAATAGATCAAGGTGCGGCCTTCACCTGCAGCAAATCGCGAAACGTAGATGTCTCGTCCTGGGGCGATTTCAGAACCGCACCACGGACAACTTGTAAGCTGTGCCGGGCTGGAGCTCGTAGGACGTTTTCCAGTTCGCTCGGCCTCAATGGACTCGTGGCTCTGTTCGGTGTCGTTCGGAGTGACCTTCATCCCGACCCAGAGGCCGATGCTGAAAGGTGTCTTCCCCCACGTCTTCTCGTCTTCCCTGCGGATCGCTTCCATCGCGCAGATAAGGGTCGTTGCTCGTTGGAACTGCTGGAGGGTCAAGAGCCGCAGAGTGTATCGCATGATGACGGCGAGGCCGCGCGTGCCATCCAGCCCCCCGAGCTTTCCTTGCAGGCGACGGATCGCCATCGTGAAGGCGGCGACACCGAGATAGGCTTCCGTCTTGCCGCCCCCGGTAGGGAACCACAGAAGGTCTGCAATTGCATCGACAGGCTTGGTGCGGTCCTTGTGCTTGGGATCGACCAGGGCGGGAATCGACAGCAGGATGAAGGCCAACTGGAAGGGACGCCATGAACGATTCTTGCGAACGTTCAGCGCCTCAAGTTCGACTTCTTCTTTCCTCCGTCGTTTGAGCGCGTAGATGCTCCGAACACGTTGCGTGGCCATCGCCTTGTTTGCGAAGCGAAAAGCTTTGATAGCGTTCTCGTTCGCTGCCAAAACGGTAATCCCCTCTCTCAGACGCTTGAGAGCCTCCTCGCAACGATCCATTGCTTTCGTCGCGGCGGCGTCGTACCCGACCACATCTGCGCCGATCCGTTTTCGCTGCTCGGATATCCACGCTTGATAATCGTCGGTCAGGATCGAAAGCGCTGCGACCAGGCCGTCCTTATCGAGCCTGGCGAGTTGCTCCATGTCGAGGAAGCCCTCCTCGACCATCCGCTTCATGGCGGGGCGGTCTTCCGGGTCAAGGCCGGGAGTCTCGGTGACTGCCACTTCGTATTGCGGAAGGAACACCGTGCGAACCTCTGTGGCTCGCTCGACGTTCTCGCCCGAAGGGGTCGCATGAACCGAGACGCTGTGCCCGACTGCAAACTCAACACGTCGCCTATAGATCATCTCCAGCGATTCTCGTTCCGGGTCATGCCCATCGCTGTCAAGGACTGGACGACGGCGAAAGACCGCTTCCCCCTTCGGAGAACGGACGATCAGTTCGGGTTGGAACACCCACGCATGATCTTGATTCTTCTCTGGCAACGGCTGGTCGTTGACCAGGAACACCGTGACGAGACGATCACCCGAAGGCAGCGGCGGTCGAATCGTCCCCTGCACGACCACCTGCGGACACGCTTGATCGGGAGCGATCGGTTTGATCGGGCCGCTGGTCATCGGCAGACTGATGCGCCCTCCCGAAGGTATGCGCTTCCAGGCACGAAGCGGTTTGTCGTTCTCGCCAAACTGTTCCTCGCTTTCCGTTCGCTCGTACCGCCCCCAACACGCTTCGAGTTCGAGTGACTCGACCTTGCCGTCTACGCAAAACGTGAAGCCAAACGACGACGGGACGAAAGACTGGTTCTTCGATGCGTCGATCGCTTGGGTGTCGTCGTCATCGGGGTCGGATGCCCCGCCCGCAGCTGGGAACTCTTCGCCAGGGAGTCGGCGTCGCCCGCCCTTGTCCCTCCCCGCGCCGACTTCACCGAACGGCACGAGATCCGCCGGAGGCGTCCCTCCGGTTGCCCCCTCTTCCTCGGCCAGAGCGCCCTTAGCGCCCTTCAGCCCCTCGATGCCATCCTCTTCCTCGCCGCGAACCCTCGGGGAGAGTTTCCCGACGAGGTATCGATCGCGCACACTCATGCCGACTATCTCTTCCGTCGGGCCGCAAGCCGGCCCCAAGAGATCATCGACCGTAGCGACTCGGAGAAGTTCGCGGAGGTAGGCTTGCTCGTCCGCTGTGGTTCCCTTGAACGCTGGAAACGAATCGAACGAGCCGCTCGCCGTGCTATTCAGCACTTGCTCGAACTTGGGCCATTCCAGTCTTGAAATCTGCCGATCTGTGAGGAATTCGATGGCCAACTCGGATAGCGCTCGCCCCGGTTGAATCGTGATGTGACCATCGAAGTAGATGCGGGTGCCACCCGATTCGGCGCGAACTCGGAAGACGCGAGCTATTCCGATGACCTCCGGCGTCTCGGATGAAACGAGGCACAGCGCGTTGCCGCTCTCGACACCTTTCAGAAGATGAGGCGGGAGATTCAGCCTGGTGGAGAAGCGATTCGAAACAGCAGCATTGGCTCGAACAAGCCACGCCACCGGCGATTTCTCCGTGGTATTCGTGTTCATAGCATCCCCACAATCTTTTCGAGCTTGTCGAGTTCTTTGCTGCGTTCCAAGTACTCCGCGTACGACTCCTGTGCACCTTTGATCAGGGTGTCGTAGTGGATAACGCGACTGCCGGGAGACACCGCAGCCATAGACGACTTCAATCTATCGGGGTTGCTGGCCTCCTCGGCGATGGGCTTTCCGATGACGAAAATGACCTCGATATTCGGCGTCGGTTCGTTCTGCGCGAGGAGAATTTTCCTCAGCTTGTCAACGTAGGTTTGGCCCTGTTCCTGAAGTTCGAGAAGTTTCATCTGACGATCCGCACGCTTCAGTTCGACAATAATGTGCTTGCCCGCCATCGTGCGGTAGGCAATATCGACTCGACCTAACTTTTCCTTTTCAGTGAGATCTGCAATAATCACGCCTTCTTCTGTGAGCCTCGTTTCCATGATTTCGCTGCCTGCTGCTCGCTCCCAGGATGGATCGAGAAGCCAGAGGTGGTCGAAAAGGTACTTCTGCAACACCTTTTCTTTCGCTTCGCCATCAACGAGTTTCTGGAACTGTTGGATTGCATCAACACGCGACTTCACGATGTCTCGGTAATGGCTTGCTTCGAGCGAATCGCGGTCGGCCAGCAGTTTCAGCAGCTTGTCGATGTTCCCGATGCTCGCAACGAGTTTCTCTGCGGACCCCCTCAACTTCATCCGCTCGAACGCGAAGATGCCGTACTTGTACAACTCTTTCCGGTCTTCTTCCTGCTCGACAGGCAAGGCGCTGATTTTGGAAATCAGTTCTTCGGCGCTTTCCTGATACCCGTCAGGCAATCCGCCAATCCACAATGCCAATGCGGGAATCGTCTCTTTGGCCTTCTTCACCTCATGTTTCCGCCGCCACTCATTCCAACGCTTTTCGATCAGGGTGGTTTGGTGTTTGAGAAAGCTGATGAGTTGGACATAGCGGGGGTCGTCTTCTTGGACACGCTGTCGGTCGCTCGTGGCGATATCCGGGTCGGTGTCAGAGTCGAGGAAGTCAGCTTCGATTTGGCCCGTCAGATATTTGGTGTAGAGGCGGCCATCGTTCAGTTTGTCGAGGATGTTCTCGTGGAACAGGCGACCTCGCGCGAACACGACAATGCTGTTCAGGTTGCCAGCATCGTCGTTGTCGAGTTGCTTCGGGACTCGCGCAGTGCCAATCCACCCTTTGACACCCCAAAGGCCATCCCAACCTTCTAGCCGTTGCAGGAGTTGCTCCCGCTCGACGATATTTGGCTTTGTTCCTCCTTCAGGGACATCGGGGCCAAAGTGCCAAAGAAACTGGCACACGCTGAGATCGCCTCGTTCTTCGATTGTCACTGGGGTGCCGTTGATCGTAATCTTGAAATCTTGCGATGCTCCGATGACCGAAAACCGTCTCGCCAACCTCATTCTGAGAGCCGCGACTCCTCGTCCGAGTCGTTGGCGTTTGATTTTCTTCAGGCGGATCAGAGTGCCTTTCGTGACCGTGACATCATCACCGGCCAACTGCTCTGGGTGATAGACGGTTGCCTTCTGCTGTACCGATTCTTGAATGCCTTCCACGGTCATCCGCAATCCATGAGTCAGTCCATTCTTGGCAGACTGCACTTCGATGATTTCGGCGATTGAGAATAAGGAAAGTTTCCCCAACCCCTTTCGCCCCATCACGGCTCGTCCTTTTGCCGTGACCTTGCCATATGGATCAGTGTCGTCACGCCGACGGTATCCGACCCGGAGGTACTTCTCGTTCATGTCCGTCACGGTCATGCCGATGCCGTCGTCTTCGATCTCAATGACGCTGCTATCGCTGTTGATGCGAATATCTACGACGCTCGCGTCTGCGTCCCATGCATTCGCCACTGCCTCCGTCAGCACTGCCGCGATGTTGCTGTAAAGATTTATGCCCAGGTGATCGAGCACATTCAAATCGACGGTCATTTGGTACGGCGACGGCATCTCAGGCTCCCTCCGTGCCAAACAGTGGCATGTCGCCAAGGTCCGTCTTCTGCTTCTTGCGGTCCCGCAATCTCTTGGTCTTGCTTTGTGGCACTTGTCGAATCTCTTCCTCGTGTCGCTCGTGGTTCAGCTTAAGAAGCCGCTTGAGGACTTCTCGCCGTGCGGCTTCGCCGATGGTGTGGCGGACGCCTTGCTTTGTTTCGTGAAAGCCGTGGCCGAGGTCGAGGTCGGACCAGCCGTAGGCGGCGGCAACCGTCTGATCTAGCTGTGTGCGCAGATCCCGCCACTTCTGGATTTCGCTCGTCGTGTTCTCTGGATTGTGGAACATGTTGTATGCATCAGTTAGTCCCAGATTGTGCTTCAACAAAGTAGCTGCGCGAGCGGAATAGTAACTGGCACCTACGGATTCAATGCTCTCCTCTTGAGCATCACTTGCAACTTGTCGGCCCTTTAATAACAGACACTCAGGAAATGGAAACGTATCAAAGCAGCGAGAGCCAACATACGCCGGTGTCTCTCCAGTAGAAGAGCCCCAGTGCAATGCCCAGCAACCATGAAGCGAAGACTGAAGCAAGGCAAACATGGAAAACGACGAGAAGTCGAAAACCTTGACCTTCTCTGAATAAATGTGATTCGGATTACCAAAGACCAATGCTAAGTGCTTCGATAGTTTCGATGACACGAGAACTCGTTCTTTCTTCCGTACTCTATCAAAAAATTCCTCTCGCCGATCCCAGAATTTCCAGAAGCACTCTTCATGAACTTGACGGGTTAACGTGCTTCGATACGGCTTGACCCGTTCACAAACTATTCTCCACGCTTCCTCGTACTTAGAAGATTCCTCTTCTGAGAGATTCCAGAAATTAATAACCCATCGGTCACTCAGTTGATGAGGATGATTATTGATGTCGTCTCCGACGATGTACTGAGTAATGACGGCACTGTTAGCTTTTGCCGAGTCGAGTAGACGTCTGGCCTCATTCTCTCCAAGGACGAACCCGATTCCCTGAACTTTCACGCCGTCCGAGCAGTATCCAGAGTTGGCAGAGAGCATTAATGGGTCAGGCAAGTCGTCTCCGGGCTCAAGCATTGTGGAGATGCTTGAGCATGCGATATCATCGCAGAATTTTTGGCCTCTCCACTTCCCTCGGAATTGGTGAAGCAAGGCCACTCTTACACCAGCATCACCGGGCCATTCACGGGATGATACTGCCCTATACGGTTCGGCTTCGGCGAAGAGAGCAGCCATGCCAACTTCACGGGTGTCACTTTCGGTAATAGTGTCGGTAGCAATAAACCCTGATGTGCCATTGGCACGCAGATGCTTGCACCCACGAAGAAGAAAATAAAGAACGTAATTAACAGACCCTTTTGACCCTTGGAGTATAAACGTCTTGATGAATGAAGCGTAATTGTCGCCGAAGTTGGTTGAGATCTTTCGACCCCCCATGAATGGTGGATTCCCAATGAACGCATCGAACCCGCCTCGTTTCATTACAACTTCGGGGAATTCGAGCGGCCAATGGAACATTTTCTGCCCCCTGCGTTCTTTAGTGGCATCTCGTACGAAGTCCTCGATCGGTCCCTTGTCGATGTAGTAAGCAGACCGCACCGCTGCCTGACGAATCCGCTCCTGCTTGTCTGTCGCGCTCTCTCGCCAGAACTCAGCCGAGACGAGCAAATCCGCTATACACCGCAACCGCGAAATCTTCTCCTCGGCCTCGACTAGTAACTCTTCCTGCCTGTGAACGTCGTCCACCGTGTTCGCAGACATTTCCTCTAGCTTGAGCCGTAGTTCAACTGCTTCATCGACCATGGTTTCGAGCGGTCCCTTGAAGAGAACCGCATCGTCGGCGTCGGGAGCCATACTAAAATGTCGAAGCTGGTCAATACTGTGGATTCCAATAAGCGAATCGCCACAGCGCAGTGCATGGTCGAGGAAGCTGAATGGCTTGTTCTTCGCAAGCGTCACGAGCCAGATCGAGAGCTTCGCCAACTCGACTGCGAGGTGGTTGATATCCACACCGTAGAGACACGACTGTGCGACAAGTCGCCGTGCAACGAGCACGCGGTCATCCAAGTTCTTCGGTAGCGGTTCGAGATCGCCAAGCGAGTCACTAGTATGGCCATCAATGCCGACCTGAATTCCCTTCGCCTCTTCGACCACCCAAGCTTCGACGAGTTTCTGGCTCAAGTATCTACAGGCTTCGACTAGAAACGCCCCCGACCCGCAGGCCATGTCGCAGACTTTGAGCGCGAGAATGTCGACTGAAGACTTGAGCCTCCACTCCTTCTCTGGCAAACCCTCAGCCGGGCCGATGTACACGAGCGGCTCCAGGGTGTAACGAACAATCGGTTCGGTCATGGAGCGGGGCGTGTAGTGTGTTCCCGAGGAACGACGATCCGTCCCCTTCACGATGGTGAAGGAACCTTCACGGTAGACGAGGAGATTCCCCCAGCTATCGGCACGGATGATGTCGCCAAACGGAACGAGCCGCTTCGCGAGTTGCTCATCGCCGCTCGCGGCCTGAACCAAGCGAATGAACATTTCACGGCTCTCTTCGACCTGAAGCGAGTTGCGGAGAGCGGGAACAGAACGCCCGGTGATTTCGTTGAGGTGTTCGATCAGGGTGTTTTGCCCCTTCTTGGCGAGCGATTCCAGTGCGGAGAGCGTGATCTGGGGATTCGGCAACTTCTTCGTGCCGAGCAACCCGAGGGTGATTTCCGGCACTCTCGCCGCCGTGAATTCGAGCAAGCCTTCATAGACGTGCCCGATCTGCTCAACACCCAACGCCCTGTATGAAAGCAACTGAGCGCCACCGCGCTGTTCGAGAACCTGCAAAGCGGTCATCAGCAAGAGAACCGTGCGGTTGTCGATGGGAAGCGGTACCGCAGGCTCTTCCCGCCATGTCGTTCCCGATGCACGACCTTCGAGGAATGGGAAGCGGTCGGGGTCGAAGAGCGAACCTCCGAGAGCCGGGAGTCGCAAGGCTTCGTGCTCGATTCCGCCGTAGATACCGCGGAACGTGGCCAAGAGCCGCGACCAGGCGTCATGCCGACGTTCCAGCACTTCGACGCCGTAGTGGTCCGCGTCTTCGCGCAGCTTCGCTCGAAGAGCCGACACCGAATAGTGCTGGTCATAGAGCGGATCGCCGAGAAGGAGCAGGTTTCTCTCTTCCGCCGAGAGGATGAAGACGAGACGCATCATCACAGTGAGGCCCGCCTCGTATAGTTCGGCAGGCTTCACATCCTTCAGCAGTTCGCCGTTTCGGTCCTGATCCGCTCGTCCGAGCGACTGGATAAGCACCTCGACGGCGCGTCGGACCTGCTCACCGAGAGTAGTGGTGACTTCTTCCTGGAACTCGAGGGATCGTTCCAGAAGTTTGGAAAGTGTGTCCTCTTCTGGGCCGAAGCAACGACGCACGCCGAGAAGCGACTGGAACGCCTTGAGCGTCACCGGCTCCTGCCACCAGAGCCGCGCGAACCACGACGCATACCCCGATGTTTCGCCGACTGGCGCGTTGACGAGCATCCACTCTTCACCGTTCGTGACGAGTCCGACGCGGCACTCGTGGGCGCGACAGAGGAGCGTCATCCGTTCGGCAGGCGGGGCAAGCCATGTCTCTTCTGGAAGCGGGTTCTCCAGGTTTGTTCTGGGCGGATACATCGCGATCAACAATCGAGGTTTCCCGTTCTCGGAACGAACCGCGAAGTCGGGCGTATACTCGACACCGTGTTCCGGGGAACGGTATAGGATGCTCCCGGTGAGCTTCTCTTTGGGCGAAAGCGTCTCGCTGTCGTATTCGAGGGCAACTTCTAGAACCATCCGCACCCAGGCTTTGTGGAACGCCTCAAGGTGCGGGTCGTCTTCGTCGATTGCGTCCTGCCACTCCTCGTATGCGGCCCGAAGTCGCTGACGACGCGGTGTTTCGACCTTCTCCAAGCCTTGAGGAAACGCTTCTTCGAGCACCGTTCCGGCGAGGAACGGCCCGGAGACATCGACCAGGGAAAGCCAGACTATCGGCTCGGTGACTCGTGCCATGACTAGCGACCTCCCCCGAAGTTCGCCGGGATGATGAACTCGATTGCCACGGGGAAAGTACGATCAACCGGATCGGCATACCGACGACGGATGTTCTCCACTTCGCGTTCCCGCTCCTCGGGAATACGCTGAAGCCTCACACGGAGCGACTCGATGTCACGTCGAAGCGCCTCTTGCTGGTCCAACGGCCAAAGCGTGAGTTGGACGTACTTGTCCACGTCCTTCAACTCGCATTCGATCATTTTGGTCAGGTCGTCCAAAACCTGATTCAGATCGGCGACATCCCGGTCCCGTCGGCCCTCAATGGCGTTTGCAAGGTGGTCTCGACGCTCGCGGGAACGGGCTTCGACCGCTCTCTTGATTGCTGCTTCCTGACCAGCAAATCGCTTGCGCAATTCTCCGAAGGCAGCTTTTCCCAGATCGACTGGCTTACTTTTGGCGAGTAGCTCCTCCAGCCGACCCAACGTCCTGATGCGCGAGAAGCCCGAGGGTTTCAGATCGCCACCGGCCATCGTCAGTTCCTCGTGCAACCGATGGTGACCGCCTCCCGTTATCACGAGACGCGACCAAACAATGACGACCGGTTCGTCGAGCTGCCCCTCGGCAGCCAGACGAACTGCGACGCGATTCAGCTTCTTCCGGTCTTGTTGCGCCCAGATTTCGGCACGCAGGAGCCGGAGCGACATCTGCACTAGATTGTGCTGAAGATGCGCTAAAACTACGTCGTCCCGTCCACGCGCGACGGCATGGTCGAAGGTGATCGGTCGGCGGACACCCGTGTGTGGGTGAGGAAGTCCGTAGGTGGCTTGATCCCACGATCCCGTAAGGAGTGGGACTTTGTACGCGAGATTTCCTTCCTTCCCATCGAACTTCATCGGTTCGAGAGGAGGTTTGCCGGCAAGTTGCAAGGCTACGCTTACGGCCCGCGCCACCCGTTCCGGTGTCAGTTGGTAGTCGTCACGCGCTTGGAGGAGGCGTTCGTGCAGTTTAGCGATTCGCTCCTGGAGCCTCTTTTCGGCGGCCACGAATTTGCGGGCGTCTGCCGCTCGTTCTTCGGCATCTTTGGTGTCGATCTCGACACGCTTTCCGAGCATCGCCTCTTCGATTTGCTTAGTGATGACCGCACCGATGGAGCCGAGGTCCTGGCGGATCGAATCCACCTTCTTCACGGCTCGCATCAGGAACTCGTGGTCCCCGGCCAAGTCCCCTGGCTTGATGTACGTGGAGGCGATTTCGCCGGAACCGACCGGGTGCCAGATGAAGACTTGCTTCTGTTTCTGGCCGTGCCGGTCGATGCGACCGTTGCGTTGCTCCATGACGTTCGGATTCCATGGAATCTCGACATGGATGAGGTAGTTGCAATGGTTCTGTAGGTCGATCCCTTCCGAAGCCGCGTCAGTGGCAAGAAGAATCCGCACGGGAGAATCTTTGGGATGAGTCTGGAACGCAGCTTTGACCCGTTCGCGTTCCTCCGGGTCGGTGCCACCGTGCAGTTCCATCAGGAGATCACCGCGCCATCCTGACGTGGCGAGAATCTGCTTCAGCCAGGAGTGCGTTGCGCGGTACTCCGTGAACAGGATCACTCTCGCGTTGTTCGGTTTTCCATTCGTCAAGAGATGTTCGTCGAGCCAGGCCAGAATCGCCTTCGCCTTCGAGTCGCTGCGGTTCTTCGCTCGTTCCGCCCAAGCCGACATCCGTTCGAGCATGTCGCGTTGGATTTCGGTCAATGCCGCAGTCATTTCCCCTACCGCATCGACAGCATCATCCTGAGCTACTTCGATTTGCGAATCATCCGCGTACTCTTCTTCGCTCCGAAGAATCGCCTTGCGGAGAATCCTCTCCTTCATCTCCAAAGGCTCATGCCCATCGGCTCGACTCGAAAGAGACTGCCTATGTTTCGCAAGAGTCATGGCGAACGCCATCGGCGACGAGAAGAGCCGCTTCTTCAGTAGTTTGTGAACAAAGTCGCTTCCGAACTCGGCTCTGGTTCCGGCGACAGCGTGTGAGCGATCTTCAGTGTACTGCCTGAGCAGGTCGTGTATCTCACGCTCTTCCTTGGTGTATTCCACGTGGAGCGGGAGCAGTTCGCGTGTAGGGTAGATTCGCACGCCATGCTCATCGACCAAGTCCGTCTTGAGCCGTCGCACCATGACCCGCTGAAGCACTTTCTCGTCGGGCATGACGCCCCGTGCAAACCGCTGGTCGTCTAGGAGTTCCAAGAGCGACGTGAAGGATTCGGAGTAACCGTTGTGCGGTGTCGCGCTAAGGAAAAGACGGTGTTCGAAGTGCGGCGCGATAGTGCGGACAAGCCTCGTCCTCTGGCTCGGCAACGCATAGCGGCTTGCGGCGGACGGAGCGACATTGTGCGCCTCGTCGATAACGAGGATGTCGAACTTTCGCGGGTAGGTTGTGCGAGCCGGAAGGATGTCCTTGACGAGCCGGAGGCCCTCGCCCGATTTCATCCAGTCCATTGAGGTGATCAGGCGTGGGAAGCTCGACCACGGATTCGCGTGGATTCCGCGTTCTCTCCGCAGAGTCTTGACATATTCGGTATCGACAATGCGGAACTCCAGACCGAACTTCTCCTGCATCTCATTACGCCACTTCACCTGAAGAGACGAGGGACACACGATGAACACGGTGCGTGCCCGATGCCGCACGATCATCTCCTGGATGATGAGTCCAGCTTCAATCGTCTTCCCCAACCCGACATCATCGGCGATCAGAAGATTCACGCGGGCCATGTCGATAGCCCGGACCAAGGGGTCAAGTTGATAGTCCTGGATCTCGATTCCGCTCCGGAACGGGGACTGGAGCAGCGTGCGGTCGGCAGTAGTAGTGGCCCCCCAACGCACTGCATCCAGGAACGCTTCGAGGTGGTCACATGAGTCGACCCCTTCGACCTTCGGCAAATCTGCTACGTCGAGAATCCGCGCTCCCGGCTCCAGTTCCCATACCGCCATGAGCGACTCGCCCATCGCATCTTCATCGAGCGAAGCGAGCGTCAGCAGATTCTGCTTCGGCGCATCTTCCCCCAGCGCAGGAGACGACTGGCGAACATCCATCACCACCCACTGGCGGCGACGGACTTCGACGAGTTGGCCGAGTTCTGGAACTTCAGTGAGCATGAATCGGCCCTTTGTTCCGAAGCCAACGTGAGACGGCCTTTTCGATTCGTCCGATTGTCTTCGGGGTTGTCGGCAGACACTCGTGTTCCCATAAGCGGATCACGCACCAGCCTGCCAGACGTAATTTCTCGCTCTGGCGCAGGTCTCGCTCCTTGTTCTCGGCGAGCTTGGGAAGCCAATAGGATTGGTTGCTCTTCGGGAACGTGGCGTGCAGCGGACAGCCGTGCCAGAAGCAGCCGTCAATGAAGATCGCGACTTTTGAAGCGACGAACACGACATCGACCACAACGCCTTCAACCCGGCGATGTAGTCGATAGCGAAGCCCCGATTCATGCAAAGCGGATCGCAATGAGAGTTCGGCGGCGGTGTCCTTCTGTTTGACCCGCTTCATTATGCCCGATCTCGTTAGCGGCACCTTGGCTCTTCGGGTGTTCGATTTTGACAATGAGTTCTCCAATCAACCGATAGATTTGGCATGTAGAGCGACATGCTCCATGATTGCCCGACCGAGCGCTTTGGCGAGGCGGGGTGGTACGGCATTGCCGATCATCCTGCTGACCGCACCACGATTGAGTTTCTTGTCTGGAGGCCAGAATTGGTATGAGCGGGGGAAGCTTTGGAGCAGAGCCGCTTCTCGCAAGGTAATCGAGCGATGCTGTTCGGGATGCCCGAACCGACCGTTTCCGATGCCGGTGCAAAGCGTTGTCATCGTCGGGGACGGTTTGTCCCACCACATCCTGCCGTAGATAGAGTGGTACGTCTCACCAGATTCCTTCTTGTGACATTCGAGCACGAGTTTTTCCGGCCATTCGCGGCGATTTCCGCCGTCGGGACTTGTAGCCCTGATGCGCTGCAAGTTCAGGTCAGAGAGTCTTGAAGCGACATGGAGCCGATCCTTCGGATGCTCTTCACCGGATTTCAAGGGGGGAAGGTCTCCGATGGTTCCACGAACCGTCTTCCATTTCTTCTCGCCGCGATAGCGGCCTTCAGGCACTTTCAATTCGCCGAGCTTAGAGGCGAGCAGCACTAGCCGACGGCGGAACTGAGGCACCCCGTATTCCTCGCACTTCACGATCTTCCAATCGACATGGTAATCGAGCTTTTCGAGGGTATCGACGAAGTGATCAAAGACTTCCTGACCGCGCTGGGCCAACTCCGGTACGTTTTCCATCGTCACCAGTTCCGGCTGAATCCGGGTAATGAAGCGGGCAAAGTTCTCAAGCAGATTCCAGCACTGGTGACGGTCGATTGCTTGCGTCAGTTTGGAGAACGGTTGACAAGGGGCACAGCCTGCGAGGAGGCGATACTTGTCTTTTGCGAACAGTTTCTCGATTGACGAGTAATTCTTGCGTCCAACATCCCAACGGAAGTATTTCGTGTCTGGGTTGTTGGTCACGAACGCGAATTCGGCGTCTTTGTCGATGTCGATTCCGGCTTCGACCTTGATTCCGGCCTGGAGCAGCCCATGCGTCAAGCCTCCGGCACCGCAAAATAAGTCCACCGCGCTGACGGGACTCTCAGCGGTCATTTCGGAAAGCCAGTTTTTCAGTGCCCGACGCGCCACGTTCGCCACTCCTCCTATCGCTCTTTGTCGGTAGTTTCTTGTTGATCATCAGCACCGCAACCGCCTCGTACCCAATCGTCGATTTCGCTCAGGCGAAAACGCCAACTACGACCGAGCCGATGTGCAGGCAAGCTCTTGGCGTTCATCCAGCGATAGACGGTATCCCTGGTAACGCGGAGGTGGGCTGCTACGTCATCGACGGTGACCCAGCGCTCGCTTTCCATCCTGCACCTTGAACCCTTGAAACAGCCATTCTTGTCGTTTCAAGTAGTTTAGGATCGTTTGGACTCTTTCGTCTATTGGAATCGCTGGCCAGAACGGTATTTGGCGGGAAACGCCCAAAAGTGGCGGAAATAAGGTGGGGATTTGCCAAGCGGTTCAGTCTTGCGACGATATCAAGACCCGGCCCGGCTTGTCTGCTCAAGCACTGGTTCGCGGTGTCAGCCGAGGCGGCGAAGACCGACAATCCTGAACGAACCACGCCGTTTCACGAGGAAGGTCGTTCCCACGGAAGTGACGATCCTTTTCCGCCAGAATTCCGCCAACGCTGGCCCTGCGGCTGCCCTATGCCTAGAATATGAATGCCACATGGAAATGGCGGAAGTCCCTATTCATCAAGAGGTTCCTGCGAAACGTCCCTGATAGTACCCTGCAACTCCAATGAGCCGAAACTAGGTGCAGCGACTGGTTCATTTCGGCAGGTTGCGGAACCGCCTCTGGTCCGAGCAGTATACCAGAGAATCGGTTACGGCGAATCGACCGTTCTCCGTCGCTCGTGCCCGCTGCTTTCGGGAGGGCAGATGGAGGGCAATCGTGAGGTTGCGTTGGAGTTACGTCGGTGGGCGCGGACGCACCCCTCGGCGAGACTTCAGGCGTCCTCGCGGAGTCCCCCATGGCCTGGCTCGAACGACACCCGACCTCCGGTCACTTCCACCTGTGCTTCCGTTGGAACGGCAAGCGGAAGCGCCGCTCCCTCTCGACCGACGACACCAAAGCCGCCGAGGCCATCCGCCTCCGGTTCGAGGAGAACGTCGCCCTGCTCGAACGCGGCCGGCTGGAACTGCCGCCCGCCGCCGACATCATGACGTTCCTGCTGTCCGACGGCAAGCTGACGGCCTCCCCGAAGGTGGCCGTCGTCGAACACAAATCGCTCCGGGTCGTCGGCGACCTCTATCTCGCCGCCCTCGGCAACGGGTCGGTCGAAGCCAACTCGCTCGAAAACCTCGCCATGCACCTGAACCACTTCTGTCGCAAGTTCGGCGACGGCTTCGTGCTCCAGGACCTCACGACGAGCCAACTCCAGGACTACCTGAACACGCGGGTCCGGCGGAAGGGCAAGTCGTCGGTGCCGCTCAGCACGGTAACGCTGCGGAAGGAAGTCGCCACGCTCCGGGCCTGCTTCAACTGGGCCGAGCAGACAGGTCTTCTCACGGGCCGGTTCCCGAACCGCGGCCTCCGCTTCCCGAAGGGGGAGGACAAGCGGCCGTTCATGACCTGGGAGGACATCGAACGCCGCGTCGGCCGGGGCGGGCTGACACCGCACGAGACGAAGCGGTTCTGGGACTCGTTGTTCCTCGACCTCCACCAGATCGACGAGTTCCTCGTCTATGTGAAGTCGCACGCCTCGCGGCCGTGGGTCTACCCGATGTGCGTCGCCGCCGCCCACACCGGGGCGCGGCGGAGCGAACTCGCCCGGCTGCACATCGACGACATCGACTTCCAGGACAAGACGGTCCTCGTTCACGAACGCAAGCGGGTGAGGGGCCAACTCACGACCCGCCGCGTGCCGCTCACCCCCGTCCTCGAACAGGTGTTGCTCCAGTGGATTCAGAAGGACCATCCCGGCGGGTCCGTCCTCTTCTGTCACAAAGAGAAAGCCGGCCATCAACCGGCGGAGGGCGAGACCACCATCCCGATCACGGTGGACGACGCCGGCTGGCACTTCGTCCTGACGGTTCGGGGGTCGAAGTGGGCGGTGTTGCGGGGCTGGCACGTCCTCCGCCATTCGTTCGCGTCGAACCTGGCGGCAAAGGGCGTGGACCAGCGGTTCATCGACGAGTTCCTCGGGCACCAGACCGAAGCCCAACGCCGCCGCTACCGGCACCTGTTCCCGCACCAGCAACGACAGGTTCTCTGCCAGGTGTTCGGCGGTTGAATACTGGCGGTGATCCGTGGTAGGGAAGAAGAATGCTGAAAGCCTACGTCGGTGTCGCCTCCCAACACGGTCTCGCCATCCTCCAACCGGAACGGGACGACACGTTGTGCCTCGTCGAACGGTGTGTCCGGACCGGCGGGTGGCACGTCGGCTTCTGGGCCGTCCTCGGCGACGCGGAAGCCGACTCGGTCCAGACCCTGTTCCAGAACGGCTACCGGCGGGAAGCCCTCGTCATGCTGGACCGGTGTGCGAAGGATATGGGCCGCATTCTCCCGTGCGACCAACAACACTCTACACTCCACTGACCCGCCGCGGATGACGACCATGAGCGAAGAACCCGAACCGCAACGGCTCGTCCGCGTGCTGGCGTTCGCGTTGCGGCACCACCCTCTCCGGTTCGGCGTCGGGCTGGACGACGACGGGTTCGCCGACCTGGACGAACTCGTCGTCGGCATCCGTTTCAGCCACTACGACTGGGCCACGCTCGACCGGACGCAGGTTGAGGCCGCGATTCGCGGCACCGACCCCGGACGGTTCGAGGTTCGGGACGGACTGGTCCGCGCCCGCTACGGCCACAGTGTCGCGCTCGGTTCGCCGGGGGAGTTGCAAACGCCGCCGGATGTCCTCTTGCACGGCACGTCGGCCGACGCCGCGGCGACGGTTCTGGCGACCGGCCTCCGGCCGATGAACCGGGCGTTCGTTCACCTCACGTCGAACCCGGAGTACGCGGCCCAGGTCGTGGCGGCGAAGGGCGGGGGAATCGTGCTCCGCGTCCGGGCCAAAGAAGCGGCCGACGTGGGAATCGAATTCTTCCAGGCCAACTCGCACGTCTGGCTCGCCCGGGAGGTGCCGCCTCCATTTCTGCGGATCGCCGCGTAGTCGTTGACGTCGAACTTCGTCAGAGTGCCTGCCAACCGCCGGTGGAAGTAGTGCTCGTCACCCGGACCGGGGCCAAGACGTGCGAGCCGCGGCAAGTAAGGACTTGATCGATCAGCCCACGAACGGTGCCTTCCACGCCCGAAGGTGCGGAAGGCATTGTGGGTCGTTAACGGGAGAGCCTTACTTCTTCTTGGCCTTGTTGAGCGGGCAGCAGTTCGAGCAGCCCAACTCCTCCCCGGTGATCGGGCAGATGAATGGCTTGGCCTCGTCCTTCTTCGCCTCGGCCTTGACCTCGGCCTTCGCCCCGTTCAGCGGGCAGCACTTCTCACACGGCAGTTGCTCGCCGGTGACGGGGCAGGTGAACCCCTCAGCCTTCTGCTCGACCGGCTGCGTCTGCTGAATCGTCGCCCCGTTCAGGGGGCAGCACTTAGAGCAGGGCAGTTCCTCCCCGGTGATCGGGCAGGTGAACGGCCGGGCCTGCGACGTGTTGGCATACGCCAGACCCCCGGCGACCGCCACGGGGAGGCCCAGCAGGGCCACCCACAACCAGTTCCTACGGTTCATCAGAAGCTCCTCCATCGTGACACTGGAATCAGACACCACCGCCATCACGCTCGGCTCAGGTGGTCCCCAGCCCCGCCGCCCGGAGCGTGGTTTCATCCGGGCCACGCCCGGTGCAGCAGTCGGCCAACGTGCCGTCGATCACGACGGCGGGCACCGACCGGACGCCGAGGCTCTTGGCCCGGCTCGAAATGTTCGGGTCGTTCATGTCCAGCACGCTGACCTCGCACGACGGGCAGGCCACCTGCTGAACCAGAGCGACCACGTCCTGACAGGCCGGGCAACCGGCGCTGAAGACTTCGACCTTACGCTTCGTCGCCATGACGAACCCCCTTGATGTCAGTCCCAAGTTGTAAAAGCGTCTCCGAAGGAACTGCCCTTCGGATCGGCCACGAGTTCCATACGGACACACCGACCAGCGCGGCGATGCCCCCGTAGACCACGGTGTTCGAGATCGGGGTGTTCGGCTCCATCAAGAACTTCCCGATCATCAGCACCACCGCCACCACGACGCCAACGGCGAAGGGGCCGAACCCCCGCCGCCGCTCGGCCCGGTAGCCGAGAGCGGCCACGGCGAGAACGAGGCTGACCACCATCAACGGCAACAGGATCGCCGTCTTCAGCAAGAACCCCAAACCCACCGAACTGATGAGGCCCGCATAGGCCGGGAGCGTGCAGGGACAGGTGAGCCGGGGGAGCAGGGCCACGCCGATCGCCGGGACCGTCGCCAGCCACGATCGCTTGGGGTTGTCCACCAGGTTCCTCCTGCTCACTTCACGAACTTGTAGATGGCGTCCATGAGTTCGTCGTACACGCCATCCTCGCCCGACCGGATGGCGTCGGTCGCACACCGCTCCAGGTAGTTCCGCAGGACCGTCTTGGTCACGCCCTTCATCGCCGCCTGGACGCTGGCGAGTTGCTGAAGGACTTCGAGGCAGGGCCGCTGGGCCTCCACCATCTTGGCGACCCCCTTCACCTGCCCCTCGATCCGAGCGAGGCGGGCGAGCATGTCTTTGTTCAACTCCTCGGCGTAGATCGGCAGGCTGGTCGCCTTGTTGTCCGTCATGGGCCTCTCCTACTGGTACTCCCTACCCCTATAGTAACACCCGATATGCGGAAGTCAAGCGAATGAAGCTCGCAAGGCGTTCGGAAGGGTCACGGAAACGCACGATCCCCTCCGGAGCGGGGTTTCCACTGCAAGCTCCGCCGGCTCATCACCCTCGACCTGACATCGGGCGAGTTCGAGGCGGCCTTCAAAGGGCAGACGGAACTCTCCCTCCGGTGGTTTGACGAGCCCGAGTGGGAACCGGGCGAGGAGTCACCCGCTGGTGATGACCCTGTGCGAGTCGGCAGGCGAGCAACAGGTGGAGTTGCTGCTCCTCGGGACGGGTGGTGTCGTATCTGACCGAATTGGCCCTCGAACAGAAGCCCCGGGCCGCGACCGCGTGTGCCTGCAACCGACTGACGGAGGGGAATCCGTGGTGCCGATGTTCCGAACCCTTACCGCGTGAGGCCGTCGGGCGGGCGGAGGTGAGTCGGATCATCGTTTTGCAGGAACCTGCGGTTCCCGCACCTTCCCTTCCGGACGGACCGAGACGGCGAGAGGCCGGTGGCGCGTGAACCTCCACCGGCCAAATCCTCACATTCGTTGTCAGGCCGCAGCCGTCACTCGCCGTCGTGCCGGGCGAGGGCACGGAGGGCGTCGGCGAGTTCGGCCTCCGTCAGCGTCCAGCCGTGGCCCGGAAGCCGGCCGACCACGCGGAACTTGAGCCGCTGATAGACGCCGAGGGCCGCCTCGTCGTCCCCCAACACGTCGGCCGCGAGGGCGAGGGCGAGTTGCGCCGGCCCGCTCCCCCCGTAGCCCCAATCGAACCCGGTGGGCGAGTGGGTGCGGAGGTCGAACCGCGGGTCGAGGCCGCGGCCGGCGTCGCCGTCCGAGACGACGACCGCGCAGCCGTCCTCCGTCCGGTGCCCGGTATACGTCTTCATCGTGATGTCCTCGGGAAGTAATCTGGAATCGCCGCGGCAGAGGGCTACGGCACCAGAGTCGAAAGGGTCAAGGGCGAGAGGGCGGTGGTGCAGGGACCAACCTCTCGCGTCTCCGGAGCGGCCTGACCGTGAGCGGTCCGCCGCCGTCCAGCATCGTTCGTCACGCGGCCAGGACGAGCAGACTCCCGGCCTGAACGTCCAGGGCCGCCCGGTCGCCGGCGTATTCGACCTGCCCGGCCAGCCGCGTCAGCGCGTCCACCAGGGCGAAGATGGTGAACCGGCCGCCGGCCACCATCTCGACCGCCTGCTTCGCCAGCCCGCGGCTCAGCCCGTGCTTGGCCAGCGCCTTCATCACCTCCTCGGCGTCGCTGCCGAGTTTCTCCCGCATCGCCTTCTTGATCACCGCCGCGAACCCGTCCCGCCGCTCGTCCCGCTTGGCGACGAGGGCCTCGACGTGCCGGCGGATGTCGTCCAGGGCGCTGCCGACGCGGGCCGTGTGCTTCCGGGCGAACTCGATCACCTCGACCGCGTCCCAGACGATGTGGTTCGCGCACACCTTCTGGAACCAGAACGTCTGGATGCCGACCGACCGCTTGCCGACCTCCGAGTTCCAGACGAAGAAGCCGGGGGCGAACGCCTCCCCGTCGATCTCCGCCCAGCCGGCCGGATCGATCAGGAAGCAGAACAGGTCCTGCTCCCCGCAGTAGAGTCCCGTCGCACCGTTGAACCCGGCCTGGGGCGGCGTGAAGTCGGTCGCGTACTCCGTCAGCATCCCGACCAGGTCGGCGTTGTGCAGCCGCGTGTACGCGGTCCCGTGGACCGAGCGGATGCTCTCGCCGCGGATGAGCAATTGGAGCGGCTTGTTGCCACCGGGCAGCGTCTCCCGGAACGCCCGGGAGGCCGTATCCGGGGTGAGTCGGTTGACCGTCTCCTTGCTGACGCGGGCCAGCCCGCACAGTTGCCCGAAACTCCAGTCGTTCAGCGTGAACGGCCCGTCGGTGCCGGCCCGCAGGCCGAACCGTCCGTCGGGGGTGGCCTCGGGAACGAGCATCGACGGCGACACCCAGGCGTCGGCCGACTCGTCTTTCTCCCGCCGGCAGTGGGCGAGCAGGGCGTCGAGCGACGGGAACCGTTCGTCCGGCGCGCGCCGGAACAGTTCCCCGCTCGCGCGGGTGAGATTTTGCTTCGTCATGGCGAATCCTCGAAAGGGAACAGGGAATAGGGAGTTGAGAAACCAAACCGTGTTGCACCACCGGCCTCTCAACCGCGCGCGAAGCGGGTGGTCGTGAAGTCGGGGAATTCGTCTACCGAACGGGAGCGGTGGAAATGGGCGAATGGAACAGCCGCTCAAGTAGCACGGTTCTGATGGGACTTTCAAGTCGCCCGCCCGAATCGAGATCGGTGCAGACCGCGACGAATCTGTTGAGTGATACGAGGTGCCAAACCCCTCCGACTCCCTCCGGTTCAGGCTGACTTGGGGAAACACGCCCGCCCAGGCAGCCGCACGCGAGGAGCCATCGCCATCGGTCGTCATCGGGGCGCGTGGGCTTGTGAACCCCGATGACGACCGACGGCGACGGCTGACGACACTTCACCAAACCCGTGCCAGTTTGATTCGCCCATCCATCCGTGGTAATGCCGGGTTCGCACGTAACCCACGGTCTTTGTTCCGACCCAGTTTGAAGACGCAGTTCACGCCGACTCCGCGGGCGACACCCCGCACGCGGAGACCGGTGGTGCAATTCGGTTTTCCGATTCCCAATTCCTTTCCTCATGGAGGCGTCGCCATGACCGCGACGACGACCACGCTGGGCGAACTCCTCGCCCGACTCAAGCAGGGTGAGGCCGTCCCGCTTCCCGACCATGAAGGGTGGTCCGCGATGATCGCCCGGACGACGCTGTTCGGCCGCGTGTGTGAGGTGGCCGGCGAGACCTACGACTACTTCCTCGACGTGCTACCGCCGCGGTGGATGGGCGACGGGGGCTACGCCTTCGGCGAAGGGGCCGACCCGCTCCGGCTGTTCTGGGCGGCCAACACCCCGCACGGCCGGCAGTACTTCTGCCGCCAACTCGACGAAGCCGAGACCCGGCAGTTTTGCCGGCACGCCCGCATCCCACTGACCTCGGGCTGACGGAGGACACGCCGATGTTTCACGACGACCGGACCTGGTGCGTCCGCCCTGCCGGTACGCCCGAAGACGTGGCCTTGCAAGTGACCCGGCAGACGTGGCCGGCCTGCATGGCCTTCGCAATCGGTGGCTACCTGTTCCTGAACGACTCATTGCCCGAAGACGGGTCCACCGATTACGCGGTGGTGAAGCGGCCGACGAAACGGGGCGGTGCGTATGTGCAGGTCGCCTCGCTCACGCTGGGCTTCTTCGGCTACGAGAACGCACTCGACCGGATTCGGCGAGTGCTGGCGGGGGACTACGACGCCCTCGCTTCTGCTAACGCGGTGGAACCGCGACTCGAAACGGCACACGAGCACATCGCTCGGCGTTGCCCGTTCTGTTCCTGACCCCGTTCCATTCCTTACCGAGGATTCGTTCGATGACGACCACCAAGCAAGACCCCGCCAAGAAGGGGCAAACGGACAAGGCGAAGCCGGTCCACGAGATCCGCCTCGGCCGCATCCGCGCCGCCGTCTGGCTCAACGAGACGGACAACGGCCCCCGCTACAACGTGCAGATCAGCCGGCTCTACAAGGATAATGCCGAAAAGTGGAAGGACTCGTCCAGCTTCGGCCGCGAGGACCTGCCGCTGGTCGGCAAAGTCGCCGACCTGGCGATGGTCTGGATCTACGAGAACCCGGCCGCGGCCGAGAAGTAACCCCGGAGGAACCCCATGACCCCTTCGGGTTCTGTGAAAATACTCCTCGGCCGGATCGTGGCGACGCCCGCGGCGCTCGGCACGGTGTCGCAACCCGACATCGTCGCCGCGCTCCGCCGGCACGCTTCGGGCGACTGGGGCGACGTGGACCCGGACGACCGGGCCGCAAACGACGACGCCTTGCGGTCCGGGGAGCGGTTGCTGTCGGTCTACCGCTCGGCCACCGGGACCACCTTCTGGGTGCTCACCGAGGCCGACCGGTCCGTCACGACCGTGCTCTTGCCGGACGACTACTGACACCGGTTTTCCTTCAGGCCCGCCGCACCACCGGGCCTCTCCAATTGGAGAGACCAATCATGATGTTCGTTTGCTACAGCCTGACCCTCGGGATTCTGGGCTTCGCCTACCACGCGCCCGATCTGGCCCTGCTGATCGTTCTGCTGATCTTCGCCCGGTGGGTTCTCCGCTCGTCCTGATGTTCGGGCTGTCGATGACGCTCCAGCCACGCACGACCTGTGGCGGAGTTGACGGAAGCTACTATATTCAATAACCTTGTTGAATACAAATGAAACCTTCGACAAAACGCGAGTTCAAGGCCCGGCTGTTCGGCGAATTCGCCCGGATCGGGAAAGTGTTCGCAAGCCCGCACCGGCTGCAACTCATCGAGGTACTCGCCCAGGGCGAGCGGACCGTCGAGCAACTGGCCGAAGACGTCGGCTCACCCGTCGCCAACGTCTCCCAGCACTTGCAGGTCCTGCGGACCGCCCGCCTCGTCGCGGTGCGTCGCGACGGGCTCTACGCCCATTATTCGCTCGCCGACCCGCGGGTCTTCCGCGTCTGGCAGGCGATGCGCGACCTGGGTGAGGCTCGCCTCGCCGAGATCGATGCCGTCGTGACCGAGTACCTCGGGAACCGGAGCGACATGGATGCGGTGAACGCGGCCGAACTTCGCCGACGACTCAAGAGTGGGGACGTGACCGTTCTCGACGTCCGCCCCCGGCGTGAGTACGAGGCCGGGCACATCCGCGGTGCCCGGAACGTCCCCTTCGACGAACTGGCGGAGCGGCTCCGGGATCTCCCCCCCGAGGTGGAGATCGTGGCCTACTGCCGGGGGCCGTATTGCGTGTTCGCGGACGAGGCGGTCGCCGCACTACGGGCCAAGGGCTACCGCGCTCGGCGATTAACCGAGGGGTACCCGGACTGGCGGTCCCGCGGCTTCCCGGTCGAGATCGGAACTGCCGCAGACTTCAAGTAGCGAGTCCGGAAGAAGAATTACCCGAGGAGACGAAGTATGCGTTCGACGATCCTGGCAGTTGGTGCCGCCCTGACTGTGGCCGTCTGGTTCGCTTCGGGCGTGCCCGCCCACGACGAAAAGAAGGAGGCGATGGAAGCGGCGATCCACCGTCCCGCCGGGCTGACTTGGAAAGACGGCCCGCCGTCGCTGCCGCCCGGCGCGAAGTTCGCCGTCCTCGAAGGCGATCCGACCAAACCGGGGCCGTTCGTATTCCGGGTCAAGGTTCCGGACGGCTACCGGATTCCACCGCACACGCACCCGAAGCCGGAGCGTGTGACCGTCATTGCCGGGACGTTCAACATCGGCATGGGCGACACGTTCGACGCGACGAAGGGCCAGGAAATGCCGGTCGGAACCTACGGGACGTGGCCGGCGGGGATGAAGCACTTCGTCTGGGCGAAGGGCGAGACGGTGGTCCAATTTCACGGCGACGGCCCCTGGACGATCACCTACGTGAATGCGGCCGACGACCCGAGAACTCAAAAGAAGTGACAACCGGCGAATACCCTCGAATGCGGAGAGCGACGGAAATGAACGATCGGCGTTCGGTCGGGATGAAGGCCCGCGAGAGCGGGATGCCGGAGGCATCCTATTGGGAGACGTTTTTCAACCCCTCGTGCATCCTTGAGCGGCTCGGCTGCTCGGGTCCGTGCGGGGACGTGGTGGAGTTCGGTTGCGGGTACGGGACTTTCACGAACGCGGCCGCACAACTGATCGCCGGGCGGGTGTATGCCATGGACATCGAGCCGGCGATGGTCGTGGCGACGACCCGCAAAGCCAGCGAAGCCGGTCTCGCCAACATCTTCGCCGAGGAGCGGGACTTCGTCGCCAGCGGTTGCGGCCGACCGGACGGCAGCGTCGGCTATGCCCTGTTGTTCAACATCCTGCACATCGAGAATCCGGTAGGGCTCCTCCGGGAGGCCCGACGAGTTCTTGCCCCGGGCGGTACGGTCGGCATCATCCATTGGCGAACCGATATCCCGACCCCACGCGGCCCCTCGCCCGACATCCGACCGACTTCGGAACAATGCCGCTCGTGGGGCGAGGCCGCCGGTCTTGAGTTCGTGAGGTACGAGCCACTCTGTTGCTGCTCATGGCACTGGGGCTTGGTCATGAAGCGGCCGTAATTCTCCGAAGTTATCGTTCGACCGACACGAGGTTTTGCCATGCCCCACCTGCACCCGCTCGGAAACGACGAAGCAAGCCCCGAGGCACAAGCGACTCTGGAAAACCTGCACGCGAAACTCGGCCAAGTGCCGAACATGTACCGCACCTTAGCCCACGCGCCGAAGGTGCTCTCCGCTGCCGTGGCGATGGCACAGGCCATCCGGAACGAACTCCCACCGAAACTCCGCGAACTCGCGTATCTGAAAGTGACCGACCTCACCGACTGCCACGTCTGTCGGCACTACCACGAGGCCCTCGGTCGGAAGGCCGGATTGACCGACGAACAGATACGTGACCTCGCCCACTTCGAGGACAGTGCGGCGTACTCCGAAGCGGAGAAAGACGTTCTCCGCTTCACATCGCAATGGTCGGCCGCGGGCCGGGTAGACGACGGCTTGCTCGAACGGCTCAAGCTCTCTTTGTCCCCGGAGCATTTGGTGGTTCTCGCCGCCACGGTCGCCCAGGCGAATTTCACCAGCCGCTTCAACAACGTCTTCGGGGTTGAATTGCCCTGACGACGGAGAAAAAGGACACCTGAATCGGGCACTTCTAAACACACGTGAGTTGTAACCCGAACGGGTGCGGGATGACGACCACCGGCGGGACGAACTCGGTAAGCTGATCGACCGGGATCTGACCAACCGGCAGATTTTTGATGAGCTTCTGAAAGAAGCGGGTCCGCTGGTTCTCCGACCGCACTTGATGCCGCAACGGAAGTCCAAAAGTCGCATGGTTGACGCCGCATCATAAAGGACGTTATGGTGCAGCGAATGGGCGAGAGAGACGGGCCAAATCAGCCGGCCGACGCCGGGGTTGTCGAGTGGTATCCGGCCGCGAATGTGCCGGCCATCATCGACCGGGCCGGAGGCCAAGCGCGGAAGCGGTTCCTGGAGTTCTTCACGGCGACCATCCGGAACGAGAACACGCGGATGGCCTACGCCCGCGCGGTCGGCTCCTTCTTCGCGTGGTGCCAGAGTTACCGGCTCGAACTGCTCGACATCGAGCCGATCCACGTCGCTGCCTACATCGAAAGGCATCCGGGTGCGCCGCCGACCGTCAAGCAGCACCTCGCGGCGGTCCGAATGCTGTTCGACTGGCTGGTGACGGGTCAGATGCTGGCCATGAACCCGGCGGCCTCCGTCCGCGGCCCCAAGCACGTCGTCAAGCGCGGGAAGACACCGGTTCTCGATGCCGATCAGGCCCGGCAACTGCTCGACTCCATCGACACGGCGAAGCTCTCCGGTCTGCGGGACCGGGCGCTCGTTGCCGTCATGGTGTTCAGCTTCGCCCGGGTGAGCGCCGCCGTTTCCCTGAAGGCCGAGGACTACTACCAGGACGGCAAGCGGTGGTGGTTCCGGTTCCGCGAGAAGGGCGGGAAGCAGCACCAAGTGCCGGCCCACCACACAGCCGAGGCGTACCTGGACGCGTACCTGTTCGCAGCTCGGATCGGCGAGGACAAGAAAGCTCCACTCTTCCGCTCCGTAACACGACACGGACTGCTCTCCGACCGGCAAATGACCCGGAACGACGCCTTCCGCATGGTGAAGCGCCGGGCGGCGGCAGCCGGATTGCCGCTCACGACCTGCAATCACACGTTCCGGGCCACTGGCATCACCGCCTATTTGGCGAATGGCGGGACGATTGAGAAGGCTCAGGCGATTGCCGCCCACGAGTCGCCGCGGACGACCAAACTCTACGACCGCACCAGCGACGAGATCACCCTCGACGAGATCGAACGGATTCTAATCTGACGCCCCATCTCCCTCATCAAAGACTTTAGACCGCACGGACTCGCCCGTCGGCGGAATAACCTCACCGTCGGTCGTGGCCGCCGCACGACATTCTGGGGCTGTCAGGATCGACGCTCGCGCATGAGACAGGTTTTTCCGCCGCCGCTCCCGCCGTGGGACCACCCAGGGCGGGGGCGGCGGCCGTCCGCGGGAACGCATCCCGAGGCCCGCCCCCTACCGAACCGGAGGGGTAGCGATGGACAGTGTGGACCTACTGATCTGTGGACTCCAGGCCCGCCGACCCGAGGAGCGGCGGCGGGCGGTCGTCAAGCTCGGGGCAGTCGCGGCCGACGAGCCGAAGGCGGTTCACGCCTTGCTCAACGCCCTGGCCGACTCGGACGGGGAGGTGCGTCACCACGCCGGGGAAGGACTCCGCTCGGCCGGGCCGGCCGCCGGCAAGGTGATGCCGATACTGATCAAGGCGTTCGGCACGGGCGAGCGGCACGTTCGGATCGTGGCCGCCCACGCCTTCAAGAAGATCGGCCCGGCGGCAGCGAAGGCCGTGCCCGCACTGGTGGAGGGGCTGGCCGACCCGGACGCCGAGATCCGTCGGGTGGCCGCCGCGGCGCTGGCCGGCGTCGGCCCGGCGGCACACAAGGCCGTCCCCGCCCTCACCCGGCTGGTGTCCGACGCCGACATCGATGTCCGCTGGACGGCGTGTCACGCGCTCGGGGCCATCGGGCCGAAGGCGGCGAAAGCGGTGTCCGCCTTGACGAAGGCGGCGGACGACGACCACCCGGATGTCCGCGAGGTCGCCCGACTCGCCATTCGGCAGGTGCAACCGAAGGGGTGATTGCAGTTCAGGGTTTTCCTCCGCGCGAGCGAAGACCCGTAATGCATCGTTCGGAGCCTCGCGGCATCGTTACCGACGCTCGGTCGCCTTCAGTTCCGCCCTGGGTATGTGAACCAGACGGTATGCAGTTCTAATTTGATCTCACTTCTTGTTCGGCAGGATGTCGGCGGCGGGGGGAGCGGTTTTCAGCTTCCCTACGCCCGGCGGTGACTCCGCTTGTGGCGGAGGGGCAGGCGGGATGAGGGCGCTCGGGGTTGGTAAGGCTGGCCACACCTCTTCCAGCAGGAAGCCGGAAATCTCCCCCGCCGCCCGCCACCCCTCGCCGAGCGCCCGGTTGTACTCCAGACGGGCCTCGGCCACCGCCCGCTGGGCCTGGAGTACCCGCAGGTACTCGAACTGGCCGCCCTTGAAGGCTTTGACCGACAGGTCGTAGGTCTCCTCCGCCCGCGGCAGGATGGCCGAATTGTACCGCCCCGCCCGCTGCTTCGCGGCCGTGTAGGTGCGGAACGCCGCGGCCAATCGCTCGGTCAAATCGTTCTCCACCCGCGCCACGTCCAGGACCGCCGCCCCGACCTCGGCCTGCGCGGTCCGGATGTTCCCCTGGTTGCGATTCCACACGGGGAGCGGGACGCTCACCCCGACCGCCCAGTCGTTCGAGCGGTTCTGGTTCTGCCGGGTGTAGCCCGAACTGACGGTGACGTTCGGGATCGGCTCCGCCTGCGCCCGCCGGAGGGCGGCCTGGGACCGCTCGATCCCCACCTTCACGGCCCGCACCTCGGGGTGGAAGGCTAGGACGGACTCCTTCGTCTGCTCCAGGTCGTACTCCGGGAGCGTCGCGTCGAGCGTCCCGACGACCGAGGCCAGGGGCAGGCGCGGGTCACCCGCCGCCGCCGAGAGCCGTCGGAATGCGGCCGGCAACTCCCGCTCGACCGATTCGGCGTCGGCCCGGAACCGCTCGGCCTCGACTTCGAGTTGCACCAGGTCGAGCCGGGCCACCTGCTTGGCCTCGAACGACTTCCGCCCCAACTCCACCGCCTGGTCGGCGAGCTTCACGAGGTCGCTTAGGATGGCCGCCCGCTGTTGCAGGGCGAGCACCTCGTAGAAGTTCGCCCGCACCGTTCCGACCAGAGCGTACCGCTCGGCCAGGAGCGTGAGCGACGCCTGATCGACCTCTTTCGCCGCGACCGCCTGACTCAACCTCAGTTTCCCCCCGCGGACGATTTCCTGGGACAACTGCGGGGAAAGAATGCCCGACGGGCCGGTGCGGTCGCCGAGTTCGTCCGCGGTGAACGCGAACACCGGATTCGGATAGAGGCCGGCCTGGGTGTACCGCCCGCGGGCGGCGTCGATGGCGAACGCGGCCCGGCCGAGCCGGGGGTTTCGTGCCAGCGCAGTTTGGATCAGGTCGTCGAGCGCGAGGGGCCTCGACCGAATCGCCGGGGGCGGCGTCGCCGCCGGTGCGCGGGCCGTAGCGACTGACGGCGGGGTCGGCGGGAGTTGTGCGGAGGCCGCGCCCGACAGGAGTAGAATGGCGGCGCAAAGGCCGAACTGCCGACCGGCAGCGGGTGTCGTCATGGGACCGTCCTGTCTCAAAGTCACACGGGGGCTTTGCCCCGCGGACCGGACGCCGCCGCCACGGCCACCCGGATTCAATACGCTACATCTGGTATCGGATTTTCGGGCAGGGTCGGTTGAAACGAATCCGGAGCGGTGGCTTACACCCCACCCCCACGAGACCCCGGTGCCGGCTTCACCAAAAGCGTGCCGCGGACCATGTTCATCCCGCAGTGGAATGTGAACTCGCCCGCCTCGTCCGGCGTGAATTCGACCGCCACCCGCTCTCCTTCGGGGAGCGACTTAGCGATGCCGAAGTCGCCCAGGATGATTTGCTCCGTGCAGGGGTTCGACTCCTTCCGATGGAACGTGAGCCGGACCGGGCGGCCTTGCGTCACTTCGATCCGGTCGGGCGTGTAACCGCCCTGGACGACAACTTCGATTTCCTGCACTCCGGACTCGCCCTGCCGCGCCGCGGTCGCCCCGCGGGGGCCGAAGAAGAACCAGAGGATGAACCCGATCAGGGCCACGCCGCCGCCGGTCACCGCGATCTGCGCCGTGTCCATGCTAACTCCCCCTCTGTAGGTCGAGCCGGCCGAGCCGGAGGGCGTTCGTCACCACGCTCACCGACGACAGTGCCATCGCCGCCGACGCGAGGATGGGGCTGAGCAGCCAGCCGGTGAACGGGTAGAGGACGCCGGCCGCGACCGGGATGCCGAACACGTTGTACGCGAACGCGAAGAACAGGTTCTGCCGGATGGTCCGCATGGTCGCACGGGACAACTCGATGGACGACGCCACCCCGGACAGGTCGCCCTTCACGAGCGTGATGCCCGCCGCCTCAATGGCCACGTCCGTCCCCGTCCCCATCGCGATGCCGATGTCCGCGGCGGCGAGCGCCGGGGCGTCGTTGATGCCGTCGCCGACCATCGCAACCACCCGGCCGGCGTTGCGGAGCTTGTTCACCTCCGTCGCCTTCCCCTCCGGCAGCACGTCGGCCAGCACTCGGTCGATGCCGACCGCGCGGGCGACGGCCTCGGCGGTGCCGCGGTTGTCGCCGGTCAGGAGGATGACCTCAAGGCCCATCGCGTGCAGCCGTTCGACGGCCGCCTTCGAGGTCGGCTTCACCGGGTCGGCGACGGCGAGGAGGCCGGCAAACGTCCCGTCCGCGGCGACGAGCAGGGTGGTCCGCCCGGCGGTGGCCGTCCGTTCGGCGACCGCCGCGTCGAAGGCCACGTCGCGGGACATGAGGAGCCGGGCGTTGCCGACCAACACCGTCCGGCCTTCGACCGTGGCCGCCAGCCCGTGTCCGGGGATTGCCTCGAACGTGGTAGTCGGCGGAAGCGAAAGTCCGCGGCTCTGTGCCGCCGCGATCACCGCGCGGGCCAGCGGGTGTTCCGACTGCCTTTCGGCCGCCGCTGCGAGCCGGATCAGGTCCGCCTCACTCACGCCCGCGGCCACGACCTCCGTGACCGTCGGCTTCCCCTCCGTCACCGTCCCCGTCTTGTCCAGGACCACGGTGGTGAGTCGGCCGGCTGCTTCGAGCGGTTCGCCGCCTTTGATCAGAATCCCGGCCTGCGCGCCCCGCCCGGTGCCGACCATCACGGCCGTCGGCGTGGCCAGGCCGAGGGCGCACGGGCAGGCGATGATGAGTACGGAGACGAACGTGAGCAGCGCGAACGTGAGCCGCGATTCGGGCGGCATCAGGTTGAACCACACGACGAAGGTGAGGACCGCGAGGCACAGGACCGCGGGGACGAAGTACCCGGAGACGGTGTCGGCGAGCTTCTGGATGGTGGCCTTCGACCCTTGCGCCTCCTGCACCAGCCGCACGATCTGCTGGAGGACGGTGTCGGCCCCGACCTTCGTGGCCGTCAGCCGGAACGACCCGGTGGTGTTCACCGTCGCTCCGATGACCGGGTCGCCGGGGGCCTTCGTGACCGGGAGCGGCTCGCCGGTGAGCATCGACTCGTCCACCGCCGAAGTGCCGTCGAGTACCGTGCCGTCCACCGGCACCTTCTCCCCCGGCCGCACCCGCACCACGTCGCCTACGCGGACCTCGGCAAGGGGCAGATCGATTTCCCCCCCGTCGCGTTCGACGCGGGCGGTCTTCGGCGAGAGGCCGATGAGTGCCCGGATCGCCCCGCCGGTGCGGCTGCGCGCCCGTGCTTCGAGCAGCCGGCCGAGCAGGATGAGGGTGACGATGACCGCGGCCACTTCGTAATAGACGCCGACCGGGACAGCGTCGCCGTGCCCGGCGTGGGCGGAAGCCCCGACCGCAAGCCATTCGGGAGCAAGGGTCGCTACCACGCTGTAGACGTAAGCCGAGAGCGTGCCGATGGCGACGAGCGTGTTCATGTCCGCCGCCCGGTGCCGGGCCGCCGCCCACGCCCCGCTAAAGAACTCCCACCCGGCCCAGAACAGGACCGGGGTGGCGAGCGCGAGTTCGACCCACGCCCGACCGGGGAAGTCGAGGAGCGGGACGAGGGACGGGACGAGGTGCCCGCCCATCCCGAGGACGGCGACGGGCAACGTGAGTACGGCGGCCACGATGAACTTGAGCCGGGTCCGATTGTATTCCGCTTCCCGCGCCTGCTCCTCGGCTTCCGACACGCCGCCGGCGTGGTGTCCGGCGGGCGGCAGCACCGCGTCGTACCCGGCCCCGCGAACCACGTCCCGCAGAGCGGCCGGGGCCGTCGCGGCCGGGTCGTACTCGACCGTGGCGCGGCCGGTGGCAAAGTTGACTGCCGCCTTCGACACGCCCGGAGCCTGCCCGAGCGCCCCCTCGATGCGGACGGCGCAGGCCGCGCAGTGCATCCCGACGACCGGCAGGTCCACGCGACTTGGAGTTTCGGCGGTTGCGGTACTCATCTTTTGCCCTCCTACGCCGGTTGGAACCCGGCCTTCTTGAGCGTCTCTTCGATCACGACCTTCGAGACCCGCCCGTCGTGGGTGACGGTGACTCGCTTCTCCGGGACGACGACCTCGACGGTCGCAACGCCGGGCACGGCAGAAACGGCGGTCTTCACGGCGTTGGCGCACCCGCCGCAGACAATCCCGTTGGCGACGACAGTTGTAGTTTCCATGTGCGTTCCCCTCGTGCTGAGTTCACTTCAAGAATTGGGACAGGACGGTCCGAACCTCGGCGAGCAGTTCGTCCCGCTTCATCGGCTTGGCCTTCTCGTGTTCGCACCCGCTGCCGTGGCCGACCACGCACGACTCCAGGTGGGCGGTGATGAGTTCCACCCCCATAGCGTCGAGCGCCGATCGGATGGCGGCGATCTGGTGGAGTACGTCCACGCAGTAGCGGTCCTCGGCGAGCATCCGCTCGACCCCGGCCACCTGGCCGGCGATCCGCTTCACCCGCGTTGCAACCCGCTTCTTCGTGTCAGCGTTCATCACGTCCGCCCCAACGCGAAATCTTGACCCGATACATCTTATACCCCATGGGGGTATAAGACAAGACTCCCTTCAGGGGCTTCCGTGAGACGGCTCAAGGGTGGGGTCGAACTCTCCGCGGTTGACGAAATCCCGCTGAGGAAACAGGATAACCGTCTGCCCCGCGGAGGAGCCAACTTGTCCGACCTTGATGCCATTGCCGCCCGCTACCGGAACGACCCCGAGTCGGTCTACCACACTTGGTTCCTGCATGACGGGAACCGTCTGAAGGCGTTTCGGGCCATCCGCCGCGGGGTCGAGGAGGTGGTCCGGGCGGTCCGCGGTGGCACGTTCGGGAACGACTACAAGGGGTCACCGCTCGAAACGGTGTTGGAGTCCGTGACCGAACAGAAGCAGGTGTTCCAGGGGGCCGCCCACGCTTTCTACTGGAAGCCGAAGCTCCGCATCCCGGACATCTACGAGAACGAGGAACACAAGCGGGCGTTCGCCGAGTTCCTCGACGGCTGCCTCAACACGGCCGACGAGGACCGCCTCCTCGACCTGGTGTTCGCCTTCGACCGCCGCAAGATCAAGGGCCTAGGCCCGGCTGCTGCGAACGTCCTCTACTTCCTCCACCCGACCCTGTTCCCGCCGTTCAACACGGCCATCCTCCGCGGGTTCAACGCCGTTTTCGCCGACGCAAAGAAGCTCGGCTCGTGGGCGGCCTACCTGGAGATGCGGGAAACCGTTCAAGTAGCGAACCGCCGTCTGTCCCCGCCCCTCTCGACCGACCTCGGGGCCTTCGCCGGCCTCCTGTTCGAGGTCGGTGTCGGCCGGCTGGTGGTGAGCGAGACCGCGGCCGCGGTGCTTGCCGAGGAGCGGACGGCCGCCGACAAGGTCGCCCGGAAGCGACACCAGGAGGTGGAAGCCGACCAGAGAGAGGAGGACGACCACCTGCGGATGCAGTACCTCCTCGCCAAGACCGGCCGCGCGCTCGGGTGTGCCGTCCACGTCGCGACGAACGACCGCCGGCGGGTGTTCGACGGGGTGAGCCTCGCCTCGCTCGCCGTGGACGCCCTCCCCGATCTCGGCCTTCCGCCCGAGGTGGCCCTGACCGTTTCCCTCATCGACGTTCTCTGGCTCGACCCGGCGAGCGGGCGGGTGGTGTGCGGGTTCGAGGTGGAGAAGAGCACGTCCATCTACTCCGGTATTCTGCGACTCCTCGACCTCTCGTCGTCCGCAGCCGCCCGCCCGGACCAACTCTACCTTGTCGCCCCGGACGCGCGGGAGCGGGAGATTCACGCCCAACTCGCCCGCCCGTCGTTCGCCGGGGCGGACCTCCACTACATCCTCTTCTCCGACCTCACCGAACACTGCGACGGCCTGTGCAAGTTCGGCCAGGACCACCGGGCGGTTCTCAAGATCGCCCGGAAGAAACCCTGCTGACGGCCGCCGGAGCGATTCGGCACTCAGACCTTGAATCTCTTCCCGAGGTGGTAGCGAAACTTGTCGAGTGGTGGGTCGCACGAGGCGAGTTGGCCGGCGGCTGAGAGCCGGCCCAGTTCATCCAAGCCCGCCCGGAACAAGGCCGGCGTAATCCCACGGGCACCGACCGTCATCATCCGCTCGTCGTGCGTGTCGCACCGATAAACGTACGCCCAGTTGCCGCCGGCAACGCCGAAGTAGCCGTGCAGCCGGCGGCCGTCCGGCAGACCCGCCCGCAGGCACATCTCGTCGCGAGGCCCAGGCAGGGCGGCGAACGCCGCGTGGGCATGGAAGCCGGAGAACGTCACGCCGCATGATACGGGCAAGCCGGTCAGGTCGGGCCAGCCTGCCAGCGCGTACAAGGCGGTCATCGCCGGCTCGTAGGACGGGACCGGGCCGTCCACCGCGGTCGCCTCGATCAGGGGGAACGATTGCACCACGTCCCGCTGGCTGACGCTGTACCAGTCGGCCCAGCACCGGTCGGTGACGTTCAGGCCAGCCCGCGCGAGGAGGTGTTGGAAGAGTAAAGCGCGGGGCAGGCCGGCGGCCCGTTCGTGCAGGACGGCGCGGCCCCCGGAGGCCATCAGTCGCCGTACCGCCGCGACCGCGCGGGCGACCGCCTGCACCGGAGCGGCGGGTAACCCCATTGCCGCCTCCAGGTGCGCCCCGCGGGAGTAATCTTCGGGCCGCTCGGAGGGCAGCCACGGGATCAGGTAGGCCGGCATCGCCTGGAGTGAGACGACCGCGTCGAACGCCCCGTCGTCGAACGCGGTGAAGTCGGCGCAGGCGAACGACACGTTACCCAGGCCGCTGCGGGCACGGGCCGCCTCGGCGACCGCGACGGCACCGGGGTGCCGCTCGACGCCGACCACTTGACTGTTCGGGAAGGCCGCGCCCAGGTACAAGGTAGTCACGCCCGCAAACGAACCGAGGTCGAGGATGCGGGCGGGCGGGGCGCGGCGGAGTCGGGCGGCGACCTTCGGCAGGACGGCGGCGTAGTATCCGAGCCGCCCCGCCGCGAACAGCCGGCACAGGTTCGGGTGCGCGCCCGCGAACGCGAAGAACTGGTCTTCCGCCGCGGCGACCCGGACGACATCGTTGGCGTCCTTGGCGGCGGCAAAGCACTCGTCCCGCCGCTGGCGGTATCCGTCGTAGACGGGCCACGGCAGGGCGCACTGGAGCCGCCACTCCCACGCCTCGCGGCTGTCGGGCACCTCCAAGCCGGCGGCCGCGACCACGGCCGCGAGGGTTTCGTCCGCAAGTTCCGCCTTGGGCATCACCCCTCCAACTGCCGAGACCGAGGCCCTAAGCCGATGCTTCGACGGGCTTGTCCCCCGAGATCAGTTCCAGCGTACCGAACGCCGTCCCGAATCGGTGAACGACCCGAACCCCGCCAAAACCTGCCGCTTGGACGAGCACGGGAAGTCGTCCGGCCGCGTGCGGGGCGGTGTTCGCAAAGCCGTCGAGAAGCCGGATGCCGAGGAAGAGGGCTCGCATGATCGGGCCACCGGGACGGCCCCAGTCGGCGATGTGAAGCTCGCCGCCCGGAGCCAGCACCCGAAACGCCTCGCCGAGAGCCGCCGCCTTCGCGGCCGGGGAGAGGTGGTGGAAGAAGAGGCTCGACACGACCCGCTCGAAACTCCCGTCGGGGTACGGTAGGGATTGGGCAAATCCCTGCTCGAATCTAAGCGAGAGGCCGACCCGCCGAGCTTTCGCGGCGGCCCGGCCGATCACCCGCGGGTCCGCGTCGAAGCCAACAACGTCGGCGCTAGGGTAAGCCTTCTTTAGCCCGAGCGTCAGGTTCCCCGTGCCGCAGCCGAGGTCGAGTACCCGCTGGCCGGGTTGCACCCCGGCTGAATCGACCAGCCGCTTCTTCACCGCCTTGTCCCGGCAGGTGAAAGCGACCAGCGGGTCGTAAAGCGGGGTAAGCCAGTGGAAACCGGCCGCCGGGACAAGCGATTCTTCCGGTGCGCTCATCGGTCAGCCTCCCCGCTCGGAACGGCCCGCCTTACTTCTTCTCATCCACCTTGACGTGAAAACCGGCCTTGTTGAGCGCCTTCACCAACTCGGCCGCGTCGAACTCGCCTGTCACCTCGGCGGTGGTGACCTTCGCTTTCGCGTTGTCGCCCGCGATGCCCTTCACGTCCTTGATCGCCTCCCGGAACGACTTCACGCACCCGCCGCACGAGTTGTGGAAGCCGGTCACGGTCAGAGCCTTCACCATGCCCGCCTTCACCCCGCTGTCGTCCTTGAACGCGTACCCCTTGTCCTTCCCCGGATCGCCGTGGAACCCGCCCTCGGCCAGGGCGTCGAGCGCCTTCTGCGCGGCCTTCGAGTCGGCGGCTGTGAACGTCGCCGACTTCGACTTCTTGTCGGTCGAGACGCCGGAAACGCCCTCGACCTTGCCGAGGATCTCGGCCACCTCCGTCGCGCACCCGTCGCAACACATGTGGACGCTCTTCAGTTCCACCTTCTCGGCCGCCGCAGCGGGGCCGGAAGAAGCGAGCACGGCCACGGCGACCAGCCCGATCAACGAGAACACCCGATTCATCCGATTCCTCCTGGGACGACGACGAAGCGCCGCCCGGTTTGCCCGCCCTCGGGTCGGTCGTCCCGGCGACCGAACATCCCGCGAGCGGTGATTCCAGCCCGTGAGGGCGATGTACACTCGGGCCGTCACCTCGTCGTGACCCGACCACCGAGGGCCAGCACCGGCAGTTCCGTAACCGGCGTGCGATTCGGGTTCGCCCGCAGCTTGCGGTAGACCAGCAGTCGGCACGCCGCGTAGTTTTCGTAATTCGTGCGGAGCGGGATCGTCTCTTCGATCGCGTACTCGGCCGGGTTGTTCTGGAGGACACGGCGGAGTCGGTCCCCGGCCGCGGTCTGGATGAACACCTGCGGCTCCTCCACCACAACGAACTCCGGGTCGTAGCGGTGTAGCAGGGCGGCGGCTTCGGCGTCCGACTTCGCGTACTCCTCGTACCCGCCCTGTGGGTCGCTGTATACCGAGTAGAGCAGTTTGTCCGCCCGCAGTACGGTCGCCCGTCGCTCCGGGTCGCGGCGGCGGACGGCGTAGATGAACGCGCCGTTGAGTTGGCCGTCGTACAGCACCGGCCGCTCCCCCGACGCCTTCGCCAGCACCCGCCCGGCCGCTTCCTCAGTGCCGTAGATGTAGTGAGATGTCCACCCGGTCGCGGAGAGTGGGCCGATCGTCTCGACCCCGACCCACCCGACGAGGGCGACACAGGCGGCAACCTCCCACCGCGTGTGGCCGCGGGGTAAGAGGAGCGCCCCCTCGACGGCGAACACGGCCAGGGCCGGCACCCAGTAGATGGCGTGCCGCGGCTCCGGCTCGGCGAGCGGGACGAACGTCAGGTAGGTGGCGGCCAGCAGTGCGAAGTACACCCCGCACCTCTTCCGCTCCGCCCACAAACCGTAGACGAGACCGGCGACGGCCGACGCCGCTGCTGACCAGCCGACCTGTTCGGGCAGGAACGACGGGTACAGGTAGAAGTTCCGCGGGTCAAGCCAGGACGTGGCCCGGTTCCCCGTCCCGCTGGTGGCCGAGTGGTGGATGCCCGTCCCGTACACCTTCCAGGTGAACAGGTAGTACGGGACGGTGAGCAGCAGGGCCAGCACCAGCCCGATGACAACCGGGCGGCGGACGAGCAGCCCGAAGCGTCGCGCGAACCCGAGCCGCAGGAGTACGAACGGCAAGAGCAGCACGCCGTCGAACCGCGTGAGTGCCGCGAGGGCGGCGAGCAGGCAGGCCAGCACGGCGTCGCGGGCACGCTCGTCGCCGAGATACCGCTCGAAGTGGAAGACGGCCGCGAGGACCAGCGCGAGCGTCGGCACTTCGAGCAAGACGTACGCGCTGTACATGAACACCAGCGGGGCCAGACCGAGGACGCCGAGCGCGGCCAATGCGACAGTCCGGCCGTGGGTGCGGCAGAACAGCCGGTAGGCGTACACCCCGCCCAGCATCGCGAAAGCGTAAACCACCAGCCGGGCGACGAGGTAGCTGGTGCCGAACGCCCACATCGTCAGACCTTCGACCGCGTAGAAGAACGGCGGCCAGATGATAATCCCGAGGGCAGGGTACTGGACGTAGTACTTGGCCGCGTACCCGCGGGGGTCGGCCGCCGAAGCCGGCAGGTCGGTGAGCGCGTCCCGGACGAACACCCCGGTCATCACATGCCGCGTCTCATCCCCGTTCTTGAACGGCTCGCCGACGGGGCAGAAGCACATGTGAAGGACGACGAGGCCGCCCAGCACCATCGCCGGTTGCCAAGCGGCCCGGAGCAACGCACGGGGCATCACGCCGTCCTCCCGAGCAGGGAGTCCACCGCGCCGCTTTTCGCCGTCCGCTCGTCGGTCCCGTCCGCCAGCCCGACGAGTTTCCGCCGGGTCCGCCAGAACACGTCCTCCATCAGGATGTGGGCGAACTCGCCGTTGCGGCCGACACTGTACAGCGCGGTCACACCGGTCCCTTGCTCGAACCGCCGCCGGTCGGTCTCGTACTCGGCGAGGAAAACCGGGTAGGCGAGCGGCGTTCGCACGACTCGGCAGCCGAGGAACCGCTTGGCCAGCCCCGGCACCATGCGGTCGAGCGCGGCGAGACACAGCGCGCCCAGCGACTCATCGCTCGCGTTCCAGGAGTCGTCCCCCACCCGGCAGCCGATGTCGCAGGTGACCTGTGCCTTCCCAGCCGGCACCAGCCACGGCAGCCCGAGGCCGATGTCACTCAGTCGGAAGAACGGCGCTTCCTCCCCCGGCACCCACGTCACCACGTCGGGCAGCCCGCTCGGCCCGTCGAACCGCATGTTCACGAACACCATCGCCCGGTACCGGAAGCGGGCCAGATACGCGAGCCGGTCGGTCCCGCGGACGAGTTTGGCCAGCGCGTGGACCGGGGCGGTGCTCACCACCGCCCGGGCCGGAATGTCTTCCCCCTTCACCCGCACCCCGACCGCCCGGTCGTTGTCCACCAGGACTGCCTCCACCGGCGATTCGGTGTGGACCGCGTCCCGCACCTCGTCGGCCAGCCGCTCGCACACCGCCCCGATGCCGCCCTCCGGATAGACGTGCCAGACGTGCGGGGACTCGGCGACGGTGCCGCTATACCCGACGGCCACCGTCCGGCGGGTCATCTTCGCGGCGGCCTTGAGCATCACCGTCCGCGGCAGACTGGTGGCGAACTTTTCCCCCACCGAGGCCGACAACTCGTCCCCCGACGCCCCCGACCACGCCGCGGTGAGCGGCAGGGCGATCTCGTCGGCCAGCTTGCGGCCGTAACTGCGTCGGTAGTGGTCGGCGGCCGTCACCGCCTTGCCGGCGAACACCCCGCCGACCTTCGCCGCGACGGCGCTGGTCACATACCGCACCGACCGCATCAGCCCGAACGGGTACGAATACCCCCGCCCGCGGTGCCACACCGTCTCCCCGTACCGGGGCATCGGCCGGCAGGCGGCGGACACGCCGACCGCCGCCGCAAGCCGGTTGGTGATGAAGTGCGCGCCGCAGTCGTAGGTGAACCCGTCGGCGTCCCGCTCGCTCCGGGCGAGGCCGGCGAGTTGCTTACCGGCTTCGTACACCCGCACCGGAACACCGTGCCGCCGCAGATAGGTGGCGGCGGTAAGTCCCGCCAAGCCGCCCCCGAGGATAGCCACCGGCCGTTCGTCCGTGTTCATGCATGTCCCTCCGCTTCGCCGGCCGGCTTGCGGAACAAGCCGTGCAGAATGGCCCCCCGGCCGAACGCGGCCAGCGGCATGTCGAACAGGGTGAACGCCCCGAGCGCGAGTGCGGAGCGGAGCGACAACCGGTTCACCAGCCACCGCGGGCCGCCCCAGTCGTCTAGCCAGTTCCGGAACGAGTACACCCAGTTCACCGGGCTGACCGCCGTGGCGATCCGCTCGATTGTCAGCCCCGCTGCCTCACCTAGGCGGGCGAGCGTCGCCCGGTCGAACAGGTAAGTGTGCCGCGGGAAGTGATACCCGCCCCAGTGCCGCCCGCCGAACAGCGAGTAGTCCGGCGATCCCACGTTGTCCGTCACGACGACGACGCGCCCGCCCGGCGCGAGCAACCGGGCCACGGACCGCATCGTGCCCAGCGGATCGGGGAGATGCTCGACCGTCATCACCAGCAGGACGAGGTGGTACCCCGAATCCGAGAGGCCCGCGGTTTCCACGCCGCCCAGGTGAATCGTCAGCCCGCTCTTGCGGGCCGGCGTGACCGCCCGCGCGTCGGCATCGACCCCTTCGAGCGTCCAACCCGGCCGGCCGAACTCCCGTAGCAATCCGAGGTGAAAGCCGTCGCCACACCCGACATCGAGAATGCGGGCGTCGGCCGGCAGCCCACGACACCAGCGGAGCAACCGTCTCGCTTCCAGCCGGCGGCGGACGCGATAGACGAACCCGAATTCCGCCGGACGGAACTGGAAGGCGTGGTAGTCGTCCGGGTAGATTCGTACCGCCTCGTCGTCGGCCGGGCGGGGGTTCAGGTAGACCAGCCGGCAGCGGCGGCAGCGGACGGCCAGGAATTCGTCCGGGGACGTGCGGTATTCAAAATCGGCACCGACCGCGACAGGGTCGGCGTCTTCAACTCCACACAGGCAGCAGACCGTGGGCACCAGACGGAGGGGTGCGGGTCTGCCGACCGAGCGGTCGGGGGCGATGGATGACATGGGCTGAGGGTCCGGACTCCACAAGTGAATGGGTTTGGTGACACAGCCCCAGGGACGCCGCCACGCCCTGAGACCCGCTTACCGCGGTGGTTACTTCTTCTCTTCGACCTTGGTCGCCTTCACCCACTTCTTCCCGTCCTTCTCGGTGACCGTGCCGGTCACTTTCGCGCCTTCCTTCTTCCCGCCCCCGCACAGCCCCTCGTGGTAGTCCTCGCCGCTCCCCTTGTCGTCCAGGTAGTAGGTGACGGTCTTGTCCCCGTCCTTCACCTGGATCGCGTTGGTACACTTCTTCACGCCCGCGTCCTTCAGCCCGCACTTCGCGCACACCAGCGTGCCTTCGAGCTTCACCTCTTTGGCGTCCGCCTTGTCGGCCACCTTCTCCGCCGTCTTCGGCTCGTCGGTCGAAACCAGTGCCGCCGCCTTGTCCTTGCCGCAGCACGAGCCACCCTTGCCGCAACACGAGGCGACCGCCTTCACGGTCGAGACGGCGACCGTCGCGGATTCGGTCGGGGCGGCCGAGTGGTGCTGGTGCCCGCCCGGCGCGGCCGGGGGCACCGGGACGGCCGAACCGGGCGCGACCGCTGGGGCGGCGGGCATTACCATCCCGGGCATCCCGGTCGGGACCACGGGGCCGCCGCAGCACGAGGCCGCCGGTTGCGGCGCGGCGTACACCGGCATCGGAGCCGGCTGGGAGCAGCCGCACCCGCCGCGGGCACGGAGGCGACCGGCCGCGTTGGCGTCCGCCGTCACCAGGGCGGTCGCGGCGACCGCGCACGCCAGCATCAGAACTCGATTCATCTTGCCATCTCCTGGGGCGGCGTCGGTGACGCCGCCCGGTTCGCCCGCCGGGATTCCGGTTGATACGGCAACAGGGGTCATGTCCCGGCAGCGGTCGGTGCCCCCGTCCGGCCGTTCGCGCCGGCGGGCGGGGGGATGTTCGGTGGGGTGGGCGGGCCGGTCCGAGGGTGGTCGGCCAGACGGTGCGGGCCTTCCGCGTCCGGCAACGGGGCCGCCGCGGTGAGCGGGACGAGCGGGGCCGCGTGAGCGGCGTCGGCATCCCAGGCGGCGGCGCTCGCGGCCGCGGCGTCCGGCCGGTACACCTTCCGGCCGAACAGGAGGAACACGGCCGGCGTCACCACCTGGTCCATCAGCGTGGACGTGACGAGTCCGCCGATGACGACGACCGCGAGCGGGTGGAGGATCTCCTTCCCCGTCTGCCCCTTCCCGAGGGCGAGCGGGACGAGACCGATGACCGCGACGGCCGCCGTCATCAGCACCGGGGCGAGCCGCTCCAGGCTGCCGCGGACGATCATGTTCTCCCCGAACGCCTCGCCCTCTTCCTTCATCAGGTGGATGTAGTGGGCGATCATCATGATGCCGTTCCGGCTGACGATCCCGATGAGGGTGATGAACCCGACCCAGTGGGCGACCGACAGCGTGGTGGCCCTCACCCACACGCCCGGCACCTGCCACCACGGGACGCCCTGGAGCGCCGCCGGGTCCGGGTGGTTGAGGAGAAGGAGCGCGGCGACCGCCCCCAGCCCGGCGAGCGGCACGTTCACCCCGAGCACCATCGCGGCCGCCCGCCACGACCCGAGGCAGCGGCAGAGGAGCAGGAACACTCCCACCACCGCCCCGGCCCCGAGGACGAGCAGCCGCGCGTTCGCCTCCTGCTGGGCGCGGAACTGGCCGTCCTCCTCGATCCGGTACTCGCCGCCCTTCGCCCGGAGTTTATCCTCGACCGGGCGGACCGCGGTGCGGATGTCCGACACGACATCCCCCAGGCTCCGCCCCTGCACGTTGCAGGAGACGACGATCCGCCGCTGCACGTTCTCGTGGTTGAGCGTGTTCGGCCCGGTGGTGTCGAGTACGTCGGCGACCTGGGAGAGCGCCACCTTCCGGCCCGACGGGGTGTCGAGGATGGTCTGCCCGATGACCGCCGGGTCCGTGCGGGAGGCGGCGTCGTACCAGACGACGAGGGCGAAGGACCGCTCGCCATCGAGTACTGTGGACACCGCCCGCCCCTTGTAGGCGGTCTCAAGGAGCTTCGCCACGTCGCCCGGTGCGAGGCCGTAGCGGGCCGCCTCGTCCCGCTTCACCCGGAGCCGCACCTGGGAGATTTCCACCTGCGGCTCGACTTGCAGGTCTACGACGCCCGGCACCTTCGACATGGCGTCCTGCACCTCCTGGGCGGCGGCCCGAAGCTCCAGCAGGTCGGGGCCGAACACCTTCACCGCCACCTGCGCCCGCACCCCGGACATGATGTGGTCGAGCCGGTGGCTGATCGGCTGGCCGACGTTCGCCGTCACACCGGGGATCGAGCCGACCCGGTCGCGGACGTCCGCCAGCACCTGCTCGGGCGGCCGGCCCGATTTCTCAACGCCGAACTCGTGCAGCCCCGGCACCGCGCGGAGGACGGCCGCCCACGCGCCCGGCTTCGCCCGCTCGTGCGGGGTGAGCCGCACGTCCACCTCCGAACTGTTCACCCCCTCGGCGTGTTCGTCCTGCTCGGCCCGGCCGGTCCGCCGGGAGACGGCCGCGACCTCGGGAATCTGGAGGAGCGACTGCTCGGCGAGCGCCGCCACCCGCTCGCTCTCGGCGAGGCTGGTGCCGGGCGGCAGTTGCAGGCCGACCGTCACCGTCCCCTCGTTGAACGCCGGGAGGAACTCGCTCCCCATGCCGAACACCGCCGACATGGTGACGGCCGAGAGGATCAGCGAGCCGGCGAGGATTTTGCGCGGGTGCCGGAGCGCGAACTCGAGCAGCCGCGTGTCCAGCCACTTCAGCCCCCGCAGCACGAGGGGGTCGCGGCCGTGGCCGCGGTTCGCGCTCCACGGCAGCAGGTACGACGCCAGCACCGGGGTGACGGTGAGCGACACGACGAGCGACGCGGCGAGCGACACGAGGTACGCGAGGCCGAGGGGGGCGAACATCCGCCCCTCCAGACCCGACAGGGCGAAGAGCGGCATGACCACCAGGCAGACGATGAGGGTGGCGTAGACGATGGAGTTCCGCACCTCGCTCGACGCCCGGAACACCACCTTCAGCACCGGGGCCGGGGTCGGCATCAGCCGGTTCTCCCGCAGCCGGCGGTAGATGTTTTCCACGTCCACGATGGCGTCATCGACCAGTTCGCCCACGGCGACGGCGATGCCGCCGAGCGTCATCGTGTTGATGGTGATGCCGAAGTAGCTGAACACCAGGGCCGTCACGAGGACGGAGAGCGGGATGGCGGTGAGCGTGATGAAACTGGTGCGGACGCTCGCCAGGAAAATCAGCAGCACCACGAACACCCAGAAGGTGCCGTCCCGGATCGCCTCCACCACGTTGTCGATGGCGGCCTGGATGAAGTCGGCCTGGCGGAACACCCGCCGTTCGACCACCACGCCGGCCGGGGCGTTCGCCTGCAACTCGTCGAGCGCCCGGTCGAGTTTCGGCGTCAAGTCGAGGGTGTTCGCGGTCGGCTGCTTCTGGATCGCCAGGATGACGCTACTCCCGCCCGTGATCCGATCCCCGTCCCGCACCCGCACGCTCCCGTCCCCGCGGCGGACCGGCCCGCCGAACTTCACGTCGGCCACGTCCTTCACCCTCACCGCCCGGCCGTCCCGCCACACCACCGGGGTCTCCTCGATGTCGCGGAGGGCCAGCGTCTGGCCGCTGATGCGGATGAGCGACTCCTTCGCGTCCCGCTCCATCACCCCGCCGCCGGCCAGCACGTTCGCCTTCTCGGCCGCGTCGGTGAGTTGCTGGAGGGTGACGTTCTGGGCGGCGAGCCGGGCCGGCGAGGTGAGTACCTGGTACTGCTTCAGGCGACCGCCCATCACCGTCACCTGCGACACCCCATCCACGGCGAGCAGGCGGTTCCGGACGGCGAACTCGCCGAACGTGCGGATGTCCATGCCGACCCGCGCCTCATCCTCGGGTGACTTCGGCTGCTCCGTCGGGCGGAGGCCGACCAGCATCACCTCGCCCATGATGCTGGAGATCGGGGCCATCACTGGGTTGGCGTCCCGCGGCAGCCGCTCGCGGACCAGTTGCAGCTTCTCGGCCACCACCTGCCGGTCCTGGTAGATGTCCGTCCCCCACTCGAACTCCACCCACACCACCGACAGGCTGATGCCCGACGCCGACCGCACCCGCTTCACCCCGGTCGCGCCGTTGAGTTGATACTCGATGGGCCGACTGACCAGCAGTTCCACCTCTTCCGGGGCGAGGCCGGGCGATTCGGTCAGCACTGTGACCGTCGGCCGGTTCAGGTCCGGGAACACGTCCACCGGGGTGCGGACCAACTGGTACGCCCCGCCGACGACGACCGCAAGCGCCGCGATCAGCACCAGCGGGCGGTTCTGGAGTGAGTACCTGATGACCCGGTCGAGCACGGCATCCTCCTCTTATCGCAGTGACGCGAACCCGGTGACGAGTTCGGCGACGCCCGCCGTGGCGACCGGCTGGCCGGCCTCCAACCCGCGGACCACTTCCACGCGCACGTCGTCGGCCCGTCCGGGTTCGACCGCCCGCCGCTCGAACACCCCGTCCGGCCGGCGGGCGAACACGAACGCCGCCCCCGCCTCCTCGACCAGCGCCCCCGCCGGCACCGTGACCGCCGCGCGGTGCGTGCCGGTCACGACCGTCAGGCTCGCCAGTTGCCCGTGAACGAGCGACGGGCGGTTCGCCGCATCGAGTTCCACCCACACGGCCAGCGACCGGCTCTCCACGCCGACCGTCCGGCCGCTCCGGGCCACGCGCCCGGTCAACACCGCGGACGGGTCGGAGACGAGGCGCACGCGCACCGACTGCCCGACCCGAACCTGGGACACGTCCCGCTCGGACACGAACCCCATCAGCCATGGCTTGCGCTGGTCGTGGACGGCGAACAGCACTTCCTGGGCGGCCACCGCCTGACCGAGGGCTTTGTCGAACGTGACCACCACCCCGGCGATCGGGGACCGCACGGGGATCGCCGAAAGCACCTGCTTCGTTTCGACAATGCGGTCGATTTCCGAGGCGGTCAGACCCACCGTGGACAACTTGCGACGCAGAGTCTCCAACTGCGATTTCAAGCCCGTCACGCGGCTCTCCACTTCCCACACCCGGCGACGGGCGACCGCGTCCAGGTCGCGGATGCGGGACAGCGTGTCGGCGTCCAGGCGGAGTTCCAGGCTCGTGCGGATGAGTTCGAGCTGCATCGTCTGCAACTCCGGACTCAGCACTTCGGCAAGAACATCCCCGGCCTTCACCGTTCGGCCGCGTTCCGCCCGAATGGAGGCAATGACTCCCGCCAGCGGAGCCGTTGCCGACCCGCGATCCGTCGGTGGGAGATCGACCGCCCCTTCGAGGGTGATCACGTCGTCCACCGATCCCGGTGTGGCCGACTCCACCCGCAAGCCGACGGACCGTTCGGCCTCGGGTCCGAGCCGCAACACACCCGGCACGAACAGTCCGCCGAGTTCGTGCGCCCCGCGGACGACGACCCGATCTCCGGGGAACAGTTCGCCGGCGAGAATCTCGACCCGGTCTCCGGTTCGGCGACCGTCGGCCACAGACTTCTTGCGGTACTCCGACGCTCCCGCCGCGCTCGCCTCTTCGACGAACACGAACCGGTCTACCCCCTCTCGGACGACGGCCGCGACCGGAACCGTCGGCCGCGGCTTCTCGGCCGGGAGAATCACATCCGCCCGGCCGGCCATGCCGGCAACGAACTGCGGCTCCCGGCCGGCCGGGTTCTTCAGTTCCGCCCAGACCGAGGCGAGGTGCGTCGATGGGTCGAGGTACGGAGCGACCATCGAGACGGCCGTGCGAAACACTTCGCCCGGATGGGCGACGAGCCGCACGTCCACCGGCGTGCCGACGGCGACCCGGTGCAAATCCTTTTCCAGCACCCCCACCCGCACCCAGACCGTGGTCAGGTCCGCCACCTCCGCGAGGTGTTCCGTCGGCTCCACCACTTTGCCCGCCGTGAGTTCGGCGTGGATGACGGTGCCTCCGACCGGCACCCGCACCGGGAGGGTCAATTCGGGGTTCGCCGCCCCTCGCTTCAGGATCGCGTCGAGCGACTCGGCCCCTAAGCCGAACGCGAGCCACTTGCTGCGTACCACGACGGCCGCGTTCCGCGCCTGGGCCAGCTTCGCCTCCGCGTCGAGGAGGGACTGCCCGGCAACCGCCCCGGACTCGACCGAGGCCCGCAGCTCCTTCACCACCTTCTCACCGAGGGCCGCCTCCGTCTGAGCCGAGAGGGCGTCGAGTTGAAGCGTGTCGAGGTCCAAACTCCGCACCTCGGCCACGATGTCGCCCGCCCGCACCGCTTGGCCGGGGACGACGTGGACCTTTTCAACCCGGCCCGGTAGGCGGGCGGTGGCGAACCCGTGGTGCGTCCACGGCAGTTCGACCGTCGCGTAGGCGAGGAGTTTCCCCTCGACCGGCCGCACCTCGACTTCGGCGGTCGTGACCGCCAGACTGTTTCGGGCGGTCGGGGTGAGGAGCAGGTGGCCGCGGGCGGCGTCCACCTGGACCCCCTTCGTCGGGAGCGGGGCGTGCCCCTCGTGGGCGAGGAGGACCGTCACGCCGACGGTGAGGAGGCACGCCGTCGCGAGGGCCGCTGGGCGAGTCAGGCGACGGCGTGGTTGCCGGTCGGATCTTCTCGGACGCATGGTGTCACCTGTGCGATGCGGATCGGAGAACAGTTTCACGCAGCCGGGCTGGACGGAGTCCGCTACTGGCGGACGCAGTGGGCGATCAGCATTTCGCCAAACGCAGCCGCTAGCGGCACCCGGCTGAGAACGGATTCGGCGAACCGCGAGAGCGGAGACAGTTTGAGGCGGTACGGCAGGGGGAAGGCCGCGCCTGTCAGCCGCTCCACCCGCAGCGCAGAGCGTAGGACATCTCGAAACTCCCCTGGCTCGAACCGGTGAATGAAGCGGAGCGGGCCGGAGTGCCCTCCGGCCGGCCCCTCTTTCTGCCATCCTTGCCGCCTCTTTCGAGCCGTGAAAGCGTGCGCCGAGATGACGACCCGTCCGCCGGGCCGCGTCACCCGCGCGAGTTCCGCGACGACTCGCAGGTGATTGTCCCGGCCTGGGAACTGTTGTAGCGCGTTAGCGCAAAGCACGCGATCAAACGTGCCCGCTGCAAACGGTAGGTGCAGCAGATCGCCGCGGACTGCCAACACGTCCCAAGCGGCCACATAGTTCTTGAGAACCTCCAGGGATGCGGCGGAGGCGTCGAATGCAATAACGCCACCGCACCCTTCGATAAGGCGGCGGGTCGTCAACCCTGTCCCGCACCCGGCGTCGAGCACAGTCAACCCACGCCCCAGGCCGAGCGCGCGGACGGCGGCCGAGACGCCTGCCATGTAGAGCGGGTCGATGGTCCGCCTTTCCTCGTACCGGCCGGCCTGCTCGTCCCATTGGTCTGACTCCCGCGAGAACAGCTCGTCGGCGGACTTCGGAGCGAAGTCCCACACAGCGCCGCGCCGGATGTACTCGGCCCTGCACACGCCACATGTGAACTCGTGCGGTTCCGCAAGTACGTTGAAACGCAAACCAGCGGAGGGGTGCTCAGGACAACGAAGCCCACCTACCAGTGGATTCTTTCGGGAATGCAGGCTCACGGTCGTTTCGGTCACGGGGCGGGTCTCCGGGGCGGTCACGGCTTCGTAACTTGTGACCGGCTATCTTCACCGTCTCGCGGCTGGACGCCGCACGCATCATTACTGCATTCCGCTGCTCGTCCGAGGGAACGGCGTCTGCCTGCCGGTCCGGTTGTTTTCAGTCACCCGGCCGACCGGGTCCGGGCAATGGCTGGCGGGCACATATGCCACGGAACCCGACCGACCGAGCTTCCCACGGCCGTGGGGCCGAGGGGCCGCGCTCACTTGGCGGCCCGCTCGGCCTCGACGGTCGCAAGGGTCTTCGCCGGATCGGCCTCGGCTCGTTTCGCACACCCGCGGCAGCAGACGTAGACCGACCGACCGCCGACGGTGACGGCGACCGGCTCACCCATCGAGCCGAGTTCTTCGCCGCTCACCGGGCACTTCAACTGCCCGCCGTACCGCGGGGCAGATGCGACCGGGGCTAGGGGCTTAGACGCCACTCTCGGCTGCGCCGAGACGGACGGCGTGCTGCACGTCCGACATCCGCCGGTGCTGGAACAGCCTGATGCCACGACCAGGGGCACCACCGCGAATGCAGCGGCGATCATTAACGTCCGTGTCATGAACTTACCTCCCGGTTCGGGACGGCCGACTCACACGGCAACCGAGACGATCTCGGTGTGACCGCTAGTGGCCGTGCCCGCCCTTTTCGCTCTTCTCGTTCGAGAATTCGATTCGGAACCGATCCGAGCCGACCTGAATGTTGTTGACCGTGACCTTAACCTTCTTCCCCTGGAGTCCGGTCGGGAGCTTGGCCACGAATTGTGAAGTCTTCCCGGCCGGGTCCGTCGCCTGCCTGTCGGCGGCAAACTTCACCTCCGTCGCGTCCGTCGAGCCGACCGGGGTCACATAGGCGGCGAGTTCCTGAATCTCGGTCTCTTGGGGTTTGACCTCGTCCTTGCCCAGCAGGTACAAGCGGACCGTGCCGTCCTTCTCGAACACCGCCTCGGCGTGGTAGCTGTCCTTGCCAAGAGAGACGATAATCCCGCCGTGGGCACCCGGCTTGTGTTCGTGCCCCGCGCCCTCCTTGTGGTCGCCCTCCTTGTGGTCCTTGTGCTCACCCCCTTTGGCGTCCTTGTGGTCGTCACCCTTGATGTCCTTGTGGCCGTCGTCCTTGTGCGGGACGGTGGCCGTCCCGGCCGCGGGCGGGGTCTTGTTGCACCCGACCAGAGCGAAGGTGGTGGCCGCGACAATCAGGCCGCTGAACAGAATCGACTTGCGAGTCATGGAAACCTCCTATGTCCGGGCAGGCGGGAGAAAGAACCCGGCTGCGTTGACATGTGTGTGAAAACGGAACACGGCCGTGGGCCGTTCGGGCTACCGGGCCGCTCCCGCAGCCTTCTTGTTTTTCAACTCCGCCAGCTTCGCCAAAGTCTTGTCCGGGTCGGCCTCGGCCTTCCGCTTGCACCCCTTGCAGCAGACGAAGACGGGCTGGCCCTTGATGTCGAGTTGGATTGGCGGCCCCATCGACCCGAGCCGCTCCTCGGTCGAGACAACGCACCACTCCTGGGCGTCCACCAACGCGCGGTCTTCCGGCGAGAGTTTCGCTCGCTCCGCCGCCACCTCGTCCGCCGCGCCCGCGGAGGGGGCCACGGCCCCGGCCGGCGGTGGCGGCTCGGGCTTGCCGGCACCACACCCACCCCCGGCCACCACGACAGCGCCGGCCAGTAACACTCCGAGCACCCGCATAACGCACTCCTTCGTGTGTGCCCGGTCGGTTCGGCCGGGTCGGACGGGTCGATTAGTTCACGACGCAGCAGTGCTTGATGCCGGTGCAGCAGTGGGCGAGCTTCTTGCAGCACTCGCCCCGCCCGGCCTCCCGAGCGTCGGCGAACCCGACCGCGGCGAACAGCACCACCACGACTGCGAAAAACTTGGTGAACATTTGAGCGTCTCCGAAAAATCGGGACCGAAGTCCCGTGGGAAAGGGGATCGAACGGCCCGCCACGACCGACGGTGTGGCAGGCGGGGTTACTGCTTGACGTACTCCTTCGGGTCTTTCACCTCGCCCGGCTTCTCCTTGGCGAGAGCGACGAATTCCTCAACGCACGGGGTGCAGCAGAACTCGTAGGTCTTCCCGCCGATGACCCAGGCGAACTTCGGGTTGGCTTTCGTCTTTGAGATGGGGCAAATCTTCTCCCCCGGCTTCGGGTTGTCGTCGTGTTGGGCGCGGATGCCCTTGTATTTCACGGACGGCACCGTACTCCCGTTCGCCAGGATGTCGGCCGCGGTGTACGCACCGCCGGGCGTGAGGAACAGAGCCTCTTCCTCGGCCGTCCCCTTCTTCGCCGGCATCTCCGCCCCGGCGTGGTCATCCTTGCGCTCGTTCGAGAAGGCGATGCGGAACCGCTCCCCGTTCAAGTTGATGTTGTTCACGGTCACCTGCACCCGCTTGCCGACCAAATCCTTCGGCAGGGTGGCGACGAACTGCGAGGTCTTCCCCTTCGCGTCTCCCGGCTGCGGTTCCGAGCGGAAGGTCATCTTGTCCGCCTCGGTCGAACCGTCCGGCGTCAGATAGGCGGTCAGTTCCTGGGACTCGACCTCCTGGATGCGGGCCTCGTCCTTGCCGAGCAGGTAGAGACGGACGGTGCCGCCCTTCTCGAACACCGCCTCGGCGTGATAGCTGTCCCGGCCGAGCGACACCAGGGTGCCCCCGTGAGCGCCAGGCTTGTGCCCGTGGGCCTCGTCACCCGCCCCGGCACCGCCGGTCACCGGCGCGGTGGCGGCTGGGGCGGTGGGGGGCGAGGACGACCCGCAACCGAGCGAGAGCAAGCCGCTGGCCGCGACGAGTCCGACCCCGGCCCCGAGAATGAGTCTGCGAACCATGTGCGTAAGTCCTCATCACGGTCCGGGGCGTTGACGACCGGGCCGCGGAATTAGAGGGGTACAGCGGACGCCGACCGGTCCCCGCGGGGCGGGGCTGGAGGCGGCTCCCGATCACGCCCCAACGCGGGCGGGTCGGTGACTGAAAACAAGCGAGTGAGTGCGGGACGAAAACGGGCCTATCGAACCCCGGATCCCGGTATGAAAAGGCGGACTAGCAGCGCAGATTGTGGTGCGCGAAGAGGAGTTCAGCCGTCGAGAGCGAAGAAGAGCGGTTGTCAAAACGCGGTGCGGAGCGGGTAACCCCGAGCGTCGCGTCGAGGCCCATCGGCAGTTCGAACGAGACGATGCCTGCGGTGAGCAGCGTCATCGTGTCGGCCGCCGAGACGGGTGCCGCAGGGGCGGCGACGACTTTCGCCGGGCCGTCCTTGCAAGGGCATTTTGTCGGCTCGCTCGGCCGCTGTTCGCCGGGTGCTTGAGAACCCGCGTTTGAGGAGTCCCGACCTCCACAGCAAGTTTTCCGTCCAGACGTGTCATTGGACCGTTGGCCCGCACTTGTGTCGTTCCCCAGCCGCGCAGTTGTGCAACAGCAGAGCATCGGCCCCACTAGCACAGCCAGCACCAACTGGTGAATCAGCACGAGCCGGAACATCCAAACTCCCCGAGCGGCGCACAGCCGCGGAAAGACATACCGTCATTATCGGCGGGTGCAACAGAAAAATCCAGTACGTGGCGGGATTTCTGCCTCGGGTCTGGCGACATCCGATCCCCCAAGCGGCCGAGTCCCGCCACGTCGGGGAAGTTTTTCACGCGATTCCGGCCATCATCCGGCACGCCTCCGCGCACTTGCGGCACGCCTCGGCGCACCGCTGGCAGTGGTCGTGCTTGTGCTTCGCACACTCTGCCCCGCACGCCTCGCAGATGTCGGCGCACACCCGGCAGAGGTCTGCGGCGAACTTCGACCCTCGGCTCATGAACCCCGCCGCCAGCCAGCAGATCGCGGCGCAGTCCCGATCCAAGCGAACGCACTCCGCCATCATTTTCACGTCACTCTCGCCGAGGCAAGCGGTGGCGCAGTGTTCGCACGCCTCCGCACACTCCTCGCACGCCTTGATACAGGTCTGGTGTTCGACGTGGGCCATAGGGCACCTCCTTGGGTGGAAGACCGAATGTGAACCGTGCCCGCCAGCCGGTTGCGAAGTGTTTTCGCAGCAACCGCCGTGCCGCGGAAGACGGACGAACGACAGTCCGCGAGAACCCTCACATTCGGCACGACCGTTCGGAGCCGCCCACCGGAGGGACCAATCGGCGCGGTCGAACGGTCAGTTGCTCCGAGTCCGAACCGATGAGATCGGTAATCTCTGTGCTGGCGGGCACGCAAACAACTCACTTGGGGGTGCAGGATGCACAGTCCTCTGCACCAGACGGCCGCCCGCCTGGCCGTGCTGGTCTTCACGTTCATCACCGTCGCGCCCATGCCGGCCGCCGACCCGCCGGTTCCGTTGAGGCCGGCCGTCTACTCGCCCCCTTCGCCGCTAGCCGCGATGAAGGCGGCCCCGGTCGTGCCGCTCACCGCCGCCCAACACCATACACCCGCCACAGAAACACCGGCGGCAGCCACGGTCGTGTCCGCCCTCGGCCTCGCCGACCTAGAACAACTCGCCCTGCGGCACAACCCGACCCTCGCCCAAGCCGCCGCCTTCATCGACTCGGCGCGGGGGAAGGCACTGCAAGCCGGCCTGCCGCTCAATCCCACCGTCGGCATCAACGGCGAACAGATCGGGGCCGACCGGAGGGCCGGCGAGTGGAACTGGTTTTACCTCCAACAGGAGATCGTGACCGGGGGCAAGCTCCGGCTGAGCCGGCTCAAGTACGAGCAGGAAGCCTACGCGGCCGAGGCGCAGGCGTGCGCCCAGCGGCTGCGGGTGGCGAACGCCATCGCCGAAGGCTACTTCCACGTCCTCGCCGCACAGCGGTCGGTCGAAAACCACAAGCGGCTGAAGGCGAACGCCGAGGACGGCCTGAAGACGACCGAACAGCTCGCCAACGTCGGCCAGGCGAACGAGCCGGACCTGCTCCAGGCCAAGGTCGAAGTGCAGCGGGCCGCGGTCGCGCTCAAGGCCGCCCAGACGCGACTCCGCCGCGACTGGGAGCAACTCACCGCCATCGTGGGCGTGCCGACCCTCCCCCTCCAGCCGCTCGCCGGACCGCTCGAACCGGACGGCCCGGCCCTCGGCAAGGACGAACAACTCGCCCGCCTGTTGGAGGAAAGCCCGGAACTGGCGATGGCCCGCATCGAGGTGAAGCGGGACCAGATTCAACTGGAGCGGGAACGGCGGGAGCCGATCCCGAACGTCACCGTCCGCGGCGGCACCGGGTACAACTTCGAGACGCGGAACCGGACCGCCGAGGTCGGACTCGCCATCAAGCTGCCCGTTTGGGACCGGAACCAAGGGACGGTCCGTCAGGCCCAAGCCGACCTGGCGCGGGCGACGGCCGAGGTGTCGCGGGTCGAACTCGACTTGCGGAGGCGGTTCGCCGACGCCTTCGGCCGCTACGAGTCCGCCCGCGACGAAGCCGAGAGCCTGCGGACCGAAACCCTGCCGACCGCCCAGAAGGCGTACGACTTGTACATGAAGAGCTTCAAGGAGCGGCGGGCGGCGTGGCCCCAGGTGCTGGTCGCCCAGCGGACCGTCTACCAACTGAGCGAGGACTACAACCGCTCGCTCGTCGAGGTGCGGCGGGCCGAAGTGGAGGTCCGCGGCCTCCTGCTGACCGGCGGCCTCACCGCCCCACGAGACCCGACTCCCGCAGGGCACATCAACGCCACGCCGAAGCCGCGGTGAGAAGGGCAAGTCCGCCCCTGCCGACTCGAGTCGGCGGGGGCGGTCCTGTCAGTGGCTGTGATCGGTGCGTCCGTCGTTGCCGATCGGTCACTGCTTCTTGTGTCCCTCGTGTTCGTCCTTCTTGGGCGATGAATCTTTCTTCGGCGCGTCGTGTCCTTCGTGGCCCCCGCTGGCCTTGCCGGGGGTGGCTCCCGGCACGCTGGCCCCCGGAGCCACTTCACCCTTCCCAGAGACCACCTTGTCGTACAGGTCCGGCGGCAGCACCCGGACGACGGTCATCAGCCCCTCGACCCCCTCGAACCACCCGTTCCGCATGCCGCGGGTCTCGGGCTTGCTGAGCCTCTTGATCTGCGCCGGGGTGTACATCTCCATCCCGCCCATGCTCTGCGGGAACCCGGGCACCGGTTTCGCCGGCCCGCCGTGACCCTCGTGACCGCCCCCCTTCGGCTGGCCGTCGGGCATTCCGGGCATGGCTGGCATACCGGGTTGTCCCGGCTGGGGGCCGTTCCCGACCGCCCGGTCGGTCCCGGTGTTCTCTCCCGTCCCGCGGCCGAGCGCCGCTCCGAACTCGGGGTTCAGGGCCGGCCCGCGGGTGATCATCCCCATGCTCGGACCCATCGGGGCACCGGCCGGCATTCCCTTCGTGTGGGACGCCATCGGGCCGGCCATCGAGGACATGAAGTTCATCATGTGGTGGAACATGTGGCAGTGGAACACCCAGTCGCCCGGGTTCTTCGCCACGAACTCGATGTCCCGCGACTGGGCGACCGCCACGAGCACGTTGTTGCCGGGAATCCAGGCCGTCTCCGGGATGCGCCCGCCCTCGGTCCCCGTAACCCAGAACTGCATCCCGTGCAGGTGCATCGGGTGGTGGTCGATGGCGCTGAAGTTGACCAGCCGGATGCGCACCCGCTCCCCCTGCTTGATCACCAGCGGAGTGACGTACGGAGCCGCCCGGCCGTTCAGGGTGAAGAGGTTGAACTCCATCGACATGGTGTTGTGGATCGTAGACCCCGGCAGGATGGCCCACTCCTGGATGATGAGCGCGATGTCCCGGTCCACCGGGGGGAAGTGCGCCGCCTTCGGGTGGACGACGAACAGGCCCACCATCCCCATGCCCTGCTGCATGGCGATGTGCGTGTGGTAGAAGAACGTCCCGTTTTGTTCGAGCGTGAACTCGTAGGTGAACGAACCGCCGGGCGGGATCGGATCTTGAATCATGCCTTCGACGCCGTCCATGACGTTCGGCACGTCGATCCCGTGCCAGTGCATGATGGTCGGCTCGGGAAGCTCGTTGTGGACGACAATTCGGACTTTGTCCCCCTCGACCACCTCGATCATGGGGCCGGGCATGCTGCCGTTGTACCCCCACACGTCGAACCACTGGTCGGGGAGGAACTCCCGCTTCATGGCCTGGGCGTGCAGGTGGAATTCCTTCGCCCCGTTCTTCATCTCCCACTTCAACTTGGGCGCGTCCGGGGTTTCGACCGGAACGGGCGGGTCGCCAGCCTTGCGAAAGCCGGGCGTCAGCTTGCCCCGGTCGCTCGCAGGCGTTCCGTGCCCGGCGTGCGGGTCTTCCTTCTTCTCCTGAGCGATAGCCCCGCCGGCGGCGAACCCGGCCGCGAGGCTGCCGCCCCCGAGTAGGAAGTTGCGACGATCGGATTCTGCGCCCATGAGATACCTCTGAGTTAGAGTAATGCACACCGACGGCGGTGGTGGTGTTCAAGTTTACCCGACGCCCGACTGGGACAAGTCGGGCGCGATCAGATCGGGCCGGCCTACCTGCGCCGGCCACCCCGAGAGACGGTGCAATCCGGTTCGGTCCACTGCGGAACGGGTGTGCCCGGTCGTCACCGATCCTTGCCGCCGCCGTGGTGTCCAGGTCCCATCGGGCCGCCCGGCCCCATGCGGCGGTGGTCGCCCATGTCCTCCCACATCCGCCCGTGTGCCTTCCCGCCATCCCAACACCCCTGCCAGTCGAACGGGTGCCTCTCGCCACCCTCGCCCGACATCGTCAGCCAGCCGTGGCGGACGGTCCCTCCGCGCACCCAGTCGGCGTGCCCGTAGAAGCGACTCGACTTGCCTGGCTGGTCGCCGTCCATCGGGTGAGGCATCAGTTCGGCGCTGCTCTCGCCCGCGCCCACCCGGATCGACTCCCGCTCGACGGCCGCCGGGTCCGCAAGTCCTTGTCCCAGGTATGGACCATCAGCTCACCGGTTTCCGCGTTGGCCAGGAGTTCGGCGTAGGCCGTTCCACCCTTCAGGGCACCAGGTCGCCGCCGGACGGCCCGGTGGACGGCGTGGTAGCAGCGGGCCGGTTGCACCCGCCCGCCAGAACCGCCGACACGAGCAGTGTCATGGATGCCAGTCGCATATCCGCCTCCGTTCGAGGATTGCCGACCTTGTCGCCGAACCGTTGCGCCGCCCGACGCTGCACGCCGGCCGACCGGTCGGTCACGCCTGCCGTGTAGTTCTTCAGCGGATCAATCCGGACGACAGGGATGACAGACCGGACAGCCTGCGTCGGCTCTCGCAATCCCCTCGCCCACCGTCCGGTCAGTACAGAAGCACGACGGCCGGCGGTAATGTTCCGTCCGGTAGACGCGGAGCAACTCGGCGAGGAGACGCACGGGGTCGGGGTCGTACAGCACTCTCGCGCCGGTGTTCTTGGCGCACTTGGCGAGGATGTCTTCGACCATGTCGCTGATCCCGCCGGTGCCCGTCACCACGCCGATCAACTTCCCCTCGTCGTAGGCGATGGCCAACTCGCCCAGGGTGCCGCTCCGGCCGCCGATGATGACCACGATGTCCGAGGTGCGGATGTTGACCACCTCCCGGCCCATCAACCCGCTCCCGGTGAACACCAACACGTCGTGATGCTCCGACGGGGACCGATACTTGCCAACGTGTTCGTCCAGGCTCAGACCGGGGGAGATGCCCACGACCGTACCGCCGCCGAGCTTGGCCCCGCGAGCCGCCGCCAGTGGAAGCCCCGGACACGCCCCCGTGATCAGCACGCACCCGGCCTGGGCGACCGCCCGGCCGATTAGTTCTCCCGCCGCGAGGGCCGCCGCCGTCATATCCCCCGACGCCCCGCCCATGACACCGATTTTCAGTGCCATCCGATCATCGGCGGTTCGGATCGCCGGGTCAGTCATCTCACACCTCGAATTACCGCGTTGGTCGATCACGGCTCCCGCCAGCCCACACGGCAACCGCCGGCGAGTTGGTCGGCGTCGGCCGGCCCCCAGGTGCCCGCGGCGTAGTTCGGGAACGCCGGCGGCATACTCTCTCGCCAGCCAGCGAGGACCGGGTCAACGAAGGCCCACGCGGCGGCGACTTCGTCCGACCGCAGGAACAGCGTGGGGTCGCCCCGCAGGACGTCAAGGAGTAGCCGCTCGTAGGCTTCCGGAACCGGCCCGTCGAACGACGCGGCGTAGCCGAACTCCATGCTGACGGGACCGAGGGCGAGCCGCATCCCCGGCCGCTTCGCCGCGAACGACAGGCTGATCCCCTCGTCCGGCTGGATCCGGAACGCGAGGGTGTTCGGCTGATATCCGGCGTGGCAGCACTCGCACGTCGCCCCACAGTCACACCCGCGGTCGCACAGCCCGCCGCCGCGCACCGGAGCGGTGAACAGGCCGGTGGGGGGACGCCTGAACTCGACCGCGACTTCGGTCACTCGTCGAGGCAGTCGCTTCCCGGCTCGGAGCAGGAACGGCACCCCGGCCCACCGCCAGTTGTCCACCTCGGCACGCAGCGCCACGAACGTCTCCGTCACCGAGTCGGCCGCGACGGCTTCTTCATCCCGGTAGCCCCGGACCGGCTCGCCGCCGATCAGCCCAGGGCCGTACTGCCCGCGGACCACACGGCGGGGGGCATCGGCCGCACGAACCGGAACGAGGTTCCGAAGCACCTTCACCTTCTCCGTCCGCACGTCGTCCGCCGCAAGCGACGCGGGCGGCTCCATCGCCACCAGGGCGAGGAGTTGGAGCAAATGGTTCTGGACCACATCCCGGAGCGCACCGGCCCGGTCGTACCACGCCCCCCGCCGCGCGCTCATCCCGTCCGCCTCGGCCATCGTGATCTGGACGTGGTCCACGTACCGGCGGTTGAACAGCGGCTCGAAGATGCCGTTCCCGAACCGGAACGCAAGCAAGTTCTGGACCGTCTCCTTGCCGAGATAATGATCGATGCGGAATAACTGGTCCTCCCGCACGAACCGGAGGAGGTGCTGATCCAGCGCCAGGGCGGATGCGAGATCCCGGCCGAACGGCTTCTCCACCACCACCCGCGTCCACGGGCGCTCGGTCCCAGGCGGGAGCAAGCCCGACACCGAGAGTCGCTCGACGACGGTCGGGACGTGGTCCGGGTCGGTGGCGAGGTAATACAGCCGCCTCCCGAGGTTGCCGAAGCCGGTCTCGACCTCCCCGAGCCGCCGGCCGAGGCCCGCGTAGCCGTCTGCCGCGGTGAAGTCGGCCCGGTGGTAGACGAGCGACCCGGCGAACCGGTCCCAGTCCGGCCCGGCATCGACGCCGACCAGGGCGAGCGCGGCGTCGCGGAGTTCGCCGCGGAATCCGTCGTCGTTCTTGTCCCGTCGGCCGACCCCGACCACGGTGAACGGGGCGGCGAAGAACCCGCCCCGCCACAGCCGGAACAGGGCGGGGATCAGCTTCCGCGCGGTGAGATCGCCGGTCGCCCCGAACACAACGATCGTGAACGGCTCGCTCACCCGAACCGGCGGCACCTGAGTGCCGTTCGGGGGAGTTGCCGGAATGTCGTTCGCTGTGCCCGTCACGGTCTACCTCCGCGTAACCGAGTGCCCCTCACGAAAGCGGACTGGAACGGCGCGTCAGTGGTGTTTGAACCAGCCGACCCCTTTGATGTCGTTCCACGCCGTCGTCTGGTGACAAACAAAGCACTGCCGCACGGCCGCGTGCGGCTGGCCAGCGACCTTTGCCGAGACCATCTGGAAGTGCATCATGTAGTGACTCGGCGGGGCCTGGTGGCACTGGGCGCAGTCCGTCGATTGCGCGGAGGGGTGCCGAAACTCGGGGATCGCCCACTTCTCGGTCCGGTGGCACACGGCGCAGTCCTTTCCGAACAGCCCCTGGTGCCGGTCCTTGGTCGCGTGGCAGGCCGCACAATCGAGCGCCGCCTCCAGTCGGCTCATTCCCGGGTGCGGGCCGTCGCCCCCTTCCGCCAGCCACCGCCTCAGCCGCTCGCGAGCGGGGTCGTTCCGGCTTCCGGTGCCCGTCCCGGTCGGCGTGCCCAACCCGATCCGGGCGAGGGCCGCGTGGTCCATCGCGGTCGGCCGTGCCGCGACCCCCTGGTGCTCCGGGTGGCACTCCCGACAACTGCCGACGGTCGCGTGGAACGCGGTGGGTTCCCGGCGGAGGACCGGGCTGTCGGCGTGGCAGGCGGCGCACTTGTCCGCCGTTGCCCCCTTGCCCGGCGTGTGACAGGCGGCGCAGTTATCCCCGAGGAAGGCATGGGCCGCGGACAGGTCGCCGGGGCTGGCCTGCCGCTCCCAAGTCGCGGCCCGGCCCCACGCGGTGTACCGGGTCGTCGCCCAGACTCCGGTCGCTGCCACGAGAATCACCGTGGTTACCCCCGCCCACCGCTTCCACCCTGCGAACTTCATGCGAACCACCTCAACCCGTAGTGGATGCCCGCCCACACATGGAGGGCCAGGAGGAGGTACATCAGGACGCTCGCAACGACATGGACGCGGAACCAGAAGCCGAACCACCACCGGAACGTCTCGTGCGTCCGGATCGCGTACTCCAGATCGGCCATCGCCTCCGCCAGTTCCATCGCCCGGACCGACGCCGGGGGGCGGGCGGAGCGCGGGAACCGGTGCATAAGCGCCGCCGCAAGCCGGCCCCAGAATGCCGACCACGGGCGGACGAGGGCGGACTCCGCGGGGCTGGCGGCCAGTTCGCCAGCGGTCTGCCGGTAGGCCACTTCCAGCCCGGTGAGGAGTTCCTTCTTCTCGCTCACTTCCAGCGAGATCTGCTTCATCAGGTGGCGGCCGACGTACCCGCTCAGGACGACGACGAGCATCGTCGCCGTCAGGGCCACGCCGAGGGGGCTGTCGAACTTGTGGCCGGTGTGCAGCAGGCCCAAGACCGCCCCCGCCAGGCCGGCGTACATGTGCCAGGCCAGCGCGGTCCGCATGGACACCCGGCGGGTCACCCACGCCTTGACCACCCGGACTCGTTTCACCGGCCAGTAGGCCAGCGACACGACCAAGAGCAAAGCGCCGACCACCCCGAGCGCCCCGCCCCAGCCGCTGCCAGCGAACCGGGGATCGCGGTGGACGAGGAACCCCAGCCAGAGCACCAGCAGCAGGGCGACGAGGCCGCCGGCGACCAGTGGCTCGCGCTCCTTCATGTCAGGCCTCCACCGACACGTCAGCCGTCGTCTTGGCCTGGCAGGCCAGGATGATGCCCTTCTCCTTGTCGCCGGTTTCCAGCCCGTCCTCCACCGCCATCGTCACCGCCCCCGAGAGCAGCTTCACCCGGCAGAGGCCGCAGGTGCCCACGCGACAGGAGTTGTCGATCAGGACGCCGACCTGATCCGCGACGTCCAGCACGACCTTGTCCGGCGGCAGCGGGGCCGCCTTGTGGGACCGGGCGAACGTGACTGTGGGTAGTGCGACGGCCCCCCCCGTCGGCGCGGTCGGCTGTGGGAACGCCGGCTCGGGGACGGGCCGGCCCAGGGCCGGGCCGAACGCCTCGGTCTTGATGCGCCCGTCGGGGACGCCCAGTTCGGCGAGCGCCGTCTTCACCGTTTCCATCAAGGAGACCGGCCCGCACAGGTGGACGTACCGCGACGGCAGGTCGGGCACCGACCGGGCGATCAGGTCTTTCGAAATCCGCCCGGTCTCACCGGACCAGGTCGTCCCCTCCGGATGAGACACGGTCACGACCACCCGCAGGTTCGGGTGGCGGCGCTGGAGGTACTCCAACTCCTCCCGGAAGATGACGTCCTCGGGCGCGTGGACGCCGTAGAGGAGATAAATGTCCCCCGCCCAAACCCGGTCGGTCAGGTAGCGGACGACACTCATCATCGGCGTAATTCCGACGCCCCCGCCGATGAGGAGTACGCACTTGCACTCCCGCCCGGTGAAGACGAAGGAACCGGTTGGGCCGGAGCAGTCGAGCAGGTCGCCCTCGTGAACGCGGTCGTGCAGGTGTCCCGAGACGACGCCCCCCGCTTCGTGCTTGACCGTGACCTCCACATAGTCGTGCTGCGTCGGGGAAGAGGCGATGGTGTAGGCCCGCCGCACCGGCTTGTTGTCGGTCAGGACGGTGAGCGTAAGGAACTGGCCGGGTAGGAAGTCGAACGGCAGCACCCCGCTGAGCGGGTTCATCAGCCGGTACGTCTTCACGTCCGGCGTCTCCTGGAAGATGCGGGCCACCCGCAGCCGACCCGACCACCGGGTGCTCGACTGCGCCGGATGATCCGGAGGCGACGCGGCGGAGGGGGCCGGCGCTGGGGGTGCGGTGGCGACCGGGGTGGAGGCCGAGGTGCCGGTCAGCGCCCGGAGGAGTTCGGCGGCCCGCCGCATCTTGCGGTAGTACATCCCGACCATCGCCGCCGCGAACCCGACCAGGGCCACCATGACGAGGAAATGGAACCACGACAGCCCGAACACGCCACGGGACTTCGGGTCGTCCCGGACTGAGACCAGGTTCATCTCCCGTTTCAGCCAGTCGGTCGCAGCCGCCGCCGGCTCCATCTCGCCGGCCGCGACCCGCCGGGCGGCGATCCCCGACTCCATCCGGGCGGTGCCCTCCCGAATGCGGGCCAGGGCGGCTTGCATCCCGGCCCGGTCCTCCACCTCGGCCGCCCCGGCCAGTCGGTCCAACCCCTCCGCGATGATCGCCGTCCCGTCCCGAACCCGTTCGTCCCCCGCGACCCGCAATCGCTCCCGCGCTGCGGCGTCGAGGGTCGGCGAGTTCATCATCTCCGGGAACGGCTCCCGGGCCGGCGGGCGGTGCATGGCGTCCATCATCCCGCCCATGCCGCTAGCCATGCCGCCAGCCCCGGCATCCTTGCCGGCCGCGGGCGGGGGCGCATCGGCCGCGTCCCCCTTGGGGTGGTGCTTCTCGTGATCGGCCGGGGACACCTGGGCGGCGGCGATACCCGCTCCCCCGAGGGCCAGCGCCACGGCCAGCGCGACCCGTGCGGCGTGGCGGGACATCACTCGGGCACCTCGACGACGCGGTTCATGCTGCCGAACGGGTTCGGGACGCACTTCGGACATCCCCCGCTCGGCTCCTCGCACCCCGGCGCGCAACACCACCGGCCGTCCACCACGAACTTGTACTCGTGCCGGCCCGGGGGCAGGTCCAGGCGAACGGCCCACGTCCCGTCCGCGCCCCGGGTCAGCGGCGTCGCCGTCGGAACCCAGTCGTTGAACGCCCCGGCCACACAGACGGCTGCGGCCTCCGGCGCGTGGCAGGTGAGGACGGTGCCGGCTTTCGGTCCTCCGGCCTTCGTCGCCGACTTGCTCATGACAACCTCCAGGTGATCGAGGGGGGGACGGACGTAGCCGGTCACGGCGTCTTCGGGTGGACGTGCGGGGCCGCCGGCTGGGCTTGCCCGAGGAGGATCTTCCGCTGCTCGTCCGTCAGCACCTGGGCGGCCTCGCCGACCGACCGGATGAACGCCAGCCGCTGGTCGCCCCGGAGTTTCTCGACCTCCCGCACCTTCGCCTCGATCTTGGCCGCGTCGGGTTGGTCCGCCGCGGTCAACTCCCACAACTGCTGCTCGCCCTCCTCGACCTTCCGCTGGGCGGACGCTTTCTCCGTCGTCGCCTTCTGCTTCATCTGGCCGAGCTTGGTCTTCTGCTCGGTGGAGAGGGTGATGTGCTCGGGGTGGTCGAGGAAGAAGTCGGTGGCCCCGATGTGGTAGATGTGCGACGCCCCGGGAAAGCCGGGGAGTGCGGCGGTCATCTTCATCTTCTTCCCCTTCGCCCCGCCCATGCTGCCCATGCCCATCATGTCCATGTCGTCCATCATGCTCATGCCGCCACCCCCGCCCCCACTCATCCCGGCCATGCCGCCACCCCCGCCCCCACTCATCCCGGCCATGCCGCCGCCGGAGCCGCCCCCCATCCCGTCCATGTCCATCATTCCCATGCCGCCCCCCGAGCCGCCCATCGCCTTCTTCTTGCCGCCCATGCCACCCATCATGCCGTCCATGTCCATCATCCCGCCCATACCACCCCCGGACCCGCCGCCCGCGCCACCACCCATCCCGGCCATGCCACCCCCGGCCGGGGGGGCGATCTTGGCCACCGCAGCTTCGAGACGGGTCACCTTCGCCTGGAGCAGCTTGATCTGCTCGACCAGCTCCTTGTTCGGGTCGGCGGCCTTGTCCGCCGGGTGGGTGTGTTTGGGATCGGGCTGGGGGTCTTTCGGACCCTGCCCGGTGGCGAACACCGGCCAGGCGACTAGGAAGCCGAGGACGGCCGACGCCGCCCCGACCGTGAGGTACCGGCTGCGAGGGGACTGGAATCGCATGGCTGAATCTCCAATGGGGGAGGGCGGCCCGATCCATCCGATCGAGCCGCCGGGATGCCGGCCGCGCTGGAAGCCGGCCGGCTTCGGGTCAGTGCTTCAGGTGCTGGAGCATCTCCTTGCACGACTTGGCGCAGTCCCGGCACGCCTTGGCGCACGCGGCCATGTGCTTGTCGTCCGGGAACTTCTCGCAGGCGGCCGCGCACGCCTCGGTACACTTGACGCAGCACTCGCAGGCGTGGGCCGCGAACGGGCTGTGCCGGGCGACCAGGGCGGCCGCGGTCTTGCAACACTCGGCGCAGTCGATGCAGGTGTGCAGGGTCGCCGCGTGCTCCTTCTTCCCGGCCGCCAGGTTCTCGGCGCAGTGGTGGAAACACATGTCGCACTCGATCATGCACGCCGCACACGCCTTCGCGCAGGCGGCGAAGTGCTCGTGGTGGTTGTCCCCCTTCTTGTCGTCCGCGAACACCGACCCGGCCCCGGCCAGCACCGCAGCCCCGGCCCCGATCCCAGTCAACACTTCACGTCGGTTCATGGCATACCCCTCAGTAAGACCCCGCGCGAGAATCGCCCCTCGCAGTGGTCCGCGACATTACGGACCGTCCCCCGCGAGGGGTCGGTAGAGCGATCCACGCCGGCCGCCACGCGGCGGGGGTCGCCTCCCTAACCCACGGTGTCCGCCGCGCCGGTTGCGACTGGCGGCTGACACCCAGGGCAGGTTCGGCACCGGAAGCTCGTCGGCGGGTCTTCCGATGGTGCTGATTCGTCGAGCGGGCCGGCGGCGAGCGCCTGCATCACGGGGCAGTCTTCTGCCAGCATCAACCCGCGGCAGGTGGAACAGAGCAGCCGAAGTGCCTCCGCCTTCTGGAGGAGGTCCTGGGCCTGCGCCTCCAGGTCCGCCACCTTGTCGTCCACCGCCCCGCAGACTTCGCCGTGGGGCAGGTCGTGTTCGAGCCAGACGGCGAGCAACTTCTTGACCTCCCGGAGCTTGAAGCCGAGCTGCTGTGCCCGCTGGACGAACTTCAGACGGCCGACCGCCGAGACGGGGAAGGCCCTGTATCCGGACGGCCCTCGGGCGGCCTCGTCAAGTAGCCCCTCCCGCTCGTAGAAGCGGACCGCCTCGACGCTCACCCCGGCGAGCGCCGCCAACTGTCCCACGGTGAGTGTTTCCATGCCCGCCTCCCGCATCGTAAGCCCTGAAGTGCTGTTCAGGGTCAAGACCAGTTTTCGAGAATTCCCGAAATTGAGCCGTTAGTCACAGACGGACTGGCACGCCCATTTCCGCACCGCAACCCGGCACGCCTCCGACGGACGGCCATACCGAATGTCGGCACGAGTCGGACCTGCCCGCCCTGCCGACGAAAACGATTGTGATTCTGGACCAGACAGAGGATGTCGCGGCCGACCCCGGCACACCCCCCGTCGCGTTCTTTAGCTTCGAGACTACCTGTGCCGGTAGAACTCCGGTTCCTGCACCTCTTCGGGCCGCTCTTTGGCAGTGGCGACGAACTCGTCGATGCACGGCGGACAGCAGAAGAGGTACTCCTTCCCGCCGATGACCCACACGAACCTCGCGTCCGTCCGCGCCCGCGAGACCGGGCACACACTCTCGCCTGGGGTCGGTCGGTCGTTGTGCGCGGGCCGCTCCCCCCGGTACTTGCGCGAGGCCGGTACCATGCCGTTCGTCCGTACATCATCGGCCAGGTATTTCCCTTTCGGGGCCGCGTAGAGGGCGGCTTCGTCCGCCTCAGCTTTGGCGACCGTGGCCTCGTCCGTCGGCGAGGGCGTAAGCTCGATCTCGAACCGGAACCGCTCCCCCTCCACCGGGACAGACCAGACCACCAGTCGGAGATGCCCCCGCCAGAGAGCAGGCGAGAGCCGCGCGGCGAACCGCGAAGCCGTTCCCGGCGGGTCCGTCTCCAGCGGCTCGGGGCGGAACATGAGGGCGAAATCACCCTGCTCGTCGTGCCCGCGGATGGCCGCACAGACCGTTCGTGCGACGACGGGCCGCACCTCGGTCAACTCCCGCCCGAACAGGTAGAGCCGGACGAAGCCGGCCCCGTCGAGGACGGCCTCGGCGTGGAACCGGTTGTCCCGGTCGATGGCGACAACCGCCCCGCCGTGTGGCCCCGGCGGGTGCCCGTGCGACTCGGGGGCGGGCGTCGTGGGCGGCTGGCCCGGGCCAATCAGGTTCAGGGCGAGAACCGTAGCCACGCCGATCACCATCGTCGCGATGATCGAGATTGTCCGCCACCGCCCGTTACTCGTGCGGGCGGGCCGACCCGGCCGGCCTCTCTTGCGCTTACCCATGACGAACTTCTTCGTGTATGCGAACGGAGCATCCCACCTTCCCGGCGGGTGATGACGTGAGAGCAAGCGGCGAAGGTGCTAGCAGCGCAAGACGTGAGGCGCGCGGGGGCACGCCGAAGTACCCAACGAGTGCCGAAGCGTTGTGATGGGCAACGCCAACAACCCGGCGGAGACGATCGTCTCGAAAGCTGAGAACACCGCCGCCGATTCCCCTGAGTGTTTTGACGCAGAAAAGTCCACGCGGGCTTCAGTCGACTGGACCGCATCCTTGTGAGGGCCGCCCTGTTCCTGACAAGGGCACGGCTTCGCCGGCTCGGACGGCGTGTGAGCCGGTCCGGTTGGTAAGCGGCTCGTCCCACAACAAGCGGGGCTATCAGCGTCGTGGCCGAGTCTTCGTTCGCCAGAGAAGATGCGATTGAGCGCGGTGGACGCACGAGCCGGGGCGCAGCAGCACACGGCCGGCCCACAAGCCGTTGCGATCACCAGATACACGCTCACGGCGAGTCGCACGCGCTGCCCCACTGCTACGGAATCGGGTCGAGTATTAGCATACAGTCGTCGGAAGCGGGAATCAACGCGCCGCACCCGAGCCCAAGAGGGGGTGATCTCGCAGGAAGTCAGGCGTCGGTGAGGGGTTGCTACTCCCCTGCCGGTGTCGTACCGTCGGCGCATGACCACCCGACCCCCTCATCCCCGCCCCGTCGTCTTGTTCTCGTTCCGCTTCCTCGGCACCGCCTTGGTCGGCTCACTCGTCACGGCCCTCGTCGCCTCGTTCGGCCCCCTCTCGGCCCAAATCGCCACAATCGGGGCGTTCGTGAGCATTCTCGGAGGGCTATTTCTCAGCTACCTCGAACAGGAGGAGGAACGGGATCGCCGGCGCAGCGACGCTATTGAACGACTCGCAGTGCCGCTTTGCCTCGCACCCGAAGACGACCTCTACCCCCTCTACCTCTCCTACTGTCGGACACTCACCGCGCTCGCGGAGCAGACCGACCCCATGCTCCGGGAAATCGCCGCCCTCAAACTCGCCTCGGTGAACGCCCAGATCGAATCGCTCGCGGCCGGCACGGTCGTGTTCGCCGGGACCGAGACGTGGCGGGCGGTCTACGAGCAACTGCTCGCCGGAGGGAGTGTCCGAGAGTATCGGTCCGTCGCATGGCTGCGGAGCCGGAATTACTGGCAAGACGCCCCCGGCCGACAGAGCATGCGGGCGAATTTCGAGGCCGTTCACCGGCGGGTGCTGATCGAGCGGATCGCGATCCTCCCCGACGCCGACTGGCCGACCGACACGGAACTCCCGGCAGACCCGATCCGGTCGTGGTTGCAAGAACAACACGACCACGGCCTGCACCTCGTCCTCGTCCGCGAGTCCGCGGTCCGCGGCGAGCCGGACCTGCTCGCCGATTTCGGCATCTACGGCGACCGGGCGGTCGGCACGCAGGAAGTCGATGAGCACTCCAGGACCGTCCGGTTCACCCTCACCTTCGACCCTCGGGTCGTGCCGCTGGCCGACGACCGCTGGCGGCGGTTGTCGATCTTCGGAATTCCGTTTCAGTCCTTGTTGGCGACCCCGCCGGCTTGAGTACCATGTGTACGGCTGTATCTCAGAGGATCGGGTGCCCGAGTTGCTCTACCTGGACACGGCCCGTTTGGGCCGGATGTCTCCCGGTGCCGCCGCCGCCCACCGGGATTTCGTCGCGCTTGCTGGGGACGAGGGTGGCGGGCTGTACTTCGACCGGTTCCTGGCGAACGGGTTCCGAGACTGCCCCGATACTTTTCCGACCCGGTACCCCGGACTCGCCACCTGGCGTGGGGCCGGGGGTTTGAAGGCCGACCTTCGTGCGTTGGCCGGGTGTGCTGCCGATTCGCCACTGCTGCTCGCCTCCCGTTCGTCGGCCCTCATGCGGTTCGCGGCCCGCCTCCTCTTCCACCCCTGCCGCAACGTCCTCGCCACCGACCTCGACTGGCCTCCCTATAAGGCCATCCTGGCCGCCGAAGCCGCTGCGGCCGCCCGCACGCTGACCGAGGTTCCCCTCCGCGAGGGGGTGTTTTCCGGGCGGCTCACTGAAAGCGATCTCATCGACATGGTGTGTGACCGGTTCGCCGAGGCCAAGTGCGACGGGCTTTACCTCACGGCGGTCAACAACCTCGGGGTGCGTTTCCCGGTCGAACGGGTCGTGCGGCGGCTGGAAGCGGCCCACACCGTCCGGATCGTGGTGGTGGACGCGGCTCAGGAATTCTGCCACGTCCCCCATTCACTTCGGCCCGAGTCGTGCGACCTCTACCTCGCGGGAGCCCACAAGTGGCTGCGGGGCTATCATCCCCTGGGCATGGCGTTCTACGGCCGACGCCAGTCCCGCGGGCGGGTCCAAACGGTGTTGGCTCACAGCGTCCGCTCCGGAGAGATCGACGACCCCCTCCTCCGGTTCACGGCCCGGCTCGAATCCGGCACCGACGAGCACGTGTCCGAGACCGTCAACCTCACACCCCTCTTTTCCACGAACGGGGCACTCGCCGACGCCGGCAACTCGGCCGGGGCTTGGAGAACCCGAATGCGGAACCTGGAGGCCGCCGCCGCAACCCTGTTCGGGGTCGGCTGGAAACCGCTATTGGCGGCTCGGGAATTCCGATCGGGGATTCTACTCGTCCGAGCCGAACGGCCGAAGATTCAAGCCGCAGACTCGGACTCGCTCCGGGCCGCACTCCGCGAGGCCGGCATCGCGGCCACGACCTATCCGGGCGGACTTGCGCGCCTATCGATGCCTTCGGACTCATGGCATCCCGGGGAGTTAGAGCACCTTGGCCGGGCCTTCAAGTTGCTCGCGTGAGTCCTCTCCGAACGGCTTCACCGGCCGCCGCTTTAGCCAGATACACTCTTTTGGCACCAGGGGGAGGCCGGCGGCCGTTCGCCGTCGATTGACCGCTCGGAGCAGGTGAAATTCCTGCTGCCGGACGAGGTAATACGGCTCGAACGGCAGTTCGTAGAAAGCCTTTGCCAATGCTTCGACCCCCCTCCTCGTAGCATGCTCTTCGAACCACGCCTTCAGTTCCCGATACCGCGGCCGGTCGATCCGCACCTGGACGTGCCCCCCGCGGAACCCGACTGCGTAGCCGGCGTGCTTGATCGACCGCCGCCGCACGTCCCGGACGTTCGCCCCCTCCGCTTCGAAGAAGGGGTGTTCCCCGTGCGTGGCGAGCAGCACGAAAAACCGCCCGTGTCGCAAGTACTGCATGTTGGCGCGGCCGGCCTGCTTACGTCTGGCACGCGCCCATTGTGAGATGCCGATCCCGTACCGCTCGATCAGTTTCTCATCGACCCGTTTCGGGTCTTTTGACTCGGGAATTTCCCCGCTCACATAGAACAGGTACCCGCGGGACACATACGCCACTGCAAGCTGTTGAATGAACCCCTCGACCGACACCGCTTCGCACCGATACTGCATGTTCCCCCCGGCGGATACTCTCGCCCTGAAAGACGGGGTGTGTTCACGGCACACACCCCACAAGCCGTTCGCAACCCTGGCGGCGACGCTTCCTGCCCGCCCGAGACGCTGCTCCCCGCCGCCAGCACGGCTCCGCCGTGCTGTATTCAGGGAGTTGCAACGTCCCAATTCGTAGGAGTAGCGGCGCACGAACCTGAACGCCGCCCGAGGCAAGGCTCGGGCGTACGTCGTCGATTCGTCGCCTGGGCGACCGCTCACCCAAGAGCGTTCGCCCAGACCGCCGTTCCTCCCGCCAGGGAAACCGCGAGCGAGTCCGAGGACTTGCCCGCGGAACGCACACCATCGGCTTCACAGCCCGTCGGCCCTTTCGTCGAAGGTTTCGTTCGGCACCACCCGGAACGAACAAACCGCCCCGCCACTGCCTTGCAGCGGGTCGGCCCGGCTCCCGCCGGCTCCTACTCAGGCCACTCTCCCACCCGACCGCATTTCGATCACCCGCGCACCACGCGCGGGCACCGGAGCGCGACTCCGGCCGCGATCGGGCTTCCCAGGTTCGTCGTGGACTCCGTCCGACCCGTCACGTCGGTAGTGGGCTGCCCCACGGGCCGATCATCGCACGTCCGCCCCTCCCGGGGCGGCGCAGTTTCCGCCGGGTTGCTAAAGCCCGGACGATTTCGGGGGACCGAATACAGAAGCGTCCCCCTACCCATCGATGATTGACTTGTTCCCGGTTCGGCACCGTCCCGGGTCGGACTCACTGGCAAGGGCTTTCGCCCCTCTCGTGGTTGAGCTTTTCGCCGCCGGGTGCTTCGCCCGGACGCCGGCTTCGGTCGCAAGCCGGTCCCGCCTGTTGCCAGGTCGGGAACTCCCCACGCCAGCGAGGTTGAACGGGCGTAACGGCTCTCGCCGCGGTAGCCCGGACCCCCTCGACGGGATTAGCGACTGGCGTCGCGTCACCCGCTTTGAACCACAACGGCCCCGAAGGATACGCCCTTCGGGGTGTTCCCCTGTCGCCCGCACTCACAATGAAAAGACACGCAATCGGATAGAAGATCGAGATTACTCCGTCTCGCATGGCCCGTCTTCCTTACGAGGGAAGTCCGGGCCTTAAGACGGGATTACTTCGATCAGCCTCCGTCGAACCGGACGAGCGCCTATCGACGCATCCGGCTCTACGGGCGTGACGCGACGGGGTGCGACCCCCATCCCCTTAGCTCGGTGGTAGCCGAGTTTACCGGGTGTCACCGCCGATCCGATGAGCGCCATGAACAACGTTTGTCGTTCCTGACGACCGCCATGCACAAGACACAGCGGGCCGACGAGTAGCACGGTCGGACCGCGAAATCACCTGCCCGCCCACCGGCCAGGCGATCACACCTCAGTCGGCGACGATACGGGTATCGAGGTAAGGCGACATCCGGCGGGCGTGTCGCTCGCGTTCCGCTCCCCGACCACGGGGCGTGTCGGTGCCGTTCCGGTCGAGGCGCGGTGGCGTGTCGCTCGCGTTCCGCCAGGAGACCGAATTGCCCGTGGCAACTTTCCGATAAGCAATTGGAAACACTCCTCTTCCGCACCCGCCGTTCCCCCGCAGGCCAAGCGGCAAAGAAATCCAGATCAAAGATCACTGGAAACAAAGGGCAAGGATTGCTTTTGAGTGAGCGTTACGGCTTCCGGAGGCGGAGGATGTCGGCGAGCGTCGGGATGGGATGAGCCGCAGCCCCCGGTTCGTCCGTGGGCCGCGCGAACGCCGCGTCCGCGATGCGGCGGAGGACAGCCGCCGACTCGTCGGACCGAGCCGGACTCCCCGTTCCGGCGAACGGCCCATTGGCCCGCGGCGGGGTGCCGTCCCGCTCCCGTCGCCGCAACTCGTGCCACCAGTCGGGCGGCGTGCGGCCGGCGGTCGCCGCGTGGCGGAGGTTGTCCACCAGGAACGCTTGCGGGCTGCGGGTGAAGAACGACCGGCCGAACCGCTCGCGGGCGGCCGCGGTGATGTCGATCCACTCCCGCACCAGGGGCCGCGGATACTTTTTCAGCAACCGCCGGGCGGCGACCGCATCGAAACCGAGGGAGACCAGTCCGTCCGCGAGCGGCGAGTCCGCCGCAACCCGTGCCGGCGGTGGGGAGGCGCGGAGGAACCGCGGGCCGCGGGTGAGGACGACCGACCCCGACCCGTCGGCCGCGGCCCGCGGCTCGAACGCCGGGCTGTCGGCCAGGACGCCGGCGGCGACGAGGGTGGCGATGACCCGCTGGAGCTTCTGCCGCCGGTGCCGGGGGGCCAGGGTGGGGGAGAAGCCGAGGACATCGACGGCCAGGTGATCGACCGGGAACCGGGGGGTGGTGTCCCGCCGGTCGAAGATTTTGCTGACCAACAGGAACAGCCGTCGGGCGGCCGGGTCGAGTTCCCGGTAGGTGTCCAGGTCGAACCGGAACTGCCCGCCGAGTGGCCGCACCAGGTCGAAGAAGATCGGGTCCCAGACGATCCGCCAGGCCCGCGAACTCCCCGGGTCGAGCGGCAGGCTGTAGCTCAGGAAGCCGAACCGCACCCGCCGGTGTTCGCCCCGGACCGGGTCGTAGAAGGCGTCGCTCGCGTAGCTCACCTGGGCGAGCCGGTCGAGGGCGGCGGCGAACTGCTGGTACTGCCGACCGCCGCGGTTGGCGTGCGGGTCGATGAGGCCGAGTCGCCGCAGGCAAAAATGCGGGGTCGCGTGGAACTCGGTGTCGGCCGGACCGTCCCCGGCGGCGGCGGCCATGTCCGCGAAGGTGAGGGCCAGCAACCCCCAGAGGTAGAACTCGTCGGCCGGCGACAGGCCGCCGGGGCAGGTGACCCGGACAGTCGCTTTTCGCCGGTGCCGGTTGCGGTCGGAGTAAAAGTAGCCGGTCTCGAACACGAGGTTGTCCCGCAACGACCGGCCGGTGTCGAGCGGGCACAGGGCGTGTTCGACCAGCGTCAACTGCCCGAGGCCGACCGCGGAGGGCGCGGCCCGTTCCGCTCGGGCAGTCGTGTTCGCGCGGGGGGGCGGTGTCGGGGCCATGCGTTGCCGGGTCCGGTTCGTGTTTCCTCGTGCGATTGAGGTAACACACCCCGGCGGATTCCGACACCCCTCGGAGTCGTGGCTCGCACACGTTTTCCTTGACGGCCCGCCCCCGCGCGTGGGAGCGTTCCCCCAGTTGTATCCGCGGGTTGGCCGGGAATTGCCACGGGCAATCCGGCCTCCGCGAAGTCACCGGAGGAACATGCCAACGACGACGGTCTGCTTCATCAACCAGAAGGGCGGGTGCGGGAAATCCAGCTCGACCTATCACCTCGGCGGGGCGCTCGCCGCGGCCGGTCGCCACACCCTGCTCGTCGATTGCGACCCGCAGGGGTCGCTCAGCCAGGCGTTCTTCGGGTCGGCCGCGGTCGAGACCCTGCCGGCGCGGGACACGCTGGCGGCCGTGTTCGACCCCGCCGCCGTGCTGGACAGCCCGGCGCGGCTGGCCGTGCCGACCGGGTTCGAGCGGTTGAGCATCGTCCGGGCGAACCAGTCGTTGGCCCCGTACAACCGCCCGGAGCCGGACCGCGAGGGGCTGAACCAGTTCCTGCTCCGCGACGCCCTCGCCGATGTCCCCGGCTACGACCTCGTCCTGATCGACTGCCCGCCGAACCTCTACCTCGCCAGTTGGAGCGCCATGCTGGCGTCCGACCACGTCGTCATCCCGGTGCCGCCCGAGGACTTCGGGGCGCAGGGCTTGCGGGTCGTCCACCAGGCGCTGGCCCACGCCGCTCGGCTGAACCCGCGGCTCGGCCTCGCCGGCCATCTGGTGACCCGCTACGACGGCCGCCTGCTCGTCCACCGGGCATACGAACAGAAACTGAGGGCACTCTACCGCGACACGGTGTTCGATGCGGTCGTGCCCGAGGCGTCGGCGTTCAAGGTGGCGCTCGCCTGCCGCACCCCGGTGTCGCACCACGCGCCGGGGTCGAAGGCGGCGCGGGTCGTGGCCGCGGTCGGTGAGGAACTGCTGGCCAGGACCGCCGGCGGCGTTCAGAAGGACGGTATGAAGCAGACGAGTGTGGGGTAGTAATGGCCAGGATCGGAGACATGCTCGAACGGGTCGGCGGCAACCTCAATGATTCGATGGGGGTCCGTGACACCGACCTCCGCCCGACACTCTCCCCGGTGCCGGACCCGAAGGATGTCGGCCGCCGGCCACTCCGCAGCGTCGGCCGGGTGGACGTGAGCCAGGTGGTGCCCGACCCCGACCAGCCACGGTCCGAGTTCTCGGACGACGCCCTCGACCGGTTGGCCGCGAGCATCCGCGACCACGGGCAACTCGCCCCCATCCGGGTCCGCTGGTCCGCCGGCCTCGGCAAGTGGGTGATCATCGCCGGCGAGCGCCGCTGGCGGGCGACCCGTCGGGCCGGGCTGGCGGCCATCGACTGCGTGTTCGTGGAGGGCGAACTCTCCCGCGGGGAACTCCTGTCCCAGCAGTTGATCGAGAACCTACTCCGCGAGGACTTGCGGCCGGTCGAGGAGGCGAAGGCGTTCCGGGAACTGATCGCCCTCAACGGTTGGACCGGCAAGCAACTCGCTGCCGCGCTCCGCGTACCGCCGTCGAAGGTCTCCCGCACGCTCGCCCTCTTGGAACTGCCGGACGACTTGCAGGGGCGGGTCGAGGCCGGCGACCTGCCGGCTCGGGCGGCCTACGAGATCTCCAAACTCGCGGACGACGCCCAACGCCGGAACATGGCGGACGCGGTCCAAGACTGCGGGCTGACGGTCGAGGACACCCGCGACGCGGTCAGCCGTCGCCAGGGACGGGTGGCGGGAAAATCGCGGGGGACGCGACAAAAACTGACCGCACCCGGCGGTATCCACATCACCGTGTCGGCAGCACGGCCGGTGTCGGATGCCGAGATCGAGGCCGCGCTCGTTCACGCGGTCGAGTCAGTTCGCTCCCGATTGCCACGGGCGACCGCAGGCCGCACACCAGACCCAGGTTAGATTTCCGCATTCGCCCCTGAACGGTTTTTCTCGGACCTTCACCGCCCGTTATCGGTCGAAACCGATCGTCGCATCCCGGCCGAATTCCGTCCGCCGATAGACGGCCCACCGGTGCCCGCCGTCGGCCGCCCGATTGCCGCGTGACTGTCGGCCGGACGAATCCCCAGCACCACCGAAGTGTTGACGGCCTCCGGCCGCCGGTGCGCCCGGCCGAGACCGTCTCGTCCGGTGTTGCATCCCACTGCCCCCTCCAAAACCGTCCGAGTGACGCCCCCCGGCCGGGCCGTCCTGCGGCTTCCCCACCTGTCCGCTCCGCAGTGTCGCCTCAAGCTCCAGTCGCTCCGCTCCTTCTCCAGCTTGACCCGCCTCCGCTCCGCCCGCCCCCACGCCAACCCTGCGGGTCGGCGTCACCCGCCTCCGGCCGCCCCGCCCGGAGGTCGCCGTGTTTTCCCCGCGCCGCGGGGGAGATTCCACCCCACCCCGTCCGGCTCGCGCCGGACCCACTGGCGGACTCGGCCCGCCTCCGCCGCCCTCCGGCCCCACCTGTTCGCTCCGCTCCGTCGCCTCAAGGTCCGGTCGCTCCGCTCCCTCTCCACCTTGACCCGCCTCCGCTCCGCCCACCCAACCCCGCCGGCCTCCGGTCGGCTCCGGCGGTCCTCGGCGACGACTCGTTCCGGGCGGAGGAGCGGTTCGCCCCGTTGGGACTCATGAACCGCCCCTCCTCCCGGAACGATGTCTGGGGGCAGGGGTCACTAACCCGGTCCCGGGCCGACGCTCGGGGCCACGACACGCAGAGGAACATGAAACACGACGAAAAACCCACCTACAACGGTTGGTCCAACTACGAAACCTGGGCCGTCAACCTGTGGCTCTCCAACGAGGAGGGGAGCTACCGCTACTGGACGAACCGCACCCACGAACTCCTCGCCGAATGCGGGCACGATGACGCCGACCGCTCGGCGCTGGCGCGGCTCGCTGAGGAACTCAAGGAGTCGATTCACGAGTCCTGCGCGATCGAAAAAGCGAGCCTGGCCGCCGACCTGATGAACGCCGCCCTCGGCGAAGTCGATTGGTGCGAAATCGCCCAATCGATGATCGACGACGAAACCCCACCCGCCCCCACACCGTCGCCGCTCTTTCCGCTCGGCGTCGTCGTCGCCACGCCGGGGGCGCTCGCCGAACTGGCGGACGAAGATCGCCGGGGCGCTCTCACCCGGCACGCCCGCGGCGACTGGGGCGACACCGGCCCCGAAGACTGGGCGGAGAACGAACTCTCGCTGAAGGAGGGGTTCCGGCTGATGTCCGTTTACCGAACGCCCGCCGGCGTCACCTTCTGGATCATCACCGAGGCCGACCGCAGCAGCACCGCGATCCTCTTGCCGAGCGAATACTAACTGACCCCCGGCCCGGCGACCGCAAGGCACGGGCCGGGCCGCAATTTGGAGACACGAATCATGGAAATAATATTCAACCCACTCTCAGAAGAGTCCGCCGTCCTCGTCACCGGCTACCCGCTGACCCGCGAGGAACTCCGCATCCTGGCCGCCCACTGGGTGACCGTTTACATGAACGCCAAAGCCGACGCCACCCTGATGAACTCGGTCAGCAGCTCCGACCTGCGGCTGTTTGAATACATCGTCGCCCGCTACAACTTGATGGAGCCGATCCTGGGCGACGCGGCAATGCGCGAGGCCGTCCGCGAGGCCGAGGGCCGCGTGCGAGACCGCATCGGCGACGAACTGTATGCCGCGTATCTGAAGGGGGAGTCACCACTCTGGGACCAGTTGGAAGCCGAATGGGCCGAGCAGGAGCCGACGCCCCGCCCGGCTTTCCCATGCGTGGTGTGCGGCGAGGACGTGACCGCGGACGACGAGGAGCCGACGTTTTGCGGCAGTGTTCATATCCGTTGCCTGCCCACACATCTGTCGGAGTGCGGTGTCTGCCGGTCTCACCCGCCGCTCGCCAGAAAAGTCGGCTCCGTCGAGCGGGCGTAGCGGAAACGCCGGGTCGGGCGGCGGATGCCGCTCGGCTCGACTCGACCGTGTGAGGAAACATGCCGACGCGGCCTGACGGCCGCGTTTCGGTTCGCTGCCCGGAAGGGGATGGCCGGGCTGCACGGGAATCGGTGGACGACGGCCGCGGGCGGTTGCCGGCGGACGTCGGGTGTGTCAGAAAGGGACAGGCGGAACCGGAGCCGTTCCGGTTCCACCTGTCGTTTGGGGTCTGTTACATGCGGACCAGGTCAAGGAAACTCCTCAACCC
>JALHPZ010000003.1:0-90145 GCA_022842245.1 Gemmataceae bacterium
CGGCGGGCCGGCCACCGGAACGGGGGGTCCGGTTCGGCCCGACGAGCCGGCGGCCGTCCTCCGCCGCATCGCGGACGCCGCGTTCGCGCGGCCCGCGGACGAACCCGCGGTCGCGGCTCATCCCATCCCGACGCTCGCCGACATCCTTCGCCCCCGGAAGACGTAACTCTCACTCGAAAGCAGTTCCTCCCCTTTGTTTCCAGTGATCTTTGATCCTGAGTTCTTTGCCGCCCGGACCGTGAGGGAACGGCGAGTGCGGAAGGGGAGTGGTTCCGAGTGCTTACCCCGAAGTTGCCACAGGCAACTCGGTCTACTGGCGGAACGCGAGCGACACGCCGCCGCGCGTCGAACGGAACGCGAGCGACACGCCGCCGCGCGTCGAACGGAACGCGAGCGACACGTCCGACGGTGCCGCCTTACCTCGATACCCGTATCGCCACCGATAGCACTGCGATCGTCCGGCCCCCGGGTGGGTGATTTCACGGGGCGGCCGTGCTAGTCGTCGCCCCGCTGTGTCTTGTGCACGGCGGTCGTCAGGAACGACAAACGTTGTTCATGGCGCTCATCGGATCGGCGGTGACACCCGGTAAACTCGGCTACCACCGAGCTAAGGGGATGGGGGTCGCGCCCCGTCGCGTCACGCCCGTAGAGCCGGATGCGTCGATAGGCGCTCGTCCGGTTCGACGGAGGCTGATCGAAGTAATCCCGTCTCCCGGCCCGGACTTCCCTCGTAAGGAAGTCGGGCCGCGACGGAGTAATCTCGATCTTCTATCCGATTGCGTGTCTTTTCAGATGGAGTGCGGGCGACAGGGGAACACCCCGAAGGACGTTTCTTCGGGGCCGTTGTGGTTCAAAGCGGGTGACGCGACGCCAGTCGCTAATCCCGTCGAGGGGGTCCGGGCTAACGCGGCGAAAGCCGTTACGCCCGTTCAACCTCGCTGGCGTGGGGAGTTCCCGACCTGGCAACAGGCGGGACCGGCTTGCGACCGAAGCCGGCGTCCGGGCGAAACACCCGGCGGCGAAAAGCTCAACCACGAGAGGGGCGAAAGCCCTTGCCAGTGAGTCCGACTCGGGACGGTGCCGAACCGGGAACAAGTCGATCATCGGTGGGTAGGGGGACGCTTCTGTATTCGGTCCCCCGAAATCGACTGGGCCTTATCGGCCCAGCGGAAACTGCGCCGCCCCGGGAGGGGCGGACGTGCGATGGTCGGCCCGTGGGGCAGCCCACTACCGACGTGATGGGTCGGACGAAGACCACAGCGAACCTGGGAAGCCCGATCGCGGCCGGAGTCGCGCTCCGGTGCCCGCGCGTGGTGCGCGGGTGATCGAAATGCGGTCGGGTGGGAGAGTGGCCTGAGTAGGAGCCGGCGGGAGCCGGGCCGACCCGCTGCAAGGCAGTGGCGGGGCGGTTTGTTCGTTCCGGGTGGTGCCGAACGAAACCTTCGACGAAAGGGCCGACGGGCTGTGAAGCCGATGGTGTGCGTTCGCGGGCAAGTCCTCGGACTCGCTCGCGGTATCCCTGGCGGGAGGAACGGCGGTCTGGGCGAACGCTCTTGGGTGAGCGGTCGCCCAGGCGACGAATCGACGACGTACGCCCGAGTCTTGTCTCGGGCGTGGGTCAGGTTCGTGCGCCGCTACTTCTACGAATTGGGACGTTGCAACTCCCTGAATACAGCACGGCGGAGCCGTGCCGGTGGCGGGGGAGCAGCGTCTCGGGCGAAGCAGGAAGCGTCGCCGCCAGGGTTACGAACGGCTTGTGGGGTGTGTGCCGTGAACACACCCCGTCTTTCAGGGCGAGAGTATCCGCCGGGGGAACATGCAGTATCGGTGTGCAGCGGTGTCGGTCGAGGGGTTCATCCAACAGTTGGCCGTGGCGTATGTGTCCCGCGGGTATCTGTTCTACGTCACCGGGGAGATCCCCGCGTCGAAAGACCCGAAGCGGGTCGATGAAAAGCTCATCGAGCGGTACGGGATCGGCATCTCGCAGTGGGCGCGGGCGCGACGCAAGCAGGCCGGCCGTGCGAACCTGCAATACCTCCGGCACGGGCGGTTCTTCGTCCTGCTCGCCACGCACGGGGAGCACCCGTTCTTCGAGGCGGAGGGGACGAACGTGCGGGACGTGCGGCGGCGGTCGATCAAGTACGCCGGCTACGCGGTCGGGTTCCGCGGTGGACACGTCCAGGTGCGGATTGATCTGCCCCGATACCGGGAACTCAAGGCGTGGTTCGAGGACCGCGCCACCCGGAGGGGGATCGAGGCGTTGGCGAAGGCGTTCTACGAGCTGCCGTTCGAGCCGTATTACCTCGTCCGGCAGCAAGAGTTCGCCCTGCTCCGGGCCGTCAATCGACGCCGGACGGCCGCCGGCCTCCCCCTGGTGCCGAAGGAGTGCATCTGGCTGAAGCGGCGGCCGGTGAAGCCGTTCGGGGAGGACTCACGCGATCAACTTGAAGGCCCGGCCAAGGTGGTCTAACTCCCCTGGTCGCCATGAGTCCGAAGGCATCGAAAGGCGGACGAGTCCGCCCGGATAGGTCGTCGCCGCGATGCCAGCCACGCGGAGTGCGGCCCGGAGCGAGTCCGAGTCTGCGGCTTGAATCGTCGGCCGTTCGGCTCGGACGAGTAGAATCCCCGACCGGAACTCCCGATCCGGCAACACCGGTTCCCAGCCGACCGCGAGCAGGGTTGCGGCGGCGGCCTCGCGGTTCCGCAGTCGGTTACTCCAAGCCCCGGCCGAGTCGTTGGCGTCGGCGAGCGCCCCGGTCGTGGAGAAGAGTGGCGCGAGGTTGACGGTCTCGGACAGGTGCTCGTCGGTGCCGGATTCGAGCCGGGCCGTGAACCGGAGGAGGGGGTCGTCGATCTCGCCGGAGCGGACGGCCTGGGCCAACACCGTCCGGACCCGCCCGCAGGACTGCCGGCGGCCGTAGAACGCCACCCCCAGGGGGTGATAGCCCCGCAGCCACTTGTGCGCCCCCGCCAGGTAGAGATCGCACGACACGGTCAGAAGCGGTAGGGGGACGTGGCAGAATTCTTGGGCCGCGTCCACCACCACGACGCGGACGGCGTGGGCCGCCTCCAGCCGCCGCACGACCCGCTCGACCGGGAAGCGCACCCCGAGGTTGTTGACGGCCGTCAGGTAAAGCCCGTCGCACCCGGCCCGGGCGAACCGGTCGCACACGACCTCGACGAGTTCGGCATCGGTGAGCCGCCCGGAAAGCACCCCCTCGCGCAGGGGAACCTCGGTCAGCGTGCGGGCGGCCGCGGCCGATTCGGCGGCCAGGACGGCCCGATAGGGGGGCCAGTCGAGGTCGGTGGTGAGGATGTTGCGGCAGGGGTGGAAGAGTAGGCGGGCCGCGAACCGCATGAGGGCTGTCGAGCGGGAGGCGAGCAGCAGGGGGGTATCGGGGGCACACCCGGCCAACTCTCGGAGGCCGGCCTTCAGTCCCCCGACGCCACCCCAGTTGGCGAGTCCGGGATACCGTGTCGCAAAGGCGTCGGGGCAGTCTCGAAACCCGTCCGCCAGAAACCGGTCGAAGTACAGCCCGCCGCCCTCGTCCCCGGCCAGCGCGACGAAATCCCGGTGGGCGGCGGCGGCACCGGGCGACATCCGGCCCAAACGGGCCGTGTCCAGGTAGAGCAACTCGGGCACCCGACCCCCTGTGATACAACCGTACACATGGTACTCAGGCCGGCGGGGTCGCCAACAAGGACTGGAACGGAATCCCGAAGATCGCCAGTCTTCGCCAGCGGTCGTCGGCCAAACGGACGGCCTGGGAATCGAAGGAGAGGGTGAACCGGACGGTTCGGGAGTGCTCGTCGAGTTCCTGGGTGCCGACCGCCCGGTCGCCGTAGATGCCGAAGTCGGCGAGCAGGTCCGGCTCGCCGCGGAGGGCGGACTCGCGGACGAGGACGAGGTGCAGCCCGTGGTCGTGCTGCTCCTGGAGCCACGACCGGATCGGTTCGGCCGGTAGGTCGGTGTCGGTCGGCCAGTCGGCGTCAGGAAGGATCGCGATCCGCTCGATCAGCACCCGCCGGTGAACGGCCTCGAAGTTGGCTCTCATACTCTGGCGGCCGGGGGCGTCCTGCCAGTAGTTCGGGCTTCGCACCCAGGCGACGGACCGGTACTCCCGGACAGTCCCTCCGGCGAGCAGTTGCTCGTAGACCGCCCGCCAGGTTTCCGTCCCCGCGAACACGACCGTGCCGGCGGCGAGTGTTTCGATCTGGGCGTTGACCGAGGCGAGTTTGAGGGCGGCGATCTCGCGGAGCAAGGGGTCGGTCTGTTCGGCCAGGGCACTGACGGCGCGGCAGTACGCCAGGTAAAGCGGGTAGAGGTCGTCCTCAGGCGCGAGGGCCAGCGGCACGGCCAACCGTTCGAGGATCTGTGTTCGGCGTACCTCCCGCTCCTCCTCCTGCTCCAGGTAACTGACGAACAGCCCGCCGAGAATGCTGATGAGCGACCCGAGAACGGCCAGTTGCGCCGGGAGGTCGGCAAAGGTCGAGACGAGGGCCATCGCGAGCGACCCGACGAGCGCGGTGCCCAGGAACCGGAACGAGAGCAGGACCGTCCGACGCGGCCTCGGTGGCGTGTACATGCGCCGACGTTACGACACATGGCCCGCTGCGGCAAGAACCGACGTTCGGCACAGTCTGGCGGCAAACACCGCATGCCGGCCCGGTCCCGGTGTGGAAAAACCTTCCCGGGCGAACCGCACCAGTGCGGACATGGACCAGTTGGCCGAGGGCTAACAGGCTATGGTCGAGTACCGCGCGGGCAAGGCGCTACCGCGGGCGTGAGGCGGAGAGCCAGGCGCTGCACCTAGCTGAGTGACACTTCCCCCGCGTCGCGGTCGTGCTGCAATCGTGCGGAATCCCCTGGTTTGTCCCTGTGGAAGGAAGAACACGCAGAGCAACCGGATTGTACCCGCAAGGGCATCGTGCGGGCAACATCGTTAGCAATCGGTTGGCAGAGTAGCGCCATCATTACTCCGATCGGGGCCAGTCATTTGGTACCCGTTCATGTCCCCAACTGTGAACGTTATCGGTTGCGCGGACATGCCCGTTCGATCAGTCCGAAAAGGCCCTCGATCGTCAGGGCCAACAGCGCGGCCGGGATCGCCCCTTCCAGCATGAGCGGCACGTCGAACTTGTCGATCCCGCGGAGGATCGGGCGGCCGTACCCGCCGGCCCCGATGAACCCGCCGAGGGTCGCCGTCCCGACGTTGATCACCGCGGCCGTCCGCACACCGGCCAGGATGGTCACGGCGGCCAGCGGCAGTTCGACCCGCCACAGGGCGGCGAGCGGCGGCAGCCCGAGTGCCGCCACCGACTCTCGCAGTGAGACGGGAATCCCCGTGAGCCCGGTGTGTGTGTTCCGCACGACCGGCAGCAGGCTGTAAAGGAACAGCGCCGCGATCGCCGGCGGCGCGCCGGTCCCTTTGCCCGTGAGCCACATCATCACCGGTATCATGAACAGCAGCAGGGCGAGAGAAGGGAGCGTCTGGAGCACTCCGGCGGCCGCGAGGATGACACGACCGGTCCGTGGCCAGCGGGCAGCGGCCACGCCGAGCGGTACGGCCACCAATACCGCCGCCAGCAGCGACGGGACCACGAGCAGCAGGTGCTCTCTTGTCGAAGTCAGTACTCGCCCGGCCAGAGTGCCGTCCGATGACTCGACTTCGACCCCCAGTTCGGACCGCAGGAACTCGACCGCCACCGCGCCCTCCGTCCGCTTCCCCGCTTGCACCGCGGCGTTCATCCGCTGCATCTTCGTTTCGGTGATGCGACCCTCCAGCCGGCGAAGTTGATCGACCACGGTCGGGTGACGGTCGACGAGGTCGGCGCGGTACAGCCAGACCGCCTCGTACGCCGGGAAAAAGTGCCTGTCGTCGTCCAGCACCAGCAGGTCGTACTGGGCGATTTCCCCGTCGGTGGTGTACACCTCGGTGACGTCGATCGCCTTCTCCACCAGCGCCCGGTAGGCGAGTGTGTGATTCATGCCCTGGACGTTCGTTTGCGGCAGGTCGTAGTGCCGTTTGACACCGGGCCAGCCGTCCGGGCGGTCGAGGAACTCGTGGATAAACCCGAGCCGCAGTTCAGGGCGGCCGCGGAGGTCGGAGACCTTCGTGATGCCGTTGGCGGCGGCAACGTCCTTTCGCATGCCGAGGGCGTAGTTGTTGCGGAACCCGAACGGGCGGGAGATACGCACGCCGTGTGCCGCCAGCGCCGCCGCGAGGTCGGGCGGCTCGGCTTTCAGGATCTGTCGGGTGATGGTGCCGGTGTACTCGGGGTAGGCGTCGATGTCGCCCTGGGTGAGCGCTAACCAGAGGGCGGGGGTGCCGCCGAGATCGTCCCGGCGAGCCTCGGCACCGCCTTGGCGGGCGAGTTGGGTGCCCATGTCCGCGAGAATCACCGACTCGGTGAACTTCTTGGCCCCGACCACCACGGGCCGTTTCACTGGTCTGGTGCATCCGGGTGTTGTGACCACAACCGCCGCGAGCACGGCAAGAAAGACCCACAGAAGTGTGGTGGAAATCCTCACGTGGGCACCTCCGGCCCGCGCTGGGCCTGTACGAACCGGGTCACGAACGGGTCGGCCGGGCGGTGCCACAGGTCCCGCGGGGAGCCCTCCTGTATCACCCTCCCGTCTCTCAGCAACACAACCCAGTCGGCGAAGAATGTCGCTTCCCCCAGGTCGTGCGTCACGAGCACGACGGTCTTATTCAATCGCCGAAAGATGTCCCGCAGTTCGGATTGGAGTTCGGTGCGGACGAGCGGGTCGAGCGCGCCGAGCGGCTCATCCAGCAGGAGCGCGTCCGGGTCGAGCATCAGGGCCCTCATCAGGCCGACCCGTTGCCGCTGGCCGCCGGAGAGTTGGTGCGGGTGCCGGTCGAGGCCGTCGGCCGGGAAGCGGGTCAGTTCGGCGAGTTCGTTCACGCGTGCATTGATCGGATCCCGGGCACGGCCCAGGTGGCGGGCCATCAGGGTTACGTTCCCCCGCGCGGTCAAGTGGGGGAACAGGCCGCCGTCCTGGACCACGTACCCGACCCGCAACCGGACGGCCTGGGCGGTGGCCGGTGTGACCGGCTGACCGTCGAACGTGACCACGCCGGCGTCCGGCCCGACAAGCCCGAGCAGCAGCCTGAGGAGGGTGGATTTGCCGCACCCGCTCGGTCCTATCAGGACGGTGGTCCGAGCGGCGGGCAGGTCCAGCGACAGCGGGCCGAGAACCGACTGCCCCGCGTACGACTTCGAGACGGCGCGCAGGGCGAACATCAGACTGACACCTTTACGCCTTTCCAAAACGCGACGTACCCGGCGATCTGTTTCGCCGCGTCGGTCGGGGCGGGGTAGTACCAGGCCGCGTCAGGGTTCACCTCCCCGCCCGCCTCGATCGTGTAGTAGCTCGCCGTCCCCTTCCACCCGCAGACGGTGTGCGTGTCGCTCGGCCGGAAGTACTCCGCCCGGATGGAATCCGGCGTGAAGTATTGGTTCCCCTCCACCTGGATGGTCGAGTCCGACTCGGCCAGTACGAACCCGTTCCACATCGCTTTCATAATCTGACTCCCTGGCGTGTGTGATTCAGATGCCGCGATCGGTCCATCACGGTGAGCAGCAAGACCGCAAAATAGCCCCGTTCGTCGGTCCGGCAGTTCTCCAGATGCCAGCCGCACCCGGCGGCCCGGCTCGCGAGTTCGGCGACGTCGTACTTGTACGAGTTCTCGGTGTGGATCGATTCGCCAGCACGAAAGCGGAACGCCCGGCCGCACACGCTCACCCGCTGGGCGGCGTCGCTGACGAGGTGCATCTCGACCCGCGACCGGTCGCGATTGTAAACCGCCACGTGCCGGAACGCCCCCGGGGCGAAGTCGGCTCCTAACTCACGGTTGATCCGCGTCAGCAGGTTGCGGTTGAACGCCGCGGTCACCCCAGCCGCATCGTCGTACGCCCGCTCCAACACCGCGGGATCCTTTCGCAGGTCGACGCCGAGCAGCAGGCCTCCGCCGGGGCGCACCAAGTCCGCGATACGACGCAACAGGACGTTCGCTTCGGGTGGGTCGAAGTTGCCGATCGTCGAGCCGGGGAAGAACGCCACCCGCCGTACCCCGGGCAGGCCGGGTAAGGCGAACGATGTCGTAAAGTCCACGACGACCGGCGTGATATGAAGCGCGGGGTAGTCGTCGGCGAGTCCGGCGGCCGCCGCGAGGAGGTGATCGCCGCACACGTCGACGGGAACGTACCCGGCCGGGGAGTCGAGCCGGTCGAGCAGGAGCCGCACTTTCGTCAAGCGACCGGCACCCAACTCAACGAGCAGGCAGTGTGGCCCGCACCACCGGGCGAGTTCGCCAGCGTGCGCGCGCAGGATGCCGTTCTCTGTGCGGGTCGGATAGTACTCGGGCAACTCGGTGATCGCGTCGAACAACCGCGACCCGGCCGCGTCGTAGAAGTACTTCGCCGGGATCTGCTTCTGCGGGCGGGACAGGCCGGCGAGTACGTCGGCCCTGAAACGGCCGATCGGGTCAGTGGCGAGCAACTCGTCCGTCATACTGGGGCGTCCTTGGCGAGCCGGAGGCCGGAGAACTGCCAGCGGGCGTCGGGCGGGAAGAAATTCCGGTACGTTCGGCGGATATGCCCGGCGGGGGTGGCGCACGAGCCGCCACGGAGCACCATCTGGTTGCACATGAACTTCCCGTTGTACTCTCCCAACGCCCCGGTCACCGGGCGGTAGCCGGGGTACGCGACGTAGGGGCTGGCGGTCCACACCCACGCGTCGCCGTAATACGCCGGTCCGCCGGCCGGGTGAAGGAGTTCCGAGTCGAGGAAGTTGCCGTCCACGGCCCGTAATCCGGCCGCGTTTTCCCACTCGTACTCGGTCGGCAGGCGTGCCCCGGCCCAGCGGGCGAACGCGTCGGCTTCGTAGTAACTCACGTGGCAGACCGGCACGTCCGGGGCGAGCGGCCGCATGCCGCGGAGGGTGAACTCCAGCCAGCCCGAACCGTCGCGGTGCCAGTACAGCGGAGCGGACCAGCCACCGAGCCGTCGCGCCGCCCACCCGTCGGACAACCAGAACTCCGGGCGTGTGTACCCTCCGTCGTCGACGAACTGGCGGTATTCATTATTCGTCACGAGGCGAGACGCGATCACGAAAGCCGACACGACCGCCCGGTGCCTCGGTCCTTCGTTGTCGAACGCGAACCCGGCCCCGTCATGCCCGAACTCCCGGATGCCGGACGACCAGTGCTCCCACGCGCCAGGGGATCCATCCGGCAATGTTCCTTCGTTGGGCGGGGCGTACCGGGGCCGAAGAGGGTTGTGGCCGAACGCATGCTTCAAGTCGGTCAGCAGCAACTCCTGGTGCTGTTCCTCATGGTTTAGCCCAAGGTCAATCAGGTGAGCGGTTGCGGAGAGCGTCTTCTCGTCCGCTGAGTCAATCAGGGCGAGCACCCGTTCGTCGACCGCGCGGCGGTACGAGTACACGTCCGCGACGGTCGGGCGGGACAGCAGCCCGCGCGCCTGCCGCGGCCACCGGTCTCCGACCGCATCGTAGTACGAGTTGAACAGGAAGCCGTAGAGCGGGTGGAACGGGCTGTAATGCGGGGCGTGCGCCATCAGCACGAACGTCTCGAAAAACCATGAAGTGTGTGCCAGGTGCCATTTCGGCGGGCTGCACTCGGCCGCCGACTGGATCTGGTAGTCCTCCGACTCCAGCGGTGCGCACAACCGCTCGGTTCGGGCGCGGGTGCGCAGGTAGCAGGCCGCGAGTGTCTTTCGGGAGGCGGGAACGAATGTGTCCGGCATGGACAGTAACACCCCGGAGAACCTGACGTCTGCAGAACAATCACGGTGCGTGCATTCCGGGCGATTGCGATCTCTCAGGTGATTGCCTGCTGACGACTCAGGTCCCACTAACCCACGGATTGCCGCCAGTCCTTGCGTTTCCACGCTCACCTGCGATGGTTCGCCAGTGGAGGAGGTGAGCCGGGCGATTCCCGTTGCCCGCCCGCATTCCCCAGCAACCACTTGTGTGCAGCATCCGAGACTACCGCCACGTTGTTTCCCGCCTGCCCCAAGCGGGAAACTGGCCATCCATTCATTCATTCATTCGCGCCTCGACAACACCCACCCCGGCCGCGGGAAATGGCACGTGTAGCCACCGGGATGGCGTTGCAGGTAATCCTGATGGTCCGGCTCGGCCTCCCAGAAGTCGCCCGCCGGTTGAACTTCGGTCACCACCGGAGCCGGCCAGAGATCTGAGGCGTCGACGTCGGTAATGGTTTCGAGAGCGGTCCGTTTCTGTTCGTCGCTGGTGAAATAGATCGCCGACCGGTACGAACTTCCACGATCGTTGCCTTGGCGGTTTTTTGTCGTCGGGTCGTGGATCTGGAAGAAGAATTCCAGCAGTCGCCGGTAAGTCAGCGTTGCCGGGTCGAATACGACCTCGATCCCTTCCGCGTGCGTGCCGTGATCGCGGTACGTCGCGTTTCGGACGTCCCCGCCCGTATAGCCAACGCGGGTGCTCACGACGCCGGGCAACTGGCGGATCAACTCCTGCATCCCCCAAAAGCACCCGCCCGCCAACACGGCTCGCTCGGTCACGGTACTCACGTGTGCCTCCCTGATACGATGGTGGGCGGCATGTCCTCGCCGTCGTAGACGAATTGCATCGAAACGGAATTGACGCAGTGACGGACATTCTTTTCCGTCAATCCTTCGCCGATGAAGACGTGTCCGAGGTGGCCTCCGCAGTTCTCGCAGAGAATCTCCGTTCGTCGCCCGTCTGCGTCGCGTTCGCGGCGGACGGCCCCCGGGATCTCGTCGTCAAAACTCGGCCACCCGCAACCCGAATGAAACTTGTCCGCCGACCGGTACAACGGGGCGTTGCACCGGCGGCAGATGTACGTCCCGACTTCGTCGTTGTCCAGCAGTTCTCCGGAGCCCAGATACTCCGTCCCCTTACCGAGGAGGACGTGTTCCTCTTCCCGCGAGAGCGGATTGAACTCGGGCATAGTGTTCTCCGTGGCACGACGCTCGTGCGAGTCCGACCGGGCATCAGGGGTCTGAGGCCGACTCTCCGCCAGCAGCAATCTCGATCGCCATGAAGGTCACGTCGTCGTGTCCCCAGCCGCCGCCGGTATGGGCCATGAGCGCCTCAAGCACGGCCTGCCGCAGTTGCGACACGGGGGCGTGGCGAGCGCTATCCAAGACCGCCAAGAGCCGGCCCATGCCGAATTGAACCCCCGCCCCGTCCATCGCCTCCGGCAGGCCGTCGGTGAACAGAAACAGCCGATCACCGACCGAACAGGGGAAGGAGTCCTGGTGAAACCGGCAGCCGTCGGTCACCCCCAGCGGTAACCCGCAGAGATCGTCCGTGTCCGTCGGGTGAAGCGAGCGCCACGCATTCCCACCTCGCCGGCAGCACAGCAGTTCGTTGTGCCCCGCGTACGAAACATAGAGCTGCGAGTCGGCGCGGTAGAACGCCGCGACGGCGGCGGTCGCCATCGTGTGCTCTCCCTTGCCGGTGGCCAGGCCGTTGAGGCGATCCAGTACTACCGATCCGTCAACCGCATTCATCTGTCGCACGAGCGACTCGTGCAGCCAGGAACTCACGTCCGCGACTCCCTCGCCGTGCCCGACCACATCCAGTATGGCGACCCGCGTGAGCAGATCCTGATTGCATACGCTGAAGTAGTAGACGTCCCCGCCTCGCTCCCCGTCGCACGCACGCGAGAAGAGGCTCGCGCGGACCCCGCTCGTGACAACCTCGAGTTGGTCCCCGCGGTTCCCACCCCAGATCTCGCCACACCGGACGCGATGTGGAACAACGTCTCGCGAACTGTCGGTCATTGCGAAAGAGTACTCCGTAACATCCAGGCGGCTTTCTCGTGACTCGCCACCCTCTCCGACAGCAGTCCAACAGTCCCGCCATCACCGGCCTGTTCGGCCGCGCGGATGACGATCTTGATGCTCCGGAGGAGGGCAGTGTGACCCGCAATGAGGTCTGCCAGCATCTGCTCGGCCGGTTGGTCCGCCGAACCGCTCTTGATCGACGCCAGCGACCTGATTTCTTCGGTTGTTCCCGGGGCCGTGACACCGAGAATCCGGAGCCGCTCGGCGAGTTTATCGAGAGGCTCCGCCAGTTCCTGGTACTGCGTCTCGAACAGCGCGTGCAGCGGTAGTGGCCCCGTGACATTCCACTGGTAGTTTTGCGTCTTGAAGTAGATTGCGTAGGTGTCCGCAAACACCTTCCTGACGCCCTCTATCACAGCCTGCGATTTGGGGTCAGGCATAATTGCGTTTCCGTCCGAGAGAAGATGAATGCCCATTCCTACCCATCAAACGGCATCGTGCGACCAGCCCATCACTCATGATCGAGCGTAGTATATCCGGCAAGGGCCTCCTGGATGGCTGTCGGCGGGAACGGTTTATGAAGTACGCCAAGTGCCCCCAAACGAAGGAGTTCAGGCTCTGTGTATGGGTAAAATCCACCGCTCATGAACCAGCACGGGACGACGAGGTTCAGGTCGCGCAATGCAGCTAGGGTCATCGGCCCGTCGAGGTCAGGCATTTGGATGTCTAAAAAAATATGCGTGACAGGCGGATGATAGCGACGATAGAGGGCCACTGCCTCAAGCCCCGAAGCGGTGATATAGTGTAGCACTCCAAGTTGTCGCATAATAACGCTAACGAATTCGCGGACACCGCCATCATCATCTGCCAACAAGACTGCGTAGTCCGGTTGTCTGGGTGGGAGTGGTGTATACATGGCAATGATCGAGATCGCATTTGCGGTAGAGTACTATCTGCCCCCAGACCACCAATCGCGGTCTGGTATTCTGCATCGATGCAAATGACAGCGTGTAGGTCGGCCCCGTTGATTGTGTCACTCGAAAGCGATACTTCTGGAGCGGCGGAGATCTTCTCCCTCCCGACGATCTCTGCACGGACTTGCCGGTTCGCCCCGATTCAGCAAGTGGAAGTTGAGTCGAAAGCAGAACCGCGACCAGCCGTCAGCCTAACCCAACCTGGTGCCCATTGTGAAGAACACCAGGTCAGGACGACCTACGAACAAGCCCTTCATCTCGGCGGCTATTTCGTCGAGAGCCAGGCAATAACATCGAGAAGGCTCTCCTTGCTCAGCCGAAGATCGGTGTAGCCCGGCATGTCGACGTTGTGCTTGTAGTCCGGGTTGCGAATCTGGAGGGCCAGCTCCTTCAAATCTTTCGCCCCGTACGTGCCCGGTTTGAGCGGGCGACCCGCTCGAGCGTACTTGGCTTTGGCCCCTCCCACGTCGTGACAAGTAATGCAGCTTGTGCTCGCGAACGCTTCCCCCTTTTTGGCATCGCCACCCGTCAGCACGTCTGGGATCGTCCACGTGGCCTTGGGGTAATCGACGTTGGCGGCGGTGGTGTGCTCCTTGTCCCCACCCGTCCTCAGAAACGCATCCAGGTCGGCGAGCTCCGACGCCTTCATTCCCGGTTCCTTTCCGCCCATGAAGTGGAGGACGCACACATTCCCGCCAAGGGCCGCCAGATTCGTCCCGGAATTCTTGATGTTCGTCCGGTGGAGCGAGGCGAACACGGGGAACCCCGCGCGGACCAGGCCGTCCCCGTCCGCCGCCATCGTGTCTCTCTTGTCGAAACTGTGACAGGTTTGGCAGGTCATCTTGTTGTTGATCGTCGTGGACTCGAAGTACTTGCGACCAGCCGCCGCATCACCTTTGAGTGCTTGTGCGTCCTTCCACTGCGGGAACATTTTCAGGAGGTCCGGCTTGACTTGCTGACCTTCGGGCAACTTCTCTTTGCCGTCCTTCTTCTCTTTTTCGTCCTTCTTCTTTCCGGGAACCTGCAACGCAGGGTAACACTGGGTGTAAATCCAGTCGTTCTTCTTCACCGGAACGTGGCACGAGCGGCACTCGGTCTGGTAGTTGACCGCCACCTGCTTCTTCCGGTCCTTGCCTTCGAACAGCCCCCAGCCCCAGCCGTCGCCCCACAAGTCGTTCTTGGGGAACCGGCCCTTGGCGTCCTTGATCATGACGAACCACACCTTCACGTCGGCACCGAAGGCCGCGCTGCCCGTCGTGAGTTTGGCGTTCGTGGTCGCGCGGACGTCTTTGACCAGCACGGCTCCGTCCGGGAACTTGCCGTCGCGGCGGAACGCCTCCAGGTCTTCCTTCCGTGTGTACGTGCCGTGGATCTCGTTCACCGCCTCGCCCGGCTTGGGGGCGACGGCGACCGTTCCGATGTGCACGAACTTGGTCTCGAAATCGTCGGGGAGCGAGATGCCACCGTCCGTATCGACGTACGGCGAAAAGTCCGATGGCTTGGCGTCCTGCGCCTTCTTGGCCGGCTCTTGCGCATGTAACTGCACGGCCACGTTCAGGGCAACAGCTAACGCCGCCAGACCGACTACGGCCAGCAGGCCGAACCCGAACGCGGCACGATGGGATCTTGGTCGGCATGAGGCCGAAGCTGTTGCTGACATAAGTAACACCTCGCTCTGTGTGTGCGGAATGTGGGTTGATCGCACCAGCCCGACTGTCACCCGGGCCCACTACCGGTTGACCGTCGCTACCCCTTGGGGGCGACAGCGATAGTTCACACCGTCCTTCCCGAGGTGACGGGAGTGGGCCACCTGTAACAGCCCCTTGTCATCGAGCTTGAACGTGTGCAGGATGTTCCCCTCCTCCCCCTTGTTCTCGTCCGTCTGATTGATCCGCTGGCAGATCACGTAGAAAAACTTCTCGTCGGGGTCGAGGGCGCACTGGAAGGGCGTGCTGTCGGGCTGTTTGAAGTTGCGGTTGTTGACGAACTCGCCGCCCGGCAGCGGCACCTCCAACACGCCGATTTCCACGGGCTTCTCCGCCCGGTCGCCCGAAATGTCGTAGGTGGTGACCGTGCCGGCCTTCTGTTTCAACTCGGGTCGCGGCAAGTTGTTGACCGTGTAGAGCCTAGTGCCGGCGCGGTTCGGCAACGCCCAACAAATGTCCTGGCCGCTGTTCGGCACCGACCCGCGGAAGTGGAGTTCCCCCTCTTTCGTGAAGTGGAATACGCCCAGTTCGTTCCGGGTGACGAAGCCGACGTAAAGCAACGGCTGCTTGGGGTGCGACCAAATACCGAGCGGCATCGACGGCACACCGGCCGAACCTTTGTACTTGTAGTCCTTGTTGGTCTCCGGCAATTCCAGCCGCGACTCTTTGGCGATCCGGCTCCCGTGCCCGATCTGAAACGCGTGCAGTTGACCCTTGACGCTAGTCTCCTTCCCGGCCAGGAACGAGCGCTTGCCGTCACCGTCGAAGTCGGCGTCGACTTGGAAGTCGTTGCCGAACGCGAGGCCGGGATTCGTCTGCGAGAAATGCACTTGCGTCGGCTTGTGATCGTCTTTCACCTCGACCTTCGAGACGAATTTCAGCGCACCATTGTCCTCGATCAGGAACGAACAGTAGCTGGCGTTCGAGCGGCCCCGCAGGTCTTCCCGCTGATGGTAGTCACCGTTCCGGTTCGAGACGAGCAGGGTGTGCCCACTCACCGACAAGCTATTAGGCGCAATTCCCTTCGAGGGGAACGGGGAACCCGGAACGTGTTTCAGTGACCCGTCGTGAGCGATGTCAAACACGGCGATCGTGTTGCTGTGACAGTTCACCGTGAAGAGCCGCTTGCCATCCTCGCTGATCACGAGCGGCGTGTCGTTATCGTTCGGGCCGAGCTTCCCGTGCGTGTCGTTGTTGACGCCCGTCCCCGCCGTAAAAAACGGGTTCCCGGCCAGCGGGGTCACCGTGCCGTCGTCGTTCCGGGAAAAACCCAGCACCGCGTTCTGGCCCTCCCGGATGTCGTTCGTCTGGATGTATAGGTATTTTCCGTGGTCGGCCCTGACCACGGAACAGGGCGTGAACGCCAAGACGATCGCGACGACAGAAGCGGTGCGGCTCACGGCGACTCCTGGAAAAAACGTACGAGATTGTTCGCAATACGAATCCGCGGACTTCCCGAGGGTTATCAAGCACCTGTCCGGGGCGTGCAGCACGCCCCGGACAGGTGCCGCTGGAATCACCTCGTTTGGCCCCGTCACTGGCGAGGCGGTGGCGCCGCGGGGTAGTGCGGCGCCACTCGGAGCTGGAATCACTTCTTCTTGGCCTTGCCCTTGGCGAGGGCATCCTTCAGCACAGGGTACGCGTCGGAAAACACGAAGTTGGTCGCGTTTTTTTCGTGGCAACTGTTGCAAGACGCCGCCCCGTTCTTCGCGGCCTCGGCCTTCAACGGGTACTTGTGGCCGAAGCTGAAGTAGGCCCAGTTGCCCGGCTCGTTCGGGTATTTCTTGCTGTCCTTGACAGAGATTTCCAGGCCGGTGAACGCGCCCTGGAAGTACCCCTTGCCGCTCGACATCTCCTTCGCCCCGACCGCCGTCAACTCCTTGACGATCACGGTGCCATCACGATATTCGCCGTGCTCTTCGACGTAGGCGAAGCTCTCCGGGTCCATGTAGGTGTTGTGAAACTCCGGGAAGCTCGCCTCGTTGTCGTTCATGTCGTTCGGGGTGACCGGTGCGCCGATGAACACCCACTTCCGATACCCGACCGGTTGCTTGGCCTTGCCTTCCGCGGTAAATTCGACGAGCGGCTTGGCGTCCGTCTTCGCCGGCTGGGCCACGGCCGACTGGTTCGTCAGGAACCAGAGGCCTAACGCTCCGACCCCCGCCACCAGCGAGAGCCCGAGGAACCACTTCGACTTCATAAAGCACCTTGACAGGGGGAGGAAAGAACAGCCTGGGATCGACCACGACCCGGACGAGTTGACAGGCCTAGAAAGAGATTAATTGCCGTAACCGATGTTGTCTGTCATCTATCTGACAGAAACGAATTCTTTCACCAAATACCCTGCACTGGCTGACGGACTCGGTAATACACCGCGAGTCGCCTGCCAGCTTTCGAGCGATCGCGAATACGTTTGGCGGGAGATTGGGGATGCAGATCGAATCGGGACTCGCCAGTACTTTCATTGCGGCATGTCAACGGCTGCCGACGGTCGCCACACGCGATCTCAAGAGCCGATCGCCGATCTACTTTCGCAAACCGGAGGGGACAACATTCCTCATCAAACGGGGATACGTCCGGCTTGCGTATGCTGACCCCAGTGGCCGCTTGTGGACCCGCATGCTACTCGGCAAAGGGTCACTTTTCGGAGAACTTCCGTTTTCCCCCCGCCTGTTCGTCACGGCCGAGCAGGCGGTCACCAGTGGGATGGCGTGCGTCGCAGAAATTCGACGAGCGGAAATGGAGGCCCAAGCCGAGAAAGCTCCGTCGTTTCAGTCTCAGTTGGCACAGGTGCTGTCGTTTCAAGTCGCCGCGCTCGACCGCCGACTCCAGTGGCAACTCATTTCCCCGATCCGGAGGCGAGTCGCAACCGCTCTGTACGACCTGCTCTGTTTCGCCGGCGTGCGGTGCGGACACGGGCACCTGATCGACATCCGACTGACGCACGAAGAGTTCTCGGAACTCGTCGTTGCGGCACGCCCCGTCGTGTCGGACGTACTCGCCGACCTCAAGGCGTCGAAAATCATCGACTACACGCGCGGCCACATCTGCCTGCTGAGCCTCGATCGCCTGGAAGCGATTCTTGAAGAGGGCCACTGAAAGCGTTGGCGTCCGCAATCGCCTGTTTGCTGGGAACCCGACATCCGATGTCGAGCCGGGTGGCCCGCCGCGGATCCGTATTGGTGGTGCCGGTAGATGAGGCTGTGCTTTCCTCAACTCCGGGTCCTCACACTTGGTTTCTGTCATTATTCTTACAAATCGTGCGATTGCGCCGAGATTTCGTTAAGGTCGCTTGCAGCCAGGCTCAAGACGAAGCGGGCTCAGCCCGATGCATGTTGTGCGGAATATTCCTGCTGCATCAACGGTATCGGGGGCTGGTACGTCATGACGATTTTTTCTGGAAGGAGAGGCGGACGACGGTGCAGCCCCGTGGTGTGCTTACTGATCATCGGGGGCATCCTGATCACCTCAAAATCGCAACTGTCGGCTCAGGAGGATCCGGGCGGGAAGAGCACCGTCGAGAAAACCGGGACCAGAAACGAAGAAAAAGCGACCACGGAGTCGCTGTTCCCCCCAAAAGCGGAACCCGAGTTCGAGTTCCCGCTCAAAGCCGTGTACAAGGACGGATTCGGCCTCAGATCTTCCGACGACCAGTTTCAGTTGCGGATGCGGTTTCTGACACAGATCGACGGGAAGGTGTTCACCCCGACGTTCCAGGAGCCGGCTCGCAGCGGGATGTATGTGCCTCGCTTCAGAACGTATTTTGAGGGCCAACTGAAGGACGGACTGGAATACGAACTGTCACTCCAGCGTAGCGTCGAAGGTTCTTTCGATCTCTTGGATGCGAACGTCAATCTCGGCAAGCACGAGTGGTTTCAAGTCCGGATCGGTCGATCTCTAACGCCGTACAGCTATACCTGGTATGACCACTTGGAACAGTATTACATTACCCCGGAACGCGGTCTTGTGCCTCTGAATTTTGGCCTGGCTCGTCAGGTTGGGGTCATCATTCACGGGGTAATCAACAAAAAGCTTGAGTATGCGGCTGGCCCGACGTTTGGTCATCTCGCCGGACTCGCCGACCAGAATTCGACGCGGGAGGGGGTCGGGTATCTGAACTACCGCCCGTTTCTGGACGGCCCCGAGGACGCGTTCTTCAAGTACCTGAACGTCGGGGGGTCCATCGCCCTCGGCCTCACTGCCTATCCGACCGCACCGCTCCCGCTGAGGACATCCATCCAGACCTCGGAGAACGACGAGGCCGCCCGTGCCGCGTCCACACAGTTCCTGGAGTTTAACCGCGGCGTGGTGTGGGACGGGGGACGCCGGCAGGGGGCACTGCACGTCGCGAATTACGCCGGACCGCTTTCGGTCGAAGCAGAGGTCTTTGCCCTGAGTTTTCAGACCCGTCGGGACGAGAGCAGCTCTGCGGTCCGGCTCCCAGTCGTCGGCTTTGATGCGACAGCCTCGCTGTTCCTCACCGGGGAGCGCGTGACCGGGCGGGGACCGGTCGAGCCACTCGCGCCGGTCGGACGCGGCATTGGGGCTTTTGAGGTATTCGGCCGGTACTCGGCCATCAACATCGGCGACCAGGTGTTCACCGCAGGGCTGGCGGACGAGGCGGACTGGACCCGCCGCGTCGGGATGACCGACATCGGATTCAACTGGCACCCCAACCGATTCGTAAAATTCACATTCGACTGGCAGCACGCCATGTTCGCAACACCGATCCTGTTGAACCAATCCACCGGCCGACATGGAAGGTCCACAGACCTCTTCTGGATGCGGTGCCAACTCTTTTTCTAGTACCACCTTCGATCAACTTTCCCACCCGTCAACCTGAAAGCCTGATGGATCCGGAGAGCGAAAAAACCGCCCCAAACCCGAGTCATATCACGGGTCAATACTTAAGCACGTAGGCGGGGGAACGGCTGAGTCGATCGCGGTTACGGATGTAGGTGAGGGTGGTCCGCGGGTCGGCGTGGCCGGCGAAGTCTTGCAGGTCCACGATGTCCGCCCCCCGCTCGCGGGCGGTGGTCAGGGCCGTCACCCGGAATGAGTGGGCGGTCACGTTTGGGTCGAGGCCGAGTTTGCGGACGTACCGTTCGACGAGGTATTGGAGGCCGCGGCGGGAGAGCGGGGAAGGGAGGAACCCGTCCTTGCCCTGACCACGGGCGGTCTTCAGCGGACGGAACAACGGCCCATCCGTCGCCCCGTCACTAACGACAGCCAGCCACGCTTCGAGTCGCTCAACCGCTTCTGGGTGAAGCGGCATCCGTCGCTCCTTGCCGCCCTTGCCGCGTACTTCCAGAACGTGATGCCCGCCGCTCCGCTTGTAGTCGCCGACGCGGAGGCGCGAAACCTCGCCGACACGACAGCCGGTGAACGCGAGGACGGCCAGAATCGCTCGGTCCCGCAGACCCTCCGGCGTGTCGGCCGTCGGGAAGTCGAGCAGCATGCGACAGTCTTCCGGGGACAGGGCCACGGTCTTGCCGTCCCGCGGCACAGCCGGGGCGGCGACAAACGCAGTGTCGGCCGGGTTCGCCCCGGTGTACCCGTACTTGCGGAGGTAGCCGAACAGGCTGCGGACCACCGACAGTTTGCGGCTGATCGCCGTGTTCGTCAAACCGCGTTCGAGCAGGCGGTCTCGCCACGCCGAGACCATTCCTGGTCGGACCAGTGCGAGTTTCTCCCATTCGTCGCCGGGCACACCCGCGAAGTCGAGGAACTGGAACAGGTCCCGCGAATAGCCGTCCCGGGTCTCCGCAGACGGCGAGCGGGTGAGCCACGCCTCCATCGCCTCGCCGAGTCGACGGCGGAGGTCGAGCAGGTCGGTGGATTCCGGTTTCTGAAAGGACGGGGCTTGGTCGACGAGTCGGGTCCGGGTGGTGATGTCCATGGCAAATCCGTGCGAGGTTTCCGGCACGTTAGCACGATCTTTCACATCGCGCAAAGTGAGTTTCACGACCCGAACGGTCACGGTGGGAGGGCGGCTGTCCCGTCGAAATTCCCTGTGTTCAGCCGGAGCAACGGATGGCCCCGTCCAGGGGCCGACTTGTCCGGTCATTTCAGCAAAGTCTTAGCCAGGAATAGCAGGACAATCAGCAGGGCCAGATCGGGCGCGTGGTAGGCGAAGCCCAGAATCCCGAGGGTCAGGCTGTAGCAAACGAACATCATGGGTGGTCTCTCCAATTGGAGAGGCCCGGTGGTGCGGCGGGCCTGAAGGAAAACCGGTGTCAGTAGTCGTCCGGCAGGAGGACGGTCGTGGCGGTTCGATCGGCCTCGGTGAGCACCCAGAAGGTGGTCCCGGTGGCCGACTGGTAGACCGACAGCAACCGCTCCCCGGACCTCACGGCGTCGTCGTTGGCGGCCCGGTCGCCCGGGTCCACCTCGCCCCAGTCGCCCGAGGTGTGGCGGCGGAGCGCAGCGGCGATATCCAAGGGCGACACCGCCGCGAGCGCCGCGGGCGTGGCCACGGTCCGGCCGAGGGGCACGAACGGCGGTCTCGGAGGAGTCATGGATTCCTCCGGGGTTACTTCTCGGCCGCGGCCGGGTTCTCGTAGATCCAGACCATCGCCAAGTCGGCGACCTTGCCCACGAGCGGCAGGTCGTCGCGGCCGAAGCTCGACGAGTCCTTCCACTTGTCCGCCTTGTCCTTGTAGAGCCGGCTGATCTGGACGTTGTAGCGGGGGCCGTTCTCCGTCTCGTTCAGCCAGACGGCGGCGCGGATGCGGCCGAGGCGGACTTCGTGGACCGGCTTCGCCTTGTCCGCGTGGCCCTTCTTCGGGTCTTGCTTGGTAGTCGTCATCGAACGAATCCTCGGTGGGTGTGGGAACGGGGTCAGGAACAGAACGGGCATCGCCGGGCGACGTGCGCGGGTGCCGGTTCGAGGTGCGGGTCCACCGCGACGGTCGAGGCGGGGGCGTCGTAGTCCCCCGCCAGCACCGACCAGATCAGGTCGAGCGCGTTCTCGTAGCTCCTGAAGCCCAGGGTCAGCGAGGCGACCTGGACGAACCGCCCGCCCGGTGACGTCGGACGCTTGACCACCGCGTAGTCGGTGGACCCGTCCTCCGGCAGCGAGTCGTTCAGGAACAGGTAGCCGCCGACGGTGAAGGCCGTGCAGGCCGGCCACGTCCGGCGGGTCACGAGCAAGGCCACGGCTTCGGGCGTCCCCTCCGGGCGAACGCACCACGTTCGGTCGTCGTGGAACATGAGCGTGCCCTCCCTCAGCCCGAGGTCAGGGGGATGCGGGCGACCCGGCAGAACTGCCGGGTCTCGGCTTCGTCGAGTTGGCGGCAGAAGTACTGCCGGCCGTGCGGGGTGTTGGCCGCCCAGAACAGGTGGAGCTGGTCGGACCCTTCGCCGAAGGCGTAGCCCCCGTCGCCCATCCACCGGGGCGGCAGCACGTCGAGGAAGTGGTCGTAGGTCTCGCCGGCCACCTCACAGACGCGGCCGAACAGGGTCGTGCGGGCAATCATCGCGGACCACCCTTCGGGGTCGGGCCGCGGAACGGGTTCGCCGATCTTGAGTCGGGCGACGAACACGCCCAGGTTGGTCGTCGTCGCGGTCATGGCGACGCCTCCAAGAGGTCAGGAATGGGGAAATGGAAAACCGAAATGCACCACCGGTCTCCACGCGCGAGGGGTCGCCCGCGGAGTCGGCGTGAACTGCGTCTTCAAGACGGGTGAGGGAAAGAGCGGTGCGGCCGGAGGGACGAGTAGCACACCCGGCCGGCGGAAATCAAACCAGTCGCGGGTGGGGAATCCGAACCGGTGCGACCCAGGGCCGCATCGTGTCTGGTCATGGACGAGCAGCGCGACAAAGCGGCGGCAGTCCCGCCGACGGCCGACCCGGTGTGGGAGGGGCTGGACATCCTGGCCGAGGCCGTCGAACGCTACCGGCCGGTCAAGGTGTTCGCCCTGTTCTCCGGCGGACACGACTCCCTCTGCTCGACCCACCTGGCCGGCCGGTCGCCCCGGTTCGACGGGTGCGTCCACATCGACACCGGGATCGGCATCGAGGAGACGCGGGCGTTCGTCCGGGCCACCTGCCGGGCGCACGGCTGGCCGCTGGCCGAGTACCGCCCGCCGGTGCCGTACGAGGAGATCGTCCTCCGCTGGGGGTTCCCCGGCCCGGCCGGGCGCACGCTCATCTACAACCGGCTGAAGGAGCGGTGCCTCCGCCAACTCGGCCGGGACCACAAGACCAAGCGGTCGGACGCGATCCTGCTCGTCACCGGCATCCGCCGGCAGGAGAGCCGGCGGCGGATGCCGGTGACGAGCCGGTACAGAAGAAAGACGGCCGGGTGTGGGTGGCCCCGCTCCTGAACTGGTCGCACGAGGACAAACATGCCTACCTGGACGCCCACCTCCTGCCACGCAACCCGGTGGTGGAGAAACTCTGCATGTCCGGCGAGTGCCTGTGCGGGGCGTTCGCTCGGAAGGGGGAACTGGACGAGATCGCGTTCTGGTACCCCGAGACCGCCGCCCGCATCCGGGCGCTCGAAGTTCGGGCAGCGGAAGCCGGGGTGCCGTGCCGGTGGGGGTAACCGCCGGCTGCGGGGAAGCGATTGGCACCGGCCCCGACGGTCGGCCTGTACTGGTCCTGCGGCGTCAAGAAGGCCGGTGAGGACGACTGGTGAGAGCGTGTTGGGGTCGTGCTGTTTGCTGAAGGTCATTCCTTCCACCGAAGGGTGGAGATGAACTGCGTCAGCCGTCGCCGTCGGTCGTCATCGGGGTTCATAGCCCCGCGCCCCGATGACGACCGATGGTGACGGCTCCTCGCGTGGGCTGCCTGGGCGGGCGTGTGTCCCCCTTGTCAGCCTGAACCGGAGGGAGTCGGAGGGGTTTGACGCCTCGTGTCGTTCACCGGAGTCGTCGCCGTCTGCACCGCTCTCGATTCGGGTGGGCGGCTTGAAAGTCCCATCGGATTCGTGCTAATCGGGCGTCTGTTCCGTTCGCCCTTTCCCACCGCCCGTCCGGTAGATGACTTCCCCGACTTCACGACCGCCCGACTCGGAGGGCCGGTCGAGAGGCCGGTGGTGCAACACGTTTTGGTTTCTCACCCCTGTTCCTGTTCCCTTCCGAGGATTCGTCATGACGAAGCAAAATCTCACCCGCGCGAGCGGGGAACTGTTCCGCCGCGCGCCGGACGAACGGTTCCCGTCGCTCGACGCCCTCCTCACCCACTGCCGGCGGGAGAAGGACGAGTCGGCCGACCGCTGGGTGTCGCCGTCGCAACTCGTCCCCGAAGCCACCCCCGACAGGCGGTTCGGCCTGCGGGCCGGGAGCGACGGCCCGTTCGCGCTCAACGACTGGAGCTTCGGTCAACTGTGCGGGCTGGCCAAGGTCGGCAAGGAGACGGTCAACCGGCTCACGCCGGATACGGCGGCGCGAGCGTTCCGCGAGACGCTGCCCGGCGGCACCAAGCCCCTGCAACTGCTCACCCGCGGCGACGGCATCCGGTCGGTCCACGGGACGGCGTACACCCGGCTGCACAACGCCGACCTGGTCGGGATGCTCAAGGAGTACGCGACCGACTTCACGCCGCCCCAGGCCGGGTTCAACGGGGCGACCGGCCTCTACTGCGGGGAGCAAGACCTGTTCGCCTTCCTCATCGACCCGGCTGGCTGGGCGGAGATCGACGGGGAGGCGTTCGCTCCGGGGTTCTTCGTGTGGAACTCGGAGGTGGGCAAGCGGTCGGTCGGCGTCCAGACGTTCTGGTTCCAGAAGGTGTGCGCCAACCACATCGTCTGGGACGCGGTCGAGGTGATCGAGTTCGCCCGCAAGCACACGGCCCGGGTCGGCACGGCGTTGGACGACATCCGCCGGCACGTCGAAGCCCTCGTGGCCAAGCGGGACGAGCGGCGGGACGGGTTCGCGGCGGTGATCAAGAAGGCGATGCGGGAGCAACTCGGCAGCGACGCCGAGGAAGTGATGAAGGCACTGGCCAAGCACGGCCTGAGCCGCGGGCTGGCGAAGCAGGCGGTCGAGATGGTGGCCGGCGGACGGTTCACGATCTTCGCCCTGGTGGACGCGCTGACGCGGCTGGCCGGGCAGGTGGAATACGCCGGCGACCGGGCGGCCCTGGACGTTCAGGCCGGGAGCTTGCTCGCCCTAGCCGCGTGACGATCGATGTGAGCCGACGGCGGACCGCTCCCGGTCAGGCCGCCCCGATAGACGCGAGAGGTTGGTCCCTGCACCACCGCCCTCTCGCCCATGATCCTTCGACTCTGTTGCCGCGGCCCTCTGCCGCGGCGATTCCCGATTCCATCACAAGGACATCACGATGAAGACGTACACCGGGCACCGGACGGAGGATGGCTGCGCCGTCACGGTGACGGACGGCACCGGCAAGCGCGGCCTCGACCCGCGGTTCGACCTGCGGACGCACTCGTTGACGGGGTTCGAGTGGGGCTACGGCGGGAGCGGGCCGGCGCAACTGGCGCTCGCCCTCGCGGCCGACGTGCTGGGGGACGACGAGGCTGCCCTGGACGTGTATCAGAGGCTCAAGTTCCGCGTCGTCGGCCGACTGCCGGCGGACGGCTGGGCGCGGACAGAGGCCGAACTCGCCGAGGCGATTCGCGGACTTCGACGAGCGGACGGCGAGTGATGCGTGCTGCCCACGCAGCGTAGGTTCGGCCGGCGGAGGTTTCATCGCACCACCGGCCGGACGCGCTCCGGGGCTTCGGCCCCCTCTTCGGAATTGCCTTCCGTTGTCGGCAGAGTATGGAACCCTGGAAGAATTGCCTTTCACCACCGTCTTCGGGTGTGCGAGGATTCAGCATGGGCGAGGAGATCGGGTTTCCACAGACGCTCACCGCCCTCGCCGGGCAAATCGGCGAGCTGCACGAGCGCGCCGTCGCGGAGTATTCTCTCGTCGTGGAGGACATTCTGCGGGCTGGAGACCGCGACCCGCGGCGGATCGAACGCACCCTGGACGGGCTGCTCGACTTTTGCGGGCACGCGGCGATCCTCCAACTCTTTCGCCGGCTGTGCCGCCACTACTCCGGAATCGACCTCGCGGCGGCCGTCGGCTACGTCCAGGCGTATCGGGAACTGTACGGCGAACGAGAGCCCGATTCGGTGGGCGGCGTGTGAACGAGAAGACAACAGTTGCTGATGCGTCCGACGCCACCTGCTTTACCCGATTCGCTACCCAATTCATTGGGTCGTACCCAATTCGTCCGTGAGCCTCCACCAGTGGACTTGCTGACCCCGGCCGAGGCATTGCACCTGTTCTTCGGCCCTCAAATTCTTCAACGTTCTCCGGACCCGATCGACGCTAACCCCCGGACGGGATCGGCCGAGTCGATGAACACGGTCGGCACGCCGCGGGCAAGCCAGACGTGCGGGTTCGCTCTGAAGAACTCGACCCCCGCTGCGGCCGCCTCGTCGGCCCGGACGCGGAGGACGACTCCCCCGCCTTTCGCCGTCAAGACTTGGGCCGCGTAGTCCGGGTCCGTCGTGAGGTGGACGAACGCCCGGTTCATCGGCCGGAGGCCGGTCGTCAGGACCGCGTCCACGGCATCGACCGAGGTGCCGTGCAAGAGGACGGGCGGCGGTGTTCGCCGTTCCCCCGGCGAACCGAGAGCGACACTGTGGCCGTAGCGGGCGCGAACGAGTCCGTCCCGGACCTCGAACCTCTCGGGGTCGATGTCGCGGATCGCGTCTTCGACCTGCTGTCGGTCAATAGTAGCCCAGTCGTAGTGGCTGAACCGGATGCCGACGACGAGTTCGTCCAGGCCGGCGAACCCGTCGTCGTCCAGGGCGACGCCGAACCGGAGCGGGTGGTGCCGTAGTGCGAACGCCAGCACACGGACGAGCCGTTGCGGTTCGGGTTCTTCGGTCATGTCATCGCCCGCGGGTCAGTGGAGTGTGGAGTGCGGCTCGTCGCCGGGAACGATGCGGCCCATGTCCTTCGCGCACCGGTCCAGCAGGAGCAGGGCTTCCCGCCGGTAGCCGTTCCGGAACAGGGTCTGGACGCGGTCGGCGTCCGCATCGCCCAGCACGGCCCAGAAGCCGACACGCCGCCCGCGACCCGCCCAGCTTTCGACGAGCCACAAGGTGTCGGCCCGCTCCGGTTGGAGGACGGCGAGACCGTGTGGGGAGGCGACTCCGACGTAGGCTTTCAGCATCCCGCTTCCCTACCACGGTTCGCCGGCCCGGTTCAACCACCGAACACGGTCAGGATTGCCGCCCGCCGCTGGTCGGGGAACAGGTGGCGGTAGCGCTTCTGCATCTCGACGGTCGTGTGGCCCATCAGTTCGTCGATGACCCGCTGGTCCACCCCGGCCGCGGCGAGGTTCGACGCGAACGAGTGGCGGAAGGCGTGGTAGCCCCGGAGGACGTGCCACTTTGAACCTTTCACGCCCGTGCGGAACGCCTTCCAGGTCTGCCCGTCGGTGAGCATCCGGTCCCGAGCCGACGAGAAGGCGAACGCCCCGCCGGGGTGGACCCCGGCGAAGTACTCCCGCATCACCGCCTCGACCCGCGGACTCATGTCCACGGTGCGGAACGTCTCCGTGTCCCGGCTCCGTTTCTTCTCCCGGAGGAGGACGAGCTTGCCCTCGAAGTCGAAGTCCTCGACGCGAGCACGGAAGAGTTCGGCCCGGCGGGCTCCCGTATAAGCCGCGGTGACGAGGAACGGGTAGAGGTAGCGGGCGCTCGTTTTCCGGCGGACGTGGGCCAGCACTTCAGTCACCTGTGCGGGGTCGAGGAACAAGCCATCCCACAACTCCCGCTCCCGCCGCTTGTCCACACCGCCGCGAGCGAGGATGGTTTGAATCTGGTCGTAGGTGCGGAACGGTTCCGATTGCTTCTCCTTCGAGAACGCGAGTTCGACCTCCGGGAACTTGGTCGGCACCTGCCCGCGACGCTGTGCCCAGTTCCACACGAAGCGCAGGGTGGCGACGGCCTTTCGCACCGTCTTCGGTTTGACCGGATGACCGCGGTGGAGTTCTCGACTCCGGGCGTCTACGAACTGCTGGACGGTGCCGGCGGTGATGGCAGCGACCGGTGTTTCGCCGCCGATGAGCCGGGCGAGGTGGTTCAGGTGGATGTCTTCCATCGCCCGGGTGATGACTTCCTTCGCCCCGGCGGTGAACTCGGTGCGGTAGGTCTCGAACATCTCGGCGAGGCGGACGGGCCGCACCACGGACACCTTTTTCTCCAGCCGGCCGTCGCTCATCAGGAACAGGCCGACGTCGGCCCCGTCGGGGACGGCGAGCCGCCCCCGCTCGACGAGCCGCAGGTTCTCCTCCAGCCGAACGAGGCACGCCTCGGCGTCCTTCCGCTCGGCCGCTTTGACGCTGACGGAGTGTTTCTGACCGCCCAGGCGGAAGATGACCCGAAAGCGGGTGCCCCGCTGTTCCAACGACGCCATCGCCGGACCCTCCCCGTCGCATTCTTCGGGAGGAGACCAGAGACGTAACCCCAGCGTGAAGCCAGTGTTGTCCCCAATTTGTCCCCAAAGTGGGGTCCGGCCGGGCGACAGACTTCCCGAGACGGTGTCGGAAAGCCTGGTTTTTGAAGTGATTTCGACGTGCTTCAATCAGCGGAGAGGGAGGGATTCGAACCCTCGTTACCCTTTCGGGTAAATCGGTTTTCGAGACCGACGCATTCAACCACTCTGCCACCTCTCCAGCGGTGTCCACAAAGTATACGGCACAATCCATCTGGCGGACAGACACCGGAAAACGTGACGGGTTCGGCCCTTCACGCGGCCCGGCGGATCGCTTGGGCGTCCGGCCTGCCGTCCGCCTCCTCACCGGGGGCGAAGGCCTTCAGCTTCGGTTTGGGATCAACCCAGGGGGCGAACTTCCGGAGCGGTCGTTCGACCAGCGAATAGAAAAGGACGCCGGCACAGATGCCGGTGAACACGAAAACACAAAAGAGCAGTTCCAGCGGTAGCCACGAATCCAACCGAAGACTCTTCGCGATCTTCGTCATCACTGAAAGGGCAGGATAATGGACGAGATAGATCGAGTAGGACGCGTCACCCAATAATGCGAGCCAGCGCGGCATGTTCAGTGGTCGATTAAGGTCGCGTGCGGCAAGTCCGATTAACAACGCCATCGAGCCGATTGCGCCGATCGCGATACGAGAGATTGGGAAGGATTGCGCGAGTGTCGGGTCGAACAGAACGCGTGCGAGGAGCACGACGGCTCCCGAAAGTGCAAGCCAGCCGGGACCGGGGATGCGGAATCGATGGATCACTTCGGCGGCGATCATGCCTCCGAGGATGCAAATGAATCCGGGATGCGCCAGAAAGCTCCCGGCAAACGTGCCGGTGTCGGGACGGGCCATCAGGAAGGCGAACCATAAGCCAAAAAGGATCAGACCGAGTGTTCGGTTCAGGACGAGCACGGCGAACGCAAGGTAGAAGACGATTTCCAACGACATTGTCCAACTGACGGGGAGAATCGGTTGAGCCGATGGTTGCGGGAGGAGCAGCACGGATCGGGCGATGACGCCGGGATCGCGTTGCGAGCCGTCGCCGAAACTCGGTACGAGGAAGAAGATCGGCAGTACCATCATCAGTGCGACCCAGTAGGCCGGGTAGACGCGGTGGGCGCGTCGGTAGAGATATCGGGCCGCACGGTCTGGTCGGCCGATGTCGCGCCGATGGACGTGCAGGATGATGAATCCACTCAGGACGAACAGGACGTCGAGCGCAACGGGACCGAGACCGTAAAGGAACTCGAATCGGTGCCAATTGAAGTACTTGGGCAGTGCGCAGATCGAGATGGCGTGGGCAACGACGACGAGGATGCACGCGGCCGCACGGCAGAGTTGCAAGGAATGGAGCATGCGACCCTCGACACTCTCGGCCGAGAATCTTCGACTTCGGTACGATCGTTCTTCAGGTTGGTTTCGTTTGGAAACGATTCGGTCTTCTCGCCGCGATAATATGGAGAGAGATTGACGGATCTACCGATCGAAGGGCCCTGAAAGTTCTGGAGAAGATTCATGAGCGCCGAAGCGTCTGCCGAAGTCCGTAATCAGCGGATCAAGGAATTCCTTCAGATCCTGCCGTTGACCGTGGAACTGGCGGGGTTGCCGAAGTGCGATCCCAACAAAATCTTCACGGCGGATCAGTTGGATCTGCGTTGTACGAACCTGAAGATCGCGTACAAGTTGGCGCGGGGCCTGCTGAAGGAAGTGGCCGACGGCGCCGGTTGATCATTTGAGGGCGATCGCCATGGCGGTCGCAAAGAGCCGCGTGTAGGCGAAGGAGACGCGGATGCCCTTGGCGCCCTTGGCGAGGGCCTTTTCTCGCGTCGGGCCCGTGAGCTTGACGCGGGCCTCGCCCCCCTTCTGGCAAACGACCTCGATGTCGTGCCAACTGACGCCGCGTTTCCACTTGCGGCCGAGTGAGCGGAACACCGCCTCCTTCGTCGCCCAGACGGCGGTGTAATACTCCGTGCTGTGGCTGCGCTGGCTGCAGAAGGCGATCTCCCGTTCGGTGAACACTTCGTAAAGGAATTTCTCTGCGTGCTTTTCGATGAGTTTGCGCACCCGTGCACAATCGTGAATCTGCGTTCCCAAACCGAGGATGTTCATCGCCGTCGTCCCGTCCGTGCGGTTCGTAGAATGTCCTTTTATTCTTGCGAACGGATCGCGGGGGCGGAACCCCAGTTTTCCGTCGGAGCGTGGAATGTCGGACGATCTACTTCGGGATTTGACGGAGGACCAGCGCGCCGCCGTGACTTACGGGGATGGGCCGCTTCTTATCCTGGCGGGGGCGGGCAGCGGCAAGACGCGTGTCATCACGCGTCGCGTGGCACACCTGCTCCGGTCCGGGGTACGAGGGGGTAGCATCCTCGCCATCACGTTCACGAACAAGGCCGCCGGTGAGATGCGCAAGCGTATCGACGAGCTCGTCCCCGGCAACCGGCTCTGGATCTGTACCTTTCACAGTCTCGGCGCGCGGCTGCTACGCATGTACGCCGACCGGTTGGAGATCGATCGCAACTTCACCATCTACGATGTAGACGACCGAAACAAATTGGTGAAAGAGGCCCTCGACGCAACGGGCATGGACAATGCGAAGTTCACGCCCGACCGGCTATCCGGCGCGATCAGCAAGGCCAAGAACCAACTTCTCACGCCAAAGCAATACGAACAGCAGGCACACGATTACTTCTCGCAGACCGTCGCAAAGGTGTATTACGGCTACGAGAAGCGCCTGCGCGCCGCTAACGGCATGGACTTCGACGACCTGCTGTACCTTCCGGCGCTCGCCTTGCGGCACAACGAAGAACTACGCGCCGAATTGGACGCGCGGTTTCACTACGTGCTCATCGACGAGTATCAGGACACTAACCTCGCGCAATACGAGATCGCGCGGCGGCTGTCGCTGAACCACCCAAACTTGTGCGTGGTGGGCGATCCGGATCAATCGATTTACAAGTGGCGCGGTTCCGACATCAAAAACATTCTCGACTTCGAGCGGGACTTCCCCAACGCGAAGGTCATCACCCTCCAGCAGAACTATCGGAGCACGAAGGCGATCCTGCGGGCGGCGAGCGCCGTCATCGACCACAACAAGCACCGGAAGAAGAAGACGCTGGTGACGGACAACCCGGCGGGCGACGCCGTGCGCGTCCTGTCGTTCAATACGGGGCTGGACGAAGCCGAAGGCGTGGTGATGCGCATCAAGGATGCCGTGAAGGCGGGAAATCACCGCTTCCGCGACGCGGCAATCTTTGTGCGGATCAACGCGCTGACGCGGACGCTGGAATCGGCATTCGTCAAGCACGGCGTGCCGTTTCAGATCGTCCGCGGCCTCGCGTTCTACGAACGCAAGGAGACCCGCGATGTCCTGGCGTACTTGCGGCTGCTGGTGAACCCGAACGATACCGTGTCGTTCCTGCGCGCCGTGAACGAACCGGCGCGCGGCATTGGCAAGACGAGCCTCGAACGGTTGATCGCCCACGCCGAGCGGCACGAGACGAGCCTCTTGCAGGCGGCCGCGAACGTCGCGCGGATCCCGGAGATCAAGGGCAAGGCGGCGACGGGCCTCGTGAATTTCTACCGGCTGCTCGCCGAGCTACGCGCCCAACTCGAACTGCCGCCGCAGGAACTCATTCGGCTGGTGCTCGACAAGTCCGGCTATCGCAAGATGCTCGCCGACTCGAAGGATGACGAAGACGCCGACCGCCTCGCGAACATCGAGGAACTCATCACGGCCGCGAAACAGTTCCACGACGAGGACGAATCGCGAACACTCGCGGACTTCCTCGAACAGATTTCGCTCGCGTCGGACGTGGACGGTTGGGACGAAGCCGCCGACGCCGTGAACGTGATGACGCTGCACGCCGCCAAGGGGCTGGAGTTCCCGGTCGTGTACCTCCTCGCGGTGGAGCAGGGGCTGCTGCCTCACGAGCGGAGCCTGGCAAAGGACGAGGACATCGAAGAGGAACGCCGGCTCTGCTTCGTGGGAATGACGCGTGCAATGCGCGAGCTGACGCTCTGCCACGCGCGGCTGCGCGACTTCCGCGGGCAGGCTCTGTATCAGGTGCCGAGCATGTTCCTGGACGAATTGCCGGAGGAAGCGCGGCGGGAGGACGCCGATCCGGGGCGGAACTTCGCGCGGAGCGCGATTGATGAGTGGCGAACGAAGGCGGGCTACACCGGGGCGAACGCGGTGCCGGCTCCGCTACCGACGAAACGCGACCCGGCCGTCCACGGCGAATACAAGGAAGGGGCGATGGTGCAGCACGATGAATATGGAATTGGACAGATCACTAACATCAGCGGGCACGGCGCGTTGAGACGGATGAAAGTTCGCTTCGCCACCGCGGGCGAGAAGACGTTCGTCGCCGACAAGGTGACGATGAAGGTGGTGTCGCGCAAGACCTGATTCAATTCCGCACCGGTTCGGCCCGATCGATCGCGCTCCAAAACCGCTTGAGCGTTTCCACCGCGTCCTTCGCCGGCAGGTCGGCGTTCGAGTACAGCGAGCGCACGTAGAGCATTGCCAGCGCCCGGCTCTCGTCCTTCAGTTCCTCGCAGTCCTCGCCGATGCGTACGGCGAATTCGTTCGGCGTCTCCTCCGGCTTGCGGCCGAGGTTGCCGTCCCACGCCCAGGCGTCCATCGCCGCGAAGCTGTACGCGATGAGTTGCGGCAGAGTCATCCGTTTCGCCGTGCCGTTCTCGAACGGGTTCGGGAAATCCGAGAACGGCGGCGGGCGCTCCGTCGCCGCCACCGGTTCCTCGTCGTCGTCCGTGTTGAGGGCTTTCCCTTCGCGAAGCTTTCGTGCGAACAGGTTCCGCACCCATTCGAGCAGGTTCTTCGCCCACTGGGTGAACGGCGCCAGGTATTTGAGGAAGAAAATCGCGATGCCGACGATCACGGCGACAGCCACGACGAACCAGACCACCCATTTGAGGAACCCGCCGATCGACTCGAAGATCTTGGACGTCGTCTCGCGAGCCGGACTGCCGTCGTTGTTCGAGCGATCATTGTCGTTCGACTTGTCCTCGGCTTGTTTGGCGTCCTTGTCGCCATCGGCCTGGTTGTCCTTCGGCTCGCCCTGCTTGCCGCCGTCGTCCTGCTTCTGTTGAGCATCGCCTTGCTTGCCGTCCTTGCCGTCGGCCTTGTTCTTGCCGCCCTGATCCTTGCCCTTGCCGCCGCCATCGCCTTTCTCGCCGGCGTTGCCGCCCTTCTCGCCGTTCTTGCCCGACGCCTTTGCGTCCTTGCCGGCCTCGTTCTTGTTGCCGGCCTTGCCTTCCCCTTTGCCGGCGGCGCCGTCGTCGGTCTTCTGGGCGAACTTCGAGGCGTTCCGGTCCTTCTTGCCGGCCGTGGGCAGGTCGATGAGCGGCGTCTCGGAGTGCGGTCGGGGCAGGGCGGCGCCGATCGCGAGGAAGATCGCGATCGTGGCGGCGCCGATGCCGAGCCAGCCGAGCGTCATGGGGGCGGGAATCTTGGCGTTCCGTTCGCGGAGGTATTTGCGCAGGCCGAGCAGGCTCGTCGTCACGAGCAGCATGAGGCCGCTGCCGACGTAGGCGGTCATCTGCAGGAAGGTGGCGCGTCGCCGTGCCGCGTCGTCCGCGGGAATGAGCGATTGCCCGAGGCCGAAGAGTGGGAACGCCGCGAGCGAGAAGTAGACGATCCACGTGCCGGGCGTGTGCGGCTTTTTCCGTTGGGCCTCGCGGTATCGGCTCCAGCGCGCCATCCAGCCGGCGAATCCGTCGGGGTCCTTCTTCCGCTTCTTCGCCTCCTGCCGGGTAGCCGCGTCGTCGGCATCGTCTGCTTCGCCGACCTTCTCGCGCGATCGTTTCTCCGCGTCGTTCGTCGCCGTCGGTCCATCGAGTCCCGCCGCCGCGAGAATGCCCCGGCCGCTGGTTTTGCGATCCTCGTCCAGGTGCGTGCAGTCCCACGTGAGCTTGTTCGCGCTCCACCAGACGACGGCCATGAGGAAAAGGTTGATGACTGGCGAAAGGAGTTTCGCCGACGCGCTCGGGTACTCGACGAAGGCCTGAAACGCGAGGAAGGTCGCGACCGCGAGAAACGAACCGTAGAGCCAGGCCTTCGTGGAGCCCTGTTCGATGCTGATGCGGGCGATGAGGACCGCGGCGACGACAAAGAAGAAGAGCGTGGAGACGAGCCGCGTGGAGTATTGGCCGGAGTAGAGCACTTCGACGAGGAAGAACGACAGGCTGCCGACCATCAGCATGACGAGGATCGGGCTGAGGGCCGTGACCACCCAGTCCACGAAGGTCGGCTTTTCGCGCGGCGCGGGCATCGGCGGCCTCGTCGAAGGAGTACCTACACTCTATCCGACGTCCTTCTTCCGGGTGAAGGCGCGAGCCGCCTTCAGCATCTCGGCCGCCTCTTTGCGCGTCGTCTCGGAACGCGATTCCCCCCGCAGCATCAGCGCGATCTCCTCGATCCGGTCCGCGTCGGTCGTCAGTGGCTGGATTGTGGTCGTCGTGCGCTTCGCGCCGGCGCGCTTGCGGATCGACCAATGCGCCGACGCGTAGCTCGCCACCTGCGGCAGGTGCGTCACGCAGAGCACCTGGTGCGTACGGCCGAGCGCTGCCAGCTTCCGGCCGAGCACGTCGCCGAGCCGCCCGCCGACGTTCGCATCGATCTCGTCGAAGACAACGAGCGTGCGGACCGGGTCGTGCGCCGCCAGCACGGTCTTGAGCGCGAGCATGGTGCGGGACAACTCGCCTCCGGAGGCCACCTTGCGCAGCGGCCGCGCCGGTTCGCCGGGGTTCGCCGTCAGCAGGATTTCGAGTTCGTCGAAACCGTCGGACGGAATCTCGACCAGGAGCGGGTCCTCGCCAATGGATTTCGTTACGAGGGAAACATCCAGCTTCGCCCGGCCCATCTGAAGATCGGCGAGATGGTCCTGTGCCTCGGCCGCGAGCTTCTTCGCAATCGCGATTCGCTTCTTCGAAAGTGTCGCCGCGATCGACTTCACTTCGGCAAAGATCGAATGCAACTCGCGCTCGACGCCGGCGAGCTCGATTTCTTCCTTGCGGAGCGTTGCCTCGCGTTCGTCCAGCGTCGCGCGATACGCGATCAGTTCGCCCGCCGGTTTCTGATACTTCGCCTCCAGTTTCTTGATCGCCTGCAACCGACGCTCGATGGCATCGAGCCGCTCCGGGTCGGCGGCGTACGTCTCGCTCCGGTCCCGGCAGAAATCGGCGAGGTCGCGCACCTCCACCTTCACGGCCTCGAGCCGCTTGGCCACGGTCGCGAGGTCGGCGTCGAACTTCGACCAGTGCAGGGCTTCCTTGTGGATGCGGCCGAGCGATTCGAGCACGGAACCGTCGTCGTCGTTGAGTCGCGCGGCCGCGCCGGCGGCGAACGCCGCGAGCGATTGCGCGTGGATCAGTTTTTCCCGTTCCTTCGGCAGCTCGGCCGCCTCGTTCGGCTGGAGTTGTGCGGTGTCGAGTTCCTCCCGTTCGAAGCGGACAAGCGCGAGTTCGCGTTGCCGCGCCTGTCTCGCGTCGGAGAGGGTTTTGTGCCGTCGGCGCGATTCGCGGAGCCGATCGGCCGCCGCGGCGTACTGCTTGCGAAGGTCCGTGAGCTTGCCGAACGAATCGAGCACTTCCAACTGGTACGCCGGCTGCAGAAGGGAATAGCTCTCGCGCTGGCCGTGGATGTCCACGAGGAGTTCGCCGAGCTTCTTGAGCGTGGCGATGGAGACGGGCTGCTCGTTGATCCAGGCACCGCTGCGCCCGGTCCGGTTGAGTTTCCGGGCGATGACGAGTTCGGCGTCCGCGATCGCATCGTTGAGGATCGCTTCGACGGCGGCCTTCTGCTCCGGTCGGGCGAACTCGAAGCGACCCGACACGCGGAGTTCCTCGGCCCCGGCGCGGATCAGGTCCGCGGAGCCGCGATCGCCGAGCAGCAGGCCAAGCGCGCCGAGCAGGAGCGACTTTCCCGCGCCGGTCTCGCCGGTCCAGGCGCCGAAGCCGGCGTCGAGTTCGACGCGCACGTCCTCGATGACGGCGAGGTTCTGCACGGCCAGTTCGCGAAGCATAACCAGATGTTAGGTCGGTGTCCGCCCGCGTGAAGGGTTGCGGCCCCGCGGCTTCCGCCGTACCCTAGCAGCACCCGCCGCACCGGACCCTCTCCATGAACCCACCGAAACTCCGCTGGGGCATCCTCGGCGATGCCGCGATCAACCAACGCCTGCTCCCCGCCTTCCGGGCGTCCAAAACGGCCGACCTGCGCGCCATCGCCAGCCGATCGCTGGAGAAGGCGAAAGCCGCGAGCGTCCGCGACGGCATCCCGGTCGCGCACCGCAGCTACCTGGATCTCTTGAAGGACCCGAACGTCGACGCGGTCTACATTCCGCTGCCGAATCACATGCACGACGAATGGACGCGGAAAGCCGCCGACCACGGCAAGCACATTCTCTGCGAGAAGCCGTTGACCGTGACGGCACCGGAGGCCGAGAAGCTCGTGGCCTACACGCGGTCGAAGGGCGTGCGGCTCATGGACGGCTTCATGTGGCCGCACCACCCGCGCACCCACAAGATCCGCAAATTCCTCGACAGCGGAGCCATCGGCACCATCAAGAAGGTGAATACCGCCTTCACGTTCAATCTCGCCGGCCTGCCGACCAGCAACATCCGCATGCAGCCCGAAGCCGGCGGCGGCGGACTGCTCGACGTCGGCTGCTACACCACCTACGCGATCCGCTGGTGGATGGGCGCCGAGCCGGTGAAGGTCTGGGCGACCGCGACGTTCGTCAACAACGTGGACGTCGCCATGAGCGGAGTCATGACCTTCGCCGACGGCCGCACGGCGAACTTCGACTGCGGCTTCACGCATCCCCTGCGCACGTGGGTGGAGATCGTCGGCAGCGAAGCCGTCGTCCGCGTCCCGAACATGTGGATCCCCGACGACAAGGCCGTGTTCCAGGTGCTCCGGCAGAAGGGGGACTTCGACACGGAGATCGAGGAGATCGCGACGCCGGGCGAGAACCAGATGGTGCACATGCTGGACGACTTCGCCGCGGCCGTGAGGGAGAAGCGCGAGCCGGTACCGAACCCGGACGAGGCCGTGAAACTCGGCCGGGTGATGGATGCCCTGGCGAAGTCGGCCCGGGAAGGAATCGAGGTCAAGGTCTAAGAGTTTCACCACTGAGGACACAGAGGGCACAGAGGGAAGAAGGAAGACAGGACCGTTTTTCCGATCAATCCATTCTCTCGTGTCTTTCTCTGTACCCTCTGTGATCTCTGTGGTTCATTCGATCTTCTTGGAGTCCCACACGTGTTCGTCGCGTTGACACTACTGGCCCTTGCCCCGGCCGCGCCGCCAGCCGTGGCGCTCAAGGACGGCGACCGGATCGTCTGGATCGGCAATGCCCTCGCCGAGCGCGAGCAGCGCTACGGACATTGGGAGACCGCCCTCCACTGCAAATTCCCGGAACGCAACCTGACTGTCCGCAACCTCGGCTGGTCCGGCGATACGGTCTATGGTGACGCCCGCGCCGGCTTCGAGGACGCCAAGAAGGGCTACGAACGGCTCGTGAGCCTGACGCTCGAACTGAAACCGACGATGATCTTCGTCAGCTACGGCTTGAACGAATCGTTCGAGGGGCCGTCCGGCGTGGCGAAGTTCCAGAAGGGGCTGGAGAAACTGCTCGATTCGCTCGCGCCGTCGAAGGCGCGGGTGGTGTTGTTCTCGCCTCGCCCGTTCGAGAAGTCGCGGGCGCTGCCCGACCCGACGGAGCGGAACAAGGTACTCCAACTCTACGTGCAGGCGATCCGCGAGGTCGCGGACAATCGCGGCCACCGATACGCCGACTTGTTCTTTGCCGGCCTCGACCACCAGAAGAATGCCGAACAGCGCTTCACCGACAACGGCATGCACCTGACGGATGCAGGGTACGAGGCGACGATTCCGGAATTCCTCTCGGCGCTCGGCCTCACCTGGAGCGGCGAGGACCCGAAGAAGTTCGATGCGGTGCGCACGGCGGTGCGAAAGAAGAACGAGCTCTTCTTCCACCGCTGGCGGCCGCAAAACGAGACATATCTCTTCGGCTTCCGCAAGCACGAACAGGGGAAGAACGCGAAGGAGATCGTCGAGTTCGACCCTCTGATCGCGAAGGCGGAGGAAGAGTTGAAGCAGGCGCTGGCGAAGTAAACCCAAATGTCACAATTTCCATGAAACCGCGTGTTTTCATCGAAACTACGATCCCCAGCTATCTGACGGCGTGGGCGAGTTCGGATTTGGTGCGGGCCGCGCATCAGCAGTTGACCAAAGCGTGGTGGGCCGGTCGGGATCGATACGACCTCTACACCTCGCGGCTTGTGATCCAAGAGTGTGAAGCGGGAGATCCGGTGGCGGCAGCCGAGCGATTGGCCGCGATCGCGGATATCCCGTTGTTGCAACAGACGGAGCGGATCGGCGAGCTCGCGGAAGCCTTGATTCGGGGAATGCCGCTCCCGCCCAAGGCAATGTCGGATTCACTGCATATCGCTACCGCGGCGGTTCACGGGATAGAATACCTTCTGACTTGGAATAGTACGCACATCGCCAACGTGACGTTGCGGCCGCGTATCGAAAATGTATGTAGAACCGCCGGTTACGAACCACCGCTGATCTGTACGCCCGAGGAGTTGAACGATGGCGGATGATGACATTCTTCAGGAAATTCGGGCCACGCGCGATGCCTTCGCCGCGAAGCACAATTGCGACGTACGCGCCATGATTGCCGAACTCCGGAGCAAGGACGCAACGGATTCCCGATTGGTCGTTACCCTCGAGCCGCGACCGGTGACGACATCGAACCTTGGAATCGGCATCGGTGCGGTCGTTTCCAGTGTCTCCATTGAGCCTACCTCGATCCCATCCTGAATCGGCGATACTTCCAACCATGCGTACCCTCTCGTTCACCGCTCTCCTCCTAGTCCCCCATCTCGCCCTCGCCCAGGCGAACGCCGTCGTGCCGGATCCGGACCCGGAGATCGAACGCAAGTCGTTCATCGTCGCGCCCGGGTTCGAGGTGAACCTGTTCGCCGGCGATCCGCTGCTCGCGAAACCGCTGCAGATCAATTTCGACCCGGCCGGGCGTCTCTGGGTGTCGTCCAGCGAGGTCTACCCGCAGATCAAGCCGGGCGAGAAGGCCAACGACAAGATCCTGATCCTCGAAGACACCGATGGCGACGGCAAGGCCGACAAGACCACGGTCTTCGCCGATGGCCTGCTCATCCCGACGGGAGTCGAACCCGGCGACGGCGGCGCGTACGTCGCCAACAGCACCGAACTCGTCCACCTGAGCGCCAGCAAGCCCGGCGGCAAGGCCGACCGGTCCCGCGTCCTCCTCTCCGGCTTCGGCACCGAGGACACGCACCACATCATCCACACCTTCCGCTGGGGGCCGGACCAGTCGCTCTATTTCAACCAGTCCATCTACATCCACAGCCACCTCGAAACGCCGCACGGCGTCAAACGCCTCAACGGCGGCGGCATCTGGCGCTACCGGCCCGAGACCGAACAACTCGACGTCTTCGTCCGCGGCTTCGTCAATACCTGGGGCCATCACTTCGATAAGTACGGCCAGTCGCTCATCACCGATGGGGCGTATGGGGAAGGCGTGAACCACGGCATCCCGGGCGCGTACTACGTCACCGCCGTCGGCGCCACTCGGCTCCTGAGCGGAATGAACCCCGGCAGCCCGAAGCACTGCGGACTCGAAGTCGTCAGCGGCCGGCACCTGCCCGACGACTGGCAGGGGAACGTCATCACCAACGACTTCCGCGGCCACCGCGTCTGCCGGTTCGTCCTCCGCGACGCCGCCAGCACCTATGAATCCCGCGAGATGACGGAGATCATCAAGACGAACCACCCCGCCTTCCGCCCGATCGATGTGAAGATGGGGCCGGACGGAGCGATCTACGTCGCCGACTGGTACAACCCGATCATCCAGCACGGCGAAGTCGACTTCCGTGACCCGCGCCGCGACAAGACGCACGGCCGCATCTGGCGGATCACGGCCAAGGGCCGGCCGCTCGTTCCGAAGCCGAAGCTCGTGGACGCGACGGTGCCGGAACTATTGGAACAGTTGAAAAGCCCGGAGGGCTGGACGCGGCAGGCGGCGAAGCGCGTGCTGAAGGAGCGCGGTGCCGACGCCGTGCTGCCGGCGCTCGACGCCTGGGTGAAGGCGCTGCCCGCCGACTCGGAACACGCCCGGCTCGAAGCTGAATGGGTGCGTCAATCGTTCGGCCGGTCGACGATGGCCGCGCTCGAACCGCTCCTGACCGCGAAGGATCCGCACGTGCGCTCCGCTGCCGTGCGCATCGTGTCGGATTCCTGGATGAACCTGAACAAACCCGGAGACTGGAGCGACGCCGCTCTCAAGGACGATCACGCGCAGGTCCGGCTCGAAGCCGTCCGCGCCGTCGCCGGCTGGAAGGTACCGACGGCCGTCGAGCACGCCCTCGGCGTCCTCAAGCTGCCGATGGACCCCGTGCTTGACTACGCCCTCTGGCTGACCGTCCGTGAACTCGAACCCTACTGGCTGCCCGCCTTCAAGGTGGGACAGTTGACACTCGGCGGCGACGCCCGCGCCGTCGCATTCGCCCTCAATGCCAGTGGCAACCCGGAGGCCGTGAAAAGCATCGTCCGCCTCGCCGACGATGCGAACGCCGCGAAGGAACAACGCCTCGCCATGTGGCAGCTCGTCGCGAAGATCGGCGGACCGGACGAACTCATGGCCGCGTTCAACCGGGGCCTGCCGCTCGGCTCGGACGAATTCCGCGAAACGACACTGGCGGCGATCGAGGACTCGATCCGCGCCCGGAAGCTCGCCATCGCCAGGCTCGATGGTTGGGAGGATCTCGCCAAATACCTCGACGACCCGCGCCCCGGCATCCGCGCCACGTCCCTGCGGCTCATGGGCCTCGTGAAGTTCGAACTGTTCCGCAAAGACTTGCAGGTCCGCGCCGGCGACGCGAAGGTCGCCCCGGCCGAACGCGCCGCCGCGTTCGACGGACTCGTGTCCCTCGGCGGGCCGAAGACCAACGAATTCCTCGCCAAGTCCACCGCGAAGGACCAGCCGGCCCTGATGCGCCGGCTGGCGGCGCAGGCGCTCGCGGGCGTCGATCTCGCCGCCGCCGCGAAGGCCTCCGCCGACATCCTCGCGTCCTCCGACGGCAAGGACGACCCGACCGACCTCTACATGGCGTTCATCTCCCGCAAGGGCGGCCCGGCCGCGCTCGCCAAGGCGCTCAAGGACGCCAAGCTCCCCGCCGACGTGGCGAAGGTCGGCCTGCGGTCGATCCGCTCTTCGTCGCAGAACCTGCCCGAACTCGTCGCGGCGATCACGAAGGCCGGCAACCTCGGCGCGGCCCGCAAGGAGCCGACCGTCGACGAGGTGAAACAGTACGTCGCCGACGTGCTCAAGTCCGGCGACCCGGTCCGCGGCGAAGCGATCTACCGCCGCAAGGAACTCCAGTGCCTGAACTGCCACGCTATCGCCGGCACCGGCGGGCAGGTCGGCCCGGACATGACCAGCATCGGCGCGAGCGCCCAGCCCGACTACCTCGTCGAGTCGCTGCTCATCCCGAACAAGGCCGTGAAGGAAGGATACCACGCCATCGAAGTGAACCGCCTCTCCGGGCAGGTCGTCAGCGGCATCAAGCTCCGTGAGACGCCGAAGGAACTGGTGATTCGCAACGCCGAGGACAAGGAAATCGCCATCCCGGTCGACGACATCGACACGCGCAAGCAGACCCGCTCCATCATGCCCGACGGCCTCACCGACAGCCTGACCCGGCAGGAGTTCGTTGACCTCGCCCGCTTCCTCTCGGAACTCGGCAAGGTCGGCCCGTACGCCCCCAGCACGGCACGCCTCGTCCGCCGCTGGCAATACCTCGACCCCACGCCGGCCGCGACGAACCTCTTCCGCCGCAACCGCGTCACGAGCGCCGTCGAGAAGCCGAACGATTTCCCCTGGGCCGCGAGCTACGCGAAGGTGAATGGAGATTTGCCACTCGCCGAGATCCCGCGCTTCGTCGTCTGGAACGGCTCCGATCCGCTCTCCGTCGTGCGCTTCCAGTTGAACGCGACCGTCGGCGGCCCGGCCGCGATCAAACTCAACGGCGCCGAAGGTTTGTCAATTTACGTCGGCGAAACGTCGGTCGAAGCCAAGGCCGAGACGGTATTCGAATTGAAGCCCAGTATGACGACGGTGACGGTCGTCGTCGATCGCTCGAAACGAAAATCGGATTTGCGAGTAGAGTTGATCGACGTGGCCAACTCTCCGGCGAGAGTCGCGATAGTGGGCGGGAAGTAAGATCGGTAGAGTTCACGAAAGCCCGAAAAGAAGGCAGATTATTTTCGGGCTTTCGTTCTTTCGGGTTTTCGTGATCTCTTACTTTCCAAGCATCCCCTTCAATTCCTTCGCCAGTTCTCCGATCAATCGGTGGCATTCCTTCCGCGCCGTCGCGAAACCGTCGGCGGTCGGGTTCGATTGCTTCAAATAGTCCAGCACCACCGCCTCCGCCTCGGCGAGCTTCGGGCAGCCCTTCGCGATGCCGTCGGCCAGTTCGTGCGGCACGACGGCGACGCCGTTGCGGTCGCCATGGAGCAGGTCGCCGGGGTTGATCCAGACGCCGCCGACACTTACCGGCACGTTCAACTCCGCGATCTGGCAGTAGCCGTGCGAGGCGACCGTGCCGTTCGTGAAGCAGGGGAACCCCAGCGCCTCCACCTGGTCGAGGTCGCGGCCCGTGCCGCTCGTCACGAGGCCGACGCAGCCGAAGGCCTTGTAGCTCGAACACATCACTTCGCCGAAAGTCGCGGCCACGCTCGGGTCGTCGAGGTCCTGGAAGACGATCACCTTCGGCCCCGGAATGCCTTCGAGCATCCGCACCTGCTTCTCGAGACCAGCGTATACGTCGCCGGCCTTCGGCTTCGCCCCGGCGCGGAAGGTGGCCGTCACGGCATAGCCGACCATTGGCGGCAACTGCGGGAAGCAGGCGCGAATGCGGCTGTCGAGGTAGCCGGCCGTGCGCGGGATGGCGTCGAAGAGTTCCATCACGTTGCAGATGGTTGGCGTGTCGTAGCGGCCGAGCGCTTCGAGCGTCGCGGTGGAATGCGGGGTGCTGTTCATTTTGGTTATCTCTCGGGATTCGTCCGGTCTTTCCTATCGAGCGGGCCGTCGGCAGTCCGGCGTCGGAAAAATGGACTAGGCAACACTGCGGAATTTGGGCAAAATGGGGCTATAGGAACAAGCCCGGAAACTGGACGATCCGCGGGAGTCAGGGAATGGACGATGTTCGCGCGTTGCTGGAAGCCCTCGACGATAAGCCCTTCCTCCAAGGCCACCTGCGCGGCCTGCTCCATATCCTGATCGGTCGCCGCATCACCAAGGCCGACGGGACCGTCGTCTCGTCCGGCCTCACCTGGCGGCAACTGGCCACGCTTTTGAAAGCCTCGAAGTTCAACAAGGACCTCGTCGCCGAACTCGGCGCCGACCCCGACGCGATCGCCCCGCGCGACCGCGAGAAGATGTGGTACCTCGCCATCGCACTGGCCCGGGTCGATTCGCTGGACGCGATCGAACAGGCCGACCGCCTGATGCCGTCGCTCAAACAACTCGGCTACTCCGTCGGCCCCTCGCCGACCGTGGGGACATCCATGCCGGCTTCGCCGCCGACGGCACCGCTCAAAAAGAAACGGAAATAGATCCGAGACGATGGCTGTCGAAAGGCACGAAGAGACTCGATAAGGAAGAATGAATCGGTTCGACTCCTTGTGCCTTTTCGTACCTTTTCGCGTCAATCCAGTCTTCAGTCGATCCGCAGATGGCGATCCCATTCGAGGCCGCCCGGCAGGTCGGGCGATGATGTGCATTCGAGATGGACGATCCGCCGATGGCGCGCCGTCGTCGCCTCGGAATGCCCGCTGGCGTGCAGAAGCAGCGGCCGCATCAGCAACACGTCCCCGGCTTCGCACAAGAGGGTCCGCGCGTCCGCGGTCGCATCCAAAGCCGTGCGGTGCGAACCGGGGACGACGCGCAGCGGGCCATTGTCGTCGGCCATCGCGTCGAGGTGGATGCGCACCGTCAGCATCGTCGCCAGCAACTCTTCCGGCGCTTCGAGGTGCGGCACGCCGGCCTTGACGGTCGGCTTGGCGAAGCCCGACACGGCCCGGTGCTCCTGCACGGCGACCGTGTAGTCGCGGTGCCACGGCAGCGCCCAACTGTGTCCCGGTGGCTTGTCGAAGTACAGGCCGCGCACGATTCCGGCGTCCGGGCCGAGCGCCGCACGCAGCATCGCCACCAATGGATCGCACCGTTTCAGCCAGTCGATGGCGTGGGGCCAAAGACGTAGCAGATTTCGCGCGCCGTAGGCGGGCCCGCGCGAACCGGCGAGGACGGACGAAGAATTCGAAGCCAGCGCCGAATCGACTTCGAGGATCATCGACGCGATGTCGGAGCTTGAATACGCCGAGGGGATCCAGGCGAAACCGTCACGTGCGAGGTCGTTCATCGGCGTCGCAGGAAGAGGAAGTAAATAAGCCCGCCGAGCGCGGCGTAGCACGAGCCGACGATCGCCTCCGTTCGTTGGCTCGTGCCGAGGAACATGTTCGCGAGCACGGCGGCCATGAAGAGCACGTAGATCGCCGGCACCACCGGGTAGCCGGGGCAGCGGTAGGGCAGGGAAGCGGTTTGATCGCGGTGGATGCGGCGGAGAATGAAGATCGCGGCGACGCCGAGCGTCTCGAACATGATGCCGCCGACGACGCAGTAATCGGTGAGGATGTCGAAGACCGACTTCTTGGCGTCGATGATGTTCAGTTCCTTGGCCACTTCGGCGACGACGACGAGCAGCATGGCCCAACCGGAGAAGACGAGCATCGCCTTGGCGGGCGTCAGGTAGTTCGCATGCACTTCGCGGAGCGTCTTTGGCGAAAGGCCGTCGTCGCTCATGGCGTAGAGGAGGCGCGGCGCGACGAGGATGTTCCCGTTCAGCGAGCCGAAGACAGAGGTCATGAGGATGAGCGAGGCGACGAGGATGCCGGCGGAGCCGAGCAGGCGGGCGCAGAACTCGGTCGATAGCGGGGTGGTGGAGAGCGAGCCGGAAGACTTGTCGGCCATCTCGGCGCCGGACACGGCGGAGTAGTAGGCGACGTTCGCGCCGACGTAGAGGAAGATCAGCACGAACATGCCGCCGAGAAGGGCGCGCGGGATGTTACGCTGCGGGTCCTTCACTTCCTCGGCGATGGGCGTGATGTTCAGCCAGCCGTGGTAGGCCCAGAGGACGCCGACGACGGCGACGCCGTACTTGGACCAATCGATCGCGGTGAAGTCCGGCCAGATCGGCGGATAGTTCGAAAGGCTCGGCCGGTGTTCCGTGGCGGGAGGGAACAGGAATACGGCGAACGGAAGGACCATCAGCGCGAGGATCGAACCGACTTTGAGCAGCGTGAGGAACATCTGGAGTCCGCCGCCGATGCGGGTGCCGCGGATGTTCACGAGCGTCAGCCCGGCGATGACGGCGATCGCCCCGATCACGCGGACCCAGCGGTCGAGGCCCTGACCGTTCACGAGGACCATCACATCGCTGAGCGATTCGACGAACATGACGGCGAGCACGCCGATGGACGAAGTGCGGATGATGCCGAAATCGACCCAGCCCCAAAGGAAACCGGCCCAGCGGCCGTAGCTGTCACGGAGGAAAGCGTAGTTGCCGCCGGCCTTCGGCAGCCGCACGGCGACCTCGGCGATGGCGAGCGCGCCCATCAGCGAGAGCAGGCCCACGACAACCCAGACGGAGATCGCCAGCGCGAACTCCGGGCACTGCTCGGCGACGTTGCGGCCCTTCTTGAAGACGCCGGAGCCGATGACCGTGCCGACGACGACGGCACCGGCCATCCATGGCCCGATGATGCGCGGAAGTGAAGTGGGATTCATGGGCACGAGTCTACTTGATCCGGTATGAATTTACCACAAAGGACACGAAGATCGGCGGGATGGTGATGAATCCGGAACACCGCTCGAGCTTGCTCCGATGGAGATTCGCACACGTTCCTCGGCACATACCGACACCGTAGAATCGACGTAAGTCCATACGGGGCATAGGTGCTTCCGGAAATCGGGAGTGGGTCCGCCGGAGGGTGGCGCAGTGGCGGCGGAATCACGATGCGGACGTTGCCGGCCGATGCCCCGGGTAATGAAGACTCGTAACACCCTGCGGGCATCCTGTCCTGATCAAGTTCCTGATCTTTGAGAATGGGGATTATTTCACCAGGGTGACGACGACGGTGCCGTTGTCGTGGCCGCTATAGAGCGTCTTGGCGTCGGTGTCGATGGCGACGGTGTAGCCGGGGGAGTTGACCTTGCTGGTGAAGACGGCCTTTCCGGCGTCGAGGTCCCAGACGTTCAGCAGGCCGGAGTAGCCACAGGTGGCGAGGCGCTTGGCCTTGCCGGACCAGGCGATGCCGTACGGGTCGTCGGTGGTCGGGCCGAGTTTCTTGGTTTCCTTCCCTTCGGCGGTGTTCCAGAGGCGCACGGTGCGGTCGAGGCTGATCGAGGCGAGGGTGGTGTTGTCGGTGAAGACCAGGCCGGTGATCGCCTGTTCGTGGCCCTTGAGCTGCTTCGATTCCTTGCCGGCGGCGACGTCCCACACCTTGATGATGTTGTCGCCGCCGCCGGAGGCCAGGAGCTTGCCGTCGGGGGAAATGGCGACGGAGTAGACGGAGGCGGTGTGGACGCCAAGTGCCTTCGCCTCCTTGCCGTCGGCGGGGTTCCAGAGTTTCACGGACTTGTCGGCGCTGCCGGTAGCGATCTGCTTGGCGTCGGGCAGGATCGCGACGGTGTCGACGATATCGGTGTGCCCCTTGATCTCGGCGGTGGTCTTCTTGTCGGCGAGGTTCCAGACGCGAGCGGTCTTGTCGAGACTCGCGGAGACGAGCGTCTTGCCGTCGGTCGAGAACGCGACGGCGTAGACGGGACCGGTGTGGCCGGTGAGTACGGCTTTTTCCTTGATCGTGCCGCCGCCCACGTCCCAGATCTTCACGGAGTTGTCGAAGCCGGCGGTCGCGAGCAACTTGCCGTCGGCCGAGAGCACGACGCAATGTACGAGTGCGGTATGTGCCTTCGTCGGCGTCTGAGCCAGTACGACGGCCGTGGAGAGGATGGCGAATGCACTCAAAAGACCAATTCGGCGCATGGCAGGCTCCGGGAAAGGGTGTAAGGCAGGGACCGACCGAGGAATAGAGTACCAAAAGCGGATCGCGATTGCTCGCGCCGTTCCCTTCGGTATTCTTTCCGGACACGATCAACGAGGAGCCGCCGTGGCTGATTTGGAAAAGGTGGACGTGGTGGCCGTCGCCCCGCATCCGGACGATTTGGAAATCCTTTGCGGCGGGACCCTCGCGAAACTGGTCCGGCAAGGATACCGCGTTGCGATCATCGACCTGACGAGTGGGGAACCGACGCCGCGAGGCAGCCTGGAAACCCGCAAGCAGGAGGCCGAGGAGGCGCGGGAAATCCTCGGCGTGCAGATGCGCATCAATCTGGACCTGCCGAACCGCGTGCTGATGGACCACCCGGACAACCGATTCGCGCTCGGCACGGCGTTCCGGCGATTGCAGCCGAAGATCGTGATTGCCGCGTTCGGCCGTACGCCCGCCGGCTCCCCCGACCACTATCAGGGCGGCCTCATCGCCGAGGCGGCGCGGTTCTATTCGCAGCTCACGAAGTGGGACGACCGCTTCGACGGCACGCACCCGTATCGCGTGCCGCACCTCGTGTACGTGCCGTTCCCGTCGGACGCCGAGACGCGATCCTGGCCCGGCACGTTCGTCATCGACATCACCGAGACGATGGACCAGAAACTCGACGCAGTGCAGGCGTACCGCTCGCAGTTCGACGATAACCGCTTCGACAAGGTGAAGCACTATCTGTCGAGCGCGAACGGCTTCATCGGCAGTCGTTGCGGATTCCTGTACGGCGAGCTGTTCACTCTGCCGACGCCGGTTGGCGGCGAAGACTTGTTCAAGCTCGTTCACGGCGGGAAGGGGAGCATCGCCCCGGTGCAGTTGCCGGGCAAAGACCACCTACCGCTCCAGTAACTACCCTCTCGTGAATCATCATGAACGCGAAAACCATCCTCGCCGAACGTACGCGGCAGATTGAAGTGTCGGGCATCCGCAAGGTGTTCGATCTCGGCAAGTCGCTGAAGGACCCGATCAACCTGAGCATCGGGCAGCCGCACTTCGCGGTGCCGGAGCCGATCCGCGACGCGGCCAAGGCCGCCATCGACGCGGGGCACAACGGCTACACCGTCACGCAGGGCCTCGCCGAGTTCCGCGAAAAGATCAAGACCGACCTCTCGAAACGGCTGCCGGGGCAGGACCGCGAAGTCATCATCACGAGCGGTACCAGCGGTGGCCTGCTGCTCGCGCTGCTCGCGGTGGTGAACCCCGGCGACGAGGTGATCGTGCCGGATCCGTACTTCGTGGCATACCCGCACCTCGTCACCCTCGCGGGTGGCACGACGGTTTACGTGGACACCTACCCGGATTTCCAACTTGACCCGGCGAAGGTCGAGTCCGCCATCACGCCGCGAACGAAGGTGATCCTGCTTTGCTCGCCGGCGAACCCGACGGGCACGGTTGCCTCGCGAGAAGTCAAACGTCAACTGGCCGAGATTGCGCGCCGGCGCAATGTCCTTCTGCTGAGCGATGAGATTTACAACGCCTTCCACTATGACGCGCCCGCCAGCAGCCCGGCCGAGGACGACCCGGACACCCTCGTCATCGAAGGCTTCGGCAAGACCTACGGCATGACCGGCTGGCGCCTGGGCTACGCCCACGGACCGAAGGCGATCGTCGACGAGATGATGAAGCTCCAGCAATTCACCTACGTTTGCGCCCCAAGCGTCGTGCAGCATGCCGGCATGGCGGCAATGGATTTCGACGTCTCCGGCATCGTCGCCGACTACAAGCGGAAACGGGATCGGTTGTGCGCCGGCCTGCGCGAGCGATTCGAGTTCGACGTGCCCGGTGGGGCGTTCTACCTGTTCGCGAAGGCGCCGTGGGGCACCGGCACCGAGTTCGTCAAGGAAGCCATCCGCCAGTCGTTGTTGATCATCCCGGGGGGAGTCTTCAGCCGGCGGGACACGCACTTCCGCATCAGCTACGCCGCCGCAGACGAAACGCTCGACCGCGGCATCGAGGTGCTGAACCGGATCGCGCGCAAGTGACCGGATGTTTGGCGTATTCCTTGATGCCAACTCTCTGGTAATCTCGACGGTATGCGAGAGGATCCCTCCATGCACCGTTTTCCGTCGTTCGTCGGGGCCGTGTTCGTCGGCCTGTTCACTTTCGCCATCGCGGCGGCCCAGACTCCGCCCGCGGCCGTGCCGGGTGCGCCGCCGATGGAGCCCAAACAGGAGTGGCCCAAGGAAATCGCGGGCAAGGATCTCAAGGGCTGGATCGCGGAACTCAAGGATTCACCCGACGCCGCCCAGCGCGAGGCCGCGGTCAAGGCGATCCCGATGTTCGGCCCGCCGGCGCGGGACGAAGCCCTCACACCACTCTTGACCGCCCTTCGCCGGGAGACCGATCCGGGCGTAAAGGTGAACCTGCTGATCGTCATCGGCAGCATCGGCCCGCGAACGCCCGAGGAAGGCAAAAAGGTCGTCGACCCGCTGAAGATCATCGTCTCCACCTCCAGTTCCGGCAGCCCGTATCGACTCCACGCCGCCCGCGGTCTTGGCAATTGCGCCGAGTTCGCGTCCGAAGCGATCCCGGAACTTTCGCTAGCGCTCGAGGATGCTTCGTGGGAGACGCGCCGAACCGTTGCGCAAGTTCTCGGAGTCGTGGGGCGGCCCAACGATAAACGGAAGTCCCCACATACCCAGGCGCTCAACTCGGTTTCGAAAAAGATCCGCACTGAAAAATCGGCGCCGGTTCGGCTCGAACTGGTCCAGGCCATGGTGTCGATGGGCCCGCCCGCCGTGCCGGCGAACCCGGCCGATTACGCCAAGGTGATCGAGCCGTACTACAAGGTCATCACCGAGCAACTGAAGGATGAGAAGGACAAATCGATCCAGGTCTGGCTAACGGTCCTCTTGATGCTCTACGACGGTTCGCAGTTCACAGAGACGACGATCAAGAAGATCGCGGACCACGTGCCGGGGGCGGACGCGAACGCGAGGGTGGCGGCGCTGCGGGCGCTCGGCCTGCTGGATGAGAAGGCCAAGTCGTTCCTCCCCGTCATGCAGGACGCACTCAAGAACGAAGATCCGGTGACGGTGATCGAGGCGATCAACGCTCTCGCGGCGCTGGACATGCACGCGCGTCCCGCGATCCCGGACCTGGAGAAGTTGAAGGCCACGACCAAGGACGAGACCATCAAGGCGATGGCAACGGCCGCGATCGATATCATTCAAGGCAAGAAGCCGGCCGCCCCGGTGCCGGCTCCGGCTCCGCCGCCCAAGAAGTAAGGGCGAACACCAGTTCCGGGTGCGCCATGTTCTCCCTCGCCGGACGATCTGCCCCGAATCTCTGTCACGGCCGTTCCCGCCGGGAATTCCTGCGAGTGGGCGGTCTTGCGCTTGGCGGATTATCCTTACCTGCGATGCTGGCGGCCGCACCGAACCGTCGCGCCAAGTCCTGCATCTTGATCTTCATGGACGGTGGGCCGAGTCACCTCGAAACCTTCGACATGAAGCCCGACGCGCCGCTGGAAGTCCGTGGCGAGTTCAAGCCGATCCCTTCGTCCCTTCACGGCGTGCCCGTCTGCGAACTGTTCCCGAAACTCGCCGGTCAGATGCACCATTTCGCTCAGGTGCGATCGGTCCACCACTCCGTGAACGACCACAACGCCGGCGCGTACTACATGCTCACCGGGCATTCACCCGTCGACGGCGGCAAGTTCATCCAGACCGATTCCGCGAAGACGTTCCCGTGCCTCGGCAGCGCCGTGGCGAAACTCGCGCCGAATCGCGTCTCGCTCCCGCAATACGTCCTGCTGCCGGAATACCAATGGAACAACGGCGTGGACATCGGCGGGCAGAAGGCAGGCTTCCTGGGCCCCAACTTCGATCCGCTGGTCGGCGGCGATCCGAGCCTGCCAGGCCATTCCGTGCCCGGGTTGAATCCGCTGCCGGAACTTCCGCTGGATCGGCTTGGCGAGCGGGGCGACCTGCAACGAAAACTCGACCGCGCCATCGGTTTGCGGGGCGACGATCCTGCGACCGACCGCCTCGACGCGATGCGCCGGCGTGCCCTCGAAATCGTCACCTCCCCGAAGACCCGGGACGCCTTCGACCTGTCGAAGGAACCGAGAAAGCTGCGGGAACGATACGGCATGGACCCCGGCACCGACCGCGGGCTTGAAGCGCGGAAGTTCGGCGGACTGCCGCATTTGGGCCAGTGCTTCCTGCTCGCGCGGCGGCTGGTCGAAGCCGGGGTGAAACTCGTCACCGTCATCACGGGCCGGCGGATCGACCAGGCGTGGGATACGCACCGCGATCACTTCGGCCTAATGCGACGGTCGTTGTGCCCACCGTTCGACGCCGCGCTCGCGACGCTCGTCGCGGACCTGCACGATCGCGGACTGCTGGACGAGACGCTGCTGGTGGTGATGGGGGAGTTCGGGCGGACGCCGAAGATCGGTCAGATCACGTCCGGCGCGGGGGCGAACAAGAACGATGGCCGCGACCATTGGCCGCACTGCTACACCGTGCTCTTCGCCGGCGGCGGCGTGCCGGGTGGTGCGATCCACGGGTCGAGCGACAGGTTCGCGGCTTATCCGCGCGAGCTGCCGGTTTCGCCGGAGGACGTTGTCGCGACCGTTTATACCCTGCTTGGCATCGACCCCGGGACGGAGCTGCGCGATCCGTTCGACAAGCCGTACCAATTGAATACTGGGACACCCATTCGCACGGTTCTGGCCTAATTGGCGCCCGTCAGTTCCGTCACGATCGCGTCTGCGGCGTAGAGTTTCGCCAACGTTTCCAGCACGGCCCGACAGTGGACCGACACGTGCCGAGCCTGCACTTCGGTGTAGACGAAGTTCCGCACGAGACCGTGCCGATTGCGGTCGAAATTGATGCCGACGAGTTCGCCGGCTCGGTTCAGCACCGGGCTGCCACTGTTGCCGCCGATGGTGTCGGCCGTGCTCGCGAAGTTGTAGGGCGTCGCAAGGTCGAGCTTCGTCTTCCCGTCGCGCCAGCGTTTCGGCAGGTCGAACGGCTCGCGGTTCGCCAAGGCTTCGCTCTTTTCAAACGCGCCGCCGAGCGTGGTGTGGAACGGCAGTTTCGCTCCGTCGACTTCGTAGCCGCGGACGGTGCCGAACGCGAGCCGGAGCGTAAAAGTGGCATCCGGTGCGACCGACCGGCCGAACGACTTGAAGCGGATCTTGGCAATCTCGGCGTACGCCTGGCGCTCCGGTTCCTCCACCTGCTCCTCGAATCGCTTCCTGAACTCGCGGGCCTCGGCGTCGATCGCCTTCGCCAGCAGCACCATCGCGTCCTTCGATGCGTCGACGGCCGTCTTCCCGCCCTCCACGAGATTTTTCCGCTCGGCCACATCGAAAAGCGTCGTACCGGCAACGAGTTCCTGTGCCCTTGCAGCCGGGTTCTTTCCCGCGAGAACTTTCACGACGATCGGGTGCCCGCCGCCGAGCGTTTCAGCCAGGAATGTCAGCGATGTTTGCAGCTTGACACGCTCGAGCGCCGGTGCCAGTGGAGCCGGCGAATAGAGTTGCAGTTTGAGGGACTCGAGGTTCGAATCACGGTATTCGCGCAGGCGTTGCGCGGAGGGCTTGGGCAGTTCCTCGGCGAGGCGAACAGTGTGCCGAGCGATCGTGAAGAGTTCGCTGAAGAAGGCGTGGCCGGTTTCGAGCAAAGCGTGCTCGCGCTCGAAACCGCGATAGGTCGTCTGGATAGTTTCGATGGTGCTCCAGAAGTTACGAGGACTTGGTGCCGTGGGGAACACGTTCCGTTCCACCATTGTCGTATCGAGTAACTTTCGTTCCTGCAGGTCCTTCGCCGCGATGATCGAGGGATCGAGAAGCCCCTGCAACTGGCCGGAAAACGCCTTGCGGGCATTGGCGACGCGGTGCAGGTCGGTGGCGGCTTGGCGGCGTTCCTCCGGGCCATGTTCGGCGTACTGGCCGATGGCGGCTTCAAGGGACCGCAGGCGGCTCAAGGTGTAGGGCAGCGTGACATCCCGGCGATGAAGCAACTTCGCCAGCGTCTCCAACCGGTTGGTCGTACCGGGGTGGCCAGTGACGAAGACGAGATCGTTCTCGACCGGGCCGGTCTTCGACCAGCGGAAGAAGTGCGAAGGCTTAGCGGGCGCGCCGTTTTCGTAGGCGCGGAAGAAGGCGACGTCGAGTCCGTGGCGGGGGTACTCGAAGTTGTCGACATCCCCGCCGAACCCGGCCGCCGAAGCTTCCGGCGCGAACACGAGCCGCACGTCGAAGTACTTCTTGTAGCGGTACAGGTGGTACGCGCCGCCTTGATAGAGCGTGACGACGTCCGACCGCAGGCCGGTCTTGGCCAGCGATTCCTTTTCGATCTCTCCCATCACGGCGCGGCGGGCCGCCGCGGCTTCGGCCGGCGACTGCTCCGGCTTCACTTCCGCGTTCACCCGTGCCGTGACATCCTTGATCGATTGCAGCACGTTCAGTTCGAGGTCGGGGCAGGGTAGTTCGTCGGCGCGTGTCTTCGCCAGGAAACCCTCGCGGTAAAGGTCCAGGCCCGGTTTGCTCAGTTTCTGGATCGCGTCGGCGGCGATGTGGTGGTTCGTGACGATCAGCCCCTCGGCCGAGACAAACCCGCCCGACCCGCCACTGTTGAAGCGGACGCTCGCCTTCATGGCGCGTTCGAGCCAGGCGTCGGTGAGTTCGAAGCCATACTTGGTTTTCAGCTGTTCGCGGGGAGGATCGTTTAGCAGCCACATGCCCTCATCCGATCGAACGGTCATCGTCGCGGCTCCCAGGACCAGCAGGGCCATTGTCGCGCGGGTTCGCATCGCGTCACCGGTGCGTAAGGGGATTCGGTTGCGTTCGTTCTATGGGGGAAGCGGAAAACGCGAACCGCCCGCGCCGTGGCGCGGGCGGTTCTTTGGTTTCGCCGCACCTCAGGCTTTCGGATTCGACAGGCGGCCGAGGAAGAGAATTGCGTTGCTCGGGTTGTGGCGGATAGCGAAGAGGAACGGGTGATCGGCCCGGAAGATTTTCCGTTGAGCCGGGGCCGGTGCGCTGCGCACCCCCACGGCGACACCCGTCGCGGCGGCCGCCTCGGTGCCTTCTTCATCGACTTCACAATAGGCTTTGTGGACCACTTTCGTGATCGCCATCGGGCCTTCCGGCTTGGTCGTCACCATGCCGTCGAAGTTCGCCTTCCTGAAATCGAAGGCATCGGTCATCCCCATGTCCTTGAGGGTATCGTTGAGGTCGTATTTTGTTTCGAGCTTGAATTTCGGCAGGTGGACTTCCACGTCGGCGGCCGGCTTCAACGCTGCAGCGAGTGCCGTCCACTTCCCCGCGTCGAACCCATTTTCGATGTCCGCCAAGCCGTCGGTCTTTCGCGGCAGGACAATCGACATCGATGTCTGTGACGAACTGTAGGGCAGTTCGAGGAACTGCACGTCGTCTGTCTCGGCCAGCCGCGCCCGCACCTTCGCGAACATCGTCGGCACCGCCGGTTTCGTGCCGTCCGCCAGAAGGAACGGCAACGGCTTTGTCGCGGCTTTCGGGAACGGCTTATCCCAGTTCGCCTTATAGTAGATCGCGTTCACCAGCACCAGCCGAGTGAGGGCGTCGATCGTTCCTTCGGCGAAGAGATCCTTGATCTTCTTCATCGTCTGCGTTTCGGTCCAGTCGTTGATCGCCTTCCGCGCCGTCTCGCTCTCCTTGGCGAAGTTCACGTCGCGGATCTCGGCGAAGTACCGGCCAGTCGCGCGTTCCAGGAATTCCTTCTTCCAGGGGTAGCCCTTCTGGGCGAAAAGGCCGTTGGCGACATGGAGTTGGAACGGGCGGAGTCGTTTTTGCGGGCCGGCGAGCTGGAACATCAGTTCGCCGAAGAGCGCGTGACCAATCGGATCGGCCGTCGAGCCGGGGCAACGCAACGTCTTCGCGATCTGAGCGAGCGTGGTCCCCTCCGCGCCGCCAGCGGTCATCGCGAGGGCCGTGCTGATGCTAAACGGCGAGACGAAGACATTCCCCTTCGACGCCCCCAACTTCGCGTGGAGGTCGAAGGCGAACGGGTTGATCCCGGTCTGGACGCCGAGGTCGTCGGGCCGGCGCTTGGCGAAGAGGTTCAAAGGCACGGCGGCTCCCCCGGCAAGGGCGGCGGTGGAACGGAGGAAATGGCGGCGGTCGAATGTCATGGTTCGCTCCTGGTGCGGGTATCGTACACAATAACGACGACGGCCGGGCGATGCCGGCCGAGGTGCGTTACGAATCCGTTGCAAGCGAAGTGGAGGTTACAAATCCAATGGTGCGACATTCTGATTGAAAAAGCGATCGAGCGATTGCTTGCGGGCGTCGCCGGTTTTCATGCCTTCGAGGAAGTATTTGAGTCGTTGCTCGGCCTTACCGTGATTGAACGATTCGGGTGAGACCCAGCCCTTCATTTTTTTCTGGATGCGATCGTCGCCGATCGATTGCGCGGTCTTGATGATCGACTGCAAGTCGCCGCGATCGAAGATGGTGCCGAAACGCTGTTCGGCGTGGTGCGCCCAAACGCCGGCGAGGTAGTCGGCCTGCAGTTCCAGCCGGATGCCGCCGTTCTCGCCCTCGCGCTTGCGGAACGACTCCACCATCGCGTTGTAGCCAAGGAGGTTCTGGATGTGGTGGCCGACTTCGTGGGCGATGACGTAGGCTCGCGATGCGTCGCCGCTGTCGCCGCCGAGCTTTGCTTCCAATTCGTTGAAGAAGTCCGGGTCGAGGAAGACCTTGCGACTGGCCGGGCAGTAGAACGGGCCGACCGCCGACGGCGCGATGCCGCAGCCTTCGCTGTCCACCTGGTTCGCGAACAGCACCATGCCCGGCTTTTCGTACGGTTTGCGGTATTCCTGCTGAAAGATGTTGCTCCAAACGGTTTCCGTCATGCCGAGGACGGCTTTCGAGAATCGCAAATGGACGTCGTTCGTGGGGGGAGCATTCTGGCGCTGGCCCGCCCCGCCGACCTGGTTGGCGATCCCGCCGGCGATCTGCTTCGCCTTGTTCGGATCGATCCCCATGAAGTAGGCGAGCGCCACGGCGATGATCGTCACGAGGCCGCCGCCGGCGGCGACGGCCGGCCCGGCGTTCCCGCGACGATCCTCGACGTTCGAGCTTTCCGCTTTGCCTTCCCAATCCATGATGCAGTTCCCCTTAGACGGCTTGCTTGACCGCGAGGCGTTGAAGGTCTTCTAGATCGACGTATTCGAGCGTGGAGATGTGTGTGGCTTCGAGCACGACGGGCGCGGCCATGCCGGCCTCGAGCGACTGCTTCCAACGCTCGACGCAGACGCACCAGCGGTCGCCGGGGCGCAAGCCGGGAAAGCCGTAGGCCGGAAATGGCGTGCTCAGATCGTTGCCGATGGCTCGCTGGTGCGCCAGGAACTCGGCCGTCACCTGCGTGCAGACGAGGTGCAGGCCGATGTCCTCAGCGCCGGTGTCGCAACAGCCGTTGCGGTAAAAGCCCGTCAAAGGCTTGGTCGAACAGCTTTGCAACGGTCCGCCTAGGACATTCTTCGCGGTTGGCATCATGATCCCCCTCTCGGTAGCGTTATCTTAGCCGGGGAGCAAATCCTTGACCGCGTCTTTCTCTTCCAGGAGTTCATTGAGCGTCTTCTGGAACGCCGCCTGACCGAAGGCGTCGTGGCTCAGGCCCTCGACGATTTTGAAGTTCCCATTGCCGTCGGCGGTGACGGGATAGCCGAAGACGAGGCCCTTCGGCACGCCGTACTCCCCGTTGGAGACGATGGCGGCGCTGGTCCAGTCGCCTGCGGGGGTGCCGCAGACGCAACTCTTGACGTGGTCGATGGCGCCGTTGGCGGCGGAGAGGGCGCTGGAGAGGCCGCGCGCCTTGATGATCGCCGCACCGCGGTTCTGGCAGTTCGGCAGGAAGCTCGTTTCCAGCCAGGCGCGATCCGTGATGACGGACGTGGCCGGCTTCCCGTTGATTTTCGCGTTCGTGAAGTCCACCCATTGCGTGTTGCTGTGGTTGCCCCAGATCGTCACATTTGTGACAACTTCGTTTTTGACGCCGGCCTTGACGGCGAGGGCGGAGACGGCGCGATTGTGGTCGAGCCGCGTCATCGCGTGCCAGCGATCGGCGGGGATCTCGCGGCCGTTCGAATAGGCGACCAGGCAGTTCGTGTTGCACGGGTTGCCGACAATCAGAATGCGTACGTCCGAGGCGGCGTTCTTGGCGAGCGCCTTCCCCTGGCCGACGAAGATCCGGCCGTTCAGACCGAGCAGATCCTTGCGTTCCATGCCGGGGCCACGCGGGGCGGCACCCACCAGGAGCGCCCAGTTCACGCCGGCGAACGCCTTGTTCGCGTCGTCCGTCACCACCACATCCAGCAGCGTGGAGAAGCCACAGTCGAGCAGTTCCATCGCGTTCCCCTCGGCGATGTCGAGGGGCTGGCGCGCGGTCGGCGACGGCGGCGTCCATCCGTCCTTCTTGGGGATTTCCAGCAGGTGCAGGATGACCTTGGTATCGTCGCCGAAGACTTCGCCCGACGCGAGGCGCGCGAGCATGGCATAGGAAACGTTGCCGCCAGCGCCGGTCACGGCGACTTTCACGACCTTGGACATGGAGAGAACCCCGGGACGATGAGTGAATCTTGGGGTCAGAGTATGTGTGATGAAGACCGACACAAGGGGCGACGGGGCATGACGCAGCGAAGGGCTGTCACTCCAAGCTCGCGGGGCACTCGCGGTGCGAGTGCCCGACTCTCAACTCAGGCCGCGGATCGGATCGCCGTGGTAGAGGAAGTGCGGGCGGTTCTCGGCGTCGGACCACGCGGCGGTCTTCGGCAGGCCGAGCGCATGGTAGATCGTCGCGGCGAAGTTCTCGGGAGTTTGCGGGTCGGTGGCGGGGTAGCCGCCCTTGGCATCGGAGGAACCGATGACACGGCCACCCTTCACGCCTCCGCCGGCGAGCCAGAGTGATTGCACGGCCCCCCAGTGGTCCCGGCCCGGCAGCTTGTAGTGGGCCGGCAGCGTCGAGATCTTCGGCGTGCGGCCGAATTCGCCGGCCATCACGATGAGCGTGGAGTCGAGCAGGCCGCGCTCGCTCAGGTCGTCGAGCAGGGCGCTGAGGGATTTGTCCGTGGGCGGGAAGAGCTTGTCCTTCAGGTGCGGGAAGGCGTTGCCGTGGGTGTCCCAGGTTTCGTTGTTGCCGAGGTTGACCTGCACGAGACTCACACCCGCCTCGACGAGGCGCGCCGCCATCAGCAGGCTCCAACCGAAGGCGTTGCGGCCGTAGCGGTCGAGGTCCTTCGGGTTCGCACGGTTCAGGTCGAACGCGGAGCGGACTCGCTGGTTCGTGAGCAGCGACACGGCGTTGGCTCGGGAGGCGACGATGGCGTCGTCGGCCGACGTTTCGCTATCGAGCGACTTCCGCTGGTCGTCGATCTGTTTCAGGATGTTCAGGCGTGAATCGAATCGCGTACCGTCGACGCCTTCGGGCAGGCTCAGGTTCGGCAGCGTGAATGATGTACGCTTCTTGGGCAACGTCCGCTGCTGGTGGTCGAACTCGTATTCCGGAAACGCGCCGTACGCTCTCGGTTCGAACGCCGACGCTTCGAGGAACCACGGGTCGCGGTGCCGGCCCATCACTCCCGCGAACTGGCCGGGAATCACGCGGCCGGAATTGTGCACAATCCGGTCCGGCAGCACGATCGCAGGCGGCAAGTTGTTCCGCGGCGGCAGCACCGCTCCGGCGATCGCCGCCAGACTTGGATGATCCGACGGCTTCGGCTTGCTCGGGTCGAACCCCACCGGCGCCTTGCTCTGCCCCGTCAGCATGATGTGGTGGCCGAGCGAATGATCGTTCGACGGGTGCGTCAGCGATCGCACCAGCGACCACTTGTCGGACCGCGCCGCGAGCATCGGCAGGTGTTCGCAAATGCGGATTCCCGTCGTCTTCGTCGCGATCGGTTTGAATTCGCCCCGGAAGAGTTCCGGCGCGTCCGGCTTCAGGTCGAAGCTGTCCTGCTGGGCGAGGCCGCCGGACAGGAAGATGTAGATGACCGACTTCGCCGAATGCCGGGTGTCCGCCCGCAGCGGAGCCAGGTGTTCCAAACCAAGACCCAGCAAGCCGACGGTGCCGGCTTGAATGGCGGTGCGGCGGCTGACGGAGGGATGCGCGAGCGTCATCGGCGGGAACCGATCGGGTGGGATGCTTTGAGTATGTCGCGGATCGAATGAAAATGCAACCATGTTTCGCCGCGACGCGGTGCCTTCGGTGCGCTTCTACTTCGCCGCCAACCACTCAACGACTTTCTCCTCGCTCCACTTGTCGGCGGAGCGCGTCAGCTTGCCGGCGGCGCCGGCATACGCCACGGGAAGGAATTCATCGGCGGAGGCTTCGTTGTGCGCCAGCAGCGCACCGGGTGCGCACAGAGCCTGGAACGACAGGATGCCGCCGTACTTCACCGCGCCCGGTAGCAGCATCGGGTCGCTAGTCGACTGGATCGCGCTGAAAGTGAACTTGTTCAGATCCGCCGCCGTCTTCGTCACGGCCTCGCCCGCGAGCGCCTTCGCCAGAACCGCCCACGGGCCGGCTTCGCCCCAGCCCACCAGATGAATCGTCTGCGACTTCGTGATCGTCTTCCCGAACGCGATGACCGTCAGCAGGTCGTGAACGCGGTTGGCCAGCAGCGTCCGGTTGTAGCCGAAGGTGTAGCCCGCGAAGCCGGCATCAACCTTGTACGGAATCCTGCTCGTGTTATTCTCGCCGATGCGCAGCACGTCCGGCGCGACCACCGCGTACCCGGCGTCGGTGAGCGACTTCACGGCCGGAGCGAGCTTGCCGTCCACGAGCAGGGAACTCTTGCCGGCCGGGTGCGCCCAGACGACGAGCTTCGGACCGGCGGTCTTCGGGTTGAAGACTCCGGCGCACGGCACCGCGTCCGCCTCGTTTTCCCGGCCGAGAATCGCCCGATGCATCACGAAGCCGTCGTGCTTCGATTCGATCGGTCCCTTGCGGATCGCGATCTTCGCCGGCAGTTCGCTATTCACCATCGCCCGCAGGGCCGGACCGACGACGGCGCGGAAGGCTTCGACCGCCTTGGCGTCCTTCCCGGAGCGGAGGGCCTTGATCCATTCCCCGTCCCGCTCGCGGAGGGCCTGGCGGAGATCGGCGATCTTCTTCTCGTCGGCCGGGCGCGGGTGCTGCTCGTCGAAGACGGCGAGGTCTTTTGGCGGGATCGGCACGTAGGTCGGTTCTTCGACGGGGCCGTCCTTGCCGAGGAGTTGCTTGGAGAAGAAGGCGTACATGTATTCGCGGGCCTTGCTGTTGTAGTTGTGCCCGTATTCGAGCCAGGCCTTCGCGTCGACGTTCTCGGCCTTGCCGTAGAGGCCGTAAAGCTTCTTCAGTTCCGGCAGTCCGTAGCCGTCCTGCAGGAACTTCTTGGTCCAGTCGTCGGCGCAGGACATCGCGAGCGGCTTGGGTGCGAAGATCGCGGCGATCTCGACGTTGCCGGTGTTCACGCGCAGGCCGGAGCAATTCTCGCAGGTGCAGCCGCCCTGCATCTGTGCGGACACCATGACGGCGGGGAAGGCGCAGGCGGGGCGGTCGTCGAGGGCGCAGAGGATGAACGTCTGGGTGCCGCCGCCGGACGCGCCAGTGACGCCGATGCGCTTGCGGTCGACGCCGGGCAGGCTTTCGAGGAAATCGAGCGCACGGATGGAATTCCAGGTTTGCAGACCCATCATGTTGTGGGCGCGGAGTTCGGCGTCGACATCGGCGAATCCGGTGCGGTGTTCGAGGGCAGTGCTGTCGGCGTAGCCGACCATGTCGTAGTGAAAGACGACGAAGCCGAGCTTGGCGAGGCCGGCGCAACGGGCTTGCAGAGGGTGCTTGGCACCTTCGCGGGTCTTCTCGGCCTTGCTGTCGAGTTGGGCCTGAATCTCCTTGTCGTTGGCGGTGTGGAATCGCCCGTTGTTCCAGTGGCCGTGCGGCGAGAGGATCGCGGGTCGCGGACCATCGGTCTTGCCAGTCGGTCGGTATAGGTTGCCGGTGACGTAGTGCCCGGGCATGCTGGCAAACTGGACCTTTTCAACGGTGTACCCGTCGCGTTCGATGGGGCTGTGGATCACGGGATTGAGCGGTGTGGGGATCGGCATCGGCCACAGACCGAGAGCGACCTGGATCTGCTCGCGGACAACCTTCTTGCGGGCTTCCCACTCGGCGAGCGTCGCAGGCACCTGGAACGGGAAGTAATCGTTCAAGGTTTTCATCGGGTTCAGCCGCGCGTCCTTCGAGTCTTCACCGTCCGCGAGGATGTGCGTTGGTTCGGTCGCGGCGGAGGCCGCGGTGGAGCCAAGGGCGAAGGCGGCGGAGGTGGCGAGGAACTGGCGGCGGGTGGACATGGAAGGGAACCTCGACGGCGGGAGAGTGTCTGGAAGGGAAGGTATGCGGAGCCGTGGCATGGGTCAACGAACTTGCTGATGATCTCGCCGCATTGTACGATCCGTGAAGAGGTGTCACATGGACTCGGACATGATTACTTCCGACCCGGCCGTCATGCTGGGTAAGCCGGTCGTCGCCGGGACACGAATCACGGTGGAGATGATGCTCCGCAAGCTCGGAGCCGGAGAAAGCATGGAGCAGATTTTGGATTCCCACCCACGACTGACTCGGGAGGAGATATTGGCCGCGATTCGTTTTGCCGCTGGGACTTTGGGATCCGAATCCGTTCGGCCGCTGGCGAGACAGTCGGCATGAATCTGATTGCCCATGAGAACATCGACCGCGCCATTGTCGAGCGTTCGCGAACGAACGGTCATGTTGTCATCTCCATCGCGGAATCATCATCCGGTGTTTCGGACGATCAAGTCCTGTCGATCGCGAATCAAAACAGTGCCATACTTGTGACGGAAGACAAGGACTTCGGCGAACTGGTTTATCGTCGTGGATCGGCTCATGCTGGGATACTTCTCATTCGGTTGGAGGGCTTGGATAATCCGACGAAAGCCGAAATCGTTTCTCAGGCGATTCGCGATAACGCCGATGATCTGACCGGAGCGTTCTCAGTACTGACTCCCGACCGCTTGCGATTGCGCCACTCCGATCCGAACGGCCGCACGGCCACATCCGGCGAGTCGAACCTTTTCTGATACTTTGCGTCCCTTGCCGCTCCGGAGTCCGAACCGGATGATGGAGGTGCCGAGGGGCGAGTGGCGGAATGGCAGACGCCGGGGACTTAAAATCCCCTACCAGCAATGGTGTGCGGGTTCGAGTCCCGCCTCGCCCACATGACGAACCCACTCGAAGCGGAACCACCGACCCGCGCCCGCTTCACCGTCGCCGCGTGGCTCTGCGGCCTGTCCGCGGTGCTCTACCTCGATCGCCTCTGCATGTCGCAGGCGGTGAAGCCGATCCAGGACGAATTCGGCCTCAGCAACTCCGAGATGAGCTACGTGCTCATGGCGTTCACGCTCGCCTACGGACTCTTCGAGATTCCCACCGGCCGGCTCGGCGACAAGCACGGCTCGCGGAACGTCCTGACGCGCATCGTCATCTGGTGGTCGATCTTCACGGGGCTGACGGGCGCCTGTTCCGGATTGCTGACGCTCATTGTCGTGCGGTTCCTGTTCGGCGCCGGGGAAGCGGGGGCGTACCCGAACGCGGCTCGCGTCATCGCTCGCTGGTTCCCCGTCGTGGAGCGCGGCCGGGTGCAGGGGTTGATGATTGCGGCGTCGCAGATCGGCGCCGTCGTCGCGCCGGCGGCCACGGGGCAACTCATCCACCACGTCGGCTGGCGTTGGGCGTTCGTCGCGTTCGGATTCGTCGGCGTCGTTTGGGCCGTCGGCTTCTGGCTCTGGTTCCGCGACGATCCGGCGAAACATCCGAGCGTGAACGAGAAGGAGTTGGAAACGATCCGCGCCGGCGGTACGCTCACCGCCAACGAGCACGCCCCGATCCCGTGGCGGGCGGCGCTCACCAATCGCGGCATCCTCACGCTCTGCGCCATCATGATCTGCGGCGCGTTCTACACCTACTTCTTCTACTCCTGGTTCACCAAGTATCTCCAGACGGCCCGCGGCCTCGACAACCGCACCGCCGGCTGGTTCTCCTCGTTCGTCCTCGCCGGCTCCGCCCTCGGCGTGCTCTTCGGCGGTTGGATCGCGGACTGGATTCCTCGACACTGCTCGAACGCCATCAACGCTCGTCGCTATCTCGGCGTCGGTTGTTATTTCGTTGCGGCGACGTGCCTCTTCCTCGGCATCCAGTGCGATGACGCCTACGCCCTCGCCGCGTTCTGGGGTGCGTCCTTCTGCGCCATGCACGTCACGCTCCCCAACTGGTGGTCGGTCGCGATCCCGCAGTGCGGCACGCACGTCGGCTCGCTCTTCGGCCTGATGAACGGCATGGGCGTCCTCGGTGCCATGGCGTCGCAGGGCTTCGTCGGCGCGTTCGCCGACTGGCGGGAAGGAATGGGCTTCGAGGGCCGCGAGGCGTGGGACCCGATCTTCGACGTGTACGTTGTCGTGTTGCTGCTGGGCGGATTGTCGTGGTGGAGTTACCGGTATCGGCCGTTGCCAGTGAATAACTCAGTCGATGACAAACAATGAACGGATCAATTCAAAATGAGAAATGATGAATGGAAAACGGTTTCCGTCATTTTTAATTTTCTCGTTTTGCACTGATCCGATTATGATTTCACGCCAAACCGTTTCATCGCCTCGGGATTGAGTTCGATTCCCATCCCGGGTTTGTCTGGCAGCGTCAGCATTCCGTCGGCGTCCGGCCGGAACGGATTCAAAATTAAGTCATCGACGTACGGCGACGGCGTCAGGAACTCGACGTACTTCGCCACCGGCATCGCGCACGCCATCTGGATGTCCGCCGCCAGCCCGACGGCGGTGTTCCAGCCGTGCGGCACCCAGAGCACGTTGCGCTCGTAGGCTTCCCACGCGATACGCCACGCCTCCGTCAGGCCGCCGCACTTCGTGCAATCGGGCTGAACGACGTCCACGCACTTCCCCTCGAAGAGCGGTCGGAAACCCTGCCGGCGGGTCAGGCATTCCCCCGTCGCGATCGGCACCGGCGAGTGCCGGCGAAGCTCGGCGAATCCGGCGAAGTCGTCAGGCGGCAGCGCTTCCTCGAACCAGGTGATGTCGTAGTTCGCGAGCATCTGGGCGGTGCGGAGCGCCCACTTGTAGCCGTGGGGCCAGAACGCCTCGCTGCCGCCGGCGTCGATCATCAGTTCAACGTCCGGCCCGACCGTCTCGCGGGCGGTGCGGACGAGCAGTTCGTCGAACTTCGAGTCGCGTCGGCCGAATGGCTTCCAGCCGAGCTTGATTGCCCTGAAGCCGCGCCCGACGGCCTGCTTCAGCTTCTCGCGAAGAGGATCGAGTTCGTCGAAGAGAAGCGAGCCATACGGTTTGATCTTTGTCCGGTAGCAGCCGCCGAGCAGCCGGGCGATGGGCTGGTTGACAATCTTGCCGAAGAGGTCCCACAGGGCGATGTCGATGCCGCTGATGGCGTGCTCGACGGAGCCGCCGCGGCCCTGCCAGAAGGTGTGCTGGCGGAGCTTTTCGCTCACGCGCGCCGGCTCGTCGGCGCGTTCGCCGATGAGGAACGGCCGCAGGAGCTTCGCCGCCGCGCCGACGAGGGCGCTGCTGGTGAAGACGCTGCCGACGCCGACGCGGCCGTCGCTGGCGACGACCTCGACGATGGTGTGGACGTCGTCTTCGGGGGCGAGTTCCTTCGCCCATCCCCCTTCGACGGTACCGCCCGCGAGGCCGGTGAGACGAATGTCGGCGATGGTCATTCGACATACTCCGAAGAATTTTCACCGCAGAGATCGCAGAGATCGCAGAGAAGAATTGGATGAGGGTTGAAAGTCTATTCGTTCTTCTCTCTGCGTCCTCTGCGTCCTCTGCGATCTCTGCGGTTAATCCCTTGCTTCGACTGGCCGTTGTCCCCACGGGATTAGCATCGTCGGCGGGGTGCGGTGCAGGTCGCGGCGCACGTCCTTCGGTCGCGACTGCCACCAGGTCACGTACCGTACCAACTGCTTCACCGCCTCGTCGTAGGCCCGCTTCCCCTTCTCGGCGGTCGCCTTTTCGGCGTCGCCGAGCGTGCCGGTGGCCGAGTAGCTGCTCGTCCACGACACCGGCGTCGCCGGGCCGGCGCCGAACAGGTCCACCCAATTGAACGGACTGTCCTCGTCGTTGAAGCTGATGGTGCCGCTCTCAATCTTGTCCTTCCGCACGTTGTCGCCGTCGAGGTAGAGGTACAGGCTCGTCTCCAGTTCGCAGGCGTGCGAGCAGCCGCCGGGGAACTTGCTCTCGCGCCAGCTCGGCAGGAAGGACTTGTCCACGGTCAGGAGGTTCCACCAGGCGATCACGCAGCACTCCGCGTCCGTCTCAAGGTTCGCCCGGCGGGCGACGAGGTCGAGGTTCGGCATGTTCGAGCCGTGGCCGTTCAACAGGATGATCTTTTTGAAGCCGTGGTAGGCGAGGCTCTTCGTGATGTCGAGGACGCCGTGCTGGAAGTGTTCGAAGTCGGTGTTGATGGTGCCGGGGAAGTCCATGACGTGGCCGGTGTATCCGTAGGCGACGACGGGGAGCACGAGGAGTTTGTCGGGGATTGCCTTCCCGGCTCCGGTGGCGATGCCGACGGGGCAGACGAGATCGACGTCGAGCGGGAGATGGTGGCCGTGCTGCTCGACGGCGCCGCAGGGGACGATGCAGATCTTCTTCAGATCGACGGCGTCGTTGATCTCCGGCCAGGTCAGCTTCTCGTAGCGGTATTCAGTGGCGGCGCGGCTCATGGGAGTCCCTTGGGTTTGGCACCATCCTACGAGGAAAGGGATGTCAATTCCCCCGGAATGGCTCGAGCAGTAGGAGCGCCTCGCGGGCGATCTCGACGGCGGGAGCGTTCAACTGGCCCGACGCGCCGCGCCGGGGCGCAAACGCGACGACCGATGCGAATCGGGCGCGGGCTTCGTCCATCCGGCCGCTCTCGAACGCGAGAAGCCCGTCGAGGACGACCATTTCGCATTCGCGACCGAGGGTGGATTCGACATCCAGCATGTGGTTGAAGAAGTCGGAATGCCGCAGTGCGTGGAGCAGCCATTGGGGGAGCTGGCCGCGGTTGGCGTGTTCGTCCATCAGGGCGACGCCGAGCAACTCGCCCGCTCGCCGGCCGACGCTTTCGGGCGTGGGGAGGGTGCCGGCGTCGCCGAGGGCCGCGGCCAGTTCCTTGCGGGCCGGGGCGTACTGCCCCAATGCCGCACGTGCCTGGGCACGGGACCAACGGTAGGGGAATGCGCCGAGCGTTCCCTGAACGTCCGGTTCCAACCAGTCGAGGACTTCGCGGGGCCGTCCGGTGCGCAGGAGGAAATCGATTTCGATTTCCGTACCGATGCGGCCGAAGGCGGAGACGTCGGATTTCAGCAGCAGATCGCGTGCGGTGCCGCCGAGTCCGCGGCGCACGGCGTCGGCGGCGCGATCGCCGACCGAAATCCGTGCGGATTCCTTCTCGAAGCCCGCGAGTTGCCTCGCAACCTCGCGTTCCATGCGATCCATGATCGGTTCGAGTTGTTCCAGACGGCTCCGGTCGCCCCCGAGGCGGAGGCGGAGGATTTCCAGTTTGCGCCACGACTTGAGGTGGTTGACGGCGAGATCGAAGCAGCCGGCACCCTGATAGAGCTGGCCGAGTTCGTAGTGGGCTTCCGCGAGGTCGGGGTTGAGTTGAATGGCCCGGTTGTAGGCGGCGCTGGCCTGGATATTCCGCAGTCGGGCGATACGCGGCAGGCGGGCGGCCCAGCGTTGTTCCTGGGTGTGTTGCGGCAGCGCTTGATAGGCCCTTGCCAGCAGCAGGTGGGCGAGCGAATCGTTCGGCGACTCGGCCACCGCACTCCGGGCGGCCCGGATCGCCGCGTAGACACGGCTAGGCGTGACGTGGCCCCGATCGGCGGCGAAGCGCTGCTGCATGGCGAATACGAGGCGCGAGATTGCCGGCGGCCCCGCCTTCGCGAAGGGATCGTCGTCGGGCAGTGCGGGGCGGAACAGATGGCCGCGAAGGGCCGCTGCGGTGATCGGGTTGCCGATCACCGGGTTGACGCCACCGATCAGGCCGACGGCCTGTGACGTTTCCCAGGCTTGAAGGTGCCGCATCGGCGCCGACACACCTTCGGATTCCACCAGTTTCAGTAGCAGACGGGCTTCGTCCCGCGACGCGAAGGCCGCCGGCGGATCCGTCCAAAAGTGCCGGCGAACGAACGATTCGTCCGTTGGAAGTGGCGGATCGAGGGGAGGGAGTGATTCCGATGCCGGTTGGAGTGCGAGCCGATCCAGATCGAGTTCCACGGTTGCGGACGCGGACGGATCCCGGCGGGCGAAGACCGCGATCCCCCCGCCCGTGCCGATCAACTGCCAGCGGTCGGTCCACGTGGCGAGGCGGGCGAGGTGAAGATCGCAGAGCGGATCGCCGCCGCGGACGACCACGCGATCGATGCCGAGATCGTCGAGGAGTTGATCCGCTTGGGCCAGACGCTCCGCCGGTGCGAGCAGCGAGTCGATGGCGCGATCGTCGACGATGCCGGCGTCGTCGGGGCAATGCCAGCGAAACGCGGCGTGCGTCTCGCGGACGAGATGGAGCGTCTTCGCGCCGGGCAAGCGATGCGCTTCGGTGCGGCAGTAGGCCTGGGCGCCGGCCACGATGTCCGCCGGGGGGTGGAACCGCCAGCTACGCGGTTCGAACGGTTTCAATTGCAGCCAGCCGGGCCAGGCGGCGAGCAGGAACGCACCCGCCGTGAGAGTACCGGCGATGTTGAGAAGGATCGAACGGCGCGGCAGGATCGAGCTATCTCGCTTCGCGGCGAGATTCCCGAAGATCGCAACCGGAGCGACGACCGCGAACAAGGGAATCAGCCGCGCTTCGAGGCTGCTCAATCCTGCGAGAATCGCAAAAGGGAGAACCCGCGCCCAACTCCAACTGCGGACCGACACCAGGAACGTCGCGATCCCCAAGGATAACAGCAAATAGAACGCCAACACCGCGGGCGTTTCGAGAAAGATCGTGCGGAATGCCTCCGAGAAGGGCGAGTGAATCCGTGCGGCAAAGGACTCCAGCCCCGTCGCGTCGGCTCGCCCGAACAGCCAGCCGAGATTGGTCGGAAGTTTGGGGCCTTCAAACAGGAACGGCGAAAGACATCCCGCCGCGGGCCTTGCGAGAATGGCCAGCCAGCCGGGCGGCGTACCCGACCGCCCGCGATCGAGCCTTCGGCCGATATCGATGGCCATTAGTGCCGCGACGCCAATCATCCACCAATCGTGTACGTTCGCCCAGACCGCGATGCCGAGGAGGGATCTCCAATCGAAGGAGCGCGGGCCGGTTTGCTCGGCCGCGAGCGAGTCGCGACGGAGTAGAAGGGTGAAGAGCACCAGTGAGACAACCATTGGCCCCACCGGCGTGCGGTGGTTCATCGCCAGCACCGCCAGACCGATGATCAACGTGGTGGTCCAGCCTCCAAGGCCGCTGCGGAATCGGACCAGCAGGATCGGGACCAATGCGAGGATGACAGTCTTCGCGGCCACCAGCGACCATTCGCCACCAACGCGAAACAGGCCGTATATTGGTATTTCGAACAACCAGCCCGTGGCGGGACGCACGGTTCCGGCGAGAAGGTCGCGGCCGTGGGCGAGTGCCAGCAGCAGATCGGGGTTGCGGGCGGCTTGCGAAGCGAGCACAACCGCAAAAAGGGCGAGGAAGATCGCGGTGTAACCCGTCGAAGTGCTCAGACGCGACGTGCGGTTCGAAGCGGTCGTCATGGTCTCGTTTGCGTACCTCGTCGCCGACTCGCCCGGTAATTGGCTTGTGCTTGGTTTACGAGATTGGATCGCGTTCTAGGAAATCGAATCGGAGAAGGCCGACCGGTTCTCATTATTACAGTTCGGGTTTGCCAAAAAGAGTTCCCGAATTCCGGAATTTTCAGAGTTTTTTCATTGACTGGACAGGTGGCGCGCGGTTAATCAAGATAGTTGGGATATTTCATTCTGGCCTGTGGCCTCGATCTCCGTGGCCTCCACTCTTTCCCAGGCAGGTTCTTATGGTTCATCTCACTCGTCGATTGACGAAGGGATTCACGCTTATTGAATTATTGGTCGTGATCGCAATCATCGCGATCCTGATCGGGCTGCTTCTGCCCGCTGTTCAAAAGGTTCGCGAGGCTGCGGCTCGTGCGCAAAGCGCGAACAACCTCAAGCAGATTGGCATTGGCCTCCACGCCTGCCACGACACGCACGGCAAGTTCCCGACCACGACCGGCTGCTTCCCAAGCACCGGCGAAGGCACCAACTGGGGTCTCGACAGCGTGCCGTCCCGCTTCGGAACGATGCACTATTTCCTCTTGCCCTACATCGAACAGGATAACCTTTACAAGGCATCTTGGATTTCGCCCGGCGATGGCACCGGCGGTAGCGGTAGCCAGTCTTGGCGGACCAAGAACACTGCGGTCCCCGGTGGTGTGGTGCGGACCTATATCGCACCGCATGATCCGAGCGTTCCTGCAACTGGAATCGCGTGGGACAGGGGCGGTGCGGCCAGCTATCACTCGAACTGGCACGCGTTCGGCGGCGGTTGGGGCGAAGACTGGCAGATTGGCGGCAAGGCCCGTATGCCCGCCTCATTCCAAGATGGAACCTCGAATACCATCGCGTTCTTCGAACGCTATGCGATTTGCGGTCCCGGGCCCCAATGGGATAATTCCACCGTCTACGCAGAGCGCAGCTGGCAGGAAGACGGCACGCTGCCGGGCCCGGTTACTCAGTTCCATGCTTCCCAAAACGCATTCAATTCGCCTTCGTACTGGGTGAATGCCGTACCTGGTGCCGGAACGAATGGCGGTTGGGATAACCTCGGTGCGATCCCCAAGACCGGCACGAACGCCTACCCTTTCGATGCCAACACGGGCATTTCCGTTTACATGACCGCCCCGCAATCCGCTCCTAAGGTCGATCAATGCGACCCGAGGCGGTTGCAGTCGTTTTCGGCATCCGGCATTCAGGTTCTTCTGGTCGATGGTAGCGTTCGCAACATGCGAACTACCACCGACCTGTCGACTTGGGTACGAGCCATGGTGCCGAACGATGGTCTTCCGATGGGTGCCGACTGGAACTGACGTCTGGCGTTTCTGATTCGTCCGGGTCGGTTCATTCGGCTTCTGCGAATGAACCGACCCGTTTCATTTCCATCCTCTTCCAGGACTCCTCCTCATGACAGACTCTCGCAAACTCCTGTGCACCCTTGGTCTGGCACTGCTTCTCGCGGCTGGGTGTTCGTCCGGTAACGCGCTCGCACCGGCAAAAGTCTCCGGACGCATCAGTTATGCCGGAAAGCCATTGAAAGCTGGATCACTGCGATTCTTCACTGCTGCGGGGACCCCATACGACGGCCAGATCAGCCCCGATGGGACCTATAGCGCTGTGGACTTGCCCGTGGGCGAAGCGATCATCGTCGTCGAAACCGAGTCGATCAATCCGAAGCGGGATCCGATGGCCGGCGCTCGAAAAACCGCGGACTCCGAACGGCGAATGAAAAGCATGGCGATGAATCAGCAACGGGCTCCCGGCGGGGACGCCGGCGCGGCTCCAGCCACGTCGACCGCCGCTGAGAATTACGTCAAGATTCCCGAAAAATACAACAACCCCAAGACCTCGCCCCTGACGATCACGCTCGAAAAGGGGCGGCAGGTCCACAACATCGAACTGACCGATTGAACCTCTCGTAATACTCGGGAGTAAGCGACTGCCGTCGACTGCTCCCGCTGTACTTTCAATCGGCCCTCGCATGCTGAGCCTCGTTCGCACGCTGTTCTTCTGGCCAATCCGATTTGGCCGACGCCTCTTCCGTCATCCGCGGATTGTTCTCCTCACGCTCCTGTCGCTCCTGTTGATCACGGCCTTCGGTCTCCGTTGGGCCGCGTGGTGCGCCTACGAGGCCGCCGAACGCGATCTCGCCGCTGATCGGCCCGCCGACGCCGTTCGGCGACTCCAATTCGTACGCTTGATCCTTGGACGCAATTCCGATGTCCTTTTGCTGTCCGCCCGCGCCGCACGACTCATCGGCGACTTTCCCGGCGCCGAACACCACCTGAACCGGATCATTGAACTCGTCGGCCGGACCGAACGCATCCAACTCGAATTCCTCCTCCTGCGCGTCCAGACTGGGGAGGTCGACCAACTTTCCGGCGTACTCATCGACCTCGCCGAGAAGAATCACCCCGAAACCGCAATCATTCTGGAATCGCTTGCCAAGGCGTATCTCGTCAAACTTCGATATAAGCCCGCATATTCGTGCCTGAGTTTCTGGATCGAAAAACAGCCCGGTCTGGCCAAGCCGTATCAGTGGCGGGGATGGGTGCTGGAACGGCTGGATAACGCACCGGCGGCCCGCAAGGACTACGACCGGGCACTGGAAATTGATCCCGATCTCGTGCCGGTGCGATTGCGAGTCGCCGAAATGTACCTGGAGGACAAACAGGCCCCGAAGGCGCTGCCGCACCTGGAACATTGCCTGCGCATCGCGCCGCGGGACGCTCAGGTTCAGGCGAGACTGGGGACTTGCCAGTTCCTGCTCGGACAGTTCGAACCGGCCCGCCGGAACATGGAAGCGGCCCTGACGCACCTCCCCAACGACCCTGCGTTGCTCGTGGCACTCGCCGAACTGGAGTTACAGGAAGGTCGGAACGCCGAGGCCGAGGCGTACCTACGCCGCGTGCTCGCCGCCGATCCGTCCGACACCGAAGCCCTTTTCAAGCTGGCCAGCCTGCTGGGCCTCGAGGGCCGTTCGGAAGAGTCGGCGAAAGTCATGGCGGAATACGATCGCAAGAAGGCGCTCGTCGATCGCACGAACGACCTCCTTCAAGCCATCGCGAAGAGCATGGCCCCGCCGGCCGACGACTGTGCGGAAGTTGGGCGCGCCTTGCTGGAAATCGGCCGCGAAAAGCTGGGGATCTATTGGTGCGAAAAGGCCCTCGAAGCCAATCCCGGCCACGCCGCCGCGCACGGTGCTCTCGCGCGCTATTACGAAAAGTCGGGCGACCCCGTCCGGGCCGCCGAGCACCGTCGTATGTCGGCAGAAAAACCCTGACCTCCGTCAACTGTGCGCTCCGGTCGGATCGATTGACCGGAGCTTTTTTGCCGTCAGGATTCGGTAACAATCGGGCAGATCGAACGACGCCAGAGCGTTCGGCACCAGCGCCGAGAGCGGCCAATCGTAATCCTCCGACTCCGCGATCGCGGTATACGAGGTTAACGCGTTCTTGAGCGTCACCCGTTTGACGCGATCCGACAGGACCGCGGCGAACGTGGCAGGGATCGCGCCCCAACCCTTCGCCACGAGGTGCACCTCGGAGTGGCCGAAGTTCGCGAGCCAGTCCAGTACGCGCAGCACGTCGAAGGTCTTCTGGCCGACATAGGGCCGATCCAGCATGATCGCGTGGATCGCGTAGAAGTAGTCGCTGCCGTACTGCGAAAGGAACTGGTTCGCGCCGCAGGTGTCGGGACGGGATTCGCCGATCCCGCGCACATCGAGCGTGTAAAGGACGGATTTCGGTTCAGCCTTGGCGATTTCGGCGATCAGCGGTTCGTCCCGCAGTTCCGTATCGGCGGAGTGGTGCGAGACGTAGAGTATCGCCGGCTCCTTCGATTGGCTGGGCCGCGAGTCGAGCCGCTTGTCCGCCAGTCGATACACGAGGCCGAAGACATTCGGCTCCGTTTCGACGGCGTAAACCGACGCCGCCGGCTTGGGATACTTGCGCCCCGCGATGCCGCGAAGGATGCGGAATTCCGGCACGCCTTTCGCCTCAGGCATCTTGAGCGCATCGCGCAGCGCCCTCGACAGGCTTGCGGCGTCGTGCTTCGGCCGCTGCAGGGACAGTTCCCGCGAGCGGTCCACGGTGAAGGAGTAGACCGTCCGGGATTTCAACTCGGCGACCTGTCCGTTCGGGGTACAGTACAAAGTCTCGTCCTTTTCGATCGTCAGCTTCGGTTCCATCGTCGCGTCGGAGATTTTCGTGATCGCGTTGAACCAACGATACATCGCCTCGCGGTTTTCGATTGAGTAGCCGTGGTCGGTCGGGCCGGTGTGGAGTTTGATGTTTTCTTCGGCGCCAAGAAGCTTGTAAAGCTCTTTGAGTCGGGCGAACGCCTCCTCGGATCCGCGGACGTCGAAGAAATCTTGTTCCTTCGCGAGGATGACGACGGGTTTCGGCGCCATCGCGGCCAGGAAGTCGGCATGGTCGAGGCCGTGGGCGAGCACGCGCGGGGGGCATTGTTCGGTGTCGGCGGGCAGTTCGTTCTCGAGATTCCGTCGGAAGGTGGTGACGAAGCAGGCGGGTGCGGCCATGGTCCACCGGCCTTCGACGCCGCAGAGCCAGGTGGACATCGTGCCGCCGCCGGAGTTCCCCGTGATGCCGACGCGAGTCGGGTCGACCTCCTTGCGGGTGAGGAGGTAGTCGAGGGCGCGGATGCCGTCCCAGGCGCGCCAGCTGCCGAAGAATTCCCCGACGAGGAACTGCTGGTTGCCGGCGTGGAGGTGCTCGCCGACGCCAACGCGTGGACGGTGCTTGATATCGATGTGCGAATACTGGACGCGTTCGCCCTGACCGATCGGATCGAAGATCAGCGTAACGTAACCCTGCCGCGCCAGACCCTGCGCGAAGGCCTGGTAAGCCTCGGCTGCCTTGCCGTTGGAGGAGTGCCCGCAGGAACCGACGACGCCGGGACGCGGCGCGGTGATGCCTTTGGGCACGTAGACGTTCGCCGAAACAAGAAATCCTGGACGGCTCTCGAACAGAACTTTCTCAATGGTATAGGCGTCTCGGTCGACCACACCGGTGATGCGGGCGTTCAACGGGGTCTTGCCAGGGAACGGGCCGAAACAGTCGGCGATCCGTCGCCGCACATCTTTGACATAGTTCTCGGCATCGGCTTTCGAATTCAAGCCGGCCCTGCGTTTCCCCCCGATCGCCTCGGCCTCGCGCACGCGCGTGACGAAATGCTCCTGCACCATACGCGGGAAACGGTTGAGGGGCGCCATCGCCGGGGATTGCGCCGAAGCCCGGACCGGAGCGAGCAACGTAGCGGCACCAATCAACGATAGACAGTCGCGGCGGGATAAAAGCGTTCGATCAAACATGGCGGGCCAATCCGGGGTGGGAAGGGAACCCCGCCATCATGTTCGATTCGGTCGGTGGAAGGAACCGAAAAATCAGATCAATCCGTGGTGGCCGAGAAAGCGTTCGGCGTCGAGGGCGGCCATGCAGCCGGTTCCGGCGGCGGAGATGGCCTGGCGGTAGTAGTCGTCCGCCACGTCGCCCGCGGCGAAGACGCCTTCGACACTGGTGTAGGTCCTCGCCACGGTCGTCCATTTGAGGTAGCCCGATTCGGTCAAAGCGACCTGCCCCTCGAGGAAAGCGACGTTCGGTGTGTGGCCGATGGCGCAGAACATGCCGGTCACGTCGAGCGTGGATTTTTCACCGGTCTTGTTGTTCCGCACTCGAACACCGGTTACGCCGACGCGCGGGTTGTCGTCGCCGAGCACTTCTTCAACTTCCGTATTCCAGTGAATCCGGATCTTCGCATTGGCGGCCGTCCGGTCGGCCATGATCTTGCTGGCACGGAACACGTCCCGTCGGACGAGCATATGCACCTCGCTGGCGAACTTCGTGAGATACATCGCCTCCTCGCAAGCCGTGTCGCCCGCCCCGATGACGGCGAGCGGTTTGTTCTTGAATCGCGGCAACGCACCGTCGCAAACCGCGCATGCCGACACGCCCTTGTTCTTGAAGCGGTCTTCGCTCGGTAGGCCGAGATAGTTCGCGCGGGCACCAGTGGCGATTATGAGCGTATGCGCATGGACGGTCTCGCCGTCGTGAGTCGTAACAGCGAAGGGTCGAGATTTGAGGTCGACCTTGACAACGTCCTTCGATTCGATGCGGGTTCCGTAATTGATGGCCTGCTGCCGCATGAGGGCCATCAACTCCGGTCCGTTGATACCGTGGGTGGGCTGTTCCTGATTCTGTTCCACCCAGAACGGCAGGTCGTAGGGGTCTTTCAAGGCCGACTTGAGATACGCCCGGGTATCGCCGGCAGGCCAACTCGGGAAGTTTTCAACTTCCGTGGTGAGCGCCAGCTGCCCCAGCGGAATCGTGCCGTTTTGCTGGTTTTTGACGTCGTGCGGGTTCCCCTGGAACACGAGCGGATTGAGCTGCGCGCGGGCGGCATAAATGGCGGCGGTCCATGCGGCGGGGCCGGAACCGACGATCACGACATTCTCGGGCATTACTCTCGCTCCAGATCGTTTTGACGCTTCGGCCTATGATGGTCCGTTAGGTTCGTTATATTCTAGTCATCCCCCGCGAGTGAACGAGGTCCGACCCGCGCCATGTTCCGGCTGACCAACCTCCGCGAGATCCTGCGCTATGTGCCGCGGTTTCGCGACCGGACGTTTGTGATCGCCATCGACGGTGCCGTCGTCGAGGACGAGAACTTCCCGAACCTCCTGCTCGATATCGCGCTGCTGCGCAGCCTGAGCATCCGTGTGGCGCTCGTCCACGGGGCGGCGCATCAGATCCGTCGCTATGCGGAACAGGTGAAGATCGAACCGTCGAACATCGACGGTACCGGGGTAACCGATGCGCCGACGTTGAACGTCGCCATCTCGGCCGCGAACCGCGTGACCCACGAGATTCTCGAAGGCCTCTCGGCGAACGACCTGCGCGGCGCATGCCCGAACGCGGTCGTCGCCCACCCGGCGGGCATCCTCGGCGGCGTCGATCGCAAGTTCACTGGTCGCGTCGAACGCGTCGACGTCGAACTCCTCGCCGCTCTCATGGAGCGGGACATCATCCCCGTGATTCCGCCAATCGGCTGCGACGGCGTCGGGCATTCGTACCGGTTGAACTCCGACGCCGTCGCCGTGGAAATCGCGAGGAGCCTGCGCGCGGTGAAACTCATCTATCTCACGGGGGAAGGCGGCATTCGCGGACCCGGGGGCGTGATCCGTCAGATGACCATCGAAGAGGCCGACGCTTTTCTCAAGAAACACCGCGCCGAACTGACGAATGGGGCCGTCACGAAACTGACCCACTCCATCCGCGCCGGCAAGGAGGGGATCGAGCGAATTCACATCATCGACGGAGGAGAAGAAGAGGGCCTCCTCAGCGAAGTCTTTTCCAACGAGGGGATTGGCACGCTGATCTACACGAACGAATACCAGTCGATCCGGCCGGCCCAAAAGAAGGACATCCGCGCGATCTATAACCTGATCCGGCGCGGGATTCAGTCCGAGGAATTGATGAAGCGCTCGCGCGCCGACATCGAGCGGAACATCGCCGACTATTTCGTCTTCGAAGTGGACAAAAACCCGGTGGCCTGCGCGGCGTTGCACACGTACCCGGAACTGGGCAAGGCCGAGTTCGCGTCGCTCTATGTTGATGCCGGCTACGAGAACAAGGGGATCGGCGGTCGATTGATCGCCTATGCCGAGAATGTTGCCCGCTCCCGGGGCTTTGGGGAATTCTTCTGTCTTTCCACTCAAGCGATCAACTACTTCATCCAAAAAGGCGGATTTTCGCTCGGGACCCCTGACGACCTCCCGCCGGCCCGACGCGAATCGTACGATCGTAGCAATCGCCGGTCGCAGGTTCTCATCAAAAAACTTCTGGCTTGAACCCCGGATTTTTACCCCCGGCGCGCGGTCGTGCCGGGGGCGCGGTCGGGAACACAGCGGAGCAAAAATCCCGCCGGGAACCCCGGCCTCTTGTAGCATGCGCTGGCCAGTCGCGAGCCGATACCTCCACCACTGCCGAAGTGGGAGGATCGATCGTGGCTACCTTTCTCGTTTTGCCGCCGCGCGAGCTGTTGGAACACGCCGTGACGGAATTCGCCAATCGATTGTTGCCGGGACTGCCGAAGCCATTGGGCCTGTCGGATGTTTTGCTCGCACACGTGGTCGCGAGCCTCCCCGGCGGGGATGGCGCCTACGTGATTTATCGCGAGGAACTGCCCGACACCGGCGACACGGTCAGCGTGCTCGTCGAGGCCTTTGGCGCTGAACCGGGCGATCGCGTTCTGGAGATCGGTGCGCCGCGCAATCTCGCTTCGGCGAGCGTCCGCGAATCGTTCGTACCAGGCGTCGTGTCCGCCTTCCCGCTGGCGCGATAAAGTAACCAGATGAACAACAACGAATTCGCGGCCGATGATTCGTGGTCGTCCCTGGCCCAAGAATTGGGGCTTGGCGACGAACCGTCTCCTGCGGCCCCTTTGATCGACTCACCCGTCGAACCGCCTCTCCCGGAAATGCCGGACGCCGAAGACTTCGAGGACACGGCTTTGGAGCCGGACTTGTCTTCCGAGCCATCATCCGAGTCGGATGAACAAGGCGAAGATGGCAAGCGTCGTCGTCGTCGCCGTCGGCGCCGCCGCAAGGGTGGTGGGCCGGATTCGGGCGAAACGATTGCGGATCCAGCGGACGGTGCCGAGGCGTTCGACGATGGCACCGACGCTGCCGCTGTCGAAGGCGAGACGCCGGCGGATCTCGCCATGCGCGATGTCGTGGCCAACTGGAACGTTCCCACATGGGACGAACTGATTGCCGGTTTGTATCGGCCGGGCCACTGACACGCCACGGGGGCCGCAGATGTCTGAAATCGCCATCGAGGTAGCGGGACCGGAGCAGTTGCCGCGAATCGTGGAAATGTTCAACAAGATTTTCCGGCCGTTGCGGACGCTGGAATCGTTCGAACGACGATTCCAGGGTCGTCAGAATCCGTTGCGACTGATCGCGCGTCAGGGTGAAGAACCGGTCGGGTTCTTTCTGGGATTTGAACTAAAGCCCGACACCTACTTTGCCTGGTTCTACGGGGTCGAGTCCCAGGTCCGCCGGATGGGAATCGGGGCGCAGTTGATCGAGGTCGCCCAGAAATGGGCGGCCGAAAAGGGCTACGCGACGATCCGGTTGGAATGCTACAACCAACAGCGTCCGATGCTCCACCTGGCGATCGAACTCGGTTACGACATCGTCGGTATTCGATGGGATGCATCCCGTTCCGCCAACCTCGTCATCTTCGAAAAGACTCTCAAGTCCTAAGTGCGACGAACGGGTGCCAAGTCAAGGAAGTTTCGGAGCAGTTTCGGACCTTCGACCGTGAGAAAGCTTTCGGGGTGGAATTGCACGCCGTGCAAGGGCCACGATTTGTGGCGCACACCCATGATCTCGCCTTCGGCGGTCCAGGCGGACACCTCAAAATCGGGATTCGTCCAAGTCTCACGCTTGATGACGAGCGAGTGGTAGCGAGTGGCCTCGAAGGGGTTTGAGAGACCCGCGAACACACCCCGGCCGTCGTGGTGGATCGGCGACACCTTGCCATGCATGATGCGGGCATTTCGGATCACTTCGCCACCGTAATTATGGCCGATGCACTGGTGACCGAGGCAAACGCCGAAAACCGGAATGCGCGGGGCGAATGCCTTCATCGCTTCGTTGGAAATCCCGGCTTCCTTTGGCGTGCAGGGTCCGGGCGAGATGATCAGGTGCGTGGGGTTGAGCGACTCGAGTTCCGCAAGCGTGATGCAATCGTTGCGGAACACGCGCATCGGCAGTGTCGGATCCAGTTCGCCGAAACGCTGCACCAGGTTGTAGGTGAACGAATCGTAGTTGTCGATAAGGACGATCATGGAGGATGTTATACGATTTCAATCCTTCGGATGTAGGATGCGCGCAATCTGCTCGACGGCCGCCACGATGCGAGGTGCCGGCCGCGAGATCGGATCCGCGTCGACCGGAAAGACGCGATGGCGCTTCACGGCTTCGAGTGATCCAAGCACTTTGGGCGAAGTCGCACGACCACTGTGGCCGTACTGAGGCACGAGCACCGTCCCCGGGTTGCGACGCAGCACCTCCTCGTCCGAAATTCGCACATAGTCGCCGTCGAGGTCGCCGAAGATATTCTCGCCGCCCGCGAGCGAAATCGCTTCGGAGATCATCGACTTCGATGCTGCAGTCATGAGTGGATCGTCCGACACCAGGTAGAACACTTTCGGCCTCGGTCGACCGCTCACGCGCTGAGCCACGGCGGCGAGCGTGGCCTCCATCTCGCGTACCACCATGTCGGATGCTTCGGATCGTCCCGTCAATCGACCGATCGATCCGATATTTCGGCCGATCTCCTGGATCGATTCTCCTTGGAATCCCGCGACAACGATTCCGAGCCGCTCCAACGCCTCGATCGTCGGTCGCTGGAATTCGCCGGCCGCGAGCACGAGGTCCGGCTTCATCGCCGCGATCGCCTCGACGTTGAACGTCTGCGGGGCGAACCCGCCAACCTTCGGCTTGGTCTTCGCTGCCTCGGGGTAGTCGCAGAACTCGGTATTGCCGACAATCGCGTCGCCAAGTCCAAGGGCAAAGAGGATTTCGGTGTTCGAAGCGGCCAGCGAGACGATCCGCTTGGCGGACACGGGAATCGGTACGTCCCGGCTCAACGAATCGCGTACGGTGGACGCCGGAACATCGGGATCCGATTTCGGTCCCCCGCAGCCGACCAGACACACGATGAGAGGAACCCACAAACGCATCAATTCGGTCCCAACACCTGGATACGGATTGAGCCGTCGGAATCGGTCCGTACGGACATAGGGATATCGTAGACACTTGAAAGACGTTCGGCGGTGAGAGTGTCTCGCGGCGCGCCGTCGCCGACGATGCGCCCGCCGGCGAGGATCGCGACGCGGTCACACCAGCGGGCCGCCTGTTCGAGGTCGTGAAGGACGATGCCGACGGCGAGGTTCCGATTCAGCGTGAGCGTGCGCGCGAGGTTCAGCACGGCGTATTGGTACTTCGGATCCAGATGCGAAGTTGGTTCGTCGAGTAGCAAGACATTCGGTTCCTGTGCCAAGGCCCGCGCGATCAGCACGCGCTGAACCTCGCCAGCGGAAAGTTCGGTCACACGCCGCGCCGCGAAATCGGTCAGTCCGGTTTCGGCAAGGCAGCGTTCCACGGCGCTTCGGTCTTCCGCGCCAAAGGGTCGAATCCAGCCGCGTCGGGCTGAACGACCCAGCAGCACGGCGTCGAAGACTTCACCCGGCCAATCGGTGGTCTCAACCTGCGGAGTGCGGGCGATCCGCCGCGCGATCCAGCCGGCGGATCGGTGGGCGAGATCGTGGCCTTCGCAGCGTACGCGCCCGGCGGTCGGGCGCAGGTGGCCGGCGAGGACACGAACGAGCGTACTTTTGCCGGTGCCATTCGGGCCGAGAATGCCGACGAGTTCGCCCGCGCCAAGTGCGAACGTCACACCGTCCAGCACCGAGCGGCCCCGATAGCCGGCGCAGACGTTCTCGGCTCGCAGGATCGCGGTCATGGCTTCGGGTGATTCCAGAGGATCGCGAGAAAGATTGGTGCACCGACGATGGCGGTGACGACGCCGACGGGCAGTTCGGTCGGGGCGACGAGCGTGCGGGCGGCAAGGTCGGCGACGACGAGCAGCAGGGCTCCGACCAGAGCGGCGGCGGGCGTGAGGGCGCGGTGGGCGGGGCCGACGATCCGCCGGGCGACGTGCGGGGCGATCATGCCGACGAAACCGATGATCCCGCCGGCGGCGACGGCACCGGCGGTTGCGAGGCTCGCGCCGCCGACGATGGCGATAGCGGCGAGGGTAACGGGCAGGCCGAGCGCGCGTGCGGTCTCGGTACCATGGGTGAGGGCATCGAGTGGTCGGGATGCGAGTTGGAGTATCGCCAGGCCAAGGAGGCTGAAGGGGAGAGCGCCAACGACACCGGCCCAACCCTTACCGGCGAGGTTGCCCATGAGCCAGGCGATCACCTGCATCGCGTTCTGGTCCTTCGTGGAGAGGATCAACCAGACGAGCGCGGAGAGGAAACTGCTGGCGGCTGCACCGGCGAGCAGGAGGTGGACGAGCGAGCCAGGCTTGCCGAGTGAGGCGAAGAGGAAAACGCCGCCGGTCGCCAGGAGCGCACCGACGAAGGCACCGAGGGGCACACCGAAGGTGCCGGCCGCGCCGAGGGCGATTACGAGCGTAGCACCAAGGGCCGCGCCGGATGCGGATCCAATGACGAACGGATCGGCGAGCGGGTTGCGGAAGAGACTCTGAAACGCGGCTCCGCTGGCGGCGAGCGACGCGCCGACGATGGCGGCCAGAAACGCACGCGGAAGTCGGAGTTCGCGGACGATTGTCGAAGCCGACTCAGTTCCATTGCCAACGATCGCGGCCCAGACCTCGCTCAAGGGCAAAAAGACCGAACCGAGCGTCGCCGATGCCGCGATGGCAGCGAGGAGGGCGATCAGAAGCAGACCGAAGCGGAGCGCCATGGTTTCCGTGAAAAAACCCACGGAGGTGTTCCGTGGGTCGGTGTGGGGCCGGAATGTCGGCCAGTCACTGCGTTGCGGGTGGCGTTGGCGGGGTGAACGGCACAGTCGCCGGAGGGGACGGCGGTACCATCGGCAACGCGGTCTGACCTGGTGTGGACGTCGGAACCGGCGTCGGGGCCGGAACCATGATGGACGGTGGCAGATCGTCTCCGTCATCCTCCAGATAGATTTCGTCGAGGTCCACTTCGTCTACGTGTCGGCGCATCAGCAGATAAACGACGGTCATCGCGGACCAGAAGAAACTGTAACTGAATCCGAGCATGCACAAGAACAAAAGCGTGAGCCAAAAAGTCGTCACGTAAGTCGCCGCATAATTGTACCATGCCAGGGTCTTGCGATAGCGTTCGGCTTCCGTCGGGTTTTTGTCGACGAGCTGGTATTCCGAGCCGTTGAGTTGAACTTGCTTTTCAAGCGGTGTGCCGTGGAGAAGAAGCTGTTTCCAGCCCAATGATTCCGGAGCATGGATGAAGAGATAGTCCGGTTGCTGATGGAAATACTCGTTGAAGGGAGTTTGCGAGAGCGCCCATTTGCCGAGGTAGACGGAAAGTGAAGCAAGGAGCACGACGACGAAAGTGACGGCCGCGCCGTAAAGGGTGGCGATGCCACAGTACCAGAGGTACTGCCACGGTGCCTGCATAACGTAGTTGTACGCGCGACTGAGGGCGTCGAATGTGTCGCTGCCTTCGACGCTGAGCGTGGTGTACATGAGCGGGTAGCCGATCAGTCCGACGAGCAGGGCGGCCATGAAGAACCCGCCAAGCAGTCCAAGCGGTACAAGAACGACATAGAGCACATCGCCGACGAACGGCAGAAGGGTGGGAAGCCCGAGCAGGGCGAGAGCGAGAGCGGCGAAGCCGATCATACCGAGCGGGACAATTGGCGAAAGCAAATACGAAAGATACCGTTTGGTCACGAAGGCGACCGCCTGACCGAGCCCGATCCGGTCCTTACCGGAAAGCTGGACGGCGGCGATCCGAGTGATGATGCCGGCGAAGTAAGCCCAGCACGCCAAGCTCCAGAGGATACACAAGAGGAGATAAACCCGAGTCATCGGGCTGATGTCCTTGTCAAAGACCTTGGCAACGGGGACGAGCAGTTTCACGAGTGGTTCGAGGAGGGTCGGGATTGAATACGACCAGAACTTCGTGATCTCGTTCTGGCGGTCGATCGCGGTCCCGGCGAGGATGGTCGAAGACATCAGATAGGGGTTCGAGCCTCGATCTTCGTACCACGGCATCGTGCTGAGACGTCCACCAGGGCCGGCGAGAGCGTTGAGTTGGCGCCATTGGGCCTCGTCGCGATCGAATTTTTTCTTCCCTTCCGCGAGGTAGTCGTCGTCAGCGTAGTCCTTGCCATCGGGGAGTTTGTGGCCTTTGAATTCGGCCTTGAGATAAGTGAGGTCGGTGTAGATGGCGGCTTTTTCGTCCGGGGCGTTCCGGTGGAAAATCGCGGAAAGCACGTACCAGCCGCAGGAGACGGCGAGGATGCCGGCGGCGGCGACGAGGAGTTTGCGCGGATCGAGCGCGACGAGAAAGCAACGGAAGATTTCGGTCCAGAGATACCGTTGGCGGGTCGTAGAAAGGGACCCGTCGCGTCCGTCGGCCATGCTCGCTCCCTCGCATCATGCATTCGTGCCGCGCGGCCGGTGCCGGCGTCGGAATGGTGGAGGGTATCGTACGTGGACTGGCAGCGTCGGCAATCGGCGGGCGGGTTCGCTTCGGAACGGGATCGCCCCGCCAGCGGCCATTGGCCCTCCGGCGAGGTCGATCCGTGGGGAACCCACGTGGTCGGTTCCGACTTCACTTTTAGAAGAAGAAGCCGACGCCGAAGTTGAACATGGAGACGTAACGGAAGGCCTTGATGTTGTACGCCGGGTCCAGGGCACCGAAGTTGAAAGCGATCGGCTCTTTCATGTAGCGGGTGCCCCAGTAGGTCTGGAACGAGTAGCCGGCGCTGATCTGGACCCCTTCGATCGGGTACCACATCAAATTGAAGTCGGCGTTCACGTTCGGGACGAGTTCGTACTCGAGTCGCTTGCGCTTGGCCTGCGTGGTCTCGTCGCCGAGCTTGTACTTCACGCGTTCCTTGGCGAGGTTCATGAGGGCGGCACCGGAGACGTCCAGGCCGACGGCGAACCGCTTGCCGACGTAGATCTCGTGTCCGCAGCCGAGCATCGGGCCATACATCCGCTGCGAGAGCGTGTTGGTGTAGATGGCCACGTCCTGCGGGAACGAGATGCCGAGGATGTCGGTGCCCACCGTACGCCAGTAGAAGCGTTCGAAGAACCAGCCGTATCGCAGGCCGGCGAACCCGTAGACGCGGCTGTATTCGGTTTCGAACATGGGCACACGAGCGGCGAGGTCGCCGTAAGTGAAGCCCTGTTCGAACTGGATGTCCATGACAGCGGCACCGTTCCAGATGCCATAGAAGTTCCCGGTCGGGAAGTTCGGATTCAAGTCTTCGGTCGTCTCGATGTCCGGGCCGGCAAAGTCGGCCGGGAAGTTAAAGACCGCCGAAGTGAGGTACGAATCCGCCAAGTCGTTCCGGTTACGGAAGAAAGGCGTGGCAGGTCCGGTGGCACCGGCCGAATATTTGTGCCGGTCGAGTTGTCCAAAACGGCCATAGACCGAAACGCCGTTATCGAACTTGTAGCCCATGTTGATCTGGTAGCCGGGCGAGTAGCTGCGGCGGCCGAACTGGTCGGTGGTCAAGGCCGGAAAGCCGCTGCCGATCAGCGTACCCGGTTGCCCGGTCAGAAAGCCGGCGACGTCGATCAGGCCGCGAACGGCGACGGTCTGGTCGCCGAGGCCGAACGACTGGGTGCCAAAGAGTACCGAGAGGCTCCCGTAGAATCCATTCCCGCTGGGATTGCCCGTCGGGAGGGGCGCGATCACTTCCGGACGACCCGGGATCGCATACGGCTCGGCAAACTGTGCTTGGGATACGGTCGGCGTGGCGAAGAGTGCCGCCGCGACCCAGAGTCCCCCGAACAAACTGTGGCGCATATGCCCCATCCCCCTATCAGCCCGACGGTGGCAGGTATCGGCGGCCGGCTCCCCAACCGGATTTCAATACCGTCCCGTGCGGGCGCGAATTCCGTTCCCCAACGGTGCTTCGCGCTGTGAGGTCGCAAAGTTCGGGGGACCATAACGTCGTGAATGGGGCGGTCAATATCATTCCGGCTGGGAAAACGGCATTCCGAGCCGATTTTTCAAGTTTTCACCAACGATCGAGTCGTCGGAATCGTTGATTGGGTAACATGGAATCGTTCGGCGGGACGGTGAAACGGGGTTGTACGGATTGAGTCGTCCCATCCGGGCAGACCGGGTAACCGAATTGTTGGACTGGCGAATTTCGATTGACGAAACGCCCGCCCCGCGAAATGATGTACATTCAGGGCAACGTGCGTTCTCGGTCATCACGGACGGTGCGATTCCCACGAACCCGACCCCCCTCGCTCCCGTGAGGCTCACGCGATGTTTCGATACATGCTCCGCGGCCTGTTTCTGTCGGCCGGACTCCTCGTGGCTTCCACGGCCGCCGTTTCCATCGTTTCGCCGGACCTCACGGCCCAAACGCCGAGGCAGTTTCCGGGCTCCTTCCGCAATCGCAATCCGAACTTCCCGACATTCCCGATCCTTTCGGCGAATCCGAGTATCTACAGTTCGCTAGTTCGCGCCCCTTTGCGGCCGGGTGGAAATGCCCTCGTCCCGTTCTCGGGTGGCGGCCAAAACCAAGGTGGCCAAAACCAAGGAAACCAAGGCGGAAACCAAGGTAACAATCAAGGCAATCAAGGTGGTGGCTTCCAAGGTGGCGGTGGCTTCCAAGGTGGCGGTGGCTTCCAAGGTGGCGGTGGCTTTGGCGGTGGTGGCGGGATCGGTGGACAATCTTTGCTCGGTGCCGGTGGTACGCCGGTGCAGGGCCAGCAATTCAGCTTCGGTGGTCTTGGCGTCTACCAAATGCAGACCTTCTCGCCCGGCCCGAGCATTATGAGCGGGGGTGGCGGTGGCTTTGGCGGTGGCGGTTTTGGCGGTGGCGGTTTCCAAGGCGGCGGTTTTGGCGGTGGCGGCTTCCAAGGCGGTTTCGGTGGCGGTGGTTTCGGTGGCGGCGGCTTCCAAGGCGGCGGTGGTTTCGGTGGCGGCGGCTTCCAAGGCGGCTTTGGTGGCGGTGGTTTCGGCGGCCAAGGTGGCTTTGGCGGCGGCGGTTTTGGTGGTGGCGGCTTCGGCGGTGGCGGTTTTGGCGGTGGCGGTTTTGGCGGTGGCGGCAAGATCGGCTTCGGAGCCACGACCGGTATCTAATACTTCTCAAATTCACGACACAGCCCACGCCTCGGCGTGGGCTGTTCCATTTCCGGACCATCCCGATGCGCCGACTGCTGCTATTCGCTCTGATCGCCTGCACGTCGACGACATCCGCTGCCGAAATCGATCGCACGTACATCGATGCCACCGTCGCCACCGCGCTCAAGCGTTGGCAGGTTCCCGGCACAGTGGTTGCCGTCGTCCAAGGCGACCGGAGTTTCGTCGATGGCCATGGCGTTCAGACCCGTACCAAAACGACGCGACCGACGGCCGACACCGTGGTGCCGCTCGCGTCCTGCACCAAGGCGGTCACCGTCGCGCTACTGGCATCGCTCGTCGACGACGGAAAACTCGATTGGAACGATCCCGTCCGCAAGCACCTGCCCGACTTCCATCTCGCGGATCCCCGCGTCGACGACCTGTTGACAGTCCGCGATCTCCTCTCGCACCGTAGCGGAGTACGCGGCCACGACCTGCTCTGGTACAAAGCGCCGTGGGACCTCGACGAGGTGCTCAAACGAGTCACCAAACTGCCGGTCGATCGACCTTTTCGGGATAGCTACGAGTATTCGACTGTTCTCGTCATGGCGGCCGGGAGGGTGGCGGAGCGTGCCGGCGGCAAACCGTGGGGCGAACTCGTGCGCGAGCGGATCGCCGACCCGCTTGCCATGAACTCGCTCGCCGTGTCGACCGCCGATCCGCGGTTCCGCCGCGGTGAACTCCTTGCCGGTCATCGCACCGGCCGCGATGGCCTCCCGCAATCGGTGCCCCCCTACGAAACGCGCGAACCGAACGCCGCTGGTTCGATCCACCTCGCCGCCCGCGATCTGGTCCCTTGGCTGCACTTCCTGATCGGCCGCGGCACCGTCGGCGGTAAACGCATCGTCTCCGACGCGAACTTCGCCGAGATGATCCGACCCTTGAACCCGATGCCGATGGATACTTTCACTCGGGCACTGAACCCCGACACGGTCCAGATGACCTACGCGATGGGCTGGATCGTCCTCGATTACCGCGGCCAACCCGCGTTCGCCCACGGCGGCATGATCGACGGCTACCGCGTGCTCGTCGCCGTCTACCCGAAGGACCACTTCGCCATCGCCATCGTCAATAACCATCAGGAGTCGCGCGTCAACCAGGCGATCGCGAACACCCTCGCGGACCGCGCGCTCGGCCTCGCGCCCAAGGACTGGAACGCCATCCTGCTCGAAGCCGTCCGCAAGGATGCCGAAGCCAAACGTGCGGAGGCGAAGGCGCTGCGCGACGCCCGCCGCGCGGCCGTGCCGCCCTCTTCGCCCCTCGCCGACTACGCCGGGAAGTACGACGAACCCGCTTACGGCACCGCGACCGTCCGGCTCGAAAAGGACAAGCTCGTCTGGGCCTGGAGTTCCTTCGAAGTCGAACTCGAACACTGGGAAGGCGACGCGTTCCGCTTCCCCTCCGGATTTCTCGAGGACCGATTCCTCGTCTTCCGTGTCGGCCCGAACGGCCCCACCGGCTTCCGCTTCGAAGGCCAGGACTTCCGCAAGCGTTGAGCGGCTCAGCCCACCAGGCTGAAGAAGATCTCCTCCAGATCCTCCTGCCCGTACTGCGAACGCAGTTCCGCGAGCGTGCCGACGGCGGCGATCTTTCCCTTCGCCATGATCGCCACCCGGTCGCAGAGTTTTGTCACTTCCGCAAGGTTGTGCGTGGAAAAGAGGATCGTCTTCCCCTGCCCGCGCAGGGCGGCGATGCTTAGAAGGACGGCACGCTGCACGAGCACGTCCAGGCCGTTGGTCGGTTCGTCGAAGATCAGCACGGGCGGATCGTGCACGAGGGCGCGCGCGATCGAGACCTTCTGCTTCATGCCGGTGCTCATCTTGCCGCCGACGACGTTTTGAAAGTCGTTCATCTGGAGCGTGGTCAAGAGGTCGTCGGTACGCGATTTCAACGTTGTGCCGGCGAGGCCGTAGAGCCGGCCGAAGTACTCCACCATCTCGCGAGCGGTCATCCGGTCGTAGACGCCGGTGTTGGCGGAGAGGAAGCCGATCTTCTCACGGACGCGCTGTCCCTCCGTCGCCACGTCGTGCCCGGCCACGGTGGCGAACCCGGCCGTCGGCTTCAGCACCGTGCAGAGCATCCGCAGCGTCGTCGTCTTCCCCGCGCCGTTCGGGCCGAGCAGCCCAAAGACCTCTCCCGGCCGCACGGAAAAGTTCAGGTCATCCACGGCCGTGACGGGTCCACCGCGGCCGGGGAACTGCTTCGTCAAGCCTTCCACTTCGATCATGGGCGTCGCTCAGCCGGCGGATTTCCAGTTCTCGTAGTTCCGCCATGAATCCTCGTCGATCGGGCAGGGCGGATACTCTTCGCGCAGGATCGTCAGCTGCACGCGGTCCCCGTCGCGCTCGAGGTCCAGTTCCCGCCGGGAACAGAGGAACAACTCGCGGCTCGACGACTCGAGGATGAGGGCGATGTCCCCCATCATCTTGATCTGCAGCGCGGGCTTCGTCGGCACGTCCAGCGCCGTCGGGTCGGTCGACGGCTGGGCCGTCTCGATCTCGTGCGTGAGGTCGTCCACGTAGTCGATGTGCTCGCGCGTCGGGCGTTCGGTGAAGGTCCGCCGCAGTTGCAGGTAGTACATCAGCGTGTTGTAGGCGTCCCACGCGACCCAAAGCCCGATGACGATCGACAGCGTGCTCGGCTTCATCCGGATGCCCTGCTGGATCCAGATGTACTCGCGGATCGCGATCGACGCCACGAACATCGCCTGCAGGATCGCGTCGAGCAGGACGCATTCCGGGTTCGGCTTGATCCGCTTCCACAGCCCGACGAGGACTTCGCCGAGGCCGACGATCAGCGTCCCGAGCAGGATGGGGTGGAACTGGTTCCCCATCAGGTTGTAGTTCAGGTACGTGATGCCGAGGAAGAAGATGCCATTGAACAGCGTGTGCCCGGAACCGGCGCGGACGCTCTCGCACACCCTCCGATAGATGGAAACCCGCGCCAGCGTGGCACGCATGTCTTCGATGTCGAGCGATTCGGCCATGTCGGTCCCCGATGCGAATGACCGTCATTGTCCGGTTCAGAGCGCGATCGGCAACGAGCGCGATACGGGGAGCGGCTTCTCATCGATCAGTTGATAGAAGACATTTCGCTGCCGCGGCTCCCAGCCCGCCTCGCGGATCGAACGCTTGATCTCCTCCAGCGTCAGGCAGTGGACCGTGCCGGCGCTCGCCACCACGTTCTCCTCGATCATCAAACTGCCCATGTCGTTCGCCCCGTAGAAGAGCGCGATCTGGCCGATCTTGCCCCCCTGCGTCACCCAGGATGACTGGATGTTCGGGATGTTGTCGAGGTAAAGCCGCGCGATGGCTTGCATCCGCAGGTATTCGAACGAGCCGACCGCCGGGGCGTCGGCCATCTTGTGGCCGGGCTGCATCGTCCAGCAGATGAAGGCCGTGAAGCCGCCGGTCTCGTCCTGGAGTTGGCGGAGGCGATCGAGGTGTTCGATCCGCTCTTCGAGCGTTTCGATGTGGCCGAACATCATCGTGCAGGTCGATTTGCCGCCGAGGCGGTGCCACTCGCGGTTCACGGCGAGCCATTCGTCGGTGAGGGCCTTGCCCTTCGTGAGTTCCTTGCGCACGCGGTCGGCGAGGATCTCGCCGCCGCCGCCGGGGATGCTGCCAAGGCCCGCGGCCTTCAGGCGTTCGAGTACGGTCCGCAGGGGGATCTTGTTGATCTTGTGGAAGTGCCAGATCTCCGGCGGGCTGAAGGCATGCAGGTTCACTGTCGGGAAATTCGCCCGCAGGTCGGCGAGCATCTCCTCGTACCATTCGAGCTTCAGCGACGGGTGCATGCCGCCCTGCAGGAGAATCTGATCGCCACCGAGGGCGATCGTCTCGCGCACCTTCTGGTGCAGTTCCTCGCGCGGCATCACGTACGCATCCGCGTCCTTGCTCTTGCGATAGAACGCGCAGAAGTCGCACACGGCGGCGCAGACGTTCGTGTAGTTGATGTTCCGGTCGATGTTGTAGGTCCGGTACGGCTCCGGATGCAGCCGCATCGTGACGGCGTGCGCCGCCTTGCCGATGGCGTTCAGGTCGCGGCCGTTGCCCGCCAGCTCGACTCCGTCGTCAAAGGTGAGACGCTGCCCGCTGACGGCTTTCGCGAGAATAGCGTTGATGTTTTCCTTCACGATTTGCCTCCCGTGGAGCGCGTGGCGAAAACGGGGTCGGGAGTCGTTTTCGCCGCGGGAAAAACACCCCCACCCCGGTTTGTCCCCG
>JALHPZ010000003.1:90155-279036 GCA_022842245.1 Gemmataceae bacterium
CGTTTTCGCCGCGAAAACGACACCCGACCCCGTTTTCGCCACGGAACGCTCGGCCAATTCCCGGAATCGTTCCATCCCCGCCAATTCGCGTTCACCCAAGTCGTACCGGATGATGTTCGTCAGGTACCGCCGGCAGAACCCCGGGTCGAGTTCCAGCAGCTTCGCCTCGCGCTCGGCGATCAATCCGGCGTTCTTCTTCCCCAACTGCTTCGCCTGCTCGAACGCGCCGGCCGCGTCGCCCAGTTCGACGCCCCCGCGCACGGCCCACACGGCGAAGACCATCGGCAGCCCGGTCCAGTCGTGCCACTCCTGGCCGAGATCGTACGCGAACTCGAAGCCCGGCAGGCACGCCTTCATCGCCCGGTCGCCGATCAGCAGCACCGCGTCGGTCTCCACGCGATCGGCGGCGGCCTGGATCGGCAGCGGGCGATACGCGGGGTTCAACCCGTGGCGGTCTTCGAGAAGGATCCGCGTCAGCGCCGCGCTCGTCCGCGATCCTTCGTCCAGCGATACGGAGCGAATTTCGCCCCAAGGCTTCCGGCTGAACAGCGTGACGCTCAGCACCGGCCCGTGCGACGCGATGCCGATGTTCGGGAGGAACGAGTAGCTGCCGGCCCGGAAGAATTCGGCGATCGGTATCAGGCCGACATCGAGTTCGCCCGCCGCCATCCGGTCCGCGAGCCGGCTCGGCAGGTCGAGCGTCAGCTCGATGGCGCGCGAGAACCCCGTCAGCCCCTCGATGAGCGGCTTCGAGTTCAGGTAGTTCACGGCTCCGACGCGGATCGACATGATGCCCTCACAGTGTCCGGCTTAGTCTAGTATTCCACTAACCGCCGTCCCGGTTCGCGGACAACTCGGGCGACCGCCATTCGGCGAGCCGGGTGCGTCAGCCCCCGGGTTCTCGTCGCGCTGTCTCGAGAACCCGGCTCGCCGTTCGTGCCGTTCCCGGATGATTCCGAGTATCTCCCGCCGGAACGCCTCGGTCGCCAGTCGCCGGGCTTCGTCGCCGTCGATCCCGTGGGCCGTCAGCTTCGCCGTCATTTCGTCCAGGAGCGGCTTGTACTTCTCCATCCGAACCATCGCGTCGGCGACGGCCAAATCCTTCGACATGAATTCCGGCCGCTCCGCCACCTTCGGAGAACGCTTCGGTTCTTCGATCGGGTCCAGCGGCGGCAGCGGTTCGAGGCGCTCGTCCGCCGCCGGTCGCGGCTTCGGCACCGTGGCGCCGGCGAGGTCGCGGCCGTGGCGGAGGCGGGTCTTCTCCAGATCGAAGAGCGCCCGCGCCGCCCGCTCGGCCACCTCCGGGTCGGGGTGGGCGAGTCGCGCCTGGAAGAACAGCGCCGCCGCGAAGACGGCATCGCCCCATGCGGCCTGCTTGCCTTCGGGTGTCTCGGGCACCGGCAGCGGCACCGGCGCGAAGTGATTGGCGATACGGTTGTGGATGGAGGGAGCGGTCGCGAGCATGGGAATTCTCCGGAAGTCAAGCCTGCGGGAGAATTCGATACGAGTGGACAAAAGTCAAGTTGGAGATGGCCGGACACCGATTGCATCCGCTCCGCAAGGATATGGGGATACGGCGCCGGCCGGCGCCCGTATTGGGATACCGGCGCCAGCCGGCGCCCGTATTCGGGCTGCGCAAAAGTGAGGATGAAAAAGGGCTATAATTCCTTGCGATCCGTAACGCTCTGGTTATGATCAAACCGTGATATGTCGTTTGTTGCCGACAGAATTACTTGTTCGGCGGAGAAACTCCATGCGACGACTCTTCCTCATCCTCCCGGCCGTGATCGTGCTCGCGTTGACTTGCTCTGGTTGCGATCCAAAACAACCAGCCAAGCCGTCCAAACCCGCCTTTGGAGGCAACATTACGTCGTACTTCGAAGCGGGCGGAATATTTACCTTCGATCGGGTTACCTTCTGGAACAAGTCCGGTAAGCCTCTGAGCGAGGTGAAGGTTTTGATCATTCTTAGCGGCGTGGACGGGCGCCACGGCTCTGTGTACCAGTACTGGGCCAAGTGGGATGATGGTGATGACAAGATCGTCCTGATACCGGGCGATCAGTCGGTGAGAGATGTCCAGCGGATTGAGATGCGGGGCGAGTGTAACGAGGGAAACATAGACATCTACTGGACGCCCAAGCAGAGGAAGTAACAAAAGCTGTTGTCTGAGCCAATTAGTCCGGGGACGCCTCCCGGTCTGCCGTACGGCAGTGCTTCTTGACCGGTTGGACCGCTAAAGGAAATGTCCCGAATGATCTGAAGCTGCCAGATGTCAGTGGACGTCGGTTGGCAACAAAGGCACGCCGAACCGCTCTCATGGCCCACCGACTTGAGTGAAAACGAAAATCCTTGAGCGGCCTTCCCGGTCGCTCACCGCACTTCCCGGCACCCTTCGATTCACCTTTGTCCCACTCGATGGTCACTCGGCTGCGTCGGGATAGTTCGTTCGTTGGCCTCCTCCGTCGGTCACTTCTGCGTGGTGCGGATCGTGCGGAAGCGGAGTTCGCCGGACGAAGTGTGGAACCAGCAGAGAACGGAGTTGAATTTGCCGAGATCGACGGCGAGAATGGGGAGTGTCGAGTCCATCGCATGCCTCCGAAGAGAACGGGCGACGAAGCCTAACGTAGCCAACGCACCCGACATGCCATGGATTCTTTCGGCCCCGTAGTATGGCAGCGTGGCGAAAGAAGGCGTATAATCTGTTCGGGTTCAAGCCAGGCAGCTACAGCAACAGCCGTGGCAAGGTGGACCTGTTTGCAGATCTCGCCGCGATGGCCGATCAAGCGGTTGCCACCTGCGACAACAATCTGATGGGCCGAATCATTGAGTATGTGTCTTGGGCCACTGAGCAAAAGTCCGAGCAAATGGGTTCCGCGATCGATCTGGCGTTCTTCCTTCCGGCTTTTCGGAACCCAGCGCTTCGCCCTGAGATTCAGAGGCGTATTCCGGCGGACCTCTTCTCGCGCAAGTGGCGGGCACTGATGGAGGAGCCGGCCGAACCAGACCCTGCAGCAGACGGCGGGGGCATCAGCTGATTCCGAGTTCTTAGCTCATCGAGCCCCCGCGGCTGCTGATCGGTGTCGTTCGCGTGGCTCATCACCGGCGGGCTTATGCCACGCGGTTCGCCACTCCGATAAAATGGCTCTCCCACGCACCGGAGCCATGCCATGCCGCTGAACTGGACCGACACCCGCGCGATCGGCGAACTGCTCTTCGAGAAATACGACACGCTCGACCCGCTGACCGTGCGCTTCACCGACATGCATAAGTGGATCCTCGACCTCGAAGACTTCGCCGGCGAGCCGGCGAAGTCCAACGAGAAGATCCTCGAAGCGATCCAGATGGCGTGGTACGAGGAGTGGAAGGACGAATACGGGAAGGACTGACCGAGTTCGCTCAGACGGTTCCGTCGGGCCTCCCCTATCTTCGGCCCGAACTACTTTGAATGGCCGCGAGGGAGATCGCGCCAGCCGGCGAGGCAGTCCTGCCCGAACCGGCGGCTGAATTCCCGCGCGCCGGTCGCGAGCAGGTGGTGGCCGTCCGAGAAGGCCCCGTCGCCGAGCCAGTCCGAGCAATCGAAGATGCGGACGCCGCGATCCGCCGCGAACGCGGTCAGGAATTCATCGAGCGGCTTCCGCCGGTCCGCGGGGAGCATGCGGCGGAATTCCGTGGCTTCGGGCATGAGATAGAACGCGAGCGGGATGCCGGCGTGCCGGCAGAGGTCGACCGTGTCGTTCAGCAGGCGCTCGGCGATCGGCGCGATGGCGAAGTCGTTCAGGGTGGCGCGGTATTGCGCGAGGGTGTGCGCCGTTTGCGTGCGGCGGAAGTCGTAGTCGATGGCGTCGAACGGGAATTTCGCCCAGCCGCGATCGTCCATGAGCCGCCACTGGAAGTCGATGCGCTGCTTCCAGTGGAGGAGGGTCGGCTGCCAGTGGCTGAGCAGGAGCTGGCGCTGGGAGTACCAGGGGATGGCCCGCGCGGCGAACCAGCGGGCGGGGAACGAATCGGGCGAAGCGCAGTAGGGCGCGAGCCGGCGGAGGTCGGCGCGGTCGAGGCGGACGAGTGAATCGTGGTAGAAGCTCTCGGTGTTTCCGGTGTAGGCGAGGGTGGCGGGCATGATCTCGACGAGCACGGCGTCGGGCCGGATGCCGGCATCGAGCACGCGCTGGAGATTCAGTAGGGTCTGGATCGGCCCCGCGCCGGCCTGGCCGAAGTTGAAGACCGTCGGCGCGTCCGGCCCGAGGTCGCGCGGCGAGAGGCCCATCTGCGTGCGCGAGCTGCCGAACGCCACAACCAGCGGCCGGCCTTCGCGATCCAGATTCCGCAACGCCTTGATCCGCCAGCCGAATTCCGGGTCGCGCCATTCCGGGCGCACGGTTTCGAGCGCGGCGTGCAGCGCCAGCTGCGCGACGAGGAACACGACCGCCGCCGAGACGACGGCGCGGCCGGCGCGACGGTGGCGCGTCGCGCTCACGGCCGGCTCCGCAAGTAGTCGCCCAGCTTGCGGGAGAAGATTTCCGCGCCGTGGATGTTCAGGTGGAACCCGTCGCCGAGGTGTACGTCCGGCACCCACGTCCGCGCGTCGACGAAACTGATCCCTTCCGCGCGGCAGAACGCGGCGATGTCGCGTTCGCCCTGCCGCAGCACTTCGTTCGGGTACCACGCGCGGAATTCGGTCGATTCCGGCATCCAGAGCATCGTGATCGGCATGCCCCGGACCTTCGCGAGGGTGACGATCTCGCGCAGGGCGAGCCAGGCGCGTTCGTCCGAGCGGAACTGGTCGAAGACGCGATGGAAGTAGTCCCACGCCAGCTTGTGGCGCTCGACGCGCTCGGCGGGGGTCAGGTCGCGGTCGTAGCCGGGCAGCCAGCCCCACGGGTCGAGGCGGTCCCATCCGGCGTCGGCCCGGCGGGTGTGCATGAGCCACGAGGGGAGCGTCTGATTGAGGATCCGCATGCGGTGTTCGTAGAACGGGTTCCACCGGATGCGGTGCATGTGCCCGACGTACCACTCCGAATTCAGGAACCATTCGCGCACGAACGATTCGTCGGTGGCGAAGAAACGGTGCAGGTCGGTGCGGCTCTGTTCCGAGTAGAGGCCGGTCTGGTGCATGTAGGGCGGCCAGTACTCGACGATGAGTTCCTTCGGCTCCACGCCGTCGAGGATCATCCGCTTCAGGGTCATCAGTTCGGTGAAGGGTCCGCCGCCGACCTGTCCGAAGTTGAAGACGAGCGGTCCGGTCTCGGCGTTGGCGAACTCCGGTCGGACCGCCATGGAGACGCGGGAGCTGCCGAGCACGGCGGCGATGGGCCGGCCGGGATTCTCCGCCGCGCGGGCGTGGAACCGCGCGACGCGTCGGCCGTACTCCGGATCGCGCACGCTGCGGAAGATGGTGTCCATGCCCACGCTGAAGACGATGTTGGCGAGCACGAAGAGCGCGAGGAAGCCGACGACGGCGTGGCGGGCGGTCCGCTTGCGGCGCGCGATCGCCGGTGGCACCGGCGCCGCGGACCGCCGCGCCGGGAACAGGCTGGCGAGGGAAGGAACGAGTTGCAGGATCATCGTCCGCTCACCCAGGGTAGGATTTCGTCCTCGGCCAATCGTTTCGAGAATTTGGCCGCGCCGCCGCGCAATTGGTGGTGCCCGTCGGTGAAATCGCCGGCGTCGAGCCAGTCGCTCGCGTCGATCACCGGCACGCCCCGACTTCGCACGAACGCGTCGATCCGCGTTCGCACGTCCGGCGGCGCCATCGCCTGGAATTCCGCACTCTCGGGCATCCGCAGCAGCTTCACGGGAATCCCGGCTGCGTGACATTCCGCGAGCAGTTCGTCGAGCGTCGCGGCCAGCGTGTCGTCGAGCACCCAGGTCTGCAGCACCTTCGCGTATTCATCCTTCGCCCGCGCCGTGGCGAAGGCACGCTCGTCCGCCGTGATGACATCCTTGTACGGCGTGCACCAGCCCGATTCGTCCGTGCCGCGGCTCCAGTCCTGCCGGTACTGCCACGGGATCCAACTCTGGATCACGCGGCCGAGCAGTTGGAACCGCAGGCCATAGACCGGTACGAGGCTCGATTCCCACCAGCGGCCGCGCACGTCCGGCGTCGAGTAGCCGTAGCGCTCGACGGTGCCGAGTTCGTGGCGCAGCAGCCGGTCGCCGGTCATCCAGTGCTGTTCGCGCGGGCCGTCGGGGGCGCGGGCGAACATGCTCGGCAGCACTTCGACGAGAACGAAGTCGGGGCGGACGCCGTCGGCGAGCGTGCGGCGGAAGTAGAGCAACTGACCGATCGGCCCCATCGCGGGGATGCCGAAATTGAACGCCGCGACGCGACCGCCGCGATCCTGGATCGTTTGTTCGACGAGCGTGCCGTTGAACGCGAACCCGGTGCGCGAGCTGCCGTATACGACGACGAGAGGCCCGCGATCGGGCCGGGCCGCCTTCGCCTTCAGCTTCACGAACTTATCGCCGTAGTACGGATCGCGGATGCGCGGCAGTTGCTCCGCCCACAGCCCCAGCCCGGCGTTGAGCAACACGAAGACGGCGGCGCCGGCGGCGAGCGCGGGCACCGCACGGCGGCGGGACAACCGGGATGACGGGTGGATGCGTTCCATTTAGAAGGTGAAGTAGATGAAGGTCTTGCCCCCCTCGGGCGCGAGCACGAGGGCGAGGATGAGGCAGCAGGCGTAGCCGGCGCCGAGCACGGTGCCGGGGGCACGGTTCCAGAACTTCTGCCAGATCCCCTTCGCCACGAGCAGGTGGCAGAGCATCACGAACAGCACGGTGTACCAGAGGCTGCGGTTGTGGAGCGGCAGGCCGAGGCCGTTGTACAGCCCGAAGAGCCGCTGCAGCATGGTGATCGATTTGTCCCACTCCGGCCGGAAGAAGACCCAGCAGAGCGTGACGGCGAGGAACGTGACGAGCACGCGCAGGACCGTGCCCGCCTGCGTGCGCAGGGCCGCGTCGAGCGCCGGCTTGGTTTCGCACCACGCGCGGAACTGCCGGTGCGCCACGAGCAGCAGCCCGTGCATCGCGCCCCAGAGCACGTACGTCCAGTTCGCCCCGTGCCACAGGCCGCCGAGCAGCATCGTGATGAGCAGGTTGCGGTTCGTGGCCCACGCGCCCGCGCGGCTGCCCCCCAGCGGAATGAACACGTAGTCCCGCAGCCAGGTGCTGAGGCTGATGTGCCAGCGCCGCCAGAAGTCGGAGACGTTCGTGGCGAGGTACGGCATGTTGAAGTTCTGCGTCAGCTTGTAGCCGAACAGGTGCGCGAGGCCGAGCGCCATGTCCGAATAGCCGGAGAAATCGCAATAGATGCGCAGCGCGTACGCCATGAGCGCGAGCCAGAGCGCGCCGGTGTTGTGCAGTTCCGGGGCGAGGAACGGCCCCGGCAGGCCCGGCGCGCCGTCCGTGAACACCGCCATGCGGTCCGCGATGGCGAGCTTCTTGAAGACCCCCAGCAGGAACAGTTGCAACGCGATCTGCACGCGCAGCCAGTTCCACCGCTTGATCCGCCGCGTCTGGCGCAGGAAGTCTCCGGCGCGGACGATCGGCCCGGCCACCAGGTGCGGGAAGAACAGGATGAACAGCATGAAGTGCGGCAGGCTGCGCTCCGCCGCGATCTTCTTCCGGTAGACGTCGACGGTGTAGCTGATCGCCTCGAAGGTGTAGAACGAGATGCCGAACGGCACGAGGATGTCCAGCGGGCTGAGCGTCCGGTAGCCGGCGTCGAAACCGAAGCTGCCGACGAGCGAATGCAGTTCGTTCAGGAAGAACCCGCGATACTTGAAGTAGCAGAGCACGCCGAGGTTCATGCCGATGCTGCTGAAGAGCAGGAGCTTTCTGAGGCGTGGCGTTTCCGTGCGTTCGATGAGCCGGGCGAAGAGGTAGTCGGCGAGCGTGGTGACGGTGACGAGCAGCGCGAGGCTCGCGTTCCAGGCGGCGTAGAAGTGGAAGCTGGCGAGGACGAGCAGCCAGACGCGCGCGGAGTTCATCCGCCGCGGCACCATCCAGTACGCCACGGCGACGACCAGCAGGAACAGCAGGAACGCCTGCGTGTGGAAGAACGGCTCCGGCAGCTGCGCGTGCAGCCAGCGGAAGTACGGGAGTTCCGTGGACCAGCGCGCCGCCTCGATCCGTTCCGGCGAGCGGGCGGCTTCGACGAATACGCTGGCGAACGCGCTGCCGGGTAGGGCCAACATCCTGTCGCATCCTGTCGGGAACGGTCCGGACGCGGATGGTAGAGGACGGGGCGAAGCGCGGTCAAGCCGGGTTTGGGGGAGACTTGCAGCGGAGAGCGTCGAGGCGTCAGCCCGACGTGGTTCGGAGTGTCCGGCGGCAATGTCGGAAATGGCGATGGCGTCAGCCCGACGTGGTTCGGCGCGCCCAGCCACGTCCCGCTCACGCCGGGACGCTCTCCATTGATGATCAACATCCCAGCGAGTACGGAATCAGCACGGTCTCGTCGTCGAACCGGAAGGTGAAGCCGCCGGTCGCGAAGTCCGGCACGCCGGCGATCGTCGCCTACCCTTCGCGGGTCGCAAGAATCGCTTCCCAATCGGTCTGGCTGGCGGCGGATAGACCGACGATCATGTAATACGGCGGCGCTTCGCCGGGCGTGGCCGACTCGCACTTGCCGATGGTCCAGCCCGCCAGCCCCTTCATTCACTTCGCGATGGGGATGTGGACTTCGTGGTAGTAGCGGTCGAACGCGGCCGGATCGCGCGGATGGCCGCAGAGGACGGTGAGACGGGTCATGGGAGCGTGCCTTTCGGAGGCATTTGCCGTAATCTTTTGGACTCAATGCAGGGTGGTGCCGAATCTTCGAGGCTCACAACGTGAGCTTCTCTTTAGTTGGCACCTTTGAGCTACTCGGCCATTATTTGATTCAGCCACCTCGCACACCTTCATAAATGTTTTCGTAAGGTTTGTCGCCCCATTCCTTTTCACCTGGAATTGCTGGCAACGGGCCCAGCCATAGGCCAACGTCATTCTCTGATATTACTCCCTCACGGGAATAATGTCGCTCGATAGGATTTATTGTTTTATATTCCCGTAGCATTTGAGCAAAATAATCAAACTCACCAGTGCCCGATGCGCATGCTAGCAATTGGAAAGCGCTGTCGAGAGCAGCCTCGGCAGCATCTCGACCCGGAAGTGTGCCTGTATGAAGCAGGTTATTTCGAGCCTTGCGTGCAATGTTCAACTTTGCGTAGGTCTCGGCGCGTAATACTCCTTTCTGAAAAAGTAATTCAATCCTTGTAGAAGTTGACCATGTTCGGTTATCCGATAAGAATTCACGTCGACCCTGGATGGGAATTGCAGGTTGCACCACTTCTGATAATACTCGCTGTCGCCAAAGATGTTCAACGATTTGTTCGACACATATCCAAAGGTGAGAAAGCGATGCACCCCAATCATGCGAAACGAAACAGGTTATACCATGCAATATGAACTCGGGCGATAGCGCAGGCGCCTGCGAGCAGATTGACTTGCCTTTAACGTATGAACTCTGGATATCCGCTACCAGTAAGTGTCGAGGCTTGTAAAGTACTATCGAATGCAATGGACTCGCGATCTTCGACTGTAATGTATAACGAAGTTGGCCTTGAAATCCCGACGATAGACCGAACGACCTGTAGTATGCCGTAGGATAAAGCGCTGCCTGATCTATATCCGTAGTGGCAACCGGGCCAAAGTATATGCCCCCAACTACTATTGTGCCGAGGATGCAATTAATGAAGGAAACCGCCTTTTCAATTGGCCAAAAATCATCAATTTTTGGCAGAACGAGAGAACCGTCAAATGAAATGTGTAAACACATAGGCGCCGGCAAACCTATATCAATGCTGCCGGACAAGCGGTGGAGCTTGACGTAATCGTAAGTGCGCTGATTAATATCTTCAATGGTCGGCGCCCACATGTCCTCTTTGCTGTGCAGGACAAGTCGAAACGGGCTCGTATACGCAACTATTGCGATCGCCGGATGCATTGCAGAATCGTTCCTTGTAATGAAAGAGTATCTTTCGCAGTTTTTGTATTACATGTTCAACTTTTTGTGCAATTCGTATTTAAGGCACGAAGCAACGGAGATAAAGCCCATGATTCGATGCAGCTGGCTTTACGGTAACAATTCACCAACGCAAATCGCATGTCCGTGGAACGCGAGCGGCGCGACGGATTCCTCCGGGCCGTAGGTCTTGTGCTCGCGATACGCCGTCGCGCCGAGGCCGGCGGGCGGCGGGGCGGGATCGCGTAGGATGTGCAGTTGGCGATTGCCGAGGTCGAGCACCCAATAATCGGGCACACCAGCCGAAGCGTACAACTCGGCTTTCACGCCAAGATCCATTTGTAGCGTCTGATCGCTGACTTCGACGACGAGCAGGGCCGTGGATGGATGCCTGTCGAGGTCATCGCGAATTTGACCGTTCAGGATGGCGATATCCGGGCGCGGATCGCTGTACGGCTCGATGTCCAAAGGCAATTGCATTCGGACTCGATAATCCGAATCGAGTAGCGACTTGAACGCATCGTAGAGCAATTCGATGGCGCACGCGTTCTGCGGAGACATCCGGTCTTTTTCGATAATCTCGCCGCGAATCAGGATCGGGCGACGCGCAAGTTGCTTGTAGTCGTACGGCAGGTTGTGGAACTCGCTGGTCGTCCACTTGCGTGGGGGACTCGCTTCGAGAACGCTCATGTTTCGCACTCCCTGAGCCTCACCGCCCGCGCTTCTTCTTCTTGCGGTCCTCGGCTCGCTCCTTGGCGCTCTTGCGGTGGCCGGTGTCGCCCTTCAGCTTCAGGTTGTTCATGCCGCCGGGGTTGAACGCGCCCATCTTGCCGAGGCCGGTCATCATCTTCATCTTCTGGAAGATCGACATCTCGCTCATCTGCTTCATCAACAGCCGCACTTGATCGAACTGGGCGAGGAACTGCTTCACCTCGTGCGGTTGCACGCCGGCGCCCTCGGCGATGCGGCGGCGGCGGCCCTGGTCGATCATGTCCGGGTCGGCCTTCTCCTTCTTCGTCATGCTGTCGATCATCCCCTGCACGCGCTTGAGCGCCACCTCCGGGTCCTCGCCCGGCGGGATCATCTCGTTCACCCCCGGCATCCGGCCGATGAGGTCCTTCATCCCCATCTTCGCGATCATCTCGAACTGCTTGCGGAAATCGTTCAGCGAGAAGGTGCCCTTCGACAGCTTCTCCTGCTGCTTCTTCAGCTCCTCCTCGGAGATCTCCTGCTGGATGGCGGCGATCTTTTCGACCACGCCCATCATGTCGCCCTGGCCGAGGATGCGCCCGGCCATGCGCTCGGGGTGGAACTCCTCGAGCTTGTCGACCTTCTCGCCCATGCCGAGGAACTTGATCGGCACGCCGGTGACGTGCTTGATCGAGAGCGCCGCCCCGCCGCGGGCGTCGCCGTCGAGCTTCGTCAGGATGACGGCGTTCAGCTCGAGCGCCTCGTTGAACGCCTTCGACACGTTCACCGCTTCCTGCCCGATCATCGCGTCCACGACGAGGTACGCCTCGTCCGGCTTCACGAGCTTGTCGATGGACTTCAGCTCATCCATCAGGGCTTCGTCGATCTGCAACCGGCCGGCGGTGTCGAGGATGACCACGTCGCAGAGCGTCTTCTTCGCCTCGGCGACGGCGTTCTTGCAGACGTCGACGGGGTTGGTCTTCTCGCTGTAGACCGGCACGCCGATCTGGGTGCCGAGCGTCTGGAGCTGCTCGACGGCACCGGGACGCTGCAAGTCGGCGGCGGCGAGGAGCGGCTTGCGGCCCTGCGATTTGAGCGTGAGTGCGAGCTTCGCGGCGGTCGTCGTCTTACCGGAACCCTGGAGGCCGCAGAGCATCAGGACGACGGGGCGATCGCCGCGGCGCGGGATCTTGTGATCGACCGGCCCCATGAGGGCGACGAGTTCTTCGTAGATGTTCTTGACGATCTGTTCGGACGGATCGACGCGCTCGAGCACGTCCTGTCCGAGCGACTTCGCTTCGACGCGGGCGATGAACTCGGTGACGACGGTGAGGTTGACGTCGGCTTCGAGCAGCGCCCGGCGGACTTCGCGCAGGCCTTCGCGGATGTTGTCCTGCGTCAGCCGGCCGCGGCCGCGGAGTTTCTTGAAGGCGTCGGAGAGGCCGCGGGTCATCCCTTCAAACATGCGTCACCTGTGCGAGTCGATTGCGGACACGATCAACGGTTCACTCTAAGAATACCAGCCCGTTCCATCAACCGGACCGGTTCGATTGCCAGCGAAGGAGCGCCGACACCGTGGCCAAGCCCGTCTTCCGCAACGCCGCCGCCCGGAAACGGATGGAGGAATGGTACGAACGATTCCGCCGGCGCATTCCCGGGCCGACCGAAAGCCGTACGGTGCCGACGCGCTTCGGCGAGAGCCACGTGCTGTTCGCCGGTCCGGAGGACGGCGTTCCGCTCGTTTGCCTGCATGCGATGCGCACCGGCTCGGCGCACTTCGTCTCGGAACTCGGCCCGCTGCTCGACCGCGTGCGCATCATCGCGCCGGACCTTCCGGGGCAGTCGGTGCGCGGGCTGGACCTTCGATTGCCGTTCGACGACTCCCACGCCCGCTGGTTGTTGGACGTTCTCGACGGACTGAAACTGGATACGATCCCGCTCTTCGGCGTGAGCTGGGGCGGGTACGTCGCCCGGCAGGCCGCCGCGATCGCGCCCGAACGCTTCCCGCGGTTGGCTTTGCTCGTGCCCGCCGGCATCGTGAACGGTTCGCACTGGGATGGCCTGACGCGCATGGCCATCCCGTGGCTGCGCTATCGCTGGTCGCCTTCCGAAAAGAATCTGCGGCGATTCCTTGATCCTCTGCTGACGATATGGGACGACGACTGGGCGCGGTTCATGGGCGAATCGCTGGTCGACATGCCGATGGACCTGCGGATCCCGCCGCTGGCGACGGATGACGAACTGAAGCGCCTGACGATGCCCGTGCTGGCGATGGGCGCGTCGGACGACATTTCGTTCCCGGGGGCCGCAATGGTCCGGCGCCTCGGCTCGCTCGTGCCGCACGCAGAATGCGAGGTCATTCCGAATTGCAAGCACTGCCCGCCGACGACTCCGGAATTCCGCCAATGGTTGGCCGATCGGATTTGGCCGTTCCTCTCGAACCCCACCCGGTAAACTATCCACCATGAAAAAATTCATCCTTCTGCTCGGCCTCTGCGTTACCTCCGCCTCCTCCGTCCGCGCCGCCGACTGGCCTCAGTGGCTCGGCCCGCAGCGCGACGGCGTGTGGCGCGAGACGGGGATCGTGGATGAACTGCCGGCCCAGCCGAAGAAACTGTGGGACAAGCCGATCGCCATCGGCTACGGCGGACCGGCCGTGGCGAACGGCAAGCTGTTTGTGATGGATCGCGAACTGGCGAAGAGCGCGAAGAACCCGGACAGCCCGTTTCAGCGTTCGGCCGTCGACGGCAACGAGCGCGTGCTGTGCCTCGATGCGAAGACCGGCGAGCAACTCTGGAAGCACGAGTACCCGTGCGTGTATCAGGTGAGCTACGCGGCTGGGCCGCGCTGCACGCCGACGGTCGACGGCGACCGCGTCTACACGCTGGGAACGATGGGCGACTTGCTCTGCCTCGACGCGGCGAAGGGGGACGTGCTCTGGAAGAAGAACTTCGTGACGGACTTCGACGCCCGCGTGCCGGTGTGGGGCTTCGCGTGCCATCCGCTCGTGGACGGCGACAATCTGATCTGCGTCGGCGGCGGGCCGGACAAGCTCGTGATCGCCTTCGACAAGAAGACGGGCAAGGTGAACTGGCAATCGCAGAGCTGCGAAGGGGACTTCGGCTACGGCCCGCCGGTGATCTACGAATTCGGCGGGAAGCGCCAGCTCATCGTCTGGCACGCCCGCGCCGTCGTCGGCCTCGACCCGGCCACCGGCAAGCGCATCTGGAGCGTGCCGTTCGATGCGCGGTCGTCGCTGAACGTGCCGATCCCGCGCAAGGTCGGCGCAAACGGCCTGTTCATGACCTCGTTCTACAACGGCTCGTTCTTCCTGAACGTATCGGCCGACTCGGCGAAGGTCGTCTGGAAGAGCCAGGCGAAGGGCGAGATGCCGAACCAGACTCGCGACCTCAGCTCGATCATGACGACGCCGATCTGCGAAGGCGATTTCACCTACGGCGTCTGCAGCCACGGCGAGCTGCGCTGCATCGTCACGGCCACCGGCGAGCGGAAATGGTTCACGATGCTGGCGACGCGGAGCGCCACGTCGCCGGCCAAGGGCCCCGAACCCGACCCGCGCACGGAGCGCTGGGGCCACGCCTTCCTCGTGAAGCACGGCGAAAAGACGATCCTCTTCAACGAGCACGGCGACCTCATCTTCGCGAAGCTCAGCGAGAAGGGCTATGAGGAGACGAGCCGGGCACACATCATCGATGCGACGAACACGATGGCCCGCGGCCGGAAGGTCGTGTGGATGCACCCGGCCTTCGCCGACAAGTGCGTCTTCGTGCGGAACGACGAGCGGATCGTGTGCTACTCGCTGGCCAAATAAGAATGGCCCGCTGATGATGCAGATGGAGAATGATCGGAATTGAATCGCTTTCTTTTTCCTGTTTCGGCGGCAGAGGGAGCGAATGTGCGTCTGACACCAGCACAATGCGGTATGCACGGGCTGCTCGGAAATCACTTCCCATTCTGGGGTCCCGAGCCATCCCTGACCGAACGCATTCGTGACGGACATGCGTTCTTGGTGCGCGTAGCCGGAGTGGATTTGGGCTATGACCCACAGGTGTGGCACGAGCATCTTTGTGCCACGAACGCGGGCGGATATCGTTGGAGTAATATTCATTTGGGTTTTCCGCGTATGATCGCTTACTCACTTGACCGACCGGAGTGGCATGACGCAGTCGCATCTCTTCAGGCAGGCCAAGTCGCCGATCCCGGAGTTGGATCCGACTCGGCATCTTGATTTCGGCAGGCTATGCCAAAGGACAAGTGAGAATTACCAAACTACGTCCGCTGGTCTGCGTCATCTGCGGGCTAATCTTCGATAAGCCAGGAATTGCAGCGTCACACGATTTCGACAAAGATGAAGAGGATCGAGGAGTCCCATTCCATGACTGAAAAGATCCATCGCCGCTCTGCCCTCCGCGTCGGCGGCGCGTCATTATTCGGCCTCTCGTTCCCGCAGTTCCTGTCGGCGGCGGAGAAGCCGGCGCGCAAGGCGAAGGTCAAGTCGATCATCTTCCTCCACCAGTGGGGCGGGCCCGGCCAACACGAGACGTTCGACCCGAAGCCCGATGCGCCCGACAACGTGCGCGGCTGGTTCGGCGCCACGAAGACCAAGCTCCCCGGCGTCATCTTCGGCGAGAAGATCCCCAAACTCGCCGCGATGGCCGACAAGCTTTCGATCGTCCGCAACATGCAGCACGGTACGCGGATGAACAACCACAACTCCGCCGGCTACTACAGCCTCACCGGCATCCCGCCCGCCATCGACGACCAGCGCCTCCGCGATTCGCTCGAACTCTTCCCCGCCTACGGCAGTATCGTCAACAAGTTCCTGCCGCCCGACAAGGGCGTCGCCGGGTTCGTCGCCTACCCGCACGTCATCGCCGACGGCTCCGTGACGCCCGGCCAGCACGCCAGCTTCCTCGGCAAGACGCACGCGCCGCTGCTCGTCACCGACGACCCGAACTCCGACCGCTTCCGCCTGCCGGAACTGACGCTGCCCGACGGCCTCTCGGCCGAGCGGCTGGAGAATCGCCGGCAGGTGCTCGACATCATCGACGCGCAGACGGATTTGTTGGAAAAGTCCGCCCTCGCGCAGGGCGTCGACGCCTCCTATCAGAAGGCGATCGCGATGCTCACCTCGCCGGCGTTCAAGTCGGCGTTCGACCTGTCGAAGGAACCGAAGGCGGTGCGCGACAAGTACGGCCGCACGACCTACGGCCAGTCGTGCCTGCTGGCCCGACGGCTCGTCGAGGCCGGGGCGAAGTTCATCAACGTCTACTTCGCCCGCAGCATCGGCGGCGCGAACGGCGGCTGGGACTACCACGGCTTCCGCGGCGAGGACGTACCGGCCCGGCTGAACTTCCTGCTGCCGATCACGGACCTGACGCTACCGGCGCTCATCAACGATCTCGATGAACGCGGATTGCTCGACACGACCCTCGTCGTCTGGGTCGGCGAGTTCGGCCGCACGCCGAAGATCAGCAGCAACGGCGGGCGGGACCACTGGCCGGCGTGCTACAACGCGGTGCTGGCCGGCGGCGGAACGAAGAAGGGCTACGTCCACGGCGCGAGCGATAAACTCGCAGCGCAGCCGACGGTCGGCCGCGTGACGCCGGAGGACCTGGCGGCGACGATGTTCGATGCGTTGGGCCTCGATCCCGATCTGGAGATTCGCGATACGCAGAACCGGCCGCACCCGATCAGCCGGGGCAAGCCGGTGAAGGAACTGTTCGCCTAAGGTTTCTCCCGCGGCGGGGGCGGCAGGAACTTGCCGCCGGGCGGGCGCGGGCCGAACCCGGGCGGTGGCGGCCAGGGTAGCGGCGGACGCGGGAACGTCTCCGGTTGCGGTCGTTCGACCGGTTCGACCACGTTCTCCGGTCCCGGCGTTTGCGGCACGACGGCCGGGATGAGCTTCGGATTGACCGCCGCCGGTTGCTCCGGCGCCCCGGTCTTCCCGACCGTTTTCACGATCCCGTAGACGACGATCGCCACCACCGCCACGGCCGCTACGCAGGCCGCCCCGACCACCATCGGCCACGTCGCGTCGCGCTTCCGCTTCCTTCGCTTGCGCGGTCCGCTCCGTGTCACGGCCGGTTCCGGTTCGACGATTTCGAAGCCGGCTTCGGGCGGAATCGTCGGCATCTCGCCCGAAATCCGCACGGCCGCCTCGACGGCGATGGCGCCCGTCGCCTTGCGCTCGTCGGCGTGGCCACGCTCGATCGCCCGCAACTCGCGGATGACCGCTTCGGCCGAATCGGGGCGCGCGGCGGGATCGCGCGCGAGAAGTCGATGCACGAGGTCCGCGAGCGGCGGGGGCACGTCCGGATTGCGCTGCCGCAACGGCGCGGGGTCCTCCGACACGAGCGCCGTCAACGTCTCCATCACGGTCGGCCGTACGAACGGCGGCGTGCCGGCGAGCAGACGATATAGGATCGCCCCGAGGCTGAAGAGATCGCTGCGGGAATCGACGGCGTGGCCGCGCGCCTGCTCCGGGCTCATGAACGCGGGCGTGCCCATGACGACGCCGGCTTCCGTCAGTGCGGTCTTTCGCTCCGCGCCAATCGGTTTGGCGATGCCGAAATCCAGAATCTTGACCCGGCCGTTGGGTGCCTCCAGCCAGACGTTTCCCGGCTTCACGTCGCGGTGGATAAGGCCCTGCTTGTGCGCCGCCGCCAACCCCGCCGCGATCTCGCGGGCGAAACGGATCGACTGCGGGATCGTAGGCAGGCCCTTCCTAGCGAAGAACGCCTCGAGCGACATGCCCTTGAGCAGGGGCATGACGAGATACGCCGAACCGCGGTGATCGCCGACGTGGAAGATCGTGACGACGTTGTCGTGGCTGATCGCGGCGGCGGAGCGTGCCTCGCGCAGGAACCGCTCGCGCGCCTCGCGGTTCGCCGAATACTCCGGCAGCAGCACCTTGATCGCCACGCTGCGGTGCAGTTGGGTGTCGTAGCCGCGGTAGACCGCGCCCATGCCGCCTTCGCCGAGCTTGTCCTGGATTTCGTAATCGCCGATGCGACCGAACGACAGGGGATCCATCGCCGCGAGCGGCGCGGGGGTCGCCGTCGTCGGGGCCTCGCCGGTCTGCACCATCGTGTGCGCCACCGCCGGGCGCGGTGGCGCCGCCAGGGTCGGAGTCGCGGGGATGGTCGATCGGTCGGGCATCGCGGGCATACCGGGGGGAATTCGTTCCCGAAAGATGAAACGCGGATGAGGACTCATCCGCGACAACCGGAAGCTTAGGACATGGATCGGAATCAGGAGGACCGAATCGGTTTGCGCGCACCGCGCGAATCTTCTCGCTCCGCGACAACTACACTAATGGCATGAAAGCGGAAATCCTCTCGATCGGTAGCGAAATCACCAGTGGCCAAAATCTCGACACGAACGCCCAGTGGCTCTCGCGCCGCCTCGCGGAACTCGGCATCCCGGTCGGCTTCCATACCACGGTCGCGGACGATCTGGCCGACAATCTCGCCGTCGTCCGCACGGCGCTCGCCCGAGCCGATCTCGTGATCGCCACGGGCGGCCTCGGTCCGACCCAGGACGACCTGACGCGCGAAGTCCTCGCCGCCGTCGCGGGAGTCGAACTCGTCGAGGACCCGGATTCGCTGGAGTACATCCGTGGCCTGTTCGCGAAGCGGAATCGCGAAATGCCCGACCGCAACCGCGTGCAGGCGATGTTTCCGGAAGGGGCCGAGGTGTTGTTCAACTCCTGCGGCACCGCGCCCGGCATCTGGATGCGGTTCGGCGCCAGGGCCGTCGCGGCGATGCCCGGCGTGCCCAGCGAAATGTTCGCGATGTTCGAGTCGCAGGTGAAGCCGCGTCTGAAGGCGGCGGGCTTCGGCGGCGGCGGCGTCTTCGTCCAGCGGAAGATCAACACCTTCGGTGCCGGCGAGTCCGCGATCGAAGAGAAACTCTTGGACATCACGCGTCGCGGCCACGTCCCGGAAGTCGGCATCACCGTCAGCGACGCCGTCATCTCGCTGCGCATCCTCGCCCGCGGCCCGACGCTCGCCAAGGTCCAGGAGCAGATCGAACCGGTCGAGCGGACCATCCGCGAGCGGCTCGGCAACTACGTCTTCGGCGTCGAAGACGAGGAATTGCAGGACGTGGTCCTGCGCCTCCTCGCGGCACGCGGGCAGACCGTCGCCACGGCCGAAAGCATCACCGCCGGCCTCGTCGCGCATCGTATCGGCACGGTGCCCGGCGCGAGCAAGCACCTTCTCGGCGGTATCGTCGCCTACACCAACGAGGTGAAGATCCGCGAACTCGGCGTCCCCGCGGAGTCCATCGCCACGGACACCGCCGTCAGCGCCGGCGTCGCGCAGGCGATGGCGGAGGGCGTGCGCGCGAAGTTCGACGCCGATTGGGGCATCGCGACGACCGGCTACGCCGGCCCGACCGGCGGCGACGACGCCACGCCCGCCGGCACCGTCTTCGTCGCCGTCGCATCCCGCGACCGCACCCGCGTCCAGCCCTACTCCTGGGGCGGCACCCGCACTGAAATCCAGAGCCGAACCGCCAAACTCGCCCTCAACTTGCTCCGACTGGAGTTGGACCAATCCGCGCCGATGCCGCCGTCCGTATCATGATCGCAACATCGGGAGCGAACCATGGGCCGTCGATCGTCGGGCATCCTGTTGCATCCCACCTGCCTGCCCGGCCCCTTCGGCATCGGCGACCTCGGCCCGATGGCACGACGCTGGATCGACACCCTCGCCGCCATGAGGCAATCGTGGTGGCAGATCCTGCCCCTCGGCCCGGTCGGCTCTGGCGATTCCCCGTACCAGTCCTTCTCCGCCTTCGCCGGAAACATCAACCTTCTCAGCCCCGAACTCCTCGAACGCGACGGACTCGTCACCTCCGCCACCTGGGCCGGAAAATGGTACCCGGACGAACGGCTCGATAGCGGACCCGTCACGGAACTGAAGTCGCTCATCCTGCAGACCGCGTGGGATCACTTTCGCCACGCGAAGTACCACGACCTGCGCGCGCCCTTCGAGGACTACTGCGCTCGGGAATCGGCCTGGCTGACCGACTACTCGCTTTTCATGGCACTGCGCGAGGCGAACGGGAACGCGGCGTTCACGCGGTGGCCCGCGGACCTGGTGCGCCGCGATCCCGGCGCGCTGGCGAAAGCGTCCGAAAAATACCGCGACGCCGTCGAACGCCACCGCTTCGGCCAGTTCCTTTTCGATCGCCAGTGGGGGCAGTTGAAGGCCTACGCCCACGAGAAGGGGGTCCGGATCATCGGCGACATCCCGATCTTCGTGTCCGCCGACTCCGCCGATGTCTGGGCGAACCCGAAACTCTTCCTCCTCGACGCGAAATGCGAACCGACGGTCGTGGCGGGCGTACCCCCGGATTACTTCAGTCAGGACGGCCAGCACTGGGGCAACCCGATCTACGACTGGAAGGCGATGCAGGCCGACGGCTACGCCTGGTGGATTGCTCGAGTCCGTCAGACCTTGAAACAAGTCGATTTGATCCGACTCGACCATTTCCGCGGCTTCGTGCAGGCATGGCACATCCCCGCCGGCGAAACCACCGCCCGGAACGGCAAATGGGTCGATGGCCCCGGCCACGCGCTCTTCGATGCTCTCCAAGCCAAACTCGGCTCGCTTCCCTTCATTGCCGAAGACCTCGGACTCATCACACCCGACGTCGACGAACTCCGCCTCGGCCTCGGCCTGCCCGGGATGCGCGTCCTCCAGTTCGCCATGGACAAGCCGCAGAACCCGTACCTGCCCCACAACTACGTCCCCGAAACCGTCGTCTACACTGGCACCCACGACAACGACACCACACTCGGCTGGTGGCGAGCTCTTAATGGCCGAGACCAAAGTTTCATCGGCGAATACGTCGGACACTGGGTCCATGAACCCGCCTGGGAATTCCTCCGCCTCGCCTGGTCGTCCGTCGCCGAACTCGCCATCGCACCGCTGCAGGATGTGTTGGGTCTTGGCGGCGACGCCCGGATGAACGTCCCCGGCAAGGCCGACGGCAACTGGAAATGGCGCATGAAGTGGGAGTACTTCCCCTACGGCACCATCGAACGCATCGCCGACCTGACGGAACGATTCAACCGCCTGCCGTGCAAGAAATCCAAGGAATAAAGCCGACTCCGGCGCGTCGTATCGGTTGACCCCGTCCCAACCGTCAACCTTGGTGCCCCATGTTCCGGCCGCTTGCCTTGGGCGCTCTCCTTCTCCCGATCGGGTTCGCGCTCGTCGGCTGCGGCGGCCAGGCACGGGTCGCCGCTCCGGCCGCCACGGAGAAAGCGGCCGGCGCGGCGGCGAAGAACGAGGCCGCCAAAGCCGAACCGACAACCCCGCGCAAGATCCGCTACACCGCGACCGTCCATGTCGTCGTCCGGAATCTCGACGATGCGGGCTTGGAAGTCGAAACCCTCGTCGAACGCTATCGCGGCTACATCGCCCGCGCCGAACGGATCGGGTCGAGCGGTTCCCGCCGCGTTGGCACCTGGACGATCAAGGTGCCCGTCGAACAGTATCGCGAACTGCTCCAAGCGCTCACGAAACTCGGGTTCGTCGAACGCAATTCCACCGACTCCGAAGACATGACGGAAGAGTTCGTCGATCTCCAGGCGCGTCTGAGGAACATGAAGGTCGAAGAGGAGGCCCTCAACAAACTGCTCAAGGACGGCGCGAACAAGATCGAGGACGTCCTGAAGATCCGCGACCACATCGTCAAGGTGCGCGGGGACATTGAACGGGCCGAGGGGCGGTTGAAGTTCTTCGAATCGGCGACCAGCCTTTCGACCGTGAACCTGACGCTCCGCGAGGACGCCGAGTACGTGTCGCCGACCGCGCCGACGTTCTCGGGCGAGATATCGGATGCCTTCGATGGTTCCACCCGATCGCTCAAGCAGACCGGTCGCGCCGCCGTGATCGGCGCGGTCGCCGTGGCCCCGTGGCTGCCACTGATCGTGATTGCCGGCTTCGTGGTGCGGTATCTGTACCGGAAGGGGAAGTCGCTCGCGGAGCCGGCGGTACCGACCCGACGGCGGGCGCGGGAACCGAACGCCACCGCCGAGGAGCCGAACCGGTCTGCCCCGGATTCGCCGGGGTGAAACGGCGGTCCGATGCGTTGGCCCTCAACTCTTCAACAAGCCGCTTCCCGGTTATCGGCGACTACGAATGGATCGCGTGCCGTTCGCGGCCGGGCAGGGGGTACGCTTCGAGCAAACCGTAGGTTGTGTCCGTCATGCCGAGGGAGCGATAGGTGGACTTCGCGCGATCGTTGTTCGCCTCGACGTAGAGTCGCAGGCCGATGACTGCCGGGTCCTCGCTCGCGAGCCGTTCGAGGTGTTTGTAGAGCGAACGGAAAACGCCGCCGCGCCGGGCGTCCTCCCGGACGTACACGCTCTGGATCCACCAGAACCAGCCGTTGCGCCAGTCGCTCCATTCGAAGGTGACGAGCGTCTGCCCGACGATTGCGCCATCGCGTTCGGCGACGGTGTAGAACCCCTTGTGCGGGTCGGCGAGGCCGGCGGTCACGCCCGCGAACAGCGTGGCGGCGTCGAGCGTGATCCGTTCGCTCTCCCACGCCAGTCGGCGGTTGAATTCGGCGATCGTGGCGGCATCCGCCGGGTTCGCGCGTCGAAGGGTTAGTTCCGCCATCCTGCCTCCGCTATAAAGAAGATTCGTGCCGACCGACCGTTCCCCGAACCCGGCTTCCGTGTATGGACCTGAATCCGTTCATCCGCGACATTCCCGATTTTCCGAAACCGGGCATCCTCTTCAAGGACATCACGCCGCTGCTGGCGAATCCGACCGCGTTCGCGTACGCCATCGATCTGCTTTCGATCCGCTACGCCGGCGAGCGCATCGACGCGATCGCGGCGGCGGAGGCGCGGGGCTTCCTGTTCGCGGCTCCCTTGGCGCTCAAGCTGCACCGGCCGCTCGTGCCGCTGCGGAAACCGGGCAAGCTGCCCTACCGCACCTACAGCCTGAAGTACGACCTGGAGTACGGACAGGCCGAACTGCACATGCACATCGACGGCGTGGAGCGCGGCCAGCGCGTCCTTCTCGTGGACGACCTGCTGGCGACGGGCGGCACGATGGCGGCGGGCGGCCAGCTCATCGAACAGGCCGGCGGCATCGTCGCCGGCTGTGCGTTCCTCGTCGAACTCGGCTTCCTGCAAGGCCGCGCGAAGCTCGCCCCGTACGACGTGTTCAGCGTCCTCACCTACTGAAAGCCGAACCATGAACGATTTCGACGACGATCGCGTCGATGGCGAACTGCCCCCGCGGCGGGAATGGCACCGCGCCCGCACCCGCACGGGTGCCCCCGGCGTCTTTCTCATCATCCTCGGCGTTCTCGGTATGCTCACGAGTTGCGCCTTCCTGACCTTCACGCACAACCTCGCCCCCGTGCGCGATTGGATGAAGGAAGTCGAAGCGAAGCAGCCGCCGGGCGAGATGAAGGACCGGATCCGCCAGAGCATCGAGGATCTGGAACAGGCCGACACGCCCGAAGGCCGCATGCTGAATACCGCGTTGTACGGCGGCACGTTGTTCGCGAGCCTGCTCGTGTCGATCGCCGGTTTCAAGATGCGTTCGCTTACGGGTTATCCGCTCGCGCTCGTCGGCGCGGTGCTGGCGATTATCCCGTTGAATGGTTGTTGCTGCTTCACGACGCCGTTCGGCATCTGGGCTTTGGTCGTACTGCTGAACCCCGACGTGAAGGACGGTTTCGGCCGAGCCACTCGGCACGCCGAGGACGAATTCGATGAACGATGATCGATCAATGCTGTGGGCGGGAACCGAATTTTTGGGATAGGAGTGGGAGCGACCATGCTGAACTTCGACAAGGCCGGCGGACTCGTGTCGGCGATCGCGCAGGACGCGGCCACCGGCGAGGTGCTGATGATCGCGTGGATGAACCGGGAAGCGTTCGAGGAGACGGTGCGCACGCGCCGCGCCGTCTACTTCAGCCGCAGCCGGAACAAGCTCTGGCGCAAGGGCGAGGAGAGCGGCAACGTGCAGGAGGTGAAGTCGATCCACATCGATTGCGACGCCGACGCGGTGCTGTTGAAGGTGAACCAGATCGGCGGCGCCGCGTGCCACGAAGGGTACAAGTCGTGCTTCTTCCGCGAGTTGACGGGCGACGAGTTGCGCACGGTCGGCGAGCGGGTCTTCGACCCGAAGGCGGTCTACGGCAAGTGATCGCGGCGGACTTCGACCGCGAGCGCCGGCGGCGCGCCAACGCGCAGGGACTCTCCGGGTGCCAGGCGGTTGTTGCGGGTGGCATAGACGCTGTCGAAGATGCCGAGCCGCGCTTCGCCGAATGCGAGCGATTCGGTGGCGTTCCCGCAGACGATGGCCGAATCGGGTAGCCCCGCCTGCGCTAGTCGAAACTCTCCGCTCGTTCCATCGAGTTCCAGGATCGCGGCGGCAGCCGGCAGGAATTCCGTCGGCCGTTCGGCCAAAACGCGATTAATGCGCCGCAGGCGCTCGCCGGGCGATTCCGACCCAGCGAGCGCGTGCTGGCGAATCAGCATCGCCGTCAGTGAACTCGCGAGAGTCCGCCCCGGCACGGTCGCCGCCACGATCCGCAGCGTATGGCCAATAGAGACCGCGTCCGCGATAGTCGTGTCCGGTTCCTCGGTGCGAGCGATGGCGATATGAAAAACGTCGAACTGTTCTGGAGCAGGTGAATCGGCGAGCCGAAGCGCCGCCCTCGCGAATTCGGCGTCCGCGATCCGCGCGGCCCGGCCCTTCGCCAATTGTTCCGCGAGCGGTTCCACCTGCGCGGCGCGGGATCGCAGACCGTCCACGAGTGCGCGCGTTCGCTGCCCGGCCACGATGAACGCCGCGAGCGAATCGGCGAATGGTTCGGCCAATACCGCATCGGCGCCGGCGGCGCATGCCGTTGCCAGATCCGCCGGCCCGAGCCAGTAGATCGGCCGGTACTGGTCGCCGAGGTCCACGCGCAGCCGCCGTGTTTCAGCAAGCGCCGCGTCGGCCGGGTCCGGGGTCACGATGATCGCGTCGATTCCGTCGAAGTCGACCGCCGGCACGGCGGCGAGGTCGCGTTCGATCACGAGATGCCCCGACGCGGCGAAGTCCGGCACGGACGCGCCGGGTCGCCGGACGAGCAGGATTGTCTTCGGTTCGGTCGCCATAGAATGGCGGAGTGTCGGGTATTCGCCGCCGGGCGTCAATGCGGGTCGAACGCGGACGGAGGATCGCCGTGCCGGTGCAAATGGAACTCCGTCGGATCATCAGCAGCGTGGTGGACGACCAGCACGTCATCATCCTGAAGGAAGTCGACGGCGAACGAGCCTTCCCGATCGTCATCGGCGTCTTCGAAGTCGTGAGCATCGGCCGGCGCATCCGCGGCGAGGAGACGCCTCGCCCGCTGACGCACGACCTCATTCTCTCCGCGATCGAGCAACTCGGCGGGGAACTCCAGGACGTGATGATCAACGACTTGCAGGACCATACCTATTACGCGAAGCTGCGAGTCCGGCAGGCCGGCGAGATGGTGGAGATCGATTGCCGGCCGAGCGATGCCATCCCGATCGCCGTCACGGCGCAGGTGCCGATCTTCGTGAACGAGAGCGTGCTCGGCGACGTGCTGGAAGAGTGAAGCGGCCATCCCGGTTTGTGTCGGGTCGTCATTCCGCCGCAACCGCGCCACCCTTCCGCGGAAAGACACCCGAATTCCGGAAGCGTACTGTCCCCATAAGGACTGACGTCGAATTCGACCCTTACGGGGTCACTTCCCCTTCGGGGCCGCGAGGGCCTTGAATGCTTCGCAAAGGATCGGTGCGGTGCGCGGGCCGACGGAGTTGATTTCGCCGTATTGCGATTTCTTCAAGCCATAGCAGAACGGGGCTTTCTCGTCCCACTGTCGCTTCGGGATGAAGTAGCCGAGTTCGTCGTTCGCCAGGCCGATGAGCATCTTGTGCTTGCCGGTCATCTGGTCGTAGATCGCCGGTTCCTTCGGCGCGTCCGGGTAGTCGGCGCCCGGGTCGATGGGGTCCTGGATCTTCCCCAGCACGAGTTCGGGATAGATCTCGCCGGGGATCGCCGCCACGTCCAATTGCCCGAGGCGGATCAGGCCGATCTCGGAGAGGATCGCGACGTCGCCGGCGGCGTCCTTCGACTCCACCGGCTTGGCGTGGAACGGGTCGCCGGTCCAGTCGTACATCGGTCGCTTCAGTTTGCCGATCTGCTTGGCGATCTTGTAGACGGCGTTGTCCACGGGCACGAGCACGGGTTTCGCACGCACATCGAACGGTACGAGGTCGGCCGGTACCGCCTTCGCGAGCGCCCGGTCCGCGAGCGCCGCCACGAGCCGGCCGTACTCCTCGGTCTTCTCGAAGGTGCCGTCCTTGAGTTCAACGCCCTTCGCGTTCTTCACGGGCACGCCGAGCGAGGTCAGCAGGCCGCCGACGGTGCCAGTGAAGTACGCCACGGGGCAGCCGTGCTTCTCGCGGAGCGCTTTCACGGTGGCGGCGACGTAATCGGCGCTGACTTCGGTGTTCTTGTCGTCGAGCGTCTCGGGGTGGCAGTTCCACTGAACGAGAATGCCGATCGCCTTGCCGGCGGCGTCTGCGAAACGGATCGCCACGATGTCGTCGTGAAGGACGTTCGGCTTGCGGCCGTCGCTGAGGAGTTCCGGCCCCTTGGCGGTGCCGATGGCGGCCGCCGCGGGCGCGAGGGCCTTCTCCGCGTCGCGGATCGCCTTCACGGCGCCGGCTTCGACGCGCTTCATGTATTCGGGATCGACGCCGGAGCTGAGCTGGTTCGGCCCCCAGAGGCCGAGCGTATCCGGCCCTTCGTGGTTGTGCGTGCTGGAGACGAGGACGTAGCGGAAGCCGGGGAGTTCCTTGCGGATGTTCGCGACGTTCTCGATGAACAGGCCGACGATGTCGATGGAGGCGAAGGCGATCTTCTGGGTGCCGTCGGAGAAGACGACGGCGCGGGCCATGATCGGGTCGTGGATCTTCGTGGCCTTGCGATCCTGCCCGAAACCGGCGAGGTAGACCGGCTTCTTGCCGATGGTCGGGGAGACGTCGACTTCGGCGAAGCCAACGGCGAGTTTCGGTTCGGCGGCGGCGATGGGCGCGACGAACGATAGCAGAAGAGTGAGGGAGAGGGCGCGGAAGGTCACTGGCACTCCTTCATATAGCGGATGCTTTCGCGGGCGATCGTGACGGGGTCCGGCGAGTAGTCGAACACCTCGACGGACACCCAGCCGGAATAATTCGTGTTCCGGAGCGCGCGGAAGATGGGTTTGAAGTCCATGTCGCCGAATCCGGGTCCGCGGCGGTTCGGATCGTTCGCGTGGAAGTGGAAGGTGTGGGCCTTGTTCGCGGCGATCAGTACCGGAATCGATTCCGCTTCCGACGACATCGCCTTCACGTCGAGATGGAGTTGGATGCGCGGATGGTTCAGCCGTTCGATGAGCCGCACGGCGTGGGCGGCCGTGTTCATGTAGTTCGTTTCGGTCGGGCCGAGCGGTTCGAGGCAGATCGTCACGCCGGTCTTTTCAAGGGTCGGCAGGCAGCGGGCGAGCGTGTCGCAGGCGTGGTCGTCGGCCTGGGCCTCGGTGACGTCGGGCAGGAGGTTCCGCTGGAGGGGCGAGCCGAGGACCATGAGGTTCCCGCCGAGGTCGGCGGTGGCCTGGGCGAGGGCGGCGAAGTAGTCGCCGGTCCTGGCGCGGACGGCGGCGTCGGGCGTGGTGAGGTAGAAGCCGGTGGTCTTCGCGAGCAGCCAGTGCGTGCCGATGATCGCGATGCCGGCCTTCTCGGCGTCGCGGCGGAGTTCGGCGCGGCGGGCGGCGCTCACGTCGGTGATGAGCGGCGCGAGGGTGAAGGGGGCGACTTCGAGGCCGGCGTAGCCGAGTTCGGCGACCGTCGCGCAGACGCGGGCGTGGTCCCACCCCTCGAAGGTTTCGTTGCAGATCGCGTATTTCATGGCAAAGTCACCGTGCGTTCGGTGCCGGAATAGTCCATCGCGTTCACGACGGTCAGGCGCAGGGTTTGGGATCTGGCGGCGGCGGCGTGGAAGGCGGGCGGGTTGGCGACCGGAGTGCCATTGACCTTGGTGATGAGCCAGCGGCCCTGGCCGATCGGCAGTTGGCGGAACGCGGCCTCGGCGCGGCTGTTCGGTTCGAGGTCGCGCACGATCACGCCGTTCAGGTTCAACCCCATGCGGGCGCCGGGACCGATGAGTTGCTGCACCATGAGGCTGCTGTACTCGACGCGCAGGCCGGAATATGCCGGCGGCGGCACCGAAGCGATGTGCGGGTACGGGTGCTGGAACTTGGCGAGCGTGGCGCGGACTTCGCGGCTCTGGTTCTGGCTGAAGACGGTCAGCGCGACTTCCTTCCCCGCCAGCGCGCCGCCGATGAGGAGGAACAGATCGCTGTCTTCCTGAATGGGGCGGCCGTTGACGGTCTGGATGAGATCGTTCGGTTCGATGCCGGCCGCCGCGGCGGGCGAGCCGGGCGTTACGGTGCTGACGTATAGTCCGGGCCGGCGCGGGTCGGCGGAGAGGCGGTCGGGGGCGACGCCGAGAAAGCCGTATTCGACTTCGCCGCCGCGGCGGAGGACGTCGACGACGCCACGATAGATCGAATCCATGGGGATGGCATAGCCGCCGGCGGCCTCGCTGCCGGCGACGCCGGCGGCGGCGGAGAGCAGGCCGATCAGTTCGCCGTCGAGGTTGAAGAGTCCGCCGCCGCTGCTGCCGAGGTTGGCGCGGGCGTCGGTCTGGATGAGGCTGCCATACTGGTGGAGGTAGCCGGGCCGGATGTCGTCGGCGCCGGGGGGCAGGGGCGAGCGGCGGCCGACGTTGCCGACGATGCCCCAAGACGCGGTGGCGCGACCGTCGGCGGCGCCGGCGGCGAACGGATGCGCGACCGCGATGATCCACTGGCCCCGCGAGACGGTCGCCTTCGCGCGGGGGGCGTCGTGCGTTCGCACGTCGGCGAGTTTCGCCGCCTTCAACTTGGGCATCGGCGTGCGGAGCCGGAGGACAGCGAGGTCACTCCGGGCATCCCCGGCCACGATATCGGTGTAGCTGCCGGCGTTGCCGACGCCGCGGGCATAGATCTTCCGCGCGCCGTCGATGAGATGGTAGCAGGTGAGGATCAAACCTTCGCGTTCGTCCAGCACGACGCCGCTGCCGAGGGTATGGTCGGCGGCGTTGCGGGCGTCGGCGAGGTCGAGCTTGTCGCGATCGGGTTGCCGGCCGCGGAACCCGGCGATCGCCGGGCTACGGTAGTCGCCTAGCTCCCACGGGCGGTTCGCCCGCGGGATCGCGTGCTTGGGATTGTGCGAGATCACGAGCGAAACGACCGACGGCTCCGCGGCGTCGATCAGTTTCTTCATCTTCTCCTGCAAGTCCACCGGTTCGGCCCCGACCGACGGGCCGGCGGCAAGGGCGAGCAGGAGGATCGCGGCGAGTCGAAGCATCATCGGCGGGGTTCCGTCACGGGCCGGCCTTCGCGGCGCGGATGTAGGCTTCGAAGTTCGCCACCGGCGTCTCCTTGCCGACGCCGTGGTTCAGGTTCAGGATATGACGTCGCCCGCCCCCCGCCCGCAGGCAGGCCTTGACGGCGGCTTCCACCTGCTCCGGAGTACCCTTGCGGAGAATCTCCTCGTCGACGTTCCCCTGGAACGTCAGGTACGGGTACAGTTCCCGTGCGACGGCGAGGTCGTGCCGTTTGCCGAGGCTGATCACGTCCGCTCCGGTTTTCGCCATTGAATCCAGATAGGGGCATTCCTTCACGAACAGGATGCGCGGCACCCCGGTCGCCTCGGCGAAAATCGTGCGGTGGCGGGACTGCGCCCAGCGGTCGTAGTCCTCCGGGTTCAGCATGCCGGCCCAGGAATCGAAGAGCTGGTACACGTCCGCCCCGTCGGCGATGAGCGTGCGGAGGAAATGGCCGGTGGCTTCGGTGAGCTTGTCCAGCAGGCCGTACCAGGTCTCGGATTGTCGGCTCGCGAACTCGCGCGTGGCGGCGATGTCCTTGCCGGTGCCGATGCAATAGGTGGCGACGGTGAAGGGAGAGCCGGCGAAGACGATGACCGGGAGTTCGCCCTTCAGTTCCTCCTTGGTCCGGGCGAGCAGGCGGCGGATATGGTCGTAGCTCGACGGCGGCGGTTTGGGGTTCAGGCGGTTCAGGTCGCTCGGAATGCGGATCGCGCGGTCGGGTTGTGGGCCGATGTCTTTCAAAAGTTCGAACGGCAGGCCCATTGCGATGGGCAGCGTGGTGATGTCGTAAAAGAGGATGATGCCGTCGACGCCGAAGCGGCGGGGGCAGAGGGTGCCTTGCAGCGCCCGTTCCACATCCTCCGAGAATTCGAAGAACGGCATGCCGGCGCGCACGGCGTTGAATTGCGGGTCCCAGCGCCCCGCCTGCCGCATGGCCCAGACGGGTACGCGTTCGATCGATTCGCCCCGGGCGGCTCGGACGAGAAGGTGCGGCGAGGACGGCATGGCGCTTCCAAACGGTTCAGGCGGGCTTCCTTCCAACATACAAAGTGGCGATGCCGAAGGTTAGCGGATACGCCTGCGTCTCGGTCAGTCCGTGCGAGGCCAGCTTCGCCAGCATCGCCTCGCCGTCGGGAAACCGCAGCACGCTTTCGGGCAGGTAGCGGTAGGCGTCGTCCTCGTTCCGGCAGAACGCCTTGCCGATGCGCGGCAGGATCGAACGGAAATAGCCGAAGTACAGCCAGCGCAGGAACCGGTTGCGGGGCTTGGAGAATTCGAGGATGGCGACACGACCACCGGGCCGGGTCACGCGGACCATTTCCGCAAGGCCCCGATCGGTATCGGTGATGTTCCGCAGGCCGAAGGAATTCGTGACGAGCTGGAAGTACGCATCGGGGAACGGCAGGTGCTGCGCGTCGGCTTCGACGATGCGGATGCGCTCGCCGGCGCTCGCGAACTTCGTCTGCGCCCGCACGAGCATCTCGTGGCAGAAATCCGCAGCGATGATCGGCACAAGGCCTTGTGCAACCCGATCGTAGGTGAGAGCCAGGTCTCCGGTGCCGGTGCAGAGGTCGAGGATCGGCTCCGTGCCGACCGGGGGGACGCGCTTTGCCACGATCGTGCGCCAGCGCTTGTCGATGTTCAGGCTGAGGAAGTGGTTGAGGAAGTCGTACCACGGCGCGATGGAGCCGAACATCCGGCGGATGCGCACTTCGCGTTTGTCGAGCAGGTCGGTCGGCACGATTCGGATCTCGACTTCGGGGACTTCCGAGCAACCGCAGCCTCGGCCATTCCATAACACGGTCGAACGGATAGCTTATCGGCAACCATCGCATCGAGGTGCCCCATGCTCACGGCCGAAGGTTGCGCCGCCCGCCGGGCGCGGTTGCTCGAACGCTTGAAACCGACCGCGCCGCTCTTGCTCGGCGACCCGCTCCACCTGCGGTATTTCGCGAACCTTTACGTCGACCCGTTCAGCCTCGGGGCGGACTACGGGGCACTGCTTCACCTTACGCCCGATGGGGAAACGACGCTGTATTACGACCACCGGTTGCCGAAGACCTTCGAGGCGGCGCATGTCGCAACGAAGGAAGCGGTGAAGTGGTACGACGGGCAGACGGCGGGGCAGGGGCCGCGGCGGTCGATCCTGCTGCCGACCGTGGCGAAGCTGGGCGGGCGCGTGCACGATTCGCTGGCGGACCCGATGGCGGCGGAACTGTTCAATGTCGTCGGCGAGATGCGCCGGCGCAAGGGCGCGGACGAAGTGGCGCTTTTGAAAGCGTGCTGCCGCGCGGGCGAAGCCGGACAAGTGTGGGCTCGGGCGAACGTGCGGCCCGGCATGACGGAACTGGACGTCTACAACGGCATCTTCATGGCCTGCTCGACGCAAGCGAAACAACCGGTCATTCTGTACGGAGACTTCGCCGTATCTCCCGGTTCCGCGAAGCGCGGCGGCATGCCGACGCAGAAGGTGATTCAGGCCGGCGAAACGTTGATCCTCGATTTCTCCGTTGTGATCGGTGGGTATCGCAGCGACTACACGAATACGCTGGTGGTCGGGGCCGAGCCGACGGCGCAGCAGCAACGCCTCTTCGATCTGTGTGTCGCGGCGATGAAGTCCGGCGAAGCCGCGATGAAGGCCGGCGCGACGTGCCAGGCCGTGTACGACGCGACGCGGAAGCCGTTTGCGGACGCGGGCGTGGCGGATGCGTTCCCGCACCATGCCGGGCACGGTCTGGGCTTGGGCCACCCGGAGGCACCGTTCTTCGTGAAGCAATCGAGCGAAACGCTCGTGGCCGGGGACGTGGTGACGCTGGAACCCGGTCTCTACGTCGACGGCGTCGGCGGCATCCGCATCGAGCACAACTATCTCATCACCGATACGGGCTTCGAGCAGCTCAGCCAGCACGCGATCGCATTGAAATGATCGAACCAATGAAAAATGCAAAACGAGGATTCCTATTTTGCATTTTTCATTTCAAATTTTTCATTGATAAATCATTGTGCGGGCAATCAAGGTCGCCAGTGTGGCCATCGCAAGCAATCCACTCGACGCGATAATCAGTTTCGCCCGCCGAATCGCCTTCGCCTTTTGCGGAACGAACATCCGCCACGTGCCGAAATCATCGGCCGTCTTCCGCGCGCGCGGCTCTGGTGCGCCAGCGCCCGGGTTAAGCCTCCACCAGTTGCGGCTGTATCCGTAGCGCATCATCAGGATCACCGGCCGGCACAGCGATTTCGTCGGGAATTCGTGCAGTTTGTTCTGGACATAGTCGAAGAACCACGCGGCCCGTTCCAGGAACTTCGCGCGTTCCTCTCCCGTCGCGTGCTTCGCCGCGAACTGAAAAACCTCCATCTTGCGCATGTCCTGCGCCGCCCAGGTCTCCGTCGGGTATTGCAGCTTCTCCGGCGCGTCGAGGATCGGCCGTTCGTGCTTTGCCATCCAGCGGGCGTAATGGAGAAGTGTCAGCCGGGCGTAGGCATAGTGTTCGTCGAGTTCATCGAGTTCGATCTTATAGTCCAGGTATTCGCCGAGAGCCTGGAGAGTCATGGTGTAGAACCAGCGCAGCTCGGCGTTCAGCAGGTCGAGTGATTCCAGATTCTGCTTGGGATGCACGACACGGCGGATGAGTTGCTCGGCCTTGTCGAGATACTTGCGTTCGCCGGTGAGGCGGTGGCCGACGAGCAGGGCGAGGATGGAGTTCGCGGCCGCGCGGCCGGGCCCGTGATAGCCGCCGCCGCCGGATTCCGTCGCGAGTCCGGTATACTCGCGCGAGAGGAAACGGAACGGGGTCTTCGACGGATCCTCCATGTTGATGACGAAGTTCGCGAGGTCGAGCGCCGAGTCGCGGTAGAGCGGGTTGCCCGTGAGGAAATACGCGAGCATCAGCCCGGCGTTGTAGTTGTGCGACGCCGATGGCCCGCCGCCGACGGCGTAGGACTTCTTGAGCTGCTTCGCGGTCTCGCCGAGTTCGTCCATCTTCTGCGTGAGGCTCTCGACCGGCCCGCGCGTCAGCGATTTCGGGTAGGCGCGGTGCGTGCCGGTGTCGGCGTCGGCGTAGTGGTAGGTGTGCCAGAAGAGGCCGCGGTTGTAGGCCGCCTTGTCGCCATCGGTGTGGTAGATGTCGATGTCGCAGGTGTGGTCGGCGCACTCGAGGCCCTGCGTCAGCCAGCGAAGATCGCCGCTGCGCAGGAACTGCGCGAGGAAGCCGAGGACGCAATCATATTGATTGTTGTAATGGGATATTAATGGAGTTTCCCCCTTGTGATAGACCGCCTCGTGGTCGCCGTAGATGTCGCCGAAGTTCCGCCAGCCGTACTCGTCGATCTTCTCGCGCTTGTGGAGGAACGTATCGGGGCCTTCGATGGCCTGATCGACGAGCGCGAGGTAATTTGTGTTTGGGTCGGTGGCCTTGGGCGTGAGGTAGGGAATCGCTCCGCAGTTCGCGTACCATTCCGGGGACGCGGTCACCACCGTCGGCGAGCGGCACCAGACCATCGGGTCGTCGGTGATGGTGTCGCGACCGTAGGAGATGTAAAAGGTGTGAGTCTTCTGCTCGCCGCCCTGGAGTTCGTGAGTTCCCTCGCGGGCGGGGTAAAGTCCCAATGTCAGTCCACTTGAATCGAATTGCAGATGTTTTGGGAAATTCTGCCAGAAATCGGAAACTGCTATGCCACCATTTTCTCCTGTCACGACCGGCGTGGCTCGGTATCCTTCCAAGTTCCGTTCGCCGATTCGAAGCCGATAGCCGCGATATTGTGGAACGACTTCTTGCATTCCATCGATGTGATTACTCGATTGCCAGTTTTCCCCGCCAGATGACTCTTGATCGAGAACTGCTACTTCCGTCATCTCCGCACTTCGATTTCTTTCGATCGTCAATCGCCATAGATTCGAGGATATCGGCAAATGGATTTTGAGATCGGAAAGGTGGATGGATCCGGCATTGCCCAAGTCCCAGTTGCCAGCGGGATGAGCCGCCGCATTGGAATTTTTGATTGTGAATTGTACACGGTGAACTGCGCTATCGGCATACTGATCCACGTGTCCGGAGAACTCGCAGCCGAGCCAAGGTTCTAGCTGCAGTTGAAAGCGACTCCGTATCGATCCGTTTTCGATAACTTCAATCCACTGAAGTGGTTGTACGGTGTTGTCGACCCACAATTCCGGCAGGCAAGGCAACTCCATCGCTTCCAATGGGGTCGATTGCATCGCTCGCGGTCCGTTTCCCGACTCCACCCGATACCCGCTCGCAGTCGTAGCGCCGTCCCACGTCGCGAGGAAGTCGAAGAGGCACCAGCGCACGCTGCCGTCGGGCCAGCGGTCCTGCACCTTCGATTGCAGGACCTGCTCCGTGCCGTCGGGGCCGATCAATCGGAAGAAACGATCGTCCATCACCGCACCGCGCGGCCACGGGAGTCCGACCGTCACCGGTTCGCCGCGGCGGGGGCAGGGTTCGAGCGTGTGGAAGAACAGCGGGCACGAGCGCATGAACGGTCTCGGGGCGGAATCGGTTCCATAATGACTGTATGCCAGAAATCGCCGCCCGCCCGCTGGTCGTCTTCGCCGACGACTGGGGCCGCCATCCGTCGAGTTGCCAGCACCTCGTGCGGAACCTTCTCGGCCATCGAGAAGTCGTGTGGGTGAACACGATCGGCACGCGCCCGCCGCGCTTAGATTGGAGCACCGCGAAGCGCGTCGTCGGCAAGTTGAAGCAGTGGTCCCCGTTTAGCCGCGAGGCGAAGTCTTCGGAGCCGAGCGCGGAAGTAAATTCACCGCGTGTCGTCGCCCCGAAGATGTGGCCGTCGTTTCGGTCGCGATTCGGGCGCTCGCTGAACCGGAAACTCCTGCACCGTTCCCTGCGGCCGATCTTCGAATCGTTCCCTCAGCCGCCGAATGTCGTCACCACGCTGCCGCTCGTCGCCGATCTCGTCGGCGAACTGCCGGCGAATCGCTGGACCTATTACTGCGTCGACGACTTCAGCGTCTGGCCCGGCTACGACGGCGACACGATGCTGCGGATGGAGCGCGACCTCGTGCCGAAGGTGGACGAGATCGTCGCCGTCAGCGACACGCTGGTGAAACATATTGGCACGTTCGGACGAGAAGCGAAGCTCCTCACCCATGGCGTCGATCTGGATCATTGGAAGCGGGACGGTACGGTTCCGAGTGAATTCACCAAACTACCTGAGCCGCGCGTGGTTTTCTGGGGCGTCATCGACCAGCGCATGGATACGAGATTTTTGCAGCGTCTCGATTCGTCGCTGGCCGCGGGCTCCATCGTCCTGATCGGCCCGAAGGAAGATCCGGACCCGGTCGTATTGAATTTGTCGAAGGTGCGAATTCTGCCGCCGTTGCCGTTCGATTCGCTTCCGGCCGTGGCGCGGGCGTCGTCGGTTCTCGTCATGCCCTATGCCGACCTGCCGGTGACGCGGGCAATGCAGCCGTTGAAACTCAAGGAATACCTGGCGACGGGGAAGCCGGTGGTCGTGCGCGGGCTGCCGTCGACGCGGGAGTGGGCCGACTGCTGCGACGTGTGCGATACGCCGGAAGCGTTCGCAGAATCGGTCAAGAATCGAATCGAAACGGGCGTGCCGGCGGAGCAACTGGGGAATCGCGAGCGTTTGATCCACGAAAGCTGGTCAGGCAAGGCGAAACTGTTCGAACGCTGGCTCGAAGGTGCCGCGGAAGAGACTGGTTCGTGAACCACTCTTGCGGGCGGGTCGTAAAATCGGTTGAAAGGATGGGTCGCGCGAAGACTATTGATAACGAAAGGCCGCGGACGACGCGATTATGGGCAACGAACACGAACCGACTTCCCACCCGCACATCACGCCGTTCCGCCGACTCCTGGGTCTGTTCCGCACGGAACTGCGCGAACTGTGGATCGTGGTCCTGTTCGCGATCGGCGTTGGGCTTTTCACGCTCGCAACTCCGATCGTGGCGATGGCCGTCGTCAATACCGTTGCGCTCGGCACGCTCGTCCAGCAACTGTTCGTCCTCTGTGCGGCGCTGTTCGTCGCGCTCGGCCTCGCCGGGTTCCTCCAGTTCCTCCAATTCATCGTCGTCGAATACATCCAGCGCCGCCTCTTCGTGCGCGTCGCCAGCGACCTCGCGCACCGCCTGCCGCGCGTCGATCTCAAGGCATTCGACCGGCAGCACGGCCCGGAACTAGTCAACCGGTTCTTCGACGTGCTCACCGTCCAAAAAGCCGCGGCGACCCTTCTGCTCGACGGCATCACCATCGCGCTGCAAGTCATCATCGGCATGATCCTGCTCGGCTTCTACCACAGCTACCTCCTCGGCTTCGACCTCATTCTCATCGCTTCGCTGATCTTTCTCTTCACGGTGCTCAGTTGGGGCGCGGTCCGATCGGCGGTGCGGGAGTCGATCGCGAAATACACCGTGGCCGGGTGGATGGAGGAAGTGGCCCGGCACCCGATCCTGTTCAAATCGGCCGGCGGTCCCACCTATGCCCATCAGACGGCGGATCACCTGACGCAGGAGTATTTGAACTACCGGGCCGTCCACTTTCGCGTGCTCCTGCGGCAACTGGCGTTCGCGCTCTTCCTGCAGGCGGCCGCCAACGTCTCGTTGCTCGCGGTCGGCGGCATACTCGTGATCCGAGGCGAGCTGACTCTGGGCGAACTGGTGGCCGCGGAGATCGTCGTCACGCTCGTGGTGGCCACGTTCACCAAGGTCGGCAAACAGCTCGAAGCCTACTACGATCTTCTCGCCGCTGTGGAGAAACTCGGCCATCTGATCGACTTGCCGCTCGAACGCGAGACGGGCGAAGCGCTGGAGACGCGCTCAGGCGGTCTCTCGATTGCCGTCCACGACCTGGCCTACCACTACGACGAGGCCCGACAGAATGCTCTCCAGACTTTGAATTTCGAGATCCGCCCGGGCGAGCGCGTCGCCATCGAAGGCCCGAACGGGGCGGGCAAGAGCACGCTCGCCGATCTGCTCTACGGCGTGCGGACACCCTCGCGGGGTTGGATCGCCCTCGACGGGCACGACCTGCGCTCCCTGAGGCTCGATACGTTCCGCTCGTCGATCGCCGTGGTGAAAGGGATCGAAACGATCCAGGCGTCGATCCTCGAGAATATCCGCATGGGCCGACCGGAGGTGTCGCTGGCAGACGTGCGGGACGCGCTGCACAAGGTCGGTCTGGACAAGCGCGTGATGAATTTTCCCGATGGTCTCGACACGGTGCTTTGGACGGGCGGTTCACCTTTGTCGCTGGGGCAGGCAAACCGGCTGATGCTGGCGCGGGCGATCGTGGGGCGTCCGCGACTGTTGATCCTCGACGAGACGCTGGACCACATGGATACGGAGATCCGGGAGTCGGTCCTGCCGGCCATCTTCGACCGTTCGAACACCTGGACGGTACTGATCGTGACGCACTCCGAGGAAGTGCGCAAACTCTGCGATCGCACCATCTCCCTCGCCCCCCCGCCATCCGGCCGGAGTCCGTCATGAGCGAGCCGCTCGCCCCTCGATCGGATTTTGAATCGTATCATTCGGCCGGCACGCCGCGAATCGTGCGCTGGGCGGCGCGGCTGGTCGTCGGTCTTTTCCTCGTGCTGGTGCCGTTGCTGATGCTGGCGCCCTGGACCCAGACCGTGCACGGCACGGGCCGCGCCATCGCGTTCAATCCGTCCCAGCGGCCGCAATTCGTGGTGTCGCCGATCGAGGGCCGCGTGCGCAAGTGGCACGTCGTCGAGGGGGATCGTGTGAAGGCCGGCCAGCTGATCGTCGAACTGGTGGACAACGACCCGAACATTCTCGAACGGCTGCGCGAACAGGAACTACTCGCGTTGCAGCGGTTGGCGCTGGCCGAAGGCCGCATCAACGACCAGCGCAACCGCCAGCGCTTCATTCAGGACGAACGCGAAGTCCTCCTCGCCGAGGCGCAGTACCGGATCGAGCAGGCGGAGTCGCAGCTGATCGTCAACCAGCAGGAACTCCAGCGGGCGAACTTCGATCTGGAGCGGGAACGGCTGGCGTACGAGCGGCTCAAGAATTTGAACGCCAGCAAGGTCGGCGAGGTCGTCGCCAAGGACGCCGTGGAAGAGGGCAAGCGCAAGTTCGAGTTGGCGCAGGCACAGATTCCGCTGGTGGAAGCGCGGGTGAAACTCCAGGAGAAGACGATCGAAGGATTGAAAGCCCAGAAGTCCGCGACCGACAAGCGGACGTCCGCGGCGATCCAGACGGAAGAGGCCAGCTTGAAGGCCGCGCAGAGCGAACAAGCCTCCGTCAAGCAGCAGTACAACGCGATCAAGACACAGGTAGAACGGCAGGAGAATCAGCGGATCTACGCGGCGGCGACGGGGACGATCTTCCGCGTGCTGGCGAACGCCGAGGCCGGCGGTCAGTTGGTACGGCCTGGCGAGCGCCTCGCGGTCCTGGTGCCGGATCTGGCCGCGACGGAGAGAGGTGACTTGACCTCGACCAAGTACCCCGGTATCGTCGCCGAACTGTTGATCGACGGGAACGACCTGCCACTGGTCCGCGAGGGGGATCGCGTACTGGTGCAATTTGAAGGGTGGGCGGCGGTACAGTTCGCCTCCTACCCCGAAGCGGCCGCCGGAACATTCGAAGGACGAGTCTACCTGGTCGATCCGACGGCCGATGGTCTCTCGGGCCGGTTCCGGATTCTGGTGGAACCGGCACCTGGTGCGGTTTGGCCGGATGAATCGTACCTGCGGCAGGGCGTCCGGGCACAGGGCTGGACGCTGGTCAAGGAAGTTCGATTGGGTTACGAATTGTGGCGGCTCTTGAATGGATTCCCGCCGGCACGCGACGTTAAGCCGAAGGATCCGGCGATGAAACTGGGGCCGGTCGATCGCAAATGATCGAATCGGAACGGGGAACAGGATGTTCAGGGGCACGATACTTTTGATTCTGGCCGCCGGTTGCGCGGGAACGCGGTCGCCCCTGCCGGATCGCGCGATGATCCGGGAATCGATCGCGCTGCCGGCGGTCGCGGAAGCGCCGGCACCCGTCAAGCTGCCCGATCCGCCCGCCTCCCCCAGCATCCCATCGACCGATCCGTTGACGCTCGACAGCGTCTTGAACACTCTCGCCACGTCGTTCCCGCTCATCCTTGCAATGGAACAAGAGCGCGGCATCGCCGGCGGGCAGCGGCTCGCGGCTGAAGGCTCATTCGATACCCTTTTGCGAGCACGGGCCGCCGATCAAACCGGAACATTCTCCAGCGCGCGGCTGGATTTCGTTGCCGAACAGCCCATCCTCGAAAACGGTGGCAGCGTTTTCGCGGGCTGGCGGATGGGCGATGGCAATTTCCCGATCTACTACGGCGATCGCAAGACGGCGGACGGTGGGGAATTCCGCGCCGGCGTGGCCGTGCCCCTCTTGCGCGATCGACCGATCGATCGGCGACGCGTGGCGCTGCGGCAAGCGCAGATCCAGGAACAACTCGCCGATCCCGTCATCCGTCGTGCCCGGCTCGACTTCTATCGTGCCGCAGCCTTCGCCTACTGGAACTGGGTCGCCGCCGGGGAGCAATATCGTGTCGCTCGCGAATTGCTCGGCCTCGCCCGGGACCGCCAGGGCTTCGTCGACGAACGCTTCAAGCTGGGGGCCGATCCGGAAACCCTTCCGGTCCTGAACAAACGTCTGATCGCTTCCCGAGAGGAATCCCTGCTGGCGGCCGAGCGAGCGTTGCAAGCGGCCGCGTTGCGGTTGTCCCTGTACCATCGCGACGCCGTCGGAAATCCGATCGTCCCGTCGCCCATTCGGCTGCCGGCGAGTCTTCTCGATGGTGCACCTACAGCACCGCGATCGAACCAACTGGCCGAGGATGTCGCGGTCGCGCTGCAGAACCGTCCCGAACTCGAACGATTCCGTCTGTTGAAAGAGCGGGCCGCGACCGATGTGGCGTTGGCCCGAAACCGGACGCGGCCGGGGTTGAACGCGTTCGCGGCCGCCGCGCAGGATGTCGGATTCTCCAAGAAGACCGCCGGCGGAGCCGGCCCCTTCGCGACCGACCGGACGACGGCGGAGTTCGGTTTGACCTTCGAACTGGAAGCCCAGCGCCGCGATGCGTTGGGTCGGCTCCGGGCGGCGGAGGCGCTGCTGGCGCAAACGACCGCGCAGGAGCGTTTCGCCCGCGACGAGATCGCCGTGCAGGTGCAGGATGCCACGTCGGAACTGACGCTGACCTACCAGCGATTGGAACGCGCTCGCGAGGAGTACCGTCAGGCGGCGCGCGTCCGAGAATTGGAGACGGAATCGTTCCGACAGGGACGAACCAGCCTGATCGATCTCAATCTGCAGGAGATCGCGACGGCGGAAGCCCAGTTGAAGATCGTCACGACGATCGGCGCGTACTATCGGGCTGTCGCGGAATATCTGACAACCTTGGGCATCGAGCCGGGTCAAACGCGATCGGGTCTCAAGCCTTGAGCAGGGCGGCGAGGACGGCGCGGTCCGGTTTCGATCGATCGGACTCCATACGTTTGACCAACTCGTAGACGGCGCGGTTCAAGGGCGCGGGAACGCGCCCCTCGGCGAGCCGCAGCAGGTGGCCGTTGTAATTGTCGATCTCGGTTCGCCCGGTTTCGATCTCACCCGCCATCGAACAGTAGGTGCCGCGGAGCGAAGGCTCGAAAAACTTCGCGAGGATTCGGGCGATCCAACGGGTACGAAGGATGCGTGCCACCGTGCGGGGAGGGAAGGGGCCGATCTGGCCGAGTTCGACACCGGCGGCGTCGAGGATCGCGTAATTCTCCTGAAGCAGGGCAAAGAAGAGTCGGCGGGCGTTCGGGTCGTGGAGGAGGTCGCCGTTGTCGATCCCGGCCGCGGCGGAGAGCGGGGAAATCGCGGCGTTGTACATGAGTTTGGCGTGCTTGTAGGGCAGGATCTTCGAGACGAATTTCAATCGAAACCGATCCGTACCCGTGAGACGTTGGAACAGGTCGCGAATGGTCCCGTCGAGTGGCCGCCCGTCGCCCGAGCCAATGTGCAAGTCGCCGGGGCGCGTGATGCCCGGCGCAAAGCGATCCGGTCGGCACGCGGCCACGAAGGACGCAATCCCTTCGCCCGCGAGCGCCGCATTCTCCAGGCCGGGATCGAACCCGTTCTGGATCGGCACGAGTGCCGCGCCCGCGGGTAAGCGGGCCAGCACGGCGGCATTGTCGTAGCACTTCGTGGCGAGGATGATGGTTTCGCCGGGCCGGGGCGTCCAATCGTCGAACGCGCGAATCGCGACTCCGGCACGACGGCCCCGGTCGATCCGCCGAGGGTCGATTTCCACGAATTCGACGTCAGCACCGCCGGTCGCGAGCGCAAGACCGATCGTCGCGCCGATGCCGCCGGCGCCGACGACCGTGACGCTCCCTTGAACGGGTTGCTTCATCCCGATAGTTTACGATTCAGCCTGCAACCGGCCTTCTCCCGGCGGACCGATGGCGTTGACTCTTGAACAATACGCGACGAACTACCTGCCAACGCGCGGGTTGCCGTGGCCGCTCGCGCCGAAGATCGAACCCAAGAAAAAGGTTCACGCCCACGTTGCGCCCATGCCCATCAAGGCCGTCTTCTGGACGGCGTATGGCACGCTGCTCAACATCCTGCAGGGCGAACTTCTCTTCGAGCATCCGCAATCGTTCGTGACGGACAACGCGCTGGACAAGACGATCAAAGAGTTCAACATGTGGAACTCGATGAGCCGCAAGCCCGGCGCGCCGGCCGAACAGATGCGGGACTATTTCACCAAGGCCCTGACGACGCTGCGGATGGTGGGCCACGGGGCCGAGAAGCATCCCGAAGTGCAAGCCGAGAAGGTGTGGGAGGACATCGTCAAGAAACTCCTCCAGAAGGAATACAAGTTCGATGTGAACCTGTTCGGGGCGATGAACGAGTTCACGAAGAAGATCGCCTACTTCTATCACGCGAGTATCCAGGGCGTGGCGGCTTACCCCGGCGCGGCGGACGCCGTGCGGCTGCTCGCGGATCGCGGCGTCGTTTCCGGCCTGCTTGCCGACGGGCAGTGTTTCACCCCGGCCCAGATCCACAAGGCGTTCCGCGAAGACGATCCCGCCTTCGACGTGAATGCCTTCTTCCCGTTGAATGTCCGATTGATCTCGAGCGAGTTGCACGCCCGGAAGCCTTCGGACACGATCTTCAAGGCGGCGGTCGCGGCGGCGGCGGCCCGGGGTTGGAAACCGGAACAGGTCCTGCATGTCGGCTCGAGCGTTGTGCGCGACATCGCTCCCGCCAAGCGGCACGGTTTCCGCACGGCGCTCTTCGCCGGAGACAAGAATTCCCTGGTGGCGACGGCCGACCACCTCAAGGAACCGGAGTTCCGACCGGACGCCTTGCTCGCCGAACTCACGCAAGTACTCGATATTGTGGCGTAGATGGAGGTCCACCCATGCCTGCGGACGACGCGCCCGTCGATCTGGACGCGCTCGATTTTTCCAAGCTGTATGCCGACCGGAGTCGAATCGAGGAGGTCAACGCCCAACGCGGCGACATGGTGATGCTGACCGGCGTCGTCATGGTCGATCCCACCCGGCACCTCGTCGTCGGCTATAAGGACGTGCTCGCCGACGAATTCTGGACGAAGGGGCATTTCCCCCGATATCCGGTCATGCCCGGCGTATTGCTCTGCGAGACGGCGGCACAACTCACCAGCTTCTACGTCTACGATCAAAAGGTCGTCTCGGCGGAGCGGCTCGTCGGCCTCGGCGGCATCGACAAGGCGCGATTCCGCCAGCCCGTCAAGCCGGGGCACCGGTTGGTCGTCGTCGGCCGCGGCCGGCGCGTCGGACGGGTCGGCACGCAGTTCGACGTCGTCGGCCACGTGCGCGAAAACGGCCAATACGTCGAGGCGTTCTCGGCCTCGATCCTCGGCATCAACATCGGCGAGTGGAAGGATCTCGAGCGTGCGTAAGCCGCGGAAGTTATCGAACGAAGACTTGGCGCCCTACGTCTGGGAACTTCCGAAGGAACTCCACGCCCGTTGGGGCGACCCCGAGCGCGCCGGCGCAGCCATCGAACCCGTCGGACCGATCGACTGGACCGAACTCTTCGGCAACGCGAACCCCGTCGAGATCGAAGTCGGTTTCGGCAAGGGACTGTTCCTCGTCACGAACGGAACGGCACACCCCGAACGCAACTACTTCGGCATCGAAATCGTCCGCAAGTATCAACTCTACGCCGCGTCCCGGATCGCCGGCCGCGGCCTCCGCAACGTGAAGACCTGTTGTGCCGATGCGAAACTCGTGTTGCGCCGGTTCGTGCCGCCCGGGAGCGTGTCGGCCATCCACGTCTTCTTCCCCGATCCGTGGTGGAAATCCCGTCACAAGAAACGGCTGCTCTTCACGCCCGAGTTCGCCGAACTCGTGAGCGCGGCCCTCGTGGCCGGCGGACGGTTGCATTTCGTCACGGACGTCGCCGATTATTTCGAATGGGTCATGGGTACGCTGGCGGCCGTGCCCGCCTTCCGACGGTTGCCGAACCCCGAGGAGAACGCGCCGTCGCACAGCATGGACTACCTCACGAACTTCGAGCGCAAGTTCCGACAGGAAGGGCGGCCGATCCATCGGTCCCTCTTCGAGAAAGTCCAGGCGGTTCCGTGATCGCCTTCGTCCGCCGTATCGGGCCGGTTCCTCCCGTTTTTCTGGGGATCTGGCTGCTCCTGCTGATTGGCGGACGCGAGAAGTTCCTTCGCGATCCCGGCATGTTCTGGCATACGACGGTCGGCGAGAAGTTGCTCGCCGATGGGTTCTTCACCGGGGATCCGTTCTCGTTCACGCGCCCCGGCGCGAGGTGGGTTCCCCACCAGTGGCTTGGCGAAGTCGGTATGGCTCTCGCCCACCGGGTCGCGGGGTTTGATACCTACCTGCTCCTGGCGTCCGCGCTGCTCGCCGCGCTCTTCACCTGGCTCGCGACCCGCCTGATACGCACCGGATTACACCCGATGGCGGCGGTGCTCGTCGTGCTCGCGGCGCTCGCCACCGGTGCCTTGCAGTTCCACGTTCGGCCCCTCTTGCTCACGCTGGTGCTCACGGCCGTCGTCATGGTCCTGCTTTGTTCCTACGAAGCCGGTCGCATTCCCCGACAGCGGCTCTGGTGGCTGGTCCCGGCGTTCGTCGTCTGGTCGAATACCCACGGCGGCGTGATCGCCGGGTTCGTCCTGCTGTTCGCCGCGTGGACTGGATGGACCTTGGCGCGCGTCGTGGGTTGGCCCACGCCGTTCCAATCCCATCGCGCGGCCGGCCCGTTTCTGCTGTTGGTCCTGGCCTGCGCGGCGACGGCGTTCGCCAACCCTTACGGTTGGGAAATCCCCCGCGCGTGGCTGATGATCATGCGTGGACCGAAGTTGTCCGGTCTCATCGAAGAGCACAAACGGCTGGATCCGACCGAGGCGACCTCCTGGCCGCTCTTCGCGTTCGCCGGCCTGTACCTGTTCGTCCTTGCCGGACTGCGAGAACGGCCACGCGTCGTCTGGCTGTTGCCGCTGCTCTGGTTGATGCAGTCGTTCTTCCGGGTCCGGCACGCGCCGTTGTTCGCGCTCGCCGCGATGGTCGCGATGACGGATTGCTGGCCGCGCACCCGCTGGGCCGCGTGGCTCGCCGCGCACCGACCGGACCTGCAAGCGCCCTCGTCGCCGCGAAGCCCCTACTGGGCCTGGTGCGTGCCGCTGGCAATGGTCCTCATCGTTGCCGGTCTTCAGGCTGGCGGTTTGCGCGTTCCAATCGTCGGTGCCGGCTGGGCCGGATTCCAGCGCGATCGCTGGCCGGTCGAACTCGTTCCGGTGCTGAAGCAGTACGAACCCCGGGCCGGTGAACCGAATCGGCTGTTCAATACCTGCTTGCTTGGCGGCTTCGCGATCTATCATGTGCCGGGGTTCAAGATCTTCATCGACGATCGGGTCGAACTCTACGGCGAGGACTTCTACGAGGAGAACATCCTCGCCAACACGCCGGCGGACGCCGGGCCGGCGCTCGACCGCTGGCAGCGCGAGTATGGCGAGTTCAACTTCGCGCTGGTCGAGGTGAAGAGCGCGTTCGCGGCCGAACTCCGCCGCCGCTCCGATCGTTGGGAGATCCTCGGCGAAGACGCGGCGGCCGTCTTTTTTCGTCGGAGACCCTGACCGTGCGCGTCCCCGTGAATGTCGTGACCGGTTTTCTCGGCGTCGGCAAGACGACCGCGATCCTGGACCTGATCGCCCGCAAGACGCAGGGCGAACGCTGGGCCGTGCTCGTGAACGAGTACGGGGATGTCGGTATCGACGGCACGATCCTCGAAAGCCACGGGGTCGCGGTCCGCGAGGTGGCCGGCGGTTGCGTCTGTTGTGCCACCGCGCCGTATCTGCAAGTCGCTCTCCATTTGCTCATGGTGGAAGTGAAGCCCGACCGGATCATCATCGAAACGACCGGTCTCGGCCACCCGGCGCAGTTGATCGAGAAACTTCGCCGGCACTATGCCGACCGACTCGACGTGTGCGCGACGATCGCCTTCGTCTCGCCGGAGGATTTTCTCGCGCCCGGCATGCTCGAGAATCCGATCTTCCGGGAACAGGTGGATGTCGCCGACGTGCTCGTGCTGAACAAGCTGGATCTCGCGGAGCCGGGCACGGTCGCGGTGTTCCAGACCTGGGCGAACGGACTCGATCCCGCCAAGGCACTCATCGCCGCGACTCAATCGGGTCGACTCGAGCGCGAATGGCTCGACCTGGTCCCGGTGGACGAACAACTCCTTTTCGCGGCAACCGTTTCGAACGAACCGTACCACTCCGTCGGCTTGGTGTTTTCCGACGAGCTTCGATTTGACAGTGATCGCCTGCTGGCGGTGTTCGGGGCGATGGAATCGGTCGCCCGAATGAAGGGCGTGTTTCGAACCGGGGACGGTGCGGTGGCGATTCAGCGCGTCGGCGGATCGACCACGATGGAACCGCTGCCCAGGGATTGCGGGAACCGCTTGCAGGTGTTTGGCGTGGAGATGCCGGACCGCGCCGCGATCGAACGTGCCGTGGTCGCGTGCGCGTCAGTCGAGGGTGAGCGATTCCTGCCCGGCGCGGGTGACGGCGGCGGCCATGGCGCGGATGTCCACATTGGCGCGGACGAAGCGCGTGCTGCCGTCGGCCATGAGGATGCTCGCGCCGCCGGAATGGAATGAATAGATTTCGTGACCGTTCGAGCAGTTCACGGCGCACGGTCCCCAGGGGCCGGACCCGTCCGCCAGCCAGCCGTCGAGATTGATGGGGTAGATGCCGTTGTAGCTCGCCCAGGCGGGCGGGCGCGTCGACGATCCGGTGGCACGGCCAAGGGTGAAGATCTCCGGCCGGCCCGCCACCTCGGCGACCAGCAGCGTTTGCGAGGTGCCATCGAGGACGTCCGCGATGCGGCCGCCGGTATCGAACGGCATCGCGCTCTTCGGATCGCCGTTCCACGGCGCAAGCAACCCCGTCGCGATCAACCCGGGGTCCACGTCGTAGATCGCAGTATAGTCGGCAAGGCCATAGGTGTTACTGCCCTCGGTGTTCGTTCGCCCAGTCGGAGCGGAGGGGCAGAGGAGGATCGGAATCGACTGGCTCGTCGCGGGCTGATTGTCGACGTGGTCCCACGGTCGATCGAACCGATATCGCTGGTGGACGTTCTGCTGTTCGATGAACGGCAGGATTTCCGGCACCCACGATCGCGCCGGCGAGTTGTACATCGTCGCGGGGAACCGACCGTTGGTATCGTGGCACATGTGCAGGCCGAGACCGAGCTGCGCGAGCTGGCTGGCACATTTGATGCGGGCCGCGGCGGCGCGCACGTTCTGTACGGCCGGCAGCAGCAAGCCGATCAGGATCGCGATGATCGCGATGACGACCAGCAATTCGATGAGCGTGAACCCCGTTCGCCGCGGATCGCGCATGGTCCAGTCCCTGCCCGGTGACACCTCAGTATGCGAGGACTATCCTATTTCGGCGCACGGGCTTTCTGGCCGCGATTCGCCCATAATCTAATGGAACGACTTCCCGCGGAGATTCCCATGCTGCCGATGACGCTTGCTCTTGTCCTGATTTCACCGGGTGCCGATCCCGCCGATTGGCGCGCCGAAGAATCGCGATACCTCACCAACATCCGCCAGGTCACGCGCGACTTCGTGCGGGCGGGCGAGGGTTACTTCTCCCCGGACGGCAAGCGGATCATTTACCAGGCCGAAGAAAAGGGAACCGGCAACCCGTTCTACCAGATGTTCGTGCAGGAACTCGACACGGGACGCTTCCGCCGGGTCAGCCCCGGGAACGGCCGCACGACGTGCGGCTACTTCCACCCCGACGGCAAGCGGATCATCTTCGCCAGCAGCCACGAGGACCCGAATACGGACAAGCACCAGATCGCGGAGTACCAGCAGCGCGAGGCGGACGCGAAGGCCGGCATCCGCCGCCGGTACTCGTGGGATTTCGATCCGTTCATGAAGATCTACGAATCCGACATCGACGGCGAGAACCGCAAGTGCCTGACGCCGAACGCGAAGGTCTACACTGCCGAGGGGAGCTACTCCCGCGACGGAAAGAAGATCGTCTACAGCTCGGGTTCGTCCGGGAACGCGGAGTTGTTCATCATGAACGCCGACGGTACCGGGGCGAAGCAACTCACGAACGCACCGAAATGCTATAACGGCGGGCCGTTCTTCAGCCCCGACGGTTCGAAAGTGATCTTCCGTTCGGACCGCAAGGAGAAGGAGCGTCTGCAACTCTACGTCATCAACTCCGATGGCACGGGCGAGAAAGCGCTGACGGATAACGAAAAGTGGGTCTACTGGGCACCCTACTGGCACTCGGACGGTAAGCACATCATCTACACGGCCGCCGACCACTCGGACGAGACGAAGCGGCCGAATTACGACTTGTACTGGATGAATCTCGCGACCGGGAAGACGACGCGCATCACTCATGCGCCCGGGCAGGACGTTCTGCCGGTGTTCAGTCCGGACGGGAAACAACTGATGTGGACGAGCAGCCGGGACGGCCGCTCGCCGACGCAACTCTGGATCGCGGATTTTGCCGCGCCGAAGGATTGAACGCGATCAGAGGACGATGCGGCCGTTCGGTTTGTCGGCCGCTTCCTCCCATTCGCGGCGAACTTCCCGAAGCCCGGTCGCGCACAATTCGAACTGTTCGCTCAGCCGCTTGAGCACGGGGACTTCCTCGTGCCCGGCGACATCGTCGCACTGGCTGGCGATCAGGTACGACCGTTTACCGCAGGTCGTGTAGTTCATGACCGCGCTGGGGCCCCAGGACTCGCTGCGGCGTTCAAGCGTCTCCGGGAAGAGTCCGGTCCAGAACAGGCTGACATCGCCGATGTGGCGGAAGTATTCGCGACGGGTGCGTCCACCTTCGGGCAGGGTGTTCGCCTCCTGGAGCATGGCGGCGAGTTCGGTGATCGGTTGACCGCCCGCGTCGCGCAGGCGATAGATCGCATCGCGATGGACGAACCGGGCAAGCAGCGCGGACAGGTAATCGACGAGGGACGGATCGGCGATCCCGAAGCGGGTGAAGAACGTCTGTTCCGTGCATCCGGCGAACAGACGGTGCAGAGGATGTTCCGGTGTCGGATCCCACATGGCGGTAGCCCTCCGAAAGCGGACGAATTGGGAGAGGGGACCGATTGATACTATTCTTGGCTCCGATGTATACGAAATCAAGTTGAAATCGTCAAGTATATTATTTGTTTTTTCTGGGTTCCACTGTTGCCTCGGCGGATTCCGGCGGACGGCCGAGCGCCCGGTGAAGCCGGAACTGAGCGCGGTTATAGTCGGCGAGAGCGGACGCGTGGTCCGCGTTCGCCCCGGCGAACGATTGCACCGCGGCCACGACTTCCTGCGGCCGCACGACGAGCGTCACGAATTCACCGGCACGGCGAGTCTGGCCCATCCCGTCGATCGATTTCCGGACGAGGTCGACGGCATCGCGGTAGGCCGGTTCGGCTTCCGCCAGCCGTTCGCGAGCGGCGGTCAGGTTGGCGTGCGCGGCCGTCACTTCCTGCGCGATCCGGTCCTGGACACGGAAGAGTTCGAGCGTCGCCATCTGGTGCTCGACCTTGCGCTCGCCGACGCGGGCGCGGTTGCCGAGACCGAGCGCGGAAAATTCCCAGAGCAGCTGGACGTCGATGTCGAAGCGGCTGCCGGTGTTGGAAATCCGTTCGTTCGGGCCGCCTCCGAATGCCGCATAGCCGAGGGAGCCGCTGGGGTTCGTCGCCGCGCTTCGGATCGCGAGGCTGGGGAGCAGCGGTCGGTGCTTCTCCTGTTTGAGCCGCGCCAGCGTGGCGCGCACGATAGCCTGGTGGCCGGCCAGTTCGGGCCGGCACTGCAACGCACGGGCGATCAGTGCGTCGAGCGGTTCGTTCGTCGGGGCGACGGTGATGGTCATGGTCGGCGGCTCGACCGGCTCGACGACGACGCCGGCCGGCAAGCGAAGCAGGCGCGTCAGTTCCGCGCCCGCCAGTCTCCAGCGCTCGCGGGCGAGGCTCGTCGCTTGCCGGCGCCGCGCCAACTCGACCCGCGCCCGCGTGGCTTCTAGCGGCGGCGCGAGACCCTCCGCCAGAGCCTTGGCTTTCTGGGACAGTTCCTCCGCCTGGGCCTGCGCGAACAAGGCCCCCGCCAGTTCGGCGCGGGCTTCCTGCACGCCGAAGTACGCCTCCGCCACGGCGAGCGAAACATCGTTCACGGCCGCCTGGTAGAACGCGCTGCGTGCGAACAAGTCCTGTCGCGCCGCCAGCGGTGCGTAGATCGCCTCCGCGGACGACACCACGAGATTCGGACCGAACCCCGCCGCCGCGCTGCCCCGACTTGATCGGATAATCTCGCCGGCAAAGTTTTGTTGGCCCCCTTCGTGGCGGAAATAATCCGCACCCACTGTCAGGTTCGGCACCCAGAGAAGCTTCGCCTGCCGGTATTGCATCGCCGCAAGATCGACCTGTCGCGCCGCGTAGGCCACGTCGAGCGGATTGGCACCGGCGAGTTGCAAGGCGACGGGCAGGGAGATAGGGTGGGCGCGGTCGTCGGCCGCGAGCGGCGGCGCAGCCAGCAGCAGGGCCGACGCGGTCGTTGGTTCGGCCGCCGTCGCGTGGCACGCAGCCAGGAATACGATCGTGAAGATCGCAATCGGTCGCATGATTTCTCCCCCGAATCGCGCAGATAGCCCGATTCGGGGATTCCGACAAGTTCAAACGGGCGGCCACGATCAAACGACGCCTTGGCCGCGCTGCGATAGGCTCCGCGTGTACCAGACTTCCACGGCGAGGAAAAGAAGGGAGACGATCAGGATCAGCCACCAGATTTCCACCGTGCGAGGTCCTTCGCCGGCCTTGGATTCGATCTGATCCGCGGTTTCGATGTAACTCATCGTCGGCACGACTTCGGCCACGCGCTTGCGATCATCCTCGGTGCACGGCGCGAGCACCGACTCCTGCGGGTCGGAACGAACGGCGTAGTGGTAGGTCCGCCCGCCCACGGTCGTCAGTTTGTACGCGCCGGGGTCGCGGGTCGCTTCGAACACGAGCGGCCACGTCTTCGGTTGCAACACCTTCGCGGGGCCGTCCGGCACGGTCACCGTCACGCCCGCAGGCGGTTCGTTCGTCCGCGGGTCGAAGACGATCGGCTGGCCGGGCGCGAGGTTCCGCTCGGCTGCCTTCGCGCCGGCGAGGTAATAGCCCATCTCGTGCGCGAAGCGCACGAAGTCCGGCAACGTGTGGAAGTTCGTCCGCCAGGAATTGTCGAGCGGTACGGAGCAGAGCAGGGCGCGTCCGCGGCCGACGCCCCGCTCGACGAGGAACGGGTCGCCGTTCGACAGGCTGGCGATGGCGATGCCGGTGGCACCGTTCGCGCCGGCGAGCGGATCGAGCTTCCACCGCTTGGGGAAGTACGCCGTGTGAAGCCCCCCGGGCAGCGGCTCCTTGAAGACCTCCATCGCGGGGTGCGTGAAACTGGCGGGTTGCGGCCGCGGGGCGTCGTCGAGTTTCGCCCGGGGGGAATCGTCGCCGACGATGTCGACGAGGCGTGCCGGCAGCCAGCCCTGGCCGCCGCGGAATGAGACGCGATTCCAACCGGCCGCGTCGCTCCGTTCGCCGAGCGCGACGAGCACGGCGCCGCCGTCGGTCAGGAACTTCTCGATGGCTTCGTTCTGCTGTTTGTTCAGTAGCGCGACGTTGGAGAGGATGACGGCGCGCGGCGCGGTGCCCGGCCCCTTCACGTCGGCGTACAGCAGGTCGGCAGTGAAGGCGGAGAGCGGCGCGACCCGCACGAGAAACCCCGGCGTGGGATCCTTGGCCGGCGCGAGGGCATCCCGCAGGAATTCGCCGCCGCGCAGTCGGGCATCCGCGCGCGGGTCGCCATCGACGATCACCATCGGCACGGCGGGCAGCACTTCGAGCGCGAAGTCCTGTCGATTGTCGTCCGGTAAATGGTCCGGTTCGAGTTGAATCGTGACGAGGTGCGAACCCGGCGTGAATTTGTGGGCGAACTGGATCGGCATGACGCCTTCGGCGGGCGTACCGGCAAGGGCGATGTCGCCGGCGCCGATGCCGTCGATTTCGAGCTTCACCTTGCCCGGTACGGATTTGGCACCATCGCCGTAGAAGCGGATCGCGGATTTGAATTTGACCTCGCGGCCGGCCGACGCGACGCCGCGCCCGGCGATGATCGGGTCCAGCGCCATGTTCGGCGGATCCCCCGGCCGGTTGGCGGCGGCGTTCATTACCCATACGCCGGGGTCGCGCTCCTGTCCCGGCTTGCGCTCGCTGCCGCCGAGCAGGTCCCACTTCGCCAGCGTGTTCTCGTCCGCCCAGCTGTAGCGCTGGTTGTCGTGGATGACGACGACTTCCCGGTCCTTGCGGCCGGTCTCGAGGAAGACCCACGCGGCCTGCACGCACGCCGGCCAGTCGACTCCCCCCTTCGGCGGCGTCAGTAATTCCAATGCGTTCCGCGCCTGCGTGTGGTCGGTAGACAAGTTGCCCAACAGCGGCACGATCGATTGACGCGCCTGAAAGACCGCCACGCGGTCGCCGGGGCGCAGCGAATCGATCACCTGACTGGCGATCGCCTTGGCCTTTTCCGCGGCATTGCCGCCGTCGTGCTGGTACGCCATGCTGGCGGAGCCGTCGATCAGGATGACGACATCGCGTTCGCCCCCGCCCGTGCCGAAGAATCGATTGAGGAACGAACTCGTCACCGTCGGCGAGCAGAGCGCGAGCGTCACGAGGGCCACGATGGCCATGCGCACGAGCATGAGCAGGAAGTGTTCGAGGAAGATCTTCCGGCGCGTCTTCTTGCTGACCTGCAGGAACTGCATCGCGGCCCAGTCGATCTCGTCGAACTTCTTCCGGCTGAAGATGTGGACGAGCGGCGGGATCGCCACCGCGAGGAATCCGCCGATCAGGGCAACGTTGAGCAGGCTGAACATGGGTATCCCGTTATCGGCTCGCCGAGCCTCACTTCATCGCCCGCCGCGCCAGATACGCCCCCAACGCCCGGTCCACAGGGTCGTCGGTGCGCAGCATGACATAGTCGATCGCCAGGTCGTCGGCCTTCCGCTTCAGGTTTGACCGGTACTCCTCGAAGTTCTTCAAGTACTCTTCCCGCAACCGGCGGGCGTCGGCCACGATCTCCTGCCCGGCGATCTCGAGGCTGCGGAACTTCGTCGGGTTCTTGAACGGGAATTCCAGTTCCTCGGGCGCGAGGATGTGGAACAGCAACACGTCGTGGTGCCGGTGCTTCAGGTGCTGCATCGCGCGGGCGAGGTCGTCGACGTTGTCGAAGCAATCGGAGAGGATGAAGACCATGCCGCGGCGCTTGAGGTGCTGGCCGGCGAGGTTGTGCCAGATCGGGGCTAGGGCGGTCTCGCCGCCGGGCTTCACGCCTTCGAGCGTGCGGAGGATGTTCAACAGGTGCTTGGAACTGGTCTTGGGCGGAACGATGTTCGTGACCTTGGTGTCGTGGGTCACGAGGCCGACGGCGTCCAGCTGCGCGAGCATCAGGTACGCGAGCGACGCGGCCACCTGCTGGGCGTATTCGAACTTGCTGAGCTTCTGTTTGCCGCGGTAGTTCATGCTGCCGCTGGCGTCGACGACGAGGAACGCCTTGAGGTTCGTCTCCTCTTCGTACTCCTTGATGTAATACCGGTCGGTCTTGGCGAGCAACCGCCAGTCGAGGTGGCGGATCTCGTCGCCGGGGTAGTACTGGCGGTGCTCGGCGAACTCGACGCTGAACCCCTTGAAGGGGCTGCGGTGGATGCCGGTGAGGAAGCCTTCGACCACATTGCGGGCGACGAGCGAGAGGCCGCCGTAGCGGGCCAGTTCGGTCGGGTCGAAGGGCAGGGCCATGCTATCACTGTAGCGGATCGCCCGGCGGTCATCCAACGAAAGAACCCCGGCGTTTGCCGGGGTTCCCATCGAATCGGAGGTACGATCAGCGGCGGCCTTGCTGGCAGGACGGGCAGTAGGTCGACGGTGCGAAGAACGATGCGGCCGTCACCGGGGCGGCTGCGCCGTGGACTTCGGTCGTCGTGGTCACGTGCTTCGGGTCCGCGAGCCGTGCGAGGGTCTGGGGCAGGTCGTCGGCGTTGGTCTTGCCTTCGATCCGGTACGCCTGCTTTTCGCCGGTCCGGTCGCTGATGACGACTCCTTCGGTCAGTTCGAACGCCTGGGCGAGCTTCTTGCCTTCGGCGTCGGCGCTGTTGATCGTCACCGCGATGTAGTGCGCCTTGAGTTCCTTCGAGACTTCCGTCGACAGGTTTGCGAGCTTTTTAGACTCCCCCTTCACGATGAACACCGCCAGCGGCTTGTGTTCCTTGGTCGCCAGCGCCAGCGCCTTCCGGTAGTCGGTTTGCCAGTCGGGTTGAACCGAGAGATTGGCACCCAGCAGGCCGGACAACGTCAGCACCGCGAGCGTGGAGGAAAAAATCATGTTGCGTCTTCCTGTTGATCGTGGGGATCCCTTCCCAAACCAACCGCTGGCTTGGGAGACGGACATTGTTGGCCATAAACGACGGTATTTCAACCGTTAAGTTGACAAAATGCGACAAAGTCGTCAAAAGCGGTACATTTGCAATCACTTGTGGACGGTAAATATTTCAAGAACTAGACGGATTCGCCGTCATCCTGTCTTTCCTATTTTGCCGAGTCGTCTCAGTTTCCTGACGGACACCTCCGACTGGCTCGCTTCCAAACATGCCGTTCGTCAGCGGATCCGGGTGGGTTTTGCCGGTTCCGCCCGACGACTTCCTAGGCGTCCCGGAAGAAACGCTTCGTAGAAAGGCGAGGAAGTCTCGGAAACGGCACATGATCCCGGCAGCCCCAACGGTCGACTCACTTGAGGCTATTTGGCGTCCTCGGATTTCTTCGCCTTCACCGGCAGGAAGAACGCCGCCCGCACCGGCGCGGGCATGCGGCTATCCGCTCCGCGAACCGACTTCCAGATGATCTCGTTGAACTGGATGTCATCCGCCTGGTCCTCCTTCGCGAGATCCAACTTCTCCGAGAGCGCCGCCCCGAAGGCGGTCGGCTGATTCACGGCGTTCAGGTCGGTGCCGGCCGGAGCGTGGACGTACGGAGTGAAGTCCGCCTTCGCGGTGAACGAGCGATACATCGGCCGCGCGGCCGCGTCGAACTGGCTCATCGGTTGCAGCCCCAGGATCAGTTCCATCGTCCGCAGCATGCTGCTCGTCGAGTACATCGTCGAATCAACGTGCTTCCGCTTCGTCCATGGCGACACCACGAGGGCCGTCACGCGGTGGGCGTCTACGTGGTCCGGCCCGTTCTGCGCGTCGTCCTCGATCACGAAGATCGCCGTCTCCTTCCAGAACTTCGACCGGCTGACGGCCTCGACCACCATGCCGAGCGCGAGGTCGTTGTCGGCGACCATCGCGGTCGGCGTCGGCTTGCCGACGCGCGTGCCGGCGGTGTGGTCGTTCGGCAGGCGGAGGATCGTCAGTTGCGGGAATCCGCCGTCGCGCTCGAATCGCTTCAGTTCCTCGATGAACCGCTCGGCTCGCTTCACATCGGTGTAGTCGAGGTCGTAGCCGCGGAACTTGGGGTCGAAGTGTCCTTCGAGCGCCTTGACGGTGGCCCGGCTGTCTTCGAAGGTGCCGTCGGGGCGTTTCTTACCGTTCTCGATCCATTCGCCATAGCTGCGGTAGCTGACGCCGGCGGCCTTGCAGCGGTCCCAGAGGTAGCCGCCCGCGGGCCGGGCGATGCCGTCCATGTGGCCTTCCGACGGATAGCCAAAAGTGCCCTTCGGGCTACCGCGGTAGCTCAGCGGCCACATCTTCTCGACGAAGTCGGTGGCGTAGGCCCCCATGGTCCACTCGTGGCCGTCGGCGGAGACTTCCCCCTCGACGTAGATGTTGTCCAGCAGCACGAACTCCTTGGCGAGCTTGTGGTGGTTCGGCGTCACCTTCTCCGGGAACAGGCAGAGCGACGGCTCGCCATTGCCGGTCGGGATGTCGCCGAACACCTGATCGTAGGTTCGGTTCTCCTTGACGATGTAGATGCAGTGCTTGATCGGGGACTTCTCGCCGGGCTTGCGGGGGATCGGATTGTCGGCTTCGACGCCGTCGGCGCGGGCCTCGGCGTTGGGTCGTAGAGGTGAACATTCAAATGCGGTGCGGGAATGCTTCGCCATCTCGGCCGGCGACGGCAGCGGGATCGTGCCGACGGTGCCGGAATAGAGCGAGCCGATGTATTCGATGGTCGAGCGCGGGTTCTCCGGGTTGGCGCCGCTGGGGTTCGGCTTCGAGGCGCGGCCCTTGCCGTTCGCGACGTAGATCGTCTTCTCCTTGGCGTGGTAGCGCACGCTCGTCGGGTACCAGCCGGTGGGGATGAAACCGAGCGGCTTGGCGGCCTTCGGATCGGCGACGTTGAAGACGGCGAGGTTGTTCGCGTCGGCGTTCGCCACGAAGAGCATTTCGCCGTCCGGCGTCAGGCAGAGGCTGTTCGGCGTGTTCCCGCTCGGCGCCTGCGGGTACAGGGCGCAGTGGATCGTCTGGATCGCGGTGCCGCTGCCGACGTCGAAGACACTGACCTTCGTGGAGTTCGCGCACGACACGTACAGGGTCTTCGCGTCGGGCGAGATCGCCATCTCGGTCGGGTGTTCGGCCGTGGGCCAGCCGGCGACGACCTTGTTCGTTTCCAGGTCGACGACGGCGATCTTCGCGTTCGCCCACAGGGACACGAACAACCGCTTGCCGTTCGGTTCGACGAGGCAGGTGTACGGGAACGAATTGTTCTTGATCGGCGCCTTGCCCATGTCGGCGGCGACCGTTTCGTCGATTTCGCGGCGGCCATCGACCGGACTGGGCGGATCGCCTTGCGGTTTCTCGGGCTTCGTGGCCTCGCCCGTGAGGCGGATGACCACTTTGTTCTCCGGATTCACGAGCGGAATGCGCACGACGGCGTCGCCCCAGGTCGCCGCCACGAAAAGATCCCGTCCGGCGGCGTCGAGCGCGAGGCCCCCGGCCACCATGCGGCCCTTGTCCTGTTCGATGCCGATGGTGCGGGCGTTGTGCAGCAGGCCCTTGTCGAAGTCCCAGACGTGCACGCGGTCGAACTCGCCTCCGCTGGCATAGATCTGTTTCCCATCGGGCGAGAACGCGAGGCCGGTGAACGACTGCGGCAGAATCGTGCGCGAGACGATTTTCCGGGAGTTCGGCGCGAGGCTGAGGATCACGATCTCGTGTTCGCGGTAGCCGTTGTGAAGGACGGCGGCGAACTGGCCGGTTGGGTGGAACTGGATGTTGACGGGGAAGTCGCCGACGTCGACGTGCGTGCCGGCGGGTTTGAGCTTCCACAGGTTGGGCAGTTGCACGAATCCGTCGCGCTGGAGTCCCGGCAGGACGCGTGCCGGCGGTGCGGGCAGAACCTTCGGCTCTTGGGCGAGTAAGGGCGCGGCGAGCGCGAGAAAGGCGGCGAACGACGATCGCATGACGAACTCCGGGAGAAGACCACGCGCATTGTCTACGGATTCCGAATAAGATTGGAGATGAAGCTTTCGTGTTCGATCCCGCCGCAGGGTGTTCCCATGTCTCCGGATCACGATGAGATTCTCTTCGATGCCATCGCGTTCGCGGCCCGGGCGCACCGCCATCAGGTGCGCAAGGACGGCCAGACGCCCTATGTCAGTCACGCGTATCGCGTGGCGATGATCGTGCGGCATGTCTTTGGATTCGACGAGCCGAAAATGCTCGCCGCATCCGTGCTCCATGACACGATCGAGGACACCACGACGGATTTTGAAGACCTCGAAACGAACTTCGGCCGAACGGTGGCGGGATGGGTCGCCGCGCTGACGAAGGACACGCGCTTGCCGGAAGGCGAACGGGAGCGGGCCTATTGCGAGCAACTCCTCGCCGCCGGGTGGCAGGTATGCGTGTGCAAACTCGCGGATATCTACGACAACCTGGCGGATAGCGCGAAACTGACCGTCGGGCAGCGCCGGCGCACCGTGGAACGCTCGCAAGTCTACGTTGCGGTCTGGAGCGGTCGCGTGCCGGCCGAAGCCAAAGCCGCCTACAACCTCGTGCAGAATCGGTTGCACGCCGTCGAAAGCCAGTTGGCGAATGGATGATCGATCAACGATAATGACCGTACCGCCGGGAGACGAACCATGCCGAAACGATTTCTTGCCGCTCTCGCCCTGTCTCTCGCGAACGCGGCGGCCGCGCTGGCGTGTCCGTTCTGTTCCGTGCAAGGCCAGACTCTCGCCGGCGAGGTGTCGCAAGCCGACCTCATCGTGCTTGGCACGCTCAAGAACGCCAAGCGCGACAATAACGACCTATCGAAGGGCACGACCGAACTCCATGTCGACTCGATCGTGAAGGACCACCCGTACGCGTCCGGGAAGAAGATGCTGCTCTTGCCGCGCTACGTACAGGTCGACCCGTCGAACCCGAACGCGAAGATCATGGTCTTCCTCAATCTTTACAGCACGACGTCCGACACCGCGGCGGCGGCGGCCGTATCGCCGATCGTCCTCACGAACTTTTCGCGCTACCAGCTGGACCCCTATCGGGGCGACGAACTGGAAAAGGACAGCAAACTGCCCGCCTACCTTGCCGGTGCCTCCGCCGTGCGCGAGAAGGACGCCGTCACGAAGTTGAAGTACTTCTTCGATTTTCTCGATTCGCCCGAATCGAAGATCAACACCGATGCGTTCCTCGAATTTGCCAACGCCGACTACAAGGACGTCCGCGCCGTGTCGGAAGGGGCCAATCTCGATAAAGTCCTCGGCTGGCTGAAGGACAAGAACACGCCGGCGTCCCGTTTCGGCCTATATGGCATGATGATCGGCCACGGCAAGAAAAAGGAGCATGCCGCCGCGCTCCGCGAACTGCTCGACGACCCCAAGAAGCATTACAGCAGCGGCCTCGATGGCGTCATGGCCGGTTACGTCATGCTCGATCCCAGCAACGGCTGGAACTATCTGCTCGACCAGCTTCGCGACGAGAAGAAGGATTTCCAGGTTCGCTATGCCGGACTGCGCGTCCTTCGCTTCTTTTGGGAGAACCGGCCCGACGTGATCGAGAACAAAAAAGTCGTGGAGGGGATGAAACTGCTCATCGCGCAATCCGACATCGCCGACCTGCCGATCGAGGACCTGCGCAAGTGGGACCGGCACGACGCGGCCGAGTACATTCTGGAACAGGGACAGAAGGAATCGCACCGGACGATTCCAATCGTCAAGCGCGCCGTCCTCCGTTACGCGTTGACGATCGAGGGCAAGTGCGAACCCGCCAAGAGCTATGTCAAAAAGATCGAAAGCGAAGATCCGGATCGGGTGAAACTGGTCCGCGAGATGCTGGCCGACGAAAAGCCCAAGTCGAAATAAGACTTCGATCGAATCAGTTCGATTCCGCCATTCCCCTTGCGGGTGGGCCGGTACTTCCGCCCACCCGTCGAACGAGGAATTCCCGTTACTCGGACGCCTTCGGCATGGCCGGTTGCTTGACCGCCGGCGCGAAGAAATTCGGCCGCAGGAACTTCCAGTAGATGATCCCGCCGCCGACGACGACCGACGCGGCGAGGATCACGTAGAGCGCGATCCGTTGCGCGGCGGTGGGTCCTGGATTGGCGGGCGAATCCGGCCGTTGTTCGAACGGGCCTGGTTGGAACGGCGTGGGAATCGGCCGCGGGGTCGGTTCGTTTGCGCGGGGAGTCTGGTGCTGGTACGGAGCGGGCGGTTCGTATCGCGGGGCCGCAGGGCCTGTGACTCCGCTCATTCCGATGGGTCGACCCAGCGGCTTGAGGGAATAGGCCGACGGAGCCGGACCGAACGGATTCGCCGCCGGCCGGACTCGCACCTCCGCCGTCGCGAACATTCCGCTGCTGCCAACCATACCGGCACCGACGCCCGCACCGACCAGCAGTCGGGAATCGGTCGTTTCCTCAAGCGGGGTGGACGCTACCAGTTCCACCACCGGTTCCTGTCCTTCCATGACGGCCGGGCAGAGCACGGGCATTTCAGCGGCCGCCGGCGGCGGAACCGATGCCGGCACATACGGAGTCAGTGCCGTGGCCACTTCGCCCGGCGACTGGAACCGCAGGTTCGGGTCCTTCGCCATCATCCGCGCGATGATCGCCGCGATCTCCTCGGGCACGTCGGATCGCACCTGGCGGATCGGTGTCGGTTCCTTCGTGCGGTGCCAGAGCAGCTTTTGCGAGACCGTGCCCGTGGGGAACGGCGGGTGCCCCGCCAGCAGGAAGTACAGCGTCGCACCGAGCGCGTAGACGTCGGCCCGCACGTCGACCGCGTGGCTGTTCGCGACCTGTTCCGGCGCCACGTAGTCCGCCGTACCCAGTACGATCTTGTCGTCGTACTTCACGGTCAGCATGTCGGATTGGTCTTTGAAGAAGCGAGCCAACCCCATGTCGAGGACGCGGGCGTTGCCGCGGCGGTCGATGAGGATGTTGCCGGGCTTCACATCGCGGTGGATCAGGCCGCTGCGGAAGGCGAAGTCGAGGCCGGACGCGACCTGCCGGACGTAGAAGAGCGCGCGGGCGACATTCATCGGCCCGAACTTCTTGACGATTTCGAGCAGGTTCGAGCCGTCGACGTACTCCATGACGATGAAGTGGAGGTTGCCGTCCTGGTCGATGTCGTGAGTGCGGACGATGTTGGGATGGTCGAGGCTGCCGGCGGCGCGGGCTTCGCGGTAGAAGCGGCCGAGGGCGGCGGGTTGCTCGGCCTTGGCTGGAGGGAGGACCTTGATGGCGACGCGGCGCTTCATGAACATGTGCTCGCAGAGGAACACCTGTCCCATGCCGCCGACGCCGATACGTTCAAGCAACTTGAATTTGCCGATCGTGAATCCGCGCCACTTACCGAGGAGGAATTGCTCCGCCTGGAAATTCGTCATCACGCCGTCGGCGATCATGGCCTCCGCCGCCAGACGCGGGTCGGTGTCGAGGCCGCTGGTCTTGTTGCGACGCTGCAGGTGCGCGGTCAACTTTCCTTCGTCGACCATTCCGCTCTTGCGAACGAGTTGCAGGAATTCTTCGACGGAGGCAGGGGCGGACATGCGGGCACCATGTTAATCGCGGGAAGCGATGAAACCGGAATTCAAGCGAAAGCTAGTACAGCTTTACTCCCGACGCAAACGCATCGGGAGGAATCGGGAAGTGCGAGTTCGGCGCGAATTCGAACGCGGGGCGCGATCAGCGACGGGGCGAATACGGGAGCACGTCGCGGTAGGCGCGGTCGATGGCACCTTGGGGATTCGCGCGGTCCTGTTCGTAGCGACGCTTCACGTCGCGCGTTCCGAATCGCGGGCCTTTCCAATCGCTCGGCGGCACAACGGGGGCGAATTCTCGCGCGGCCCCGAAGACACCGGAGGAACTCGGCAACCAGAACAGTCCATAACCGGAATTGCCGTAATAGAGCTGCCGGGCGTCGCTGCCGCCAAACGAGCCGGGGATCGGCCCCTGCGTGGGCACCGGCGGACCGTAGAGCGTGAGTCCGTTCGACCAGAAGCTGCCGACCGCGCCGGGGTAATAGGGATACCACCCCCAGAGGCCGGGGCCGAACCACGGTCCGACGCGCGGCCCGTAGCCGAACGTGGAGAAGCGCCCCGGATACTGCGCCGCGGCCGGTCGGTCCGTGGCAAGGAGTGCGGTCAGGGAAAACAGGAGGATCGCGAGGGTTCGGCGGGCGCTCATGGTGTCCATCCGTGGGAGTGCGTATCCGTAACTTCGACCAACGCGGCGATGCGAAGTCAGAGGGATCGTTCGGAAATCCGCCTGTCTTCGCTCGCGCGATTCCAATCGCAGCGAAGTTGCCCGGCATTCCGTTGCGTTCGATTCTGACTCCGCTACACTGTGCCCACCCCTTTCCCCCTTCGAGGAGCCTTCCCATGAAGCGTCGCGATTTCCTGACCACCACCGCCGCTGCCGCCGCGACCGTCGCCACAGGCCCGATCATTCTCGGCGCCCAAAGCAAGTCCGGCACCGATCACCCGGTCATTGGCGTCGATGGCTACAAGTACGAATGCCATCACAACTGGGGCACGCTGCCGGCGAACCTCGAATGGCAGACGACGCACAATGTCGCCATCGATTCGCAGGGGCAGGTCTACATCACGCATCAGGGCCACGCCGGGAAGAAAGGCCTCGACACCACGTTCGTCTTCGACAACACCGGCAAGTTCATCCGTTCGTTCGGCAAGGAATGGCACGGCGGCGGCCACGGCATCGACTTCCGCAAGGAAGGCAAGAACGAATACATGTACCTGACGAATACGTGGGCCTCGCCGATGAAGGTGGCCAAGTACGACGCCAAGGGCGAGATGGTCTGGGCGCTCGGCCGGCCGGAGTGCAAGGAGTACGAACCCCGGCCCGATCCGAAAGACCCCAAGAAGACGATCGTACCGCCCTTCAACCCGACAAACGTGGCGTTCTGCCCCAGCGGGGACGTCTTCGTCGGCGACGGCTACGGTTCCAACTACATGCTCAAGTACAACAAGGACGGCAAGCTGCTGTCCGTATTTGGCGGCACCGGCAAGGACGACGGCAAGTTCGTCACGCCGCACGGCAACTGGGTCGACGAGCGTATTCCCGGCAAGCCGACGCTCTACGTCTGCGACCGCGCCAACGCCCGCCTGCAGGCCTTCGACATGAAGGGCAAACACCAGGCGACGACAGCGGCGGGCGTCGTGCTTTTCCCCGCGCACATCGACATCCAGAAGGACGTGATGCTCGTGCCCGACCTGCACGCTCGCGTGAGCCTCTTCGACAAGGAGGGCAAGGCGATCGTGCACCTCGGCGACGACGCGGCCTGGCGGAAGACGGTGCTCGACGGCTTCAAGGTCCGCCGCGATCCGAAGCAATGGGTCGCCGGCAAGTTCGTCCACCCGCACGACGCCTGCTTCGACGCCGCCGGGAACATCTACGTGGTCGAGTGGGTGGAGGGCGGACGCATCACCTTCCTGAAGAAGGTGTGAGCGGATGGCGAAGCCGAAGTTCGTCGTACAGCATTTCCTCGTGTGCCAGGACGCCCCGTGGCTGGGCGCTCCTGGTCCGAGGACGCTGCGCGTGCTGGAGGGCGTCGGCTACTACCAAACTGTCCCACCCGATGCGGAGATGCCGGCACTTGATTTCTGGGCCTATGCTCGAATGTATATGACGAACAATGTCGCGGGGGACCGACATTTCCGCATTGCGGTTTACTGGCTGGACGCGCCGGGCGGGATACGAAAGGTGCAGACTTTCGCCGGCCAACCCGTGCGTTTCTCACCGAGCTTGCCCGTGGTGGAGCCAACCTTTAGGATCGACCAGTTGACGATTCCGGGTCGCGGTCGATACGAATTTCGGCTACTCTGTCGGAAGCGATCGCCGATTCTCGGTGTAAAATGGATAACGGTGAAGCGGGATTATCTCAACATTGGATAGCCATATGAAACCCAAGAAACCCCGTCGATTCGTTCCTCCACTTGGCGGCGTGAGCTACCAGCACATCGAAATGACGGAGTCCATTTCGCACTACCCAATCACGGGCAAGGTCACGCGCCTGAAATGGGACCGCGCCAGCGGCACGCTCATCGTTGATCCGGAGCAGCAGAAGGAGGAGCCGACTCCATCCTCCGATGCGGATTCATCCCGGCCCGCTTGATTCGGAGACAGACGACTTGGCGGATCGGGATTCATTCCCGATGTGATTCTGATCCTTCAATTGATCCGATTGTTCGAAGATCGGGGCATAGAACCCGAAGAAGCCAGTACGGTAGAAAGCGATCGCTTCCTTCAGAAAGATGCTCGCACCGCCGATAGCGAGCAGAACAATACCTGCGGTTGGCCATCCCTGCCAAACACCGATCCCAGCCAACACGATCAATAAACATCCACAGTCCAAACCGGTCCGGGCGGCGAACGAACGGCGTCTCGTATCGTTATGGCTTCTGTCAGTGTTTGCGTTTGCCATGGGCAGGCCTTTCTCGCATCACCCATAAACCTTGTCGATCACCCCCGCCGTGCTCGGCAGGATCGGGTTGGGGCGGTTCGAGACGTCGTAGACCATGCCGTGCGGGTCGAGGCCGAGGTTGTGGTACACCGTGGCCAGCACGTTCGGGTAATAAATCGGATCGTTCTTCGCTTCGCCGGCGATGCCGTCGGTGCTGCCGATCACCTGGCCGGTCCGCATGCCGCCGCCGGCGAGGATCGCGCTGTTCACCCGCGCCCAGTGGTCGCGGCCGGCGTCCTTGTTGATCTTCGGCGTGCGGCCGAATTCGCCCCACACGCAGACCGTCACGTCCTTGTCCAGGCCGCGGGTGTAGATGTCCTCGATGAGCGCCGAAATGCCGGTATCGAAGAGCGGCAGGTGTTGCTTAAGGTATTTGAAGTTGCTGCCGTGGGTGTCCCAGAAGCCGTAGGCGAGCGTGACGACGCGGCAGCCGGCCTCGACGAGCCGGCGGGCGATTAGCAGTTGGTCATTCCACATCGGCCCGCCGTCACCGAGGTGCTTGGACGAACCCTTGCCGTACCGCTCGCGGACCTTCGGCGATTCCTTGTTCACGTCGAGCGCGTTGACGACCTTCGACGACGTGAGAACCTCGAACGCGCGGTCGTGGAACGTGTCGGCCGATTCCTTGTACCGGTCCATCGCCGTCAGCAGGGATTGCCGGTCGACGAGTTGATTCATCGGCACGGCGAGATTCTTGAGCACGGCCACTTCGTCGCCGTCGACCTTCACGGGAGCGGCCGATCGACCGAGCAGCGCCGGGCCGGGCGTGTTGTACGGTTTGTGCTGCATCGTCGGCGACAGGTCCACGAACGCCGGCACCACCGGGTCGGTCTGCCCCTGGATGCGGGCCACGACGGAGCCGAAGTGGGGTTTCTGCTCCCGCTTGGCCACGTCCATTGTCGTGCCGGTGTAGCTCATCCACGAGCTGTGCTCGTCCCGCTGGCCGACGAGCGAGCGCAGTACGATCATCTTGTCCGCACAGCGCGAGAGCTTCGGTAGCAGTTCGCCGAACTGGATGCCGGGGACGTTCGTGTTGATCGGCTTGAACTCGCCGCGCGCCTCGGCCGGGGCGTTCGGCTTCAGGTCGAACGTGTCCTGGTGCGCCAAACCGCCGGTCAGGTAGATCATGATGACCGACTTGTGCGACTTCTTGCCCGCCGCCGCCTCGGCCTTCATCAGTGACGAGAGCGTGAGTCCGGTCGCCCCAAGCGCCCCCGCCTGGAGGAACGATCGCCGGGACACGCCATCGCAAGTTCGGGACCGGGAACCGGTGAGGGTGAGCATGGAGGCACTCGTCGAACGCGGCGGAAGCCGAAGGCGGGAAAGTCTATTATTCGGCATTTTAGTCGAAGGGACTCGATTCGGGCAAGCGCGAACCCTTCGAAAGAATGAACGCGGCGGCGAGGGCGAAGCCGGCAAAGACGCTCCGGCCGACCCAGGTTCCGTAAGGGACCATCGCATTGAAGACCATGAAGAACAGATAGCCGTGGACGAACCAGCCGATCCAACTCGGCCTTCGCCGGTATGAGGCTTCGTGAGCATTGATCCAGATCGCATCCGCCAGCCAGAGGCCCATGAAGGCGTAGTTCATGTACAGGCCTTCTCCCATGCCGCCGACGGTGCGGATGTGGTGAAAGGCGGAGTCGTGCGACCAGGCGTGCATCAGGTGGTAGACGATCGCGACGTGCAGCCACAGGTAGGCGCAGCCGAGCGCCCACCAGCGCGGGGCGGATCGCCACTGTTTCCAGAGGGCGAGCGATCCGACGAACCAGCCGAGCATGGCGAGGTTGGCGGAGAGGATAATGAAGGGATGCTTCGGTGCAGAGCCGGCTTCGAGGCCGAAGCTGCTCGCCATCAAGAGGGCGGGGGCGAGGATCGCCAGCCCGATCAGGCCGGTTGCCACGTCAGGATCTCGCCTTTGCCGAGGCCGGAGGAATCGCCAGTGAAGCGCCGGTACTGGCCGCCGGAGGTGGGGATATCGAAGCCGTAGGGCTTCAGGTGCCTGGCGTACATCCGCACGAACGCGGGGAGGTAATCGCAGGAGTGGGCGAAGGTCGGCAGGAGCTTGATCGGTTGCAGCGAGAGGATCGTCCCGCGATTCATCCACGCCCCGGCCCGGATCTCGGCGCCGCTCATCATCACGATCGTACCGCCCTTCATCTGGAGGCCGCAGAAGTCGCGAACTTTGCCGCGGATGGCGATGATCCCCTTCTTCATTCGCATGCCGACTTCGAGGCCGGCCGTGCCTTCGATGAGGATCGTGCCGCCGCTCATGCCGCTGACCCCGCCGCGATAGGCGGAGCCGATCTGCCCCCCGACATCGCCGCGCACGTGGATCGTGCCGCCGGACATCTCGCCGCCGACCCAGTCGCCGGCTCGCCCGTGAACTTCGATGGAGCCGCCCTTCATGTACGCGCCGAGGTGCATGCCGACGGGGCCGTGGATGCGGATCGAGCCTTTGGTCATCCCGCGGCCGACCCACTTCACCTTCGTGAGGTCGCCGTGGACTTCGATGGTTTCGCCCGGTGTGCCTTCTACTTTGAAGGCGTCGTCGAGGCGGAGTTGGCGCTTGCCGAGGAAGACCGGCTTGGCCTTCACATCGTCAAGCGAGAGCGCCGCGAGCACGTCGGGCGAGATCGCCTCGGCTTCCAGCGGCACGTGCGGGGCGTCTTTGAGCGTGAGTGTGAGCATGGGATCGTTTTAGGGAATTGAATCAGTTGTGCCGCAGGGCTTCGATCGGGTCGAGTCGGGCCGCGCGCCGGGCCGGGTACAGGCCGGATGCCAGTCCGACGAGGACCGAGACGCTGAACGCGACGATCGGCGACCAGGACTGCACGATCGTCGGCACGCCGAAGGCCGATTCCAGGCCGTACGCCAGCGCGACACCGAGGCCGATGCCGACGAGGCCGCCGCCGCATGAGAGCACGAGCGTCTCGATGAGAAACTGCAAGGCGATGTCCCGCTGTTTCGCCCCGAGCGCTCGGCGGATGCCGATCTCGCGTGTGCGCTCGGTCACGGTGGCGAGCATGATGTTCATGATGCCGATGCCGCCAACGACGAGCGAGATGCCGGCGATCGCGCCGAGAATCAGCGTGAAGAGCCGTTGCGTCTCCTCGGCCTTACGGAGCAGCTCGAGCGGCACGAATGCCTGCACGTCCTTCTGCGGGTGATACTGGTCGAGGAGCGATTCGAGCGCCTTCGCGGTCCGCGGCACATCGTCCAGCGAGCGGATGCTCACGGTGAGCTGGCTGATGTCCAGCCGTTCGACGTTGAAGCCGTTCTTGAAGGTGACGAGTTCCCGGCCGATGCGGGCGCGGTCGGTGGCGAACGGGATGAAGAGTACGCGGGCGAACTCGGCGTCGCCGCCGCCCATCGAACCGGCGGCGAGTTTCTTGTCCTCCGTCACACCGACGACGGTGAAGGTGATCTGCTCGCCGAGTCCGTCGACGCCCACGCTTTTCCCGATGGCGTCCTCGCCGGGGAAGAGCGCGTCCGCCGCGGACGAACCGATCACGGCAACGTTGTCGAGTTTCTCTTCGTCGTTCGCCTCGATCGCCCGGCCGCGGTTCACCACGATGTTGTTCTGGCGGAAGAACTCCGGCGTGACGGACACGAGTCGCACTTCGAGCTTGCGTTCCCGGTGCCGGATCGTCTTGCGGAACTCCCGCGTCGGCGTGGCGGACGTGACCGTCGGAATCGTCTCGCGGATGCGGCCGAGGTCGGCGTACGTGAGGCCGTAGGCGAAGAGATCGGCCCCCTTGCGTTCGGACTGGTCCTCGGCCGGCTTCACGCTGCGAAGGAGGATTGTGTTCGCGCCGAGGTCTTCGAGTTGCTTGAGGGCCTGATACCGGGCCGCCTCGCCGACGGCGAGCATGACGATGACCGACGCGACGCCGAGGACGATGCCGAGCGCCGTGAGCATGGAACGCAGCCGGTGCGCCGCCAAGGCGCGCAGGCCGACGCGAACGACGTGGGGGACGCGGAACGCCATTGGGAACGACTATACACGAATGCGGGCGAACCCGGAACGCCGATTGGGGTTCCTTACTCGTGGTCGGCCGGTACAACAACGCCCGGCGCGGGCACGTCCAATCGTTCGGGCGCGCCGCCGTCGCCGGTCATGGAGAAATGCCGATGCTTTCGTTGAAACTGCCGGATGGGTCCGTTCGTCAGGTGCCCGCCGGTACCCGCCCCCGCGACGTGGCCGAGTCGATCGGCAAACGGCTCGCGCAGGCCGCCGTCGCCGCGAAGGTGAACGGCGAGATCGTCGATCTCGACCGCGAACTGAACGCCGACGCCGAGTTCGCGCTGCTCACGGACAAGGACAAGGACTCGCTCGACGTGCTGCGGCACAGCTCCGCGCACATCATGGCCCGCGCGGTCATGCGGCTGTTCCCCGGCACCGAACTCGCCTTCGGCCCCACCACCGACACCGGCTTCTACTACGACATCCACAGCCCCACGCCGATTCGCGAGGAGGACTTCCCGCGCATCGAGGAGGAAATGGCCAAGATCGTGAAGGCGGCCGAGCCGTTCGAGCGCTTCGAGAAGAGCGTGCCCGAGGGCCGGCAGCTGATCGGCGATCTGAAGCAGAAGCTGAAGGTCGAGCACATCGACGAATCGCTGGGCCAGTCGCACGAGACCATCAGCTTCTACCGGCAAGGGGAGTTCATCGACCTGTGCCGGGGGCCACACATCCCGCACGCCGGCAAGGTCGGCGCCTTCAAGCTGCTCGCCATTGCCGGGGCGTACTGGAAGAACGACGCGAAGCGCCAGCAACTCCAACGGCTCTACGGCACCGCGTTCTTCGACAAGAAGGAGCTCGACGCCTACCTCAAGCAAATCGAGGAGGCGAAGAAGCGAGACCACCGCGTACTCGGCCGGCAGTTGAAGCTGTTCACGATCAGCCAGGTGACCGGGCAGGGGATGATCCTCTGGATGCCGAAGGGTGCGATCGTCCGCGGGCTGCTCGAAGGATTCATCAAGGACGAACTCGTCCGGCGCGGCTACCTGCCGGTCTACACGCCGCACATCGGCAACCTGAACCTCTACCGCACCAGCGGGCACTTCCCGTATTACCAGGATGCGCAGTTCCCGCCGATGTACTTCAACCCGACCGTGCAGACGGTGGACACCTGGTACACGCTGCTGGAGAAGAAACTCCTCACCGACGAGCAGGAGAAGGCGTTTCTCGAAACGATCCGCGCCGTCAGCGAGGGGAAGAATCCGGACGATCCGGACCAGGAGCTCCCACGCTTCACCGTCGGCGAGATGAAGCTGGACGCCCGCGCGCTCTGGCTGGAATACCAGCAGGCGAAGGACCGCGAAGCGAAGCTGAAGGTGCTGAAGAATTGGATGTCCGGACAGGAAGGCTACTTGCTCAAGCCAATGAACTGCCCGCACCACATCCAGATCTTCAAGGCGACTCCGCACAGCTACCGCGACCTGCCGATCCGGCTGGCGGAATTTGGCACCGTGTACCGCTTCGAGCAGTCGGGCGAACTCGGCGGGATGACCCGCGTCCGCGGCTTCACCCAGGACGATGCGCATCTGTTCCTGACGCCGGAGCAGGTGGAACCGCAATTGCGAAGCGAAATCGAACTCGTGCTGCTGGTGCTGAAGACGCTCGGGTTGAACGAATACCGGGTGCGCGTGAGCGTGCGCGAGCCGGGGTCGGACAAGTACGTCGGCGAGCCGGAACTGTGGGAGAAGGCCGAGGCGACCTTGAAGAGCGTGGTGGAGAGCACACCGAACCTCAACTGGTCGATCGGCGTCGGCGAGGCGGCGTTCTACGGGCCGAAGATCGACTTCATCGTGAAGGACTGCATCGGCCGCGAATGGCAACTCGGTACCGTGCAGCTCGACTACAACCTGCCGGCGCGGTTCGAGCTGGAGTACACCGGTCCGGACAACAAGCCGCACCGGCCGGTGATGATCCACCGCGCCCCGTTCGGCAGCCTCGAACGTTTCACCGGCATCCTGATCGAGAACTTCGCCGGCTCGTTCCCGCTTTGGCTGGCACCGGAGCAGGTGCGGGTGCTGACCATCAGCGAGAAGTCCGAGGCCTACGGCCGCGACATCGAGGCGAAGCTGAAGGCCGAGGGGTTCCGCGTGGCGTCGGATTATCGCAGCGAGAAGATCGGCGCGAAGGTGCGCGAGGCGAGCGTGGAGAAAGTGCCGTACATGATCGTGGTCGGCGAGAAGGATCTGGCCGCCGGGACGGTCGCGTTGAGGGATCGCGTGGCCGACAAGGAGACCCGCGACCTGAAGTTGGACGACGTGATCGCGCGCCTGCGAGAGGAAGTGGCGACGAAGGCAATCCGGAGCGGAGCGACGGCGTAGTTCGACATCAATCGACGTACAGAAACTCGTTCGCCAGCAACAGGGACTGTGCCAGGTCGGTCCAGCGATCCCGTCCCGATCCGGAAACGAACGCGACCGCGAGGTCGCGTTCGTCGTTTTCCGGCTTGCGTCCGAACGCGGCGCGAAACAGAGCGTCGACCTTGGCGGCCACATCGTTCCCCTTGGCAACCGACGGGTGATTGGCGAGCCGCTTCGCCGCGTCGCGCCCGAACGGGCCGTTCAACAGGAAGAGCGCCTGCGGCGCCGTCGTGGTCGGTGTGCGTGCGGCGATGCTGCCCGTCGGCGCCGGCACGTCGAACGTGCTCCAGAGGCTGGGGAAATCGAGGCGGTTCACGTGGCCGTACACCGCGCGCCGCCGCGAGCCACCAAAGAGCGGTACCGCCGGCCCTCCCGCCTTCGGATCCAGAGAGTTCGATACCGAGAGCATCGCGTCGTGGAGCGGCTCGAGTTCCAACCGCCGCCGGTTCGCTCGGCCGAGCCATTTGTTTTCGGGGTCGGCGGTGAAGGCCTTCGCGTTCTCCGGCGTGGCGAGCGACGATTGTCGATACGCCTGCGAGAGCACGATGCGCTTGTGCAGGCGTTTCATGGACCAGCCGTTCGCCATGAAGTCGTCGGCGAGCCAGTCGAGCAGTTCGGGGTGAGTCGGCGGGTCGCCGCGCGTGCCGAAGTCACCGGGCGTGGCGACGATCCCGCGGCCGAAATGGTGCATCCAGACCCGGTTCACGAAGACGCGCGCCGTCAGCGGATTCGCGCGATCGACGATCGCCTTGGCCAGTTCCAGCCGGCCGCTGCCCGTCGTAAACGGCTTCGGCGTGGTCGCACCAAACGAAAGGAACCTGCGGGTTACCGGCTCGCCAAGACGGTTTGGATTTCCGCGTTCGAAGACGCGCGGGTCGTACGGCCGTGCCGCGTCCACAAGCACCATCGCCCGCGGCGGCCCCTTCGCGATGTGCGTTTCAAGTTCCTTTAGCAGCTTCTGATATTCCGCTTGCGTCGCGCGGTCCGGGAACAGAGAAAGGAAGCCCCAGTCGAGCGCCATTGGCGCATCCGCCGGTGACCGCGGACCGTAAAGCACCGTCCTCAGTTCGCGCAGCGCCGCGTCGTCCGTCTTTCCGGCCTTTTCGGCCTCCGCGAACAACGCCCCGTACCGCTCCGTTACTTCCCTCATCGATTTGGGCACGGTTCCAAACGCCAAATTCACTCGTGGGTTCAACTTGTCCTTCTCAATCCGTTCGGCCACTTTGGGGAAGTCCTTCTCGTCGGCCGACGCGAACGCGAACCACGGGGTCCAAATGCCATTGGGTTTCTTTCGTTCTTCATCCAGATAGGTGCGCCATCGCGTGATCATCGCCGGGTTGATGTCTCCCTTGTCCGCGATCAGCATGAAGTCGTCTGCCGGCGGTTGATTCCGCGCATTCCAAACCGCGAGCAAGTATTCGCCGGCCCGCAGTCGCGCGCCCGAAACCAGTTCGCGGTGCTTGCCCGTCACGAAATCCACCAGGGCCTGCTCGCGCTTTGCCAATTCCGCAGCGAACTTCTTGTGTTCCTCCGTCGTCGGCTCCGGTCCCAGCGTCGGCGGAACGCCCGGCTCCGTCGAACTTCGGAACACGCCGTACAACGCGTAGTAGTCCGTCGCCGGCACCGGATCGAACTTGTGGTCGTGGCAGCGCGCACACGACACCGTCAGCCCCATCAACCCGCGCGTGACGACATCGATCCGGTCGTCGATCACGTCGTGCGTGTTGTTCATGAAGTGCCCGCCGACCGTGAGGAACCCCATCGCCGCCAAGCGTTCCGGCTTGTCAAGCCTCAACTGGTCGGCCGCGAGTTGCTCCAGTACGAAACGGTCGAACGGCACGTCGCGATTGATCGCGTCGATCACGTAGTCCCGATAGGCCCAGGCCCACGGATATTCCTGCTGCTCGAAGAAGATGTAACCCTTGTTGTCCGCGTAGCGGGCCACGTCCAGCCAGTGCCGCCCCCATCGCTCGCCGTGCCGCGGCGACGCCAACAACCGATCGACGAGTTTTTCGACGGCATCCGGCGCCGTGTCGGCTTCAAACGCGGCCACTTCCTCCGGTGTCGGCGGCAGACCGATCAGATCGAAGGAGAGCCGGCGGATCAACGTGCGCCGATCCGCTGGTTGGGAGAAAGCCAGACCGTTCTCACGCAACTTGTCGAGGAGGAAACCATCGATCGGATTTTCGGCCTTCGCCTTTGGCGAGCGAACGACGAGCGGTTGAAAGGCCCAATGCTTGGAAGCATCCGTCTTCGCGAGAGTCGCACCCTTCGGCCACGGAAGACCCAACTCGACCCATCGTTCCAACGCCGCAATCTCGGCGTCGGGCAGTTTGTTGTTGCTCGGCATCTTCAGATCGCCATCGTGCCGCACGGCCTTGATCAATCGGCTCGCGTTTGGCTTGCCCGACACAACCACCGCGCCTCCATCCCCGCCCGCCAGCACAGCCTCGCGCGAATCCAACCGCAGGCCTCCCTTCGACGCCTTCGAGCCGTGGCACGATACGCAACGGTTCACCAGCACCGGCCGCACGCTCGTCTCGAAGAACTCCTCGTTCTTCGCCGCGTCCGATCGGGCTTGCGCCGAAACGACGCACAACAACAACAACAACAACCCCGCAATGGCTCGCATGTCCGCCTCCGCGTCCGTTCCGTCAGTTTCGCAAATTGAACCGGCAACGTCGCGTACAATCTCCCGATGCCGCCTCGACCCCAACGCCCCTGGTTCCGTAAATTCCGCGACCCCGGTGAGCGCTCGACCGAAGCCGGCGAGCACGTCCCCGTCATGCTCGCGGAGTGCCTTGCCGCGCTCGATCCGAAATCGGGCCAGACCATCGTCGATTGCACCCTCGGCTTCGGTGGCCATTCCATCGCCATTCTCGAACGGCTCGGTCCTAACGGCCGGCTCGTCGCCTGCGATCTCGATTCCGAAAACATCGCTCGCGTCGAACCGAAACTCGCCGCCGTCGGCCATCCGTTTCACATTCACCACGGTAATTTCGCCGGGCTGCCTGCCGTCCTCGCCAGCCTCGCCATCGACGCCGTCGATGGTCTCCTCGCCGACCTCGGATTCTCCAGCATGCAGGTCGACGACCCGGACCGCGGCTTCTCCTTCATGCGCGACGGACCGCTCGACATGCGTATGGATCGAACGCGCGGCCGCACCGCCGCGGACCTGCTGAACAGTATCTCGGTCGACGAATTGGAACGGGCCTTGATCGAACTTGGCGATGAGCCGCAAGCGGGACTGATCGCCCGCGCCCTCGTGAACGCCCGCGACAAGAAGCCGTTCAGCCGCACCAGCGAAGTGCGGGACATCGTCCGCCACGCCGCGCCCGTGCGGTCGGTCCGCAGCATCGACGCGCCGCCGGAACGCAAGCAGTTGCTCCTGCCGACAACGCGGGTCTTCCAGACCCTTCGTATCCTCGTGAATCGCGAACTGGCGAACCTCGAACAACTCCTTCGCGTCCTTCCCGCGATCCTCAAGCCCGGCGGCACGGCCGCGATCCTCACCTTCCACAGCGGTGAGGACCGCCTGGTGAAGGCCGCGTTCCGAGCGGGGGCGCACTCGGGCGTCTACGATCGCGTATCGGACGACCCCCTGCGGCCGACCGAGTCTGAGAAAGCAACGAACCCGCGTTCGCGCTCGGCGAAGTTGCGCGTGGCCCGGCGAGCCTTGTCAAACGGCGGGTAAGGGGTATAGTTTCGTTGCTGCCATGCACCCGTAGCTCAATTGGATAGAGCGTCGGCCTCCGGAGCCGAAGGTTACAGGTTCAACTCCTGTCGGGTGTACTTGAAAAACAAGGTTTTCGTGACGGCGACTTTCGACTTTGCACCAGACTCTGCTCCAAACCTCCGGCCATCCCGGAGGTTTTTCCGTTTCAATCGGTGCCAAGGTCGCCCCTTCGCCGCGACGCTCGTGGCCATCAATCGGTTCACCTTTTTCAGCGCTGGGTCGAGGCGGTCGGCCTGCTCGCGGGGCCAGTGTGCCGTTCCTTGTCGACCCTGGGTTGGGCGGTTCGTGTTCGGCGGGGACGCGACCGAGACGCTGTGTCGGGACGTGTTGCCGGCCAAAGACGGGGGCCTTGGCCGGTCCGGTTGGCGGCCCCCGCCCCGCTTCTAAGATTTAGTCTTCTTCACCGGACTGGAGGTTCGCGGCGATGACGTTCACGGAGGCGGTGGCGGCGTTGTGGGCCGAGCACCCGAAGGCGGAGCTGAGCCCGTCAGTCCGGCGGGGTATGGCGTTCGAGCGTGCGGCCCGGATCGACTTCAAGAAGGACAAGGGCGGCCTGTACGTCGGGCGGGACGCCGACGGGACCGAGGTGCTGGTGTACTTCAACGACGACGCCAAGGTGATCGCCTGCACCGAGATCGAGCCCGACGACGAGTAACGGCACCGTGGCCGGGAGTCGCAAGCCGCCGAACGCAGCAAACCCGACGTTCTTCGCCCCGTCGCTCCCCGGAGGAAGCATGGGCGTCATTTCCGGGGCGTGGCTGGTTGGAGTTTCTTCATCGCCGCCGCGAACGCCATCCCGAACTTCAGTTGCCCGGCGGCGTCGTACTCGCCTTTTCGTCGTCGAAACCCAAGCATTTTCGACACGTCCACTCGCAAAATTGCCCAAATTGCGCGACTGGCAGGGTCCGCCAACTCAACCCGATTTTCCTACTTGGGAAACTGAATGGATTGCCACGGTTGCATCGGTCTCGTCGATGCAGTAACGAGATGACACTATGGAATTCCATTATGCGATGGTCATGGATTCTGACTGCGATCGCGCTGGGGTTGCCGGGTTGTGCGACCTGTCATCATCGGGCCGGGGACATTGCCTTGGAGCAAGATCGTTGCCCGGATGTTGAGCCCGGTCAACGGGTCCATGTCTACGCGGTCGTCGTCAAAGGATTCGATCCGCTCGACCTTGCCGGCACCGAATCGCTGATCGATTCACTGGTCGACGCGGGGTTTCCGAAGGTCTATCGGATCGAGAACCATCATACTTCGTTTATGGAGCGGGAAGTCCGAGAGATTCTGAGAGATCGACCGGATGCCCGCTTCGTCGTGATCGGTTCGGGGACCGGGGCGGGGCTTGCCCGTCAACTTGTCGGCCGGGTGGCTGGTATGGGCGGCACGGTCGATGCCTTGATCGAAGTTGCACCGGTCCATCCGCGATTTTTGGGCGCAAGCTACGCGATTCCCGAATCGACACGGCATCAAATCATCTTGCGGAATGGAAGTTCCTATCCGGCGGCAGGAGTTGCCACGGAATATCGGATCGTTTCGGATCTGGGCATCTGGTCGCCGTGCGTGCATCCCGAGGTCACGGCGACAATCAAGGACGCGATGGTCGTTTCGGCGAGGGGGGTCGTGTTGGAAGAGGGTTCGACGACGGTTTCGATGCCGTTGCTGGATCGCCCTGCACCATTGCCGGGCCAGCGAAAAATTCAGGTGGAAGAAAATGCGAGGATTCCAACGGATTCCTCGGCTCGACTTCCTTGATTTGCCGCGAATGGACACGTATCGTTTGGCAGAGGCCGAGAGACATTTGAATCGAAAGCTGAGTGGGCGACGGCTTTCGGTTCAATACTCTCGGTCTCTTTTTGTTTTGTCCTATCCTGACCGAATCGTTAGGGATCGGTCACTGGGATGAAACTGAAGCAATCTCCCGACGACTTCATCGTCGAAGAACTCACGGATACTCAACCGGCCGAGCAGGGACCGTTTGCCCTGTACCGCCTGAACAAGTCGGGCTGGACGACGCCGGACGCGATTTCGGTCATCCGTCGTCGTTGGAACATCGATGGTCGGCGTGTCAGCTATGGCGGATTGAAAGACCGACACGCGAAAACGACACAGCACATTACGATCTATCACGGGCCGCACCGAAATCTCTCACAAGATCGGCTCACGTTGACGTATCTTGGTCAAGCGGTCGAGCCATTCACCTCCGAGCAAATCCGAGCGAACCGCTTTGGTCTGGTTCTGAGGTCGATGGGTGTGGCCGAAGTCGACACCGCGCTGTCGGTCCTTGGCGAGGTTCGTGATTCGGGCCTGCCGAATTATTTCGACGATCAACGATTCGGTTCGGTCGGCGAATCGGGCGAATTCGTGGCGCGGGAAATGATCCGCGGCGATTTCGAAAAAGCTCTTCGCCTGGCGCTGGTCGCGCCATACGAGTTCGATCGCGCCTCCCAGAAAAAGGAAAAAGCAATCCTCTCCGATTGCTGGGGCGACTGGGCTGCATGCAAATCCCGTCTTGAGAAAGGTCACGCGCGGAGCATTGTGGATTACCTTGTGAATCATCCGGGGGATTACCGGGGGGCTGTGGTGCGCCTCCGGCCGGAACTTCAAGGCTTGTACTTGTCGGCGTATCAGAGCCACATTTGGAACCGGATGCTGGCACGATGGCTCGAGACCAACCTGGAACCGGAGCGTCTGTCCCGCATTGAGCTGGCGCGGGGACCGGTCCCCGTGCCGCGATCGATCCCCGAAGACAAACGGGAGCGATGGGAACGGTTGCTCCTGCCGTTGCCGTCGGCGCGCATCAAGCCCGATATCACGGCCGCGTGGACGACCATCGCGGAGGAGGTACTGGCGGAGGACGGATTGACCCTCGCGACCATGAAGATCATCGGTCTGGATCGACCGTATTTTTCGAAGGGGGAGCGGCCGGGACGAATATCTCCGGATCGGCTTGAGTGGTCCGCGGGCGACGACGAGCGGAATCGTGGTCGTCGGAAGTTGATGTTGAATTTCGAACTGCCGCGCGGGAGCTACGCCACGATGTTGGTGAAGCGGATCACCGCGTTGGTGGGGAATTTCTAAAGCTGCAAGGCGATCTCGTAGATCTCTTCAATGTCGAGTACGGCGTCGCTCCGCTCGAACAGTGCGGCGATGGCGGCGCGGTGGATCTTCATCTTGGCACCGCCCACGCCCAGCGCGCCGTAGCAGATGGTGCCGTCGCGGACCGTGCCGGCGTCCATCAGATCCACGCCCTCGATCCCGGTGGGCGGAACGCCGTTCAAGTCGATCGCGAGTCGTAGATCCTTGGCGCTTTCGCGGACCTTGCGAGGTAGAAGCACCGCGCCGGGCGCGCCGGCGGCGACGACGAGTTCCCGGCCTTCGAGCGCCTTCGGTCCGTCGGCAGACGACGCGACGCTGACGGCTTGTACCTTGGCATGCGGGATGTCGACGCGGATGCGGGCGGCGACGGCCTCGGCGCGCGATAGCTCGCGGCTGCCGATCCGGACGTGCCCGCCGTGCTTCGCGAGCAGTCGGGCAACACGCTGGCCGACGGGACCGGTGCCGCCAAGCACGAGTGATTGGGTCTGGTTCAGGTTCACGTGCTTGCCGGCGGCGCGGACGGCGGCGGCGGCCGTGGTGTTCGCGCCGTTCGAGTCGAGCATGACCGAGACGGTGAGCTTCGCCGGCGGGATCAAGTGTTTGCGGATCTCGCGGACGAGATTCTCGCCGGCGGCGACGTCGGAGCCGCCGACGAAGATGGCAGTGCGGTGAAGGTCCTTCGGTCCGCGAGTGAAAATGCAGCCGTGGACGAGGGGCATGACATTGGCGGGGGTGACGCCGCCGTAGCTGAAGATGTGCTGTGCACCGCTGTCAACGGCGACGACGCGGTCGAAGGCGCTGGGCAGCGCATCGGTGTCGAGGTGCACGAGGATGCGGGCCTTTTCCTCGACCGGTTTGGCGGAGCCGAGGCCGGGGATTTGGACGCTGCTGTTGGCCATGACTCCCCCGACTACGAGGTGAAACGACGATCGCCCGCGAGGCTTCGCGGGCGATCGGGCGGGAACGGGTTACTTCGGGCTGAACGGATGCTTTTCGCCGCGGCGGGCGGTGATGTCGTCGATCTTCGGGAGGCCGCCCATGGCGTGCTTGATGGCGAGCTTGGTGGCGTCGTAGTTGTACTGGTAGATCTTGGTGTCGTCGGCGGCGGCGGGGTGAATGAAGACGCCGCAGACGATGACGTATTCGTCGGCCTTGTCCTTGGGGATGATCCCGTCGGCGACGCTGTCGGCGACGGCGCGGGCGACGGCGGCCTGGGCCGGACCGAACATCTGCACGGCCTGCTTCATGCCCTTGATGGTGACCTTCGTGATCATCACCGTGGCGGGCTTGCAGATGAGGTTCGGCGTGATGACGGCGAGCAGGCTGGTGTGGCCTTCGCTCTGCGTGGCGAGGGCGTTCGCGAACGCGTTGCCGACGGGACCGTTCTTGTCGCCGATCAGCAGGTCGATGTGCGCGATCTCGTTGCCGTCGCCGACGAGACCTTCACCGATGAACATGGCCATGGGCCGTCTCCGTAAGAGAGAGGAGTAACAGGTTGGATTGTTCCGTCCGCATTGGTTTAAGGCCTCGGCGGAGAAAAGCAACGGTCCGGTTATGCGGGTTGGGGGGATCGAGAACGAGTTGCCCAAAATGAGAGCCGAAACCGCGTGAGCTTCCAGTACGTCTATAAGTGAGTTGGGACCGACGAATATCGACAAAGTTGGAGGCCAGTTGCATGCGTCGTAGTCCTTTGAATCTCCTCGCATTGGAAGATCGGCTGACGCCGGTCACGTTGCAGGAAGGTTTCGCGATCTCGTCCTATGCGCGGGGTTTGACGGCGCCGACGGCGATGGTGGAAGCGCCGGACGGCCGCATCTTCATCGCCGAACAAACGGGTTCGATCCGCGTGATCAACGCGAACGGTGGTCTTCTGCCGGAGCCTGCGGTCACGTTCCCGGTGGACCTGCTTTCGATCGAGCGCGGCATCCTCGGCATCACGGTCGATCCCGATTTCAAGAACAATAATTACGTCTACATCTACTACACGGTGATCGGCAACGCGCAGGTGCCGGTGCACAATCGCGTCAGCCGGTTCACGATGACCGGCAATTCGATCGACCGCGCCTCGGAATTCGTCGTCGTCGACATCGATCCGGTCTCACACGGCGCGCACAACGGCGGGGCGATCCACTTCCTCGCCGATGGCACGCTGCTGGTTGCCGTCGGCGACGACGGGCACCCGGAAAACGGCCAACGCGTCGGCCACTTCGCCAAGATCCTGCGGTTCAACGCGGACGGGACAATCCCGGCGGACAATCCCGAAACGATCGACGGGCTGACCGAACAACCGACCGGGAAGTACAAGGCGATCTACGCGACCGGCCTGCGCAATCCGTTCACGTTCTCCATCGACCCCGTCACGAGTCGGATCTTTGTCAACGACGTTGGTCAGGATACGTTCGAGGAAGTGAATGAACTTCTGCCTGGCAAGAACTACGGTTGGCCGGTGATCGAGGGGAATTTCAGTCCGACTGCCTATCCGAACTACACGCCGCCGATCCTCAGTTATGCACACGGGCAAGGCACGACGCGTGGCTACGCGGTGACGGGCGGCGTCTTTTATCGAACCACCGCCGATCAGTTCCCCGCCGATTTCAACGGCGATTACTTCTACGCCGATTTTGCCAACAACTGGATCCGGCGTTACGATCCGGTCACGGGCGCGGATGAATTGTTCGTTTCGGACATTTCGCAAGGGGCGATGGTCGATCTCGACATCCACAACGACGGCAGCCTATTGGTGCTCAGCCGCGGCAACGGCGGACCGGGGCAGGGGCAGGTGTTGCGCATCCAGTTCACGAACTTGCCGCTGATCTCCCAAGAGCCGGAAAGCTTGATTCTTACAGTGGGCCGCGACGCGACGTATACAGTTCTGGCCACGGGAACCGGCGAACTGCAGTATCAATGGCAGCGCAATGGGGAAGATATTCCCGGCGCGAACTCGCCGACGTACACGCTGACAAACGTCGCCCTTTCCGACAGCGATTCGCGGTTCCGCGTGGTGGTGACGAACGCCTTCGGTTTCACCACGAGCCGCGAGGTGATGCTCGTCGTGACGACGGACCGGCCTCCGGTGCCGGTCATCGACCTGCCGGTGCTCGGCACGACGTTCGAAATGGGACAAACGTTCTCCTTCGCGGGCACGGCGATCGACCCCGAGGACGGCGAACTGGGCTCCAGCGCGTTTACGTGGCGCGTGGACTACCACACGGGCGGCGCGCCGGCGCGGCCGTTGCTGACCGATTCGCCAGGCATCAAGGGCGGCTCCATCACCTTGCCGACGAACTCACCGTACACGCGCACGGATGTGTTCTTCCGGTTCATCCTCACGGTCCGGGATTCGTTCGGGAACACCGCGACCGTCTCGCGCGACATCCAGCCGATCACGGGCACGGCAACGCTGACCAGCGACCTGCCGGGCGCGACGCTCTTCATCGACGGCACGCCGCACGAACCGGGCTTCCAATTCGATGGCGTCGTCGGTCAGGAACGCACGCTCTCCGCGTCCGAGAGCATCGTCGTCGACGGCGTCACACTGCCGTTTGTCGGCTGGTCCGACGGGGTGTTCGACCGATCGCGAACGATCTCGGTCGCTGCGAACGGACGCACGTTCCAGGCGAATTATTCCGAAGCTTTCTTCCAATCGATCGTCACGCCGTTCGCCGTGGGTAACGGCGCGGGTCGGAATGCCGGGTTTCGCATCGTCGACGCGGCCACCGGGTCGGAATTGAACTCGTTCGATCTCGATTCCATCGCCCTCCCGCCGGGTGTGACGTTCACCGAAGCTCGCGTGGCGCGCGGCGACCTCACCGGCGACGGGGTGCCCGACTTCGCGATCGGCAATGGCGAAGGGGGCATGCCCTACGTGGTGGTGGTCGACGGCGCGACGATGACGGCGCTGAACGCGTTCCAGGTCTTCGAGCCGACCTTCACCGGCGGTGTCTTCGTCTCGATCGGCGATCTCGACGGCGACGGGGTCGGCGACCTCGTCGTCACGCCGGATCGCGGCGGCGGACCACGCATCCGCGTCTTTCGCTCGGGCAATCCGTTCTCCGTTGTGGCCGACTTCTTCGGCATCGACGATCCCGATTTCCGCGGCGGTGCCCGCGCGAGCCTCGGTGACGTCAACGGCGACGGCCGCGTCGACCTCGTGGTTGCGGCCGGATTCGAAGGCGGTCCCCGCGTCGCCACCTACGACGGCCGTACCGTTTCCGACGCAAGTGCTACGCCGCTGTTCAACGACTTCTTCGCCTTCGAGGAAACGCTCCGCAACGGGGTCTTCGTCACGGTCGCCGATATCGACGGCGACGGTAAGGCCGACATCGTCGCCGGCGGCGGCCCCGGTGGCGGACCGCGCGTCATTGTCTATTCCGCGGCGACCTTGCTGCAGACGAACGAACTCCGCCCGCTTGCGAATTTCTTCGCCGGCGACGAAAACGAACGTAATGGCGTGCGACTAGCCACCGCGAATCTCCGCGATGATGCGGGCGATGATCTGATCGTCGGCACCGCCCCGGGCGGCACGGCCCACGTGTTCATCTACCGCGCGTCGGAATTGACTACGAATTCCATTCCCACACCGTTCCGGACGCTCGATGTCTTCGACGAAGATTTCACCGGCGGGGTCTTCGTGGGATAGAATTGCGATCCACCTCGCCGGGGATTCGCAATGCCGCGCACCGATCTGACGCTCACGCCGCTGGAGGACCGCCTCACGCCCGTGATGCTGCCCGACGGGTTGGCCTATTCGAGCTTCATCACGGGCTTGTCGAACCCCACAGCGTTGCAGGAACTGCCGGACGGACGGTTCCTGATCGCGCAGCAGGGTGGTGAGTTGCGCATCGCCTCCGCCGACGGCGCGACGGTGGGCACGGCCCTGACGCTGACGGTCGATTCCGCCGGCGAGCGCGGCCTGCTCGGTGTCGCCATCGATCCCAACTTCGCCGCGAACGGCTTCGTCTACCTCTACCATACCGTACCGGACGGCGGGACGGCGGCGCACAACCGCCTCTCGCGTTTCACCCTTGTCGGAAACGCGATCGACGCTGGAAGCCAACAGGTCCTTGTCGATCTGGAACCCCTGAACCCGGCGCGCACGAACCACAACGGCGGGGCGCTCCACTTCGGGGGCGACGGCAAACTCTATGTCGCCGTCGGCGAGAATGCGAATGCGGCCCTCTCGCAATCGCCGACGAGCCGGTTCGGCAAGATCCTTCGGTACAACCCGGACGGATCGATCCCGCCCGACAACCCGACGGCGATCGACGGACTTGCGGGGACGACGCAAGGAGAATTCCGTGCGATCTTCGCCGCCGGGTTGCGCAATCCGTTCACGTTCGACGTCGATCCCGCGACGGGGCGGATCTTCGTGAACGACGTGGGTGCGAACGCTTTCGAAGAGGTGAACGAGTTGGCGGCAGGGAGGAACTTCGGCTGGCCGACGACCGAAGGCGATTTCGACGCGACGGCGTTTCCGGATTTCACGCGGCCGCTCGTGGCGTACGCCCACGGCGCGGGTAACGACAAGGGCTTCGCCGTGACGGGCGGCGCGTTCTACCGTCCCGCCGTCAATCAGTTCCCGGCCGAGTTCGTCGGCGACTACTTCTACGCCGACTTCATCAACAACTGGATCCGCGTCTACGATGCGAACGCGAAAACCGATTCGCTCTTCGCGAGCGATCTGGACGACGGTCGTCCCGTCGACCTCGACGCGGCGCGGGACGGCAGCCTGCTCGTACTCTCGCGCGAGACCGGTTCGGTGGCGCGCATCCAGTTCCCGCCCGCCGGTGCCGCTCGGCTCGCCATCGGGCAGGGCGTCGACGTCCGCGTGATCACGGCCTCGACGGGGGCGGAACTCCGGCGCATCGAGCCGCGACTCGACGACATCGCCTTCGGCAATGGCCTGCGAGTCGCCACCGGAGACTTTACCGGAGACGGCGTGCCCGATACCGCCGTCGGCACTGGGCTTGGTTCCACCAACCTCGTCGCGATCTACGATGGTGCCACCGGTTCGCTCCTTCGCAAGTTCTCCCCTTTCGAAGTCAGCTTCGGCGGGGGCGTCTTCCTTGCGGCCGGGGATGTGGACGGCGACGGGCGCGCCGATCTTGCCGTGTCCCCGGACGAGGGCGGCGGCCCGCGCGTCACGGTCTACCGGTCCGCCGATCCCGGCGCGGTCCTCAGCGATTTCTTCGGCATCGACGATTCCGCGTTCCGCGGCGGGGCGCGCGTCGCGCTCGGCGACGCAACCGGCGACGGCATCGCCGACCTCGTGGTCGCCGCCGGCTTTCAGGGCGGTCCGCGCATCGCCGGGTACGAAGGAGGGTCGGTCGCGGCCGGCGCGCCGACGCGGATGTTCGCCGATTTCTTCGCCTTCGAGGAAACGCTGCGGAATGGCGCCTTCGTCGCCATCGGCGACTTCGACTCCGATGGGAAGGGGGACATCGTCGCGGGCGCCGGCCCGAACGGCGGCCCACGCGTGATCGTCTTTTCCGGGGCGACGCTGATCGACTCGAACGAGACGCGATTCCTGGCGAACTTCTTTGCGGCCGATCCGAACGACCGAGGCGGTGTCCGCGTGGCGGTCGCCGACCTGGACGGCGACGCGCGGGCGGACCTCGCCGTCGGAACGGTTCAGGTGTTCGTGCCGAGTCGGGCGATCTTCTATCGTGGAGCCGATCTTGTGGCCGACCCGTTACCGGACGCTTTCCGCGAAACCGCGTTCCCCGATCTGGATCTCGCCGGAGTTTTCGTCGGCTGATCTACTCCGCGACGAGCTTCGCGATCGGGCGCGTGGCGTCGATGTTTTCCATTGCGATCTTCGCAACCACGGTGAGCGGAACTGCGAGGACCATGCCGGGCAAGCCCCAGACCAGTCCCCAAACGGCGAGCGCGGCGAGCACGACGAGCGGGCTGAGACCCACGGCGCGGCCGATCAGCAGTGGTTCGATCAACATCGCGCAGACGAGATGAATGCCCAACAACGCCGCCGCGACGGCGAAAGCCCAGGGCGAACCTCCGAACTGCAGGATCGCGAACGCCGTCGGCATCCCATACGCAACGACACTCCCGACATAAGGAATGAAGTTGCACACGAAAGTGAGGACGGCCCAGAGTACCGCGAACTTCACGCCGCACAAAGCCAGCACCAGCCAGACGGGAATCGCGAACACGAGGCTCGACAGGCACTTCGCCTTGAGGTACGAGATGATCGCCGAATTGATTCGACCGGCGACATGGAGTAATTGCTCCGCTCGCTCCGGCGGGTAGGCCGCACGGACGCGCGCCGGCAATCGTTCCGCACCAAGCAGCAGGAACAACAGGTACAGTCCGGCGACGGCGGCTTCGATCAATCCGCCAAGGGCCAGGTTCGCCGCCCCTTGCAGCAACTGGGGCATTTTCCCGGCCAGAAACTCCTCGGGCCGTTTCGCGCCGTCGTTCGCCAGCCAATCCGGCAATCCGCCCATCGCGCGGTGGGCATCCTGGAACAACCGAATGGCTTGCGACTGGAGTTGCGGTCCCTCTTCTACGAGACTCAAGGCGTTTCCGTAGGCGAACAGGGCAACCAGCAACAAGACGACGATGGCTGTACCGGCGATCAACCCGACCGCCACGCCGACCGGAACCTGCTTCCGCCGCAGGCGCGAATAGGTCGGGAGCAGGACGTAGCAAAGAAACACCGCGATCAGCAGTGGGCGCAGCACGCTCGCGAACTGGCCGAGGAGCCACCATCCGGCCGCGATGGCGAGGATCACCTGCGCGGCGATCTGTAAGGAACCGGGATCGCGCCACGGGCGAGTCGGCATCGGTGACGAGTCGGGGTTCATGGGCTATTCGTTTCGTTCGATGCAGTTGGATTCAATTGTTGGGGGAATTGTACCGGAACGGACATGCTGATGCGCGGGGCGGCACACTTGCCGGGAAATCCAACGGACGATCGAATTCGACAGTACGGCTTCAAGAAAAAACCGTGAAAACGAGGCCGTTTCGCAGGGCAATCGCCTGTTTTTTCACGAGAGTTCGAGAACCGGCCCACGGTTTGCACTTTGACATGTCATGAACATCCGGAACGACAATAAGCGTATGGACCGTGCATCGACCTCGCCTCGCCTCGATTGGTCCAACCACAACGGTTGAGGCTCAAGCTTCAATCGACTTTCACGCCCGTCGCGCGAAATCCTCTCCCGGTTTCCGTTGAACGATACGACCGCGACCCGCGGTTCGGAGAGGAGACAGCAATGCGCCGCATTCGCAAGGTTCGCGTTTTCGTTTTGGCGGTGCCGATCGCACTGGCCTACGTCGGCGGGACCGCGCTGGCCGACCCGAACGTCGTTCAGGCGATGGGGTTGGACGTCTGGCGGATCGGGCAGTTGGAGCGGGAACTGCGGATGTCCCAGTCGCGCGAATCCAAACTCGAGCGCGATTTGCAAACCATTAACGATCGCGCCACCGTACACAACCTGATGCTCGACGACCTGATCCACGGCCGGGTGACTCTGGTGGAGACCGCCAGGCGGAAGTGGGAAATGAATCAACACCGTCAGGAACTTCGCGATCACTTGGAACTTCATTGTTTCGGTCCGACAATGGAGGCCCGCATGGCCTACGATCTGTGCGAGAGCGTGGCGTCAAAATGGGCCGGCGGAAACGTTGACAGTGCCGGTGCCGCGACCATCCGGCGCGTGCGCGCCGAATACGAAGTTGCGTACGGCGTGGCGTACCGCCCGCGATGCTCCCGATAACCTTGAGTTTCACTTCGCGATCGGTCGCGGTGGCGCGGAAATGGATTTGGCGGCCCGGATGCGATCCAACAGGTTTTGTTTGGCAATGGCCGCCGGATCGAGCGGAGCGGCGGGAAGAGGCAACGGCGTCTCCACCGCCGGCTCCATTCGTGACTCGCGAACATTCGCGCGCTTCACGTTCGACGGAAGATCGGAATACATGGCATCGAGTTCCGCCATGGTCATCACGCGTTCGATCTTCAGGAACGAAACGTCCGCGTAGGGCAGGAAGAACGCGCGGCCTTCGTCCTGGTTGCCGGCCTCGCGGCCCCGCATCACGAAATAGGTCGGTTCCAGCCGAAGCAGCACGTCGAGCGCCATCGTCGCGCCGTTCTGCATCACGAACTGCACCTTGGGGTGGTCGACTTCGGGAATGCGTGCCAGGATGTCGGTCAGTTCTTCGCGCGTCATCGACGATTACCGTTGTACAAGTTCCAGTTTCTCGGGCGGTCGGGTAGCAAGCCGGTAGAGCCAGACTTGTGCGGCCGCGACGGCGCCGCCCCCGAAAATACAGACCGTGCGCCAGTCCGGAAGGGCCTTCGCCAGCCCCCGTCGGTCGCCGCCCCAGTCGGCGAGCGCGTTCAGACCCATCGCCGCCAGTAGCGTGAAGAGGATAGTCGCCGCGGCGAATACGAGCGGCACCCGGGCCAGCGCCCACCATTCCGGAGCGAGTGTCTTGAGTTGGTAGCCATCGCCGAGCCGACGCCAGAGTTTCGCGAAAAACGAATCGGCATCGGCAGCACTGGCGAATTGGATCACGGCACGGGCCCGCGGATCGATCGCCGTGAAGTAATCGATCTTCACCGATTGCGTGGCCAGTTCCAATTTCACGCGTCGCACCGTATGCAGATCGATCACGGTCGCCAGCGGCCCCAGAAACGCGTCGACCATGCGCACGGTTTGCAACTGCCCGATCACTTCGGTCTTGGGCGTGCCGGTCATCGGCGTCAGATAAAGCCGGGGCAGCGTCAGCACGACGAGCGAATGGGATACCACTTCCGGCGCCTTCCAGACGCGGCGCTGGGCCAGGCCGGGAACCGTCGTATCCGACGGAGAGGAAGCGACTTCGGTTGGAAAGCTCAACATGGGGCGTGGCGGTGTCGGGGGCGATGACGGCGGCACTCGCAAAGCTAGTACGGTTTCGCTCCCCGGTCAAATCGTCAGAAGCGGCAGAAATTCTCACCCGACGGAGATCAGCGAGATGATCGAATCTGACCAATGAAGGGATTGAAACGAATAATCAGCCGTTTTCAGGCGGGAGTTGCAACTCGGGAAACACGTCGACTGGCAGGCCCGCGGCCTTCATCTGCTCCGTCAGCTTCTTTACGGCGGCGAAGCGATAGTTCGCCACCTGCTGCTCGTTGACACCGACGAATGCGGCCACGTCCTTGTTCGCCCAGCCTTTCACGAATAGCAGTTCCAACACCTGCACGCGCTGATACTCCGCCTTCTGGCGGAACGCGCCGATCATGTCCCGCAGACAACGGGCGACGGCATCGTGCTCCAGATCGATCCGCTCCCGGCTGCGGGCGAGGCTCGACGCCGCACGCTGGCGTTCGTCGCTTGCCTTGCCCATTTGCTCCTCGTCCGCCTCGCTGCCGGTTTGGAACGGCCTGCGACCGATGCGGCGCAGTTGGTCCGTCACCTTGTGCGAGGCGATGGTGAAGAGCCACGTCTGGAGGTCGCGCTTGTCGTCGTAGTTCGCGAGGCTGTTGAGGAAGCCGATGAACGTCTCCTGCACGACATCGTCCGTCGTGGCGTGGTCGCGCAATCGACGGCGGACGAACGCGCCAAGCCGGCCCTCGTAACGCGCGACGAGTTCCTCCCACGCGGTATCGGCCTTCGCCCCGCCCGCGCGGATCTGCTGCACCAGGAGCCGGTCGGAATCAGAGGTCATGGTTTCAAGATAGCGAACCGGTGTTAAGCGAGCACGCCCTTCACGACTTCGCCGTGCACGTCGGTCAGACGGTACTGCCGGCCCTGGTGGCGGAATGTCAGCCGTTTGTGATCGATACCGAGCAGGTGCAGGATCGTCGCCTGGTGGTCGTGGACGTGGACGCCGTCGTTCGCGATGTTCCAGGCGAACTCGTCGGTCGCGCCGTGGACGTGCCCGCCCTTCACGCCGCCGCCGGCCATCCAAAGGCTGAACGCACGGCCGAAGTGATCGCGACCATTCGGCTTCTCCGCCGGCCCTTGACCGAAGGGCGTGCGCCCGAACTCGCCGCCCCACACCACGAGCGTCTTGTCCAGAAGGCCGAGCCGCTTCAAATCCTTCACGAGCGCCGCCGACGGTTGGTCCGTGTCCTTGCACTGTGTCTCGAAGTGGCTGAACAGGTTCGAGTGCTGGTCCCAGCCGCTGTGCATGAGTTGGACGAAGCGCGTGCCCCGTTCCACCAGTCGGCGGGCGATGAGGCAGTGCCGGGCGAAGGTGCCGGGCTCGTGGACCTGCGGGCCGTAGCTGTCGAGGACGTGCTTGGGTTCGTCGCGGAAGTCGAGCAGGCCGGGCACGCTCGACTGCATTTGGAAGGCCATCTCGTATTGGGCGATGCGCGTGTCGATTTCCGGGTCGCCGTACTCGGCGAGGTGCTGACGGTTCAACTCTTGAATGCCGTCGAGGAGGCTGCGGCGCGCTTCGCGAGAAACGCCGTCCGGATTCGCGAGGTACGGCACCGGGTCGCCGCTGGCGCGGAACCGCGTGCCCTGGTACTTGCTGGGGAGGAAGCCGCTGCCCCAGTAGTAGTCGTAGAAGAGCTGGCCGCAACTCCGCGCCTTGTCGGAAGAGGTCATCACGACGAACGCGGGGAGGTTGTCGGCCGCCGCGCCGAGGCCATAGGCGAGCCAGGCACCAAGGCTCGGCCGGCCGGGGACCTGCGAGCCGGTGAGGAAGAACGTGACGCCCGGAGCGTGGTTCACGGCCTCCGTGTGCATCGAACGCACGAGACAAATGTCGTCCGCGATCTCGCCGGTGAAGGGGAGGAGCGTACTGATCTCAAGGCCGCTTTTGCCCCACTTCTTATACGGCTTCACCGCGGGAAGCACCGGCCACTTCTTGTAGCCGGCCGTCATCGTCGAGAGGCGAGTCGTGCCGCGGACGGACGCCGGCAAATCCTGGAGGCGGTACTTTTCGAGCGTCGGCTTCGGGTCGAAGAGGTCGAGGTGCGACGGCCCGCCGCCCTGCCAGAGGTAGATCATCCGGTCGGCCTTGCCGGCGACGTGAGGAAGGCCGGGCAATCCCGGCTGGGCCGCGCTCGCGTCCCTGCCGAGCAGCGACGCCAGGGCCGCGACGCCGACGCCGCTGGCCGTGCGGCCGAAGAGCTGACGGCGCGTCACGCGGGCCTGATTCTCTTGAAACGGATCCATCGCATCACTCCCGCGTCAGGGCTTCGTCGAGATTGAACAGGGCAAGGCAGACGCTGCCCCATGCGGCCAGCTCGACCGGATCGAGTTTGGCATTGGCTGGTCGTTCGCCGACAGCGAGGAACGCCTTTGAGGCCGCGCCGTCCTTGCGGAAAAGTTCCATCTGCTTTGCGAGCATCGATTGCAACACTGTCCGTTCGCGTTCCGACGGCGGACGAGCGAGGACTTGGCGGAACGCGAACGTCAGTCGCTCGTCGACAGGCTTGGCGAGCGTTCGCTCCGCGAGGCCGCGCGCCGCTTCGGTCCACGTCGGATCGTTAAGCGTCGTCAGGGCGTGAAGCGGCGTGTTGGTGACGGACGGCTTCACCTTGCACACTTGCCGCGTCGAGGCGTCGAACATGTTCGCCGGGCCGACCGTGCGCCGCCAGAACGTATAGAGGCTGCGGCGGTGAAGATCGTTGAGTCCCGACTTCGGATAGGTGAAGTCGCGCTCCTTCGTGATGGCGAGCGTTTCCCAAATACCATCGGGCTGGTAAGGGTAGACCGGCTTGCCGCCAATGCGCCGGTCGAGCAGTCCGCCGGCCGCGAGGGCGACATCGCGCAGGATCATCGCCGGCAGGCGGACGCGCGGGAAGCGGGAGAGATAACGGTTCTCGGAATCGATCGAACGATGTTCGGCCGTCACTTTCGACGATTGCTTGTAGGTCTCGCTGGTGACGATCAACCGGTGCAACTTCTTCATGTCCCAGCCGCTCTCGCGGAACTCGACGGCGAGCCAGTCGAGCAGCTCGCGGTGCAACGGCACTTCGCTCTGGACGCCGAAGTCTTCAGTGGTCTTCACGAGTCCGACGCCGAAGAAGGTCTGCCACGCCCGATTCACGGCGACGCGCGCCGTGAGCGGATGCTCCGGCGCCACGAGCCAGCGGGCGAGGCCGAGCCGATTCTTCGGCGCGTCCTTCGGCAGCGGCGGCAGGAACGCGGGCGTCGTAAAGCTCACCAACTCCTTCTTCTTCAGGTACTCGCCGCGATCGAGGATGTGCGTTTCACGAGGCCGGTCGTCCGCCATCACCATCACCTTGGGCAACTCGTCGTTGCGGAAATCGGACAACTCCTTCTCGGCCGCCTTCAGTAACGCGACGAGGCCCGGTTCGATCTTCGTCTCGAATTCTGCCTTCCGCTTCTCGTCCGGCTTCTCGCGCCGCTCCCAGAGTTTCCGCTTCTCGGCGAGCGCCGTCTTCAAACCGGCAACGACCGCTTCCAGCGACGCGAGCGTCGTCTTGTGCTCCGCCGTCGGTGCTTCGAGGAACGGCGGCGAGACACGCATCTTGGAAGATTGCCGCCCGGCCACACCGCTCTCGCTGACGTTGTTGAACGCCGCCATGAGCGAGTAGTAGTCCTTCTGTGTGATCGGGTCGTACTTGTGGTCATGGCACTGAGCGCACGCCATCGTGAGGCCAAGCCAGTTCGTCGCCGTCGTGTCGACCCGGTCAAAAAGGTTATTGAACCGCTGTTCTTCCGGGATCGCGCCGCCCTCGCCGTTGACGAGGTGGTTCCGGTTGAACGCCGTCGCGATCTTCTGGTCGAGCGTCGCGTTCGGGAGAAGATCGCCGGCCAGTTGCTCCACCGTGAACCGGTCGAACGGCATGTTGTCGTTCAGCGCCTTCACGACCCAATCGCGCCAGACCCATTGGAACGTATCGCCGTCCTGTTGGAAGCCGTTGCTGTCGGCATAGCGGGCCGCGTCCAGCCACGGCAGGGCCATCTTCTCGCCGTAGTGCGGGCTGGCGAAGAGCCGATCGAGTACCTTGTCGTACGCCTTCGGCGAAGCGTCGTTCACGAACGCATCGACCTCCTCCGGAGTTGGCGGCAGGCCGATCAGGTCGAGGGTCACGCGGCGGATCAGCGTGACCTTGTCCGCCGGAACGGAGGGATTCAACTTCGCTTCGACTAGCTTCGTTCGAATGAACGCGTCGATCGGATTCGAGACACCGTCGATCTTGGGAACCGCCGGCCGCTTCGGAGCGACGAACGCCCAATGCTCCTCGAAGTTCGCCCCCTCCGCGATCCATCGCTTCAGAATCTCTTTCTGCTCGTCCGTCAACTTCCGGTTCGACTTCGCCGGCGGCATCTTCTTCGCGTCCGTCGCGAGGATGCGCGCGACCAGTTCGCTCGCGTCCGGCTTGCCCGGCACCACGACATCGCCGGCACGCTGGCCGTCGCGCGTGTCGAGGCGCAGTTCCGCCTTGCGCTGGTTCGGGTCCTGGCCGTGGCAGAAGAAGCAGTTTTCGGAGAGGATCGGCCGTACGTCGCGGCCATAGGAAACGGGCGGCGCGGCCCCGAGATCGGAAACGCAAAGGAAAAAGAGAATCGTGGTCCAGTGGATTCGTGGCATCGACCGACCCCGTTCGTGAGTTCGTTGCGATTAGAGTATCGCAAATCCACACGGGGTGGAACCGTTCGACACAGTGGGACGTGAGGGACAATCGCTCACTTACGTGCGGCGGCACGCATCAACAGGGCCTGGAATTCCGGCGTCTTGCGAATGCCGTCGAGATCGGGATCGTATTCGAGGCTTGCGTGGAATCGCTGGAAATCCTGTTTTGGCGCGTTCAGTTCCTCCAACCGGACCATCGCGCGGTCGAAGCATTCGATCGCGCGGTCGGTGTGGGCTTTGAGGTTCTTCGCCCGTTCGGCCGGATCGGGGTTCGGGTGAGGGTCGACTCCAGCCGCCAGTACGCACAGGCCGTATGACAACCCCAAATTGCGCAACAATCCCGACGGGGGTCGTTTGGGAAGCAACTTGTAGATCCGGTCGCAATCGGCCGCGACGGAAGCCGTCTCGCCGCAACGCGCCTTGGCGGCGATCACCTTGAACATCATGCTCTCGGATGCGTTGCCGTAACTTCGCAGGATTTCGCGAATTCGGAGGCAGTTTCGGTAGTGCGCCATCGCGACCGTGGGATTTGCGGGCATGTTGTCGGTGCCGATTCGGTAATGGTCCGAGGCTAATTCGTCGAGCAAGTTCCGCAATTCGGGAACGGCGATCACACCATACATGTTCGCGAAGGCGCGCTGGTCCCATTCGGCCGCCTGCGCGCGGCGATCGGTAAAGACGTGCAAGTCTCCAAGCATCCGCGACCGCCGCGCGAGGATCAATCGCTTGTGTGGCGAAGGATCGTTTTGAACCGCCAACTCGGTTGTCGCTATCGATTCCCGAAGGCTGCGCTCCGCGAGATCCATTTCGAAGCGAAACCGGTGGGCGCGGTAGATCTGAAATCGCAGATCGGCCAATGCCGGAATCGCATCCCGTTCCGTGCCTTCGGTCAAAGGTGATGCGGTCACGATTTCCATCAGTTTCACCGCTTCGCCAAGGAGTTCGAGCGCCCGATCGACGTTCGCGATCGACTTGTTCATGCCCGCACCGTATCCCGTTTCTCCCGGCATCATCAGATCCGCGTACTCGGACAGACTTATGGCGAGGTTGTAGCGCCGTTCGTTCTCGGGAAGTTCCTTTGATCTCGGGCTGGCCAGCCGCGATCGCTGGATGCGAATCACGTCTTCGGCGTCGCGGATTGCGGCGGCCAGTAGATCCTTCTCGACGCTGGCCTTCATCGAAACGAGGTCGGGGACAACCGCTCCGCCCGCGACCGCGACGAATTGTCGATTCAACTGCTCGGTCGAGAGCTTGGCGATTGAAAAATAGCGGGCGCGCCGGCATCGGGCCAGTCCTGCCTTCGCGGCCGCTACGAGACCAAGTGCCTTGTCCTGCTCCACGTTTTCCCGGTCGTCCAGCGATTCCGCCAACCGGATCGCCTCGGTATACGCCAGATCGGCTTCGTTCAGGTTGCCCTCGTCATACGCTTGCGCGCCTTGGGACGTGAGCACACCGAGCATCATTCGGTCCGGCAGTGCCCGAATTCCGCCATGGCCCGATTTGGTCATGCTCCGGACGATCTTCGCAAAGTCCGCCTTGGCTCCTTGCGTGAGGACTTGTCGCTCGATGAGCCGCGGAATTTCGCGGATCATCAACACGCCGTTCTCGCGCGCGAAGGCGTAGTTCTCGTCCGATTGCTTCTTCTCGGTTTTCAAATCGTCGAATGCCTTGGTCAGCTGCGAGTTCTTGTCCCGGAAGACCAACGCGGCGACCGTAGCGCCGACCAACAGTGTCGCCGCAAGCCCCACAAGGCCGGCGGATAGCGCCGCGACCTTCGGGTTGCGCTTCGCCCATCGCCACATCCGTTCGACGGATCCGACGGGCCTTGCGGCGATCGGGCGGCCCTCCATGTACGCCTTCAGGTCGTCCGCGAACGCCTCCACGCTCGGATAGCGCTTCTCCATTTCCTTCGAGAGTGCCTTGAGGCAGATCGTTTCGAGGTCCTTCGGGCAGGTCGGTTGCAAGATCGACGGCGCGACCGGTTCCTTCTCGCGCACCTGCTTCAAGGTTTCGATCTGCGTGGTGCCGTGGAACGGGGGGCGACCGGTGATGAATTCATAGAGCGTCGCGCCGAGACTGTACTGGTCGGAGGCGGGGCCGACGCGGTCCATGGTGCCGCTGGCCTGCTCCGGCGGCATGTAGGACGGCGAGCCGAGCACGGAGGTGTTTGCGGTCAGGCCGCTGTCGTCGCCGACGAGCCGCGCGAGACCGAAGTCGGTGATCTTCGGCGTGCCGTTGCCGTCGAGGAGCACGTTCGCGGGCTTGATGTCGCGGTGGAGAACGCCGGCCTTGTGCGCGACGGCGAGGCCGCGAGCGAGCGTCTCGGTCAGTTCGGCGGCGCGGCGCGGGTCCTGCGGTTCCTTCTTGAGTGCCTTGTCGAGGCTGCCGCCGGGGCAGAATTCCAGCGAGAAGTACGGCAGGTCCTTGTTCTCGTTGATTTCGTATACCTGCACGATGTTCGGGTGGTTCAACTGCGCGATGGCGCGGGCTTCCGTGAGGAAACGCACCACCGCGCTGGCGCTCGCGTGCTCGCCTTTCAGGATCATCTTGAGCGCGACGTCGCGGTTCAGGCCGGCCTGCCGCGCCTTGTAGACGATCCCCATGCCCCCGCGACCCAGCACGCCCGTGATCTCGTACCCGGGAATCGACGGCATTCGCTGCGCTTTTTCCTCGAATCCCGCATCGACCACGAAATCGGCCGACGCCGATCCGTTGGGCGAGTAGATTCCCGTCGCGCCCGGTCGTACCGCGAGGGAGGGAGCCTCCGACCCCGGAGTGAAATCCATTGTCCTGTCGGGCTTGTTGTCCGGCGTTTCACCCCCGGCCGGAGCGGGCGCGTAGTCCATCGTCCGGTTCAGGTTCGGCGAACCGTCCGGTGCGAAATACTGTTCCCGAATGGCCACCAGTTCCCGGCGTGCGAGTTCTTCAAAGAGGTGCGCGAGATCGCCCACGACGTTGTCGACGGCCGGCGGTTCTCCGTGCGATCCGGAGCCGGACCGGCAGGCGGACTCGAAGTCCTCCAACCGCGACGCGAGTGCGCGGGCGACCGCATCGAGGACCTTGAGTCCGCCATTCGAGGAAGCGCTCACGGTGTTTCTCCCGTTCGGGGGCGGCGGGCCATCGCGTCGTTCAAGAGGGCGTCGAATTTCGGCAGGCAGACGTCCAGCGAGTATCGTTCGAGTATGTGGGCGCGGGCGGCTTCGCCGAGCGGGCGATGGCCCGCGATGTCGTCAAGGGCGCGGTCCGCGGCGTCGGCGAACGCTTCCGGTGAAAAGAAATCGGCGAGCAACCCCGTGCGGCCGGGCGCGATGGCCTCGCGCACCGGCGGCGTGTCCGAGCCGAGCACCACCGCGCCGCACGCCATCGCGTTCAACATCGACCACGACAGCACGAACGGAACCGTCAGGTAGATGTGCAGGTCCGACACGGCGAGCAGCCTCGCGAGCGCCGGCTCCGGCAACAAGCCGGTGAAGACGAACCGCGAAAGGTCATAGGTGTCGCGCGACAGCACCCAATCCTTGAACGATTTGCCACCGGTATGCTTCTCGTCGCCGCCGTAGCAAACCCGATCCTGGCCGACGACTGCGAAGATTACGTCCGACCGCCGCTTGCAGATGATATTCGCCGCCCGCATGAAGATGTCGAAGCCGCGCATCGACTCGAAGCCGCGGGCGACGTACGTGACAATCTTCATGTCGGCCGGTACGGCGCGGTCGCCGATCCGTCGCGGCGCGTCCGGCATCGGCTTCCAGAGGTTCGTGTCAATGCCGTCGAAGACCGTCCGCACTTTCGGGTGGTACTCCGCCGGCAACAGGCTTCGCTGCCAATCCGTCGGGCTGTAACCAAGGTCGCAGTTGTCAAGGTCGAGCAGGATCGTGGCGTTCCGCGCGCGGGCGCGGAGTTTGTCGAGCGGCTTGGAGGGGAAGTCGGGGCGGAAGTCCATGTCCGCGCCGGTCGTGCGGTAAAAGAACTCGAAGAGGTTGACGATGCGGGCGTTCGGATAGAGTTCGCGAAGGAAGAGGGTGGAACCAAAGCCGGAGTGGCCGACGATCAGGTCGGGCTGAATATCCGGCCGGGCGGCGAGGGCGTCGTGCACGGCGTGCGTCTGCCAGATGGCGTTTTCGAAGGTGCGCGAGCAATAGTGCGTGCGTTCCGTCGCGCCGCCCTTGTTTTCATGGACGACGACCTCGACGCCGGGGATCGCTCCGTTCGCCTTGGCCGTGGCGAACGTGCAGCACCAGCCGGGCCGCCGCGCCAGTCGGGACGCGAACGGCCCGAACTGGGCGGGGAAATTCTGATGGACGAAGAGCACATGCATGGCGGTCAGGGCAGATCGACCTCGACGCCGTGGAGCGTGACGAGGCCGGTGGCGCCGTTGCGGCGGACGGTGTCGCGGCCGCTGCCGCCGCGCACGTCGATCCGCGTCCAGGTTCCGGCGAGGTCGAAGGTATCATCGCCGTTATTGCCCTGCAAATCCAGCACGAGGCTGGAATTCGCGGACACGATGCTGACGGCGTCGTTCCCGGTGCCGCCGTCGACAGTGACGGCCGGGAGCTTGACCCCGACTGGCAACGCGGCGAAGACGAGGCTGATCGAGTCGATATCGCCACCGCCGCGGACGTCGACGGCGCCGTTGGGGTCGACGAGCGTGTCGTTGCCGTCGCCGCCCTCGAGGGTGTCGAAGAATCCGAGGCCGCCGTCCAAGTGGTCGTTGCCACCGCCGCTACGGAGTTCGTCGTTGCCGTCGCCGCCGAAGAGCGAGTCGTTGCCGTTCCCGCCCCGGAGCGTGTCGTTACCGGCCTCGCCGTAAAGGACGCCGTTCCCTTGCCCGCTCCGAAGGTCGTCGTCGCCGTCGCCGCCGTGCAGGGTATCGTCGCCCTGTCCGCCGCGGAGGGTGTCGTTGCCCGCATCGCCGAACAGGAGATCGTTCCCCTTGGCCGCGCGGAGGTCGTCGTTGCCCTCGCCCCCGTGCAGGGTGTCGTTGCCGTCGCCGGCGCGGAGAAGGTCGTTACCGGTTCCGCCGAACAGGAGGTCGTCGCCGGTCGTCGCGACGAGTTCATCGTCGCCCTCGCCACCGTACAGGGTGTCGTTGCCGGCACCGGCGTTGAGGGTGTCGTTGCCGGCTTCGCCGTGGAGTTCCGCCGGGACCGTCACGCTGCCTTCGACGCGGATCTCGTCGTGGCCGTCGCCACCAAAGACGACGATCTTGTCGATGCCGGTAAGCGGGCCGTAGCGAACGCCGTTGCGCTCCCAGAAGAGGCCGTTCTTGTTCTGACGGACGCTTATGGCGTCGGTTCCGCCCGTCCCGAAGATCTTGAGCAGTCCGGTCTCGTTCTCGGCCGGGACGACATCGACGACCGCGGTGGCGAAGGCGCTGGCCGTGCCGTCGCGGTCGGTCGCCGTCACGCGCACGGTTTGCTGGCCCGCCGTCGCGAAGCTCTTCGAAACGGTCAGTCCGCTGGGGCCGACCAGCGTTTGATCGACGATACCATCATTGTTCCAGTCGATCGCGAAGGTGAAATTCGAAGACTGATCGATCGCTCCGGGGTCGGTGGCGTTGAACACGAAGCCGACGGCTTCGTTGATCAAGGCGCTCGACGGTACGGAGACCGAAGCAGTCGGTGCGACGTTCGCGACGGTGACGCCCGTCATCAACTGGGACGCGGTCGCCGCGTCGGCGTTATCCTCGGTCACGGTCGCGCGAATGTCGTAGGTGCCGTTGTCGACGGGCACGAACGTGTAGGAGACCGGTGACGCGCCGTCCGCAAGGACCGTCACCGTTTCGCCCTGGCCGTTCGAACCGGTGACGGTCCAGGTGACCCTGTAGGTTTCGGTGCCGCCGTTGCCGACACGTCCGGGATCGGTGAATGACACGGTCGCGGTCAGCGGCGACCCTTCAAGCCGGTTTGCCGGCGCGGTGGTCACCGCGAATGTCGAAATCGTCGGGGCGACGTTCGTGACGGGGAGCAGATACGTGGCCGTATTCGACCCGCCGTCGGCGTCGGTGACGGTGACGCTCACGGAGTCGGTCCTGTTGACCTTGGGCGTGTAGGAGAAGGCGGTTTTTCCGGTGCCGGAGAGCAGCGTGGTTCCGTTGACCTTCCAGACGTAGGTGAATCCGGCCGACGTGTCGACCGTCGACGGGTCGGACGCGGACGCCGTGAAGGTCGCGGGCGAACCTTCCGCGACGCTCGCGGCACCGGCGGCGATCGTCGCGGTCGGGCCGACGTTGGTCACGACGAAATCCTGGCTGGCCGTTCCGGCCGCGGTGTCCTTATCCCGTACCGTCAGGCTGACCCGATAGTTGCCGTTGTTCGGCGGCGTGTACGCGATCGTCGTGCCCTTGCCGGACGCGACCTGGATATTGCCGGCGAGGTTGATCACCTTCCAGTCGTACGTGAAACCGGCGGCCTGGTCGGCGGGCGAAGCGTCGGAAACCTTTGCGCCGAAGACGAGCGCCGCGCCTTCCGGCGACGATCCCGGCACGCCGGTGAGCGTTGCGGTCGGCGCGACGTTGGTTACGGTTACGGAGACGGCCGTCTTGGTCGAAACGCCGGCGATGTCGGTGGCGCGCACCCAGAAGGCGAACGTCCCATTGTCGGCCGGCACCCACTGGAAGGCGCCGGATGCGGCATCGATGGCCGCGCCGGCCGGCCCATCAATCAGGTCGTAAACGACCGTCGTGAAGTCGGGGTCGATCGCGGAGTAGACCAGTTGAAGCTTCGATCCTTCGCCGATCGCGGCGGTAGCCGGGGCGGCCGTGAAGGTCGGGGCGCTGTTGGCGCCGATCACGATCGGATCGCCGACGATGGTCGAATCGTCGTAGGTCGGGTTCTGGGTGATATCGACAATGGCGATTGTCGATTCGGTCACGACCGTGTTTGCACTGGCATCGACGGTGATCTGGATCACGTCGGGGCCGGTGGAACTCTTGAGGGTGTCGGCGCCCGAACTGCCGATGATCGTATCCCCGCGGCCAGCGGGCGAGCCGACAGCCAGACGATAGGCGAGCAGTTCATAGCGGCCGGTGTCGGTGTCGGATGTCGTGGCGTCGGTGAAGGTATCGACCACGAGGTAGTACGTGCCGTCCTCCGGAACCTTGAAGTCGACGATGAGCGAATCCTGCGATTCGAAGTCGTCGTCGTTGCTGGCGACGAGTTGACCGGCGGCGTTGTACAGCTTGAGGATGCCGTCGATCTGCCGACCGGCGAAACGGCTGGCGGTTCGCGACGACAGCTCGAACGTGTAGATGTCGTTCGCCTTGCCGCCGAAGACGTAATAGTCGTTTTCGGATTTGCCCGTGCCGTCGAGGGCGATCGAACCGGATACCGCGACGGCGAAGACGGAGAAGGTCGCGCCGTAGTTCGCATCGCCGACGCGGAGTGTGTTCGGCACGAGGATCGGCTTGAGATCGAGCGGCATCGCCGTGGCGACGCTGCCGTGCGGCGCGAGTTGCTCGCCGACCGACGAACCATAGAGCGCGAACGTCAGTTTGAGCGATTCACGTTCGCCGAGATACGGGTTGGAAAGCGACTGCATCGGATCGATGCCGAGCGAGAGCGGCGACGCCATGATGTGGCGACCGGTTTCGACAGCATTCGTTTCGAGGACGTACCCGGCTTCCGCGTCGATCGCATCCAGCGGCGAACGGAACGAGTCGGGTGTGAGGGAGCCGCCCACGTAGATGCCGCTGCCAATCGGCCCGAAGGCGTCGGCGTGGCGCAGGCCGATGAGGTGGCCGAATTCGTGCGCGCCGATGGAGTACGACAGTTCGAGCATGGCACTGTCGAGCAGCGCGGGCGCGAGCTGATCCGGGAGGTACTTCGCGAGGAAATCGAAGGCGTTCACCTGCGTGAGGCCGGTGAGATTCACGTTGCGCGGATCGATCTCGCTGGCGACGCCGCCGGACGCGCCGCTGTTGAATCGGATCGTCGCGTATCGGCCGCCGTACCGCGCCGACTCCGACTGTGCAATCGATGGCGAGTCGACGAACTTGACGCCGAACGCCGCGAATAGCGAGTTGAAGCGGTTCTGGAGAGTCGTCCGAGTCGCCGGCGAGTAGATGTACTCGCCCGGCCGCGTGTCGGTGTCGAAGTCTAGCAGCACGACCTGCGTGTAGCCGCCTTCGACGAAGTCGTCGCCGCCGGCGCCATTGAGGACATCGAGGCCGTTGCGTCCGATGATCTCGTTGTTCGCGGAGTTGCCCGTCAGGATGTCGTCGAAGCTGCTGCCCATGAGCCGCTCGAAGACCCCGTTGAGCGAGACCTGGTTTCCGGCGGCGTCGACCGACTGGAGTTGGCCGGCATCCAGCGAAAGCGTGAAAGCGACGCCGCGATCGGCCTGGCTGAAGTCGATCGAGTCGTAGCCGGAAGTATCGGTGATCCGATCGATGCCGGCGGGAGCGAGATCGTACCAGTCGTTCCCGTCGCCGCCGAGCAGCGTGTTGTCTCCGGAACCGCCGGCGATGGTATCGTTGCCCAGTCCGCCGACGAGGGAATCGTTTCCGCCGCCGCCGACGAGGGAATCGTTGGCCGACGTTCCCAACAGCGTATCGCCGAAGCTGGTGCCAATGGCGCCTTCGACGCCCGCGCCGCCGGAGATCACGTAGTTTCGGCCCCCGCCGACGGTCTGCGTCGATGCAAGGCCGAGATTGGAAAGGACGCCAGCGGTCACGAACGGCGAAACCGGGCTGAAGTCCAGCATGTCAGTGTCGGCGGCATTGTCCTGGATGATGTCGAGACCTGCGGAAAGAGCCGTGCCGTATTGGAATCGGAACACGTCCGAGCCGTCGCCGCCGACCAGGGAGTTGTCGCCGTCGCCGCCGACGAGCGTGTCATCGCCCGTGCCGCCGACAAGCGTGTCGTTGCCGCCGAAGCCGAAGAAGGTGTTGTTCGCGTCGTTGCCGATGATGGTGTCGGCGAACGCCGTACCCCAGACCTGGTCGAAGACGCCGAAAAGGACGAGGTTCAGGCCGGCAATGACGGTTTGTTGGTCGCTGGCGGTGGCCACTTTGCCGGCGACGCGAGAGAGGTCGAGCGAGACGCCGGCACCGAGGAACCGAAGATCGAGCACGTCTGTGCCGTGGCCGTAGGAATCGCGGAATGGTTCGTCGTCCCCGAGACGGCGGACTTCGTCGAGCGTGACGAGGATGGTTCCGGTCGGATTGGAAAGTTGATAGCGGTCGTCGCCTTCTTCGCCGACGAAGATGTCGCCGCCCAGGCCCGCGGTGTAGAGGATGTCGTTGCCGGTGCCGCCGAAGCCGATCGCGCCGACCGTCGAGAGACCCAGGATCGCATCGTTGTCGGAGTTGCCAACGAGCAACACGTCGTTGCCGCCGGTGGCCGTGAGCGTGTCGTTCCCGGATCCGCCGTAGACGCTGACGCCGGTGCCACCGGCGACGGAGATCGTGTCGTTGCCCCGTTCCCCATAGGCGTTGACGTTCGTACCGTTGGAGATGGTAAAGGTGTCGTTGCCGGAGAAACCGTAGACGCTGAGGTCGCCGAGGGCGGTGACGTTGGCACCACCGAGGACATTGAATTGGTCGTCGCCGGCGAGGCCGTAGAGCGTGACGTTGTCGGCCGAGATCGCGGTTAGCTTGTCCTGCCCGGCATCGCCGACCAGCACGCTGCCGCTGCCTTCGACCGCCAGAAGGGTATCATCGCCGTCGCCGCCGTAGAGGTTGACGCCGAACGCCCCGCCGGCGGCGACGATCCGCTCGTCTTCGCCGGCACCGCCGAAGAGCGTGACGCCGGTGGCGAGACCGGCGGCGAGGGTGTCGTTGCCGGCGTCGCCGAAGAACCAGCCGGTGGCGCCGGCGACCGTGATGGTATCCGCATCGGCGTTACCGTGGACGATGATGTTCGAGCCGCCATCGACGACGAACTCGTCGTCACCTTCGCCTCCGAAGAGCGTGACGCCGGTACCGACGGACTGGATGACGAACGTATCGGCGCCCGTTCCGCCGTCGACGGCGATGGCGGAACCGGAATCGAGAATGATGCCGTCGTCGCCGTCGCCGCCGTAGAGGGTGATGAACGAACCGCCTTGAACGACGAGAATGTCGTCACCCTGATTCGCGACGAGCACGATATTGTTGCCGTCCGAGGCGGGGGCGATGACGGTTTCGTCCTGGTCGCCGCCGTAGAGCGTGACGGCCACATCCGGATTCACGACCAGTCGGTCGTTGCCGTCGCCGCCTACCAGAACGGGGGAGCCGACGGGGTTCATGGCGAAGAGTTCGTCGTCGTCGTCGCCGCCGTACAGGGTCACGCCGGTGCCACCGGTCGCGACCATCGTGTCGTTGTCTTCGAGGCCGCGAACGACGACGTTCGTTCCGTCGGTAACGAGGATCTCGTCGTTCCCGGCGTTCCCGTTCACCTGCACGTCGGTGCCGCCGACGATCTGGATGTCCTCGCCGCCGTCGCCGCCGTAGAGCGTGACATTGGTGGCGTTGCCGCCGACCCGCATGTCGTCGGCGCCGGCGCCACCGATGGCGGCGATGCCGGTCCCGCCCGCGATGTCGAAGTTCTCGTCGCCGTCGCCGCCGTAGAGCGTGACGGAGTCGCCCCCGAGGAGTTGGTAATCGTTTTCGCCGGACCCGCCGACAATGGCGACGTTCGAGGGCGAACTGGTGAAGACGGTATCACCGCCGGGGAGTTCGAAGGAAACGCGGTTGCCGCCGAGGACGAATCCATCGTCTCCGTCGCCGCCGTAGAGCGTGATGTTCGATCCGCCCACGAGGAGGAACTGGTCGGCACCGGTATTTCCGGACGCGACGACGCCGTCGCCGTCGACGATGGCGAGGTCGTCGCCGTCGCCGCCGTAGAGGGTGACGGCGGTGGGCGAACCGCCGGGGATCGCGACATGGCCATCGGCCGAAGGTAGGGTGAATCCACCAGTGCCGGACACGAGCGTGTCGTCGCCGTCGCCGCCGTAGAGGGTGATGGTGCCGCCGGAGTTCGCCGCGACGAGGACGTCGTTGTCGGCCCCGCCCGCGAGGGCGATGTTGCTGCCGCCGGTGGCGAACGCGACGTCGTCGCCGTCGCCGCCGTAAAGCGTGATGCCGGTACCGGCACCTGCGGTCATGGTGTCGTTGTCGGCCCCGCCGTCGGCGTAAACGTTCATCCCGGCAACCGGATCGAGGACGGTCGTACCGCCTGTTGTGTCCGGGACAGTGAGAGATTCGATCGAATTCACGATGAGTTCATCGTCGCCGTCGCCGCCGTAGAGCGTAACGCCGCCGTCGGGGTTCGCGGCGACGAGTTGGTCATCGCCCGCGCCGCCGACGAGGACCGTGCCGTCGCCGCCGCCCGCAATGAGATCGTCGCCGCCGTCGCCGCCGTAGAGCGTGATGCCGCTACCGTCGAGGGCAACGAGCGTGTCGACGCCGCCATCGCCGACGAGGGCGACGTTCGTACCGTTGGCGACGAGGGTGTCGGTGCCGTCGTTGCCGATCGCGACGGCGTTGGAGGCACCGTCGATCAGCACCGCATCGTCGCCGTCGCCGCCGTAGAGCGTGATGCCGTTGACGGGGCCGACGAAAATGGTGTCGTTTCCGGACTGGCTGAGGAGCGTTGCTTCGCCGGTGGTCGCGGTGCCGTCGCCGCCGACCGCGACGATGTTGGAGCCGTTGGCGATATCCAGGGTGTCGTCGCCGTCGCCGCCGTAGAGGGTGACGTTGTTCGCGGCGCTGACGATGCTGTCCCCGCCGGAGCCGCCTTGGACCACGGCACCGATCGCGTCGCTGGTGAGTTGGAAGTCGTCGTCGCCGTCGCCGCCGTAGAGGGTGACTTCGGGGGCGCGGGCGATGAGTGTATCGCCGCCGCCGCCGCCTTCGAGGACGGTGCCCGTCGCGCCCGGTTCGGCGACGAGTGTGTCATCGGCGTCGCCGTCGCCGCCGTAGAGCGTCACGTTTGTGGCGAGCGCGACGAGCGTATCCGCGCCGAGGCCGCCGTCGAGGTCGTCGCCGTCACCGCCGTAGAGCGTATCGTTCTTCGTGGTGCCGATCAGCTTTTCGAATTCGCCGGCGAGGTCGATCGTGCTGCCGGCGTAGACCGGTTGCGGCCCCACGAGCGTCATGTTCAGCGTGATGCCGACCAAAACGTCCGACGCGTCGAGCGTGTCGTAGCCGCCGGCGTCCGTGACCAAGTCCTGGCTGAACTTCAGGCGGTACACGTCGTTGCCGGTGCCGCCGATCATCGTGTCGTTGCCCGATCCGGCGATGAAGAGATTGTCCCCTTGGCCGCCATCGAGCAGGTTTGAAGTTCCGTCACCCGCGATGAGCACGTCGCCGGCGGAGCCACCGTAGAGGGTGTCGTTGCCGGCGCCGCCGTCGAGCACGACGGGGATGGCGATCGACTTGGCGTCGATGGTGTTCGCGCCGGCGTCGCCGACGACGAGCACCTGCGTGGTCGTGGCGGCGGGCGTCGGCACGACGAACGGCGCGGTCCCGGCCACGAGATGGACTTCCGTGACCGCGAGGGTCGTCGCGTCGTCGTCGGACACTTCCAGCGCGACGAGGCCGGGCGTCGCCGTCGCGAACGTCGCGGCGGTCGCGCCGGCGATCTTCGCGCCGTTCACGTACCACTGGTAGGTCAGTCCGGTCTTGTCGATCGGCCCCGGTTCGACGATGGCGGCCTTGAAAGCGAACGCGCCCGGCGCGGAGCCGTCGTTCAGGATTGTTACCTGCGGCGCGGCATTCACGCCCGAGACGACGCGCGAGGCCGTCGCGCTGGCACCGGACGAATCCTTCGCGGTGAAGGTGACGGTATAGGCTCCGTCGTTGGGCAGCGTGAACGGGAACTCGCGGCCGGTCGCGACGAAGGTGCCTGCGATGCCGGGGCCGGTCGCGGTCCAGCTGAGTGTGAGGGCGTCGTCGGCGCCGGCGGGGTCGGCGGCGAGGCCGACGAAGTTGACCGTGGAACCCTCGACGACCGTCGCGGGCGTCGGGGCGATGGCAGCGGTGGGCGGTGCGTTGACGGCCATGATCACATCCGTGGCGGTGCCGACGGAATTGTCGGAGCCGATGGCCGTCACGCGGACGGTGTAGTCGCCTTGCTGGCGGAGTGGCAGCGTGAAGTTCGCTCCGCCGCCGCCGGCGACCGGGACGCCGCTGCGCGTGACGGACCAGGAATACGAGAACGTGACGCCGGGGGCGGTCGTCGAGGCGGTGAGGTTGAGCGTCGTGCCTTCATTGACGGCGCCGGTGGGCAGTCCGCCGACGGCCACGGTGCGCGACCCGGCCGCGAGTTCGAGCATGCGGGAATCGCCCGCGAGGCCGCCGTCCTTGTCGGTGGCCGAGACGCTCACGAAGTAGAGGCCGGGCACGGTTGGCGTGAAGCTGAAATTGGCGGACTGTCCGTTCGGAATCGAAACGCCGGCAGGGCCGACGACCGACCAGATGTACTGCACGAGGTCGTCGTTCGTGGCGTTCGTCCCGGGATCGGTGACGATGGCGGCGAAGGAGAGCGGCAGGCCGAGCGCCGGGTTCGCGGTTGTGGTATCGAGTCGTACGGTTGGTGCCGCGTTGTCGACGACGACCGCGTGCTGTGCCGTCGCGGATGCGCCCGTGTCGGGATCAGTGACGGTGAGCGAGACGACGTAGTTCGCGTTGTCGTCCGGGGTGAAGGAGAACTCGGCGTTCTGATTTGTTGGTGTCGAGGCCAGCGAGGCGAACAGCGTGCCGTTCTTCGTCGCGGTCCAGGCGTAGCGCAGCGTGGTCGCGTTGAGGAGGCCGTCGAGTTGTGCCGCGGCGGCCAGTCGCACGCCTTCGAGGCTTGTATTCGGCAGGTTGGCGATTGTGGCGTTGATGGCGCCGCGGACGGTGACGGCCACGGCGAACTCGCCGGCGGCACCGCTGTTGTCCGTGACGCGGTAGGAGACGATGTACCGGCCGGCCGTCGGCGTGGTGAAGTTGAAATCGGCGACGTTCGCCCCCGGGACCGGCACGCCGTTCACCAGCCATTGAATTGTATGTGTGTCCGCGATGCCGGGGTCGGTGAAGGTGCCGCGCAGTTGCAGCGTGCCGCCCGTCGGGATGCTGGCGTCGCCGATCGGCTGGTCGGTTGTGCGGTTCCAGACGGTCGGGAACGGCGCGACGTTCGTGACGGTGATGTCCGGCACGACGAAGGCGACCGATTCGTTGTTGACGATGTCGCGGACAATGAGCGTGGCGCGGTAGGTGCCGTTGTCAGGCGGGGTGAAGACGAGCGAATTGTCCTCGCCTTCGGCGATGACGCCGGGGAAGCCGACGCGGATCACGTTCCACTCGAAGGTGAACACGGCGTTCGGGCGGTCGGTGCTGACGCGCGCGGCGAGCGTGATTTCGGTCCCTTCCGGGGAGATCTCCGGTGCCCGAACGGAGATGGTAATTGGTTCGAGCGCCATCTGAGGCCCGCCGAACGCGGAGGTGCCGGCGGCGGCGGTGCTGACGGTGGCGACGACGCCGTAACCGGGATTCGTGGCGGTCGGAAGTTGCAGGTCGTACGTGGCGGAACCGGTGCCGTCGAGGACGACGAGTGCGGTGCCGAGGAGGCGTCGCGCGGCCGATTCGCCGCCGGGGTTGGCCTCGTAGAAATCGACGGTGAGCGTCGCGCCGGGGGTACCCTGGAGCGTTCCCCGGACGCGCGTGTAAGTGAGGTTCGCGACGGCGAGGTCGATGGCGGGCGCGATGGGCGAACCGGTGGCATTGACGTAGTTCGCGGTCGTGTTGCCGGAGATCTGGTTCAGGCGGACGAGATTGCCGGCGCCGGCGGTCGATTCGATCTGAACGCCGGTGGCGTTGAAGCGCACGCGGTTGGCGGTATTCACGTCGTTGGAACCGACGGGCGCGCCGATGATCGTGCCAGTGGCACCAAAGCGGACGCCGACTCCGACGGAATTCGGCACGGCGTTCGCCCCCGTCTTGTCGGTGCCAATGAGATTGCCGAGGATTGTGTTGCCGTTCGTGCCAACATTCGAGATGAGTACGCCATGGCCGACGTTGCCGGAAATGACGTTGCCATCGCCGGCGCCCGTGCCTCCGATTGATACGTTCGATACTCCGAGGATTAGAACGCCGGAGCCAGCATTGCCGAATCCGGTCAGGGTGCCGGTGATGTCGGTGCCGATGTAGTTCCCGCGGACGATGGCGTTGGTGCCCGCGACGATGCCGTTGAGGGCGTTGCCGCTGACGATGTTCCGTTCGGCCGCAGTTGAGCCTCCGATGTAGGCACCGGAGCTGATTCCGCTGGCGGTGTTGCCGAGTTTGGCATTGCCCGCCGCGTTCAAGCCGACGATGTTCCCGGCAATCGTGACGCCGGCGTAGGAGCCGGTTTCGATGCCGTGCCCGATGTTCGTGCCGCCGACATCGAGGTTGGCCTTGTTGCCCGATACGACATTGTCCTGAATCGTTCCGGTGCCGCTGGGCCCTTGGAAAACAATGCCGCCGCCGTGGTTGCCGAGGGCGGCCGATCCGGTTGCATCCGTACCGATGTAGTTGTTCCGGACGGTGATATTGTTGGCATTGGTGACATTGATCCCAAAAGAGTAATCGTTGCCGCTGATGACGTTTCGGCTGGCGGTCGTCGCGCCGCCGATGGTCACGCCGCTGCCAGCGTTCACGACGGAAACTCCGACAATACCGTTGCCGAGTCGTGCCGTGCCCGTCACGTCGGTGCCGATGTAGTTGCCAGCGACCGTATTCCCAGTGCCGGACGAGGAGATGCTGACACCGTTGACGGAGTTTCCGGAGATGAGATTGCGGCTGCCGGCGACGGTGCCGCCAATGGTGTTGTTGCTCGCCCCAGCTGACAACTGGACACCATTCGCGTTTCCGATGGCGGCGGTGCCACTGACGTTCGTACCGATGAAGTTGCCGAGGATGGTATTGTTCGAGGTCCCGCTGCCGCTGATGATCACGCCGGAGCCGGTATTGCCACTGATGAGGTTGCCACCACCGGCCGCAATTCCGCCGATGGTGTTTCCCGACGCGCCGTCTTCGATCTGGACACCGATTCCATTTCCGAATGCAACTTTACCCGCGAGATTTGTGCCGATGTAATTACCGGTGATGAAATTGGCGTTCGCTCCACCCATCAGGCGGAAACCGTAGCTCGTGTTGCCCGAAACGACGTTTCGAGTTCCGAGTCCGGTGTCACCGATCAGATTGTTGGCTGCGCTGACCAGAATGCCCGTCACGTTGCCCAGGGCTGCGGACCCGTCGGCGTTCAAGCCAACGATATTGCCGAAGACCTGGGATCCCAGTCCGCTGATCCCGGAGATGGCGATACCGGTACCGTTGCCGGAGACAAGGTTGCCGGCCCCTGCGGCGGCACCGCCGATCTTCGTGTCGGGCGCGCTGCCCACAATGACGCCGGACACGTTGCCGCGGGCGAGGAATCCCGAAATGTCCGTGCCGATGTAGTTCCCGCGAACGATGATGTTGTAACTCGAACCGCTCGCGCTGATGTTGATGCCGTTGATGTTCCCGGAGATGATGTTGCGGGCCTGGGAATTGGTTCCGCCGATGGTCGTGTTCGTGCCTTTCGAAACATAGATCCCGTCGCCGGTGCTGGTGATGTCGGCGTTGCCGGTCGCATCCAGTCCGATGATGTTGCCGAGGATCGTCAGGTCGGTGGAGGAGTTCTGGACCTGGATTCCAAATTGACCATTGCCGGAGATCACGTTGCCCAGACCGGTGCCCGGAGTGCTCGTCAATCCACCGATGGTCGTATCCTGGGCGCTCGTGATCCGGATGCCGGCCGTGCCGTTGGCCAGGCTTGCGGAGCCGGTGGAATTTGTTCCGATGTAATTCCCGGCAACGAGAGTGAACCAAGCCGTTCCTTCCAGGAGAATCCCTTCATTCGCGTTGCCCGAGATGATGTTCCGATCGGCCGCTGTGGGACCGCCGATGGTATTGTCCTTGCCGCCGGCTTCGTTCCAGATGCCCCGCGCGTTGGGGATCGCCGCGCTCCCGGCGGCATCGGTACCGATAAAGTTCCCGCGGATGGTGTTGGTCCAATTGCCGTTGAGGTAGATGCCGGCGCTGCCATTGCCGGAAATGACGTTACCGGCCCCGGCAACCGAACCGCCTATCGTGTTGTTATCGCCGACGAGATCGATCCCGTGTATTCCATTTCCGATATCGAGCATGCCGCCAATGTCGGTGCCAATGTAATTGCCGGCAATGGTCGCGCTGCCGCCCACCGCTACGCCGGATAAGAGGTTGCCGCTGATGACATTGCGGGATCCGGCCGCCGTGCCACCCACGGTCACGTTGGAACTGCCGGAGATGCCGTTGTCCTGGTTCAAAAGGGAAACGCTGCCGGTCTTGTCCAAGCCGACGATATTACCGAGGATCGTCGTGCCATTGCCGAAGATTCGAATTCCGTCGAGCGTATTGCCCGAGATCACGTTGCCGGCTCCGGTGCCGGGCATCGCGGTCAGGCCGCCAATGGTCAAGGCGACATTCGCGGTGATGCCGTACTGGGCATTGCCCTTCGCCGCCGTCCCCGCGGCGTCGGTTCCAATGAAGTTGCCGAGGATCGTGATGCCAGTGGAGCCATCGGAGATGTCGATGCCGCTGAGACCGTTGCCGGAGATGACGTTGCCTTCGCCGGCTCCCGCGCCTCCGATCGTGTTGTCGGTCGCCGACGAGTAGAAGGTGATGCCGATACCGGTGTTCGCCACAACGGTCGATCCGTCGGCGCCGAGGCCGATGTAGTTGCCCTGGAAAGTATTGTTCTTCGAGCCGACGACGCGCACCGCATCGCCGTTGGTCCCGGAAATGACATTGCCCGCGCCGGCCTGGCCGATGATGTTGGCCGTCGTATCGGGTCCCAATACGATCGCGAGGTTGTTCCCGACCTTTGCGTTCCCGGTCTTGTCAGTGCCGATGTAATTGCCGATCAGCTTGTTTCCGAATGTGCCGGAATCGGTGAAGCCCACGCCGACGGCATTCGCACCGATGACGTTCCGCGCCGCCGCCGAGGTGCCACCGATGATGTTGTCCTTACCGCCCGTATTGACGTGGATGCCGTACACCGCGTTGCCCCGCGGCGCGGTACCAGTGGGATCGAGGCCGATGTAGTTGCCCGCGACCGTGGCCGCATCGGAAGACATGATAATGCCGCTGTTCGAGTTCGAGCTAATGACGTTGCGTTCGTCCGTGTCGGCGGTGCCGTCGGAATCCGTGCCGACGCGGGCGCCGACGCCGGAGAGTTGGATGCCGAACTGGTTGCCGAGCGCGTTGCCGTTCACGTCGACGCCGATCCAGTTGCCGGCCACGATATTGTCCCCGTCGAGCACGATGCCGCGATCGGTGTTGCCGGAGATGATGTTCCGCTCGCTGGCGTTGAAGGCGTCGCTCGAGCCGTCGGTGCCGATGAGGTTGCCAGTCGTGGCCTGGAGGAAGACGCCGTCGAAATTGGGGAGCGAACCCGTTCCGTCGGCCCGGGTGCCGATGTAGTTGCCCGCGATGGTGTTGCCGCCGCCGCCGACGATGTAGATGCCGGAACTGGTGTTGCCGGAGATGACGTTCCGCTCCGCGCTGTCGGTTGTACCGTCGCCATCGGTACCGATGAGATTGAACGATGCGCCGACGCCAATGCCGTCGGCGTTACCGATGGCCGAAGTGCCGGCCGCGTTCGTGCCGATGAAATTGCCCTGGACGAAGTTCGAATTGCTTTCGAGTGAGACCCCTTCGTTGATATTCCCGCTAATGACGTTCCCGGACCCGGGTGCGCCGCCACCGATGGTGTTGTTCGTCGCGCCGCCCGCGATGACGACACCGCGGCTATTCGCGAGGGCGGTTGTGCCCGTCACTTTCGTGCCGATGTAGTTGCCGGCGACCGTGTTCCCGGACGTGGTCGCGCCGACGATCTGGACGCCGGAGTCGGTATTGCCGCTGATGATGTTTCGGGCCGCCGCGAGTGTGCCGCCAATGGTGTTGTCGGTCGCTCCGTTCTCGATACTCACTCCGCCGAGGGTATTGCCGAGGGCTGCTGTTCCGTCCTTGTCGGTGCCGATCTGGTTGCCCTGGATGAAATTGATTTCCGTGCCGGCATCGCGGATCAGCACGCCGTGTTGCCCGTTGCCGGAAATCAGGTTGCCGGCTCCGGCCGCCGTTCCGCCGATCGTGTTGCCGGTCGCCGCCTGGGCCAGCGCGATGCCGGACAAGGTGTTGCTCAGCTTTAGCGTACCGGTGAAGTCCGTGCCGACGTAATTGCCGGATACGGTGTTGCCCGTCGAACCGGTTCCCGAGATGGCGATCCCGTTCTGGGCGTTCCCGGAGGCGACATTCCGTTCGCCGGCCGTGGTTCCGCCGACGATGTTCCCGGTGGCGCCTTCGCGGATGTGGATGCCGATGGCCGTATTCTGGATTTTCAGGGTTCCCGTGACGTCGGTGCCGACATAGTTGCCGATGATCGTGTTGCCGATCGCATTGACACCGCTGATCAAAACGCCCTGGGCATTGTTGCCGCTGATGATATTCCGTTCGCCGGCCGTCGCGCCGCCGACCACGTTGGCGCCGCTAGTGATGCGAACGCCGGGGCCGGTGTTGCCCCGATCGAGCGTACCCGTGATGTCTGTGCCGATGTAGTTGCCGGACACGACGTTCCCGGTCGCGCTCGCTCCGTCGATAAGCACCCCTTCGTTCGCGTTCCCGCTGATGACATTGCGCGCGCCGGCCGTCGTGCCGCCGATGAGGTTGCCGCCGTTTGCGATCGAGACGCCGATGGCGTTGGGGACTGCGGCGGTGCCGGCAACGTTGGTGCCAATGAAGTTGCCTTGAACGGTATTGGCGTCCCCGCCGAAGCCGGCCGTGGCGGTGATTTCCACGCCGGCCCCGGTGTTACCGGAGATGACGTTGCCCGCCCCGGCGGCGGTGCCGCCGATGGTGTTGTCGCTCGCTCCGCCGGAAATGTAGACGCCTGCGTTCGCATTGCCGATCGCCGCGTCGCCAGCGGCGTTTGTTCCGATGTAGTTGCCGAGAACGGTGTTGTCGCTGGTTCCCGTACCGTCAATCGCGATGCCGGTATCGTTGTTCCCCGAGATCACGTTTCGCGTCAGTGCATTGGTGCCGCCGATGGTGTTTAAAGTCGATCCGTTGGCGATCACGAGACCCTGGTTGCCGTTCGGCACGGCGGCATCTCCGGCCGCATTCAGGCCGATGTAATTGCCGCGTACGGTGTTCGACTTGGAGTTACCGCCGTTGATCTCGATGCCGGCGAGGGCATTACCCGAAACGACGTTGCCCGCGACGATCGTCGCCTGGCCCTGGGTCACGAAGATGCCCGAGGCCGCGTTGCCGAGGGCGACTTCTCCATCGACATCCAGACCGATGTAATTGCCGTAGATGAATTGGCCGTCGGTGCCCGTCGTGTTGATCAAAACTCCGTTGCCCGTGTTGCCGGAGATGATGTTGCGCTCTTCGACCGCAACGCCGCCGATGAAGTTCAGTTTGGAGGTGGAATTGAATTGAACCCCATTGCCGCCATTGCCCAAGGAGGCATTCCCCGTGGCATCGGTACCGATGAAGTTGCCGATCACGGTATTCGATTCCGCGTCGCTGTCGAACAGGATTCCCGAACCGGTATTGCCCGAGACCAGGTTGCGGGACGCGGCCGTCGGTCCACCGACGAAGTTGCCGGTCGATCCACTGATAAATGAAATGCCGACTCCACCGTTACCAATCGCCCCGGTCCCGGCCGCGTTCGTGCCGATGTAGTTCCCGGCGATGGTTGTGGAGTCGGAGGCTTCGATCGAGATGCCGGCGTTCGTGTTGCCGCTAACGATGTTTCGTTCGTCCGCATCGCCAACCGAGTCGGCGTCCGTTCCGATGCGGTTGCCGGCCGACGCGAAGTTTACGACGATGCCGACGGAGTTGCCGAGCGCCGCCGCGCCGCCGGCCTTCAGGCCGATGATGTTCCCGGCGACGAGGTTGTTGTCGCTCTGGGAGATGTGCACGCCGTAGCCGAACGCGCCGCTGTTGCCGCTGATGAGGTTGCCTTCGGTCGCGTCGTTGGTGCCATCGCCGTCGGTGCCGACGATGTTGCCGGCCGTGCCGACGTCAAGCAGGATGCCGCGGTCGTTGCCGAGGGCACCGGTGCCGGCGGCGTTCGTGCCGATGTAGTTGCCCTGGATCTTGTTGCCGGTGGTGCCGGAGTCGTTCAGAGTGATCCCGGTTTGGATGTTGCCGCTGATGACGTTTCGCGCTAGCGCGGTGCTGCCGCCGATCGTGGCGTTGGTCGCTCCGTTCGAGAGCGTCAGCCCGTTCTGGGCGTTGCCGATGGCCGTCGAACCGGCGGCGTCGGTGCCGATGAAGTTCCCGGCGACGACCACGCCGGCGGCGTTGTTGATCGTGATGCCCTGCGTCCCGTTGCCGGAGACGACGTTGCCGGCCCCGGCGACGGCGGCGCCGATCGTGACCCCGGTCGAGGTATCGATGTAGATGCCGCGCTGCTGGTTGCCGAGCGACGCCGCGCCGGTCACGTCGATGCCGATGTAGTTGCCACGAATGGCGACGGTTGTGGAGTTCAGCACGACGATGCCGTTGGAATTCCCGCTGATCACGTTCCGTTCGCCGGCCGTCGTTCCGCCGATGGTGGTGTTCTTCGCCCCGGTCTCGATGCGGATGCCTTCGAAGGCGTTCGGCACCTTGGCAGTGCCAGCCGCGTTGGTGCCGATGTAATTGCCGATGATGGTGTTGTCGAGCGCGCCTGCCGTGCTGACGGCAACCCCGAATCCAAAGTTGCCGCTGATGACGTTCCTGGCCGCCGCGGAAGTGCCGCCAACTGTCGCGCCGATCCCGGCGAGACTGACGCCGCCGTTCGAGTTGGAGAGGCCCGTGCTCCCGTCCGCTGCCAGCCCCACGTAGTTGCCCGCGATGATCGTATCCACGCCGAAATCCACGAGGCCGTAGTTCGCGTTGCCGGCGATCACATTCCGTTCGAGCGCATCGCTTGTGCCGTTCGTGTCGGTGCCGATGCGGGTATCGTTCGCGAGGAAGTCGTTGAAGAAATGGACGCCGCCGGCGTCGTTGGCGATCTTGGCGTCGCCGGCGGAGTTCGTGCCGATGAAGTTGCCGGCGATGACGGTGTTGTTTGAATCGCCCTGGATAAAGATCCCATAGGCGTTGTTGCCGGAGATCAGATTGCCTTCGGCGGCGTCGCCGGTGCCGTTGCCGTCGACGCCGATGATGTTCGAAGACGCCGCGAAGAGGTAGACGCCCGTGAGCGTGTTGCCGAGGTCGGCGTCGCCGGCGGCGTTTGTGCCGATGCGATTGCCTTGGATGATGTTGGAATCGGATTGTGTGAAAATGCCATAGTCGTCGTTGCCCGAAATGACGCTGTTGAGGATCGATTGCGCATTCGCGCCGGCGGCGATGGAAATGCCCGTTTCGGAATTGCCGCGATCGAGCGTGCCGGTGATGTCGGTGCCGATGTAGTTGTCGTTGATGATGTTGCCGGTGCCGGCCGCCGCCGCGATGAGGATGCCCGACGTGCCGTTGCCGCTGATGAAGTTGCGCTGGACCGAATTGCCAGCGCCGATGTTGTTCGATGAAGCGCCGTTGTCGAAGCTGATGCCGGCGAGCGTATTGGCTTTGGTCGTCGTGCCGTCGGCGAGAAGGCCGATGATGTTCCCATGGACATTGTTATTCGTGGCTGTGCCGGCATTGAAGGCGATGCCGTGCGCGCCGTTGCCGCTGATCACATTCGCGCCGATGAGATTGCTGGCCGTGTTGACGAGTATACCCTGCGAGGTGTTCGCCGTCGTCGCGCCGATGTAGCTCAGCCGAACATTGACGCTGGCCGCATTGATCGTGACACCGTTGCCGTTGAATCCGCCGATGTCGAGCGCGTTGATCGTGCTGTTGGACGACCCAGGCGAGAAGACGATCCCGTCCGCCGCCGCGCCGATGCCGCTGCCGTTCACGCGGATGAGGGGCGTCGATGTGTAACCGGGTTGCGTATTCCCGGCGATGATCACTTCATCGGTAAGGGCTGGCAACGGGGTTGACAATGCGATCGTCTGCGTGCCTCCGCCACCAATATTGAAAAAGATGAAGTCCGAGCCGCCCGCTGCGTTCGCGTCGAGGATCGCCTGCCGTAGCGAACCGGCGCCGCTGTCGGCCGTCGTCGTCACCGTGAACGTCGCCGGGGTTACGCGGTCTTCCAGTTCCAGCAACTTCAGCCGGACCTCGAATTGCTTGTCCATCGTGTCCCACGTCATGCGGCGACCGGTGTTCGAACGACGGCGGGAGCGGAAGAGCATGGGCTTCCCCGTGGGAGGGTGCGAAGCGGCGAGACGCTTCTCGGTGGGCAGGAAAATTAATTCCTCACCCTACTCACAACCCAAAACCACAAATATGAGACACCCAAAAACGGAATAATCCGTAAATTCCGCCCCAAACGATGGTTGCGGTTTCGATATTGTGTGAAAACTGTCAAGAAACCTGTTTCGGAATAGCAACAACCGAACTCGTAATTGTTGCCTGGCGCGAATTGGTCTCGGCTACCGTCTCATGTCCCAGTCCCGTTCCCGTTCCCGCAACCGTCTGCGGATCAGTGCCAGATCCCAGACGTCCAATCCCGAATCGGGTTGGTCGGTCACGCCGATCAGATAGGGGCCGTTCGTCGCGAGCAGTTCGACGGTGGTCCGACGCTCCGGGTGCTCGAGCGTGAGAAGCATTCGACCGGTTTCGGTATCCCACAAACGGATCCGACCATCGATTTGCGAGAGCGCGATCCACGAACCGTCGCCCGCGAATGCGGCTGTGCAGTGGCTAACGCCCAGTCTCGCGCTCCGCTGCCATCGTTCGGTCTCGAGGATGTCGCCATCGTTCGAGCCGGTCCACAGCCATCGGCCATCGGGGCTGAAGCGCGGCATCGTCGAAATCGGTTCGACAAATTCGGCGATCGGTGCGAGCCGATCCAGATTCCAAATCGTCAGGGATCGATCCCCGTTGCGGGTGACGGCGGTTCGGCCGTGCGGATCGAGCACGACTCCGATGGTTCCCTCCGGCACCCGCCATTCCGTCAGGGCGTCGTCTCGCGCCAGCCAGTAGTGCGACGGCTTGGTGCCAACACCAACCTGAACGCGGCCGTCGCGCGACTGAGCAAGCAGCGGGGCGGGCAGGCTTACCGTTCGATCATACGCGATCTCGATCCGGGGATCCTTTCGATCGGCAAAACGGGCGGTGAGCCGTTCGGTCGGGAAGGATCCCTCCGAATACTGAAGCAGCAACTCGCCATCGCGTGACGAAGAAAGGATGGAAGACCAACCGGTGGGAATCGAGGAGATCCGACGGCCGGACGCCAGATCCCAGAATACGAATCGATCCGCCAGGTTCGCGCCGACGATCCGCTCCTGATCTTGGAGAAGAGGCTTGGTTATTCCCTGCGGTACTCCGTTCTCGTGCCAGCGAAGGGTTCTCCGCTCGCGGCCCGCTTCGAATCGCCAGACATGAAGGGCGCCGGCGTGGGAGAAACCCGCCAGTTGTTGCCCCGTTCGGGACCATCGTAGCCGCGCGGTCTCGTTCGCGGATCGCGCCTCGACGAGGACTCGCCCCGATTCTGCATCGAAGACCGTCGCCTTCGTTGGCCCGATCGCGGCGAGGTAAAGCCCGGACGGATGCACGGCGAGTTCGGTAATGGGTGTCGCACTAGTCCATTCCGTCAGTATCGGATGTGAGTCGCTTGCGTCGAATTGGCGGACGCGGTGCCGCGAGTCGTCGTGGTCGCCGTCTCGATCGGTGATGAACAATCCCCGGCCGTCGGGGTGCCACGTCATCGCGGAGATTCGACCGAAGTTGGCGTCGATTCGCCGACGGTGACCGGTTTGCGCGTCGAGGAGGAAACAGGACGCGACCGCGTCGTCGCCAATCGCGACGATCGGCCGTGTCGGGTGCAAAGCCAGGATGCGATTCCCGGTGGCCCCGTTCGTCAGTCCGGTTCGCACCCGCGAAATCGGAAGACCATCCTTGGCGCGATAGCAACCCAGTTCGCCGTTTCCATGCAGCACGACGAATCGTTCGGCCCCCGACGCAGCCGACCATTCGGCGACGTCGGGGATTGTCACGGGTTTTTCAACGTCGGACCGATTGAATTGCAAGAGTCGCAGTTCGCGATCCACTGTCCGTGCCAGGAGTCGTTGGCCGGGCAAAAACCGGAAGTCGATGTATGCACCGTCCGTGAATCGCGCGAGCGGTTCGGCATCGCCAAACCGGTATATCGTCAGTTCGCCTGCCGCATCGATCCGTCCATATCGATGGTGATCCGGGTCGATCTCGAGGTCTTTCGTGCCGGATGGAATCCGGTCGCCGGTTGGCTCGGCCTGCAGGTCCGGGATCACCAACGCCGCGACGGTCAGGTCGCGCAACTCTTGCTCGATGGAATCTCTCTGGCCGATTTCCCGGGAGAAACGATCGGCTCGATCGAGCAGGGCCAGCGTTTCGAATCGTCGACCGGGACCGAGGTCCATGACCCGGGCACGGGCCTGGAGCATGAGCAGGTCCAGTTGATTCCGCTCCATGTGCTGCAATTGCGATTTCGACTCGGCCAGCGCGGTCGCCATTTGCCAGTTCTGACGCGCGATGAACGCCGTCACGAGGAAGGTTCCGAAGAGGATCAGCGAACAGGCCGCGGCGAGGGCCGGGTTCGTACGGATCCAACACCACGTTTGGGTGCGTAAGGAGGGTCGACGGGCGAACGGCGGCAGACCATCGAGGAATCGTTGGAGATCGTCGCGAAACGCGGCCATGCCGGTATAGCGTCGTCGAGGCTCTCGTTCGATCGCCTTGAGCACGATCGTTTCCAGTTCGCGGGGAATGAACGGATCGACGACCCGGGGCGGCGGCGGCGATTGCGTGAGGACGGCGTGTTGGAGTTCCGGCAGGTCGGTCTGCGGAAAGGCCGGTCGCAAGGTCAGCAATTCGTACAGCGAGATACCGAGGCCGTAGATGTCGCAGGCCGGTTCGGATTCACCGCGGAACCGTTCGGGTGCGAGATAGCGGAGCGTTCCGACGACTTCGCCGCGGCGGGTGAGATTGTCGGCGCGCTCGACTTTCGCCAGTCCGAAGTCGGCGATCCAGGTCTTGAGGTTTCGATCGATCAGGAGATTCGAGGGTTTGATGTCGCGGTGGACCACGCCGTTGCGGTGCGCGTGCGAAAGGCCGTCCGCCGCTTGCAGCGCGATCCGGGCCACCGCCCGATGCCAGTCCGCCGTGCCCGGCGCGGGCAGGAGATCCGCGATGCGGGGTTGGTCCGGTTCCGGGTTGCTGGTTTCGGGGATGCCGAAGAAGGAATCGTGGGCCAACTGTGGAGTGGGCGATTCGGGTTCCTCGTCTCGTCGGGCGCGCAAATCGGCGAGCACGCGGTTGATCCCGTCGCCCGGGATGAGATCCATCACCAGGTAATGCAAACCGTTCGTTTCGAAAATGCCATGGATGGGGACGATGTTGGGGTGGCGCAATCGATCGGTCGTCGAGGCCTCCTGGCGGAACCGATCCAGATCCTGTCGGGTGCGACCGGGGAGCAGGATTTTCAAGGCATAACGGCGGTCGGGCGATTGGCTGCGTGTCTCGCGGACCGCTTCGTAGACCATGCCCATCGAGCCGCCGCCGAGAAACCGAACGATCCGGAACTCGCCGAGTTGATTGGGCAGGTGGACGGTTTTGTCGCGCGCGTGTTCGGCGGCGTACTCCATCGCGAAGAGGGCGGGAACGAGCCGGCGGATCCGGTCCGCCAGATGCGGATGCCGCGATGCCAGGACTTCGATATTCGGTGACGCTCCACGACGGGCGCAGGCTAGTAATTCATCAACAATGCGGTCGAGTGTCGAGTCGTCGTCTGGCGGATCGTCCGGGGTCATGAGATGACCTCGCGGTCCGCATCGATTCCCTTGAGGAGGTTGGTGATCCGCTCCAACGCGCGCAGGTAGCGCTTGCGCGCGGCGGCCTCGGTGATGCCGAGGACCGTGGACGTTTCCAGTGCGGTCAGTTGTTCGAAGTGTCGGAGTACGAGCACTTCGCGGTCGTCAGTCGCGAGCGAGTCGAGCGCCGCGATCACGCGACGGCGGCGCTCTTCGAGGATCGCCTCCGAGACGGGGGATCTTTCCCGACCGACCAGCAATCCGGCCAGATTGACGGACGACGCTTCCGGAAACGGGTGCACGCCGTTGGCCGGCCGGCGCTTCTTGACGCGGAGTTGTCGGCGGTGCACCCGCGACAGGGCGTCGCCGACCAGGTAGCGCAGCCAGAGGAAAAACGAGACTTTGGGCTGTTCGAGATACTGCGGCAACCGATCCAGCACGAGTTTATAGGCGTCTTGAAGGACATCCGACGGATCGACGAGTCCCGCCAGCCGGGGGTCGAGGCGCAGGCGCACGATCCGGCGCAGTCGCGGGCCGTGTTCGTGGACGATCGCGCTCCAGGCTCCGCGATCCCCCGCGACGGCGCGGCGGATCATTTCGAGCGATTCGTCGGCGTTCGGTATGGGGGTATCGGACATCGGCGACATCGTACCGCCGACGGAGAGCCGAATACAAACGAGTTCTTTCGACTCGGCAGGAAATCAGGCCACCGAAGACAACGGGATTCCTGCCGATGCGGCCCCGATGGCGATTCCGGCCGCGTCGATCGGCTGGAACCCTGCGTCGCGAATCGCCCGTTCCAGTCCCGGATCGGAGAGTCGTTCGTACTCCACGACCCGCCTTTGGATCTGACCATCGGTGAGGCTGCCGTCCCGACCGACCAACGTGCGATCGAAATGCCCGGGGTGACAGGTCAGTTCGACGGTCCGGCAGGTACTCGCTTCGATCCAGTTCATGAAGAACCGAGGATCGTGCACGCAGGGCGGATCGGTGACGCCGATCAGTTCATCGTTGCCCGGAAACGGAAAGGTTCGGGACCGGCCGAACCGGGAGAGCACGAATCGTTTGAGTCGCCCGCCGGGAACGCCGTTCAGTGTCGCGCGCGATTCGACCACGCGACGGACGAACGGCACCGGAGTCTGGCCGTCGAGAATACGCATTAGCGCACGACGAACCGGCCCGAAGACCTGGAGATGATGGTGGCAGTTCACATTGCGCGGCAACTGCTCCGCGAGATCGAGAAAACGGATGTACTGCGCGCTCAATTCGGATTCGATTTCCGACTCACGGATCCGTCCCTGCACGAGACGGAGCAGGAAACGACCCAGGGTGTGGAATCGACCGCGCCGGTCGACGAGCGATGGCACGAGATCGGGCGAACAGATCGGGCTGTCGAGGGTCAGGCAGGGGTGCCAGCCAAGCTCGACCGGGCAGCCGCGCCGCCGCCACTGGCGGATGCCGTCGCGAGCGTAGGGGGAGGTCACGAGCAGAACGGTCGAACGGACGATGCCCAATTCCGCGAGGTCGAGAATGCCGCGCGACGTTTCGGGGCCGATGCCGAAGTCGTCCGCCGTGATAAGTAGCAGTCGATCGGGCATCACGCGGCTTCCCGCGCGAGTGCCGGTTCGCGTCCGATGGCGACGAACGGAGGCACCAGGATCCGCTTCCACTTGCGGCGGATCTGGTGAAGTTCCCGAAGCATGGCCAGGGCGGAACGGAATCCGGTCGTACTAACCCGATCGCGGCAGCGGACCCGCACGGGAACCTCGATGACGGGGATCGCGCTGCGATCCAAGGCGAGGAGCAATTCGCAGTCGAAGCCGAATCCGTCGCAAGTCGTGCGCGGGAGAAGGTGATGGATGATCTCGGCGGTGAAGCCCTTCAAGCCGGCCTGGGAGTCGACCTGGCGGATTGGCAGGACGCGTCGGGCGAGCCAGCCGAAGATGGCGCTCTGAAGTTGCCGGCGGTGTGCGTAGCCGAGCAGGTGCGCGGGGACGACCAGTTCGCTGTCGGGGTGCGTGCGAGACGCGATCGCTGCGACGGCGCCCTGGCGCAGCGTGTCCGCGATGCGGAGGATGTCGTCGAATCCGTAGGCCAGGTCGATATCGGTGAAGATCCGATATTCGCCGCGGGCTGCGAGCAAGCCCGTCCGGACCGCGTATCCTTTACCGCGATTGCTCGGGTAGGAGACGACCCGAATTCGATCGTCCGGAGGCAGGCGATTTAATTGCGAGGTCGTGTCGTCGGTGCATCCATCGAGGACGATCACGACTTCCCACGGATCGGGCTGGCCGTCGAGAAAGTCGGCCAGCGCGTGCCAGGTCGAAGCGATCGTCGGGCCGGGGTTGTAAGCGGGCAGCACGAGACTGAACACGGGCGACGTCCTTGCCGCAGGGTACTTCGCGAGAAGCTAACCGATTCGAGGACTGGCTGGAAAGGCGAATCTGCGAGGTCCGCGTTGGCGGTGCGCGATTGACAGGACCGGGCCGACACGGCATATCCCCGGTTGAGGGACGGTTCCGTCCGGGGGCGATCATGCAACGACTCGTGGGACTGTGCGGTTTGCTCGCGGCCGGATGCGCGACGGTGCCGCCGTTGGACAATCCTTTAACGGTCCGCGCCGTCGAGGAAAACCCGGCCCTGATCGCGCCCGTGACGCCCGACGCCAATAGTTACGCGAAGCTCTGGGAACACGTGATCGACGTGCTGGACGACGATTTCGAGCTGAAACCGCCGTCGCGCTACGCCGGGTATCTGGAGTCGGTGCCGCGAATAGCACCGGGATACGAACAACCTTGGAAGTCCGGCTCGCCGGACCGTCGCGAACGGCTCATTGCCACGGCGCAGACCGTCCGGAATACGGCGAAGATCTGGATCAACGCCGGCGACCGCGGCGGCTACCGCGTTTATGTGGAGGTATGGCGGGAACTGCTCGATCAGGAGCAACCGATCCGGGCCATCGGCGGCGCCGCCGTCTTCAGCGAAGCGCCGACCGTCGACCGTCGGTTCGACGTGGTGGGCGTCGAATCCTCGGCCGAGCGGAACTGGATTCCCGCCGGCCGCGACTACGCGTTCGAACAGCGGATTTTGTCCCGGATCCGTGCCCGATCAAACGATTGCCGGTGATTTACAGGTCTTCGATCCGCTTCTTCGGCAACTTGATGGTGAAGGTCGAACCTTTGCCAACGACGCTCTCGACGCGGATTCGTCCCTGATGTTGCTCGATGATCTGGCGGCAGACACTGAGGCCGAGGCCGGTGCCGCCGCGGCCGTATTCGTCGGGCAGTTTCGTGGTGAAGAACGGTTCGAAGATCTGCCGGAGGTTTTCGGGAGCGATCCCCAAACCCGTGTCGGCGATCTTGATCTCGGAGGTTTCGCCGTCCGGGAGTTCCCGGGTTTCGATTCGCAGCCGTCCGCCGTTCGGCATCGCCTGCCGCGCGTTGATGATGAGATTCACGAGAATCTGTTCAATCTGGCCGGCAACGACCAGTGCGGTCGGTCGGCCGTGGAAACGCTTCTCAACCTGCACGCGGTGTTTGGAAAGGTCCTTGTCCGTGAGGATGAGAACATCCTCGATCAGTTTCACGAGGTCGGTTTGTTCGCGAAGGGTGGAGTTGTTCCGTGCGAAGCCGAGCATGCTGTTGACGATGGTCGCGGCTCGCTGGCCGCCACGGATGATCCGCTCGAACGCCTGGGTCTGGGCGGCGGGATTCTGCCCGCGGAGTCCCATTTTGGCGTAATTGAGAATGGTTGTCAGGATGTTGTTGAATTCATGGGCGACACTCGACGCCAATTCGCCAACGCTGCTAAGCCGTTGCGCCTGCAGCAGTTGCTGGCGGAGCGAATCCAATTCGGCGGTGGGTGCAAGGACTTCGTGGCTCGTCATGGCCGCCTCCGGGTTCCGATGTCAAACCGTATCGGTTATGCGGGCGGAGGCTCTTCATCATTTCGCAATTGGTCGATTCGGAAAGAAGGCATCGCGAAAAGTGGGATTCGTGTTCGAACGGTGGAAATTTGATGAAATCCGTAAATATTTGGAATGAATCGGCACGTTGAACTCGTCATAATCGAGACCGGGAATACTCGCCGACGTGCCAACTGCCATCCTTCTGTTCTCTTCGGCCGTCGATTCCCACTCGGAGGTGCTCATGTCTCGAATTCGTCCGCGCAAGGGGTTCACGCTTATCGAACTCCTGGTAGTGATCGCGATCATCGCGATCCTGATCGGGTTGCTTCTGCCCGCGGTGCAGAAGGTTCGGGAGGCGGCGGCCCGGTCGACCTGCACGAATAACCTCAAACAGATGGGGTTGGCGCTCCACAACTACGAGAGTACCAACGGCAAACTGCCGACGTGGGGTTTCAATTACGCGTCCAATCCCCGGACTGCGAACCCCTATGGCGATCAGCGCCAAGGTTTCACGGCACTGGTACGGATCGCCGATTACATCGAACAAGGCCCGCTGAAAAACCAGATCCGCACCGACATCTCGATTCTCGATCCGCTCAACCTGCCGCCGCCGGCTCCCGGTTCGGTCAATCCGGCCGGTATGACTCCCGTCAAGGTCTTCGTCTGCCCGTCCGTGCCGAACTTCACGGAACTCGCGAACTATGATTCCATCATGTCTGCCTACGGTTTCCCGACGGGCAACCGTTATTCCCGAACCGACTATTGGCCCTTCACGGGATACGACGAAACGTTGCTGACCAACACGACCCGTTGCGGCGGCAACACCTACAACGGCCCGATCAATGCCCAGCAAGCCCAAAACTCGGGTGCCCTTTCGGTCGGCATCGGTACTCCGATCGGCCCCAACCTGGGCAACCCGTTGGTCGCCATCACCGACGGAACGAGCAACACCTTGTTCTTCTCCGAAATCGGCGGTCGCGGCTTGAACCTCTACATCCGTGGCCGGTCGATCGCCCCCATTCCCTCCAACGTCAGCGTTTTGGCCAGTTTGTCGCCTGCGCCGATTACCCCGACATCCGGTCAGGGAGATATTTCCCAGTACGCGCGCGGGGCGTGGGCAGACCAGGCTGGTGTGACATATCTCCGAGGCTACCTCGTCAACGCCACGAACAACGCGGTCGATGCGACCCAAGGCTGCCAGGTCGTGAACGCCACCAACCACGCCGCACCGTATTCGTTCCACTCCGGTGGGGCCAATACGCTCCGTTGTGATGGCTCGGTGGGCTTCATGAAGGAAAACATCACCGGTCAGGTCCTGGCCGCGTTCATTTCCCGCAACGGCGGTGAATCGGTCCCGCTTGATCAGTAATCGATTCGACGGCGAAGATTTCGCGAAACCGGCCGGCCGGGGCTTTTCAAGCCCCGGCCGGCCGGTTATCGTTTGCGCATCTCCTTCCCAAGGATTCCCACCATGAACCGCCTTCTCCTTTTGGCCATCGCGATTGGTTCGCTCGCAGCGGCGGTCGCGCTATCGACCAAACTTCCGGCCGATGGCACGCCCAGTTCGTCCGCTCCGTTCCAGATCGCTGCGGGTGAAAAGAACCCGTGGACGCACCTCAAGACGCCGCCGTCCGACAAGCAGTTTCAGTTCGTCGTCGTCTCGGACCGCACGGGCGGGCATCGCGCGAACATCTTCTCGAAGGCCGTGCACCAGATCAACCTGCTCCAGCCCGATTTCGTCCTGTCGGTGGGCGACCTGATCGAGGGTTACACGATCAAGGAGGAAGAGTACACGAAGCAGTGGGACGAGTTCGATTCGTACGTCAAAAAGCTGCAGATGCCGTTCTTCTACGTGCCGGGGAACCACGATCTCGCGAACAAGCAGTTGATCGACTACTGGGGCGGCCGCTACGGCAAGAGTTATTATCACTTCGTCTATCGAGACACCCTGTTCCTGAACATCAACAGCGAGGACGGCAAGGCTTCGACGATCACGGCGGAGCAGGCCGCGTCGATCGCCAAGGCGCTCGACGAGAACAAGAACGTCCGTTGGACGATGGTCTTCCTCCACAAGCCGCTCTGGGCCGAAAAGGATCCCGAGGCCAACGGCTGGCTCGCCGTCGAGAAACTGCTCGCCGGCCGCAACTACACCGTCTTCTGCGGCCACGTCCACCGCTACCAAAAGTACGTTCGCAACGGCATGAACTATTACCAACTCGCGACGACGGGCGGCGGCAGCAAACTCCGCGGCACCGAGTACGGCGAGTTCGACCATCTCGTCTGGATCACCATGAAACCGGACGGTCCCATCATCGCGAACATCATGATGGACGGCATTCTTCCGGAGAACCTGCGGCTGCCGGAGGTGAACGAAGCCGGCACGGTCGTGAAGAAACAGCCACTGCATTCCTTGAAAGGAACGCTGACGTTGGAAGGCAAGCCGCTCGCGGGTATGACGGTGACCTTTGCCCAGCAGGAGGCGCCGAAAGGCTTCCGGGTCGCCAATGCCGACGGCCTCACGGGTGCCGATGGCGCTTTTGTCGTCAGCACCTACGAGAAGTTCGACGGAATCCCCGCCGGCAAATACAAGGTGACGGTTAACAAGACCGGCCGCGGCTATTACGACGGCGAAAAGCCCGCGAAATCGCCCGTCCCGGAGAAGTACACCAAGGCCGCCACCACGCCGCTGGTCGTGGAAATCAAGGAAGGCACTAACGAGATCGCCCTGGATCTGACGAACTGACCCGGTCGGATGCCGTTGGGCTTTCGCGGGCGGTCCCGTAAAATCGTCGGAAACGACGCCGGAGCCGCACCGCGATGCCCATTGACATCCCATCCATCCTGCGCGAATGCCACCGCCTGCGGCGGCACCTTCGCGATTTGAAAGAGGAAATCGATCGCGGTCCCCGCGTGCTCAAGGCCCAGCAGGCCCGGCTTGCCGCCGAAGAGCAGGAGCACAAGGACGCCTACGAGATCATCAAGCGACTCAAGCTCCGCCAGAAAGAGGACGAGGGATCGCTCAAGGTCGTGGAGGCGAATCTGGACAAGCTCGGCACCAAGGCCATGACCGTGACGACCATGAAGGAGATGGAGGCCGTCAAGCACGAGACGGAACAGGCCAATGCCAAGAAGGGGCTGCTCGAAGACGCGATCCTGGGTGCGATGACCGAAATCGAAGAGCGGACCGCCAACCTCCCCAACGTCGAAAAGAAATGGAAGGATGCCCAGGCCGAGTTCACCCAGTATCAGGTCGACGCCAAGGAACGCATGGAGCGAATGCTCGAAGACCGATCGCTTTCGGAATCGGAACTCACGCGCCGGGAAACGGAACTGCCCAACGACATGCGCGATCAATACGAACGACTCATCAAGGCGCACGGCCCGGACGGCCTGGCGGGCGTCAAGGGGACCGTCTGCGGGCAGTGCCGGTCGGTGATCGGCGAATCGCGGTTTTTCGAGTTGGAAGCCGGCAAGTTCGTCTTATGCCCGGTCTGCGGCCGCGGTTTGTACCTCGTCCGCGAATAAAGGAAGCCTCCGCGGAATCCACTACGGATTCCGCGGAGGCTTCGGCCTTTCTGACGGGTCGATCACGTCGCCGGGAAAATCCCTTGTTGGATCGGGTCGAATTCCGCGAGTGCCGTCGTGGAACTGTCGGCGAACGCGAAGACCTGGATCTTTCGATTGCCGTCGGTTCCGATGTCTCCGGCACCAATTCGGCGACCGGCGCGGTCCGATTCGGGTCCGGCAAAGAATGAACCGAGCGTGTTGGGGATCGGGAAACCGTCGGTGCGTCGGGGGTTGAAGACGCTGACTACCGGTCCGCCGTTGGTGCCGGGGGTCGTGAGGATCTGGAATTGCTCGCCACCGCGGAGGTCGGCCAGGGAGACGACCACGCCGCTACGCAGCGAGGAGTCGTACGCGAAATAGTTGAGGACGACTTTGTTCTGGACGAAGTCGTAGAGGCTGACGCGGGGTCCGCCGGTGAAGCCGGCTCCGACAAGGATCTGGGCGTATCCGGTGCCGAGAGCGTCCTTCACATCGACGTAGAGGCCGCCGCGGAAGGTTTCCTCGAAGATTGGCACGGTACGGAGCAGGGAGCCGTCGACGCCGTCGTAAATCTTGATGAACGGTCCGCCGCCGAAGCCGGGCACGGCGATCACATCGCGTTGGCCGTCGCCCGTGACATCCGCGACGGCGACGCGGACGCCGCCGGTGAAACTGACTTCGAACGGCTGGGCTGTGAATCGTTGGCTGCCGTCGGCGTTTTTGGCGATCACGACCGGTAGATTTCCGGCCGGGATCGCTTGTGCCGTGAGCTGTTCCGGCGCAGTGCCCGTGGCCACGATGATCGAAACGGTGTTCGACGTGGTCGGCGTGCTGCTGCCGGTCGGAGTGAACTCCGCGGTGATCGCGTGCGTCGAGGCCGTTGCGAAGCTCGTGGTGAGCAGGGCGCGGCCATCGAGGACGCGGGCAGAGCCGAGGACGGTGGCGCCGTCAAGGAAGCGAACCTGTCCGCTTGCGCTGTTCATGCCCGAGACGGTCGCGGTGAGGAGCACGGTGCGATTGGTCTGCGCCGTGGTGCGCGAGGCGCCGAGGAGGACGGACGTGGGGCCTTGCGCGACGACGTTGACGGTGACGACTTCGGTGTCGAAGTTCTGGGCGCTGCCGAGGGAGCCGACGCGATCGGTGTTGTCGCGGACGCCGACGAGGAGTTGGACCGAGCCAGTGAATCCGGAATTGGCCGTGACCGTCAGTTCGCCGGTTGCGGCGTTGACGCTGGCGGAGACGTTGGCGGGGGTGCCGAACAGGTTGCCGGGCACGCCGACGCGGTAGGTGAGGTTGGCGTTGTCGCCGTCCAGATTCACGAGCGGCAGGGTGACGATCTTCGAAGACCCCGATTCGACCGTAATGGCCGGGATCGGATTGAGGAACGGCCGGTCGTCGGACGGATCGAGCGCGGCGGTGGCGCGGAACTTGATTTCCTTCGAGACGCCGTCGCCGTCGACGGCGTTGACGGTGATGTCGGAGTTGCCGGTGAATCCGCCCGTCGCGGTCACTTTCAATACGCCGTTGGCTTTGTCGGTGATGATCGTGGCATCGGTGATGACGGCGGGGTTCTGCGCCTGGTCGGTCGTGCCGGACTTCACGGTGCCCTGGATGATCTTTTCGAAGACGTCGAAGCCGCTGGTGAGCTGGCCGAAGATCGTGTGGTTGAAGTTCAGGAACTGCGGCCGGGTGGCGAGGGGTTGGTCGATGTCGGTGATGAAGAACTGGGTGCCGTTGGCGTCGTCGACGGCGTTGGCGAAGGCGACCATGCCGTGGCTGTTGAAGGTGAACTCGGCGTTGTATTCGTCCACGAGGTTCGGCTGCGTGCCGGGGTCGGCGGCAGTGTTGTTGGACGAACCGCCCTGGATGACGAAGTTGTCTTGGGTGCGGAAGAAGGTCTTGCCGTCGTAGAAGCCGGCGTTCGCGAGATCGACGATGCGCTGGACGGCGAGGGGCGCGGCGTCGGCGAACAGGCGGATCGTGATCGTACCGGTGAACGCGGCCCCGGTGTTATCGACGCCGCTGACGTCGAGTTTGAGTGTTTGGCCGGCGGGCAGCACGCTCACGTTGATGCCGGCATTGGCGCTGGACGCGGTGAACGTCGTCGTGCCGTTCACCGTCGCCGTGTTCTGGACGGGCACGAACAGCGGTTTGTTGTTCGCGAACGTGTTGTCCGCGATCGAGGCGAGCGTCACGGCCGGCATTTCACGGCCTTCGAGCGCTTCGGCGGTCAGGCGAGCGGTGGGACGGGCGTTCCCGGAAGTCCGGGGCTTCAGCCAACGCGACAAGGCTCGGAACGGCATCGACGCACCTCGGGGAAAAGCGATCTTTCTTGTAGTTAAGACGAATGTTCGGCGGTTTCGGTTGGCTCGCATTCGGGAAAACACGCCGGTCGGGGCAACGCGGGCCGCGGCGACGGCGTTCGATCCACTCCGCCGCGCCGTCCGGTTCGACCGGCAGAACCCGAACGACCCGCAGCCTAGGCCGGAAGCCCGGCGCCGGCCAGCAGGGACTTCGCCCACGCTTCGTCTTCAGGCACGAGCGGGGGCGTCGGCGTGCCGGTGTAAATCGACAGATCGTACGACGCATCGTCATGAACGCGATACAGCACGGATTGGAGATCGAGTTGCGCTTCGGGATCGCCCAGGGCCAATGGCACGGGAAGTATTGGCAACGGATCCCGCAAGCGAATCGGCCAGCAATCGACTTCGGGCCGTCGTTCCGTTCGGCTGACGATGGCACAGTAGTCGCAGTTCGGTAACCCTTCCCAACGCATTCGCGGGCCACCGCGCAAGAGGTCGATTTCCATGAAATGGGATGAAGACTGCAGCAGTTGTCGGACTTTCGACCGATAGAGATCCCGATCAGGACCCGAACGTTTGTTGGTCGGGCTGAGCAGTTCGATGGCCGTGACCAAATTCCGATTCACCGCGTCGCGAATCTCCAAATGACGAATCGTAATTTCGTCGATTGCGGACGGAACGAAGACCGTCATCGGTGCGGTCGGGGATTCCGCCAAAGCCGTAACGGACAAACGGCTCGCCGAGTGAATGCCGACATCGGGTCGCCCAAGGGGAGTGGGTTCGTCGGCCGAATGCTCGTGGAGGTAGACTTGTTCTTCGATCCGGACGAAGTACCGCGGGCGCACTCGTCGTCCGATTTCCATTGCCATCGCGGCGATGAACCGCGCATGAAAGTCCGGCCACACGTCCGGCTGTTCGAGGTACGGGTCCATGCCCGGAAACGGCGACGGCATCGATCTCCCTCCGACGACACGCCATTCTAACCCATCCGGCTCATCTTCACGACCCCCCGCACGATCGTTGCCACCGCACGCCCGGTCACCGGCCAGCCGTGGAACGGGCTGTTCCGGCTCTTCGTCTTCATGGCGTTCACGTCGATCGTCCACTGCGCCTTCGGATCGATCACTGTCACGTCCGCTTTCTGGCCGACCTGCAACGTCCCGCGCGGGATGCCGAGGATCTTCGCGGGATTGATCGTCATCTTCTCGATCATCTGCGGCCAGGTGAGCACGCCCTTCTCGACCAGGTGCGTGACGCACAAGGGCAGGAACGTCTCCAGGCCGACGATGCCGTTGGGCGTCTGGTCGAGCTCCTTCGCCTTCTTCTCCGGGGCGTGCGGGGCGTGGTCGGTGGCGAGCACCGACAGCGTACCGTCCCGCAATCCTTCGAGGATGGCGTCCACGTCCCGTTGCGTCCGCAGCGGCGGGGACATCTTGTAGTTGCTGTCGAACCGCTCCAGTTCCTTGTCCGTCAGGATGAAGTGGTGCGGGCACGCCTCGCCGGAACAGCGGATGCCCCTCCGGATGCCGTTGCGAAGCAATTCCACTCCGCCGGCCGTCGAGACGTGCAGGATGTGGACCTTCCCGCCCGTCAGTTCCGCGAGCATGATGTCGCGGGCGATCATGATGTCCTCGGCGACGCCCGGCATCCCGCGCAGACCGAGCCGCAAGGACACTTCCCCCTCGTTCATCACGCCGCCCTGCGTCAGCTCCAATATCTCGGCGTGCACGAGGATCGCTTTGTCAAACATCTTCGCGTATTCGAGCGCCCGGCGCATGATCTCGGCGTTGAAGACCGGCGCGCCGTCGTCGGTGAAGGCGACCGCGCCGCCGTCCACGAGCTTGCCGATCTCGGCGAGTTCCTTCCCCTCGCGGCCCTTCGTCACAGCGCCGATCGGGAAGACGTTGCAGTTCCCCGCCCGCTTCGCCTGAAGGATCACGAACTCGGCCGCGTCGCGCGTATCCAGCGGCGGCTCCGTGTTCGGCATGCACGCCACGGATGTGACGCCCCCGGCGATCGCGCTCGCCGTGCCCGTCACGATCGTCTCGTCCTCCTCGCGGCCCGGTTCCCGCAGGTGGACGTGCATGTCGATGAGGCCCGGCGACACGATCATCCCGGAGCAATCGAGCACGCGGTCGGCCGCGCGGGGCGGCGCGCCGAGCCCGCCGATGAGGATGTCGTCGATCCAGAGGTCGGCGACTTCGTCGAGGCCTTGCGACGGGTCGATGACCCGTCCGTTTCGCAGGTGAAGTATGGACATGGAATCGTTGTACGAATCGACCGCCGTCACTTCGCGGGGTCGCGCCCGACTTCGCGCAACCCGGCCCCTTTGCGGCCGATGATCGCATCGCCGAGGTCGACCCGATACATCTGGGCGAGTTCGAGCAAGCGCTTTACGGCGTCCGGATGCACGGCGGAAACGTCTTTCTCTTCGCCGGGATCGGCCTCCAGATCGAAGAGCGATTGGGCGATCCGTTCGACCTTGTACCCGTGCCGGCTGGCGATGCCGCGAATGCCGGACTCCTCGATGGCGAGAGGCTTCATCGCGGCGTAGTTCGCGGGCTTGCCGTCACGGCCCGGCGGGCCGTTCACCGTGAGATAGTCGTGCGGCAGGTGCAGCTTCCACCGGCCCGTCCGCACCGCGTGCAGCTCCGATCCGGAATAATAGGCGAACGATTCGCGGTCCTTCGCGCCCTCCGTGCCGAGGAGCGAGCCGGAAAGGTCGAGGCCATCGACGGGCCGATCGAACTTGGGAACGCCTGCCAGTTTCGTAAGGGTTGGCAGCAGATCCAGTCCGGTAAAGAACGCCTTCGATACCGTGTCCGCTGGCACTTTACCTGGCCAGCGGGCGAGGAACGGTACGCGCACGCCGCCCTCGAACGTCGTGAGCTTCCCCTCGCGGTACGGCTCTGCCCGGCCCGCGTGGCTGCCATAGCTCAGAAACGGTCCGTTATCCGAGAGGAACAGCACGAGCGTTTCGTTCTCGACGCCGTTCTCCTTCAACGAACGCATCAGTTCCCCGACGGACCAGTCGAGTTCTTCGACCACATCGCCATAAAGGCCGCGCTGCGAACGGCCCCGGAACGCCTTCGACGCGAAGATCGGCACGTGCGGCATGACGTGGGGCAGGTAGAGGAAGAACGGCTTCGCCTTGTTGGCGGCGATGAACGCGGTCGCCTTCTCGGTGAACCGTTTCGTGAATTGCGATTGATCGGGATCGAGTTCGACGGTCTTGCCGTTCTCAATGAGGGGCAGGGCGGGAATGGTGCGAATCACCGGGTGCAGCGGTCCGTTGTCGTTCGAGTAGGGGAGGCCGAACCAGGTATCGAAGCCATGCTTCGTCGGGGCGAACATCGGTCGCGTGCCGAGGTGCCATTTGCCGAAGCAGGCGGTCGCGTAGCCCTGTCGTTTCAGGTACTCCGGCAGGAGTGTTTCGTCCGGGTGGATGCCGGTGGCGCTCGTGTGGTTCAGCGCGCCCGCGAGGCCGATCCGGTTTGGATAACAGCCGGACATGAGGGCTGCGCGGGACGCGGTGCAGACGGGTTGCGCGACGTTGAAGTGGGTGAAGCGCGTCCCCTCCTTCGCGAGCCGGTCGAGGTTCGGCGTGCGGATGTCCTTCGCGACGTACGAGCCGACGTCCGCGTAGCCGAGATCGTCCGCGACGATGAGGACGATGTTCGGCGGCCGGTCGGCGGCCGTCAGGGGAGCGGTCAGGAACGCCAGCAGCAACATGGCGCGCATCGGGAGCCTCCAATGGTTTCGATCAGCGTTCGACGGTCACGACGATCCGGCGGTAGGCTGCGAGCGCGGGCGAACCGGAATCGCGCACGGCCAGCACGAGGTGGATCGTCGAGCCAACGGCGTCGGACGGAATGGCCAGCGCGGCCTTCGCCGTTCCTGCGCCCGTCGGTTCCACGGATCCGCGATACGAGCCGGCTTCGGGGTAAACGAACCACTCGAATGCGAGTTTATCGCCATCCGGATCGGTCGACCGGCTCGCGTCGAGTTCGATACGGTCGCCCGGCTTCGCCGAACGGCGGAGAATCGAGCGGTCGAGTGAATCGTTCACGATGGCGATCGGCGCATGGTTCGCCTTTTCCCGCGGTTTCACGCACCAGTCCAGCCGGGCGCGGAAGTCGTTCTGAAGGTCGACCGCCCAGCGCGCCAGCGTGAGGTCGCGGCTCGTCACGCCGCGAACGGTATCCTTCTGGTTGGCCCAGTAATACGGCTTATCTTTGTGGTTCTCGTTGCGACCGTGCCGGCCGCCCCAGCATCCCCACGTCGGTTCGTCCGGATCGCTCAGCCCGTTCGGCACGAGATAGAGGAAGTACAGCGAATCGCCTTCCTTCTGCGGCAGGCTCGTATTGGTCGGGTAGAGCGCGCCGAGCGTGCCGTGGTTCGTCCGCACGTCGCGCGTCAGATCGAATCCGCCGGCCTTCGCGGTGAGCGGCGAGAAGCGGTGGTACCAGCGCTTCCCCTCCAGTTCCGGGCGCGACGCTTCCACGAGCAGTCGGAATGGCGGTTCATGCTTCGTCGTGTGGTCGCCGAACTTCTCGGCCGAGACGAGCCGGAGCTTGTCCTTGAACTTCGCGTAACCCGCCGGGCCGCGATCACGCAGAACGCGATCGAGGGCGCGCTGGAGGTTGTTTCGGGCCGCCCCGTGGTCGGTGCCCCAATCGGAATACCAGACCGACCGGGGGTCGGGGCGGTCCACGATGGCAATAAGGCGCTCGACGGCCGCGTCGGTGTCGTCATAACCGGCGACGCAGAGCTTGCGCAGCGAGTCCGCGCTCGGGTAGCGGGCTTCGTGCCGCGCGAGGTTCGCATGGCACGCGCCGTAGGCGTCGACGAGCCGATGGACGATGCCCAAACCAGTGCGCGCGGGGTTCAGGTTTTCGCGATCGCGCGCCTTCGACCGGTTGGCGATGATCGCTTCCACGTCCCACTCGTTGGAGTAAAGCAGGAAGCGCACGAGGGATTGCTCGTCGTCCGGGTCGCCGCCCGCGTCGGTCTCGACGACGACGCGCAGGCGTGGCGGAGCCAGCTCGGCCGCGCGCGCGGTCCCGATGGCAAGGATCGACAGTGCCAACAGGAAGCCGAGCGGCGACACGATTCGTTCTCGCGAATAAGCGTGTATGGGATTCATGGAAACTTCGCGTGCAACGCCGTGGGGAGCGGTTAAACTATCCGCCATTCCCGATCTCATGACCAGACTTTTCTCCAAAGCTGTAAACGGAGCGAACATGTTCGATCTCTCCCGAATCCCGGAAACGGTGCGGAGCGAGGGCGGCCTGTCGCGGCGGCTATTCCTGTCCTACGGTGCGGCGCTCGCCGCGCTGCCCGCACTCGCCGCGCAATCCTCGGCGGCCGACCGCAAGGTCGCGTTCGCGGCCGATCCGTTTTCCCTCGGCGTCGCCTCCGGCGACCCGGACGCCACGAGCGTCGTCCTCTGGACGAAACTCGCGCCGAAGCCGGCTGACCCGGACGGCGGACTCAAACCCGAATCGATCGCCGTGCGCTGGGAAGTGGCGACGGACGACACGATGAAGATGATCGTGGCGAAGGGAACGTCGATCGCCACGCCGCAACTCGGACACTCGGTGCACGCGGAAGTGCGCGGGCTGAAACCCGATCGCTGGTACTGGTACCGTTTCACGGCCGGCGACGCCGTCAGCCCCGTCGGCCGGACGCGCACGCTGCCCGCGCCCGACGCCGAACCGGACCGCCTGCGCTTCGCGTTCGCGTCCTGCCAGCACTACGAACAGGGGCTGTACACCGCTTACGCCCAGATGGCGAAGGACGAACTCGATCTCGTCTTCCACCTCGGCGATTACATCTACGAGTACCCGAACAGCCCCGACAACAAGAAAGTGGTCCGCAAGCACACGGGGCCGAAGGACGGCAAGATCAAGACGCTCGCCGACTACCGGGGCCGGTATTCGCTTTACCGCGGGGATGAACTCCTCCGCGCCATGCACGCCCGCTGCCCGTGGTTCGTGACGTGGGACGACCACGAGTTCGACAACAACTACGCCGGCGCCATCCAGGAAGAACAGCCGAAGGGCAAGGTGAAGGCCGACCCGGCGGAGTTTCTGACTCAGCGCGCCGCGGCGTACCAGGCGTACTACGAATACATGCCGCTGCGGCCGCGCTCCCTGCCGACGGGGCCGGACATGACCCTCTACCGCAAGGCCGCGTTCGGACGGCTAGCGGAGTTCTTCGTCCTCGACACGCGACAGTACCGCACCGACCAGCCCAACGGCGACGGCGTCAAGCCGCTCGTCGGCGAAGCGCTTCGACCGTCGAATTCCCTCCTCGGAAAGCGCCAACGCGACTGGCTCGACGCCGGGCTGATCGCCTCGACGGGCACCTGGAACGTGCTCGCGCAGCAGGTGATGATGGCGCTCGTGGAGTTGAACTATCATCCGAAACCCGGCTATTCGATGGACCAGTGGCCGGGGGCGCTCGCGGAGCGCGTCTCGCTCGCGCGTTTCCTCGCGGACCGCAAGGTGCCGAACCCGGTGGTGCTCACCGGCGACATCCACACGAACTGGGTGAACGACATTCGCGTCGACGACCGCATGCCGGAGACGCCGGTGGTCGCGACGGAGTTCGTCGGCACGAGCATCTCGAGCGGCGGAAACGGTTCGAAAGAGTTCGCCGGGCTGGAGAAGTTGCAGGCAGGCAACCCGGGCGTGAAGTTCCACAATCGGGAGCGCGGCTACGTTCGCTGCGACGTGACGCCGGAGCGCTGGACGAGCGATTATGTGGTGGCGGAGGACGTGACGAAACCGGGCGGCACGGTGGCGACGCGGGCGTCGTTCGTGGTGGAGGCGGGCCGGCCCGGTGCAAAGCCCGCCTGAGCGAACGATGATTGGATCATTCGCATTGGAGATGAATTTCGACGGGCCGGAAGCCGTCGAATCGATGTAAGTCGTTATTTGGCCTGGGCGCTTCCGGTAATCGGGAATGATTCCGCCGGAGGGTGGCGCAGTGGCGGCGGAATCACATCGCGTGCATTCCGCCGCCGGCGAGCGCAGGCCGGCTATTTCTTCTTCGGCTTCGGCGCTTGGAACAGCCCACCGTAGGCTTCCTTCGGCATCGTCTCTGGGACCTTGAGTTCCTTGCGGAGCCGCTCGAGTTCGGCACGCAGTTCCTTCACGGTGTTCGCGTAAGCCGGGTCGTTGACGAAATTCTTCGTCTCGTTCGGGTCCTTCTCGCGGTCGTGCAGTTCCCAGTAGTCGGGGCTGGCGGTGCCGTCGGCCTTCGGCACGAAGAAGCGCACCAGTTTGTGGCGGTCGGTGACGACCCCGTAGTGCGGGATAACGTGGTGCGGCGCGGGATACTCGTAGTAGGCGTAGTAGAAGCTCTTGCGCCAGTCCTTCGGCGTTTCGCCCTTGAGGAGCGGCACGAGGCTCGCGCCCTGCATGTCGTTCGGCGCGGCGACGCCGGCGGCGCCGAGGAACGTCTGCGCGAGGTCGACGATGCTGGTGAGATTCTTGTCGACGTGCCCGGCCTTCGCCATCCCCGGCCAGCGCGCGAGCATCGGCGTCCGCAGCGATTCCTCGTAGACCCAGCGCTTGTCGAACCAGCCGTGCTCGCCGAGGTAGAAGCCCTGGTCGGAGCAATACACCACGAGGGTGTTTTCCGCGATCTTCTCGTCCTCCAGCGTCTGAAGCAGTTTACCGACCGCCTCGTCGACGGATTTGATGCATCCAAGGTAGTCGTGCAGGTAGCGGTTGTAGCGCCATCGCACGAGGTTGCGGCCGGTGAGCTTCGCTTCATGGAACGCCTTGTTGCGTGGTTCGTAGTAGGCGTTCCACTCCTTCAGTTGTTCGGCGTCGATGCCGGGCGGGGCGACGAGCTTCGCGTCGAGTTGCGTAAAGGTCTTCTCGAGCGTCATGTCCTGGTCCTTCGCGCCGGGTCCGCGACCGGCATAGTCGTCGAAGAGCGTCGCCGGTTCCGGATACTTGCGGTCCTTGTCGTGACCGAGGTGGCGCAGGGCCGGCGACCATTCCCGGTGCGGCGCTTTGTGCTGGGTCATGAGCAGGAACGGTTTGGACTTGTCCCGCTTGCGAATCCAGTCGGTGCTGAATTCAGAGATCAGATCGGTGACGTAGCCCTTGTGTTGGACCTGCTTGCCGTTGAGGTTCATCGGCGGGTTGTAGTATCGTCCCTGGCCGGGGAGGATGTGCCAGTGGTCGAAGCCGGTGGGTTCGGAGACAAGGTGCCACTTGCCGATGACGGCGGTCTGGTAGCCGGCCTTCTGCAACAGCTTCGGGAATGTGGTCTGCGCGCCGTCGAAGCGGCTGTTTGTGTTGTTGTAGAAGCCGTTCGCGTGGCTGTACTTGCCGGTGAGCACCGTGGCGCGGCTGGGTCCGCAGATCGAGTTCGGCACGAGGGCGCGATCGAAGCGCACGCCTTCCTTCGCGAGCCGGTCGATGTTCGAAGTCTCGATCAGCTTGCGCGCGTCGCCATAGGCGCTAATGGCCTGATACGCGTGGTCGTCGGTGAAGACGAGGACGATGTTCGGCCGGTCGGCGGCACGCGCGGTCGCGGCCAACCCGATCGCCGCAAGGGCGGCGCAGACGATGCGAAGCACGGGGTAACCCTCTCGCGGAAAGGTGCGGAATCGAATACCCGATTCCCGTCCGTTATACGATCCTACGGCGGGCGCGATCCCGGTGTTCCGTCGCAGCACCCGCACGGCGCTTCGGCCGTTTAATTCCGCTTCCAGATGGCGGAGTTTGCGAGGAGAAGCTAAAAAAGACACGGGATTCCGATTTTGGAATCGAAGGAGCCGCTAATGCGAGCGTTCGCGATATTCGCGCTGATGCTGACGTGGAGTTCGATCCGCGCAGCCGAGCCGACGAAAGCGCAGAGAGATTTCTTCGAGAACAAGGTCCGGCCGCTGATCGCGGACAAGTGCTTCGGCTGCCACAGCGAAGCGATGAACAAGTCGAAAGGGAATTTGACGCTCGACACGCTCGCGGGGATGCTGGCCGGCGGCGACCTCGGCCCTGCGATCGTGCCGGGCAAGGCGAAGGAGAGTCGACTCGTCGACGCGGTGGGATACACGAATGAAGACCTGAAAATGCCGCCGAAGGAGAAACTCAAGGACGAGGAGGTCGCGATCCTTGCGAAGTGGATCGACGACGGCGCCGTCTGGCCGAACGCGAAGGCGAGCGGGAAACGCAAACCCGGCACGATCACGGACGAGGACCGGCGTTGGTGGAGTTTCACGCCGGTGACGCCGACCAATCCGCCGAAGGCTGGCGAGGGCTGGGCGCGGAACGAGATCGATCGGTTCGTCGCCGACAAACAAATCCTTCACAAACTCTCGCCGGCCCCCGAAGCGAACCGGCTCGCATTGATTCGCCGACTCACGTTCGACCTGCACGGCCTTCCGCCCACCCCCGCGGAAATTGAGGCGTTCGCGAACGATCCATCACCGACCGCCTACGAAGATCTCGTTGAACGACTGCTCGCGTCGCCGCGCTACGGAGAACGCCAGGCCCGACTGTGGCTCGACCTCGTCCGCTATGCCGACAGCGACGGCTACCGCATCGACGACTACCGCCCCCACGCCTGGCGCTACCGCGACTACGTGGTGCGAAGCTTCAACGCCGACAAGGGCTACGACCGCTTCGTCCGCGAGCAACTCGCCGGCGACGAACTTTTCCCCGGCGACGTCGATGCCCGCATCGCCACTGGCTACCTGCGACATTGGATCTACGAGTACAACAACCGCGACGCGCGCGGCCAATGGAACACCATTCTCAACGACATCACCGACACGACGAGCGACGTCTTCCTCGGCCTCGGTTTGCAGTGCGCCCGCTGCCACGACCACAAGTTCGACCCGTTGCTTCAGAGGGATTATTTCCGGTTGCAGGCGTTCTTCGCCGCCCTGAATCCGCGCGAGGATTTGTTCGCGGCGACGGAAGCGGAGATTGCCGAGCATGCGCGGAAAAACCGGGAGTGGGAGGAGAAGACCGCGGCGATCCGCGAAAAGATCGAAGCGATTGAAGGGCCGGCGCGGAAAAAGGCCGCGGCCGGCGCGATCGGCATTTTCCCCGAAGACGTGCAGGCGATGATGCGAAAGCCGGCGAAGGAGCGTACGCCGTACGAACAGCAGATTCACGACCTCGCCTATCGACAGGTGGAGTACGAATACGGCCGCATCGACAAGCACGTTCCGGCGGCGCGGAAGGAGGAATTGTTGGCACTGCGTCGGCAACTGGTGCCGTTCGAATCGCTGAAGCCCGCTCCATTGCCGATGGCGTTCGCCGCGACGGACATCGGCCCCGCCGCGTCGCCGATCACGATACCGAAACGGGGCGACACTCCGATCGAACCCGGCTTCCCCACGGTCATTCAGGAACGGCCCGCTTCGATCGCCCCGTTGGTTAACAGCACCGGTCGCCGTGCCGCGCTCGCGAATTGGCTGGTCGATCCGGCCAACCCGCTCACGGCACGCGTCATGGTCAATCGAGTCTGGCAGCAGCACTTCGGCCGCGGACTCGCCGCCAACGCCAGCGACTTTGGTCGTCTCGGGGAGCCACCGACACATCCCGAATTACTAGATTGGCTGGTGGCAAAGTTCGTTGCCGAGGGATGGAGCCTCAAATCGTTGCATCGCCGCATCGTTCTCAGTGCGACTTATCGCCTGACGGCAGAACACCCTAAGGCCGCCGAGGGAAAGCTGATTGATCCGGAGAATAAATGGCTGTGGAGGGCTCTTGTGCGTCGGCTCGAGGCCGAGCAAATCCGCGATGCGATTTATGCTGTGACCGGCGAGCTTTTTCTCAAGGAAGGCGGCCCCGGCGTGGCGGCGAACGAGCCGCGCCGCAGCCTCTATTGCAAGATCATGAGGAACACGCGCGACCCATTGCTGGATGTCTTCGATGCGCCTTACTGGATTAGCAGCGCCGCCTCGCGCGATACGACGACCACGCCCGTCCAGTCTCTTCTACTTGTCAACAGCCCGTCGATGATCGCCCGCGGAAAAGCATTTGCGGCCCGGTTGGCGCGGGAAGAACCCGATGAGCCGAAGCGAGTTGATCGAGCCTACCGATTGGCGTTCGGTCGACCGGCTAGTTCCAAGGAAACCGTTGCCGCCCTCGCGTTCCTCGACGCGCAAGCCCGACGGATCGACCCCAAGAAATCTGGTTCGGCGCAGGCGGAGTTCGTAGGTGCCAAACTTCCCTATCGCGATGGCCAAGCGGCCGACTTGAAACTGGGCGTTTCCACAGGTTTCCAACTCGCCGGCGACAAACTATCGGCCGGCGACTTCACCATCGAAACGTTCGCATCCCCGCGCAGCGTCGCGGAGACGGGAGCGGTCCGCACGCTGGCGGCTCACTTCGAGACGACACCCAAACAGATCGGATGGAGTTTCGGCATCACGGGCAAACAGTCGCGCCGAAAACCACAGACACTCGTGATGCAATTGTTCGGCGTGAAGCGGGACGGCACGTTTGGGGAAGAAGCGGTCTTCAGCGACCAGCACGTCGCGCTGAACAAGCCGTACTATTTCGCCGCAGCGGTACGGCTCGCCTCGAAGGACGCACCGGGAAGCATCACCTTCTACTTGAAGGATCTCTCCAACGATGACGAACCGCTGCTGACTGCGAAGTTGCCGCACGCGATAGTCGGTGGGTTCGACCACAAACAGCCGATGACGCTCGGCCGGCGCGGCGCTTCGACCGGCGCCGATTTCGACGGGCTGCTCGACGACGTGCGGCTGTCCGGCGCGGCGCTCGGCGTGGACGAACTCCTGTTTACGCGCGAGGGAATCAACAAGCACACGCTTGGTTACTGGCAGTTCGAGCCGAAGCCCGGCGTCTTCGTCGACGGGTCGGGCCATGGTTTGGACATCCGGCCCGCCGCCGTGAAGCCGACGAACGGACCCCGGGACGCCCGCCAGACCGCTTGGGCCGATTTCTGTCACGTGCTCCTCAATAGCTCGGAGTTCCTCTATGTGGAATAGCCCCGCCCGCACGCGACGCGAATGGCTTGCGGCCGCCGGCGGTGGATTCGGCACGCTGGCGCTTGCGGCGCTGGACGCCACGGCCGGGCCGCTCGCGCCGCGCAAACCGCACTTCGCCCCGAAGGCGAAATCGTGCATCTTCCTGTTCATGGAAGGTGGGCCCAGCCATATCGACACGTTCGATCCGAAGCCGGAGTTGGACAAGTTGGCCGGTCAGCCGCTGCCCGCAAGCTTCGGCAAGGTCATCCTGGCGATGGGCGAGAACCACGCGCCGCTGCTCGGCTCGCGCCGCCAGTGGAAGCGCCACGGCCAGAGCGGCCTCTGGGTCAGCGACTGGCTGCCCGAAATCGCCAAACACGCCGACGACCTCGCTGTGTTACGTTCCTGCTATGCCGACGGAATCAACCATTCGGCCGGCGTCTGCCAGATGAACACCGGTTCGATCCTCGGCGGCCGACCATCGCTCGGCGCGTGGGTCACGTACGGCCTCGGTACGGTCAACCAGGACCTCCCCGCTTTCGTCGTGATGCAGGATAACCAGAGTACGGTGGTGAACGGGCCGCGCAACTGGAGCGCCGGATTCATGCCGGCCGTCTATCAGGGGACTCGCATCCAAGGCGGGGCGGAGCCGATCCCGCACCTGAACCCGCCCGAAGGCATCGCCGACGCGGAACAGCGAGGCAAGCTAGAATTCCTGTACGCACTTAACCGTGACTACGCTCGAAAGCACCCGGATCAGTCGGAACTGGATGCACGCCTGACGAGCTACGAACTCGCGTTCCGCATGCAGGCCGAAGCACCGCAGGCCGTCGACGTTTCCAAGGAAACGGCCGCGACGCAAGCGCTCTACGGCATGGACAACAAGGAGACGCAGACGATGGGCCGGCTCTGCCTGCTCGCCCGTCGGCTCGTCGAGCGCGGCACGCGGTTCGTCCAGATTTACCATGGCGCCGGCAGCAAGTGGGACGCCCACACCAAACTGGAAGAAAACCACTCCGGCCTTTGCCGTAGCATGGACAAGCCCGTCGCCGGATTACTCGCGGACCTGAAGGCGCGGGGATTGCTGAAGGATACTCTCGTGGTCTGGGGCGGCGAATTCGGCCGCACGCCGATGAGCGAGAAGGGCGGAGGCCGCGACCACAACCCCACCGGCTTCACGATGTGGATGGCCGGCGGCGGCGTGAAGGGCGGTCAGGCGATCGGCACCACCGACGAACTCGGTCTCCGCGCTGTCGATAACCGCCTCCACGTTCACGATCTGCACGCCACCATTCTCTGGCTGATGGGGCTGGGGAACATGGACCTGGTGTACAAGTACAAGGGCCGTCCGGAACGCCCCACGCTCAACGAAGGGGAGCCGTACAAACAGGTCGCCGGCTGATGCGGCGGCTCAACTGGATTTCATGAAGTGAAGGATGATGCCATCGGCGAGGCAACGCCCGCGACGCGTGAGTTTTATTGTTTGTCCGTCGTCGACGAGTAATCCATCGCCGACGAAAACCGCGAGCGGTTCGCGAATCAAATCGTCCAACTCGAAACCGGTGCGCACGCGGAATTCGCCGCGATCGACACCGTCGGATCGGCGGAGTTGCACCGCGAGCGTCTCGAAGGCCCGCTCGCGTGGCGGCAAACGTTCGCTCTGGAAGGTCGGCGATTCGCCCGTGGATACGCGCCGAATATAGAGCGAAGTATCGCGGATATTCAATTCCCTCGATCCGTCGACGTAGCGAGCCGCGCCGACGCCGAACCCGTAGTAGGCGTCGTTCGCCCAGTAGCGTTCATTGTGACGGCAACGATGACCGGGACGGGCGAAGTTCGAGATCTCGTAGTGTTCGTACCTTGCGGACTCGAGTCGGTCGATCGCGCGTTCGTACATGGCCAGTTCGTCATTCTCGCCGACGGTCGGAAGAAGCCCGCGTTCGCGACGTTTCCAGAGCGGCGTACCTTTTTCGTAAGTCAGCCCATAGGTGGAGATGTGCTCCGGCGAGAATGCGAGCGCGGCCTCGAGATCGCGGTTCCAGTCCGCCAGCGTCTGCCCCGGCGCTGCGAAGATGAGATCGAGGGAGATCGTGGGGATGCGGGCTCGGACCGTCTCGATGCTTCTTGCGATTTGCTCGACGCCGTGCCGCCGATCGAGTGACGATAGCGTGCTTTGGTGAAACGACTGAACTCCGATGCTCACGCGGTTCACGCCAAACTCGTGCAGGAGCGCGATCTTGTCCGCATCGAGGCTTTCGGGAGTCGATTCGATCGAGTATTCGATATGCGCGTCGTGAGTTGGGGGGAGCCAAACGTTAATCGTCTCGAGAAGCCGCCGGAGTTCAGGAAGGTGCAAATACGTCGGCGTGCCGCCGCCGATGAAGATCGTCTCGACCGGCCGTGGCCGGTCGAGCGACTGCATTTCGAGCGAGAGGGCGTCGAGGTAGGGATCGACGAGTTCGTCCTGGCCGGCGGCGACGGCGAAATCGCAGTAGCCACAGTGGTGGCCGCAGAACGGAACGTGCACGTAGGCCGTGCGCGGCTCGATCCACGGCGGTGCGGCGAACGTCATGATCCCTTATCGCCGCCGATTGCCCACAGATAGTTGAACCCACGGAGGTAGATCCGTCCGTTCGAGATGGCCGGCGATGCGGTGAATGTATCGGGCAGTTTGTTCGTGGCGAGAATCTCGAAGCTGGCACCCGCTTTCACAACGACGACTGTGCCTTCGCGTCCGACGAGGTAAAGCTTACCATCGGCGTAAAGTGGATTCGCCCGGTGCCGCATGTTGGTCACCTTTTCGGCATAGATGCTCTTACCGGATTTGGCCTCGTAGCAGTACAGCGTACCGCCTTCGCCCATGATGTAGACGAACTCGCCAACGAGCAGCGGCGAAGGAACATCCGGCGTGTCCTTTGGCAACCGCCAGATTTCCGCGTCGTTGCCGGGGATGATGGTGCCCTTCGCTTTGACCGGATCGACCGCGACCGTAACACCGCGCTTGCAGGATGGCACCACGATCAATTCCGGTGTCACCAGCGGCGACGACACAGCACGCCAGGCCATGTTGTACTTCGATTTGGGATTCAATTCCGCCACGCGCCAGACTTCCTCGCCAGTCTCGATCTTGTGGGCGGTGCAGTAGTCGTTGCCGTGGGAGATCAGCAAGGCGTCCTTTCCATTGGTCCAGACGAACGGCGAGGCGTACACGTCGGGCGATTCGCCTTTGCCGTCGCTCTGGCGCTTGTGTTTCCACACTTCATTCCCCGTAGCGGTGTCGAGGGCGACGAGGAGTTGGGCCTTGCGGTGCAAGAGCGATAGGTACAGCCGATCCTTGAACAGCACCGGCGTCTGGTGGACGCCGAACTGGATGGAAAACTCACCGTACTTTTCCTGGGCGTCGAAGCCCCAGACGCGTTTGCCGGCGAAATCGAAGGCAGCCACGTGGCCCGAACCGGCGAAGGCGTAAACGTACTTGCCGTCGGTGCTGCACGAGGCTGAGGCATCGTTGCCTTCGTCGTTACGGTAAGGCTTGCCGCGGCTCGTGCCGAGTTTCTCGCTCCATTTGGCTTTACCGTCGGTACCGATGCACTTGACGAAGAGATCGGCGCCTTCCTGCGTCGTGATGAAGATCTTGTCGCCCCAGATGCACGGCGTGGACGCGCCCATCCCGGAGAGCGGCGCCTTCCAGTCGACGTTGGTCTTTTCATCCCATTTCGCGGGCAGGCCGGTCTCGGAGCTGTGCCCGTCGTTCTTCGGTCCGCGCCATTGCGGCCAGTTGTCGGCGGCGGCGAAGGACGCCAGGAAAGTCGAAGCGAGGCCGGCGAGAAGGTATCGCGATTTCATGGTTCGGTGGGGAAAGTGGATTCGGGCGGGGCTATCGTTACCAAAATACCGGACCGCCGGGCCGGCGACAATCAAAACCCCCGAAGCGTCAGGTGGTTCTTCCAACTCCAGCGGTTCGCGAAGAAATCCTTCGCGGCCAGATAGCCGCGGGCGTAGAGTTGGTCCTTATGTTCGTTGGTCAGCCCGAACTGGGTCGCGGTGATCTTCAGTCCTGTCAGATCGATATCCACAACTCGACCCTGATGCCGCTGGCTGAGGTAGCGGCGGTCGCCGGCGACCATCATCGTCTTGAGCATCGCGGAGAGCAGATCGGTCGCGCCGTCGATTTTCTTGGGCGCGGCTTCGGCGCGATCGACAAGGCGGAAGCCGAACGTCGGCCAGCCAGGTGGCACGCCCGGCGTGTCATCGTCGAAGATCCACAGCGGGAAGTTGCTGAGGATGCCACCGTCGACGATTGTGCTGCCTTCGAGTTGTCCCGGTTCGAAGAAGAACGGGATGCTCATGGACAGCCGCACCGCCTCGGCGATGGAGAAGTTCCGTTGCTTCGGCGTGAGGGGCGGGCGGTACGCGACGGTGGCGAGCGTCGGGACACCACCCTCCGCGGGCCGCGCCACCGTCGCCCGAGACGGTTCCAAGTCGTCCGGCAACACCATCATCTCGCCGCGCGTCACGTCGGAAACGACCACCTTGAACTGGCGGTCGGCGGCGATCCGGCTGCGGTCCCACATCTCGCCGAACGTCTGCTTGCCGGCCCACTTCAGCACCTCATCGAGCCAGTTCCGGAACGGTTCGGAGGAATACTGACCAAGTTCGCCGGTCAGCGCAAGATTCGTCAGCAGGAGGACGGGGTTCTCAAGGTCGTCGCTGGGGTCGCCGTTGAAGATGAGCCGACTGGTCTTCTTCGAGAGAAAGCTCATGTAGTCGAGGTGTGCGACGATCTGTTCGAGTTGATCGATGTTCATGTCCGCGGAGAGGAGGCTCGCAGTAATCGCACCCGCGGAGGTGCCGGCAATGCCGTGCCAGCGGATTCCGATTTCGGCGCACAAACGGACGGCACCGAGGAAAGCGGTACCGAGGACGCCGCCACCCTCGAAGACGACATCGGCGTCGAAGAGCTGGTCGACCCGCGCCAGGGGCGCCATGTTCGCGTCGATCTTCGCGCGGTCGGCGGCGGACAGCGTCAGGCCGAATCGCCGGCGAGTCTCGACCGGATTCCAGACTGCGGGCATGCTCACGGTCCTTCGGTGGGCAGTGCGGCCAGGCGCAACGGGTGCGGCGAACTGGGGTTTTCGACGACGAGCGAGCGCTTGCCGTCGAGGAAGGCTTCGAGTTCCGGCAGAATGGCGCGCTGCCGCCAGCCGTTCGCGAGGCTGGACGCATCGCCGGGGGTTGCTCCGGGTTGACGCGCCCGGACGAGACGCTTGAGGTCGCTCGCCGTGGCCACGAGACTCTGCGCGATCCGGTTCCGCGCGCACCACTCGCCCAGCACCACGGATAGCAGGTTGGACAAGAGCGCTACATGCGGGGCGTCGTTCTCGCGCTCCTCTGGTTCCGGCCAATCGGCGGGCGGCAGCGCCTTCGCGCGGCGGATTGCGTCCAGCACGTGCGGCGCGTCGGTCTTCGCAAGCCCGCGGAAACTGAGCAAGTCATCGAGTTTCGTCGGTGGACGGCGGGCGAGGTCGCCAAGTAGTTCATCCCGCAGCACGGATCGCGGTGGCCGGTTCCCCTGCGCGGCGCGGGAATCGCGCCAGCGGTACAATTCCCGCGCGACGGCGAGGCCTTTCGCGTCCAGCCCGCCGATTCCTTTGATCTTCCGCCAGCGTTCCACCGCGGCGTCCTCGCCGATCGAACGGCGGACGAATGCCGCAAATTCCTCCGCGGCCCAGTCCTCGCGGTTCAGACGCCGCAGCCGATCGTGCAGGCGCTTCCAGATCGGCACGAGGTAACGAACGTCGTCGAAGGCGTATTTCTCCTGCGCTGGCGTCAGCGGGCGACGGCGCCAGTCGGTGAGCGTTTCTCCCTTGGAGAGTCGCACACCGAGGAGTTCGGCGACGAGGCCGGAGTAGCCGATGGGGTACGTGTAGCCGACAAGCCCGGCGGCGATCTGCACGTCGAAGACGTGCGCCGGCGTGCGCCCGATGCCGAAGTGGCACATGCGCATTTCTTCGCGGCCGGCGTGGACGATGGCGACACGGGATGGATCGGCGAGCAGTTCCCAGAACTCGGCGAGTGGTCCGCACGAGAGCGGATCAATGATGAAAAGACGTTCCGCCGTGGCGACCTGCACGAGGCAGAGGTCCGGGCGGTATGTTTGCTCGCCCACGAACTCGGTGTCAAAGGCGATGTGGGAACAGCCCGCCAGGTGCGCGAGGCACTCCTGCAACCCGGCGGGGTCCGCGACGATGGATTCGGGTAGCCCCGGCGGCGGGGCGGGCTTCTTCGCCATGGAAATATTGTGGGAACCGGTCAGGCCAAACCCAAGACCTTGTTCATCCGTTCGGCGATATCCTTCAGGTGCGCCTCGCCGCCGCCGCCGACCTCCGACGTGGCCCAGCCGTCGTAGCCGATCTCGCCGAGCGCCTTGAGCACCTCCGGCCAATTCTCGTCCCCATCGCCAATCGCGCACCACTGTTTCGTCTTGCTGTAGCCCTTGAAGTCGAACTTCACCATCCGCTTGTCGAGTTTGCGAATCCAGTCAGCGCTGGATACGCCGTACTTGATCATGTTGCTGCAATCGAAGTACGCGGCGACCCATTCGGACTTGAAATCGTCCACGTATTGAACGAGTTGCTCCGGCTTTGTGATGAAGTTGTTCCAGACCGTCTCGATGGCGATCTTGATCTTGAGCTTCTCGGCGAGCGGCAGGACCTTCTTCACCTCGGCTTGGGATCGCTCGTAACATTGTTCGTACGTCGCGTCCTTGTTGACGACGCCCGGAACGAGAAGCACCGTGTCGGCACCGACCGTCTTCGCGTCGTTCAGCGCGGTCTCCAACGCTTTGCGGCCCTTCTCGCGAACGTCCTCGCTCGGGCTGGAAAGCGTATCTCGCCAATGGACCGAATCGATGACGCCGTGAATCGCGATGCCGGTCGCATCCCGCGCTTTCACCAGTTCCTCCAGATTTAATCCACTGGGGCTGTCGATCTCCACGCCCTTGAAACCGAGTTTCTTTACCAACTCGAACTTGTCCAGGTGACTCGCGCCCTTTACCTGAACCATGCTGTATTTGACCGCGATTTTGAGTTTTGGTTTCTTCGCTTCCGGCGCGGTCCAGCCGGCCTGCGCAGCCAGCACGGATGCCGTGACGGCGGTGGAATAATTGATGAAATCGCGACGGCCGATCGGGGTCATGGTGCACACTCCTTGTCGGAAACGACGGGGCCGAAGGCATGGTACCTTCGGCCCTCGCGATGCGAAACGAAAAAATCGGATTACGCGACGCCCGGCATCGGGATCGGCCGCACCGGGTTCGAGCCCCATTCGTATTGCTTCGGCGCCATGCTCATGGTGGAATTCATCATCGTATTCCATTCGATTCGCTTGCCGGTGTAGCACGCCTCGCGGCCAAGGATGCCCATGAGGCTGCTCTTGGCGGCGTTTTCCATGTCGTTGATCGGCTTACCGGCGCGGATGGAGGCGATGAAGTCCTTGTGTTCCTGCACGTACATGTCGGTGTCCTCGCCCTCGTAGCGCCATTTCGCTCCGCCAGTCGCGCTGATCGAATGCCCCATCAGCTTCGCGATCCCCTTCGTGCCGAAGACGATGTCGCTGATCTCGCCGTGGCACTTCGGCATCTGCCGGCAGTACGAAAAGACACGCTGGCCATTGGCATATTCGAAGATCGTGCTGAAGTGGTCGAAGATGTTGCCGTACTTCGGATCGGTTCGAACCTGACGGCCACCGAGGCCCGTCGCGGCGATCGGCAGTTCGTCCTTGAGCACCCACATCGCCTTGTCGAGGTTGTGGCAGTGCTGTTCGACGATGAAGTCGCCCGACAGCCACGAATAATAGTACCAGTTGCGGACCTGGACCTTCATTTCGTCCCAGTCGGGCTTCACGTCGCGGTACCAGATCGGGCCGGTGTTGTAGGTGGCTTGGATGTTCATCACGTCGCCGATCATGCCGTCGTGGATGCGCTTGACCGTCTCGCGCTTGGCGAACTCGTAGCGGAAGCAATAGCCGGAGGCGCAAAGGAGGTTTTTGGCCTTGGCTTTCTTGGCGGACTCGATGACCGAACGAACGCCGGGGGCGTCGACGGCCATCGGCTTCTCGGCGAAGACGTGCTTGCCCTTGTCGACGGCGTAGGCGAGGTGGATCGGTCGGAAGCCGGGCGGCGTGCATAGGAAGACGATGTCGCAATCGACCGTGTCGATGAGCTGCTTATAGCCGTCGAATCCGCTGAAGAGCCGTTCCTTGGGAACGTCGACGCGGTTCTTGAATTGCTTCGTCAGGGCGTCATGCGCAGTGCCGAGGAAGTCTTCGAAGATGTCGCAGATGGCGACGAGTTTGGTGTTCTTGTCGGCGATCATGGCGTCGCGGACGGCGCCCTTGCCGCGGCCGCCGGCGCCGATGAGGGCGATCTTCAGCGATTCGTTCCCGGCGGCGTGGACCGCCGGGGCGAGCGTAGCGGCGGTGGTGACGGCCGATGTGGTCAGGAACGAACGGCGAGACGGCGAGGTGGGTTGTGCCATGATTCGGCCTCGAAGGACGAGGGAGGGTGGAAGGTTCGACTTCATCATTATGCCGAGTCGAGTCCGGCCTGTCATGCCCGAAACGCCCGGAATTCCCGGTGATTACTGCGGACACTCATCAAACCCGCTCGAGGTCGCCGTCGCGCAGGTCCGTCAGGAACATGTGCCCTGGCTTGTGAGTGATCGCGAACGGCGGTTTCGCAGCCATCAACGCCGCCTGCGGCGTGACCCCGCACGCCCAAAATACCGGCTGCTCGCCGGCGCGAATCGCGACCTCGTCGCCGAAGTCGGGCTTCGCAATGTCGGCGATGCCGATGGCGGCCGGGTCGCCAAAGTGGATCGGCGCGCCGTGCGCCAGCGGCAGTTTCGCGCAAATGGTAGTGGCACGGATCGCGTGCTCCGGCGAAAGCGGCCGCATGCTGACGACCATCGGCCCGTGGAATCGCCCCGCTGGCCGGCACGGTATGCTCGTGCGGTACATCGGCACGTTCACGCCCTGTTCGATGTGGCGGACGGGGATATTCGCTTCCAACAACCGGTTCTCGAACGTGAAAGAACAGCCGATGACGAACCCGACGAGATCGTCGCGCCAGCGATCGCGAATCTCGGTCGGCTCGGCAACGAGCTCGCCGTTCTCCCACACGCGATACGCTGGCAAGTCCGTGCGCAGGTCGGCTTCCGGCGCGACCGATCGCGGCACCGGGTTCCCCGGTTCCGTCACGTCTAGCAGAGGGCAGGGCTTCGGGTTTCGTTGGCAAAAGAGAAGGAAATCGAACGCCCAATCCCTCGGCAACAGCACGAGGTTCGCCTGCACGAACCCCGGCGCGAGGCCCGGCGTGGGGGCGGCGAGCTTTCCCGCGCGGCACGCGACGCGCACGGCGGAGCCGGTGGCGAGTGTCATATCGCGAACAACTCCGCGATGCGTTCGAGCGGTTCGATGTACTGGCCCCACGTGAGACCATCGACCGTCGCGGTACGCTTGCCCGTGACGCCATCGATGAGTGGACCATCGCGGACCATGACGTCCAGAATGGTACGCTCCCGGTCGGGATCGAACAGCCCGGCCGGCGGACGGACGCCGCGCAGGACAAAGATTCCGGCGGCGAGGGCGTAGGCGCCCCAATTACTGACGCCGGCGACGATCAGTCGGTCCGTCGGCACGCGACAGTGGACGAGATCGCCGTTCGGGATGTTCGCGACGACCGTGTCGTGCGGGATCTTTCCCATGCCGACTTCGTTGCCGCCGTCGCCAATACCGATAGATAGCACGCCGGGTGTCGGCGTTTCGGCGTAGTGGCTGTGCCGTGGGTTGTGGAGCGCGTCGACATCGATGCCGCGCATCGAATACCGTTTGCCGTCGGCGGCTCGGCCGGGTCGCTCGATGATGATCTTGTGAGTTTGGGGGACATCCAGAAGCGTTCGTTCGCGGTGGCCAACGAGTTTCCGTGCCGCCGTCAACGCTCGCATCACCGGTTCGTCCGCGATGATTTCGATGAAGCCCGACAGTGCCTCAAACGCCCGTTCCAGGAAATAAGCACCGAGGGGTCCATCGGTTTCGAAGGTTGGGGGCGAGACTGAAGGTATGCAGAAACCGGTGACGATCGAAACGCGGAAGCCGGCACACCCTGCGATGCTCCGGCAAGCCGCGGCGTAGTCCTCAGCGGTTGCGGTGAAAAGGTTGTCACCCGGCACCGCGGCAAGGCCGCGATTGCCGGGATCAACTTGTACGGCCGCCAGTATCGCGGCCAATTTCGCTTCGGTTGTCATGGGCGTTCGTCCGCAGTGTCGGACCGCTTCAACCCTTCAGCATTTCGTCGTGCTTCATGCCGCTCGGTGGTAGGTCGGCCTTGCGGCAGTTCGCCAGCGCCGCCTTCGCCCCGGCAAACTGATCGGCGTCGTTGTCCTCCCACTCGATGCTCACCGCGCCGTCGAAGCCGACGCGGTTCAATTCGATGAAGATCTCCTCGAGCGAGTTCGCATCGCGGGCGGTCCCGGCGGTCACGAAGTTCCACCCGTTCGCCCAGTGGCCCATGTTCCGGTGCCCGCCCAGCCGCCCTGCGCGGCAATGCTCGCGTGCCACCCAAACGCCCTTCACATGGGCGCAGTGGATGTATTCGGGGAACTCCCGAATGAAATCGATCACGCTGACGTTCTGCCACTCCATGTGCGAGCCGTCGAGATTGAACCCGACCGTGCCTTCGAAGCCGGCCTTGTTCATGTGGTTGATGTAATCGCTGGCACTCTCGATATCGCCCATGGCCCGTTCGCTCGGGTGGCACTCGAGGTCGAAGGTGACGCCGTACTCTTTGCAAAGCTTCCAAACTGGGCCGAAGCGCTCGACGAGCAATTCCAGCGACAACTCGCGCACGTCCGGCAGCTTGAAACCTTCGATTTCGCCGGGAAGGGGCGGGAACAGAAACCAGTGGCTCCAGCAGTTCGCCGGGCTGCCGACGAATCCGGGCAGCGCCACCTTCCGCCCCTGCAGCTTGCTCAGGTGGCCGGCGTAACGGACACAGGCTTCGAGGTCCTTTTTTGCTTCGGTGTGGACGAGCTTGCCCACTTCTTCCGGCACGTAGTACGGGTCGGTCCTCGGTGGATTCTTCCCGCTGGCCCGCCACGCCTTGTACGCCGCCTTCGCTTCGCCCTTGCCGCTGCAGAAGTTCAGTGTCTTTGCGCTGGGTTCATCTCCCAGTACTTGCCCCTGTAAGTGCGTCGCGACGGTGAAGATTTCGAGGCCGTGCTTCTTCGCGAGATCGACCCGTTCCTTCGCGTAAGCCGCCGCGCCGGCGTCGGTGTCGCAGCGCCGCAGGTCGAGTTCCCAACTCGCCTCCTCCCAGCCGTCGAATCCGGCATCCTGGATGAACTTCAGCCACTGCGCTTCCGGTACGTTGCCGAACTGGCCGCGGACGAGGCCGATCTGGTGGAAGCTGCCTTTGCCGTTCTTGTGCGTTGGAGTCTGGTGGAAGCCCATGGTCGCCTCGGTGGGAAAGGGTTCGACGTGTCGGACGTTCTAGCGGAGCGCGGCATCGAATCAAGAAACGAGAGGCCGCTCAGTGCCCGCGCCGGATTTCCGATGGGGGATAGCGGACCTCGATCCGATAGACTTTTTTCGTCCGGCACTGGATCGCCCACGTATCGGGATCGATCCGTTCGGGTATTTCGATGCGGTGGATGTCCACGGTCGCATGGAAACCGCGCTCGGAGAAAATGTCGATCATCATGCGGATGGCGAGCGGCTCGTCGAGCAGCGGTTCCTCGAAGTTGATCTGCGCGTGCCCCGACATCGCATGGGCCCTCACGATCGGAATCATCTTCGATTCGATCAAGCCCATCACTTTGAGGAACACGGCCGGATGTTCCGCATGGTATTGCTCCAGACGTTTGACGAGGTCCTGCCTTGCGTGCCGCGCGAGTTCCGTCGCCACCGGGATGTTCTGGATCAGTTCGAAGACACCGGGGCTGAGCTCCAACGAACTTTGATAAGTGAACTCGCGGACGATGTTCCGCTGGACTTCGGGAAGGTCCCCCTCGGCGTCGATGAAGTGGAAGTGGAAGATCTTCCGCAACGATTGCAGGGCGTCGAATGTCGTATCCTTGAACGCCTTGTAACGCTTGCGGCAAAGATCCGGGTCCAGGTCGGTTACGCGTTCCTCGAGAAGTTGACCGATACCTGACTCGCGTACCTGCCGATTGTGTTCCCGGATCGTGCGACCTCGCTTCAGTTGCCGCTCGACGCTCACTTCCTCGGTGACGAAGAGCAGGGCAATGCGGAACATCGGTTTGCCGATGGCTGCGTCATCCGGCCCGACGACCGCGTCCGGCCGCGAATCGATCATCGCCTGATAAAAGAGCTTCAAGCACTCCACCTGCACCTTCGTGCGGGGGAATCCGTCGACGATGACGCCGTCGCGGTATTGCGGATCGAGGAGTTCTTCGAGCAGCAATCCGATGACTTCCCGGTCGCCGACCATCTGGCCGGCGTTCTTGATGGCGACTGCCTGGGGCGTGGTGAGCAGGTTGCTGATGACGATGGGCGGGGCGGTGATGTCGCGTGCTTCGGCGATGAATGGTGTGTTCGTGCCTTTACCGGCACCCGGCGCGCCACCGAGCCAGATAAACTCGCGCGGGAAGACGAGATTCTCCCCGTGGCGTTCCTTGAGATCGGCCCAGACCGCCGGAAAGATAAGTTGGGCGTCTTTGATTTCGAGGTCGCCGCCGGCGGCGGTAGGACGCGGCGCGGTGGCTTGTGATTCGCTCACGCGGGCTCCGGTTCGGGGAGTGTCAAAGTATGGATCGCGTGACCGTTTCCATCCAGCACCGATGCATTCGTCAGCCGTTCAACTCGACCGCCTCTTCCCAATGCTCGTAAAGCGCCGGGAGTTTTGCCTTCGTCTCTTCCAGCGCATCCAATGTGGCTTGGAAACGCGGGGCGTCCTTATAGATCTCGCCGTCCTGGAGCATCGCCTCCAACTCCGTCACGCGGGCCTCGGCGGCGGCGATATCCGCTTCCACCTCCGCGGCCTTGCGATAAGGATACTTCCGCTTCTTCTTCGCTTTTTCCGGCCGGTTCGAGACCGATTCAACCCTTGCCTGTGCTTTTTTTGGTTTTCCCGACTCGCGCGCCGCTTGCTCCCGATTCGCCCGCAACAATTCGTAGGTGTCGTAGTTCCCGAAAACGATCTCCGGCCGGCCAAGGTCGCTATCGAATACGATCAGCATATCCGCAACGCGATTGAGGAAGTATCGGTCGTGGCTGACGCATATCAGCGTGCCCTCGAAGGCCTTAACCGCTTCTTCCAATGCGTCGCACGCCCAGATGTCCAAGTGGTTTGTCGGTTCGTCCAGAACCAGCACATTCGCACCCTCAACCGTCAGGCGCGCCAGTGCCGCCCGGCTCCGCTCCCCGCCGGAAAGCGACTTCACCGGCTGATCGACAATCTCGCCTTGTAATCCGAAGCTGCCCAGCAGGTCCCGCATCTTCTGCTCGGTTTGCGAAGCGTCGTCCTCCGGCCAGACGGCGCGGAGGAGCGTCTTCTCGTCGTCGAGCATCTTGAGATGCTGGTCGAGGTAGCCGAGGTAGACGAGGTGCCCGCGCTGGACCTTTCCGGAGGTGGGTGGTTCCTCACCGAGCAGGATGCGGAGGAGTGTCGTCTTGCCGCAGCCGTTCGGGCCAAGGATGCCGACGCGCCGGCCACGGAGGATGTCGAAGCTGAGGTTCTCGAAGAGAAGTTTGTCCCCGAAGCGCTTGGTCAGGTCCTCGCAGTGGAAGACGATGTCGCCGGAGCGGACCGCGTCGCCGAGTTGGATGTTCGGACCGCTCACCTTTGTCGGCTTCTGTACGCGCTCGACCTTGTCCAGCGTCTTCATCCGGCTCTGCGCCTGCTTGGCGAGCTGCCCGTAGTGCGCTCGGCGGATGTACTCCTCCTGCTTCTCGATAAACTCCTTCTGGGCTTCGTACTCCTTGAGCAGCCGTTCGTGCTTCTCATCCCGCAGGCGGACGTACTGCGTGTAGTTGCCGGGATAGAGGCTGATCTTGCGATCGTGGAGTTCGAAGGTGCGTGTCGTCACCCTATCGAGAAAGTAGCGGTCGTGGCTGACGACGATCATCCCCTGCGGCTGGCGGACGAGGTAGTCTTCCAGCCAGCGCGTCGTCTTGATGTCGAGATGGTTGCTCGGCTCGTCGAGGAGCATCACGTCGGGTGCGGCGAGCAGGATCTTTGCGAGGAGGAGCCGGCGCTGCTGGCCGCCGCTGAAGGTGTTGATCGCGCGGTGCCAGTCCGCCTTCGGGAAGCCGAGGCCGCTGAGGACTTCCTCGACGCGGTTGTCGAGCTGGAAGCCGTCCTGCGATTCGAGCTGTTCGTGGAGCCGGTCGTAGCGGGCCGAGAGCTGTTTGCGTTCCAGTTCGGTCGTCGCGGTGGAGAGTAGCTCGGCGACGCGGATGAACTCATCCTGCGCGGCGAGGAGTTCGTCGAAGGCGGACTTTGCTTCTTGGAAGATGGTGCGGTCGGCGGGGAACTCGGCGACTTGCCGGAGCACGCCGAGGCGGGCACCGGCGTGGAGCTTCACTTCGCCGCCGTCGAGCAGGTCCGGCTCGACGAGGGCTTTCAAGAGCGTAGTTTTGCCCGCACCGTTTGGTCCGACGAAGCCAACGCGGTCGCGCGCGAATAGCTCGAACGACACGCCTTCGAAGAGGGGTGTGGCGTCGTAGCCGCGGGCCAGGTCGATGCAGGACAGCAGAAGCATGGGAGACCAAAACAACACAACCCGGCGTGGGCCGGGCTGGGAGGGAAGTTAGCGTTTGCTCTTCTTGACGCCTCGAAGCTTGTTTTTTCGTGCCCGGACTCGCTTCTTGTTCGCGTTGCGGACCGACTTCGGCTTGTGCTGAATGCCCATCATGGCTCCCGGAATGCGGTGTTCTACCAAGCTTCCTAGTGTACGAACCGGCGCGAAAATGTCCTCCGCCGGTTTTCTCATGCCAGGCATTCGCGCAGGAATCGAACCCCGTGCTCGATAGCGCGGTACCGGTCCACCTGCGAGCCCACTTCGCGCTCGATACATAGCGGCCCGCGATAACCGACCTTTTTCAGGGTCTGCACGAAGAGCTTCGTATTCGTCTGGCCCGTCCCCAGCGGCACTTCCGCGCCCCACTCGCCCTTCACGGTCGGCCGATTGGCATCCTTGACATGAACGCTGCGGATATCCGGCGCAAGCAATTCGACCGCGCGGAGCGGATCATCCTTGTCGTAGAGTAGCATGTTCGCCGGATCGAAGTTTACCTTGAGGTTCGGGCATTTCAGGTCGTCGAGAGTGCGGCGGAGAAGGGTGCTCGTTTCCTGTCCCGTCTCGAATGCCACCGTTATCCCCGCGCGGGCGGCCAGGTCCGAAACCTGCGCGAGGGTGTCGAGGAACGCTTTGCGACCCTCGGCGCCGACATCGGGGATGAATCCGGCGTGGAGCATGATGTCGGACAGGCCCAAGTCTTTCGTGCGTTGGAGACCCCAGCGAAAGCGTTCGAGGCGTTCGGGACGCGTGGCCGGGTCTCCGAAGCCGCCGGTGCGTTCGATGTGTTGGGGCGTGGTGTAGTCTTCGCCGGGGAAGCCGAGCATTGCTCCACTCATGCGAAATCCGGCGGCGGTCGCCGCTGCGGGCATGCCGTCGCCCTCGCTCCATGACGCGTGGTGTGGATCCCCACAGGCGATCTGAACGACGTCGATGCCAAGCCGGTCCATGAAAGACTTGAGTTCCGGCACGCTCGTGACTTGGAGCGACCAACTGCAGACTCCGATCGCGAGTGGTTCGATGGCCATGATTAGTCCTCGGGAATGTTGCTCGTATCTTCGCGACCGGAGCAAGTCGGGCAAGTGGTACGGGGTGAATGTCGGATTCTCAGGCTGCGAGTAGGGTTTCCCGTCGTTGCGTCGAAAGACGTCTATCGCCGGTCGAAGTCCTGTAACCGCTGAAAAGGCTTGGAAAAAAGCAGAAGCCAATAATCCGGAAACTTTTCTGCGATTCGGCATCGGCTGTGCTTTTGAATAGTGCACGCGAGTCGCCCAACTCGCTCGCCCGGGAATCGCCCACCAAGGGCGTGGCCGTCGCCCACGGCCTCGCCCGATTCTCGACACTCCCCATTTCGCCATAGACTCCGCTCGCCCCGGAGAGCTCCCGGCGGGTTCCGGTCCGGCGCGTTCGCCCACGCGCCGGCCGGCCCACCGGTCGAGTCGCTTCCCGTGCCTCTTCGGTTCGGCTATAGTTACAGTTCATCCTTCCGGAGTAGCCTCATGGTCTCGCGTCGCCGCTTCCTAGGTACCGCCATGGCAAGTACGATCTTTACGCCAATGACGTGGGCTGCGACCGATGCCGTTCGCATCGCGGTGATCGGCCCGGCGAATCGCGGAGCCGCAAATCTCCAGGGTGTTGAGAAGGAGAACATCGTCGCGATCTGCGACGTCGATCCGGCCAACGCCGCCAAGGCGCGAAACCAGTTTCCGAAGGCCGAGTTCTTCACCGACTACCGCAAGATGTACGACAAGATGTCAAACGCCATCGATGCCGTGGTCATCAGCACGCCGGACCACGCACATGCGCACCCTACGCTGACGGCACTTAAACTCGGCAAACACGTCTATTGCGAAAAACCGCTCTGTCATTCCGTGGCCGAAGTGCGTGCAGTACGCGAGGCGTTGAAAGGAACGAAACTCGTCACGCAGATGGGCACGCAGATTCACGCCGGCGACAACTACCGCCGCGTCGTAGAGATCGTGAAGTCTGGCCTTCTCGGCACAGTAAATCGCGTGCACGTCTGGAACGGGAGCCGACCGGTTGCTGGCAAGCGCGCCGGCGCAAAGCCGAGTGCGCAGTTCGATACCGACCTCTGGCTCGGCCCCGCCCCCGTCGAGTACTTCGAGGCCACGATCGCCAAGTCGGGCTGGAATTTCGCATGGCCGCACTTTCATTGGCGCTGGTGGTGGGAATTCGGCGGTGGCACGCTCGCCGACCTTGGATGCCACTACATGGATCTGCCGTTCTGGGCGCTCGACCTGACCGCGCCGACAAGCGTAAAAGCAACTGGCAAGAAGACCTACGAAGGCGATAACGATACCCCGGATATCATGCAGGTCGATTATCAGTTCCCCGGCGTCCATCTGACGTGGTACCACGGCGTGAACGGCCCTTCTCTCGACGGTTCGCAGAAGTACGACGGTTTTGGATCGGCCGTCTTGTTCGTCGGCGACAAGGGCAAACTCGTCGCCGACTATGGGAAGTACAAACTCCTCCCCGACGCCTTCGCGGCGAGCGTGACGATCCCGACTCCGTCGATCGCGAAGTCGATCGGCCACCATGCGGAATGGCTGAATGCGATTCGCAACGGCGGGCCGACGACATGCAACTTCGAGTATAGCGGACGACTTACGGAAGCCGTGCTGCTTGGTAACGTCGCATATCGCAGCGGTGAGGCGATCGAATGGGACGCCAAGACCGCAGCCGTTACGAACAGCGGCAAGGCGAAGGCGTTCCTAGGCCGCGAATATCGCAAAGGCTGGTCGATCTAACAAAGCGATCCGATGCCTCTCGACATCCTCTTTGAAGATCATCACCTCATCGTCGTCAACAAGCCGGCGCCGTTGCTCACGCAGGCACCGGCACATCTGCCCAGCCTCGAAGCGATAGTGAAGTCGCATATCAAGGTAAAATACGCCAAACCGGCGGGCGTTTATCTCGGTGTGCCGCACCGTCTTGATCGTCCGGTTTCCGGAGTGGTTTGTTTCACTCGGAACACCAAGGCATCGCAACGGGTGCATGAGCAATTCGAACATCGCACTGTGTCCAAGACTTATTGGGCGCTGGTGGTCGGCCGAGTCGAACCGGCTGCGGGTGTGTGGGAAGATTGGATGATCAAGGTGCAGGAGGAGTCCCGTAGCGTTCGTGCGGAACCCGGGGACGCCGGTGCCAAACTCGCCAAGCTGGATTACCGAGTTGTTTCCGATACGGTGGATGGGTCTCTTCTGGAACTCAATCCCAAGACGGGGCGAATGCACCAGCTTCGAGTTCAATGTGCCTGGCGTGGCCATCCAGTAATGGGTGATTCGACCTACGCCGAGGCTCCGCCGTTCGGTCCACCTGCCGAACTCCCTCGCGATCGCGTAATTGCGCTGCACGCGCGCCGATTGGAGATCGAACATCCCTTTCGCAAGACTCGAATGGCGTTCGTCGCGCCCTTGCCCGAATACTGGCCCCAAACTCTGCGAGAGTCGTGCGAGACGGGTACTCTCATAACCCCTTCATCGGACGGATGATAAAGGAATTAGTAGATTCTGGAACGGTGCCGTCGGCGAGGGTGAGCGTGTGCGTGTCCTGTTAGTCGAAGATCAATTGGCCCTTTCCAAGGCGCTCCGACAAGGATTGGAGGAGGAAGGCTTCGCCGTCGACGCCGCGCTCGACGGCGAAGAGGCGGACGCCAAGGCACGCAGTACCCAATACGACGTTATCGTGCTCGACGTGATGCTGCCGAAGGTGGACGGGTTGACGTTACTCAAACGTTGGCGGGGCGCGGGAATTTCCACGCACGTCTTGATGCTGACCGCCAAGACTTCGCTGGGAGACAAGGTCGTTGGGCTGGATACCGGCGCGGACGACTATCTGACGAAACCCTTTGAACTCGATGAATTGCTGGCTCGCATTCGAGCATTGGTCCGACGGAGCCATCAGGTCAAGGATCCGGTGATCAAGATTTACGATTTGAATCTCGACACCGCGGCACGGCGAGTCACACGTGCAGGGCAGTCGATCCACTTGACGCCGCGTGAATATGCCTTGCTGGAATTCCTAGCGTTCCACCGCGGGAAGGTCGTCACACGAACAATGATTTGGGAGCACCTGTACGACGAGTACGACGAGAATACATCGAACGTCGTGGACGTTTACATTCGCTATTTGCGGAACAAGATTGATAAGGGATTCGAACCGGCGCTCATTCTCACGCGTTGGGGCGAAGGTTACATGCTCCGCAGCGAGGACGATCCGCCGCCAGCGAAGGAAACCAAGGACGTTAAGCGGAAGGGATGACGCGAATCGGGCCTGGCCATGCGTTCGACACGTTCGCTCCTGATCGTCTACTTCCTCGCGCTGTTGGCGTTCGGGTTGGGTCTTGGCGCGGTCCTTGCCGACCGGGTCGTGGGTGAAGTGCTTGCCGAGCGGGAGAAGGCGGCAGCGGAGGCGATCGATCTCCGACTCGCCGAACGCGTGAAGAGCATACGGGACAAATTCGACGGCGAACTCCTTACTCACGCTCGTTTGATCGGTCGCGTCGCACGAACGGAATACTTCCCGCAATCCGATGCGGAGACCCGACAATTCCAGAAACAACTGATCCCAATTTACTTTTCCGGCGTCGGCCCCATACACGGACTTTGGGCCGCCACCTGGCAGAGTGGCATTCAAATTCCCCGCCGAGGACCTGGCCCGGCCGGCGCACAGCCATCTCTCTATTGGTCGCTTGTTCGGTCCTACTTCTCAAATCTCCAGCTCAGTGAACTTTTCTTGAAACCGATTGACAATGAGGATCGCGAGATCGATTATGTTCAGATCAACGGGCCGTTCTCCAGTCGAGTCAGTCGATCGGAAAATCTAATCGCAGCCGGTTATTCGCTTCCCCATGATCGCCGGGCTTTCGACCATGTTTTGGAAGACTGGATACTCACCGACGTCAATTTGCCTGCGGGACGAATGGGCCGACGGGTAGTTTTCAAGACGCCTTTGCCCTTGCCTGCGTTCGGACGCTTCAGTCAACCAGCACCACGCACCGGTCGCAACGAGCAAGCCGGTCCAAACCCGCTTCCGAGCGATCCACTCCAACTCATTTTCATCCACGTGGCGCGGTCGACGACCGAACTCGAACGCCGGATCGCCTCATTCCAGGCCGATGCCGCCAACGACAAGATCGCGCTCAAGGACGAAACTCGTACGACTACTCGCCGCGTTCGTATCACATTGGTCGCGATCGGGGTCGCGGTATTTCTAGCCTGTCTGCTGGGTTCGTCCTGGCTCATTCGTCGGGGGCTGAAGCCTCTGAATGCTCTATCGGATGCGGTGAGCCGTGTATCGGAGAAGGATTTTCAACTTGCGGTCCGACGGGAAGAATTAAGCACCGAATTGCAACCGATTCATGAGCGGATCGCGGCAACCTTGGAGCAGTTGAAATCGGCATTCGAACGCGAGAAACAGGCCGTCGCGGATATCTCTCACGAGTTGCGCACTCCGGTGGCATCGCTCCTGGCGACCATCGATGTCGCACTCCGCAAGCCGCGCACCGCCGAACAGTATCACCAGACCTTATCCGATTGTCGTGCGATAACCCGGCAACTGGGGCAACTTGTGGAAAAGGTGATGACACTCGCCTATTTGGATGCCGGCCAGACCAACGTGACCCCACAAAAAGTCGAAGCGGTCGAAGTGGCCGGTACCTGCGCGAATGTGATCCGTCCTCTTGCGGAAGCTCATGGACTGAGCTTTACGATGAAGGCCGATCGACCCGTCGTTCTGGAAACCGATCCGGACAAACTACGGGAAGTACTGACCAACCTCTTACATAACGCCATCGAATACAACAGACCGGGTGGGAGTGTCGAGTTGAACGTGCTGTCGGATCCGGTTGGAGTGCATTTTAATGTCAGGGATACCGGAATCGGCATGACTCCCGAGGTCCGCGAGAAGATCTTCGAACGTTTCTATCGCGCGGATCCCTCCCGAACGGCGACCGGTGTTCACGCCGGATTGGGCCTCGCCATCGTCAAGGAATACGTCGATCGTCTTGGTGGTACGATTGACGTGGAAAGCAAACCCGACGTCGGCACGACTTTCCGCGTGACATTACCCGCGGCGTGACTTTGCAATCGCTTCGAGCCTCGAGCGCATTCGGGCTCCCGCGGCTTCGATCGAGAGCCTCTCGCTCAACTCCAGCTTCGCCCGCTCACCCTTGCGTCTGGCTTCGTCGCGATTCTCGAATACACGGCGCATCAACTTGGCCGCGTGCTCGATGCTTGGCTCGGCCCAGACCGATCCTTTCGGGTACGGATCGATGTCTTCCGTCAGTTCGACCAGTCGATAGTCCACGAGATAACTGTTCTCCGAAGTCATGAAGTCCAGATTGCCGCTATACCCCGTTGCGATCACCGGTTTGCCGAGGAGCATCGACTCGGCACAAGTCAGCCCGAAGCCTTCGGAGCGGTGCAACGACACGCCACAATCGGTCGAGTCCAGGAAGGCCAACAATTCCGAGCGGCTTAGCACGCGATCGATCAGGGTCACATTGGGAGTTGCCGCGATCGCGTCGCGCAATTGGGACCATTGGTCTTGATAATAGGATTCCGGCGGCGAAACCTTGATCGCCAGTTCGACAGCGTCCTCGGGCCGAAACGCGAGTCGAAAGGCCTCGATCAAACCCAAAGGATTCTTGCGTTGCATCCGGCTGTTCATGTCGAAGACGAAGCCGAATGTGAACTTGGAATCGGAGAGGCCGAAATACGATTTGCCAAGCGCTTCAAAGCTCGGCAGTTCGACTCCGGGGTTCATTGTGTAAACCGGTTTTGAGAATGCTTTCGACATCGCCCCTGCGATAAACCGGGTTGGTGCCCAGATCTCATCGACACCTTCGGATCGGTCATGCCATTTGACCGGCAAGTCCTCCAACTCCCACCACCAGATGCCGATTCGGTGGACGCCCGCTCTCGCATGTAAGCCGCTCTTCCGGTAGGCATCGGCGATGGACAGGTCGATGCCCGTATTGACGATCGTAACGTCGTGCAACTCGATGGCATCGAATCGGTCCCGATTGCGCGGTTCGCGGAGAAACAAAACGGGAAAATCCCTTAGTTCGGTCCGCACGTCGTTGCGAGTCAACGATTCCACGGCACTCTTGACAGCCTGTTGCAGCCCCGAAGTATAGCGGAAAAGTCCGATGACGTTCGCGGCGGGCCGGCTCGCGAAACCGCTTCGAATATCCTCCGCAAGCCCCGCGTACCATTTTGCATCGGCGTATTTCGCGATCTCCGGCCGAGACCTGGCCCACGCGGTGGCGCGATCGGGATCGTCCATCGTTTGGGACTTGAACGCCGGATGACGGACTGCGAGCAGTTTGAGTTCATCGCACGGTCGGAATTGCGCCGGTAAGGTCGCCCGCCTGAGCCAACGGGCATCGAATTCGTATTTCGTGCGGACCCACTGCTTGAGTTCGTCCCAACCAAAGCGCGTCAACCCGTGTGGTACGGCGGCCTGCCATTCGGGATGCAACCGGTAGCTTGCCGCCAGGCCATGACTGGGGTCTTCGTCCATTTCGAAATGGAACCAGATCGCCGCCTCGGGAGTGTGCTGGAAATCCGCGAGTCCGTAGGTGATGAGCCAACTCAGGAAATCGCCGCGATCCTTCGGCGTGAGGCCGAGCGGGCAGATCGCGCGCAGGTCTTCGCGGAACTCGAAAACGCGGCGGACCCGAGCGGATGGATCCGACTCGAACGCCAGACGGATGTTGGCACGGGCGGACGCCGGGAGTCTGGGGTTTTCCATTAGTGATTTCGCGAACGCACCGCCCGCTCCGTCGCTCAGGGCGGTCGGATACCGACGCCGGAGTTTCCCGTCCGTAGCCAGTAGTGAAACGACGTAACGAACCGCACCGGTCAGGTCGATTTCGGCGTCGCTGGGGTCCTTCGCGAGTGGCCGACAATTCCGCTTTTCCAGAAATGGATTGAATGTCTTGAGGTCATATAGATCGAAGTGGTGTGGATTCATCGCGCCGAGGACGCGTTCGCGCAGTCGCATCGGCGCGCGACCGAGTTTGCGGAGCCAACGGGACACCGACAGCGCGGGGTTGGGAGTCGAGACCGATTGCGGCATCTTTTCGTTCCTCACGCGGCCCGGCGGACGCGGACGGCCGCCGGACCGGTTTCCCAACTCGCGCGACCGATCGCCGATCGGATCACCAGTTCGTACCGGTCCAGCATTTCCATCACGTCCAGGTGGTTTTCGAACATCGCTCGTGAGCGTCGGCCCATATCCGTTCGCAAGCGGTCGTCGGCGAGCAGGCGATCGAGCTGGCGGGCCAGCCCCGTCGCGTCACCCGGTTCGAATCTCACGGCGTTCCAGTTCCAGTTCACCTGCTCGCCGATTCCCTGACAGGGCGTCGAAACGATCGGCAGCCCGTGCATTTCGGCTTCGAGAACCGAACGGCTGAACGTTTCCATGTGGGACGTGCAGGCGAAAATATCAGCGGACTTGTAATAACGAGCCGCGTCGTCGGTTTCGGAAACCAGATCGACGAAACCCTTCAATCCCCGCCGCTCGACGAGTTGACGGACATAGCCCGAATACGGCACTGCGTCGCGCAGACCGACGATCTCGACGAGGAAATCCCGACGTGTCCTCGAGAGGATTGCCGCTGCCTCCACCAGCGTTTGCTGTCCCTTTCGTTCGCACACGGTCCCGATGGACAGGATGCGTTTGCGGCGATCGCCCATGACCGGTTGGCGAAGCGGCCGTTTATCGGGAATGCCGTTATGGATGACGCGGACATTCCCCCGCACGTCGAGGCGTTCGAAGATCCGGGCCGTGTCGTGCGAAGCGGGCACGACGCGGCTGGCCAGCCGGAAAGCGGCCTCGATCCGACCGCGAATGAACGCGGGAAACAACCGATCGAGCACATCCGGGGTGTAGCTTTCGTGGATGATCCAGATGCTCGGTATGCCGAGTCCGGCTGCCGCCTCGACCATCGGAAAGGTCAGGAGCGTATTGGCGAGTACCGCATCGGGCCGCCGCTCGGCCAGCCATCGACGCAGCGCTTGCCGGGCCGCGTCGTACTCCCGACGGGTCCAACGTCCATCCACGAATCGCCGGCTCCACGGTTCGTTTGCGATCGAGACCGGTATGCCCACCCGCGAGTAAACCCGTTCGCCCGCTCCGCCCAGCGGGGACCACACCTGAGGCGTGACGGCACCGCGTTCGCGCAACCCCAACACGATCTCGGACAGGTAACGCGGCGCCCCTTCGGGATTGTTCAGATTGTGCGCCGCGACCGCCAGTTGGATCGGTGGCCGATCGCCGGTCGAAAAACCGACAGCCACGTCGCCGGACGGTCGGAATGCCTCCGACTCGCCGAATTGCGGATTGGAGAACGGATCGACCGAACGGCCATACCCCGCCCGGAAGGCCCGTAGTTCCAGCGGATCGTCCACGCGGGGTTCGCATGCGGCCACGTTGAGCGCCGCGCCTCCCACATGGACGCACCGTGCGCCCCGCAGGCGCAACCGGGTGCAGAACTCGACATCGAACAGCGTGCGACCGAACCGGTCGCAATCGAAACCACCCAACTCGTCGAAGGTCGAGCGTCGCGTGAGCAGGCACCCGGCACTCACGGCAGCGACATTCCTGGCGACCTCGGCATAGAAGTAGTAGCTGACGCGGTCGGCCGGTATGCCGCGCCCGGCGTGGTCCGGTGCTGTGCCGTCGTGCAGGCCAAGAACGGTCCCCGCCGACGCGACCGTGCCGTCCGGCGTTCGCGCCAATCCCCCGACGACACCCACGCCCGGGATCGCCAGATGCACCACAAGCCGCGAGAGCCATCGCGGATCGGCCGGTACCGTCCCCGAATTGAGAAACAGCAGCAGATCCTCGGTGCGCGTCGCGGCCATCCGGTTTAGCGACTCGGCCGGCTGTTCTTCGTCCAGGACCAGGTACGGTGTCATGTTCCGATAGTCGGTCCGTTCCATCACCGCGCGCAATGTCGTGGGCGCGTCGGGGCCGAAGATAATCACGGCCACGCTCGGCCCGTCGTCGGCGCCGTCGAGTTCGAGCACGGGCAGACCCAGCCGTTCTGCGAACGCCGGAACGCCGAGCGATGCCGCGATCCCGCGCCGGGCCAGCGCGTCCTGGACCGCCTTTCGGCCCGAACTGTGCACGATCGTCTTCTGCGTCGCGCGACCCGCCGTCGATTCCGGGTGGGCACGCCAGTGGTACAGAATCCGCGGCACGTGCAGGACGCGATCGGTTCGTTCCGTCGCCCGCAAGAGCAGATCGTGGTCCTGGGAACCCTCGTATCCGATCCGGTAGCGTCCGACCGATTCGAACAGGCTCCGGCGCAGCACCGTGAAATGGTTCACATAGTTGTAGCTCAGGAGCAACTCCGGCGACCAATCCGGCTTCAACTGTGGATCGTATCGGTGGCCGGCGACATCGATCTTGTCCTCATCGGTGTAGATCAGATCCGCATCGGGTCGCGATTGAAGGGCCGAGACGACTTCCAGCAGCGCGTCGGGCGCGAGGCAGTCGTCGTGGTCCAGCAGGGCGACATATTCGCCGGTCGCCAGGTCCGCGGCGGAATTCGTCGCGGCACAAATGTGGCCGTTGCGTTCGCGCTTCACGAACTTGATGCGCGGATCGTCCGGTAGCGTCGCGAATTCCGCCATCAACTCCGGCTTCGTTGAGCAGTCGTCCGCGATGCAAAGTTCCCAGTTCTCGTACAGTTGGCCGACCACGCTCGCGACGGCCTGGCGAAACCAGATCGGCGCCACGTTGTAAACCGGCATCAGGATGCTGATCCTCGGCCGGTATCGCAGGGCGGCGGCTCGCGATCGCAGTTGCTCTTCGACGGAGGCGTCGATCGCGGTCCGTTCCACGTACGCATCGTGCGGCGGACGGGGCGGAGCCTTCGCGTCGAGCCGGCGGTTCCGCAACTTGTGCCGGAGCGTTCGGGACAATCCCCAAAACCGCCCGAGCCGCCCTCCCCACCGCGAGAGGGAGAGCACTTCGCCGCTCGTGACACTGCGGATCGCGCGGTGGAGAAAACCGGTCCCCCGCGCATCCGCCGGCTTCGCGCGATCGGCGACGCTCGCAGCCGCGCCGTCGAACAAGACTACATCGCGAACGCCTTGGGCGACGACGCGGATCCGTTCGGCCGGTTCCCAGGGGATTTGCGTCGAAAACGCATTCCCCGCGCCGCTCGCCGCGTCCACTGCGATGGCCAGTTCGGAGTCGTACCAGACTTGGACCTTCCAGTCCCGCGTCGGCGCAAAGCCGGACACGCCGAGCAACGGCATTCCCGTATAGGGTTCGACAACCCGTTCGATATACAGCGTGAAATCGGTAGGCCCGACGGCGTCCATGCCGACCTCATGAGAATCACAAGTTCTGCGAGTCTACGGCCCGGTTCCGCCGGCCGCAATCCCAGTTCCCTCCGGGCTTTTCACGCAGCGGAACCCCGTGTGGCACGCACTGTCCTCCGGGGCGCCCTTGTCGCGCGTCCCCGGCAGGTACCGCCGGCAGTATTCGTCCGCGCACAGGTACGATCCACCGCGGCGTACCCGTTCCTCGCCGTTCGCCGGCCCGGTCGGGTTGCGCTTCGGAGCGTAGCCATAGTAGTTGCGGTCGTACCAGTCCGCACACCATTCCCAGGCGTTCCCGCTCATGTCGTACAGCCCGAAGCCGTTCGCTGGAAACGACTTGACCGGGGCGAGTCCCTTGAAGCCGTCGCGGCCCTCGACCGTTGCGGGGAACCGGCCCTGGTAGGTGTTCGCGAAGTACCGCCCGTCCTTCCCCTGCGCGTCGTGGCCCCAGGCGTACTGCGCCCGTTCGAGTCCGCCGCGCGCCGCGCGCTCCCACTCCGCCTCGGTCGGCAGGCGCTTCCCCGCCCACTTCGCGTAGGCGGCCGCGTCCTCCCACGAGATATGCACAGCGGGGTACTGGTCCTTCCCGTCGATCGAACTCACTTCGCCCTCCGGCTTCCGCCACGAGGCCCCCACGCTCTTGGCCCACCACTCCGGCCCCGGTGCCGGTTCGTTGCGGTTCAGCTTCTCCGTTCGCAGCCGGTCACATTCCTTGGCGTCGCACTCGAAGCAGCGGAACACCGCGGAGAACGGAACGAGGTCGGCCGGATTGGCACCGGGGAAATCCTCGGCCCGCGGCTTGCGCTCGGCGGTGGTCACGTAACCGGTCGCCTCCACGAACTGGCGAAACTGGGCGTTGGTCACTTCGGTGGCGTCCATCCAGAAGCCGTCGACCTCGACGGTATGGGTCGGCGCATCGCGGTCCGGGCTGGCGTCGTAGCCCATGGTGAATGAACCGCCGGGTATCCAGACCATCCCTTCGGGCGTGGGGCCGGGGGGCGCGTTCGGGTCGGCCGGCTTCGATTGCAGGTACACAAACGCCAGACCGGCGATCGCGAGTGCGCCGGCGACCGCCGCCAGCCAGAGGGCCGGCCGGGAACGGGATTCGGGAGCGGGGGAGGGGCGGGACATCGGAACCCTTCGGTCAGAGCGTCTTGAGGTATTCGATCAGCGCCCGTCGTTCGTCGGCGCTCAGGTCGTCGCCGTAGGTATGGCCGGCGTTGCCGCGGCCGCGCTGGGTCGTGTCGTAGATCTTGCGCCGTTCGAACGGTGTCAGCTTTCGCGCGACCGGTTCGACCTCGGTCACCTTCCAGCCAACGCGATCCTTCTCGAAGTCCTCCTCATTCGTGCGGAAAGATCGGGTGAATCGCTTGGGGCGGGCGTGGGAGTTCAACACGCCGTCGAGCGTCGGTACGCTGCCGTTGTGGAAGTACGGCGCGGTGGCCCAGACGCCGTCGAGGGGCGGCGCCTGATAGCCGGCGGTCGCGCGGATCGGCCGGGGCGGCGACTCCTTCGCGAACCAGCTCGCCGCATAGGCCTCGCCGAACTTCACGCCGATATTGTCGAATCGCGTGCGGTCGGTGCCGATCTCGTCGAGCGGCACGATCTTGTTCGGGTAGCTCGCGTGTTCGCCGTACGAGCCGTGGCACTTCGCGCAGTTCGATTCAAACACGGTCTGGCCTTGGGCCGCCAGCTTCGCGTTGATCGGGAACGGATACTTCGGAGGTTCGAGAGAAAGCAGATACGCCTGGATATCGCGGAATTCCGGCTCGGCGCGTTCGAAGTCCTTCGGCAGCGTGAGCGGGTGCATCATGAATTGCATGAGCGACCGCACCGACCGCGCATCCGTCGCGCCGACGTGGTACATGGTCTTCTTCTTCTTGAGCAGCCACCATGCGGGCACGTCCTCGCAACTGTCGTCCTTGAGGCCAAGGTCGCGCAGGCTTTCGCGGAGGCTCAGGTCGTCGTTCCGGTAGCCGAGAAGGTAGACGCTGAACGCGCCGGCTTCGTTCGTCCCCCGTGTCTGGGTGAACGTGAACGGCAGCTTCGCCGGAATCTTGCCGGCGACGTACAGGTCTTCGAAGAGCGACTGGATATCGAGGGACGCATTGCCGAGGCCGACGATGCTCGTGCCGCGGAGGCTGCCGCCGTGGCAAGTCATGCAATCGAGCGCGATCCCCTTGACGAGCGGCAGGTACGGGGCGACGCGCAGGCCCATCGGCAAGCCGTCGTTGGCGTACGGCGCGGGGTGCAAGCCGTATCGCTCGTTAAACGCGGCGGCGTAGTCCTTCGGCTTCTCGGCGACGCCCCACTGCTTCCAGACGAGGTCGTACGCGGCGCGCGGCCAGAACGACGGGATGAACGCCTTCGATTCGAGCGCGCGCTTCCCGCGTTCGGCGGCCGTCGGTTCCGCCCCGACGCACACCGATCCGACGAGAATCATTGCGAAAAGGGTTGTCGCGCGCCGCATCGCCGCCTCCCGTTCGATGCCGTCATTATAGACCCGACCGCGATTCGATCGAATCCGTCACCGTCTCGGGCCAACGGTCGGCACCCCAATTCGGGAAGGGGACCGGCCGCGCGGGTTCGTGCACGATCACGATTCCCGCCGACTCGGCCGCCGCCTCATCCCGCAGGCGGCGCTCGTGCCGGTCCCGCGCCGCCGTGTACTTCGCGAATTCCGTTTCGATCTCCTCACGCTCGGCAGGGGTGAATCGCGACGGGGTCGGCCGAAATACATCCCGGCCCGCCGACAGCGGCACGTCTACGTCTTCCTCGTCGTCGAATTCCTCGTCGTCCTCAAAATCGTTTTCGTCGTCCTCCTCCTCGTTCGCGTGATCGTCCCCGATGGAGTCGTCCGCGTCCTCGTCGTCGAGCGGGAACCGATCGGAGTCGATGGGCGTGAGCGGCTTCAGCTTGGCATCGAACTCGACGTCGTGGGTGCCGGCGATCTTGCGGCCGTGGCGCAGCCGGGTGGATTCGAGGGCGAGCAGGGCGGCGGCGGCGCGTTCGGCGGTGGCGCCGTCGCGATGTTCGAGCCGGCGCGCATAGAAGCGAACGGCCGCGAGGATCGCCTCGTCATAGGCGGCCTTGCGTTCCGCGGGCGCGGCGGGGACGGTAATCGGCTCGGGCGTGTCGAAGTGGCCGGCGATCCGGTTGGCCAGGGTGGCGGTCATGGGGTAAACCTCCGCGCGTTGAATATGTGAACATTTATATATTATTGGAAATTGTCAAGCGAACCCCGAGGCGATGGCGGTTCCCGGCGATTCCGCTAAGAAAACCCCATGAAACCGAAACTGGAAGGGACGGAGAAGGCGGAGATCCGGATCGTGGCCGGCTCGCTCAAGGGCCGCAAGCTGACCGTGTTCGTCCACGAAGGAATGCGGCCGACGCCGCAACTCGTGCGCGAGGCGCTCTTCAGCATCCTCGGCAACGCGGTGCCGGGCCGGCTCTTTTTCGACATCTTCGCGGGCACCGGCGTCGTGGGCCTCGAGGCCGTCAGCCGCGGCGCGGCCGGCGCACGGCTGATTGAAGCCAACGGCAAGCAGGCGGCCGAGATTCAAAAGGCGATCGACCGGTTCGGCGTCGCCGACCGCGCGCAGGTCCTTAAGGCCGATGGATATCGCTGGGCGGAGCGCTGGGTGCCGCCGGCGAATTCGGGACCGGTGAACCTCTTCCTCAGCCCGCCGTTTCCCGACCTCGACCCCGCGAAGATTCCGGCGTTCCTCGAGTTCGTACACACCTTGCTGGCGAAGGCGCCGGAGGAAAGCGTGCTGACGATCCAAGCCGAGGACGGTTTCCCCGTGGATCGATTGATCGAACCCGAGACGTGGGACGTGCGCAAATACGGCCGGAACATGCTGCTGTTCAAGGTGAAAGAAACGCCGCCGAGCGGTGTGTCTTCGTAGGTCGGGCCGAGTCTTCGAGGCCCGACAGGTTTTGCCAAGGTTCTGTTCAAGGTGAAGGAGACGGTGCCGAGCAAGGCTTCCTCGTAGGTCGTGGCCGAGTCTTCGAGGCCCGACAGGTTTTGCCAAGGTTCTTGTCGGGCCTCGAAGACTCGGCCCGACCTACAATTCACTCACGCTTCGTCCGGCGTCCAATCGCAGCGTCTGGTTCACGATGCGCGGGATCTCCGCGGGGCGATGCGTCACGAAGATCAGGGTTTGCTCCGGCGACACGTTGCCATCCAGCCAGTCGCGGATCGCGTTCGCTGTCGGTTGATCCATTCCCTGGAACGGTTCGTCCAGAATCAACAATTCGGGCTTCTTCACGAGTGCCCGCACGACGAGCGCGAGTCGCTGCCGGCCGGTGGGGAGCTGGCGGAAGGGCCGGTGCATCCACTCGGCCGCGCCGAACGTGCGGAACAATTCTCCCACCCGCGCGGCCTCGGCTTCGGTCGGCGGGCGGTACAGCAGTACGTCGTGGAAGCCGGTGGCGGCGGCCTCGAACGCGGTCAGCGGTTCACTGAAGTAGAGGTGGAATTCCGGCGAGACGAAGCCGATCCGTTTCTTGACGTCCCAGATGGTTTCGCCGTCGCCGCGCTGCCGGCCGAAGAGGCGGACATCGTTGCTGAACGCCTGCGGGTGGTCGCCGCACGCGAGCGCAAGGAGCGTGGTCTTGCCCGCGCCGTTCGGGCCGACGATCGCCCAGCGTTCCCCGGCGCGGACCGTCCACGAAATGTCCGAGAGGATCTCGCGGCCGCCGTGGCGGACGGTGACGTTGTTCAATTCCAGCACCGCGGGCGCGTCGGGCGGGATCGGTCGATGTACCGTCCGCGTTTGCGCGGTTGGCGACGGGGTTGGTTCCGACTTCGTCAACTCGAAGGCTTGTGCCCCATCGGGCACTTCGTCGGCGAGCGCCGTGAACACGATCGCGGTCCCGCGTTCACTGAGCCTCCTCATGATGTCGACGAGTTTGGCGCGGCCGGCGGCGTCGAGGCCGACGAACGGGTCGTCGAGCAGCAGGAGCTTCGGGTTGGCGAGCACGGCCCTGGCGATCCGAGCGCGGCGAGTCTGGCCGTTCGAGAGCTTAAGGAACGCGAGGTCGAGCTTGTCCGCGAGGCCGAACTCGCCGGCGACGCGGATCGCCTCCGCTTCCGTCGGTGCGTTCAGGAATTGCCGGAGAACAAAGGGTTCCTCGCTGTCGGCGAATTCGTACCGCTGCTGGTAGTAGTGGCCGGCATAGGAGAACGCGCGGGACTGTTCGCGAAAGGCGACGAACGCGATCGCCGCGACGGGGATGGTGCGGTCGACGGTGCCCGCGTCGGCGCGCAGCGTGCCGGCGAAGAGTTCGAGCAGCGTGGTCTTGCCCGAACCGGACGCGCCGACGAGCGCCCAGACTTCGCCGGGCCGGATCGACCAATCGAGGTTCGCGAGCAGGCAATCCCCACGCGAGATGGAGATGCCGCGGAGCGCGACGAGCGGATTCGGCTGGTTCATCGGGCGGCGACTCGCTACGGTTCCGGCGGCATCCCGTACAACAGTCCTGTTGTACGGACTCGAAAACACGACTGGATTCGTAGGGTTTTCCCGCGATGAGCATTCTGGCGCAGAACATTTCCAAGAGCTTCGGCAGTACGAAAGTACTCGACGACGTGACGGTGGAGGCACCGTCCGGCTCGCTCGTCGCGCTGCTCGGTCCGTCCGGATCGGGCAAGACGACGCTCCTGCGCATCGTCGCCGGGCTAGAGACGCCCGACGCCGGCACGGTGCAATTCGAGCAGGACGACATCACCAACCGGTCGCCGCGCGACCGGAATATGGGTTTTGTCTTCCAGCACTACGCACTGTTCAAGCACATGACGGTGTTCGAGAACGTCGCGTTCGGGCTGCGCGTGCGGAAGTGGAGCGAGGCGAAGATCCGCGACCGGGTGCGCGAGCTCCTGCACCTCGTGCGGCTGGACGAAATGGCCGAGCGGTTCCCGTCGCAGCTCTCCGGCGGGCAGAAGCAGCGCATCGCGCTGGTGCGGGCGCTCGCGCCGGAGCCGAAGGTAATTTTATTGGACGAGCCGTTCGGCGCGCTGGACGCGAAGGTCCGCGAGGAGCTGCGCACCTGGCTGCGGAAGTTCCACGACCAGTTCCACGTCACGAGCCTGTTCGTGACGCACGATCAATCCGAGGCGCTGGACGTGGCGGACAAGATCGTGCTGATGAACAAGGGGCGGATCGAGCAGGCGGGCACGCCGGAGGAGGTGTTCGATCATCCGGCGAACGAATTCGTCATGGACTTCCTCGGGAACGTGAACGTCATCACGGCGCGGCTGGAGGGGGGGCGCGTGCTGCTGGGCCACGTGGAGATGCCGGTGGCGCAGGGGCGCGTCGGCCGGAGCGCGTCCGGCGAGGCGACGGTGTTCGTGCGGCCGCACGAGCTGGACCTGTCGCGCCGGGCGGAGGTCGGCAAGTCGCTGCAATCGAAGGTGGTCCACATCAACGCGGCCGGTTCGGTGGTGAAAGTGCGGGTCGAGGCGGAGGATTTCGGCCTGATGTTGAACATCGACGTGACGCCGGACCGGCACCGGGAACTGAACCTGCGCGTGGGCGAGCCGGTGTTCGTGACGCCGAAGACGGCGAAGTTCTTCGGGGCGCCGCCGACCGATCAGGACTACGCGATCTGAAAATCGCCGGTGCCGGATGGCCGAAAATCCCGCGGGCACTACAAATACAGTTCGATTTCGGATACCAGACCTTGGGGAAGACATGGCCGACCGAATGTCCACCGCGAGCCGCATGGACCGCGCCCGCGACAATGCCGCCATCTCGCGCGCCGTCAACGGCGCGCTGAAGCGCAAGGAACGCGCTAGCCGCGACAAGCGGATGATCGAACTGGTGAAGAAGGGTTCGCTGCCGTACATCCCGTCCGTCATGAGCTGGCTGAGCGTGAAGCTGAACAAGCCCGCCCGCCTCATCACGGCCGACGACGTGAAGAAAGTCGCCGGCTGAGCAAACGGGCGTTGAAAAGGGGTCGGGTGTCGTTTCCGCCGCGGAAACGACTCCCGACCCCTTTTCAACGCACTCACTTCTTCATCAGATTCAACACCGCCATCGTCATCGTCCGCACGCCGGTGCGAACGCTCGGTTCGGGTGCCGGTGCGTAGCTGTCCGAGTGCATCGACGGCAGCGGCTTGCCCTCCGGCCGTTCCGATTCGTTGAAGCGGTCGTCGGGTACGGTGCCGAGGAACCACATGAAGATCGGCACGCCGCCCTTGCCGAAGCGGCCGAAGTCCTCGCCGCCCATGATCGGCGGGCGCTCGATCGCGTTCGTCGTCCCCAAAACCTCGCGGAACACGGCGACAGTCTTCTTCGCCAGCGGCACGTCGTTGATCGTCGACGGCGTGTACTCGTCGAGGTTCACCTTCACCGTCGGCGCGGGCGCCCGCGCTCCCTCGGCGGCCGACTTGCAGATCCGGTCGATCGCCTTCAATACCTGATCGCGCACGGTGTCCTTCGTGCTGCGCACCGTCAGTTGCAGCTTCACTTCGTTCGGGATGATGTTGTGCTTCGTCCCGCCGTGGATGGAGCCGACGGTCACGACGGCGGGGTCGGTCGGGTTCACCTCGCGGCTGACGATGGTTTGCAAGTCGAGAATGATCCGTGCGGACAGGACGATTGGATCGACGGTGGTGTGCGGGGCGGCGCCGTGGCCGCCCTTGCCGCGGACGGTCACGTCGACGGTATCGACGTTGGCGAGCGCGAGGCCTTCGCTGTAGCGGATGGTGCCGATCTTGGCGTGCGAGTCGGCGTGGAGCGCCAGGCAGTAATCGGGTTTCGGGAAACGCTGGAACAGGCCGTCGTCGAGCATCGCCTTGGCACCGACGCCGATCTCCTCGGCCGGCTGGCCGATGAAGACAAGCGTGCCGGACCAGCGGTCCTTCAACCCGACGAGGACGCGGGCGGCGCCGACCCAACTGGTCATGTGCACGTCGTGGCCGCACGCGTGCATGACGCCGACCTCGGTGCCGTCGCGGTTGAGCGTGCGGACCTTCGAGGCGTAGCCGACGCCGGTCTGTTCGGTGACGGGCAGGGCGTCGAGGTCGGTGCGGACGAGCACGGTCGGGCCGGGGCCGTTCTTGAACACGCCGACGACGCCGGTGCCGCCGACCTTCTCCGTGACGGTGAAGCCGAGCGCGCGGAGTTCCTCCGCCATCCGCGCCGCGGTCTTCACCTCCTTGAGCGACAACTCCGGATTCGCATGGAGGTGGTAGTAAAGGTCGAGCAGGCTTTTCATCTCGCCGTCGAGTTTGGCGTCGACGGCCGCCAAGGCGGGCTTGATCCAACTCGCATCCGCCGCCTTCGCGGGCGGTTCGGCCGCGCCGGGGTGCGGCGCCATCGCGAAAAGCGGCAGCAGAAACAATACGCGGTACATCTCGGTTCCTCGGTGGGAACCCCAACGATAACGCATCGCGATGGAGAAGGAAAGCAGCTTGTCGCGCGAGCGACCCCCGCGGCGTGGGAGACCTCCTCGATCCGAGTCGGGCTATGCGCTTCGGTCGGTTCCGGTTTAGCATTCCGGGTCGATCATCCGGGAACCCCCAAGGAGAAACCCATGACCCGAATGTTCCTCGCCGTCCTGATTCTGGCGCTCGCGGCCGCGCCGCTGCCGGCGCTTCCGCCGACGAACGTGCAGACCTTGGAGGATGCCACGGAGGTCCTGGATGAACTGGCCAAGATCCCGCTCAAGAGCATCCCGCCGAAACTGCTTGCCGAGGCCAACGGCATCGCGATCATCCCGCGCGTGGTGAAGGTGGGGTTCGTGCTGGCGGGGCGGGGCGGTCGCGGCCTCGTGATGGCGCGCGAGAAGGACGGAACCTGGGGCGATCCGGTCTTCGTGAATTTCGGGGCGGCCAGCATCGGCTTCCAGGCCGGCGTCGAATCGACCGACGTCGTACTTGTATTTCGCCAACGGAAGAGTTTGGACCGATTACTGGACGGCAAGGGAAAGATCACCCTCGGCGCGGATGTCGCCGTGGCCGCGGGGCCGGTGGGGCGCGTGGCGGCCGCGGCGACCGATGCCAGGCTCGAAGCGGAGATCCTGTCGTATTCGCGCAGTCGCGGATTGTTCGCGGGAGTGTCGTTCGATGGCGCGGTGATCCGCCCCGACGCGGCCGGAAACGAGCGTTATCGGTCGGATGCACAGGCCGTCAAGGCTGCGGCGGCCTTGAAAAACAAGCTAGTCGAAATGGCCAAGGAGACGCCGTGAGCAAAAAGGGGACGCAGCTCGTTTTCAAAACGAGCTGCGTCCCCTTTTTGCGTTTGTCAGGCCGAAAGACCGGGCAGAGCCGTCGGGCCGAAGGTCTGCGCGATCGCCTCGGGTGTGAGCACCTCGGCGGGTGCGCCTTCGGCGATGATCCGGCCGCCCCGCAGGCAGAGGACGTGGTGGGCGAACTGGTTCAGCGTGTTCAAGTCGTGCGAGACGAGCACGATGGTGGTGCCGGATTCGTCGTTGATTTCGGCGAGCAGGTTGTTGAACCCCTGCTGGTCCTTGAAGTCGATACCGGAGGACGGTTCGTCGAGCAGCAGCAGTTCGGGTTTCGGTTCGAGGGCGAGGGCGAGCATGACGCGCTGGAGTTGACCGCCGGAGAGGCCGTCGATCGGGACATCGAGCAGTGAGGGCGGAACGCCGACGCGTTCGAGGGCGGGCTGGAGCTTGCGGACGGCGCGGCGGGAGACGCCGAAGAAGATCGGCCAGCGCTGCTGGGCCAGACCGATGAGGTCCCGCACGGTGATGGGTAGGGAAGACTCGATGCTCAGCCGTTGCGGGACGTAGCCGACATGATCGGGCCGCGGGCGGGAATGGTCCTCGCCGCAGGCGAACTTGATCGAGCCGGTGTAGGCGAACTCGCCGACGAGGGTGCGGAGTAGGGTGGACTTGCCGCAGCCGTTGAGGCCGACGATTGCGGTGATCTTCCCGCGTGCGATATCGCAGGAAAGATCGGACAGGATGGGGCGACCGCCGCGGAGCACGCGCAGGCCGCGGATGCTGACCATCGGCGGGCCGGTATCGCGAACGGCGAGGGAGATCGGCATTACTTCAGCGCCTTGGCGAGGGTCTCGAGGTTCGCCCGCATTTTCGTTTCGTACCAGTTGGCGTTGAATTCGCTTTCGACGGCGGTTTCCAGCGGATCGATGACGATGGTGCGGACGTCGGCAAGCCCCTTGGATTTCAACGCATCCGCGACGGCCTTCGCCGACGTGCCCGAACCGTATTGCGGCTCGATGGCGATGACGCGGATCCCCTTCTTCTCGCATCGTTCCAGTAATTGCTTCAGTTCCTTGGGCGTCGGTTCCTGACCCGGATTCGTCTGGATCACTTCCGGCAGGCGAAGGCCGAAGTTTTTGGCGAAGTAGTTCAACGATTCGTGGAAGCTGATGAACTGCCGTTCGGTCTTGTCCTTCAGCATCGCGATCCCGTCGGCCTTGAGCTTGAGGAGTTTCGAGTTGTAGGCCTCCGCACGCTTCGCGTAGCCCTCCGCGTGGGCCGGATCGCGACGCGCCAGCTCATCCCGGATGGCTTCGACCATTTTCACGGCCTGATCGAGACCCATCCAGACGTGCGGGTCGTGGTCGCCATGGTCGTGGTCGTGCTCTTCGGCACCCTCTTCCTCCTTGCAGCAGGCGCAGCTGCCTTCGATGAGCAGGGTTTCGGGGAGGAGCTTGCCGAGCGCGACGACCGGGACCTTCTTCGACAGGCTGCGTTGGATGGTTTTGACGTTGCGGTCTTCGAGGCCGAGGCCGTTGATGAAAACGACGTCGGCGCCGGCGAACATTTTCACGTGGGCCGGGTTATCCTTGATGTGGTGCGGCCCCTGATCGCCGAAGACGACGCGGACCGTGGCATCGTCGCCGGCGACGTTGGCGGCGAAGCACTGGATCGGAGCGAACGAGGCGAGGACCTTCGGGCCGGGCCGCGTGGTTTCCCAGGTCGCGGCTTGTTCCGCCGGCGTACACCCGGCGAGCGTGGCCACGCCGAGTGCGGAAAGACCGGAAAGGGAACGGAGGAAGATGCGACGGTTCATGGGGCCGCCCCGACTCGAAGGATAACGAGGTAATACCGCATTCAGTTTACGCGGTCTCCGTTCCGCGAACAACGGTATTGGGCGATTTTCCGGCGGATCGTCCGGCTTATGGCAGACGGACGTTTTCCATCGCGAAGGGGATTTCGATCGTGGCGAGCCGGGTGCCGGTCAGCACGGCCTTGACCGGCGGGCCGGCCCCGGCGATCGGGGGATCGCTGGGCGGGAAGTAAAGTTCGGTTTCGTAACTTTGGCTCCAGTTGTTGCCGGAGTAAGTAGCGCGCCGTTGCTGCGGGGCCTTGCATCGCTTCCCGGCCGCGTCGTGGAACGCGAGCCGATTCTGGATCGTGCCGATGTTCAATTCCTGGACCAGTACGGGGTCGAAGTTTGCTCCTGCGCCGGCGATGGCCCAGAGCTGCGGCAGTTCCGCGCGGACCTTCACGGTCACGGCACCGGAGGCTGCAACCGTATAGCCCGTGATCGCCAGTTTGAGTTGATACGGTCCTTCGTGGACCTGACCGACGGCGGCCTTGATGTCATTGATCTCGATGATCGATTCGTTGGTCCGGCGTACGTCCCCCACCACGATTCCTTCGAGGCGGCGCAGGGTCTTGATCGCGCGGTCCTCGGTGCGCAAGGTGAGCGGGGTGAGCCGCGGGTTGTGGGCGGCGGAGTGGATCGGAAGGGTGCCGGAGGTGCCGTCTTCGATCATCAATCCGCCGCCGCGCCATTGCAGGGCGGAGTAGGGGGAGAAATTCGGCGCGATCGCGGCGGTGCGTTGGTCGGCGAAGATCGGCCGGCCGTCTTCGTCTTCGGCGCGGGTCACTCGCACGCGGCTGGCGCCGGCCCAGTTCAGTTTCGGCAGCGGGGCGACATCGAGGTGTGCGACGACGGTGCCGGCGCCGCGAACGACGCGGTTGGCGGAATGCCCGGCCGGAAGCATCAGCACGCGGATGGTCTTGTCGCGGACGCCGGCGAGCGGCGCGGACTGGCCGTCGACCAGCAGCACGGGTGCAGTGGACGGTGAGTAAAAGGCGGATTGCGGGCCGGGCGAGCCAAAGTACACGGGTCGGCTGCTGTAGATGTTGACGTTCGGATTCTCGGCGACTCCCTTTGGCAGGGGAAGCTCGGCGCGGTGGTCCTCCTTCAACCCGGCCGCGGCGCAGAGCTTCTCGACCGCTTCCCAAGGTGCGAACTCGCCGGCGAGCGTGACCGGGCGCGCCGGGTTCGCGACCTGCTCCGGGATCAACTGGAGCGGAATGCCGGTGCGGGATTTCAAGTCCGCGACGGCCTGGGACAACGGGATTTCGCGGTAGTCCAGCCGGATGCGCGTCGCTGCGAGGACGCGCTCGGATTCGGCGAGCCGTTCGAGCCGCGGAAGGATCGCCTCGGCGCGTTCGCGGAGGGCGGGCTGCTCGGAGGTGTCGCGGGCGTAGCGCACGGCCGGCAGGGCCGCGCCGCCAAGTTTGAGCAGGTCCTTCGCGGCGGCGTCGCGAACGGCGAAGCTCGGATCCGCCAGCCGGCGGACCAGTTCGTCCGGTTCGGCCGCAGTCAGCTGCGCCCCGCCTGCCAAGGTCATCGCCGCCAGGAATCGCCGCATGGCTCGCTCTCCCTTCGCGTACAATCGTCCATCGTACTCGCGGGAAGTCGGGGTCGCCAAGCGACTATTGTGTAACAGGCGATTCCCTGACGGGGGCAAGTCATGAGTCGACGGGACCATCTGGGTGGCATCATCCACACGTATCAAAAGTACGATCCGTTGACGTTTCCCAGTCCGACGCAACCGCCGCCGGACCTCGTCTCGGCCGCGTTCGAGCGCATGCTGGAGGAGGGCGAACGGCGCGAATTCACGGACGAGGAGCTGGCGTCGATGGTCCGCATCGATCCCAGCCAGATCGGCGGGATGATCGCGAACATCGACTTCCTGCGCCAAAAGCTGAAGGATCGGAAGAAACAGATACTGGAGACGTACGAGACGGATAAGGTGGTGCGCGAGGCCGGGAAGGAGTTCCGATCGCGCGCCGCCGACCTGCGGCCGCCGAAGGCGCTCGAACGCGAATACCGCGAAGCGGTGAAGGACGAGCAACTCTACGAGCTGGAAAATCTCTATTACCGCGCCGGCCGCGAGGACCGCGAGTTCACGCGCAAGCTGCCCGGGCTGGTGCAGGCGCTTGGCGACAAGTATCAGGTGGACGAACTGGCCGCGAAGTACGAGTTCACCGGTCGACAGCCAATGACCGTCCCGGAAGCCCTCGAAATCAAGGCCGAGCTTGAGGAACTGGACAAGCTGCTCGAACAACTCGACCAGGTGCAGAAGACCGGCCAGCTCGGCTACATCGATCTCGACGAATTGCAGGAGTACCTCGACCAGGAGGGGATGGAACACCTCCGCGAATTGAACGAAGCGATCGAGCGCTACATCCGTCGGCAGGCCGAGGAGCAGGGGCTGGAGCGGACCGAGTCTGGCGAATACCGGATGACGCCGAAGGCGCTGCGGCTGTTCCAGTCGAAGGTGCTGACGACGATTTTCAGCGATCTGCAGGCGTCGCGGACGGGTCGGCACCCGGACGCGGTGGTCGGGGAGGGGGCGGTCGAATCGCCGCGGACGAAGGCGTACGAGTTCGGCGATTCGGTGGCACACATGGACATTCCCGGCAGCCTCGTGAACGCGATGCTGCGCGAGGGCGCGACGGACGGCCGCGTGCGCATGAGGCCCGACGACATTGTCGTTCACGAGACTAAGAACACGCCGCGGGCGGCGACCTGCGTGCTGCTCGACATGTCCGGCTCGATGGGAAGCAGCGGCCTGTACGTGAACGTCAAGCGCATGGGCCTCGCGCTCGACGGACTGATCCGATCGGAGTACCCGGGCGACTTCCTGCAGTTTATCGAGATGTACACCTTCGCGAAGCCGCGGCACCTCGCCGAGATCCCGGAACTGATGCCGAAGGTCGTGACGATCCGCTCCCCGGTCGTGCGTCAAGTCGCCGACATGGCCAACCCGAAAATGATGGAGAGCGACGTCCATTGGCACTTCACGAACATCCAGCACGCCCTCCAGACGGCGCGGCGTTATCTGGCAGCGCAAGACACGCCGAACAAGCAGGTGATGCTCGTGACCGACGGCCTGCCGACGGCGCACTTCGAGGGGAGCAAGCTGTTCCTGCTCTACCCGCCCGACCCGCGCACCGAAGAAGCGACGCTGCGCGAGGCGAAGTTGTGCGCCCGGGAAGGAATCACGATCAACATCTTTTTGCTTTCGACGTGGAGCCAGACGGAGGAGGACATCCGGTTCGCTCGGACGATGGCGGAGAGCACCAAGGGCCGCGTGATCTACAGCGCCGGGCGGAGTTTGGAACGGTTTGTCGTCTGGGACTATATCCAGCGTCGGAAGTCGATCGTGTCCTGAGGAGGGCGGGGCGGAGTTTCGCGACGGGAAAGGGCTTTTCTTTTCGGCGGAACCTCCGTAAGTTCTAACCCACAGACTGGAAGTTAGGCCCTGAACCGCCCGCGCGAGCCGTCGGCGGCCAACCCCACGAAACAAGCCCGGCGGCGGAGCGCACCGGAACACCGGTGGACCTGCGAGCCGTGCCGCCCTGGAGGAACCGAGCGTGTCCGACGAGCAAATTCGCCAGAAAGTGATCGACATCGTCTGCGAACACCTGGCCGTCAACAAGGACCAAGTGACGGACAAGACCAGCTTCATCGAAGACATCGGCGCCGATTCGCTGGATATCGTGGAACTGGTTATGGAACTCGAAGAAGAGTTCGACATTCAGATCCCGGATGATCAGGCCGAGAAGATCAAGACCGTCGGTGAAGCGGTCGAGCACATCAAGGTGGCCGTTCGCAGCAAGGACGGCGGCGCGAAAGCCTGAGGCGTTTTGCCTCCTCTTCCTCGGGAGTCGCGATGACCCGCCGTGTCGTCGTCACCGGTCTGGGTACGGTCAATCCGCTGGCCAATTCCGTCCCGGAGTATTGGCGCGGCCTCCTCGGCGGCCGCTCCGGCATTGCGCCGTTGACCCTCTTCGACGTTGCCAAATACAAAGTCCGCTTCGGTGGCGAAGTCAAGAATTACCTGCCGGAAACGTGCATCGACGCCAAGTCGATCCGCCGGCTCGATCGGTTCACGCAGTTCGCGCTCTTTGCCGCCCATGAAGCCGTCGCCGATAGCGGCATCGACTTCGCCAAACTCGATCCGTTCCGTGCCGGCTGCATCATCGGCAGCGGCATCGGCGGCCTCGCCGAGTTCGAGGACGGCCACGGTACCTTGCTCTCCAAGGGACCGGACCGCATGTCCCCGTTCGTCATCCCCAAGATGATCCCGAACGCCGCCAGCGGCAACATCAGCATCCGATACGGCCTGCGCGGCCCGAACACCACCGTCAGCACCGCCTGCTCCTCTGCCGCCCACGCCATGGGCGACTCGATGCGGCAGATCCAGTACGGCTTCGCCGACGTCATCGTCTCCGGCGGTGCCGAGGCCGCCATCACGCCCACCGGACTCGGCGGCTTCATCGCCGCGCGGGCGCTCTCCACCCGCAACGACGATCCCGCGCACGCCAGCCGCCCGTTCGACAAGGACCGCGATGGATTCGTCCTCAGCGAGGGCGCGGGCATCCTCGTGCTCGAAGAGTACGAACACGCGAAGGCCCGCGGCGCGAACATTTACTGCGAACTGCTCGGCTGCGGCAACACCGCCGACGCCTATCACATCACCGCCCCGCACGAGGACGGCATCGGCGCCGCCGAAGCCATGCGCGCCGCATGCCGCGAGGCCCGCTGGAACTTCGACGAGGTGGAATACGTCAACGCCCACGGCACCAGCACCGGCCTCGGCGACGTGGCCGAGACGAAGGCGATGAAACAAGTCTTCGGCGACCACGCGAAGAAGCTGGCGATTTCCAGCACTAAGAGCATGATCGGCCACCTGCTCGGTGCCAGCGGCGGCGTCGAGGCCATCGCCTGCGCGCTGAGCCTCCGTCACGGCGTCCTCCACCCGACCGCCAACCACTACGCGCCCGACCCCGAGTGCGACCTCGACTACATCCCCGGCTCGCCCCGCGAACGGCGCGTCACGAAAGTCCTCTCGAACAGTTTCGGCTTCGGCGGACACAACTGCTCGCTCGCCTTCGGCGCCGTCTGACGTGAAACCCGGCGGCTGACGCCGCACGGCTCGCCGGGCGTCCTCAACCCCAGAAGTTCGTCAGCCGTTCCTTCTCGGCCACGCCGAGCGGGAACTTCTTCGCCATTGCGTGCTCCGCGATGCCGGCGTATTCGCGCAGGGCCTCGTGGACATGCTCGGGCCGCACGCGGATGCCCTTATCCTTGTCGAGCGCGAGCGACTTCGGATCGAACGGCACGGCGAACTGCTTGTCGTCCGTCGCGCCCAGCACGCGGTTTCCCCGGATCTTCGGGCCGAGGAACAGGATCGAGCCGATCGACCAGTGATCCTTGCCGTTGCCGGAGTTGTACATCGGCGTCCGGCCCATCTCGCTCTGCACGACGACGACGAGCTGCTCGCGGATCTTCAGCTCCTCGGCCCGCCGCAGGAAATAGTCGATGCCGGCGAGGAACTCGGGAATCAGTTTCATCTGGTCGGCGTCGTTGTTGGCGTGGCTGTCGAACTGGCCGATGGTCAGGTTCGCCGAGACGCAGACGCCGGCCTTGAAGGACGCCAGCGCGATTTCCGCCTGCTGCGCCATCCGCTCCTTCGGCACGCTCTTCGGGATGTACTGCGTGACGCGCGCGAGCGCCTTCGAGTTGACCTGCGCCGCGTAGAGCATCGATTCCCCGCGTTCCTCGCGCGGAAGTCGCGGTGTTCGGTTTCGCGCGTCCTGGCTCTCCTTCAAGGCCTGTTCGATCCGGTCCAAGGCGAACGGATCGTGGTACGGGGCCCGCAGGTTCCCCTCGACGGCGTCGGCGTTCGCGATCTTCTGCAGCGACGGCAGGTACGGCACGCGCGACATCGCCACGAGGTTGCCGGTGTTCGAGTAGTTGCCAAACGTCAGGAACGCGAGCGGACAATCCGGCCCGCGGCACGCCGCCACGAGCGCCGCGAAGGTCGGATACGCAAGGCTGTCGAGCTTGCCCGTGGCCATGTACCGGGCGCCGGGCGAGTGGTTGTTCACCGAGTAATCGAGGCCGTTGAACGCGAAGAGTTCGCTCCCGTACTTCGCGTAGAAGTCCTCGTTGGACATGCCGCCTTTCGCGGTCTTGGCCGTCGGTGCGTACTTGTGCGCCCCCTTCGTGAGGATGTCGCCTTCCTTGTAGAGGCGGTTGATTTCGTTGACGCCCTTCGGGTCCATGAGGTAGGTGGTGTCCCAACCGCCGGAGGCGTTGAAAACGACGTAGTACGGCCCGGCGTAGGGTTCGTCCTTCGGCGCGGCGGAGGCCGTCTTGGGATGAACGAACGGCACGGCGAAGCCGAGGCCGGCGAAGCCACAGAGCTTGAGGAAGTCGCGTCGCATGTTCATCCTCGGAATGGCGAGCCGAGCGGCGTCAGCCGCCGGGTGTCGGCGAGCAACCCGGCGGCTGACGCCGCTCGGCTCGCCGGCTTCGTGTTACTCGTACAGGAACTCCGGCCGCCGAAGCAGGTACGTCACGACGGCGCGCCAGGCGCGGATCGTGTAGTGCGGGTCGGCGGCCTTCTCGTTCGCGCCGGGGGTGTCGCGCTCGGGGCGGCAGTAGTAGCTCTCGCGCTTGTCGAGGCCCTTCTGCTCCTTCGCGTCGGCGACGATGCCGGCGAACAACTTGAAGGTGCGATCCACCTCCGCCGAGTCCGGCTGGTCGTGCCGGCCGAGGATCCGCTCGTGCAGGTGGACGATCGCGGCGCGAATCTTTTTCTCATCGACATCCGGTAGATCGCCCGGCTCGACGCCGGCGAACAGCATGCGTTCCTTCGCCGGGCGCGCGAAGTCTTTCGCGACATTCCGGCAAGCCACGTCGTTGGATAGGATCCGCTGGATCGCGCCCATCGCTCCGCTCGGGTCGGCGGCGCGCTCGGTCACTTCCTGCGAGTCGATGCCGCCGTAGAGCTTCGCCATCTCGCCGTCGAGACGGTTCCACTTCGCGCCGAAGACCGCGCCAACCTTGCGTTCGAGTTGCTCCGGCGCGAGCAGCCGCACGATCCCGAGGTCATCCAGTTCGGCCCGGCGCTTCGGGTCTTTCAGTTCCGTCGCGAGTCCGTCGACGCGATAGAAGTCCGACGCGATCCATTCCTTGAGAACGAGCTTGAAGTTGAAATGGGATTGCGAGAACTTTCCTGCGATCGCTTCGATCGTCTTCCGTTGCTCGCGATACGCTCGATACTTCGCGGCGAAGAGCGGATCGTCCAGGTCCTTCGGGGGCAAAAGCGCCTTGCGACCGCTCAACAGGTACCACGCGTGTTCGACCATCGCGACGGCGAATCGCGGGTCCTTCGCAGTGCGCTCACCGAGCCATTGCAGGGCGCGCCAGCGTTCGGGCTTCGGCAGTTCCTCGCCTTCGAATCCGGCCGCGAACATGTCGGTGAACCAGCCGCCCTTGCGCTTCCCGTAGAGGGCGAAATTCGAATCGAAGCGCCAGTAGTCCTGGAACAGCCCGGCGACCGGATCGAGCGTGCGATGGCAGACGACGCACTCGGCCGCCTCCATCGTCGGCACCTTGAACTTCGCCTGCGCCGCGGCCGCATCCGACACTCTCGCGGCCAGTTCCAGCACGTCGATGCCGAGAAAGTGCTGGTAGTACATGCGCGCCCGGAGGCGGTTGCGATTCGTTTCGGTCGTCGGATAGCGGGCGAGGTACTGAAACTGGGCGAGCAGTCCGGCGTGCGGATAGTCGCCTGTCGCCGAGTCCTGGTGATTCTCCTTCGAGCGGCCCTTGAGGGCCTTCAACTTCACCGGCAGGTACTCAAACGGATCGTCGGGGTTCTTGAACTGGTCCTTCAACTGATCAAACACGCCATAACCGCGAGCCGAGTACGGCGACACCATGATGTAGTCGGCCGTGACGATCTCCGTGAACGGCCGGTCGTTGCGGACGATATGCTCGATCAGCTTCATCGGCTCGCCGAGCAGGGCCTTGCGGTAGTCGTTGGCGAGTTTGTACCCGGCCTGCCGGCGCGCGTTCTCGTCCTTGATGTGGCTCAGATCGTACTTTTGATACCAGAGCCGGGTCTTCTCGAAGTGCTCGTAGGACAGCACGGACGCATCCGCGTTCCCGTCGATGCCAAGCGTGAGGAAGATGTCGTTGAAGCCCTCGCGGAGGCGATCGTAGAAGGCGTCCTCCGTCATCACGGCGTCGAGGATCGCGGGCAGCGCCGAGGCCCCGTCGCGTTCGACGGTTTTCAACTCCGCCTCGGTCGGCAGCCGGCCCGCGAGCGAGAGCGTCGCCCGGCGCAGGAGCTTCCGCGGTTCGGCCATGCTGACGCCTTCGAAGAAGGGAGGCGCCTTCGGGTCGATCGCCGGTGCCGGCGCGGGGGCGTTCACCCGCCCGACGAATTTCGCGAGGATCTTGTACGCTTCGGAATCGGCTTTGAGTACCGCGTCGCCGCCGTGGTCGAGTTCGCCGACGACTTTCAGGAGCAATCGCGATTGGTCCTTGTGCTTTCGCTCGGCCATCGTCGCGAAGGCGTTCCGGTTCTGTCGGTGGGCCGTTTCCTTTGCTTCGCCGGTGAGCTTCGCGATGTCTTTCAGGATGAACTGGCTTTCCTCGGCGTCGCCGCCCTTCTGATGGCACGTCAGACACTTCTGCGAGCCGACCTTACCCCAGACGTCGTCCTTGAAGAAATCGTCGACGGGTCGGGCGCAGGCCGCGCCGGCGTAGGGCTTGTCCTGGGCGGGTATCAGGCCCGTGCCGGCCATCCAGAGGGTGAGAAAGAGAATCGTTCGTGCTGGCATGCCCGGTAGCTCCTCCTGCGAGAGACACCGTCGATGATACGTGAACCGGTTCGTCCGTACCATGACGATCTGGCGTGTCGGGCCGCCCGGCGGCGGGATGGAATCCGGGTCCTGGTTCCGAAAAACCCCGCCGTGCCCTAGTCGTTGCCCATCGCGGATATAAACAGATAGCTGGCGTACCATGAATGATTGGACACCGTGAGCAGGAGCGACGCGGCGGAGGTCGAACAGAGAAAGAGGACTGGTGCGATGGCGATTACGAAGGACCGCAAGACCGAACTGATCCAGCAATTCCGACGCGGGGAGTCCGACACCGGCTCGCCCGAGGTGCAGATCGCGATTCTCACGGCTCGGATCAACGAGCTGACCGAGCACATGCGCACGCACTCGAAGGATTTCGCCAGCCGGCGGGGGTTGCTGAAGATGGTCAGTCAGCGGGCAGGCTTGCTGAACTACCTGCGCGAAACCGAGCGGGAGCGCTATCTGCAAGTCATCGGCAAGCTCGGGCTGCGGAAGTAACGCAACGCGAACCGAATTCCTTCCCTCGCCATCAGCCGCCGGTCAACCCGTGCGGCTGAACCCATTTCCCGACCACGCGAATCGCAGGCTCACACCACGTACGAAAGGATCCGAACAGTGCCCGTTACACGAGTCGAACGGCAGATCGGCCACGCGAACCTTATCATCGAGACCGGCAAGCTTGCCAAACAGGCGCACGGGGCGGTCACCGTCCAGTATGGCGAAACCATGGTTCTCGTCGCCGCCACGATGGGCGGTCAGATTCCCGGCCGCGATTTCTTCCCCCTCACCGTCGATTACCGCGAAAAGACTTACGCCGCCGGCAAGTTCCCCGGCGGCTTCATCAAACGCGAAACCCGCCCGTCGACCAAGGAAACCCTCGTTTCGCGCCTGATCGACCGGCCCATCCGCCCGTTGTTCCCGGCCGACTTCACCCGCGAAGTCCAGGTCATGGCGAGCACGCTCTCGTTCGACGGCGAGAACGACCCGGACATGCTGGCGATGATCGGCGCGTCGGCGTCGCTGCACATCTCCGAAATGCCCTTCACGGCCCCGATCGCCGGCGTCCGCGTCGGCCGCGTCGGCGGGCAACTCGTCCTCAACCCGACCGCGTCGCAGATGGAAGAGAGCGATCTCGACCTGATAGTCGCCGGCACGCGCGACGCCATCACGATGATCGAAGGCTTCGCCCGCGAAATGCCCGAACAGGAGATGGGCGACGCGATCATGTTCGCGCACAAGTCCATCGTCGAGATCATCGGCGTGATCGAAGAACTTCGCACAAAGGCCGGCCTGCCCGCCAAGGTGCTGCCGCCCGCGCCGGAACCCGATCTGCTCGTCGCCGAGATCCACGCGAAGTACGGTGCCGAGTTCCGCAAGCGCTACCTCACCGAAGGCAAGCTCGCCCGCTACGCGGCCCTCGATGAATTGAAATCCGAAATCAAGAAGTCCTACGCCCCCGAAGGCGACGCCGCGCCCAAGTACAGCGAGGCGCAGGTCTCGGCCGCGTTCTCCGCGCTTCGCGAAAAGATCTTCCGCGAGATCACGCTCTCCGGCACGCGCATCGACGGCCGACCCGCCAAGCTCATCCGCCCCCTCGCCTGCGACGTCGGGCTGATCCCCCGCGTCCACGGCTCCGCCCTCTTCCAGCGCGGCGAGACCCAGGCACTCGTGATCGCCACCCTCGGCACCATGCAGGACGAGCAGAAAGTCGATGGCCTGCTGCCCGAGTACAGCAAGAAGTTCATGCTCGACTACAACTTCCCGCCGTTCTCAGTCGGGGAGTGCAAGCCGATCCGCGGCCCGGGCCGGCGCGAAATCGGCCACGGCATGCTCGCCGAACGCAGCCTCAAGGCGGTCCTGCCGCCCCCCGCGAAGTTCCCCTACACCATCCGCCTCGTCTCCGAAATTCTTGAGTCGAACGGTTCGTCCTCGATGGCCAGCGTCTGCGGCGGCACCCTCGCCCTCATGGACGCCGGCGTCCCCATCCGCCAGCCCGTCGCCGGCATCTCCATCGGCCTCGTCATGGAGAAGGACCGCCACATCCTCATCACCGACATCCAGGGCGACGAGGACCACTACGGCGACATGGACTTCAAGGTCGCCGGAACGCAGAACGGCATCACCGGCATCCAACTCGACATCAAACTCGACGGCATCAACGAGTCCATCGTCCGCGCCGCCCTCGAACAGGCGAAGGAAGGCCGCCGCGAAATCCTCCGCACCATCCTCAAGACGCTGATTTCGCCTCGCAAGGAAATCAGCATCAACGCCCCGCGCCTCCTCACGGTGAAGATCAACCCGGAGAAGATCGGTCTGCTCATCGGTCCGGGCGGCAAGACCATCCGTGCGATCCAGGAAGAGACCGGCGCCAAACTCGATGTCGACAACGACGGTACGGTGCAGATCGCCCACTCCGACGCCACCGGTGCCGAAGAGGCCAAGCGCCGCGTCGAGGCGCTTTGCGAAGAAGTCAAGGTCGGCAAGGTCTACGATGGCAAGGTGTCGAGCATCAAGGATTTCGGTGCCTTCATCGAAATCATGCCCGGCCGAGACGGCCTCTGCCACATCAGCGAACTCGATCACGGCTACGTCGGCCGCGTCGACGATGTGGTCCGCGTCGGCGACCGCGTGCAGGTCAAGGTCATCGCCATCGACGATCAAGACCGCGTGAAACTCTCCCGCAAAGTGCTGCTGCCGCCCCCGCCCCCGCGCGAAGGTGGCGATGCTGGCGGTCCGCCGCGCGACGACCGCGGCCCCGGCCGCGATGAT
>JALHPZ010000004.1 GCA_022842245.1 Gemmataceae bacterium
CATGGCGACGTCCTGTCGAATGGAAGGTGTGAGAACCCCCACTCTGGCCGGACGTCGCCACTTTCGCCAGCCCAACTCCCTGACAGGTCAACAAGTTAAGGATTCACGCAACGGCATTCCACTCCTGCCCATTCGGCTGTAAAGCCCCTCGGCGCAAATTAATAATCATATACAACTGAAAATGCAAATATGTAATCCAAATAGTAAACGTCAAAATAACCATAGCGGGACCCGCAACCGGGTCTTGCTGGTCTTTAGGTAGGTGCATATTAATTGTAAAATGATAAACAAAAACCACAAAGTAAATTGCAATCAAGCCACCGATTACTGCTTTCATTCGTAGCGAAAGCGGTAGCATAAAATAATCCTCCACGTTAAGCGGGTTGCAAAATGAAATAGGTCCTAGCTAATTATCATATGACGAACAGCGATACGAATGGTATAAATAATCGGTCAACAATAATTGCTAATCAGTTGCAACAGGACCTATTGATGTACGGCCTGGACCACTTCCGTAGTTGGTATAACCTGCGCCGCCGGTGCCGTTTCTGCCAACATAAGAAGCCATCGCGCCAGCAACAACTAGTCCTGCCCGTGTAATAATGAAACCGCCTGTAGCGCCGATCGCCAAACTTGCCACTTCGTCAGTTTCTGCAACGCCAGCGACTGTGCCGGTGACCAATCCGACTGCGATCGGAGCGGCCAGCCCTCCTGTACCAATGACGATCGCAGTCACACCGGCTCCTACAAGGCCGGCAATTAAAAAACTTCGTGTGCGCCATAAGCCATATGGATCGGTATCTACTGTTGGTGCGTTCTCAATGAATCGATAAAGGTTTTCATCTTTAGCCGCGAAGAGTATCGGATCCACCCGCCCCCAACGCCCCTGCGTCGCAGAGTATTCACGATGGCGCACGTGGTGAGCGCCGCTCGCCGCTACGAGCCTCAACCCTTGGTGCTGGTGCGCCCACGAGTCAACGCTGCTGCCGATGCTGGACCAGCCGGAACTCAGGATCGTCGCCACGCCGAAGGGGTCGTAGGCGTTATGCTCCACGATGCTGCCGCTCGTGTTCAGCAGGCCCGTCACGTTGAAGTTCGCGTCGTGCGTCGGGTAGAGGCGTTCGTCCAGCGAGCCGTTCGCATCCGAATCGCGATCGCGTGTGATCATCGCATCCACATAGACTGGACTCCACACGAAGCTGGCGGTCGCGTTCCCGCCGACGCGCTCTTCCAACACCTGCCATTCGTTCGAATAGTACAGGTCCTTCGCGGTGCCGTCGTCTTCCACGACGCGATAGTTGCGCGCATCGTACTCGTACTCGATCAGCGTCGCGCCGCCGCTGGCCTTCACCTCCACCACGCGGTTCCAGCCATCATAGACGAATTGCTTGCCGGTCTCGTCCGTCGTCATGTTGCCGTTCGGGTCGAACGCCAGCGAGTTGCCGGCCATCACGGTCAGTTCGTTCTGCTTGTTGTGGGTGCGCGTGACGGGACTACCGCCGTTCGTCGTCACGCTCTCCATATTGCCGAGGGCGTCGTAATCCCAGGCCAGCGTTCGCGCGCCGCTGTTGCGATTGAAGGCGATGATCTGGTTCAGGTTGTCGTAGGTGTACACTTCGTTGAACGCGCTGTTCACCGCGTTCGTGCGGCTCGTGCGATTGCCATTGCGATCATAGGCATATTGATACCGGTCCACCGGCGTGCCCGACTTGTCCCAGTTCTGGTCCACGATCCGACCGAAGCGATCGAGGCCGGCGTATTGGTCCCCGGCGTCGGCCGGCGTGCCGATGTACGTGAGGTTCACGCCCGGCTGCGGATGGCTCCGCACCACCACCGTGCCGAGGCCGAGATAATCGTAACCTTCCAGCGTCGTGCCGCCGTCGCTGATGCTGCTCAATCGAGAGATGTCGGCGTTCAAGCCCGACGAGTAATTGAACGCTAAACTTCGACCATTCGGGTACGTCATCCCCGTCAATCGCGAATGATTCGCGCCCGAAGGCATTTCGCTGTAGGCGTATTGGACCTTCGGCGAAGTCGACGTGTTCACCGCCCCGGAGTGGGATTGCCACTCGGTGACAAGCTGCCCCAGACCGTTGTAGGCTCGCTGCACCTGGTTCACGATGTTCCCGCCCGTCGTCGCGTCCCGGCTGGTCAGGAGGTACGGGTTCCCTTGCCCGTCGTATTCCGTGCTGATCCGCCGCACCGCGCCATCGACATTCGTTCCCAGCGTAGTCAGCACGTCGTCGGTCAGACGGCCCAATACATCGTAACCGAACGTGTGCAGATTGCCATTGCGATCTTCGCTCGTCAGCGTCTGGCCCAGCGCGTTCACGGTCACATGCTCGTCCTCGCTGGAACTGGCGGTAAATATGACGGGCAATGTCGAGAGCCGGGCTACGGTGACGCGGCAAAACGTCCGTAAAGACGAATCGGTACAACTCCAGCATCGATATCCGATCAATCGGAACAGCGGGAGGAGGCCAAGACCGGCATCGCTGACGGAAGGGTCGCGAAAATGAGTGGGTGCGGTGCTTCTCAGCACCGGCCCGTATCGGTTGGCATCGAGTGGGCAGTCCCGGGATTGAACCGGAGACCTAACGACTTTCAGACGCCCAGAAACTCCAGCGAAAAACGAGCGAATGGCCTTGAAATCCTAGCATTTAACACAACGCACATCGGAAGCAACCCGCGAATGACAACATGCGAAAACAAGGCGATTTCGCGTCTTTACAACAGCACCGGATGTAAATGTTGTAGACCCGTTTCACCCCTTCCCCAGCACGCCATCGACGACCCAGCACCCTCGCACATGCGGCCCATCGCCCCGGCAGTGGGCCAGCACATCGGCGTCCTCGCACCCCGCATCCTGGAGCGCGTCCGCCAGAATCGGCAGTCGGTCGAACGCCCGGTCTTCGTAGATGCCGCGAGCGAGTTTCACGACCGCGCTAGGCCGCCAGCGTGCGGGGAACGTAACGGGCCGGAACGGGTTGCCGAAGACGCATCGGATCGCGCCGCACAGCCAGCGGAGTTCGCCGTGCCAGTCCCCGCCCAGCTTATTCATCGCCTCGACGGCATCCTCCCAAAGTAGCGTGTCTCGCGGTGATGATGAGTACGTGGGGGCCGAAGGGTCGGGAGCCGAACTGCCGACATGCCAATCGAACACGTCATGACCGGTCGCCCATACGCTCGTGGCCGTCCCGCGACAGTCGTACCGGTTCTTTGCCCGATCGTACTTGCGGACCGCGTCCATCGCCTTTCTCGCTCCGACTTCGGCCGCCGCGAGTTCCTCGATTCCCGCAGCGCCGTCCGCGAATCGCTCGGCCACCTCGATTGCGTCCCGACTCCGGGAGTCTTTGAGAGCGGGCCAGAGGTGCCGCCCCAATCCACACGCGAGCAATCGCCGTTTCCGGTCAACTACCTCTCCGCCGATATGCGCGAACATCGTGTTCGGTGCACCCGAGTTCAACCATTCCGTTTCCGTCATCGCCGACCCTCCTGCCAATCCATTCAGGATACGACCTCGCGGTTACGGGTAGCACCGATATGCCCCACTCGTCGATGCGAGAATCAACCATCCGCACCGGGGAACCCACAATGACCGCACGACAGTTAGCCGCATTCAAGGGAAAACTCGACCGCCAAGCGAAGGAAGCCGAGCAACGGGCCCGATTCGCCAAAAAAGGAAATGTTCCACGGCGGCAGAGGAACGCCGAGCTATCATCGATGAATATTTGTGGCCCCGGATCGGGGAGCGGACGGGGCTCGGGATCGTTCCGCCAACATGCGGGCGAACTCTTGTTCAGCTTGTGGGGAGTTCCACGGCCCGAGAACTATCCGACGGCGGGAGGCCTTCCCGTACGTCAATCACGGTGGAACCTTCGTGATTGCGGACGTTCGGGATGGGATTTTTGGAGCGGTCGTTCTAATGGCTATCTTAGTGCGGGAACTCCCGCAATAAGAGCATCTTGAGAACGCGATTCAGAACGTAGGAATTTAAGATTTTTGCTTCGTTCAAAGGCTAATTCGCAGTGGGCAGTCCCGGGATTGAACCGGGGACCTAACGATTTTCAGTCGTTCGCTCTACCAGCTGAGCTAACTGCCCTCGTGAAGGGATGATACGAGTACCATCCCCCGCCGTCAACGGACACGCGTCAGTCGTCTAGGTTCGCGTTCGTCGGCCCGTCGACCTTGATTCCCTTCTTCGCCGCCATCTCGACCAGTTTCTTGATCGGGCCGTTCTTCATCAGGTCCCCCGACGGCACCTTTTCTGAACCGCCCGACTTCAGGTTGAAGTTCAGGTAGTAGCTCGTCGATTTACGGCCGCGGCGGCCGGTCTTTTCTTCCATCGAACCGTGGATGTTTGCCACGTTGTCCCACTTGATGTTGAAGTAAGTGGGCGAGAAGAAGAAGCCGGTGCTGAGTTCGAAGTGGTCGTCGTCGATGACGGCGCGGTCGAAGAACATGTTCGGGCCGAAGAGCATGCCGACGATGCCGACGAGGATGGCGACCCAAGCCCCCTGTTTCTTTCGAACCGTGAAGAGGACACCCCCGACAATCAGCAGGAGCGCGACCACGGTGATGAGTGTCGGGATCCACCATTGGAACTTGAAGGTGGAACCCGAACCAGTTTGCGACTCGGAGACACAACCCGTGAGGCAAAGGCAGCATGCAACGGCGAGGACGCCGGCGAAACGAATGCCGCGAACACGATTCATCGCACGAACTCCCGAGGGAAAAGATCGTGCGAGTTTACCCGGCCGTCGGAGACAATTCCAGCGAGATTCTCGCCGCTTCGTCGGTGAGTTTGCGGAGGTCCTGCGAGATGCGCATCGAGCAGAACTTCGGGCCGCACATGCTGCAGAACTTGGCGCTTTTGAAGACCTCCTGCGGCAGCGTTTCGTCGTGCATCTTGCGGGCGGTTTCGGGGTCGAGGCTCAGCTCGAACTGGCGATTCCAGTCGAACTCGAAGCGGGCCTTGCTGAGGGCGTCGTCGCGGACGCGGGCGTTCTTGCGGCCGCGGGCGATGTCGCCGGCGTGGGCGGCGATCTTGTAGGCGATCACGCCCTGGCGGACGTCGTCCTTGTTCGGCAGGCCGAGGTGCTCCTTCGGTGTCACGTAGCAGAGCATGGCCGCGCCGGCCTCGGCGGCGAGGGCGGCGCCGATGGCGCTCGTGATGTGATCGTAGCCGGGGGCGATGTCGGTCACGAGCGGGCCGAGGACGTAGAACGGCGCGTCGTGGCAGAGTTCGCGCTCCTTCTCGATGTTCATCTTCACGAGGTGCATCGGGATGTGGCCGGGGCCTTCGATCATCACCTGGCAGCCGTGTTCCCACGCTTTCAGCGTGAGTTCGCCGAGGGTCTTGAGTTCCGCGAACTGGCCGGCGTCGTTGGCGTCGGCGAGGCAGCCGGGGCGGAGGCCGTCGCCGAGGCTGTAGGTGACGTCGTAGGCCTTCATGATGTCGCAGAGTTCGCCGAAGTGCGTGTACCACGGGTTCTGCTGGTGGTGGGCGACCATCCACGCGGCCATGAGCGAACCGCCGCGGGAGACAATTCCGGTGACGCGGTCTCGCGTCAGAGGGACGTGTTCGAGCAGCACGCCGGCGTGGATCGTCATGTAGTCGACGCCCTGCTTGGCCTGGTGCTCGACCATGTCGAGCATCATCCGCGGCGTGATGTCGCGCGGGTCCTTCACGTTCTGGATGATCTGGTAGATCGGCACGGTCCCGATCGGCACCGGCGAGGCGTCGATGATCGCCTGACGGATGCCGTCGATGTTGCCACCGGTGGACAGGTCCATCACGGTATCGGAGCCGAGGTGGACGGCGGTGTGGAGCTTTTCGAGTTCGTCCTCGACCTTGCCGGTGACGGCGGAGTTGCCGATGTTCGCGTTGATCTTGCAGGACGACGCGACACCGATGCACATCGGTTCGAGCTTGCCCTTCAGGTGGTTCACGTTCGCAGGGATGACCATGCGGCCGCGGGCGACTTCGGATCGCACGAGTTCGGGCGCGAGGTCTTCCCTCTTCGCGACGTATTCCATCTCGGGGGTGATCGTGCCGGCGCGGGCGGATTGAAGCTGAGTCATGGGAGAAATGCGGAATTCGGAATGCGGAATTCGGAATGAAGAGAAGATTCGAAGCGAATGAAGGCCGATGAGGCTTTTCAATTCCGCATTCCGAATTCCGCATTCCGAATTCGACGGGGTCGCCTCCCTACGCCGGCATCATCCGGTTCAGGTTCGAAGGGTTTGTTCTCAGCCCGCTGATCCGCAGCCGGCACCCCTGGCGATGAGATGATTATAGTCGGCGCGGGCGGCGATTTTGAGTTGTTCACGAGATTCGGTTGTGGGAAACTGTTCGTCAACACCGCGTCCGGTCGTTCCCGACCGGTCCAACCATCCGCCGAGGTTCGCCATGTCCCGATTGTTCGCATTGGTGTTCGTTCTCATTCCTTCTCTCGCGTTCGCCCAGAAGCCGACGCGCGAGCAAAAGGTGCTCGACGACCGAAAGAAGGTCGAGGCCGAGGGGTTTTGGATCTACAACGATCTGGCAAAAGGCCGGGCCGAAGCGAAGAAGACGGGCAAGCCGATCATAGTCGTGCTCCGGTGCCTGCCGTGCGAAGAGTGCGTGAAACTCGACGACGAACTCGTGAACACCGATCCGGAAATCCGGCCGCTGCTCGAGAAGTTCGTCTGCGTGCGCATCGTCGGAACGAACGGTCTCGACCTCGGCCAGTTCCAGTTCGACACCGATCAATCGTTCGCCGTCTTCTTCCTGAACGCCGACGGCACGGTCTACGGCCGCTTCGGTACGCGCTCGCACCGCACGAACTGGGTCGGAGACGTGTCGCTGCCCGGCCTCGCGAACGCCCTGCGCGGGGCGCTCGAACTGCACGCCGGCTACCCGAAGAACGCCGACGCGCTCGCCGGCAAGAAGGGCAAGGCGCCCGAGTTCGCCCGGCCGGAACTGTTCCCGACGCTCAAGGACAAATACACGAGCAAGCTCGACTACGAAGGCAACGTCGTGCGAAGTTGCATCCACTGCCATCAGATCGGCGACGCCCGCCGCGAGTATTACCGCAGCCGGAAACAGGCGATTCCGGAGACGCTCCTCTTTCCGTTCCCGCATCCGAAGTCGATCGGGTTGATCCTCGATCCGAAGGAACGGGCGAAGGTACTCGAAGTGACGGCGAACTCGCTCGCGCAAACCGCTGGAGTGAAAGCGGGCGACGAAATCGTCTCGATGGGCCGGCAGCCCCTGCTCTCCATCGCCGATGTGCAATGGGTCCTGGAGAATGTGCCGGCCGATGGAGGCCGCGTCGAGATCCAGGTCCGGCGAGGCGGCGATACGACCGGGTTGTCGCTCGAACTTCCGAAGGGCTGGCGGCGGGCCGGGGACATCACCTGGCGGTCGTCGTCGTGGGGCCTGCGCCGCATGGCGACGGGCGGCATCCTGTTCGAAGACCTGACGGCCGAAGACCGCAGCAAACTGAAGATCGATGGCTTCGCGCTCCGCGCCAAGCATGTCGGCGAGTACGGGGCACACGCCGCGGCGAAGAACGCCGGGGTCCGCAAGGGCGACATCATCACCTCGTGGGATGGTTCACGGACGTTTCGCACGGAATCGGACTTGCTCGCCCACGGCGTGACGGCACGCAAGCCGGGCGACAAGATCGCGGTGGAACTCCTCCGCGACGGCAAGACCCTCAAGCTGCAACTCCCCATGCAGGATTGATCGCGTCGCGAAACATCACGGATTCCGTTTTCGTCTGAAGAGTGAGCGGCGCGCATTCGGGAACTTTTCCCTACCCGCGCGCCCCTCATTCTCCGTATCCTCGATTTTAGCCCTCCCCACGGTCCGAATCTCGACCACACGAGACCCCCGAACATGTCCGCAACCGTCAACGACGCCGAGATGGTGGAGAAACTTCGCGCCGCCCACCAGAAACTTCGCAATGAAATCGGCAAGGTGATCATCGGGCAGGAACAGGTCGTCGATCAGTTGCTCATGGCCATCTTCTGCCGGTCTCACGCGCTCCTGATGGGCGTGCCGGGGCTGGCCAAGACGCTGATGGTGAGCACGCTGGCGCAATCGCTCGATCTCTCCTTCAAGCGCATCCAGTTCACGCCGGACCTGATGCCGTCGGACATCACTGGCAGCGAAGTCATCCAGGACGACCCGGTCACGCGGCAGCGGATGTTCAAGTTCCTCCCCGGCCCGCTCTTCGCCAACATCGTCCTCGCGGACGAAATCAACCGGACGCCGCCGAAGACGCAGGCGGCGTTGCTCGAAGCCATGCAGGAGCGCAAGGCGACGGTCGGCGGGCAGGACCACGCGATGAAGAACCCGTTCTTCGTCCTCGCCACGCAGAACCCGATCGAACAGGAAGGGACCTACCCGCTGCCGGAGGCGCAACTCGACCGTTTCCTCTTCCTCATCAAGGTCGATTACCCGACCGACTCCGAAGAAGAGCAGATCATGCGGATCGGCACGTCGGACACGGTGACGAAGGTCACGAGCGTGCTGAACGGGGATGACATCATCTCGCTCCAGCAGGTGGTTCGCCGGGTGCCGGTGTCGGACAAGGTGTTCCACTTCGCGAAGCGGATCACGCGGATGAGCCGGCCGGGCACGCCGGAGGCGGCGGACTTTGCCACGAAGTGGCTGACGTGGGGTGCCGGCCCGCGCGCGAGCATGAACCTGATCCTCGCGGCGAAGGCGAACGCCGTGCTCCGCGGCTCGAACCACGTTTCCGGCGACGACGTCGTCGCGGTGGCTCTGCCGATCCTGCGCCACCGGTTGATCGTGAACTTCGCCGCCCAGAGCGAAGGCATCACGGTGGACGAGGTCATCAAGCAACTGATCCGCGGCGCCGCGAAAGCGGTGGCAGCCTGAAAACAGTTCCGAGTTCCGAGTTTCAAGTTCCAAGTTGGAAGCTGTAGAGTGGGAATCCGTGAAGGAGCTTGGAAATGGCGCGGATCGAGCGGTTCGAAGATATCGAATCGTGGAAGAAAGCCAGGGAGTTGACCCGCGAGATCTATCGAAACACGAGAGAAGGGCTTGTTTCCAAGGACTACCGGTATGTCAGCCAGATTCGTTCCGCGTCCGTTTCGATCATGTCGAACATCGCGGAGGGATTCGAACGGGACGGGAACAAGGAATTCAAACAGTTTCTCTATATCGCGAAGGCATCCGCCGGAGAGGTCCGCTCGTTGATTTACGTCGGGCTCGATGCAGGGTACTTTAGCGAAGAACAATCCCGGAACTTATTCGGATTGGTTCTCGATATTGTTCGACTCGTCGGAGGGTTCATCCGGCATCTCGAACAGACGGAATTGCAAGGACGGAAGCATTCCTGACTTGGAACTTGGAACTTGAAACCTGGAACTGGCTTACTCCAACCCGATGTCTTGGCCCGCGCCGAAGCGCTCGGCGTGGCGGCGCGCCAGCTCGTTGAGGGCCTGCGCGTCGGGGACCACAAGTCGCCGTTCCGCGGCTTCTCCGTCGAGTTCGTGCAGCACCGCGAGTACGTGCCCGGCGACGATATCCGCCACATCGACTGGAAGAGCTACGGCCGCAGCGAACGGTACACGATCAAGCAGTACGAACAGGAAACGAACTACGTTGCCCACCTGATCGTCGACGGCAGCAACTCGATGCGCTTCGGCGAGGGGAACCAGAACAAGCTCGACTACGCCAAGCTGCTCGTCGCGTCGCTGAGCTACGTCATCGTGAAGCAGCGGGACGCCGTGGCGCTGCGGGTGTTCGATTCGAACTGGCGCGCCGAACTGCCCGCGAGCAGCCAGATGGGCCACGTGAACACCATCTGCAAGACCTTGGAGGAACTGCAACCGGCGGAGAAGACCGGCACGGGCCCGCTGCTCGAGCAGCTTGTCGAGCGCATCACGCGGCGCGGCATCATCGCCATCTTCACCGACGGATTCGACGACGTGCCTTCGCTCCTCAAGGGTTTGAGGCACCTACGGTTCCGCGGCCACGAGGTCGTCCTCTTTCACATCCTCCACCGCGACGAGGTCGATTTCCCGCTCGACGGAAACGTGCGATTCATCGACCTCGAAGGGGTCGACGAACTGATGACGCGCCCGCACCTGCTCCGCCCGGCGTACCTGCGCATCGTGCAGTCCTACCTGAAGGAACTCGAGAAAGGCTGCGATTCCGGCGGCATCGAATACGTACGCATGGTGACGGACGTGCCCGTACGCCAGGCGCTTGGGGAATATCTCGTGCGCCGGTTGCAGCGAGGATAGCGGATGAGTTTCCTGTCGCCGTGGCTGTTGCTGGGCGGGCTGGCGGTCTCCGTGCCGCTGGTCCTGCACTTCTTTTACCGCGCCCGGTACCGCCGGCTGCCGTGGGCGGCGATGACGTTTCTCAAGCAGGCGATCGAGCAGACGAGCCGACGGCTGCGCTTTCAGGAACTCATTCTGTTGCTGCTGCGCTGTGCGGCGATGCTGCTGCTGGCGTTCGCGCTGGCGCGCCCGGCCATCACGGGGTCGACCGTCGGCGGGCGCGGCGAATCGGTCGACGCGATCTTCATCTTCGACACCTCCGCCAGCATGACTGCGCGCGACGGCGAGAAGACGCGGTTGGAGCGTGCCAAGGACGCGGCCGCGGCGATCCTCGACAACCTGCCAAACAACAGCACGATCCAGATCATCGGCTGTGCCGACCGCGCGGTCGCGCTCGGGCCTCTGTCGCCGCGGAACATCGACCAGGCCCGGCAGATCGTCGCGAACCTCGAAGCGACCTCCCTCGCCACGGACCTGCTGCCCGGCCTGACGGAAGCCTATTCGGCGCTCGATCGCGGGGCGGGGACGAACAAGGAGGTCTACGTCTTCTCGGACCTTCACAAGCTCGGCTGGGAACGGCAGTCGGCCGCGATCCGGGCGAAGGGCGAGGAAATCAAGCAGCGGGCGGCGTTCTTGATCGTGCGCTGTGGCAACGCCGACCGACCGGTGCGCAACGTCGGTATCGCCGGCATCTCGTACCCCGACGGCATCCCGCACACCGGCACGCGCATGCCGTTTTCCATCATGCTGCGCAACACCGGCAAGGAACCGGTCCGCAACGTGACGGTCGCGATCGAAGTCGACGGCAGGGCGGTCGACAAGGAGACCGAAACCGTCGCCGAGGTGGCGCCGGGCCAGACGTACCCGGTGAACCTGACGGCGAAACTCGACCAGGCCGGGCCGCGCATCGTCACAGCGACCGTGACTGGCGACGACCTGCCCGGCGACAATCGCCTCGACCGGATCGTACCCGTGCGCGAGACGGTGCGTGTCGTCCTGATCGACGGCACGCCCGACACGCGCGACCCGAAGGAATCGGGCAGCCACTTCGTGCGCAACGCCCTGCTCCCCGTGGCGGCGAGCGACCAGGACGCGTACTTCGTGCGCGTGCAGGTGGTGCCGCCGGACGAGGCCGGCCCCGGCCTGCTCGGCGCGTGCGATGTCTGCTACCTGCTCAATGTGCCGGCGTCGAACGCCGACCGTCCCGGCATTCCGGGCCTGTCGCGCGAGTTCGTCGAACGTCTCGAAGGCTTCGTGAAGGCCGGCGGCGGACTCGTCATCGGTTCGGGCGACAACATCGTCCCGGCCCGCTACAACCAGGTGCTTGGCTCGCAGGGGATCAACGTCCTGCCGTTCGACCTTGGCGAACCCTCCTCGGCGACGCCAGACAAGCCTTTCAAGATCGCCCCCGACACGACCGAATCGCCGTCATTCCTCGAACGCTTCCAGGGTGAACCGTACCGCACCGTCACGGCGGACGCGGACCTGTCCCGCATCCTGCCGGTGAAGGAGGCCGGCGCGGCCGGCCGCGTGCTGATGCGGCTCGCGGACCAGAGGCCGTTCGTCTGCTCGCGTGCCATCGGCGAGGGCGAGGTGTTGTTCGTCGCCGGCTCGATGGACGAGCGATGGGGGAACTGGCCCGCGAAGGCGGGCTCGTTCCTCTCCTTCCAGCAGATCGCGCTGGCGCACCTGAGCGGCAAGGCGTCGCGCGGGGCGAACCGCGTGGCCGGCGAGCCGATCGTCTGGAATCCGCCCGACGCCGCGAAGGGCTACGCGATCGTGGCACCGGACGCCAAGCGGACGAAACTGCCGAAGGCGGCGGGCGAACCGCCGGCGATCACAGCGACGGACACGCCGCTGGCGGGCGTCTACCGGATCGTGCCGGAGAACGAGGACCGCAAGGACGGCCCGCAGTTCGCCGTCGCGCCGGACCTGCGCGAAACGGACGATCTGGCGACGCTGGCGAATCCGGAGATCGAGCAACTGATCGGCTTCCGGCCGGTGTTCCTCGACGCCGGCGTGACGGAGAGCCTCGGCACGGAACGCGCAAAGCGCGAGTGGACGATCTGGCTCCTGTTGGCGTTATTCATTCTGGCCGTCGGCGAATCGGTTTGGGCCTGGTTCTGCGGGAAGGCGTGGTAACGGATGACTCCACTGTTCGGTGAACTGGCGTTGCGGGGATGGTTCCCCGGTTGGCTGGCGCTCCTGCTGGGCGTCGCGGCCATCGCGTCGGTCGTGTTGATGTACCGGCGCGAGGCGGGGCGCGTGTCCACGCCGATGCGCGCACTCATGGCCGGCCTGCGCGCCGCCACGCTCGCCGCCATCCTGTTCCTCGTGATGCGCCCGTCGTGGCTGTCCGAGACGAACGGCGAACGGCCGAAGGCGATCGCGCTACTGGTCGACGATTCCGAGAGCATGAAGTCGCGCGACCCTCGCTTGAACTTCCCGGACAAATGGCGGACGGCGGTGGCGTTGAATCTCGTGCCGCCGGACAAGCCGATGCCGGTGAACCCGTCCGCGGGCGACCTGCCGGACGCGACGCCGGAGAAGCCGACGCGACTGGAACTCGCGCAGGCGGTGCTCAAGCACCCGAAGCTGGACCTCCTTAAGAAGCTTGAAGCCGTCGGTCCCATCCAGCCCGCCGCGTTCGGCCTGCGCCGCAACGCCAAGGACGCCCGCGACGGCCAATGGGTCGACCTGCTCGGCGGCACCGAGCCGCGAACCGCCATCGCCGACGCCTGCTTCGACCTGCTTCGCCGCGACGAGAACGAGCAGCCCGCCGCCATCGTGATCGTCACCGACGGCCGCGAGAACGCCAGCGAACGCAGCCTCGACGACCTCGCCGCCGAGTGCGCCCGGCTCCAGATCCCCATCCACGTCTACGGCGTCGGCAGCTCCTTCTTCGGTCAGCTCCGCATCCGCGAGGCCGTCGTCAACGAGACGCTCTTCGTCGACGACACCGTCAGCGTCCCCGTTCGCTACCGCATGAGGGGTTTCAAGGACGGCGTCGTCGAGATGGTCCTCAAGCTCAACGGCCAGGAAGTTGCCCGCAAGACCGTCGACGCGAAGGATGGCGACGACCTCAAGGAAATCCTGTCCTTCGTGCCCCAGCAGAAGGACGCGCTCTCCGGCAAGCAGGAGATCACCACGACCGTGCGGGTCGTTTCCGGACTCGAAACCGTCACCGACGAAGTGACCAAATCCGTGCGCATCGTCGACCGCAAAGTGAAGGTGCTCGTCGTCGATTCGATTCCGCGCTGGGATTTCAAATTCCTCCAGCGTTCTCTGCTGCGGGACCGGCGCGTCGTCGCGAGCTTCTACCTGACGGACGGCGACTCGCGGGCGATGAAGTCGGGCGAGCCGTTCCTGCCGCAATTCCCTGCCACCCGCCCCGAACTGTTCGACTACGACCTGCTGATCCTCGGCGACGTGCCTGCGTCGTTCTTCAGCCCCGATCAGCAGGTGATGATCCGCGAGTTCGTCGCCGAAGGCGGCGGCTTCCTCCAGATCGCGGGGCGGAACCACGGCCCGTCGAGCTACGTCGGCACGCCGCTCGCTGACGTCCTCCCGGTGGAAATCGAATCGCAGAAGTTCGTCATCGACACGGGCACCCGGCCCGTGTCCTACCGGCCGGACCTCACGCCGTCGGGCGTGCGCTCCGCCGTGCTCTCGCTGGACGACGACCCCGTCGAGAACCTGAAGGTCTGGAAGGAACTGCCGGAGTTCTACTGGCACTATCCGGTGACGAAGCTGAAGCCCGCGGCCGAGGCCTACCTCACGCACCCGAAGGACCGCACGACGGACGACAAGCCGATGCCGATCTACGCCGCCCATTACTACGGCAAGGGGTACAGCGTCTGGGTCGGCTTCGACGAGACCTGGCGCTGGCGGTTCAATGCCGCCGACAAGTACTTCTCCCGGTTCTGGAGCCAGGGGGTCTACGTCGCGGGCGTCCCACGAACCGTCGGCACGAAGCTCACGCAGTTGTCGCTGGACACGTCCGACCCGCAGCTCGGCAAGACCGGCCAGATCTATGCGCGGCTCTACAACCCGGACTTGCGCCCCATCGCCGCCGAACGGCTGGAAGCCCGGCTCGAACGGCTCGACGCCGCCGTCGACGACCGCGACCGCAGCCTGCCGATCGAACTCAAGGCCCTGCCCGGCGTTCCCGGCGAATTCATCGCGACGATCCCGTTCAACCGCGTCGGCCGGTTCGCCCTCCGCGTGGACAACGGCAGCGATCCGGCGTCGCTCGAATATCGCGTGGCCCTGCCGCCGGACCACGAGCAGGCCGTCGGAGGACTGGCCGAGGAATCGCTCCGCAAACTCGCCGAGGCGACCGGCGGCTCGTTCCACCGCGAGGAGGACCTGCACAAACTCGCCGAGAACGTGAAGCCGAAGACGGCACCGTTCAGTCGGCGCGACGAGACGCTGCTCTGGAACAAGTGGGCGATGCTCCTCGTCATCGGCTTGTTCTCGGTGGAATGGATCGTCCGGAAATTCAACAGCCTGAGCTAAGCCCACCATGGATGAACTGATCCACCAACTGAAGCGCTGGCAGGGCCGGGAACGGTTGTTCCGGTTCGCGTGGGGGCTGGCGCGCTGGTCGGCCGTCGTGCTCGGCGGCCTGGCGACGTGCTGCCTCGTCGACTGGACGATCGACCGCTACCGCGACACGCCGATGCTCTTGCGCATCCTCATGACCTTCGGCCAACTGGCGCTCTACTCTGCGGCGGCGGTCTGGTTCCTGTACCGCCTGCGCACGCCGTCCATCGATGTGCTCGCGGGCAAGGCCGAAACCGCCTTCCCCGAGTTCGACCACCGGATCGTGACGGCGCTGCAGCTCAACCGACCAACGGCGAAGACGCAGGGGATGTCCCCGCAACTCATCGGCGACGTGACGCGCGAAGCCGTCGCCCTCGCCGCGCGGCACGACCTGACGAAACTTGCCGAGACCGACCGCCTGCGCCGCGCGGCCCTCGTCCTCGCGCCGCTCGCGCTCGTCGTTCTCGCGATCTTCGCCTTCAATCCCAAGCTCGTGCTTGCGCTCGTCGCCCGGCAAGCCCTGCTGCCCGCGGACATCCCGCGCTCGGTCGCCCTCGTCCCCGACACGGCCAAGCTCTGGCCCAGCGGCGACCCCGTAAAGCTCACCTTCCGCGTCAGCGGCAAGTTCACGGAATCCTCTGTCGGCACCGCGATCGTCGAACCCGAAGGACTGCCCGCGGAGACATATGACCTGAAATTCTTGGAGAGAATTGACGAATCGACGGCACGATTCGCGGCCGACTATCCGCCCTCCAGCGTGCCGTTCACGTTCCGCGCCCGCCTGCACGACGGGCGCACGCGCGTGCCGGGCGAAGTCCGCTTCGAGCCGCGCCCGGTCGTCAAGACCGTCAGCGCCTGGCTGCGAATGCCGACCTATGTCGACCCCGAGGGAAAACGCACCTACGAACGCTTCCAGCCCGAAGGCGAAGTGACCGCCCTGCCCGGCTGCGGATTGCGCGTGGCGATCGAAGCGTCCAAGCCGCTGAAGAGCGCAAGCCTCGTGATGCTCCAGCGCACGGCCGCCGGCGTCGAGGAACCGCTCGGCGAACCGACGACGATGGGGCTCGACGCCGACCGTACGGCCGCGAGCGCCGTCGCGGCGATTCCGGCCAAGGCCGTCGGCTACCGCATTCTCGTGACCGACGACAACGACTTCGCGAACCTCAACCCGCCGCGCCGCGGCATCGGCATCGCGCCCGACGACCCGCCGCGCGTGAACTTGCTCCCGGAAATCCTCAAGGACCCGCGCGACCCCGGCCCGATCGACGACTACGAAGTGACCGGCATGCCCCTCGTCCTCGGCGGCCGCGTGCAGATCGGCTACGCCGCGCGTTCCCCCCTCGGCCTCGACCGCGCGTTCATCATGTACCGCGTCAACGATTCCGAATCCTGGACCCCCTACCCCCTCGCCCCGACCGTTGCGGACCTCGCAAAGACCGGCAAGTTCATACCCGAACTCGGCGTCTTCGAGAATTCCGGCGAGGACGGCAAAGTGGACTTTTACCGCTTCCCATCCCCGGATATTGACAGCGAACCCCCGGGGTTGGAAGCCGGCGGGCGCTACAACTTCGAGACGGCCGCACTCAATAAAACCGTCAACGGGAAGGAAACGAAACTCGAAGTCGGCGACCGGGTTGAATTCCATGTGGCGGTCTTCGACCGCAATCCCGACCCGAATCGCCTGCCGGGGCGTTCCGAAAGCCGCATCAAGGCGGTCGTGACGCAATCGCAGTGGGAAGACTGGAACCGCCAGCGGGACCAGAGCCGCGAGCGATTGAAGCAGTTGGAGGAACGCCAGCGAGGCGTCTTCGGCGGGGCCGCTCCCGCCGCCGGGAACCCGTTCCGCAAACCGTGACGATTTCTCCGTTGCACCGCGACGGAAAAGGGTCGATACTGAGTTAACCTTCCGCTGGGCCGTCTCTCCGCCCTGCGCTTCCGTTCGGAGTACGTCCATGTCGATTCGTCGCCTCGCGCTCGCCGCCCTGCTCGCGGGTTTCGGCCTCCCGGCGTCGGCCGCCAACCCGGACCTCGATCCGGCCGCGCAGAAAATCCAGCAGAAGAAGGTGCAGGCGGAGATCGAACAAACCGCCCGCCGGATCGGCACCACGCTCCGTGCGATGCGCTACCAGAAGCTCGACGCGGGCACCGAGCGGAAGATGCTCGACGAAGTGGCCGTCACGCTCAAGGGCCTCAGCGACGATCAGGTGGTCGCCGTGCTCAAGCACCTCGACGGCGCGCTGAAGGCACCCGACGAGGAGACCGCCACGAAGGAGCAGCGCGAGGCGTACCTCAAGCACCGGCAGATCGTCACGTCGCTGCGGGGTCTCGTCAACAAGCTCGACATTCTCAAGAGCCTCGATCAGGCCGCGACGCGGATCGACAAGCTGGCGAAGGACCAGCTTTCGCTGCACCTGAAGGCGATCTCGGCCGAGAATTTCAAACCCGTCCCTTCCCGGCCCGGTCGTAGCATCGCGAGGGACGACCGCGAGGAACAAGCCGACAGCCAGGGCGACCTGCGGAACGAAATCCTCGCCATCACGACGCAACTTGGCACCCTTCGCCCGAATTTGAACCCGGACCAGAAAGCACGGCTGGATGCGGCCGACGCGCACGGCAAGGGCGGACAGATCGCCGCCGACATGCAGATCGCCGCGAGCAACCTGAACGGCGGCCAGTTCTCAAGCGCCTCCGACCGGCAGCTGCGCGTGGCGAAGGAGCTTCAGGCGCTCGCCGCCGCGCTCCGCACCCCGCGCGACAAGATCGCCGCCATGAAGGAACTGCGCGATCGCGTCGAGAAGACGCTCCAGGCCGAGACCGCGCTCAAGGCCGAGACGGAAAAGGCCAAGAACCCCGAAGAGCGCAAGCGCGACCCCGACCGTTTCGAGCGCTACGCGCAGGACCCGAAAAAGGTCGAGGCTCACCGGCTCGCGGACGAGCAGGCGAAGCTCGAATTCGAAACGCGCGAGATCCGCAAGACGCTGGAGAACGTGTCAAAGGAGGCCGCTGCGAAGCTGACGCCGGCCGAATCGGAGATGAAGCGGGCGCAGGACGAGCTGCGGATCAACGAAAGCCCCGAAAAGGCCGTGCCCGCCGAGGAGAACGCCGCCGAGCGCCTCAAGGAGACGCGGGACGAACTCGACAAGCAGATCGCCGCCGCCGAGAAGGAGAAGTCCGACGCCCTCGCCGCGACGAAGAAGGCGGCCGAAGAGGTGCAGAAGCTGATTCAGGAGCAGAAGAAGGTTCAGGCGGACACGAAGGCCGAGAAGAAGCCGGAGAACCTCGACAAGGTCGCACAGGCGCAGAAGGAGATCGCCAAGAAGGCCGAGGAACTCAAGAACCTTCCCCTGCCGGACAAGAAGGACGCGACCGAAGCCCTCAAGAAGGCCGCGAACGAGGCCGACAAGGCCGCCGACAAACTCGCGAACCGCGAGAAGGACGAGGCCCAGCCCAAGCAAGACGAGACACTCAAGGCGCTCGAAGCCGCGAAGAAGGCGCTCGACGAGAAGGCCGCGGAGATCGAGAAGCGCCGCGAGGACATGGCCAAGATCGACGAGGCCCAGAAGAAGCTCGAGAAGCTGACCAAGGAGGAGAAGAAGCTCGCCGAGGACGCGAAGAAGTCGACCGACTCCGACAAGGGCAAGAACGAGGAGTTGGCCAAGAAGCAGGAGCAACTGACGCCGCAGACCAAGGACGTGGCCAAGGACGTGAAGGACGCCGCCCCCGACGCCGCCAAGAAGATCGACGAAGGCGCCGAGAAGATGGAGGCCGCCAAGAAGGACCTCGACCAGAACAAGCCGATGCCCGCCGCCGACAAGGGGAACGAAGCCGCGAAGAAGCTCGAGGAAGCCCAGGAGGCACTCCAGAAGAAGGCCGACGAACTGAAGGCGAAGGAGATCGCCGACCAGGCGGCGCTCCAGCCGAACCAGGTGAACCCGCAGGACGCCGCCCAGCAGCTCGCCAAGGCGATCGAGCAGGCGAACAAGGCCGCCGAACAGGCGAAGAAGGCGGAGGAGCTTCAGAAGAACCAGGCGCAGAACCTCGCCGAGCAGCAGAAGCAGATTGCCAAGCAGGCCGAGCAGATGAAGCAACCCGACGCCGCGGCCGACGCGCAGGAGGCCGCCAAGGCGCTCGAGAAGGGCGACCTGCCGAAGGCGTTGCAGGAACAGCAGAAGGCGCTCGAAAAGCTGAACGAGGCCGCGAAGGGCGAACCGATGCCCGGCGAGCCGATGCCCGGCGAGCCGATGAAGGGCGAAGGCCAGCCCATGAAGGGCGAAGGCCAGCCCATGAAGGGCGAAGGCCAGCCCATGAAGGGCGAGGGCCAGCCCATGAAGGGCGAAGGCCAGCCCATGAAGGGCGAAGGCCAGCCGATGTCCGGTGAGCCGAAGAACAACGCCCAGCTCGCCAAGGCTCAACAGCAACTGAAGGAAGCCACCGAAGCCCTTCAACAATCGATGCAAGCGAATCAGGCCGCGCAGGCGGCGCTCAACCAGGCGCAGGCGCAGGCGCCGACGTCGGTGCAGGAGCAACTAAACCAGGCCGCACAGAAGCTCAACGACGCCGGCCAGCAACTCGGCCAGGGCCAGCCGATGCAGGCGGGCGAGTCGCAACAGCAAGCGGCGCAGCAACTCGGGCAGGCGCTCCAATCGCTCAACGAAGCCGCCAAGCAGATGGGCCAGCCCGGTGCCCAGCCCGGCCAGCCCCAGCAGGCGCAGGGCCAGCAACCCGGTCAACAACCGGGGCAACAACCCGGTCAACAACCGGGGCAACAGCCCGGTCAGCAACCGGGGCAGCAGGGTCAGCAACCCGGCCAGCAGCCCGGTCAGAAGGGCCAGAACAATCAGGAGAACAACCAGGCCAAGGGCGAAGGCGACCGCCAAGGCCCCGGCCAGATGAAGAACGCCGCCTCTAGCGGCACCGCCAAGGACGCCGACGGCTCCTTCATCAACCTCCAGAAGAAAGAACGCGACAAGGTCCAGCAGAACGCCGAGGCCGCGTTCCCCGCCGAGTTCCGCGAAAAGCTCAAGAACTACAACATCAACATCAAGAACTCCGGCAAGCCGCAGGACAAGGCGCCCGCGAAGCCCGAAGAGAAGAAGCCGTAATCGAGGACCGATCCATGACGCGGTTGCTGCTGGTCTTGTCGGTGTCCTTCGCGCTCCTCTCCGCGCCCGCCCACGCTGACGAGAAGGTGAAGATCGACGCCGACACCAAGAAGTCGGTCGACAAGGCCCTCGCCTGGCTCAAGGACCACCAGGACCGCGACGGAAAGTGGGGCAACACCGCCGTCACCTCTTTCGCCCTCCTCGCCTTCATGGCCAACGGCCACGTACCGAACCAGGGCCTCTACGCCCCCGAAGTCGCCAAAGCCGTCCGCCACCTCCTCGCCGAGGCCAAGGAGGACGGCTACCTCGCCGGTCGCGGCGGTGGCAACATGTACTGCCACGGCATGGCCACCCTCGCCCTCACGCAGGTCTACGGCATGACCGGCGACGAGGAAGTGAAGAAGGTCCTCAAGAAGGCCGTCGACCTCATCGTCAAAAGCCAGAACACCGAGGGCGGCTGGCGCTATGATCCCTCCCCCACCGGCGCCGACATCTCCGTCACCATCATGCAGGTGATGGCCCTGCGCGGCGCCAAGGACAGCGGTCTGCACGTCCCCGACAACACCATCAAGGACGCCCTTAAGTACATCGACAAGTGCCACGACCTCCGCACCGGCGGCTACAAGTACATGCCCTACTCCTCCGGCGCCGGCTACGCCCGCACCGCCGCCGGCGTCTGCGTCCTCCAACTCGGCGGCGAGTACGAGGCCAAGCAGATCGAAGCCGCCGTCAAGTACATGGAACGTGAGGAGAACGACCGCCAGCACTACTGGTACGGCCACTACTACGCCGCGCACGCCTTCCACCAGGTCGGCGGCAAGAAGTGGGAAGACTACTACTCGCGAATGAAGGACACGTTGCTCACCCGCCAGCGCGCCAGCGGCGAATGGCTCGAACGGATGGAGCAGCACAACGGCGCGTCCTACCAGACCGCCATCGCCGTCCTCATCCTCAGCGTCCCGTCGAACTACCTGCCCATCTACCAGCGCTGACCGTCCCTGACGGATCAGAAGCCCGCCAACCGCTCCTTCGCGTCGCCGAACGTCGCCGCCGGCACGCCCATCGCGTCCAGGATCGCAAGGTACAACCCGCACAACTTCCGTTTGTCGTCGCCCGCCTTCAGGTAGTCGAGCGTCCGCCCCGTGCGCAGCGCGCCGCCCAGCCCACCCGCCAGCACCAGCGGCACCTGCCGGCCGTTGTGCGCGTTCCAGTGTTCCGACACGAACATCACGCACGAGTGGTCGAGCACCGTCCCTTCCCCCTCCTCCATCTTCGCGAGCCGACCGAGCAGGTACGCGTACTGTTCGACGTGGCAGTTCACGATCGCCTGGTACTCCTTCCCCTCGTTGGAGTGGGAGTAGCTGTGGTGGTCGTCGCGGATGCCGAGGAACGGGTAGACCTGGCCGGAGAGGTCCCGCGAGAGGAGGAGCGTGGCGACGCGGGAGCGGTCGGTCTGGAAGCCGAGCGCGACGATGTCGCACATGAGCCGGGCGTACTCGCGGAAGTCCTTCGGCTGGCCGGCGGGGGGCCGGGCACCCGCCGGCGCGTCGTTCCCGCCGCCCGCGCCGGTCCGGTTCAAGCGTTGCACCTGCCGCTCGGTCTCCCGCACCGACTCGAGATACTCGTCGAGCTTGCGCCGGTCGGTACCGCCGGCGCGGCCTCCGACATCCTTCGCCTGATCCAGCACGTCGTCGAGGATGCTGCCCCGCAGCTTGCCGGCCTTGCCCCCGAAGAGGCTGTCGAACGCCAGCGCGGGGTTCAACTCGATCGGGACCGGCGAATCCGCCGACCGCCACGAAATGTGCGAGGCGTACACCATCGAATACTGGCTTTCGTGGAATCCGCTCACGGGCTGTTCGCAGCCGAGGACGAGGCTCGGTTGCGGCGTTTCGTCCTCGAATCGCTTGGCGAGGACCTGATCGAGGCTGACGCCGCCCTGGATGGTGCGTCCGCGCTTCAGGGCCGCGCCGGAGAGGATGTTGCCGGTGCACTTGGCGTGCCCGCCGTCGCCCTCGCGGTTCCACAGTCCGTTGACCACGTTCAGCTTTTGGCGGAACGGCGCGAGCGATCGCAGGCTCGAGCCGAGTTCCATGTCGGCGCCTTGTCCCTTCGCCCACCAGTGGTCGGGTGAGATGCCGTCGCCGATGAAGAGGCAGGCGAACCGCTTGGGCGGCGCTTTCGCCCCGGCCGCGCCCGCGACCGACTCCATCCACGGCAGCGCAACCGTGAATCCCAACCCTCGGAGGATCGCGCGGCGCGTCGGCATTCGCGGCGTGGTCATGGTCTGGCTCCCGTGGAAAGTCGTTCGCGGTATCGGGCGGCCGAGAAATCCCGGCCGCGCTGTTGGCGGAACTGCGGACTCGTCGCGACCAGTTCGAAGAGCGGCGCGAGGCGGTATCCGTTCGCGCCGAGTTCGGCGCGCATGCGGTCCAGCAACGGTTGATCGGAGAGCAGGAGCGAACGACCGAGCGCGTAGCCGAGGAATTTCCGGCAGAGCGTGTCGGTGAAATCGTCGAGACGCGACGCGGCGACGCGGTCGGCGAACGCGGGCGTGCCGCGCGTCTCGGTGCCGTCCGGCCAGCGGACGCGGTCGTCGACCGGCCGGCCGGCGAGGTCCTTCGCTCGCGCCCGGCCCGTCGGGTCGAACCCTTCCATCGCGAGGCCGTACGAATCGAAACGCTGGTGGCATTTCGCGCATTTCGCGTCGGCAACGTGCGCCGCGAGCAGTTCGCGGATCGTCTTGCCGTTCGTGTCGGTCTCCTTCGCGGGCAACACCGCCACGTCGGGCGGGGGCGGCGGAATGTGCTCGCCGAGGAGCTTGTGCACCACCCAGAAGCCGCGTTTCACGGGGCTGGTCCGCTGCGGTTGCGAATGCCGCGCGAGGACGACGGCCATGCCGAACAGCCCCGACCGGCCATGCTTGCGCAACCCCTCGACGCGCACCCATTCGTCGCCGGTGCCGGGGAACGGCAGACCGTAGTGCGCCGCGAGCGGCTTGTTGACGTATGTCGAATCGCCGGTGAGCAGTTGCAGGATCGGTTCGTCGTTCCGCACGATGGCGGCGATCCACCGCGTCGGTTCCTCGAACATCGCAGTCTTGAGCGCGTCGTCGAACTTCGGAAACGTCCGTCGATCGATCGTTTCCTGGCGGAGGAAATCGCGGTAGCCGAGCCATTGGCCGAAGAACTCGCGGGCGAACCGTTCGGCCTTCGGGTCCCGGATCATGCGCCGGGCCTGCTCGCGCAGCGTCTTCGGATCGTTCAGCGTCCCGGCCTTGGCGAGCGCGAGAAGTTCCGCGTCGGGCGGGCCGGACCAGAGGAAATAGCTCAACCGCGAGGCGAGCGCGAAGTCGGGGAGCGGGACGACCGTCTCGCCCGGCGGGGCCGGAACGTCCAGCATCGCGAACTTCGGCGACACGAGGATGCGGACGATCGCGGCGCGGACGGCGGCCTCGACGCCGTGCTCGGGATCGCGGCACAGCGCATCGTAGAAGTCCCCGAGTTTGCGGGTCTCGTCGGGCGCGAGCGGTTGACGGTAGGCGCGTTCCGCGAAGGCGAGGAGGTCTTTCCGGTAGATCGGCCGCGCCGATTCGAGCGTGGCGGCCCGCCGGCGCAGGCCGGCGCGGATGTCCGCGAAGAACCGGGTGATCGGGTGCCGGGCGAGTTCGTCCCCGGTGGCCTTCACGTTGGATCGCTTGAGGTAGACCGCCTCGAACCGTGCGAGCGTATCGTCCTTCGTCAGTTCCGGGTCCTCTTCCTTGAAGCCGTCGAAATCGCGGTGTTTGAGGAAATTCCGCTCGGAACGCTCGAAGAAGACGAAGCCTCGCAGCATCCGCTCGGCGATGTTGGTGGAGAACTCGAGTTCGCTCCAGAGTCGGTCGAGTTCGCGGTTTTCGTCGTCGTCGAGCACGAGGCGTCGGAGCGGCGCGTCGTCGCGGAAGAAGCCTTCGATGAGGTGGAAGCCGGCGGAAAGGCCCCGCGTGGGGTCGACGTAGCCGAACCGGTTCGGGAACAGCCGGCAGAACGCTTCGCCGGATTTCCGAACGGCTGGCGGAGTCGATTCCGTCGGGAGGTCGGGGATCGTAACGGAAAGCTTCGCGAGATTCGCCGGGTCGAACGAGCCGCGCGCCGCGGCGGTGCGGGCGCGTCGGGCGAGGTGATCGATCGGCCCGTTACCGGCGTTCGCCACGATGGCGGGGTCTTCCTTTGGGCCAAGCTCGCGCGCCAGCTTGGCCACATCGCCGGCCAGCTTGCGCACGGCGTCCTTCGCGGCCGCCGGATCGGCCGGTAGTTCGTTCCATCGTGCTCGCAGCCATTTCAGAAAATACGCGTCGCCGTCCGTCGCCGTCAGTACGTCGTCGAGTGCGCGGAGATATCGCCGCGAGAGCTTGCGTTCCCCGGCCCATTCCTCCAGCGATCGGTTTTTCAAGTTCGCCGGCCGGTGGCGGTACGATCGCAGGGCTTCGAAGTAGACCGCGTAATCGACGGCGTGTTTTTCGTAGAAGCGGAGGATCGCCTGTTCGCCAAATTTCTGGCGATCGGCGAAGGAGACCACGGGATGCGGTGCGAAGGCAAGGCCACGGGTTGTCAGGACCGCATGGTCGGCCACGTATTCCGCGGCAGCGAACTGCTTGCGGAACAGCCCCGGCGACATCACGAGCGCCTCGCCCGTGTTGTTGAATCCTTCGCCGGAGGCCGGATCGACCGGGAAATCCTTCGCCGGTCGAATGTCGAAGCCCGTGAGGTCGTGGATCGTGGCGTCGTATTCGGAGTTGGAAAGCCGGCGCGAGGGCACCACCCCAGGATCGCCGTCGCTGCGCCGCGCCTCGACGAGCAGCAAAGTCTTTAACGCCTCGGTGAACGCGGCGCGGTCCTTCGCGGCCGGTTGCGGCGCATCCTCCGGCGGCATCTCCTCGTGCCGCACCGACCGCAGGACGAGTTCCCAAACCCGGAATTCGCTCGCCACGTCCGTCGCCTCGCCAAACCGCTCCAAGTCCAGTTCGGCACTCGGTTTCTTGGCGTTGTGACAACGATGGCAGTGCGATTTCAGAAACGGACGGATCGTATCGCCGAACGGCGCGGCCACGCACTGCCGGCCCGGCAGGAATGCCGAAGCGGAAAACATCGCAACCGCGATGACGAATCGGAGCAAACCGGAATGGTCCATCATGTCGACGGCGGGAGGAGGACGGCGGCGGGGGTGGGTCGGCTGATTCAATAGAGGATAATCGATCGGCGCGTCGAAGGATAGCGAAGCGCCAGGATTTTGCGAAGTCGTTTTCGGACAAATCCATCCGTGATGAATCCGCAACGTTCAGCGGGTGCCGCAAGGCGACCGTTTGACGTAAGTCCTTACCGTGCTAAGGTGCTTCCGGAGTTCGGGAGTGATTCCGGCGAGGGGTGGCACGCTGGCGGCGGAATCACGACTCATCTCCATTCGATCCAGTTACCGAAGCCGCCCTCGACCTGAGTCGGGAGCGATTTCGCGCCGTCGCGGTCGTCGCGGATCAGGAAGCCGGAGAAGCGGGAACGGGTCACGTTCTTCAGCAGCACGCCCACCGGTTGGCAGTCCAGCACCGTGCAGCCGGTGACGTGGAAGCGATCGCAGTTCGTGAACTCCATTCCGGCCTTCGCCGCCTTCACGCCCGAGACGTGCAGGCCGGTGATGGTGCAATCGGAGCTGTCGCGGAAGATCACACAGTTCGTGGTCGTCGGGCTTTCCTCGCCGCGGTAGCGCGGGTTGCGGTCCATGGCGTTCGGGCCGACGACGACGTGGGCGCTGTGCTCGACGAGGAGGTTGTGCGAGTAGGCGGTCCAGAAGGTGTTGCCGGTGACGACGACGCCGCGGGCGTGGTCGAGGTGGACGTTCGTGTGGACGTCGCTGAGGATGTTGCCGGTGATGGTGACGTGGCCGTCGCGGAGTTCGTCGATCTTCGCGCGGGCGACGGACGGCCCCTGGATGCGGATGTTCGCGCTGCCGGGGGCCTCGTGATTGTGCTGGATGGTGTTGCCGGTGATGGCGACCTCGGCGTGGGAGCCGCCGCGGGAGTCGACGTACACGTTGGCGGTGGGCGGGCGATCCTTGCCGTGGTTGGATTCGATGTCGCAGCCGGTGATGTGCAGGTTGCGGACCTCGCCGCCGCGGACGACGATGCCGCCATCGTCGTTGTAGCTGACGTGGCTGCCGGTGATGTTGATCTGGTGCAAGTTGACGCCGTCCAGGAAGACGCCGATGCCGCGGTTCTGGTAGATATGGCAGTCGGCGATGGCGACGTTGCGGTTGCGTTTGACGAGGTGGATGCCGTGGCGGCAGTCTCGCACGTGCAGTCGCGTGATGGTGAGCATCATCGTGCCGCTCGCCTCGACGCCGTCGGCTTCGGGGTGGCCGCCGACGATCTCGACGCCGTCGAGGCCCGGCATCCGTTCGCGATCCCAGACGAGGGGTTTGACGGACTTCGGCGCGGCGGTTCCCTCGTGGTGGCCGACGAAGCGGATGGCGGGGCCGGGGCCGGCCATGACGATCCGCGCGACCGTGCCGCCCTCGATGCAGGTGAAACCGGTCTTCTCGAGGTCGATGACGAGCGGCGTTTCGATGCGGTAGGTGCCGGCGGGGATGCGCACGTGGCCGCCCTTGTCGACGAGGGCTTGAAGCGTCTTGGCGTCGTCGTCTGCGATGGCGGGCCGGTAAGCGAGGATCGCAGCGAGGGGAACGGCGACGAGGGCAATCGCAACGAGACGGCAGCGCATGGCGGATCTCCGGGGATGGATTGCCTCCACGCTATCCGACGGCGGAGCCGATGGCAAACCGCACGAGCGAATCCGGGGATGCCAATAGGTCATCGGCCAGGTCGACGGCGCGGCGGAAGTTCCCGCGCGCGAGCAGCCTGTCGAGCCGCGCGAGGGTCCTGCCGATTCCGACATAGGTGCGCCACTTCGAAAGTCGCTTCAGCGGCAGCTTGGGCTGGTCGATGTCGAACTCCCAGGGGTGGAAATAGAGCATGCCGACGGCGGGCGAGGTTTTGGCTTCGAGTTGTGCGAGGCCGCGCCGCATGAACAGGGGCGGGAAGAGTCGAAAGTATCCGCCGCCGGCGACCGGGAGGTTCTGGCCGGCGAGTCGCCACGTGGCCGGGGGGAGTTCGAGGATCGTGTGCTCGTTACCGGCAGCAAGGAACGGCATGCGCGGCGCGTCCGGGATGCCGTAGCGGTCGTGGCGGACGGGGAAGATCGAGCTGTCGTAGCGGAAGCCGAGTTCGACGAGCACGTCGATCGCCCACGGCGTCTGTCGCGTCACGCTGAAGGTCGGCGCACGGAATCCGACGACGGCTTGCCCGCCGGCCTGTTCCAGCGCGTCCTTGCTCCTACGCAGGTCTTCCCGAAAATCCGCTGGCGAGAAGCGATCCACGCGCCGGTGGTCGTGGCTGTGCGAAGCGATTTCGTGACCGGCGGCCGCGATGTCGCGCACGAGCTTCGGATGCGTCTGCGCGATTTCGCCCACGATGAAAAATGTCGCCTTCGCCTCAACGGCGGCGAGGCGATCCAAGATCGTTCGCGTCGTTGCTTCCATCCGTCGCGCGTACTCGTCCTTCAAAACCGCCGGGCATTCCAGCCCGAACACGGCTTCGATCCGATGGTGTTCCTCGACGTCGAAGCTGAGGATACAGGGAAATCCGGAAGTCTCGCCCACCCGTTCGTTCCTTGCGTGGTTTGGAGATTTCATCAAGATAGGTCATAAAACGGCGGGGTCGAACGGCCGCGCCACGCAATCGTCTTCTACAATGGTGGGCCGTTTCCACGCCGGAGTCTTGCCGTGAGCGTCTGGAGTTCGCGACGACAGATGAACTACAAGCGGGCCGCGTTGCTGCTGGCGGTGCTCGCCGCGGTGGGCGGGGCCGGGTATGCGGCCAACCAGCGCCAGGTGCGCCGCAACGCGGACCGGATGCTCGACCTCGCCCGCGCCGCGCGCGACGACCAGAACCGCGGCGACGCCCTGCAACTGTACGAATCGTACTTGAACTTCCAACCGCGCGACGTGGACGCCATCGCCGAATACGCCGCGATGCTGGAATCGGACACGAACCCGAAGGCGCGGCGCTCGCTGCTCGATGGCTACGAGCGCCTGCTGCGGGTCGCTCCGCACAGGGCGGAGGAACGCAAGAAACTCGTCGATCTCTACCTCGCGTATCAGGTCTTCACATCGGCGAAGCACCACCTCGCGCCGCTGCTCGACCCCGTAACCGGCACGCCGGACGACCCGGACCTGCTGAAGCAACTGGCCACCTGCGAGTTCCGCCTCGGGCGTTCGTCCGAAGGCGTGGCGATCTTGAAGCGGCTGATCGCGACTGGCCGCGCGGGGCCGGAGGTCTACCAGAAGCTGGCAGACGTCTATCGCAAGGAGAACACGACGACGGCGCTCGAGGAAGCCGAGAAGGTGATGGCGCAGCTGGCGAAGGACCTCGCGAACGACACCGGCGCCCGCGTCGTTCGCATCCATCACCTGTATCAATCGGGCCGTGTCGACGAGGCGCGAGCCGAGATCGCGGCGGCGGCGAAGGAGGTGCGCGACGCGGAGAAAAGCCCGGAGTTCTCCCTGTTGCTGGCGGACCACTACGCGCGCGACCGGCTGTTCGATGCCGCGCGCGATGTGCTCGCCCGCGCCATCGGCGAGAACCCGAAGGACGCCCGCTTGCGCACCGCGTACTATCAGACACTCGACCAACTCCGAGACAAGGCCAAGGCCGACGAACAGCTCCGCAAGGCCGTCGAACTCGCCAAGAACAACGACCCCGGCACGCTCGACCTGATCGACCTGATGATCGACAATCGCGAATTGGACCTCGCGAAACGGGAGATCGAGCGGCGCTACAAGGGGAAGGAAACGTTCCGCCCGACACACGACTACCTCGTCGGTCGCGTCCAGTTGGTGGAGGGCGATTGGCCGGCGGCGCGGGCGTCGCTCACACACTGTCTGGAGTTCTTCGAGAAACATCCGGCGCACTATGCCAAGGCGCAAGTGGGGCTCGCACAGTGCCAGACGCTCGCGAACAACCCGGAGCGCGCGTTGGAAGCGTACACGCGGGCGGTGGCGGCAAACCCACGGATGAACGCGGCACAACTCGGCCGCGCCGAGACGCTGCTGCGATTGAATCGCTTGAAGGACGCCGAGCCGATCCTGCGCGAGTACGCCGACGCCATGCCGGCGGCCCGGTTGGCGCTGGCGAACGCGAAATTCGCGGAGATGCTTGCACGCCCGGCGAACCGCCGGGTCTGGTCCGAGGTGGAAGCCTCGTTCGGCAAGGCGCCCTTCCCTGTAGGTATCGAAGTGTTGAAGGCCAAGCTGCTGGCGGCAAAGGGTAAGCCGGCCGAGGGGGAGGAGCATCTCAAGAAGCTCGTCGCCCGCGCCGGCGATTCGCCGGCGGTGTATGTCGCAATCGCGGAGTTCGCCGCGCGGCGTAGCCCGAAGGAAGCCGCCGACGCCATCGCGGCGGGCGAAGCCGCCATCGGGGACACCGTGCCGTTCCGGCTGGCGAAGGCGGGCCTTGCCGGTCGGGCGCGCGACGCGGCCGCCATTTCGGCCCTCGCTACCGATGCCGGGAAATTTCCCGCCGACGAACGGCATCAACTGCTGCTCGGCCTCGCCAACTGGCTGTACGCGCTCAAGCAAGCCGACGATGCCGCCAGGCTTGCGAACCAGGTCGCGGGCGAACGGCCCCACGATCTAAACTCCCGCATGCTCCTCGCGCAGATTTATCTCCAAGCTGGCCAGCACGTCAAGCTCGACCCCGTGATCGCCGACCTGAAACGGCTGGACGGCGAAGGCGGACCGCTTTTCCTCTACGCATCGACGATGGGCGAACTGGCTCGCACGCCCAAGCCCAATGCGGCCACCGCGAAGCGCCTTGCCGAGCAACTCGACGCTGTCGTCCGCAAACGGGAAGTCTGGACGCGCCCGCACGCCCTGCTCGGCGAGCTCGCCCTGCGCGTCAATGACCCGGACTCCGCCCTTAAGCACTTCCGCAAGGCGTTCGAACTGGGCGAACGCGACGAAACCACCTTCCGCCGGCTCCTCGAACTGCTGCTGAATCGCGGGCGAACCGACGAGGCGTATCGAATCCTGGACGATCGCGACAAGATCGCCGGGTTGCCGTCGGACCTCTTCCAAACGCACGCCCTGCTCGAAGCGGCCAACGGCAAGGGCGGCGAGCGCAGCCGCGAGATCGTGCGCAAAACCGCCGAATCAAAGGATGCGCAGGTGCAACTCTTCCGCGGTCGCTGGCTCGTACTGAACGGCGATCGCTCCGCAGCAATCCAAGCGTTGGATACCGCGGTGAAACTCGATCCGCAACTCGCGGACGCCTGGATCGCGCTCGTGCGCGTGCAGGCCGCCGGCGATTCGGCCGCTGCCCGCGCCACAGCCGCGAAAGCCGCCGCGGCGCTCGCGTCCAGTCAATCGCCCGCGCGGTCCGCACACGCCATCGGCACCTGTCACGAACTCGCCGGCGACGTAGCCGCCGCCGAACGCGCCTACCTCGCGGGCCTGCAAGCGACGCCGAACGACGTGCCCGTCCTCGTCTCGCTCGCCGACCTCTACCGCCGCGCCGGCCGCCACGCCGACGCCGATGTCCGCTGCCGCGCGATCCTCGCCGCCGAAGCCGACGACGACGCACGGCGTTGGGCACGCCGCGGCCTCGCGCTCGGCATCGCATCCGCGCCGAATTCGCACGCCCGGCTCGACGAAGCCCTCGCGGCGCTCGGCCCGAATTTCCAGCCGGTCGAACACCCCGAAGATTTGCGTCTGAAGGCGTTCCTGATGGCGCGCGATCCGTTCCGCCGGCTGGACGCACACGCCATCCTCGATCGCTCGGCGGCGCGCGATCCGCTCTCGCCGGACGAAGCCGCCCAACGAGCCGCCCTGTTCCTGCAAGAAGGCCGCCTGCAACAGGCCGAATCGGACCTGCGCGGGGCGACGAAGTCGCCGACGTGCCGGCCCGCGCACCTGCTGCTTCTGCATCAGGTCCAGTTGCGGGCCAAGCGGTTCGACGCGGCGAAGCCGACGCTCGAACGCATCCTCGCGACGATGCCCGACAGTTGGGACGCGACCGCCGAACAGGCTCGCGCCGCCGCCGCGCGGGGCGACAAGGATCGCGCCGCAAGCCTCGTCAAGGCGTTCCCGAACGCCGACAAGCCGGACATGCAACTGCTGGCGACCGGCCCCCTGCTCGCCGAACTCGGCTGCGACGCCGAGGCCGAAGCCGCGTTCCGCGCCGCGGCCGGGGCATCGAAGCTGCCGCAGCGGCATGCCGCACTCGCGATGTTCCTGATTGAACGAGGCCGTACGCTCGAGGCCATGAAAGCCGTGTGGCAACTGACCACCGCCGAACTGCCGCCAAACCTACCCAAGGCAACGCTACTCAAGAACGCCATCGCCGCGCGGCCCCGCGCCGCCATCGCCCCCGCCGATCTCGCCGAGTGGGACCGCCTCGTCGGCGAGATCGCGAAGGAAATCGACGCCGAGCGGAAGTCGAACCCGAAGGATGTGTCCCTCATCCTCGCGACCGCCGCCATCCTCGACGCGCAGGCCCGCACCGAGGAAGCGATCGCCGCATACGAGTCGGCGCTCGTGCTGGACGCGAACAACCTGCTCGCTCTCAACAACCTGTCGTCGTTATTGGCCCTGCACGCGCCGGAGAAGGCCGCCCGCGCTCTCGAATTGGCGAACCGCGCCCTCGCCGCCGCTGGTCCGCGCGGGCACGTCCTCGACACGCGGGCCATCGCCCATCTCGCCGCCGGCCGGCCCGCCGAAGCGATGAAGGACCTCGCCGCCGCCCGCCTCACCGACCCGCGCGCCGTCTACGATTTCCACGCCGCGCTCGCCGCCGACAAGCTCCACGAGTCCGACCGTCGCCGACAGTTCCTCGAATCGGCGAAGACCAAAGGACTGAAGCGAACGCAACTCCACCCCCTCGAATGGCCGCACTACGAACGCCTGTTCGGCCCGGAATAGAATCAGGGCTTTTCATTACCCAGTTCGCTCGCCATCGACAACTCGACCAGCCGCTGGAACCGATCCATGTCGGCGACTGTCTTTCGCACGATCTTCCACCGGGCCGAAAGGCCCATCGTTTCCATTCGATGGCGTATGAATTGACCGGCTTATCCAGTTGGTGTCAAATGAAAATCAACGTTGATTGGTCGTCGATTCCACGGGTCATGCACGATGAACGGTTCCTCGCGCCACTTCGCGATGCTGTGCGTCCTTGTCCCATTGGCCGTCTTGCTTTCCGAATTCTCGACGAAAGAATCCGGAGCGACTCCCTTCGATCGAGCCGTCACACGGCACATCGAGTTATTGACCAAACCCGAAGGCAAAGTCCAATCGATGGGATTCATCAATCCGGGAGGGCTCTGGTTGATCGAAAGCCCGGCCATGGATTGGCTCGTCGCTCAAGGCCCCGCGGTCCAGCCCCGGATCCTGCAGGCGTTGGACGATCCGCGAAGCCGGCGGGAAGCGGCCCTCGTTCTCGGAGAGATCGGCGATGGTGATTCCGTTGCCCGCTTGATCGAACTCCTACCGGAACGCGGCGAACTCGACGGTGACGAGGGATTCACGACCGACTGCGTCCTGCGATCGCTGAACCGATTGACCGGAGAACGGTTCGGCGTCCACACGAAATTTTATCGGGACTACGCGCCGTCCGTTCGCCGCGAATGGCAGGAGTGGCATTCGGCGAACAAAGACTATCTCGTCAGAAACCACTCGGATTCCGGTTCGCGAATGATCGTCGACGGCGAGGCCAAGTTCGCCCGTCGGCCAGCATCTGAATATCGCCGCGAATTCCCGCGAGTTCATTTCAACGAGATCGCACGATGGCGGAACGACGCGGACTACGAACGACGATTGAAGGCGTTCTGTTTCACCTTGCTCGTCGATGCCGTATCCGATGATCGCGAGGCGAAACGGGCGTTGTCCGAACTGGAAGATTCGCGATCGCAGTCGATCCTCCACGAATTGTGCCGTTCCGCGAAAGACACGATCGCCGCACACGACTTGATCCACATCCTCGGCGAACAAGGGAATCCGACTTCGATCCCGCTGCTCGAAGCAATCCCGAAATCGACCGATTGGGCCGATGAAAGTCGAACCTACGCCATCGAACGCATTCGACATTTCATCAGATACGGCGATCGACTCAATGGCATCTCGATGGATCGAGGGAATCAGTTCCATTTCCTCCGATGTCTGGCCGAACCGAAAGCGGTGGAGAAATTGATTGCGGATATCGGGGATGCCAAGCGCGACTCTTTCCTGTCGAGCGACCTGGAAGTCGCCGCGCATCTCGACCGGGAACCCGTGCGGGAATGCCTGAAACGACTGACGAAAGATTCCTCGCGCGATCCCGCGGTCCGCACGAAGGCCCATGCAGCACTGGCGCGTCTCGGCGAACTGATGTCCCGCGATCACCTGTTCCATTCGCTGTCCGACCCACATCCCGGCGTGCGGCTCGCGGCGGCCGAGGGATTGTGGCGATTGGGCCGTCGCGACGGATTTTCGACGCTCGTCGATCTCCTCTCGCTGCGTCCCATCGAAACGGGTGGCGAAGGCGTTTCCGCCGGAAACGGCATCCTCAAGGTCGAGGCGGTTCGCGGCGGCAACATCGAGCGAATCCGAACGGCCTGCGAAATTCTTGGCGAGATGGGCGACCGCCGGGCGATCCCGGCATTGAAATCGTTGCTCGGAGAAAATCTCAACGGCGTGCTGGGCGGGGGCGGCAGTGGATCCGGTTGGGCCGGCCGGCCGGATGTCGTCGCACTGGCCCGAATGGGCGACTTCTCAGGCATCGAACTCTTGCGGGAATCCATCCGCCACGACGACCGGCTCGATGTCCTTCGATGGTATCGTGGCAGCGATTACGGGGAGATCGGAATAAGACGGTTCATTCCCGACCTGCTGCCCCTTTTGAATTCAAGGAAACCGGATAAGCGAATCGAAGCCGCGCGGGAAATCCTATTGTTGTTCCAACGCGGTCGATGACGGAAACGTCACGACGAACCGATCGCGTCCGACATTTAACTTGACATCCGTCCACTTGTATCAAATTCTCCCGCAGCCCCGCTTCCGGAGACTTCCCATGTGCGCCACCGCGCCGACCAAACCCAATCGTATTTCCACTCACCGCGCGTCCGCGATGCCCGTACCTGCGGCGCCGAAAGCCAAGCAGGCCGCGTGGGGCGACGCGGCCTTCGCGGCGATGATGGTCTACCAGACGCAGCTCGCGGATCCCGATCCGGCTGTCGCCGAGCGGGCGGCGCAGGCAATCTTTGAATTGGAAAAGACCCGGCTGCGCCACGGGCGGGAGCTGTTTGGCACGTCGCTCGAAACACCACCCGCGCGGGCGGCAGCAGCGGTGCCAAAGGGGCCGACGAAGGCCGACGTGCAACGGCTCGGCCGGATCGCCGGACTGGCGATGGCTTCCGAAGCAATCGAGTCCGACAACGCGTTCGACGCGGACGAATTCGACACCGCAGGATCGGCCGATGAAACCATGCGGATGATGGTTCAACTTCCCTCGAACGGCGGAACAGGCCGGGCACTGCCACCGAGGTACCACAATGACGACGCGACACCTACGCGATCACCTCCCGCACCACCTTCCCATACACGTCCGTCAGGCGTTCGTGGCGGCCCTGGTGGAAGTACGTCAGCTTCTCGTGGTCCAGGCCCAGGAGCGCCAGAATCGTCGCGTGCAGATCGTGCAGGTGGACTTTATTTTCCACCGCCTCGAAGCCCAACTCGTCCGTCGCGCCGTAGGCGGTGCCGCCCTTCACGCCGCCGCCGGCGAGCCACATGCTGAAGCCGTAGGGGTTGTGGTTCCGGCCCGGCTCGCCCTTGCCCTCGCTGAACGGCATCCGGCCGAACTCGCCGCCCCAGACCACGAGCGTGCTGTCCAGGAGACCGCGCGCTTTCAGGTCCGTCAGGAGCGCCGCGATCGGCTGATCCACTTCGCCGGCGTGCTGGCCGTGGTTCTTCTCGATGCTCGCGTGGGCGTCCCAGGTTTCCTCGAGGTGACCGCCGCCGGAGTAGAGTTGCACGAACCGCACGCCGCGCTCGACCAGCCGACGGGCGATCACGCAGTTGCGGCCGAACTCGTCGGTCGGCTGCTTGCCGACACCATAGAGGTCAAGCAGCTTCTTCGGCTCCTTCGTCAGATCCACCGCCTCCGGCGCGGCCGATTGCATCCGGTAGGCCAGTTCGTAGCTCTCGATGCGACCGGCCAACTCCTTGCCGCCGGGCCGCGCGTCGATGTGCTCCTGGTTCAGCTTGGCGAGGAGGTCGAGCTCTTCGCGCTGGGCCTTGGCCGACAGCGGACCGCGGAGGTCGAGGATCGGATCGCCGGTCGGGCGGAAGAGGGTGCCGGAATAATCGGAGGACATGAAGCCGTTGGACCAGTTCGGCTGGCCGCTGATCGGGCCGCCGCGCTTGTCCATGAGAACGACGTAGCCGGGCAGATCCTTGTTTGCGGTGCCGAGGCCGTAGACGGCCCAGCTGCCGAGCGACGGGCGGCCGATGAAGGTCTTGCCCGTGTTCATCTGGACGAGGGCGGAGCCGTGGGCGTGGCTGTCGGTGTGGCAGGAGCGGATGACGGCGAGCGAGTCGGCGTGCTCGCGGACCTTCGGAAAGAAGTCCGAGATCATCAGACCCGATTGGCCGCCGGGCCGGAACTTGCGGAACGACGGCGTGAGGAAGCCGATCTTGCGGCCGCCGGAGTTGATGAACTTCTTGTCGGCGGGCAGCGACTGGTTGGCGTGCTTCTCGAGCGTCGGCTTGTGGTCGAAGGTATCGACCTGGCTCGGTCCGCCGTTCATCATGAGGAAGATGACGGATTTCGCTTTGGCGGGGAAGTGCGGCTTTTTCGGCGATTCGGCGGCAGAAACATGCTTGGCGAAAAAGCCGTCGGCCGCGAGAAAGCTCGTCAGGGCGAGTCCGGCGAATCCGCCGCCCATCTCCCAGACGAACTCGCGCCGGGTTTGGCCACAGGGGTAGAGTGAGCGAGTCATCGATCAATCCACGTAGAGAAATTCGTTGGTATTCAGCAGCACATGGCACAACGACGCGAGCGCCCGGAACTCCGAGTCCTTCGCATTCGCGAAATTCGTCCGCTGGTTCGCCAAGTGGTTCTCGGCGGCCTTCGCTTCGGTCTTGCTCGGATCGCGGGCCAGGGCGAACCGCCACGCCGCGACGATCCGCTTCGCTTCGTCGGCTTCCTTCATCGCCCGTTTCGCCAGCGACTCGCTCTGCTCGTGGGCGAAGCGGTTGTTCATCAGCGTCAGCGCCTGCGGGGCGACGGTCGTGCTGTCCCGCTGGCCGCACGGCAGCGTCGTGTCGGGGAAGTCGAAGGCGGTCAGTTGCGGCGGAAGCAGCCCGCGCTTGCTGAAGATGTACAGGCTGCGCCGACCCTGTTCCTCCGGTGGCGACGCCTTCCACGCGGCCGATTTCGTCGACAATCCTTCCAGCGCCTCCGGTGCGATCTCCGGCGAGAAACTCGGCCCGCCGATGCGGTCCAGCTTCAGATTCCCCGCCACGAACAGCATCGAATCGCGCAGGGCCTCCGCCTCGATGCGCCGGCGGTCGAACCGCCACCACAACTTGTTCCCGGCGTCCGTCTTCGCATACTCGTCCTGCCTCGGATGCAGCGACGACTGACGGTACGTCCGCGAATTCAGGATCAAGCGGTGGATGTGCTTCGTGGACCAGTTGTTCTTCATCAGCTCCCCGGCCAGCCAGTCGAGCAGTTCCGGGTGCGTGGGCTTCTCGCCGGTGAAGCCGAAGTTGTCCGGCGAGCGCACGATCCCCTGTCCGAAGTGGAACTGCCAGATGCGATTCACCCAAACGCGGGCCGTCAGCGGATTCTTCGGATCGACGATCCAGTTCGCAAGCGCAAGGCGGCGGCCCGTGGTCTTCGCGTCGGCGGCCGGCGGCGAAATTGGTTTGTCCAGCGACGGAATCGCCGAGAGGTGCCCCGGCTCGACGACCTCGCCGGGCCGGTTCGGGTCGCCCTTCTTCAGGAGCTTGATCGGCGGCACCTTTCGCCCGCGATCGGTCCACGAGAAGATCTCCACGCCGATCTGCTTGGGGTCCGGACCACCGAGGTGCTCGCGCGGACCCGGCTCGATGTACCCGGCCCAGAACGCCGCCGCCATCCGGTAATAATCCGTCTGACGAATGGCGTCGAACTTGTGGTCGTGGCAGCGGGCGCACTTCACCGTCAGACCGAGGAACGCCGAACTCGTCGCGCCGACCATGTCTTCGATGCGGTCATACTTGTACTCGTTCGGGTCGTTCGGCTCGTCGTTCCAGGTGCCGAGGCGGATGAATCCTGTCGCAATGGCAGTCCGCTCGGTCCGATCCGGCAGTTCGTCCCCGGCCAATTGTTCCTTCACAAAGCGGTCGTAAGGCAGATCCTCATTGAACGCCTTTACCACATAGTCACGGTACTTCCAGACGTGCGGCTTCACTTGGTCGCGTTCGTAACCGCAAGTCTCGGCGTAGCGAACGATGTCGAGCCAGTGCCGCCCCCAGCGCTCGCCGTAGTGCGGCGACGCGAGGAGTTTCTCGACGAGTTTCGGGTAGGCGTCGGGCGATGCGTCCTTCGCGAACGCTTCGACCTGTTCAAACGTTGGAGGAAAGCCAAGGAGATCCACGTACAACCGGCGAACGAGCGACCGCCGATCGGCCTCCGGCGCGGGCTCGAATCCCTTATCCTTCAACCTCGAACCGACGAGCTGATCGATCGGACTTGGAACTTGCGACTGGAAACTGGGAACAACCAACGGTTGCAGCGACCACCAGTCGCGGCCGGCGCGCGTTTCGATCGTGCGTTCGAACCAGTCCAAAACACGGCCCTTTGGCCAGACTGCGCCGGCCTCCATCCATTTCTTGAGCGCGGCTTGTTGTTCCTTCGGCAGAGGCCGGGGCGTCTCGCCCTTCGGCGGGGGCATCTCGCCGGCGTGAACGCGGTCCAGCACCAAGCTCGCGTCCTTCTTCTTTCCGCCTGCGCGGAAGCCCTTCTCGGACGTCACGTCCAGCCCGCCGGACGGCGACGAGCCGGAATGGCATTCGACACAGTGATTGAGCAGGACCGGGGCGATCGTTCGCTCAAATTCATCCGCACGGGTGATACCCGTGAAGAAGCACGCGAGCACGATCGCGAATCGGAGTGGCGTCATGGGAAGCGGGAGAGTTTTTCAAGATTCCACAGGATTGCGAGTCTAACGACGGGTGCCCATCGATTCAAACGAAAAACGGGCGGAGGGGAAACCCTCCGCCCGTCGTATGGAACCAGATTTGTTACTTCGCTTCGCCCGAGGCGACCGGTTCCGGTTCGGCTGGTGCCGGTGTCGCCGACGACTCGATGACGAGTTTCTTCTCGCCCTCGACCTCGCCGAGGGTCACTCGGATCGTGTCCTTGCCTTCGAACTCGCCCCGAAGCAGCGATTCGGACATCGCATCTTCGAGGTACTGCTCGACGGCCCGGCGGAGCGGCCGTGCGCCGAATTCGGTGCTGCTTCCCTTTTCGATCAGGAAATCCTTGGCCTCTTCGTTGACGGTGAGCGTGTAGCCCTTCTCCTTGAGCCGCTTCGCCACCTTCGCCAGTTCCATGTCCACGATCGACTTCAGGTTCGCCGTGTTCAGCTTGCGGAAGACGATGATATCGTCGAGGCGGTTCAGGAACTCCGGGCGGAACTCCTTCTCCATCCGGGCGACGAGTTTCTTCTTCATTTCGGCATAGCTGACATTGTCGTCCTGCTTACGGCCCTTGAGCAGCGTCGCGGTCATGTCGTCGGCCGACACGATCGTCTCGGCGCCGACGTTGGTGGTCATGATGAGGATCGAATTCTTGAAGTCGATCGTCCGGCCGACGCTGTCCGTGAGGCGGCCTTCCTCCATGATCTGGAGCAAGGCGTTCCAGACGTCCGGGTGCGCCTTTTCGATTTCGTCGAGCAGTACGACGCTGTACGGCTTGCGGCGGATCTTCTCGGTGAGCTGACCGCCCTCCTCGAAGCCGACGTAACCCGGGGGCGCACCCCAAAGGCGGCTGACGTTGTGCTTCTCCTGGTATTCGCTCATGTCGAGCGAGATCAGGGCCGTCTCGTCGCCGAACATGAATTTGGCGAGCGACTTGGCGAGCAGCGTCTTTCCGACGCCGGTCGGCCCGGCGAAGATGAACGTGCCGATCGGGCGCTTCGGGTCCTTGAGGCCGACGCGGCTCTTGCGGATGGCGCGGGCGATGGCGTGGATCGCCTCGTCCTGGCTGACGACCGCGCCGTGCAGCTCGTCCTCCATTTTGAGCAGGCGCTTGGTCTCGTCTTCGCCGACCTTCTTGAGCGGCACGCCAGTCATCTTGGAAACAACTTCCGCGATGACTTCCTCATCGACGACGCCATCGGCCTCCTTGGCCTTGTCGCGCCAGTCCTTGGTGATGCTCTCCTTCTTCTTCTTGAGCTTGTCGGCCTGGTCGCGCAGGCTGGCGGCCTTTTCGAAGTCCTGCTCGGCGACGGCGGACTCCTTCTCCTGATTGAGCTTCTCGATCTGCTCGTCGATCTCCTTCAGGTCCGGCGGCCGCGTCATCGACTTGAGGCGGATGCGGGCGCCGGCCTCGTCGATGACGTCGATCGCCTTGTCCGGCAGGCATCGGCCGGAGATGTAGCGGTCGGAGTATTCGACGGCGGCCTTGAGCGCACCGTCGGTGATCTGGACGCGGTGGTGCGCCTCGTAGCGGTCGCGCAGGCCCTTGAGAATCTCGACCGCTTCGACATTCGACGGCGGGTTGACGATAATGTCCTGGAAGCGGCGAGCCAGTGCCTGGTCCTTCTCGATGTACTTGCGGAATTCGTCGAGCGTCGTGGCGCCGATGCACTGAATTTCGCCGCGGGCGAGCGCCGGCTTGAGGACGTTGCTGGCGTCGATTGCCCCTTCCGCTCCACCCGCACCGACAAGCGTGTGCAGTTCGTCGATGAAGAGGATGGTGTTCTTGGCGCGGCGGACCTCGTTCATGACCGCCTTGATGCGCTCTTCGAACTGGCCGCGGTACTTCGTACCGGCGACCATCATGGCGAGGTCGAGGACCACGAGGCGGCGATCGCGGAGGAGGTCCGGGATGTTGCCGTCGACGATCATCTGCGCGAGGCCTTCAACGATGGCGGTCTTGCCGACGCCGGCCTCGCCGAGCAGCACCGGATTGTTCTTGGTGCGCCGGCTCAGGATCTGGATGACGCGTTCGATCTCGTTGGCGCGGCCGATGACGGGATCGAGTTTGTTCTGGCGCGCCAGTTCGGTAAGGTCGCGGCCGAAGCTGTCGAGAGCGGGCGTCTTGCTTTTATTCTTGCCACCGGATTGCCGTTCGCCGGAGCCGCCACCCCGTTCCCGTTCGCCCGTTCCGCCGCCCGACTCGTTTTCATTCGGCATGTTGTGCCCCAGTAAGTTGAGAACCTCTTCGCGGACATCTTCGAGCTTCAGACCGAGATTCATAAGAACCTGGGCCGCGACGCCCTCCTGTTCGCGGAGCAGGCCGAGCAGCAGGTGTTCGGTCCCGACATAGTTGTGGTTCAGGTTCCGAGCTTCCTCGATGGAATACTCGATGACCTTCTTGGCCCGCGGCGTGTGCGGCAGCCGGCCGAGCGTCGCGGAGTCGCCACCGGGGCCATGCTGCACGATCCGCTCGACTTCCAACCGAATCTTACGCAGGTCAATGTCGAGATTTTTGAGGACGTTCGCGGCGACGCCGGAACCTTCCTTGACGAGGCCGAGCAGCACATGCTCCGTGCCGATGTACTCGTGGTTGAACCGTTGCGCTTCTTGGTTGGCGAGTTGCATCACCTTCCGTGCGCGGTCGGTAAAGCGTTCAAACATCGTGAACGGTCCTCCTCGAGTTTTCGGACAGTCGTTGTGCCATCATATGCAGGAATGGTGCCGCGAACCAACCCCGATTGCGCGGCGCGATTCGAGAGAGCGACCGGGAAGAAACCGTCGCACCATTCAAATGCCTTCGCGGACTGAACGGGATCGGAATCTAACCGCGATGTTACGATAAATGAAATAATAAGATCATGCTGTAACAACATTTTGAGGAATCCAATCAAACGACCTCGATTTTTTCTTGACAACCTTTCCCAAGTTAACGAGATTGACGCGAGTTCAACTCGTCTCCCCGCAAATCAGGAAGAATCACCGTGTCGCGCACCGCCCGCACCGCGAACCGATTCCGCCCCCGCATGGAAGCCCTGGAGGCCCGCGACGTGCCGGCCGTCATCACGGAAGTCTCGCTTGGCGGGGCCGTGCCGACGCCGCAGGGCATTGTCGATGGCCCAGGCGGCGTCTGGTACACCGACCCCGGCGCGAACAAGATCGGTCGGATCGCACCCGGCGGTCTCGTGACCGAGTTCTCACTGGCCACCGCACTGTCCGATCCGCGCGGCATCGCGGTCGGCACGGACGGCGCGCTCTGGTTCACTCTGTTCGGCATCGATGCGATCGGCCGACTCGACCCCGCATCGAACTCCATCACGACATTCGCGCTCCCGACGGGAACCGCCCCGCTTGAAATCGCCGCGGGCTCCGATGGTCGGCTCTGGTTCACCGCTGCCGGTACCGAGCAGATTGGTGCGATCACCACGGCCGGCGTCGTCTCTTTCGTCGTCACACTCACCCCCGGTGATACGCCCTTCGGCATCACGGCCGGCCCCGATGGCCGACTCTGGTTCACCCAGCTCGGTTCCAACGAAGTCGGCGCGGTCACAACGGCCGGCGTCCTGTCGGAGTTCTCCACAGGAACCATCACCGCACCGGGCGCGGCGATCACCACCGGTCCGGACGGAAACATCTGGTTCGGTTCTTCCGACGCAGGCAATCTCGGCCGGTTCACAACGGCCGGCGTGCTGACGGAATTTGCCGGGATCGGTAGCGGCGACACCAATTTCGGCGACATCGTCAGCGGGCCGGACGCCGCACTCTGGTTCACGGAAAATACTGGTAACCGCATCTCCCGCGTCGATACAACAGGCGCGATTACCGACACCTTCGACACGACTGCGGGCGGCATGCCGACGGGAATCATCTCCGCGGCCGACGGCAACCTGTACTTCACCGAACCGGGTGCCGCGGCCGTTACGCAGATCACGACGGGCGGCGTGCAAACTTCCACGTTCATCACGGCATCCAGCGGCCCGACGGAACTGACGACGACCTCGGATGGTACCGTCTGGTTCAGCCAGTCGGACGCGAACAAGATCGGCCGGCTTTCGACCTCGAATGTCCTGATCGAATACTCGCTACCGAACGCGTTGTCGGATCCGCGCGGAATCACCGCCGGTCCCGATGGCAATATCTGGTTCGCGGAATTCGGCGGCGACCGGATCGGTCGGATCACGCCCGCGGGAACCCTTGCGGAATTCGAAGTGACGGGGGCCGGCCCGCGCGACATCGTCACGGGTCCGGACGGGGCACTCTGGTTCACCCAAACGGCGGCGGATCGAATCTGCCGGATCGATACGAGCGGCACCGTGACCGAGTTCGATGTGCCCGGCGCGGGGAGCGCACCGTTCGAAATCGTGCTCGGTTCGGATAACCGGCTCTGGTTCACGCAAAGTGGTTCGAACGAAATCGGAGCGATCACCGCCGCGGGGGTGGTGAGCGAGTTCGCCGTACCGGGCAGCGATAGCCAGCCTTTGGGCATCGCGCTGGGGGCGGACGGGGCGGTCTGGTTCACCCAGTTCGCGAGCAGCCAGATCGGCCGTATCGATACGGCCGGTATCGTTTCCGAATTCTCCACCGTTGCGACCGACGGCGGACCGACGAGCATCGCATCGGCAATCGATGGGCGGCTGTGGTTCACGCAGGCGAATGTGAACGCTCTCGGCCAGATCAGTGTCGGCGGCGTGGCTTCGGAAACGTCGGATGGACTGACCGACAGTGCCGGACTAGCCGGCATCGCGACGACGCCGAACGGATCACTGGTCGCCGCCGAGACGACCGCGAATCAGATCGCGCGCATCTTCGTGGGCAATCCGTTCAACGCCGCATCGATCATTGCCGCCGGTACGGACCGCGGCGCGCTCAACCGCGTTCGCGTTTTCAACGGCGACGGCGTGGAACTCTATAGTGTCATTCCGTTTGATCCCAACTTCCAGGGCGGCGTCCGCACGGCGACCGCCGACGTGAACGGCGACGGAATCGCCGACATCATCGCCGGCACTGGACCGGGCATCGTCACTCGCGTGGTCGTCATCAACGGCGATACGCAGGAAATCCTCTTCGATTTCATGCCGTTCGAGCCGTCCTTCACGGGCGGCGTGTACGTTTCGGCCGGCGATCTGAACGGCGACGGCATCGGCGACATCGCCGTATCGCCCGACGAGGGCGGCGGCCCCCGTGTGGATATCTACGCCGGCGGAACGAGCCTGACCCGGATCGGGACGTTCTTCGGCATCGCCGATCCGAACTTCCGCGGCGGTGCCCGTACCGCCATCGGCGATGTCGACGGCGACGGCCGCGCCGATCTCGCCGTCGCGGCCGGCTTCGGGGGCGGCCCCCGCGTCGCGGTCTTCGATGGCACCACTGTCACCAATGCCGACCCGACCCGACTCTTCAACGACTTCTTCGCCTTCGAGCAGACCCTGCGGAACGGCGTCTTTATCGCTTTGGGCGACCTCAATGGCGACGGGATGGCGGAAGTGATCGCCGGCGGGGGACCCGGCGGCGGACCGCGCGTCACCGCCTTCAATGGCGCCATGCTTGTGAGCACCGGTGGCGCGGCGATGATCCAGGTCGCCAACTTCTTTGCTGGCGATCCGAACCTTCGCGGTGGGATCCGACTAACGACCAAAAACCTCGACGGCGACGCCCTCGCCGACATCGTGACGGGCGGCGGCACCGGCGGCGGCAGCACCGTCACCGCTTACCTCGGCGTGCTCGTGGCCGCCAATCCCGGCGCCCCGCCGCCGGAATTGTCCTTCGACGGATTCCCCGGCTTCACCGGCGGCGTCTTTGTCGGTTGAACTGTCTCACAACCTTCGGCTATTCACTCCAGGAGACGATGATATGCGATTCTTGAACTCGATCCGCCGGCGGCTCGGCTACGTCGCCGCCGGCGCCGTGGCGGCCCTCGGTGTTGCCGCGATTTCTCAGGACGGCACCGAGGCGGCCGACCACCGCGACGGACCGATCTTCGCGAACACGCCCGCGAACGGACGCGCGGACATCAATGATATCTATCTCTTCCAGGCACCGGGCAACATCAACAACACGGTCATCATCTTCACCGTGTCGCCGTTCCCTGGCGGCGGCGGCGGCACACCGGCGACCTTCGATCCGACACTTGTCTATGACGTGAAAATTGACAACACCGGCGACGCGGTCGAAGACATCACCTTCCGGTTCACGTTCGGCGCGCCGAACGGTCAGGGTGTGCAAGCTTTCACGATGCGCGGGCTGCCGTCGACGAAATTCCCACCGACCGGCATCCTCGCCACGGGCAATACCGGCGCGAACGTGAATGTCCGCGGCGGTGGCCTGGTCCGCGCGGCCGTGCAGGACGACCCGTTCTTCTTCGACGCGACCGGTTTCGGCCAGTTCATTGCCGCGGGTGCCGTACCCTTCCCGCGTCCGGTGGGAACGGCCGCGAACTTCTTCGGCCCCGACGGCAACACGCTTTCCATCGCGCTCGAGTTGCCGACCGCGACGCTCCGCTCCGCGCCGAGCAATCCGAACATCGGCGTATTCACGACGACGGCCCGCAACGGCGTGCAACTCGATCGCACCGGCCGCCCCGCCATCAACACGGCGCTCGTGCCGCCCGTTCCGCGTAATAGCCTCGGCCGCGGCGAACGTCGCAACGCATTCAACGCCGGCCTGCCCCGCAATGACCGCCGCTCGTTCCGCGCCGACCTGATCGCGACGCTCACGAACGTCTACGGTCGGCCGCTCAACGGTCCGTTCCCGACGAGCGCGAGCAGCCTTGCCGACTTCCTCCTGCCTGACATCCTCACGTTCAACACCAGCACCGCGTTCACGACCAACGCCGCCGACGCCAACGGGTTCCCGAATGGACGCCGGATGCGCGACGACGTGATCGACCTGGAGTTGAACCTCCTCACCGGCGGCGGCATCACCACCGACAACGTTCCCGACGACAATGGTGACCGCATCACCGACGGCACGATGCGGGCCAACGGGACTTTCCGCCCCGTCGCCTTCCCGTACATCGGGGCCGCGAACCTGCCGCTCAACGGCGCCGGGAACTCCTTCCCGCGCCCGTAACCCGTTGCATTCCACCCTCGGCCGGGACGGATTCCGTCCCGGCCTTTTTCGTCAATGCCAACCACCATGAACCGCACCCGCGCCGCCGTCGCCTTTTCGCTCCTCGTCGCCGTCGGCGTCGGATACACGGCACTCCGCCAGCAGTCACGCCTCGTCGCGCCGCCCGGCGCCTCGTTGCCGAATGCTCCGTCGCCCGACCGGCCGATTCCCGTCCGCCCCGACACCGAACCGTACGAACCGTACAAGTTCCTCTACACCACCGAACAATCCATCCAGGTCTTTCGTGAACGCTGCAAGCGCGACCCCGGCGACTACGCCAGCCGCACGACGCTCGGCGCGCTCTTCCTTCGGCTTGTTCGCGAGACCGGCGACGGTGCCAACGTCGATCGCGCCGCCGAGCAGTTCGATGACGCCCTGAAGCTCTTCAACAAATACGGCCCGGCGAAGGTCGGCCGCATCCACGTGATGCACGCGAAGCACCGATTCGCGGATGCGAAGGTGGCGGTCGAATCGCTCTTGAAGGACGACCCGGACGATGCCGAATTGCGCGTGCTGCTCTTCGACGCGAACCTCGAATTGGGGAACTACGACGCGGTCGAACCGATCCTCGCCAAGCTCGAGAAGGACCTGACGAACCCCATGCCGCCGAGCCTCATGGCGCGGCGGGCGCGGCTGCTTGAACTGCGCGGCGACGCCGAGGGGGCGATCTCGCTCCTGGGCCGCGCGCGCGAGGCGGATCGCGAGGCCGAAGCGATGCGGGTGTCGCTCGCGTGGTATTCGTCGCGGATCGCCGAAGTGGCGCTGTCGCAGGGGAAGCTCGACGCCGCCCAGTCGGCGATCGAATCCGCCATCCGCGACAATCCCGGTTCGCCGGCGCAGAAGGTGATCCTCGCTCGCGTTCGATTCGCGCAGGGGAAGCCGAAGGAGGCCGCCGCCATACTCGACGAACTCGTGAAGGCGGACCGGGACATCGAAGCGTTCGTGGCGAAGGCGGGTACTGCGCCGGGGGAATTGAAGTCGCTGGCCAGCAGCCAGAACTCCGACACGTATCTCCTGCTCGGCGACGCCCTCGCCGCAGCCGGCGACCCGGCGAAGGCGAAAGACGCCTACGCGATGGCCGATCGCAAGATCGACCGAGAATCGCCCGTCGCCGTTCGGGAACTGGTTTTGAACTTTTGCGACCGGAATCACCGGCTGCCGTTCGCGCTGGATCTGGCGGCGAAGGAGGCGAAGGCGAGGCGGGACGTGGAATCGTGCGACACGCTCGCCTGGGCGCTGTTCAAGAACGGCAAACTCGCAGAAGCGGATGCCGCCGCGAAGGACGCCCTGCGGCTCGGCACGAAGGACGCCCTCTTCCACTACCACGCCGGCGCGATCGCCCACGCCCGCAAGGACTCGATCCGCGCAAAGGAACACCTCGCGAATGCCCTACGCATCCATCCCCACTTCTCCGCCGCCGCCGAGGCGAAGCGACTCCTCGCCGAATAAACGAACCCGGTTGCCGGCCCCGGCCTCTGTTCGGACAATACCCGTTGTCGAACAATCCAACCGGAGGGTTTTCCGTGGCCGTGAACGTGGCGGTGGTCGGTGCGACCGGGGCGGTGGGCGAACTCATCCGCAAGGTGCTCGTCGAGCGCGAATTCCCGGTGAAAACGATCAAATTCCTGGCCTCGGCGAAGTCGGCCGGGAAGACCGTCGAGTTCGCGGGGAAACACTACACGGTCGAGCCCATCTCCGCGAGTGCCTTCGACGGGATCCAGATCGTCCTCAGTTCCACGCCGTCGTCGATAAGCAAGGAATTCAGCCCGATCGCGGCCAAGGCGGGCGCCATCGTCGTCGACAACTCGTCAGCCTGGCGGATGGACCCGGACTGTCCGCTCGTCGTGCCCGAAGTGAACGCGGAGCAGTTGCACCACGCGAAGAAGGGGATCGTCGCGAACCCGAACTGCGTCGCCATCCCGCTGACGGTGGCGCTCAAGCCGCTGGCGACGCTCGGCAATCTCAAGCGAGTGATCGTCTGCACGTATCAGTCGTCGTCAGGCAAGGGTGCCACAGGGCTGACGGATTTCGGCCAACAGATGGCCGCGTTCGCAGCCGGCAAGCCGGTGCCGGCCCCGACCGCCCACCGGGCGCAACTCGTCGACAACGTCATCACTCTCGACTGGACGCTGGACCCGAACGGGTACACCGAGGAGGAGAACAAGGTCGTCAACGAGACTCGCAAGATCCTCGGCCTGCCGGCGCTCGGCGTCAGCCCGACCTGCGTGCGGGTTCCGGTGCGGGTTTCGCACAGCGAGGCCGTGAACGTCGAGTTCGATCGCCCCGTGACGGTCGCCGACGCGAAGGCGGCATTGGCGAAAGCCCCCGGCGTCGTGCTTCTGGACGAAACGAAGGGCGAGTTCCCCCAGCCGATTCACGCCGCCGGCAGCGATCACACATTTGTGGGGCGCGTGCGGCAAGACCTTTCGAATCCGCACGCCCTCAATCTCTGGCTCGTTGCGGACAACCTTCGCAAAGGCGCGGCCAGCAATGCGGTGCAGTGCGCCCTCGAACTGGTGCGCCGCGGGATCGTGAAGTAGCTGCCACGCCATGCGCAACCTCAAGATGATCGTCCGCTACGACGGCACCGACTTCGCCGGCTGGCAGACGCAACCCGGCCAGCGCACAGTTCAGGAAACGCTGGAACTCGCGATCCAGGGCATCACCTGCGAGGATCGCATCCGGGCGAATTGCAGCGGACGGACGGACGCGGGCGTCCACGCTCTGGCGCAAGTCTGCAACTTCTACACCGCGACGAAACTGGACTGCGCGACGCTTTTGAAGGCGGTGAACGCCAAGCTGCCCGAAGACGTTCGAGCGTTGGCGTGCGACGAGGCCGGACAGGCGTTCGATGCGAACCGCGACGCCGTGCGGAAGATGTACCGGTACGTCATCAACGATACGCGCACGCCCGACCCGTTCCTGCGCCGGTACGCGTGGCAGCCGCTGCGCCGGCTGGACGAGGACGCGATGCGTCGCGCGGCACAGAGTCTCGTTGGCCGGCACGACTTCCGCTGTTTCGAGACGCACTGGCCGAACCGCCTCAGCAGCGTTCGCACGATCTCGTCGCTGGAAGTCTACCGCCACGAGGAGTGCGTGCGGATCGAGATGGAGGCCGACGGTTTCCTGTACAACATGTGCCGGTCGATCGCGGGCACACTCTATCAGGTCGGCCGGGCGTACTGGCCGGAGTCGAAGGTGAAAGAGATCCTAGAGGCGATGGACCGCCGCGAAGCGGGCCAGACCGCGCCGCCGCAAGGGTTGTTCCTGGTCAGAGTGACGTATTGATTGTCCCCTTTGCATTTTTCATTCACCATTTCGAATTGGTCCGATCACTTCTGATCCAATTCAAAATGGAAAATGAAAACGCAAAACCGAAAGGCGAGTCATGTCCGAGTTCGCGTATCCCGCCGAGTTGCCGATCGAACCGCTGGCGAAACCGCCGCTCGCGACGGTGAGCGTGCCGGGCAGCAAGAGCATCACGAACCGGGCGCTCGTGCTGGCGGCGCTGGGCAGCCGAACCGCGGCAACGGTACTGACCGGTGTGCTCCAGAGCGAAGACACGGAAGTGATGGTGGAATGCCTGCGCCGTCTCGGTTTCCGCGTGACGACCGACTGGCCCCGTTCTCGAATCGTGGTCGGGCGTTCCGGAAGCGATCGCATGATTCCCGCATCGGAGGCGGATCTTTTTGTTGGCAATTCCGGCACCAGCGTCCGGTTCCTCGCCGCGATGCTCGGGCTGGGCCAAGGCCGGTTTCGACTCGACGGCATCCCGCGCATGCGCGAACGGCCCATCCAGGACCTGCTCGACGCCCTCGCCCAACTGGGCGTGAAATCGACCAGCGAACGCGGCACGGGCTGCCCGCCCGTCGTCATCGAATCCGAGGGCTGGCACGGCAATCACGTCGCGGTGCGAGGCGATGTCAGCAGCCAGTTTCTGAGTGCCCTCTTGCTCGCCGCGCCGTTCGAAGGCAAGCCCATCGAGATCGAAACGACCGGCTCCCTCGTGTCCGAACCCTATGTCGCGATGAGCGTGCGGATGGTCGAGCAGTGGGGTGGCGTCGTTCGTCGGACGACGGCACGGCACGGCTACCTCGTCGAGGGCTTCGTGTCCGCTCCGCCAGCGGAATATGCCATTGAACCCGACGCTTCCTCCGCCAGCTACTTCGCCGCGCTGCCGGCAATCGTCGGCGGCACCATCATTTTGAACGACCTGCCCCAACCGGGCACGGCCCTCCAGGGGGATGTTGAATTCCTTTCGGTACTCGAACGCATGGGTTGCGATGTTGTTTGGTCGGACCGTGCCGTTACGATCCGTGGTGGTTCACTCCGCGGCGTCGATGTCGACATGAACGCGATCAGCGATACCGTCATGACGCTCGCCGTCGTCGCGCTCTTCGCGGAGGGGCCGACGACGATCCGCAACGTCGCGCATATCCGCCACAAAGAGACCGACCGCATTGCCGCCGTCGCAACGGAACTCCGTAAGCTCGGCGCGGAGGTCGAAGATCGCGACGACGGGCTGACAATTCACCCGCGGCCGCTGACGGGCTGCGCCGTCGACACCTACAACGATCACCGCATGGCCATGAGCCTCGCGCTCGTCGGCCTCAAGGTGCCCGGCGTCGTGATCCGCAACCCCGGCTGCGTCGCGAAGACATATCCGGGCTACTGGCAGGACTTGCAAAAACTCCGCGAGAATGCGTAATAATCCACGTCCGTCCGGGTTCATGATTCGTCTCATCCCTTTAACCCGGAGCATTCCATGTACCGCAAAGAGTTCCTGTTCGCAGCCTTCGCGATCGGTCTCGCAGTCACGGGGGCCGATGCCGAGGACGGCAAGAAACTCAAGGGCAAACTCGACAAGAGCCAAGCCTTCGACAAGCTCGACGCAAATCGCGACGGCATTCTCTCGAAGGAGGAGTTCAAGGCCGGATTCGACAAGCTCAAGGAATTGATGGCCGAGAAGGGCGGCGAAAAGGCCAAGAAGTTGGCCGAGAAGATGGACGCCGACAAGACCTTCGAAAAGATGGACGCGAACAAGGACGGCTCCATCAGCAAGTCCGAATACGAAAAATTCGAACCGTTCGGCGAACTAAAGAAGAAGAAGGCCGACAAGTGATTCCACCCGCCGCTCGGAAACCCACCGCGGATCGGTGGGTTTCTTCGTTTCCGGACCGAATGGCTTCTGCTAATCTCAAATTACCGCCGGTTCTCAGTTTCGTTTGAGGTCGCTCCCGTTATGCGCGGCACCCTCGCCCTCGTGTTGTCGACTTCCATCCTGATCGCCGCCGACGCACCCAAAAAGACCCCACCCGTCTCGGCCGACCACATTGCCAGGATGGCGAAGAGCGCCGACTTGTTTCGAACTCAGGTACGGGGAATCTTCGAGACGAGTTGTCTGCGCTGTCACGGCGGGAAGAAGACGGAATCGGAGTTCGACCTCGGCACGCGCGATGCGCTTTTGAAGGGCGGACTCGCCGGACCGGCAGTCGTGCCCGGCGACGCGAAAGCGAGCCTGCTCGTGAAATTGGTGAATCACGCCAAAGAACCGCACATGCCGGAAGGCGCGGCCAAGTTGCCCGACGCGACGCTTGCGAAGATCTCCGAGTGGATCGACCTCGGGGCGGCGTACGACAAACCCCTCGCCGGGCGCGACTCGGCCGCGTGGACCAAGACGGTCGTCCCGGAGACCGCGAAACAGCACTGGGCATTTCAGCCGTTCAAGTCCGTTCCGAATCGGTCCATCGACGATTTCGTCCGCGAAAAGCTGATCGCCGCGAAGTTGGTCTCGAATCCCCCGGCCGACCGGCGCGTCTTGATCCGCCGAGTGACGTTTGATCTGATCGGCCTGCCCCCGACACCCGAGGAAGTCGACGCGTTCATGAAGGACGCCTCGCCGGACGCCTATGCGAAACTCGTCGATCGTTTGCTCGCATCCGAGCATTACGGTGAGCGATGGGCGCGGCACTGGCTTGACCTTGTCCGGTTCGCCGAGAGCCACGGCTTCGAGCACGATTACGACCGGCCCACGGCGTACCACTACCGCGATTTCGTGATCAAAGCGCTCAACCGCGACATGCCTTACATCACATTCGCAAAGTGGCAGATCGCCGGCGATGAATACGCCCCGAACGACGCGCTGGCCCTGTCGGCCACGGGCTACCTCGCCGCCGGGGTCCACAGCACGCAGATCACGGCGAACGAGGTCGCCAAGCACCGCTACGACGAACTCGACGACATCGTGAACAACATCGGTACGACCTTTCTGGGCCTGAGCATCGGCTGTGCGCGCTGCCACGACCACAAATACGACCCGATCCCGGCGCGCGATTACTACCGGATGGTGTCCGCTTTCACGAAGACGGTTCGATCCGAACAGGACCTGGATTTCGATCCGGAAGGCTATCGGATCGCGAAGGCCGCGTTTGAAACGGAGCATGCACCGTTCGAGAAACGCCTGAAGAATTACGAAACCACGACCTTGCCCAGTCGCTTCGCAGAATGGGAAGCGAAGCGTGCGGGCCGACCGTTGCCGGTTGGTTGGGAACTGCCCCAACTCGCGACGGTGAAATCCGCGGGCGGAGCGGCGACGACGATCCAGCGCGACGGCAGCGTCCTCGTGACCGGGAAGAATCCAAACTCGGAGACGCTGACCTTCCAATTCCAAGCACTCGGACGGCCGATTCGAGCCTTACGAATCGAAGCCCTATCCCATGCGGGTCTGATCAAGGGCGGTCCGGGCCGTGCGACAAACGGTAATTTCGCCCTGTCGGACCTGAGTGTCACGACGGCCGACGGTTCGAAACGAAAACTGAAGAACGCGAAGGCGACCTTCGAGCAGAAAGGCTTGCCCGTCGCGGCAGCCATCGACGACAACCCGAACTCGGCCTGGGCCGTCGATCCGCAGTTCGGCAAGGATCACGCGGCCTCGTTCGAATTCGAATCGCCCTTCATGGTCAAAGCCGGCGAACTGTGGACTGTGACCCTGAAATTCAACAACAACACCGGCCATGGTCTTGGGCGGCCCCGAATCACCATCACGACGGCCGAAGCCCTCCCGGAACTGACGGCTTCGGCAATGCCCGCGGCTATTCCGGAAGCCCTCGCCACACCGATCGAAAAGCGCTCGGCCGATCAAATCACGCAATTGCTTCGATGGTACGCTCCGCAAGATCAGGAGTGGGTGAAATTGGACGCGAGCCGAAGCGCCCATCTCGCCAAGGCACCGAAGCCGCGAACGATGAAGGTGTTGATCTCCACGGAAGGCGTTCAAGCCGTCCGATTGCATACGCAGGGCGAAGACTTTTTGAAGGAGACTCACTTCCTGCGTCGCGGCGATCCGACGCAACCCGAGGGAGTCGCGGAAACCTCGTACTTGCAAGCACTGATGCCATCCGCGGACGCCGCTTCGCTCTGGAAACTCGCGCCGCCGGTCGGGAGTCGCACGAGTCATCAACGCCGGGCATTGGCGGAATGGCTGACGGACACGGAACGCGGAGCGGGCCGCCTGTTCGCGCGCGTCATAGTGAATCGACTTTGGCAAAAGCACTTCGGCCGTGGCATCGTCGCGACGCCGAGCGATTTCGGTACGCGCGGCGAACCGCCGACGCACCCCGAGTTGCTGGATTTCCTGGCTGGCGAACTGATCCGCAACGGATGGAGACTCAAGCCGATCCACAAGATTATCGTGACCAGCGAGACTTACCAACAGTCGTCCGCGTCTCCCGAATCGCTTCGGAAAGCCGATCCCGAAAATCGCATGCTGGGCCGTTTCCCCGTGCGTCGTCTGGAGGCGGAGGCGATTCGCGATGCGATCCTGACCGTGTCTGGGCAACTGGATCGCACCATTTACGGCCCCGGAACCTTGAATGAAGACTCGAAGCGGCGCAGCATTTATTTCACAGTCAAGAGGAGCCGGTTGATCCCATCCTTGACGGTGTTCGACGCGCCCGACGGCACGGTGGGGATCGGCGACCGCTCGAACACAACCATTGCGCCACAGGCCTTGCATCTGATGAACAACCCCCAGGTGCGGCGTGCGGCGAAGGCCTTCGCGGGACGAGTCGACAACGACAACCCGGGGGCCGCGGTAACGAAGGCATATCGGTTGGCGCTGTCGCGTGAGCCGACTCCAGACGAGTTGACCGACGCGATCGCGTTTCTCGGTGCCGACCCCAAGCGGAATCTGATCGACTTCTGTCAGATCCTGCTTTGTCTGAACGAATTCGTGTATACGGAGTGAGGCATGTTGGAACTGCCCCGTTTCTTTGCCGAGCCGTCCGGTTCGCGTCGCCAGTTCCTGTCTCGCGCGGGCGGGGGGGTAGGGTTGCTGGCGCTGGCCAGCCTCCTGGGCGAGGCCGCGGAAACGAACCCGCTCGCACCGAAGCGTTCGCACTTCCCCGCCAAAGCGAAATCGATCATCTGGCTGTTCATGAATGGCGGGCCGAGTCAGGTCGACACTTGGGATCACAAACCCGAACTCCAGAAGCGCGACGGCCAGGAACTTCCGGGATTCGATAAGAACACCGGCTTTTTCACCGGCCAGGTCGGCCCACTGATGAAATCGCCGTTCAAGTTCGCCCAGTATGGTAAGTGTGGGAAATGGGTTTCCGAAATCTTCCCGCACATGGCCAAGCACGTCGACAAGATGGCGTTCGTGCATTCCCTCTGGTCGGACTCGAACAACCACTCTCCCGCGCTATTCAAAATCAACACGGGCATGGCACGCATGGGGTTCCCCTGCGTCGGCTCCTGGGTGACGTACGGCCTCGGTTCGGAATCGAAAAACCTGCCCGCGTTCTGCGTGATGTACGACACGTTGGGCCGAGGCATCCCGAAGGGCCACGCGCTCAATTGGGGAGCGGGGTTCCTGCCGACCGTCTATCAGGGCACCGCCTTCAAGCCCCAGGGCGAACCGATCGACAATCTGGCGCGGCCCGCCGATCTCGATTCGCAGCGACAACGTAACCAACTGGATCTCCTCTCGAAACTCAACCGGAAGAACGCCGACCAACACCCGGCCGATCCAGACCTCGCCGCGCGCGTGGAATCGTTCGAACTCGCCTATCGCATGCAGATGGCCGCGCCCGAGGCGCTCGATCTGTCGAAGGAAACCAAAGAGACGCATTCGCTCTACGGACTCGATAATCCGAAAGCGACGCACTTCGCCAATCAATGCCTGACCGCACGCCGACTGGTCGAACGTGGCGTCCGCTTCGTGCAGATTTTCTCCGGCGGCATGGACAACGACCTGAGCTGGGACGGCCATAACAACATCGCGAAGAACCACGGCGGATTCGCCGCCGAGACCGACCTGCCGATCGCGGGCTTGCTGGAAGACCTGGCCCGCCGCGGCCTCCTCGATTCGACCCTCGTCGTGTGGGGTGGCGAATTCGGTCGCCTTCCCATCGCCCAAAAGGGCAGCGGCGGCCGCGACCATAACCCGCACGCGAACACGTTCTGGCTCGCCGGCGGCGGCGTGAAGGGCGGCGTGAGCTACGGCGCCACCGACGAGATCGGATTCAAGGCCGTCGAGAATCGGGCCTCCGTTCACGATCTGCACGCGACGTTCCTTCACTTGCTCGGCCTGGACCACAAGAAACTCACGTACCGCCACAATGGTCGCGACTTCCGACTCACCGATGTCTTCGGCAACGTACTCAAGGACGTTCTGGCGTAGTGATTTCTGCTGCGCATCGCGGGCCGCGGGTTCTAAACTCTCTCCATGCTTGATCGTCTCGAAACGGAAGCTCGCAATCCCGCCTCGGATCGACTCGACGAACTCACATCGGTCGAGATCGTCGAGTTGATGAACCGCGAGGATGCGACCCTCGCCGGCGTGGTGGCGACCCAAAAAACCGCCATTGCGCAAGCGATCGACGCCATTGCCGAGCGCATGGCCCGCGGTGGACGTCTGATCTATTGCGGTGCCGGCACATCCGGCCGGCTCGGGGTACTCGACGCCAGCGAATGCCCGCCCACGTTCCAATCGCCGCCGTCCCAGGTCATCGGACTCATCGCGGGCGGCGAAACCGCGATGTTCCGCGCCGTCGAGGGAGCCGAAGATTCTCCGGAACGCGGAGCGGCGGACATCCGCAACCTGATCCCCAAACCGAACGACATCGTGTGCGGCATCGCATCGAGCGGCCGCACGCCCTACGTGATCGGCGCGGTTCGTTACGCACGCGCCGCGGGGTCGTTCACGGTCGCCATCGTTTGCACGACCAACTCGGAGTTGTCCAAAGCGGTCGATCTGCCAGTCGAACTGATCGTCGGGCCGGAAGTCCTCACCGGGTCCACCCGGCTCAAAGCCGGCACGGCGACGAAAATGGTCCTCAACATGCTGACGACCGGCGCGATGGTCCGGCTTGGCAAGACCTACGGCAACCTGATGGTCGACCTCAAGGCGTCGAATCAAAAGCTCATCGAGCGCGCCAAGAGGATCGTGCAGACCGTCACCGCGTTGCCGGCGCCGGAAGCGAATGCATTGCTGGATCGCTGTCAGGGCGAAGTCAAGACGGCGATTGTCGCCCATCTCTCCGGAGTTGGTCCCGATACCGCACGAGAGCGCTTGGCGGGCGCGCAGGGTCGTATCCGTTCCGCCCTCGGTGCAATTACCGTTTCGGTCTCGAACACCCATCGTCCGGTCCGGTCCGACCTCGTGATAGGAATCGATGGAGGCGGGACGAGTACGCGCACCCTCCTCGCGTCCGCCGCAACGGGTGAAATCCTGGGGCGCGCCGAGGCCGGGCCGTCGAATATCCAATCGGTCGGAGTCGAGACGGCGTTGCGGGCACTCGACGACTCCATCGATCACGCGTTCGCGGCCGCGAATCTGCCGCGAGCGTCGGTCGGTGCGATTGGTCTCGGGCTGGCCGGCGTCGACCGGCAGGAAGGGCTGGATATCATCCACGGCTGGGCGGAGCGTCGTTCCGTCGCCGAGCGGGTGCGGGTGGCGAACGATGCCACGCTCCTGCTGGCGGCCGGAACACCGGACGGCTGGGGATTGGCAGTCATCGCCGGAACCGGTTCCATCGCCTTCGTGCAAACGCCCGACGGCAAGGTCGGGCGCTGCGGCGGCTGGGGCTACACGCTTGGCGATGAAGGAAGCGCCTATGTCATTGCCCACCGCGCACTGAGAGCCGCCTGCCGGGCGCACGATCGGGTGGAACCGCCGACAGTCCTGCTCGATCGGTTCGTGGATCGAATGAACGTGTCATCGCCCCCGGAACTGATCCCGGCCGTGTACCGCGGTCCCTGGGACCGCGCGGCCATCGCCGGCCTCGCCCCGCTGGTCCTGGATGCGGCCGATGCGGGCGACGCCGTGGCCCGTCGCATCGTCGAGGACGAAGTGGAACAGTTCGCCCGCACGGCCTACGGCGCGGTCGTCAATCATGATCTGCCGAAAGCCGGCGTGCCCGTCGCGCTGGCCGGCGGATTGTTGCTGAATAGCGATCTCTACCGCGAACTGTTTCTGAACCGACTCGAAAAGCTCGGTTTCGTCCCCGGCATCGTGACGCCGGTGCATGAACCCGCGGTCGGCGCGGTCGTCCTCGCGCGACGATCGCTGAATGCGACAAAATAAAAGGGGATCGCTTCGCGAGGAAGCGACCCCCGAACCGCGATACCGCCTTTACCCTTGGACCGGCATGCAGACCTGCTCGAGCAGCCGTTCGCACTTCTCCTGAATGACATCCGCGAGATTGGGGATCGGTGTTCCCTCCGGCAGCGACTCCCGCACGGCCGCGAGCCATCGCGGGAAACTGTAGACCATCGCGAATGCATCGATCGTGACCGCTTCCAATCGGGCATGGTGGCCGCGCTTCTGCGAGTCGCCCCACAGGGTCTTGCTCTTCCCGGTCAACGACAGATCGTCTTCGGTCCGCATCAGAATCAGGTGGTCCACAACGGTCGGCTGCACGTCCATCGCGGCGAGCTTGATCTCCAGATCCTTCGGCTTGCCCGGCCCCTTGGCGAGAAACAGCCCGACGCCGACCTTCCACGGCTGGCCATCCTTGCAGGCCCAGTGCGCGAGCGAGACAATGCCATAGGTCGGGTGATCGCCATAGCTCCATTCGGGCACGACGTGTTGGAGCCGCCAGGGGCCGACCTTGACGCCGTGTTCGTGGCACGTCGCGAGGAAGCTCCCCAGCGCGGCCTGGAGTTCACGCGTGGCCCCGGTGAGCGCACCTTCCGGTTCCAGTTTGCGGCGGGCCGAGCGGAACTCCGTCTCCCACAAATCCACAAGCGCCGCCGGGGACAGTCCGGCCCGGGACATTTCCACGGACGGTACCGGTTCGGCCGTCACGATCTCGGCCGTCTTCACGCTCACTTCGTCATCGAACCCCAGCAGGGCGCTTACGCGGTTCGAAGGTTCTTCGAACGAAACCCGTGGTTCCGGGAGAAGCGGCACGGTATCGTCCGCGAATGCCCCACGAACAATGTTGGCAACGGGTTCGACACGAGTCGCCGTATATTCGTCCGAAACGATGTGATCGTAAAGATGGCGGAACTGCTGCAACATGTCCCGCAACGTGGGTTCGGTGCGGGCCGCCTGAACGATCTGTTCCTCACTGAAGGGATAGATCGAACTGTGCCCTTCGTGCACCGAGAGTTGATCGAGTACCGGCCGAAGCCGCGCTTCGACCACCCGGCGCACGAGATCCGCCGGCGGGGCTTCGAGCCGTAAGGTTTTGACGGTCCCGTGTCCGGGGACATGGACCGGATTGTTCAGGCGATCCTGGATGTAGCCATCCAGCGACGGAACGAATCGGTTCCAAAGACCCCGTTCGGCGAAGATCAGAAAGCAGAGGCCATCGATCTGGTGCATGACCTGGACGATGCCCGCGAAGAACGCTTCGGCGACGCGATGGCAGTCGTCGTTCCGGCGAGCCAAGAGCAGGTCTTCCAACTGGTCGAACGCGACGACCACGGGGATCTTCCGCTCGCGGAGCAACTGCATCATCACTTTGAAAAGCGCGAGTACAAGATCCTGACGCGTCGGGCGGACCTGGAAGTCGATTTCGGTAAAGCCGAAGGTGAGGAAATTCGCGAGTTCGCTCTCGTCCTTCAAGAGCACGGCCTTGGCGAACCCGGCGATGACGCTGCGACGCATAAGCCCGGTCGCGCTATGCGGTTCGGTCTTTTGGGTGTGCGCGACGATGAGATCGTAGGCGCGTTCCGGTGTCAGGCCCGCATCGGCGATCGCCTGGCGCACGGGCAGGGCGCCAGGCTTGCCGAGGGAATCGGCCAGCCATTCGCATCGCTCGGCCGCCTGCGCGTGACCGATGCCGAGGCGCCGCGCCCAGCGTCCGATGCCCGGCGGGGGAAACAACTCGACGCGTTCGTCGCCCGTCAGGCCGCGCAATGCGCCGATCAGCGAGCCGCGAATCAGGTATTCGCCGATGTACTCCAACGGCCGGGCGCCCTTCTGCTTGCCGCCGCCGAGCAATGTATCGACGATCTGGAAGAGCAGATATTCCAGAAACTCGGTGTCCTTCTGGAAGACGCCGGGCGTGACGAGTAACTGCCAGGCCCCGCCGGCACCGTGCTTGATGCTGTGAAGCAAGTGGGTCTTGCCCGCGCCCTTGTTGCCCAGGATGGGCACCACTTCGCTGTGGGTACCGATGTCGTTCCGGTATTGATCGATGATCGCGTGCAGGAGTTCTCGCTCGGTGGCGAACAACTCCGGAACGTGGAAACGGCTGCAAACGTCGTCGTCCGGATTGCGGGCGAAGTAGTTGCGGAACGGATTCCCGGCGAGCTTCAAGGTTTCGCGCGTCGTACCGGTCGCGAGATGGCCGAGTGTCGCGGTCGCAGTCATTGTTGATCCTCCTTGACGGTCGTTGGCTTCAGCGGGCGCTGGCGTAGTAGGCGACATTGTGACCGGCCATCAGGGCGTACGCCGGTTCGGGCACGGTGTAAAGCGGGCCGGTCCATGGATGCAGGTAGATGCGGCCGGTTCCATGCAACTCCCGCAAGGCATCGTGGAACCGGCCCACGGTACACTCCGGTCGGACACACGCGATGGCACGATACAACTCTGGAAGCGGGCAATCGCCTCCGGAGTCCGATCGCCAATCGGCCAGATGGGCCAGGATCGACGGTGCCAACTCGTTCGCGTTCAATTGCGATTCCGACAGGCGGTTGACCGGAACCGCGACGCGAGCGGCATCGACATGAGGAATCACCGCGGCCACGGACGTGCGGAGTCCTTCGAGGTTTCGGGCCATTCGCTCGGCCGTTTCCAGAAGGCCGCGAACCTGTTCGCTCCGTTCTTCCAGGACCCGAACGAAATCCTCGAGGATTTTTTTCGGATTCCCATTATCGGCGAGATGCCGTAGCCCCCGTTCGGTGATCGTGCACAACTCGCGGGACGGTCCGGGGATCGTTTGCAGCATCCGTTCGTCCAGACAGCGTTTGGCGGCGGCCTTGCCCACGGCCGTTTTGGGGAACAATCCCGGCTCCACTTTCGAAGCGTAGGCCGATACCCCGGCCGGTTCGGCCGCGGCGCGCGCCAGCGCGTCCAGGATCAGGGGCGTCTGTTTGTCCGTCATGCGGGACGAAATTATCCCGAACCGGCCCGCGACCGCAAGCCCGATCGTGCAACCGCACCAATCGCGGTGTCCTCGACCTTCGCGTTCGATTACACTGAACGCGGACACTCCACCCACACGGTTCCATCGCCCATGACGACGACTTGCGCGCTCGCCGATCACGACAAGGCCGTGTTGGATACCCTCAAGGACGTTCACAACCGTGGGGCCGAGCTTTACAACGTCGGCGATCACGCGTCGGCGTTCCGCCTGTATCAGGGCGGATTGATCGTCGCCAAGCCGTTCCTTGCCCACCGACCCCAGCAACAGGACACGATCCAGGAAGGCCTCGAACAGATCGACCGGTCTCAGGCCGAAGCCAAATTGAAGGCGTTCCGACTTCACGAGGTCATTGATCAAATCCGCTCGGAACTAAAGGCGGCGCTCAAACAGCGATCGGACCGCGAGCGCCCCGCCGAAGCGGCCGTATCGGGAATCATCGGGGTAACGGGACAGCCGACCGCGGACGTGGCGATTTCCTTCATTCCGGCACGGACGACCAAACCGCTGGCGACGGCGCGGAGCGAACCCGACGGCCGGTATCAAATCGCCACGACGCTGCCGATCGGCGCGTATTTCGTCACGCTGGTCGGCCCGGGCGTGCCGGAGTACTACGCCAAGCCCGATACGACTCCGCTGAAGGCCGATCTGAAAGCCGGAATCAATTCGCTCCATTTCGACGCGATTTGATCAGTCCGTTCCGCGGGCAATCCAACACGAATCGTGCGGCGTCATTCCAATGTGCGGATAGTATTCTCTAGCCCGGGGCGCCGCCAGCAGCACGAGCATCGATTGCGAACCGGCCGCCTCGTGCGTCCGCCGGATCAATTCCCGCCCAATCCCTCGCCTTTGATAGGCCACATCGACCGCCAAATCGGACAGGTATACACAGTAGGAAAAATCGGTGATGGCACGCGCCACACCGACCAACCGGCCGCCGCTCCGGGCGGTAATGATGAGGTCGGCGTGTTTCAACATCGCTTCGATCCTCGCCAAATCATGAACCGGCCGCCGTTCCGCCAGCGTGGAGCGCACGAGTACGTCGATGAACTCGTCCGTTCCGAGGTTTGGTTCCCGCCGGTACTCCGGCTTGGAATCAGACATCGGGAATCTCCAATTCCTCGATTGGGTCGGCGACGGGTTTCGGCGGTGGCGGGATCGTCACGTTCGCGAAGACTTCATCTAGTTCCCGCACGACACCTAACAACGACGCACAGGCCATCTCGAAGTTGGTGTGCGGGGAATACTCGCGGAAATGGTCGCGGAAATAATTGGCCGCGCGGCGAATCTTGCCGACCTTTCCCTTGATCCGCCGGAGGAACTCGGGAATGTCGCCGCGCTCACGGGCCGGCTCGGCTGCGCGGATCGCGTCGAAGAGCGTGCGCGGCACGTCCAGCATGTCCGCGCTGCCCTGGATCTCCTCGGCATGCTTCAGAAACGTCCGTACCATCCAGGCGTGCGCGAGGATCGCATTCAACCGCTCGACCGCCGCCTCCGTCGTCACGACCCGGCCCCCGGCGCGACGGCGGGTTTCGCCGCGGGCTTGTTCGCTTCCGCCGCTTCCTTGGAGTACAGCACGAGGAAGGTGCCCACGGCCACCAACAAAATCCCAAGCGGCAAGTGCCACGATGGCACGGTGAAATCGAAGTGCATCGGTTCGCCGGGCTTCGGGTGCCACACCAGACTCAGCAACGTGTTGACGAGTGGCGCGAGGCAGAAAATCAACGGAGCGATGTAAATTCGATACGATGCGAGATACTTGAGGCGATCGGCCTTGAACCCGGCGAGTTCAGATTCCAGTTCGGATTTCCGCACCGCGTCCGGTTCCGCATCCAGTTTCGCGGTGAGGGCCGACACGCGATCGTCGAATTCCACCTTCGCGGCTTCCGTGGCCTGCTTGCTGGCGAATATCACGCAAATCGCCCCGATCGCGCCCATCACACCGGCCAATCCGCTGAAGACGAGACCGTTGAACTTCCACACCGGCTGATCTTCCGAATTGGAAATCATCAGCACGACCGGAATCACGACCGCCATCACGAAATACGCAATGCCGACGCAGAGGATGGAGGCCAATCGCCCACCGATGGTACCCGGCTTCGTCGTCAGTTCCGTGCCGCCGTAAAAAATGATCGGCACGTAGGTACCCCAGGCCAGTCCGGCAATGATCACGTAGACCCACCACGGCAAATTCGTCATGGTTCAATGGCTCCGAGCGGTTGCGAAGCGATAGTGTATCGGGCAAAGCGTCGGCTAGAAGGCCGAACGGGCCGGCGGCACGAGTGCGCGACGCACCACAGTGCGCAGATCGTCGAATCGATAGGGTTTTTGCAGAAATCCGGCGAGTTTGTGTCCGATGGCGGCCACGGATTGTTCGCTATAGCCGCTGGTCATGACCACTCGGGCGTCGGGATCGAACAGCAGCAGCTCCCGTAAGGTCTCATCGCCATCCATCAGGGGCATCGTCCGATCCAGCAAGACTAGGTCGATCGGCTCCCTCGCGGAACGGTAGACCTCCAGGGCGGACCGCCCGTCGGAGGCGGTGAGTACCGAAAAGCCCATCGTCTTCAACATTTGCCGCGCCAGTTGTACGATCGACGCTTCATCGTCGACCACGAGCACGGTGCCTCGACCACGCCAGAGATCGGTTGTCCGCGATGGTTCAGCCACATGATCCATTTCACGAGTCGTGGCCGGAAAAAAGAGACGGAACGTGGTTCCGCGACCCGGTTCACTCTCGCACTGAATGCCGCCATGATGGCCGCGAACAATGCCGAGGACGGCCGAGAGGCCGAGTCCGCGACCCGTGAACTTGGTCGTGAAGAACGGATCGAAAATCCTGGATCGGGTCTCCGCCGTCATCCCGGCACCGGAATCGGCAACTTCCAGAACTACATATCGTCCCGGCTGCAACGGCGGATCCGCGATCACCCCCGCCAGCGCCGTGGAGTCACACTCTTGGCTCGCGGCCGTGACGGCGATGGTGCCATCCCGATCGCCGATCGCTTCCGAAGCGTTGATCACCAGATTCATAACGATTTGCCGAATCTGGGCGGAATCGGCTTCGATCGCCGGCAAGCGAGGGTCGAAATCGAAGCGAAGCACGCATCGCTTCGAGATCGAAATCTGCAGCAAGCGAGCCATGTCCTCGATCAGATTCGAAAGGACAACGGGTTCGACCACGAACGTGCCTTTGCCCGAATAGGCCAGCATCTGCTTGGTGAGATCCGCGGCCTGGCGGGCGCCTCGCACGGCTTGCTCGATCAAATCGCCCACGGTCGATCCGGGCGGAAGTTCCCGGCGCGCGAGATCGCAATAACCGAGGATGCCGGTGAGCAGGTTGTTGAAATCGTGTGCGATGCCGCCCGCCATGACGCCGAGGCTCTCGAGCTTCTGGGCATGGCGAAGTTGATCCTCCAGTCGTCTGCGGTCCTCCTCGGCCTTTTTGCGGTCGGTGATGTCCTCAACGACGGCGATATTCAGGGACGGCGGTTCGCCGGGCCGCCACATCGCCGAAACGTTCAAGTTCACCCAACGGATCTCGCCGTCGGGCCTGAGATAACGCTTTTCCAGGGAATATTCGCGAACTTCGCCGGAGACGAGCCGCGCCAGCGCCCGAGTCGAGGACTCGCGATCGTCGGGGTGAGTGACCGTCGCGAAATCACACGCGCGCAGTTCCTGTTCGGAACGGCCGAGGATCCGACAATATCGCTCGTTCATACGGACGAACCGATTGGTCCGCACGTCGAGTTGGACGACGCCAATGGCGGCCTGTTCAAAGATCACGCGAAAGCGTTCTTCGCTCTCTCGAAGCGATTCTTCAGCGAGCGTGCGCTCGATGGCGATACTCGCCAACGTGGCCGCAATACCTATAGTTTCGAGTTCGGTCGGAGTCGGCAACCGTGGTTGGTCGTGGTAGATCGCAAACGTCCCCAGCACCCGACCGGTCGACGAGAGAATCGGCTCGGACCAGCAGGAGCGCAATCGGGCGCGTTCGGCCAATTCGCAAAAGGCCGACCAGAACGGATGGGATGGAATGTCTTCGACAATGACGCGCCGGCCGGTGAATGCGCACGTTCCGCAGGAGCCAACGTTCGGACCGATCGCGACACCGTCGATCGCGCGGATGTAGAATTCCGGCAGCCGTGGTGCCGCGCCGTGACGGAGGTGCCGTCCGTCCCGATCCAGCAACAACACCGAACATAATGCATCACCCGATTCCGCTTCGACGAGGGCGACGATTTCCTCAAGGATCTCGGTCAAGGAATCATTTCGCGCGATACGTTCCAGTACGGCGGCCCGGTGGAGTTCCCGCCGCTCCGCCCGCTTGCGGTCGGTGATATCGCGTGCGATGCCGAAAAACCCGATCACCGCGCCCGTAGAATCGCGGCGCGGCGCCAGACGATCTTCGAGCCAGATGTATTCGCCGGTGCGACCTTGGCGAAACCGATAGACGCGTGTCAGGTTCGGCCCGCCGGCGGCCAGTCGCTCCGTCGCCGCCACGACCTTCGACCAGTCGTCCGGATGCACGGCACTGGACCAAAGTTTGGAGTTCGTGAGAAACTCCTCGGGTCGATGGCCCAGAATTTCCCACGATTGATTGCTGACAAACGTGGTCGGCGCGAGAAGAGGATCTTCGGCGAACCGTACCGACCAGACGACATCCTGCACGTTCTCGATCAACTCGCGAAACCGTTCCTCGCTGGCGCGAAGTTCGTTGTCCGCGTCCGGTTTGGTCATGGCTGTCGCACCGGGAGGGCCGAGGTCCACTGACGCCACGAGTCGTCACTTCGCGCCAAGGCAATACAGGAACCGGTTCGAGCGGATATAGACGCGATCGCCCGCGATGGCCGGGCTGGAATTGAACGCGCTGCGGTCCCCGAAATCGTTGAGCGCCAGCAATTCGAACTTGGGCTTCGCGGCCACGACCGCCACGCGGCCGTGGCGCGAGAGGTAATAGATCTTGCCGTCCGCCAGGACTGGCGACGCGTACACTTCCCCGATGCGGGGAATTCGTTCTTCATAAACAATCTCGCCCGACTTGGCGTCCGCGCAGTACGCCGTTTCGTTCTTGTCGTTCATCCAATACAAATGGCCGTCATGGAGTAGTAGGGACGATACGTTCGAACCTTTCTTACCGCTCCAGAGTCGGCGATCCGCCGTGACATCGCCGGTGCCGCCGCCGCGAACGGCGAGCGCCCCGCCGGACCGGCCGCCGATGCAGTAAACGACACCATCTTTCGCCACCATCCCCGGCACCATGTACCAGTCGATGCCCGTGTCGCACGACCAACGGATGGCCCCCTTGTCCGGGTCGATCCCGAGGACCTTGCGGAACATCGACAAGACGATTTCTGTTTTTCCGTCGATCGTCTGCACGATCGGCGTATTCCACGATTCGCGGATGCCGGTCGTGCGCCAGGCTTCCTTGCCGGTCTTCCGATCGAGCGCGACCAGACTTTCGCTTTCAACGCTGGCGTTGATCACGACGAGATTGCCGACGAGCACTGGCGAAGTGGCGCTGCCCCAGTCGTTCAGTTTGGAGCCGACGTCCGCGGTCCAGAGAGGATCGCCGCCGTGCGTGAACGCATGCACGCCGGATTTGCCGAAGAAGACATAGAGGCGATCGGAGTCGATTGCGGGCGTGCTGGAAGCATAGCCGTGTTCGTCGCGAATGGTCGGTTGTTCGGGAAGTTTCGGGGCCACATTCTTCGTCCAGCGGATCTCACCGGTCGCACGGTCCAAACAATGAACGAGGAGCCGGAGTCGGTCCTGTTCGCCGCGATCCTGACCGGGCACGTTGTAGCCGCTGTAGCTGGTCAGAAAGATCTTGTCGCCATGGATCACGGGGCTGGACGTCCCTGCACCGGGCAGTGCTATTTTCCAGACGAGGTTTTCCGTTGCGCTCCATTTCACGGGAAGGTTTTTGGCAGTACCGACACCGAATCCGTTCGGCCCGCGAAACCCCGGCCATTCCAAGCCGGGTTGCGCCGCGGCAGCGCCGAGGCTCAATCCGACTCCGATCAGGCTCAAATACGATGCACGCAACAACATGGGAATCCCCGGTAACGAGTGAACTCGATACCGGGGATTTCAAACGATTGCCGAGGAAAAGGAAACAGCAAAAACCCGAAATGTCTCTGCGAGGGCAAGTTCAGACGCTCGTACTGATAAACCCTCGGAGCAGGCCGCCATGACGCGCGACCTGGCTACGGAGATTATTGAAAACGGGTCGATCCATTTCAGTCTGACGGGTAACGAGGTAAACACCGTCAAACGCCGGACTGGTCGCATCGCGGTGCGGCCGTTCCCCCCAGACGCCGCCATCGACGAGGACCCAGTCGAACCACTGTCGCAACTGGCCGATCAGCTTCGGGAAATCGGTGGCCATAAGCGGGAATGTGTCGGCGGAGGGTTTGCCCGCCCCAAGAACTTGCAGTTTCGCAACGGGGGTCGGTTGGAGCACCCACGCGGCCGGCATCGTTTGTCCGAGGACTTCGCTTAGACCGGGTACATCGGACAGGCCCATGGCCCGGGCGGCGGAGGGTCGGTCGAAGTCCGCATCCACCACCAAGACACGCGTGTGCGGCTCGCGGGCCAACGTGATGGCGAGATTCAACAGCACGGTCGTCGTGCCGTTGTCACTCGCAGCCGCCGTAAAGAGGATCGCCTTCGACGCCCCGTCGCAGGCCGTCTGCCGCCGGAGTTCGTCGCGGAGTTTCCGGTATTCCTCGCTCGACGCGTGATCGGGATGATGGAACGCGACCAGTGCGGGATGGACCGCCGGCACGGCTTCCACCGCGGGCTTCGGCGCGATACCGTGCATCCGGGCCGCCACGTATCGCGGCTCGTCAACCGGTTCCGACTTCAGCGCTTCGGCCGCGACCGGCGCCGGCGGCGCGATCCGCGAGGGCAGTTTCGGCAATCCATGAAAGACCGGCTGCGGACCGCCAACCTCGATGTACGGCGCAGAACCTTCGATGAATGGCCCGTTCTCCACCGCCACCGAGCGGCCCGGATAATCCAAGCTACCTTCGGAAATCAAGCGAAACATGCGGCCCATGATCCGAATTCCTTTCGAGGTCGCGACCGGCTAGCCCGTTCAGGCGGCTCGGCGGTTCCGTGCCTTTACCTTCGGCGACCGACCCGTCGGCGATTCACGACCTTCCGGTACATCCCCGGTTCCACCGCCATTGGACTTGGCCGGTTGCGACGACGTTGACGAACTTTCCGGTTCCCCTGCAAGTCCGACACCGACACCGGCCTCCATCACCACTTCCAAATCGACGCAATCCATCCCGTTCGCAACCGCAAGATCGAACGACGCCGCCGCCAGACGATTCAGCGTTCGAGGAATCCCGCCGGACTGGCTCACGATCCAGTCGATCGCTTCGTCGGTCAGAACCTCCTCGGGCCGCCGGGAACAGGCTTCCAGTTGAGCGCGAAGGAATGTTCGGGCGTCGTTTGCCGAGAGGGGCTCGAGAGCCACACGACGATCGATCCGACCGGCGATCAAGCGATCTTCCGGCCCCTGGAGTCGGGTCCGCAGTTCCGGCTGGGCAACGAGGACCGTGAACGTCGCCTTGACGCCGCGCGCGTCCCAGTTGTCCAGCAACCGCAGTTCCTCGAGTACGTCGGAGGACAGATGCTGCGCCTCGTCGAGTACGAGGACCGCCCGCTTGGAGTCCGCCAGGGATTTCAAGAAGAGATCGACCAGCGACAGCCGGAGTTCATGTTCGGGGAGGCCGCGATAGTCGCGACCAAGATCGAAGAGAATCGAGCGATGCAGATCAGCGATCGAGCCGAATCGGGCCGAGGGCACGTAAACCGGAAGCACATCACTGCCGAGGGATTCGAGAAACCGAAGCGCGATCAGCGATTTACCGGTCCCCGCGACACCGTCCAGCAGCGCGAGACCCGCTCCGCCTTGATACGCGGTTCGAAGCAGACCGATCGCGGATTCGTGCGCCGGCACCGGCACGTAGAGATCGAGCGCCGGCGTTGCGCGAAACGGTCGCCGTGTCAGTCCCAACCGTTCCCAAGTCATGGCCGACCTTTCCCGCCGTGGCGCAGCGATCCCCCGAACGGTATCGTCCTCGCGGCCAGCACAACTTGAAGCCGAGGAACGGATGCCCGAACTTTGTCTCGATTTTTGACTCAATTTCCCGACAGGAATTGCCGAATGGCATCGGATTTTGACTTGCGAACCGACGGATCGGTCCGTTATATGAATCTCTCGCCGGTCAACGTTCGGCACATTTGAATCGTCAGGGAGACGGCAAGATGAGCAGGATGCTCAACCTGTCCTGGATGGCGTGGTCGCGCGCTCGCGTCGCCGCGGTGATCGAACCCGCGACCGCTCGGCGGCAACTGGAGCAAATCCTGGCTATGGCGACGCTTCCCGAGAGCCAACTCGCGGAAGCGCATCGGACGCTGGCGGGATTGCACCTTCGCTCGGCTCGATATTCCGAGGCGCGCCGCCACCTGGCGGCCTCGATTCGCCTCGAACCCGCCGCAACCACCTGCCGTCGACTTGCTCAGGCGTGGGAAGACGATCCGTACGGCGACGACCGGCACGCCGCCGGAGCGTACCGGCGTGCCACGCGACTCGATCCGAGCGATGCGATCGCCTGGGCCGCACTCGGTCGCGCCGCCGTCCGTTGCGGACTCGACCGACTGGCCAATCGAGCCTTGCGCCGTGCCGTGCGGCTCGCGCCGGCGAACGCCGAAGTACTGGCCATCGTGGTCGACGGGTTCCGCGAGTCCGGCCGGCTGGCGACCGCACAACGCATCCTGTCGCAGGCACGGTTTCGCGACCCGCAATCGACCGCCATCCGCGACCTCATCAACCGCGTTCGCTACGAAATGGTTCGGACACGGTACAACACTTGCGCGATCGGGAACTCGACCAGTACGAACCTGCTGCCGTTCGTGCGCATCGTGGGAAGCGACGGCGAACGCCATGTGATCCGACGGGACAAAGCCTCCCGTCCCGCGCCGGTTTCGCTTCGTCTGCGTGGTTGAGCGGAATCAACTCGCGATTCCGCCGTAGTCCCGAAGGAGTTCGAGAAACTTCGGATCCTTCTGAATCGAGGCCAGGTCGGAATCGCGCACCATGTATCGGAAATCCCGGTACCCCAGTTCGACTGCGCGGCGCAACGTCTTTAGCGCCAGTTCGCGTTGGCGGAGCACGGCGTACCGACATGCCAGATTGTAGTGTGCCGTCGCATCTCGGGGCCTTGTCTCGACGAGTCGCTGATCGACCTTTAGCCCTTCGCGGATCCGGCCTTTGAGCGTGAGGTTGCTGGCTTGGGCCCGCAGGACCTCAACGTAATCCGGTACTTGGGCGAGAACACGGTCGAAGAATTCGACTTCGAAATCGACTTGAGGCCGTTCCGAGAGGGCCGTGATCGCTGAGCCCACCGGTTGAGCGTTGAATAGCGGCATGGTCGATCTCCGGCGAACGGTCGGACGGTGGATCGATTTCCTTTGAGTATACCTGACCGGATTACGTGATCGCAATGGTCGACGATCGGGAAATGACGCCGCCCGGAGATAGGCTCCGGGCGGCGTCCAGTCTCGGTCAATCCTCTTCGTCTTCGAAGTCTTCTTCCTCCTCGTCGTCGTCATCGTCGTCGTCGTCGTCGAGGTCGTCATCGAAGTCGTCGTCCAGATCGTCGAACTCTTCGTCGTCCAGATCGTCGTCGTCCTCGAGGTCGTCGTCGAAGTCGTCGTCCAGTTCGTCGTCGAAGTCGTCGTCTTCTTCCTCGTCATCATCTTCGAGGTCGTCATCGTCGTCTTCGAGTTCGTCTTCGTCGTCGGTCGCCATGCGGACGGATCCCGCAAGGCGATCCAGCCAATCGCGTTCCTCTTCGGGCCGGATCGGCACTGCCGGCAGTTTCACGGCCATCGTTCGAATCCTCCGGTTCGGTGGTGACAGCGGATGCCGTTCATTCCGGTGTCCGCTCGTCGAAACTCCCTGAAACAGCGGCATTCGCCGCAGTCATTCGGTATCGGATGGGATCGGCCGTTCACGTTCGGCGACCGTCCATTCGTTGGGTGTCTTTCAAGTAGACGCTTCTTTAGCGACCGGCCCCGACCTGTCAAGCGCACGATGCGGTTTTTCCGACATCCTTCGCGGTTCCTGTTCGGCCCGGACCGCGAAGGCCGATAATGTATGCAAAAGTCACGATTTCCGTGACAAAGTCATCGATTGACGGAGGACCGCCGTGGAGGAACTTGCGGGCCGGCCGGAAGAGCCACCCGATTATTTTTTCGTGGGGAACTCCGGGCCTCGGCTGCCGGACGGCGGGCCGATCTACCGCGAATCACCGGCCGATCCGGCCACCCTTCCACCCGGCGCGATCGCGGAACCGTGGAACACGGCCACGGCGCTGCTCTTCGTGGCCCTCGCCCTGGTATGGTTGATCCGATTGCGCGGGCATTTCAGCCGACATCCGTTCACGCTCGCCTGCCTCCCGATCCTGCTCGCCGGCGGAATCGGCGGGACGCTCTATCACATGCACCGCTCCCGCTATGCCTATTTCCTTCTCGATGTGATCCCCATCAATCTTCTGGGCCTCGCCGCCGCGATATACCTCGCCGCACGGCTGGCCCGACAGAGCGGCTGGCGCAAAGTCGGCCTTACGGCCGCCGGCGCGGTCGGCGCGTACCTCCTCTTCAACGGTGTTCTGTTCCGCGGATTGCTTGGCGCGCTCGGCGGCAACCGGCACATGATCGTGAATATTTCCTATGCATCCCTCGCCGCCGTCTTGCTGATCCCGCTCGTCGCGGTCCTCCTCCGCACGCGCTTCCGGCACGGCAACCTCGTCCTCGCGGCGCTCGCCAGCTTCGCCATCGCCTGGTTCCTCCGCCTCGCCGACGGCCTACCCGGCTCGCCGCCGATGGGAACCCACTGGCTCTGGCACACCTTCGGAGCCTTGACGACCCTCGCCCTGCTGGAGTATTTCCATCGCATCGAGGTCGAAACTCTCGAACCGGACCCTACAGTAATCCGACCCGCTTAGAAGGAGTCTCCCATGCTTCCGACGGCCGACATCCGACCCAAGGTCTACGACAGCATCACCGACACCGTCGGCGGCACGCCCCTCGTCCGAATCCACCGCATCACGGACGGCGCGAAGGGGATCGTGCTCGGCAAGCTCGAGAACTTCAACCCGCTCTGGTCGGTCAAGGACCGCATCGGCGTGGCGATGATCGAGGACGCCGAGCAGAAGGGGAAGATCACGAAGGACACGGTCATCATCGAACCGACGAGCGGCAACACCGGCGTCGGGCTCGCGTTCACCTGCGCCGCGCGGGGCTACAAGCTCGTGGTCACCATGCCGGAGAGCATGTCGATGGAGCGCCGCCGCCTACTCAAGGCTTTTGGCGCCGAACTCCACCTGACACCCGCCGACAAGGGAATGAACGGCGCGGTCGCCCGGGCCGAGGATCTCGCACGTGAACTCGGCGGCGAACCGAAGGCGTTCATCCCCCAGCAGTTCAAGAACCCCGCCAACCCCGCCGTCCACCGCCGCACCACCGCCGAGGAGATCTGGACCGCGACCGGCGGCAAGTTCGATATCTTCGTCTCCGGCGTTGGCACCGGCGGCACGATCACCGGTTGCAGCGAGATCTTCAAGGACCGCAACCCCGCCATCCGAATTGTCGCCGTCGAACCGGTCGTCAGCAACGTGCTCACGCAGCACATCGTCAACGGCGTCCCCGTGGAGAAAGTGACCCCGGCCCGCCACAAGATCCAGGGGATCGGCGCGGGCTTCGTTCCGGGCATCGTGCAGGATGGCCTGAAGCGAGCTGAAGAACGAGGCCGGAAGTTGATCGATGAAATCGTTCAGGTCACGGACGACGAATCGTTCGAGGTCGCGCGGCGGATGGCGAAGGAAGAGGGGATGCTCTGCGGCATCTCGTGCGGCGCGGCCATGAGCGCGGCGATCAAGCTCGCCGGCCGGCCGGAAAACGCCGGTAAGACCATCGTGGTCATTCTGCCCGACCTGGGCGAACGCTATCTGAGCACCGCGCTTTATCCCGAGGCGTAAGCGTCTATTTCTTGCCGGGGCGGTTCCGGTAGATCTGATCCCATTTGCTCGGCGGTCCGGGCGGTGTTACGCCCGGCACCGCCAAGTCGTACTTGCGAGCCAATTCCAGCATTCTCCGCGAGTGGTCCGGCCAGGGCGCGGACTCCAACTTCTTCAAGTCCGTCTTTTCCGAGGCGGACAATTTCGATGCCAGTTCGGTTTCCAGGAAAGCCTTCACCGGGGGTTGGTAGTCGTTGGGCTTGGAAGGACCAAAGACCAGTCCGGCCGGCAGTGGCACTTTCAACTCGTGGGACTCGCGGACGACGACCTCTGCGAATTCGGGCCACTTGCCCGCCGCCGGGTGTTGCACGAGCTGACGACGCCCCGGACCGGACTTCTTGCGAAGTTGCTGCAGGAACTCCGGAGGCAGGTCGCCGATCGCTTTGACGAGCTTGCCGCTCACCGGTTCGGGCAGCATCGGGTGCTGGTCTGACAGCCGGATCAGGTTGTTCCCGTACAGGTACCACTTGAACCAATCCCCCCCCTGCGCGAGGTCCCGGCGGTGCGTGTCCAGTTCCGCGCGTTCGTTGGAGGTCAGGCGGGGCCGCAACACGTTGTCGACGTACTCGTTCACCTGTCGGGTCAATTCGTCGTTGTCGAACGGCCACGGTCGGCGATCGGTGCGGATGTTGGCCCACTCCCGTTTGGCGATCTCCCAGGTATTTCGCCGGCGGGCATCCTGCTGCTTCATGTCCGCGACGAGTTGATCGCGCTGGGCACCTTCCGCGTTTTGGATCCGCTCGCGAACGCTCGCCGGCAGCCCCTCGCGCCACTGCCGCGCCTTCACGATCCGGATCGCTTCCAGCCGTTCGAACGGCGCCGGCGCGCCCAGCACTTCCTTACGATAACCGTCGGGTAGACGATCGAGCCAGATCGCGTACCGGTCGAGCGTGGCCAACAATCGGGTCTTTCCCGGCCCGTCCAGCGCCGCAATGTCCTCGTCGAGTTTGCGGAGTTGCTGTTGGCGGGCAAGCGGATAGGTCTTGAAGACGTTTTCCAATTGCTCCAATTCCGTCGAGGTCAGCGTGTCGACTGGCAGGGAGTGCGGGCCCTCTTCGGCATTCGGATCGCCAAAGAGGTCGGGAGCCTCCAGTTGCTGGGCGAACGGCAAATCGTCCACGCCGAGCAGAAGCGGAAGTCGTTCCAAAAGGCGCACCTGCTCGCTTGTGCGTTTGGTTGGGTCTGCGGTTTCGAGATGAGGACGGGCAAGCAGGTGCCCGAAGTAGCCGAGTGCTCCGGTCGCCAGAAGCGCGAAGGCCCAACCCGCCAGGAATCGGCCCACGCGTCGCGTCGCGGGCGGCGGGATCACAAATCCCGACGTGGCGGCGGCGACCGGTGCCGCCGGATGCGACGCCGCGCCCACCGGCGCGGCCAGGCTCAATTGCGTCAGCGTGCGGCTGGCGAACGACGGCGACGGCTCCGTCGTCGGCAGATAATCCAGCAAATCGTAAGTCTTCTTGAACGACTCGATCTGCCGCCTCGCCGCGTCGTCGACCGCCAGTCGCGTCTCGATCGCCCGCGATTCCACGTCGTCCAACTCCCCGTCCAGATACGCGATCATGTCCTCCGACGTTTCTTCATCGGGCGGCAGATCGTCCGGCGCGGGCGCTTCGTCCGGCATGGGGATCAATCCTCGTCCGCGGGGGGCGGTGGCTCTCGATCCATGTAAATATACGGTTGCAACACTTCGCGCAATCGTTCCCTGGCCCGACACAACAACGACTTGACTGCCTTAGACGTCAGCCCCATCACATCGGCGATTTCCGCATATCCCATGTCCTCGAACTTGTTCAGCACCACCGCGACACGCTGCCGTTCATTGAGGTCGTCGAGCGCCCGCCGCACGACGTCGGCGAGTTCCTCCTGCTGCACGCCGTGCTGCGGCGGCGCATCGCGGTGCGAGGCGAGAGCGACGCCCGGGCGCGCCGCGAGCGATCCGGAATCCCGCAATTCCAGCGGCAGTTGCTTCCGCCGTCCGCGGTCCCGCAGTGCGTTCAGGGCCAGGTTGTTCGCGATGGTGAAGAGCCAGGTGCTGAACTTCGCTTTGGGAGTGTACTTCTTGCGGGTTCGAAAGACGCGGAGAAAGACTTCCTGTGCGAGGTCCTCCGCTTCTTCCTTCGTCCCGACGATGTGGTGCATGATGCCGACGAGCCGGTGCTGATATCGTTCGACCAGATCGCCGAATGCGGCCTGATCGTCCCGGTCGCGCACGCGGAGCATCAGTCGGATGTCCGGGTCGCGGACGGCCATCATGGCGCTGGTTTGGCCAGTCATGGAATCGGCAGTCGGAACATGGGGTGGGAGGATGCCATCATGATACCGGTTCCACCGGGTCCGACGCCAGTGTGCGTTCTTCGGCTTTCCGGCGAAGTTGACCGCAGGCGGCGTCGATTTCGGACCCCTTCCGCTTGCGGACCTTGACGCTCGTGCCGCTGCGCTTCAGCTCATCGATCAGACCGTTCAGGTCCTCGTCCCGGGGGCGGCGGTACGGGAGGCCTTCCACGTCGTTCCACGGTATGAGATTGACGTGTGCCTTGCGCCCCTTCAAGAGCTGCGCCAGTTGACGGGCATGGACCGGTTGATCGTTCAACCCGCCGAGGACGACGTATTCGAAAGTGACCTGCCGTCCGGTCTTTGCATAGAACGCATCGCTGGCGGCAAGGATGGCCGGGATGCCGGTCTTGTCATTCGTCGGCACGATCCGAGAGCGGAGTTCGTCGTTGGGCGCGTGCAACGAAACCGCGAGGTGGTACTGCTTTCCCGATTCGGCAAGCCGCTCGATCTTCGCCGGAATACCGACGGTCGAGATCGTTATGTGCCGGGCACCGATATCCAGGCCGTCCTTCGCGCCGGCGATGGCGAGAGCGGACAGGAGGTTGTCGAGGTTCGCGAGCGGTTCGCCCATGCCCATGACGACGATGTGCGTGAGTCGCGTGGCGAGAGGGCCGGTCTGACCGAACTGCGGAGTGCCGTTCGGGTCGACCGTGAGGTTGCGGAGCAGCACGAGTTGCTCGAGGATTTCGCCGACGGTCAGATTCCGTTCGACGCCATTGAGACCGCTAGCACAAAAGACGCACCCCATGCCGCAGCCGACCTGCGTACTGATGCAGGCGGTGGCGCGGCCATCGTCCTGGATCAGCACGCATTCGATCCGCTTCCCGTCCGCGAGGCGCACAAGGAGCTTGTGCGTATCGTCCCGCGAGGCGAGATGCTTTTCGATCGTGGAGCCGAAGACAGAGAAGGCGTTCGCCAGTTCGGCCCGAAGGGACTTCGGCAGGTCGGACATCTGTTCGAAGTTCGTGGCGCGACCCTGGAGAATCCAGCGGCGAATCTGCTTGGCCCGCATCGGCGGCTCGCCGCGTGCCGTCAGCCACGCGCGGAACTCCTCCGGCGAAAGGTCGAGGATGGCCGGCGGCGGTGCGGATTCGACGATCGTGAGCGGTGCGGACATACCGGAATCTTATGAAGCCTACGCGGGCGGATCGGCTTCGAAAGTGGATCGTTGACGGGTCAGCGGATGGAGGAAACTCAACCGCCGGGCATGCAGGCACAGCGGCGGGTCGCCGACCGCGAGCGTCTGCGTTTCCCCGATCGCCTTCTTGGGCCGATACATTGGATCGCCCGAGATGGGGAAGCCGAGGTGCCAGAGGTGGATGCGGATCTGGTTCGTGCGGCCGGTGCGCGGAACCGCTTCGACCAGTGCGGTGCCGTCGGCGCGGCGTTCGAGCGTACGGAGTTCGGTGCGGGCTTGGAGGCCGTCGGGTGAAACGTCCCGCGCGCCGGCCGGGCCGGGCGTCTCGCGGATCGGTGCCTCGCAGATTATCGCGTCCCAGGGCGGATGGCCGAGGACGCGGGCGAGGTAAAGTTTCTCCACGGTGCCCGCTTCGAACTGCTTTTGCACGAAGCCGGCGTAACGGGCCTCGCGCGTGAAGACCGTCACGCCCGTCGTGTTTGCGTCCAGCCGGTGCGCCGGGCGGGGTTTCTGCGGGGCGTAGACCGTGCGCAGGATCTCCTGCAAGGTGTTCCGATTGAACCGCCCACACGGATGCACCGGCAGCGGGGCGGGTTTATCCACCACGATCAGCGCGTCGTCTTCGTACAGGAACCGGATCGCCGCGTTCACGTCCGGTTCGGCCGCAAGGGGTTGCACGTGGACGAACCGCTCGCCGGACCTCACGACCCGGTCCGACGTCACGACTTGGCCCGACGCATCGCGGACATTCCCGGCCGCGCACTCGGCGAGCCACGTCGTAAGCGGATACTGCGGAAGGATCGCAACGAGGAAGTCGATCGCCGTGCGGCCGTCGTATCGACCGGAAACGACCAAGGGGCGCTCGTTCCGATACGGCACGCTCCCCGGCAACGGATTCACGGCTCGAGCGAGTGCCGATTGGCGTTCGGCTGTCGCGATCGCCTTCTGATCTTCCCGGGAGCGGTAGCAACGCGGGCACGAGACGCCCTCAACATACCGCGAGTCCTTGAGGTCCGCTTCCGCGAGCGGTGCCTGGCAGGCGAAGCAGAGCGCCCGGCCCGTCGCGTGCAGGTCCGGGTCCAGGCCGACGCGCTTGTCGAAGACGAAGCACTCCCCCTCATAATGCTCTCGGCCGACCTCTTCGAAATACTTGAGAATGCCCCCGTCGAGTTGCAGGACGTTCGCGAAGCCCTTCGATCGCAGGTACGGTGCGGCCTTCTCGCAGCGAATGCCGCCGGTGCAGAATGTCACGATCGGCCGTTGCTTCCACTCCTCCGGCAGCATTTCGACGGCAGCGGGGAAGTCGCGGAAGTGGGCGACTCCGGCGCGGCGGGCACTCCGGAAGGTGCCAAGGTCGATCTCGAATTCATTACGTGTGTCGAGCAGTTCGAACGGTCGTCCCTCGTCCAGCCATCGCTTCAATTCCCGCGCCGAAATGCGCGGGGCCGGGTCTCGCACCGGATCCACGCCATCGACGCCAAACGCGATGATCTCCTTCTTGATCTTCACGAGCATCCGCGTGAAGGGTTGCCCCGTGCTCTCGCTAAATTTGGCTTCAAGACTTTCGAGTCCGGGTAGGGAACGCAATTCGTGGAGAAGCGCTTCGACGTGCTCGGCCTGGCCCGCGACGAAGAGATTGATCCCTTCGGCGGCGAGCAGGATCGAGCCCTTCAGATTCCGCTCGAGGCAGAACGTCTTCAGCCGTTCGCGGAGCGGTTTGAGGTCGGCGAGCGGAGCGAACTTGTATGCGGCAATATTGGTGATGGCGGCCATCGGTCACGCGTGGATGGCGGCGCCGAGCCAGGCGGCGCGAGCGGCTTCGCCGACGGTCTCCGTCAGCGTCGGGTGGCCGTGGATGCAACGGGCCAGATCCTCCGCGCTGCCGTGGTATTCCATCACGGTGACCGCTTCCGCGATGAGGTCCGACGCCCGCGGGCCAAGGATGTGCACGCCGAGGATGCGATCGGTCTTCGCATCCGTCAGGATCTTCACGTATCCGTCCTGCTCATCCATCGCCTTGGCGCGGCCGCTGGCGGCGAACGGCACCTTCCCCGTCTTGTACTGTCGGCCGCTCGCCTTCACCTGCTCTTCCGTCTGCCCGACGGCGGCGACCTCCGGCCAAATGTAGATGGCGCTCGGGATGAGGTCGTAGTTCAAGTGCGCCTTTTGGCCCGCGAGAATCTCGGCGAGGGCGACGCCCTCTTCCATCGCCTTGTGCGCGAGCGTCGGGCCGTCGATCAGGTCGCCGATGGCGAAGACGCCGGGCACGTTCGTGCGGAACTGCTTGTCGACCGCGACCTTGCCGGACTTTTTGTCGTAGTTCACGCCGGCGTCGTCCAAACCCAACCCCGCCGTGTAGGGTCGCCGGCCGACGGCGACGAGCACCTTGTCGCCGCTGAACGACACCGCCTTGCCGCCCTGCTCGGCCGTCACGGTCACTTTCTTGCCGTCAACCTTCGCGCCGGTCACCTTTGTTTCGAGGTGGAACTCCATCCCCTGTTTGGTCAGGATCTTCTGCACGCTCGCCGCCACTTCGCCATCGGTCACGGGGAGAATGCGCGGCAGGAACTCGAGTACCGTCACCTTCGCGCCCAGTCGCTTCCAGACGCTGCCGAGTTCAAGCCCGATATATCCGGCCCCAACGACGATAAGGTGCTCCGGGACGGCGTCGAACGCCAACGCCTCGGTGGAACTCACCACGAACTTCCCGTCGTATTTCATGAACGGCAGTTCGGTACTCTCACTGCCGGTCGCGAGCAGCACGTTCGCGGCTTCGAGGACGGTCTTCGTGCCGTCGGCGGCCGTCACTTCCACTTTCTTTCCGGGCAGCAGTTTCCCGGTGCCGTAGACGGACGTGACTTTGTTCTTCTTGAAGAGGAAGGCGATGCCGTCGGTGAGCGACTTCACGACGGCGTCTTTGCGGGCCATCATCGTCGGCAGGTCCAGTCCGACGGTGCTCACGAACACGCCGTGCTTCTTGAGCTTGTTGAGCGTGATGTCGAACAGTTCGCTGGAGTCGAGGAGTGCCTTGGAGGGGATGCAGCCGACGTTCAAGCAGGTGCCGCCGAGGGCCTTGTTCGAACGTCGTTCGACGACGGCGACCTTTTTGCCAAGCTGGGCCGCACGAATGGCCGCGACGTACCCGCCGGGACCGGCACCGATGACGACGAGATCGAACATGCGAATAGTGGCCAGTTGTCAGTGGCAGTGGCCAGTGAAGACCCGAGCCATCCAACTCCCGCCGCTCTCCTGTTGTGTATTGGATCGACCTGCCCACTAACGACTGACACCGACACTGCTAAATATCGAACAGCATCCGCTCCGGGTTCTCGACGCATTCCTTGATGCGCACCAGGAATTGCACCGCCTCGCGGCCATCGATGAGCCGGTGATCATAGCTGAGCGCGAGGTACATCATCGGGCGGATCACGATCGCGTCGTTCACGACGACGGCGCGTTTCTGGATGCTATGCAGCCCGAGGATTGCGGATTGCGGCGGGTTCAGGATTGGCGTGCTGAGCATCGAACCGAAGATGCCGCCATTCGTGATCGTGAAGCTGCCTCCCATCATGTCGGCGGGCGTGATCTTCCCGTCGCGGGCCTTCTTGGCGACGGCGGCGATCTCCTTCTCGATCTCGGCGAAACCGAGGCAGTCCACGTTTCGGACGACCGGCACCATCAACCCCTTTTCGGTGCTGACGGCCATGCCGAGGTCGTAAAAGTGCTGCATGACCACGTCGCCGCCGTCGATGCGGGCGTTCACGAGCGGAAAGGCTTTCAGCCCCTCGACGGCGGCCCTTGCGAAGATCGACATGAAACCGAGTTTCACGCCGTGCTTCTTCTCGAACTTCTCGTTGTATTTCGTCCGCAGGTCCATCGCGGCGGTCATGTCGACTTCGTTGAACGTCGTCAGCGTGGCCGTGGTGTTCTGGCTTTCGAGCAACCGCTCGGCGATGCGGCGGCGGATCATCGTCATCGGCTGGCGCGTCTCGCGCGGGCCGTCGGACTTCGCCGCGACCGGCGCGGGGGCCGGCTTCGGCGCGGAATGGTTCAGCACGTCTTCCTTCGTCACGCGGCCGCCCGGTCCTGTCGCCGCGATCGCCTTGGGGTCGACGCCCGACTCCGCCACCATCGCCCGCGCCGCCGGAGAGAGGATCACGTCCGGCCGGCCCTCGTCCTTCGGCGCGGCGACCGGCGCGATCGTCGGAATCGCCGCCGGGGCAACGGTCGGAATGCCATTCGGATCGATCGAGCCAACGACCTGCCCGATTTTCACCATCTGCCCGGCAGGCACGGAAATGAAGAGAACGCCGGCGTTCGGCGCGGCGATCTCCAAGGAGGCTTTGTCAGTCTCCAATTCAAAAAGCGGTTCGTCGACCTTCACCGCTTGTCCGTGGCCCTTCATCCAGCGCGCGATGCGCGCCTCCGTCACGGACTCGCCAGCCGAAGGGACCTTCAATTCGATAGCCATGAATCGTTCTCGTGGTGGGCTTAGACCTTCACGCCGTGGGCGATGACGCTGGTGCCGTTCTTGCCGGCGGTCACGGCGTAGCCGCCGGTGGCGGTGAACGCCTGTTCGATCAGTTCCTTCTGTTCATGCTCGTGGATCTTGTGCGAGCCGGTGGCCGGGCTGGCGCTGGCGTCGCGGCCGATGTACTCGACCGGCAGGCCGATCGCCCTCAGGCGCGGTTCCGCGAAGAACCACGCCCCCATGTTCTGCGACTCTTCCTGCACCCAGCGCCACTCGACGGCGCGCCGGTACTTCCCGGCGATGGCGGCAAGTTGGGCTTCCGGCCACGGGTAGACCTGTTCAATTCGCACGATCGCAACGTCATTCGTGCCGCGCTCATTCCGCTTCGCGAGCAGGTCGTAGTAAACCTTGCCGGAACAGAACAGTACCCGGCGCACGCCGTCAGCGGGTACATCGTCGTCGATCACTTCCAGGAACTTTCCTTCGACGAAATCGGACACCGGCGAGAGCGGCAAGCGCAACAAACTCTTGGGTGACATCACGACGAGCGGTTTGCGGAACCGCCGTTTCAGCTGCCGGCGCAGGGCGTGGAAATAGTTCGCCGGCGTCGTGAAATTACAGACCTGGATATTGTCTTCGGCGCAGAGTTGGAGGAATCGCTCGTACCGCGCCGAGGAGTGCTCCGGCCCCGCGCCTTCGTAGCCGTGGGGCAGGAGCATCACGAGACCGCTACTGCGGGTCCATTTCGATTCCCCGGAGCTGATGAACTGGTCGATGATGACCTGCGCGCCGTTGGCGAAGTCGCCGAACTGCGCCTCCCAGAGCACGAGCGAGTTCGGGTCGTCGAGCGAGTAGCCGTACTCGAAACCGAGGACTGCGGCCTCGCTGAGGTTGCTGTCGAAGACGTCGAAGGGGGCCTGATTCGGATCGAGGTTCGCGAGTGGGCAGTGCGGGGCACCGGTCTCGAAGTCGTAGAGATAGGCGAACCGGTGGCTGAACGTGCCGCGGCGACTGTCCTGGCCGCTTAATCGGATCGGATGGCCCTCGAGCACGAGCGAGCCGAACGCGAGCGCCTCGCCGGCGCCCCAGTCGATCCTGTTGCGGGCAAGAATGTCGGCGCGGCGTTTTTCCAGGATGTCCTTCAGCTTCGGATGGATCGTGAAGCCGTCGGGCACGACCGCGATCTGATTCGCAATCCGGTCGATCGTTTCGTAGCCGATCGCCGTCTCGACCGGGGCGGTATTGAACTTGTTCGTCAGACCCGCCCAAACACCGCCGTAGCCTTTCATCCCCTTCTTGCGGGGCGCAGTCGTGCGGACCTCCGTGAGTGAGCCGTCCAGTTTGGCGCGGAACTCGGCGTCGATGGCGTCCGCCTCGTCCGGCGACAGCGTGCCGTTCGCCACGAGTTGCTTCGTGTACACCGCCGACGCGCTCTCCTTGGCGCGGATGAGCTTGTACTCCAGCGGCTGGGTGTACGACGGTTCGTCCCCTTCGTTGTGCCCCCACTTCCGGTAGCAGAACATGTCGATGACGACATCGCTCTTGAATTGCTGCCGGTATTCGAGTGCCAGTTCGGAGACGTATACGCACGCCTCGGGGTCCTCGGCGTTGACGTGGAAGATCGGTGCCTGAATGAACTTGGCGATGTCGGTGCAATACTGGGTACTGCGGGAATCGCGGGGATTCGTCGTGAAACCGATCTGGTTGTTGACGACGACGTGGATGGTGCCGCCTACTCGGTAGCCGTGGAGGTTCGCCATGTTCAGCGTCTCGGCGACGAGGCCCTGTCCGGCGAAGGCGGCATCGCCATGGATGAGGATGGGGATGCCCATCGCGCGCTCGGCGTCGCGGTACAGCCGCTGTTTGGCACGGACTCGACCCTCGACGACCGGATTCACGGCTTCCAGGTGGCTGGGGTTCGGCGCGAGGCTGAGGTGAATCGAGTTGCCATCGAGGGTGGTCACGTCGGCGGAGAAACCCATGTGGTACTTCACGTCGCCGTCGCCGCCGTCGGCGTCGACATAGAAGCGGTCCTCGAATTCGTTGAAGATTTCCTCGAAAGGCTTGCGGAGAATATTCGCGAGGACGTTGAGGCGCCCGCGGTGCGCCATGCCGATGACGATTTCCTTCACGCCGGCGCTCGGAGCCTTCTCGACGATCGCCTCCAGGATTGGCAGCAAAGTTTCGCCGCCTTCGAGCGAGAAGCGCTTCTGGCCGACGAACTTCGTGTGCAGGAACTTCTCGAACAGTTCGGCGTAGTGGAGCGACATCAGCGTTCGGATCTTCTGCCGCGTCGACAGCTGGGGTTGGTTGCGGCGCGGCTCCATCTTTTTCGCCAGCCACGACCGCGCGGTAATGTCCTGGATGTGCATGTATTCGACGCCGATGGTGCGTGAATACGTTTCCTGGAGGATCTGCAGGAGCTCGCGGAGTTTCAGCGGGCCGTCGATGCCGAAGTACATGGAGGCGTCGACGTCGGAATCGAGGTCGGCCGGGGACAGTTTGAACCGGCCGAGGCTGATGAGCCACGGTTCCTTGTTGGGGGCTGGGTTGAGCGGATCGAGGTGAGCCGCGAGGTGGCCGAGGTCGCGGTAGGCGGTGATGAGCCGGACCGCGCCGGTTTGTAATCGCGAATCGACCGCGATTGCGGGTCCGGACGGGGACGCGCCTCCGATGGTGCCGGCGAATTCGGCACCCGCGAAGAAGGCTTGCCAGGTCGGTTCCACGCTGTCCGGGTCCGCCTTCCAACGCCGGTAGGCGTCGTCGACAAGGTCGGCGTTGTAGTGGTTCGCAAACGAGTCGCGGGCCATCGCGTGGCTCCGAAGATCTAGCGCGGAGAGGTAAGGTTATCCATAGTCGCCGGACTTGCCGGCGAACATGGGAAAAGAGGATCTATCAGGCGGCACTGATCCGTGCCGGATTGGCTGGGACGCGGATCGGCTTCGTCGCCCGCAGGATCAGGACGCGCCCGGCCACCCGTTCCAGCAGGCTGGGCGGCAACGCCCGCCACAGCGGCGGCAACTCGGATCGGCGCAAATGTCTTTGGAGGATCGAAATCCGTTCGAAGCCGATGCAAGCGCGACGCAATTCGCGTGCTGAACGCTTTGTGGCCCCGAACGGATGGGGTTGCGTCGTGAAGAGTCTACGGAACGGGAGCAGCCAGCGCTGCCAGTGGTCCACATCGTGGCGGGCGGGGGCGAGGGCGAACAGTTTCCCGCCCGATTTCAAGACGCGATGCAATTCGCCGATCGTGGGCCCGGGGTCGTCGGGCGCATCGTGCATCAGGTTCCAATAGGCCAGATCGAACTCTCCGTTGGCGAACGGGAGTCGTTCACGCGAGGAAACGGGGATGATCGGCGGTTCGGTGCCACGATGCGAGAAGTTGCGACGGATCGCTTCGACGGGGTCGACGGACGTGACGGCGATCGTGACTCGGGTGCCATGCCGACCGTACTGGATGGCATCCATTCCGAGGCCGGGGCCGAGCATGAGGAGCGTTTCGTCCCGGTGACGGGTGAATTCCAGAACGCGAGGCAGCCACTCCCCGGCTCGAGTGTAGCGTTTCTGCTCGATTTCTTCGAACCAGGCCCGCGAATACGGCTCCAGATCGCGGGCACCGCCGCGTTCCCCGGCGGGACGAAGCAGTTCGCGGCTGGCCAGGTCATGGGCGGTCGCATCCGGGGAATCGGGCGCGTAGAGTCTCAGGTGCGGCACGTCGTGGGGCATCGCGGAAACCGAACGGTTCGTTGGCTTTCCCCGCTCCATACCGGCCCGATCGGGGCCTGTCAATTTCAGCCCGCTTGCGCTCCCCAGCGGGCGGAAAGATCCGCCGTCACCCCCAATTGATCGCAGACCCGCGCGACCACGAAATCCACGAGATCGGCGACCGATTGCGGCCGATGATAGAACCCCGGCATCGCGGGAAGGACGACCGCTCCCGCCTCCGTCAGCGCCGTCATGTTCCGCAGTTGCACCAGACCCAACGGCGTCTCACGGGGCACCACGATCAATTTCCGCCGTTCCTTCAAATGCACATCCGCCGCTCGCTGGATCAGGTTCTCCGACATTCCGTGTGCCAGCGCCGCGAGCGTCCCCATGCTGCACGGGCACAGCACCATGCCGTCGGTCGGGAACGAACCGCTGGCGATGCCGGCGGAAAAATCCCGAAAATGATGATACGCCAGCCGCGCCCGGTCCGCCGGCGCGTGACCGAGGAAGACCCTCGCATCGAACGAATCCAGTTTCAGCGTCCGGCCGATCTCGCGTTCAAAGACCTCCACCGCCGCCGGGCTGATGGACAGGTGGACCGAACAGTCGGCATTCAACAGCACATCCAGTAGCCGGACGGCGTAGACGGACCCGCTCGCGCCGGTCACACCCAGGACAATGGTTTTCGCCGCCATTTGCACTCCTCCGCTTTCCCTTCGCGCTCCGCCCGGACACAATCACGATAGGACGCCAACCGGTAGCCCCTTCCACGGGAATCCGATTTGATGACCGCCGCACTCCTCGGCCTGCTCCTTCTGGGTCAACCGGCACCCATGCCGGTGGTCGAGTGGAAACTCGACGAATTGATCGCCGTCAACGGTGCGCGGTATCGAGGCCTCGTGCTGGACCAGTCCGACAAAGGCGTGCGTTTCCGAGTTGTGCGGCGGCCGCCGGGGCGCTCCGCCGTCACCTTCACCTCGTTCTTTCTGAAACACGAAGTCGCGCGCATCGAAAAGATCTCCGACGCCGATCGGGCCGCGGTGAAGATCAAACTGGCGGAACTCGATCCGACCGGCAGCGGAGAACGGAAGCGGATGGAGGGCCTCGAACTGACCGCCGCCGAATGGCTCGGCGCGCCCAACGCCGCGAAACGGTACGATGCCGAGCAATTCATTCTCGTTTCGTCGGCGTCGGAGGAGATCACGCGCCGCGCCGCGGTACGGTTGGAGCAGATCTTCATTGCCTACGGTCGATTCCTCCCGCCACGCGTCCGACCGGCCGCGGACAAGCCGCTCACCGTTTACCTCGCGCCCGACAAGGCCGAGTACGCGAAACTCCTCGTCGGGTTGAACGGTCCGATCCTGAACCCCGCCATCTACGATCCGGTCCGCAACAGGATCACCTGCGGGACCGACCTGCGCCGGCTCGGCCAGGACCTCACCGCGGCCCGCGTCCACAACGTCCAGCAACTCGCCACACTCGACCAATACGAGGCGGACGTGCGGCGGTTGTACAAGGACAGCCGCACCGAACGGGATCGCCATCTCGCGACCGTCGCAGAGCAAAGGAAGAAGATCTGGGCCGTCGAGGCCGCCAACGAGACGAAATTCAATGAAACAACGGCACGGCTCTTCGCGCTGTTGTACCACGAATCGTTCCACGCCTACGTGACGACGTTCGTCTACCCGCCGATGCCCCCGGCGGACGTGAAGGCCGGCAAAGGCACGGGAGAACTGCCGCGCTGGCTGAACGAGGGTTTGGCGCAAATCTTCGAGACCGCCATCCTGGATGGTGGGGAGCTCCGCGTCGGCCATGCCGACCGCGAGAGGCTCCAACGCATCCGCGAGATGCGGGCGAAGGGGGGTCCGCCGCAGGTGGCGGAACTCATCCGCGTCGGCGGCGAGTCGTTTCTCGCCTCGCATACCGTTCAAAAGGCCATGGCCGACCGCACCTACCTCGGAGCCTGGGCCGTCGCGTATCACCTGGTCTTCGAGCGGCGGCTCTTCGGCACTCCGGAGTTGGATCGGTACCTGACTACGATCAATTCGGGTGGGGATCCGGGGCCGGCGTTTCAGAAACTCGTCGGCAAGACCCTGGCGGAATACGACACGGAACTGGCCGATTACTTCCAACGACTCCGGCCCGATGGAACCCTCGAAGCGACGAAATGAGTTTCGGTATCCAGTTATTTTGCAGTTACGGACCAACGATTCTACGAGTACACTGTTTACCATTCATTCGTGCCCGCTGGAGCTTCCAGATCATGGCGCTTTCGATTACGTGTTCGGGCTGTGATGCGGTTTATCCCGTCGGCGAAAATCTCATCGGCAAAACGATCCGCTGCAAGAAGTGCGGCGAGATGATGCCCGTGACGGCGCCGAGTAAATCCAAACCGGCCATCGAAATCGAAGACGACGAAGATGATTCGCCCCGCCGACCCGCCAAGGCCCGCGCGGAAGAATCGGACGACGACACCCCGCGCCGGCCCTCGCGTCGCCGGGATGACGACGAAGGAGAGGAAGAAGAAACTCCCAAAGCGCGATCCCGTCGGCGATCCGAAGACGAAGACGAGGAGGACGACGATCGCCCGCGACGCGGACGCGGTCGAAGCCGAGACGAGGACGCGCCGAAATCGAAGAAGCCCCTGTTGATAGGCGGCCTATTGGCGCTGGTGTTGATTGGTGGTGGCCTTGGGGCCGCAGCCCTGTCCGGCGTGTTCGACGGGGATGACAACGACAACCCGCCGATTGCGGCGAACGTCAACGCCAAGGACCCGGCGACGACGCCGAACCCCGTGCCGAATCCCACGCCCGCACCCAAGCCGAATCCGTCGAACACGAACACGGCGAAGCCGCCGACTCCGCCGGCCCCGATGCCGAACGTCACGCCGATGCAGCCGACGCCGGCTCCCGCGCCGATGACCACTACCACGTCGGTCGAACGCAACCCGCCGCCGGCCCCCCGGCCCATGAACAACGAACCGCCGGTCGCCGTTGGTCGCGGGACCGCTGGCACAAGCCGTAATCCATCCGGTCTTTCCGATGCCGAGTACTTCAACGGCAACATACCCGACCACAAGATGCGCCAAGCCACCCGCGCCAGCGTCTTCATCAAGTGCGAAACCGATCTCGGCAGCGGTACCGGCAGCGGCTGGTTCGGCGTCGAGGAAGGCATCGTCTTCACAAACGCTCACGTCCTCCGGATGAAGTCGCCGAACAGCCCCGAACCGAAGAAGCTAACGTTCTATCTGAACGCCGGCACCCCGGACCAGCGCGAAATCCCCCACGCCAAACTCAAGATCCTGGCCGTCGACCGCGATATCGACCTCGCCGTGATTCAGATCATCGGAACCCCCGATCTTCCGTCCCCTCTCAAGGTGAAACCGTCTTCGGAACTGAAACTCGGACAGAACGTCTTCACGATCGGCTATCCGCTGGGTTACACGCTTTCCGCCGTGGCCGGGGGATCCTCCAAGGAACCGGAAGTGTCGGCCCGCAAGACTTCTTATTTCGGCCTGGCCTCGAACGAATACGGTCAGCCCCGCAGTGTGAAACTCGAAAGCGGTGCCAATCCGGGCAACTCGGGCGGTGCGGTGATCGACGCGAATGCCGAAGTCGTCGGCGTGGTCGTCGCGGGCACCAACGGCGGTTCTTCCAGCGGCAACTTCATCACGCTTTGCGTGCCCACCGAGTACGTCAACGGCCTCGTCGCCGGTCGCGTCTCTACCATCGAATACGGGACGCCGTACCGCGATAAAGGCAAGATCCGCGTCCCCGTCACCGCTCAAGTGCTCAATCCGCTCAAGAAGTCCATTGAAGTGAAGGCGCGAACCTGGATCGGCGACATCAATGCGAAATACCGACCGCCAGGCGGCTTCCGACCCACGGGCGAACCGAACGACGCCGACGAATCCACCGTCGAGTTGACCTACAACCCGGCCACGAATACCGCCAAGGGCGAACTCGTCTACAACGAAGCCCCGACCGGACGCACCTACTGGGTCCAGCCGTACTATTCGAACGTCTTCACCTCCTACTCCCTGCCGGGCATCAAGGTGCCCATGTCCGGCCCGCCGGTGGAACGGATCCCGGCGAACCTCGTTTCCAATCCCAAGCAGGGATCGCGCCGCGCGGTCACGCTATCCAACAGCAGCGACCTGACCGAATCCCACGAGGGAGAAGGCGAATCGAAAGATGAAAAGACCAAACTCACCACGACGCTCAAGCTGAACGAAACGGTGGAGAAGCCCGACAATACGGATCAGATCCAATCCGCCAAGCTTCGCCTGCGGTTCGAATCGATCAACCTCGGCATCGAAGCCCTCGGGGGTGCGATCAAACAGGACATCATCAGCAAGAAGAATCAGGAGCAGTTGAATTCGCTGATCAAGGTCGCGGAAGCGTATGGACTCCTGAACCGTTTCGGCGAAATGTACAAGTACACGATCGGGGTCCGCGGGGCTGCCGATCCTCTCTTCACGTTCCTCGTGAACACGATGGCGGGCGACGCCCTCGAAGCGCTCCAGGCCACGTCGCTGCCGATGCCGAACCGGCAGGTCAACCCGGGCGAGACATGGACCTCTACAAAGGACATGCGCTTCTACATCATCAGCGGCCCGACAACGCTGACGCCCGATGCGGGCGGCAAGGTCTCGGTCCGGCAGCCCAAGCCGCGAGAATTCAAGTATCGAGACCTTGTGACCTACACCTACCTCGGCGTGCGCGAGCGGAACGGTCGCAAGGAAGCGGTCGTGCAGGTCGAAGGCAAGTCGATCCAGGCCCCCGGTTCCAAACAAACTGTGAGCGGGAGTGTGAAGGGACTGGCTTGGGTCGAAATCGATACCGGCGTCGTCGTCGAGGCGACGATCAGCAAGGAATTCGAATTCGACACCTCCAGCGAAGGGGTCAAGAAACACGTCTCCGGCGAGAACGAGTACAAGATCACGCGCGGCGCCGCACAGTGAAAAATCGTTTGCGTTCCGGGGCCGGGAAGGCATCCCCTTCCCGGCCCCGGTCGTTTCCGTACCCCATCTCCATGCCGGAACCGCTGCTCACCCGTTGTCCGCACTGCCGCCACGCCCTCCGATTGCCGGAAGACTATCTCGGCCAGGTCGTCAGTTGCCTCGAATGCCACGCGCCGTTCCGCGCCCCCGTTCGCGACGGCGAGGGCCTGACCGAACCCGTGCCGCTGCCCAAGCCGACACGCATCCCGGCCAAGCTCTTCATCCCGACCTTCGGCCTGATGCTGCTCGGCTTCGCCGGATTGTTCATCAACGTCTACCTCGCCGTCTGGATGATGAACGAACCCGCGGCCGCTCGCCAGTTCGCCGAGGCAAACCTGTTCTTCATGCTCGAAACCGATCCGCCCGCGGCGAAAACGAAGGACGGAAAGGACGAAAAACTCGCACCCGAAGAAGAAAAGAAACGTCGTGACGAACTGGCCGAGAAGCAAGGGCAACTGGCGAAGGACGCGGCAGCGCGCGTTTCGGTGGAGGGGATGATCCGCATCCGGATCGTCTTTGCGGTCGTGAGCCTCGGCGTGCTCGCGGGCGCATTCTGCCTCGCGCTGCGTCGGGGTTACCCGATCTGCTTCCTGTCCTGCGCGCTTGCGGCCGTGAACTCGCCGGATATCGGCTGCTGTTTCGTCGGCGTCGTCGTCGGCATCTGGGGCTTCATGGCCCTCATCTCCGACGACGGTCGCAAGCACTTCGGCCGGGCGTGATCAAGTCCCGACCGGGTTCGACAGCGTTCCGATGCCGCCGATCGTAATGTCCACGACATCGCCCGGCTTCAGGGTGAAGGCGTCCGGCGGAACGATGCCGGTGCCGGTCAGCAGCAGGACGCCGTGCGGGAATTCGTTTTCGGTGCCGAGCCACTTCACCAGGTCGTGCGGCGTCCGCGCCATCATCGCCAGGCTCGTCTTCCCTTCGAAGGCCACCTGACCGGCGCGACGGATGACGAGTGTGATCTCCGTCTCGTCCAGTTTCGGCATCGCCGCGACGGGTGTGACCAGCGGGCCGATCGAACACGACTTCGCGTAGATCTTCGCCTGCGGCAGGTATAGCGGATTTTCGCCTTCGATGTCGCGGGCGCTGACGTCGTTGCCGATGGTATACCCGACGATGCGCAGGTCGGACGAAACGACGAGCGTGAGTTCCGGTTCCGGCACGCTCCAGGTGCTGTCGGCCCGCACGCGGATCGCGTCGCCGGGGTTCACGACGCGCTCCGGCGTCGCCTTCATGAACAATTCGGGTCGCGGAGCCGAGTAGACCTTGTCGTAGAACTGGGCGGCTCCAACCGACTCCTCCTGCCGGGCGATCTTGCTGCGCTTGTACGTGACGCCCGCGGCCCAGATCTCCTGACGATCGACCGGAGCGAGGTACGTCAGCCCGGCAGCGGGTTCGGGCGGGATGGCGGGGTCGACGAGGCCTCGCGCCGCATCGCACGGGTTCGGCAGCGCGAGCAGGTCCGCCAGGCAGCGCACCGTCGGATGGCGCGACACGCTCAACGGGATGGCCCTGTCGCCCTCGATCATCACTACGGTCACCGCGCCGCTGGCGCGCCGAACCTTGCCGAATTGCATGGGAAGCCCCGGAAGAATTTGGATGTGTGCAGTCTACGATTCGCGAACGCGGGCGGCCTCGGCTTCCACGCGATCCGCGAGTTCGGGCGTGTACGGCACGGCTTCCCCCGGTTCGGGCGAGACCGGGACCAGCCGGTGGACGATGGCGGCGATCAACGCTTCGATTCCCGCACCGGTGGAAGCCGAGACCGGGATCGCGCCGGCGGGCGCTTCGAATGCCGGCGGGCAATCGCACTTGTTGACGACGAGAATCGGATCGCCGCCGTCGGGAAAGATCGGGTTCGGGTCGGTGCCGTCGAGCAGCCAGACGACGAGGTCGGCTTGGTCGAGGAACCGGCGAGCGAGCGCGATGCCCTCGGCTTCGAGCGATTCGGTCGCGCGGCGAAGGCCGGCGGTATCCGCGAGTTCCACCGGCCACCCGTCGAGGGCGACGAACGTCGTCACGACGTCGCGCGTCGTGCCGGCGACCGGCGAAACGATACTGCGCTCGAAGCCGGCGATGGCGTTCACGAGGGAGCTTTTTCCGGCGTTGGGCGCGCCGGCGATCACGACCTTCCACGGTTCGACGAGATGCCGGCCCACGGGCGAGAGGGCCGCCAGACGGGGGATGTTTCGTGGATCGCGCACGGCGCGATCGAACGCCCCGTGCGTCTGGTCGAGAAGGATCGCGGCGGTGCGCAATGTCCGCGCCTGTTCGACCGGTGCCCGCGGACGAACGTCCGCGGGCTTCGCCCGACAACCATTGTCCTCAAACAGCCTTTGCAAGCGTTTGACGACCTGTGTTCCACCGTGGGCGTGAATCTCGATCGTCGGCTCCGGTACGACGCGCGTCACGGCGAGCACGACTTCGTCGTCGAGCGTGCCGAACCAGGTCCGATGGAGGACCGGCGATTCCGGCAGCGACTTGCCATTCGCTGGTTGGAATAGTTTGCAAACGATCCGCCACGCGTCGGAGCCCGCGATTTCAAGCACGGCAATGGCGCCGATGCCGGGTGGCGTCAGTAGCGCGACGGTCGTCACGGCAAACCCTCAGCCGCGAGTCGGATTCCTTCGAGCGTGAGCGTCGGCGCGTGGATCAATGGGGGCAAGAGCTTATCGATCAGAAGTTCGGCGTCTCCGCCGGTAACGATCGTCTTCTGGCGATCGCGCGGCACATCGCGCAGCCAAAGGGATCGGGAGCAATTGCAGGCGCCCACAATGGAAAGGTAAATGCCGTTGCGGATCGCGTCGACCGTGTTGCGGCCGCCCTCGCCGCCCATGTTCTCCGCGAAGTCCACTTCCGGTAACCGGGCCGTCCCCGCCGCCAGCGCCTTCGCCATCATGCGGAAGCCGGGAAGGATCGCCCCACCCAGGAACTCGCCGCCCTCGCCGACGTGATTGATGACGACCGCCGTGCCGACCTGGACGACCAGCATAGGCCCCGGGCCATGCAGGCGATAGGCCGCCCACGATGCGCAGAGCCGGTCGATGCCGACCCTCGAGGGGTCCGTCAGGTCCGTTTTCAGCGGGATCTGCGTGAACGAATCGATGACGGCGACCGGTTCGGATCGCGATCCGATCCAGCGAGTGAACCGGCAAGCCCGCTCCGGATGCACGCTCGCGACGGCCCAGTTCACCGGCCCGGAACGCGCAGCGATCTCGTGTTTCCATTCCTCTTCGCCGTCGCCGAGGTTCGAGACTCGTTCGACTCGTCCGCCCTCGCACCAGCCCCATTTGATCCGGCTGTTGCCGATATCCACCACAATGTCCGGCGTCATGACGTCGACTCGCGGATGGCCTTCTCCAACGGGAATTCGATCGGCTTCCGCTTCGCGGCCTCCTCGGCTTCCGCGCGCTTCAATTCCGCAATCGTCTGCGCCACGCGACCGACGAGTTGTGACAGCCCCTGCCCCGTGACGGAGGAAATCAGCAGCACTTCCTGGCCCAACTCGGCCGCGAGCCGATCGCGCACAGCCTCGGAATCGGTCAGTTCCGCCTTGCTGACGCAGATCACTTCCGGTTTCTCGGCCAGCGGCAGACTGTAAAGGCTCAGTTCCTTCCGGATCGCGCGGTAGTTCTCGACCGGATCGCGTTCGTCCGTGGGGAAGGGTTCGACGAGATGGACGAGTACGCGTGTGCGCTCGACGTGTCGGAGGAATTCGTGCCCGAGTCCGACGCCTTGCGCGGCACCTTCGATGAGGCCGGGCAGGTCGGCGAGGACGAAGCCGTGGTCGCCGCCGACGTTGACGATGCCGAGGTTCGGCGACTTGGTTGTGAACGGATAATCGGCGATCTCCGGCGTGGCCCGGCTGAGCCGCGAGAGCAGAGTCGACTTTCCGGCGTTCGGGAAGCCGACGAGACCCGCATCGGCGATCACCTTGAGTTCCAAGGAGATCCAGCGTTCCTCGCCGTCGTCGCCGGGGCCGAACTGGCGCGGCGTGCGGTTCGTTGCGGTGGCGTAGTACTTGTTCCCGCGCCCGCCCTTGCCCCCCTGCCCGACCGTCACCTCGTCGCCGACGTTCACGAGGTCCTTGAGGATGTTCCCCCGATCGCGGTCGCGGACGATGGTTCCGGGAGGTACGGGAATAATCAGATCGGCCGCGTCCTTGCCGGCGCAGAGCGAGGTACCGCCGGGGTCGCCGGGCTTCGCTTTCCAGTGTTTCTTGGTGGTGAGCGGCGCGAGGTTATCGGCATTCGCCACGGCGCGCACGATGACGGAGCCGCCGTCGCCGCCGTCGCCGCCGTCCGGCCCGCCGCGCGGCACGTACTTCTCCCGCCGGAACGAGACCATGCCCCGCCCGCCATCCCCGCCCCGCACGTAGAGTTCGACACGATCGACAAACATGGTTTCCCTTACATCCGCTCCACGGTGCGGATGCCCAACAGGTTGAGGACAAGCTGTATCGCGCGGGCCACGAGGTCGACGAGCACGAGCCGGCTGTCCCGCAGGTCCGGCGTCTCGGCCTTCAGCACTGGGCACGCCTCGAAGAAGGTGCTGTAGGCCTTCGCCAAGTCCCAGAGGTACGCGGTCAGGTAATGCGGCAGGTACTCGGCCGCCGCCGCTTCGATGGCCTCGGGAAGCTTCAGCAGTTGCACGACCAGGGCGCGTTCTTGCGGTGTCGTGTTCGACACCGCCGGCAACTTCGATCTGAAGGCCGTCTCATCGATGTCGCCCTTGCGGAAGATGCTCCGGCACCGCGCATAGGCGTACTGCATGTACGTCGCCGTGTTCCCCTCGGTCGCGAGCATCTTGTCGTAATCGAAGATGTAATCGCTCGTTCGATTCCCGCTCAGGTCGGCGTATTTCACTGCCCCGTAGCCGACCGTCTCCGCGATCGTCCGCTTAACCTCATCCGTCAATTCCGGAACTTCGTGGCCGACGGCCTTCCGGGAAGCGTAGCTCTCCTCGTACTTCTTCAGACCCAGTTCCGCCGCCTCGTCGAGAAGCGCCGCGAGCTCGACCGTGCCGCCGTCGCGCGTCCGGTATGGCTTCTTGTCGCGGCCGAGGATCGAACCGAACTGAATGTGCTGGAAATCGACGTTCGCATAGCCCCACCGCTTCGCGTTCGCGAAGAGGGTCTTGAAGTGCAGTGCCTGCCGTGCGTCCACGACGTAGAGCATCACGTCCGGCTTCCAGGTCTCAACGCGATACTTGATCGTCGCGAGATCGGTCGTCGTGTAGGTGAACGCGCCGTCCCGCTTGCGGATCAACGCGGGAGGCTCTTCCTTCTTGGCCTGTTCGTCGTCCTTCGGAATGATTCCCTTCGCGTTCGGCACGACGACGGCGCCATTACTTTCGACCGCGATCCCTTTCTCCAGCAAGTCCGAGACGACCCCCGGCAGCATGCCGTGGTAGAAGCTCTCGCCGAGGGCGTGGTCGATCTTAACGTCGAGCCGTTCGTAGATCGGCCTCAGCATTTCAAGGCAGGCCGGCATGAACTTCTGCCAGAGGGCGACGTTTTCCGGATCGCCGGCGTGGAGCTTGGCGGTTTCCTTGCGGCAGGCGTCCATGATGTCGCCGGTCGCCGTATCCTCGTCATCGTCGCTCGCCTTCGCCAGGTTGCGGACAAGGATGTACAGGCGAGCGAGTTCCCGCACCGGGTCGGCGGCGTAGGCCGCGTCGTCGCGGTGGTGTTTGTAGCCGTAGATGAGAATGCCGAACTGCGTGCCCCAGTCGCCGAGGTGGTTGTCGCCCACCACGGTATGGCCGCAAAAGCGGAGGATGCGAACGAGCGCATCCCCGATGATCGTGCTGCGGAGGTGGCCGACGTGAAGCGGCTTCGCAACGTTCGGGCCGCTCAGGTCCACGACGAACGACTTCGGCTTCGCCACCGTCGGCACGCCGAGGCGCTCGTCCCTCGCCATCGCCGCAATCCGCGATTCGAGGTGCGACGGCTTCAACTTGATGTTGATGAAGCCAGGCCCCGCGACGGTCGCGGACTCGATCAGATGGTTCGCGGGAATCTTCGCAATGATTGTCTTCGCCAACTCCGGCGGTTTCTGGCCGACCGCTTTCGCCAAGGCCATCGCGAAGTTCGCCTGGTAGTCGCCATGATCCGCGTTCGCGGCCGGCTTCACCATCGCCAGATAGTCGGCCACCTTCGCGCGGTCCGGCGACATCTCCGCGAGGATTGGCTCGAACATGTCTCGAATGGCAACCACCAGGCTCATCATCGTCCCCGAAACAATCGTCGGCCGGTCGGCACCCCACGAGGGGCACCGGCAGGCCGACGGTGAAATTCTACGGAATCGCTATCGAATCAGTCGATTTCCTTTTCCCAATCGACCGGCTTGGCGTCGGCCCACACTTCGTCGAGCCGGTAGTAGTCGCGCGTGTCGGGGTCGAAGACGTGGACCATCACGTCGCCGTAGTCCTGCACCACCCACTTGCTCGCCTCGTAGCCGTTCACGCCCATGCGAGTATCGCCGGCCGCCCGCATCGCCGCGTCCACTTCCTCGACGATCGTGTGCACCTGCCGCCGGCTCGCGCCGGTGGCGAGCACGAAGAAGTCGAACTCCGTGGTGATGTCGCGGAGATCGAAGACTTCGACCTTGTCGCCCTTGTTCTCGCGGGCCACCTTGGCGGCGAGACAGGCGCGGTGCAGGCCGCTGGGCAGATTGGCACGGGACGCGATGGGAGCGGGGATCGCTCCGTTGGAGATCGGCATCGGAGTGGCGACGTTGTTCAAGCGGCCTCCGGGGGTGGAATGGGTCCTCCCGATGGCCGTTGGTGCTGGGGCAAGATCGAAACTCGATTTGCCGTGAGCGTGGGTCCGGCCCTCGGGAAAGGGTGAAGATACGGAAACGGCGGCGCGGGACAACGAACCCGACCGCCTATCGGAATCTTCGACGCGTCCATCGTAAAAATCAACAGTCATTTTGGATTTCGCCGGGAATTCATGGTTCGGAAGACGGACACGCGCCGGACGCGCGGGTTCGCGGTCGGTATGCTGACGCCATTCGCTACCTCTTCGAGCGCCCCGCCATGAACCGCGTTCTGATCGGCCCCGCCCCGCTCCGCGAGATCCCGGAAGCCTACGTGCCCGTTCTGGAGGCCGCCGGCCTCGTGCCCGTCTTCGGGCCAGTCACGCCGAAGTTCACCGAGGCGCAGGTCGCCGAACTCCTTCCCGGTTGCGTGGCGTCGCTCGCCGGTTCGGAGCCGTACACCCCCGCCGTCATCGCGTCGGCAGCGAAGCAAGGGCTGAAGGTGATCGCCCGCGCCGGCGTCGGGTACGACGAGGTGAACGTGTCCGCCGCGACGGAGCACGGCGTCGCCGTCACGATTGCGGCGGGGTCCAACCAACTCGCCGTGGCCGAGCACACCTTCATGCTGATTCTCGCGCTGGCGCGGAAGCTCCTTCCGCAGCATGCCGCCACCAAGGCCGGCCAGTGGCCCCGCAAGGCCAACGAACCGATCCGCGGCAAGACGCTCGGGGTCATCGGCGTCGGTCGGATCGGCCACGAGGTCATCCGCCTCGGCCACGCGTTCGGCATGAACCTCCTCGCCTGCGAGATCGCACCGGACCACCTCTTCTTCGAACGCTTCGGCGCCAAGCTCGTCAGCGCCGACGAGGTCTTCGCCCAGGCCGACTACGTCACGCTCCATACGCCGATGACGCCCCTGACCGAACACATGGTGAACGAGCGGACGCTCGGGCTCATGAAGCCTACGGCGTACCTCATCAACACCTCGCGCGGGCCGGTCGTGGACGAGGGGGCCTTGTTGAAGGCCTTGACGGAAAAGAAAATCGCCGGCGCGGCCCTCGACGTCTTCGAACACGAACCGGCTAAGCAGAATCCGCTCTTCTCGCTCGACAACGTCGTCCTCACGGCCCACACCGCCGGCGTCGACACCCGCAGCATCCGCGACATGGCCAACTACGCGGCCCGCGCCATCGTGAAACTCCTCGCGAAGGAGTGGCCCGATGAATGGGTCGTCAATCCCGAAGTTCGCACGCGATTTTTCGCAGGATAAGTGCTTGCAAGGCATGCCACCGCCGCCCGGCCTGTGTGAAACGCGGCGTTGTTGCAGATCACATGAATGCGTGTGGCCCAGCGGAACCGGCTCCGCAACACGTCGAGGTGGGCCGGGAACAACGCCGAGTTCGAGATGCTATGGGGGAGAGGGGCACGGAGGGTGACGGTGTGAAGATTCTCTTCCTCCACGGCTGGCACTCGGTTCCGGGCGGCGTCAAACCGACCTACCTGAAGGACCACGGCCACACCGTCATCAACCCGGCCCTCGATGACGACGACTTCGAGGCCGCTGTCCGCATCGCTCAGGAAGCATTCGATCAGCATCAGCCGGCAGTCGTCGTCGGCAGTTCCCGTGGCGGCGCTATCGCCATGAACATCAACAGCAGTGATGCCAAGCTCGTGCTACTCTGTCCGGCGTGGAAGAATTGGGGAACAGCCAATACGGTCAGGCCCGACACCGTGATCCTGCACAGCAGTTCCGACGACGTGATCCCATTTGCCGACAGCGAAGAGTTGGCGGCCAAGAGCGGGGCCAAGGTGATCGAGGTCGGCAGCGATCACCGACTGGCCGACCCGGAGCCGCTGGCGGCGATGTTGAAGGCGTGCCACACCCATGTCGAGCCGATTCAAGAAGAAGATTTTTTCTGACAAGACGGGACCGTCCTCTGTGAGGATGCCTTCCAAAAGGGGAACCGAAGCCGGCTCAACGAGCCGCGGGAAGACCGACAGCAAGTGGAGGCGTGTCCAATGCCCTTCAGGGAAACACTCGCCGCCCGCATTCGGGATGACTTGGCCCGCCTCAGGAACATCGCAGAGAAGAAGATGTTCGGCTGCATCTGCTTCTTTCACAATGGCAACCCATTCCTGGGCGTTTGGAACGACCGGCTGATCGCGCGCCTCGGTCCCGAAGAGGGCAGAGCGTCGCTGCGGGAGCCTTATGTTCGGGAATTTGATATTACCGGCAGGCCGATGCGGAATTGGGTCGCGGTCGAGTCAGCGGGCGTTGAGGACGAGACCCAACTGCTCAATTGGATCGAGCGGGCGATGAAATTCGTGAAGACGTTACCGAAGACGTGAACGATCACATCGAGGGAGAGCGATCGAATGATTCCACCCACCATCAATACACCGCCCCAAGGCCGTACCGTCTCCGTTGTCGGCGATGTATATCGCTTCCTCGTCACTGGCGAAGAAACGAATGGCAAGTACGCCACCTGGGAAGCCCTCGTGCCTCCGGGCGGCGGCCCACCTCCGCACGTCCACAGTCGGGAAGAGGAAAGCTTCTACGTACTCGAAGGCGAAATCACTTTTACGATCAATGGCGAGCGGGTCGTGGCAACAGCCGGGACCTTTGCCAATATGCCGGTCGGGACACCGCACAACTTTAAGAATGAGAGTCACCGCCCGGCCAAAATGCTCATTTCCGTTGCCCCTGCCGGCCTGGAGCAGATGTTCCTTGAGGTCGGCGTGCCGTTGGCCGAAGGGACGACGACCGCAGCGCCGACGACGAAGAACGATATCGAGAGACTCCTCGCTGCGGCTCCAAACTACGGAGTCGAGATCCAGCTTCCGGGGCATTGAACACGAGAAGAAATCGGTATACGCACACGATCCAGGCAGAATTGATAGCTATCCGAACGGCCTACGGCGGACCTGCGGTGGTTCTGAAGTTGACGCGGTAGCCGGAAATGATCAGCCGAATGACGCGACGTGTGAATCTCGACTTTTTACCGGCGCACGGCCCGTTGTTGGAACGAAGGACCACGGGAAGCCGCGCTCAGCGATCTATCTCGCCCATCATAACATCAAGTTGACCAAAAACGCCGTGTTTTGTAGGCTTTTCTGAACACGATGCACCTTTGATGCACCGTATTCTAGCGGGAAGGCCACGATGCGGCAACCACACCCTTGGTACTCGGAAACTCGATCTGGCGGCGGCTGGTTCGTGAAATTGAGCGGCGAACAACACTACCTCGGTAAGCATCCGGTCGGTGCTGCGAAGCCGGTGAAACGCAATGGACGCTGGAACCCGCCGTCCGAGATCTTGGCCGAGTACCACAAGCTGATGGCCGTGCGGGACACGGCATCGAAGGCCGACTACACCTTCGACAACATCTGTGCCCTCTACCTTGCCGAATTGGAGCCGGAGAACCCGGCGTTGGCAAAGCGGTATAGGCAAATTCTCGACAAGTTCTCCGTCCACGTTTACAAGGGGCGACGGATCGGAAAGTTCCTCGTGAACGCCGAACTCGAAGCGGTTCATTTGGAGTCGTGGGCGAAGCAGTACCCTTCCGATCAGACACAGCGGACCTACATCACCTTCTGCAAGGCCGTCATGGAGTGGGCGGTCAAGAAGAAGAGCATCAACGTCCGCCAGAACCCGTTTGCCGAAACGAAAGTTCCGAAAGTCACGAGCCGTGCGGTCGTGATTTCCGAGGAAGAACACAAAGCTCTTCTGAAATTCTGGAACAACGACTGCTTCTGCGACTTCTTGCAGGGACTTTGGTACACGGGCGCTCGCCCCGGTGAACTGGCCAAAGTCGAGGCACGGCACTTCGAGGAAGGGTTGTGGCGACTTGATCCGACCGAACACAAGACAGGACGGGTGACGGGAAAGGATCGGCTAATCGGCGTGGCTGACGAATTGCTGGAAATCGTCAGTCGCCTCAGCAAGCTCCACCCGGAAGGCCCGATCTTCAGGAACACCTTCGGCAAGAAGTGGACGATTTCAGCCATGCACGTTCGCTTTGAAGCAGCGAGAGAGAAAGAAATCATCCGGCCAGAAGTCGTGCCGTATTCTTACCGCCACGCTTGGGCAACGCACGCCTTGGAAAACGACCGCTTGGACGTTTACGAGGTTGCCAAAGCGTTAGGCCACCGAACGATCCAGATGGTGACGCTCCACTACGATCATTCCCGAAAGAATGCGGCCCACATGAAGGACATTTTCCAACGTGCCCGGAGAGGCAAAAAGGCTAATCAGGCCGGGACCGCAAAAACTCGTAAGCGATCCCGCCCTTCTTGAAGTCGCCCACCAGTTTGACCTTGGGCCGCTTGACCTTTACCTCTGCGATCTGCGGTTCAGGCTTCTGTACCGTCTTGGCCAGCAGGTATTCCTCGACCCAATCTTTTCGAGAGCGGAGCAACCGACCGTCTTTGATCGACTTCAGCCGCCCGTCCAGCATGAGCTTTCGAGCTTGGGAGTACGAGCAACCGAGAAGCTGACTGACCTCCTTCGTGTTCAGCATTTCGGACGATTTATCGACGTTGTTTCTGCGAGCGCCACGTCCATCAAGCCGGTCTTCGAGCCGCTGAATTGCCGCCAGAATCTGAGAGTTGCCCGAACCCTTGAAGTCGAATTCATCGAGGTTGATCCCGAAGAAGCCAGCTATCCGGACGGGATCAACACACTGTTCGGGCAGATACGGGGGAAGGTCCGGGATGTGCTGCCGAAGCCATTCGTGTTCTTGCTGGAAGTAGGCTACGAAACCACCAAGACGCCACTTGCCGTTCGCCTGCACAACAGGACGACCTTGTTCGATCAGATTTTGCTCATCCGAATTCATGGCTGCTTACCGAACTTCTCAACTGAGCCGATTCGCCACCGGCAATCGTGGAGTTGCAATCCGCCCATTGCAGACTGCCTACCAACTATTCGGAAAGTTGTCGGGCACTCCCACTTCTGGCCGACAATTCCAGCCATTCTCCCACCATCCTGACCGCCTCTTCGAGCCAGCCTTCATTCCTCAATCCCCGGCACTGGCTGCATTCGGTGATGGGCGGGAAGACGTAATCTTCCGGCAGCATCTCGGTCGGGAGTCCGCAGTGGCGGCAGTAAAAGTACATCGGGGAACCGGCATGGAGGGTGCTGTTGTCAACCTTCTTGATGTTCGCCGCAAGTCGCCGCCGACGCCCGAACTGCTCAATGGCCTTTTGCCTGCTGCCGCTGTAAACCACTTTGGTCTTGCCGGTCATCGACGCTCCGATTTGGAAAGAAGTCGCTCCCTGACAAAGACTCTCGGCAAGTTAGCCTCGACGTAGAATTCGCAGGGGTCGAAGAAATCGTCCATCATCAGCCGCCGCAGCACCGCCAGAATCACCGCAGCCACCATGTTCACGTTCACGATTGCCTGTGGCGCTGAGTCCGGCATCGTTTCGCCTTCGGCCAAGTCGCCCGGATTGCGGTCGGTCGGCTTGAGAAGCTCCGGGTGGTAATGGTTCGCCAGCGGCAGCGTCAGGCTCTTTCCCTTCCGCCTAACGAAGAGCTTCACGGACCCGTCGAGATAATCGCAGCCGCCAGCGATCACGGTCACGTTGGCTAGCGTCTGGACATGATCCGAAATCAACTTCAGCGTGGCATGGTTACTCGTGCAGGCCAGTACCACGTCGCCTTCAACGATGATCCGCCCGGCATTTGCTTGAACAAGATATTCGGGGACAGGGACAACTTGCCCTTCGCCTTCGATCAGGCCGCTCGCTTTGGCTTCATCGCCATCAACGGCCCGAATCTCGGCATCCAGATCGGGCAACGATTCAAGATGCCAGATCAACGGGTGAATCAGGCACTTCGCCATCTGGCCGCAACCTACGATGATGATCCGCTGCTTTCGACATGCCTTTTCTTTTTTCTTTCGGGCCGGTTCGACGAACTCGACTTTATCCCCCGGCTCCAAGACGAGGCTGGCCTTGGCCTTCTCCCCGTTCACGAAAGTTCTGGCGTTCGGGGGAATGTTGAAAGCGACGGCCAATGCCTGCCGAAGCTCTCCGACTTTTCGACCGGCAAGATCGAACTGGCCGTCACACGAGCCGAGGATGACTTGGATGGGGTCGGGCATCGGTTCTCCTACTGTCAATCAATGCACAGGCACAACGTCTAACCTGCCATCAGCCCCGAAGCGGGCAGACAGTGCGGGCTGAACCAGATTCGCTCCTTGGGACCGTTCTTGCTCCCGCCGCTTTTCCACCCGTAGACCGACCAGTTCGACGGCATTTCGTACTCGCCCTCGTAGCCACATAAGGCGATCCGAAGAAGTGGGTTGTTACCATTTTCAACCGCCCACTTCTGAACTTGATGGCCCACCCGAAGATCGTCCTTGGCATAAAGCCGGGCACTGCGTCCCGATTCCTTGGTGTAGGGTGGATCAAGAAAGATTCCGGTGATCCCGTATCGGTGTGTCATCGACTCGGTGACTGCCCGTGACCAATCACCGTGAAAGATGCGGACGTGTTCCAGCCGCTTGGCCAATCGCCCGAATTCTTCTCGAAGCCGGTCGCCACGGAGTTGATCGAATACCAAGCGGTGGACGCCACGCCCTTCAACGCTGGGCCGTCCCCGTGAATCCTTTCGTGGAAAGCCGCCGCCGATTTGTTGGCTCACTCCCCAGACCCACCAAGCGGCAACTTTCGGATCACACCACGCCTCTTGCTTCCGAAGCTGCTCGGTAATCGTTTCTTGCTGTTCCAGCATCCAACTTTGACGGGCATGGAAGTCGAGTTCGCTGATCGGGTAGTCAGCAGCCTTGGCCAGCTTGCGGGGATGGAACTTGAGCGCTCGCCAAAAATTCGTGAGAAGGGCGTCAATGTCGTTCACGATTTCGAGGCTACTGACACTCCACCGAGGGCGGTTGAGCAGGACAGCCCCGCCGCCGAAAAATGGCTCGACGTAATTATTCACGTCGCCAAACCGCCGCCAGATTTCGGGAGCTACTCTCGCCTTGCCCCCGAAGTATGGGAAGGGCGACCGAAGCGGTTGATCGTCGGGGATGCCTCCCTTGCGACCGAACGTATAGACGAACTCGACCGAATCACCGGGCCTTAGAACATACTGCTCAGCAACGACAACGCCATCTACGAAGGCGAACGCTTCGACCGACACGTTCAGGGCGTGTTTCAACGACTCCTGAATCTGGCCGATGGTGTGCCCAGCGGCATCAATCAGAGCATCGGCGGAACCATGAACAACTCGAATCAGACTTTGCACGGCACATCTCCTTGAAATGAAAACTGAAACGTCACGCATGGTGTTCGCCCCGGTGGACAGGACGAACGAAGGAGATGGGCTACTGTTTGGGGACGTAGAAGCCCGTAACTCGATGCTGGTCGTCCTCGACTGCTTGGTTGGAGAGGTCTTTGGGGCCACAGGTCATACGGGAACCGCCTCCGCACTCCCACTTCGCAGCCGAGAGCGATACGTTCTTCATGCACCGCTGTTGCACGAGTTGCACATGTTGCGTGGCCGAGTGTATTTGCAAGTACAAAGCGGCCTGCAACTACTGGCGATCCTCGATTGCGGCCTTGATTTCTTCGGGGTTCAGGAACCGCTCTTGGCAGTCCTCACAGGTCACGTTGAGCGTCTCGACCTTGGCAGTGATGACCGTCAGGCACGAAGGGCAGAGGAACTTGAACTTCTTGTGCTGGGGATTCTTCGGCTTGTTCGCTTCGTTCGGCCCGGCGCTAACCCAAGGCAGGACGTACTCGGTCGGCATTCGATTGAGGGCGTCGAGAAACCGACCATTCGGGTCAATGTAATGGGTCATCCTTTGTCCGGTTGGTCGCCCTCCCGGTAGGCCGGTGTCGCTCGGAATCAGGCCGACCTCGACCATCTTCTCGGCCCATTCCCTGTTGTGGTAACAACGCCGGGGTGGAGTGCCGTGATCCTGCTGCCACTGATGCACCATCTCGTGAACCAGCGTGCCCATTACCGCTTCGAGCGTTCTGCTGAGACAATCAGGGTTGAGACTGATTTCGTGGACGGCAACATCGCCCCGACTCCATCGCTTTGGTGTGAAGAATCCGAGCGTTCCCCGATGCCGGGAGAAGTTGAGCAGACAGGGTTCAAGGGTGCCGCCGAACAATTCGGCGTTAAACCATTCCCACGCCTTCTGGTACTTCGAGAATTGCTCCAACGTGGGCGGTACTGGCTCGGTCTGCGGCTTTCGTGGTGGTTCTCTTCGTGAGGCCATTGGGTTCTCCCGCTCTGTAATCGGCACTGCGACAGCACCGATTCGGGAGATGCCGTTCTACTCTCACTTCTGCCGATTTTTTTTCGGCGGCGGGCATAATCGGAGGGCAGCTTGTCGGGTGTACAACCAACTGGCGTGGCTGCGAATATTTTTTCGCCATCGCTCTTGTTTTGTTGAAAAGAAGACTCTTATAGTTACATAACTTCAACGACTTCGCTTCGACTTATTCTCAACTGGCCTGCCCGCTGATCGGTATCAGCACCTTGGCAGCCGCTCCTGCCAATCACGGCGGTTGAGCAACTCCCCAGACCGATTCCTGACCATATTGTTTTGGTTCACGGCTGGCTGCTGGGGAGCCACGACATGAAGAACTCCGCATACGCCGGGGTGATGACAAAATAAAGGATGCAAAGATGATTAGTGATACTTTGTGTGATGCCATTGACCACATCCGTGAATACCAACGGATTCTTGGACGCAGAGAAGAAGTCGATAATATTGTCGCAGTGATGGATGCCTTCGTACTTCTCTCCGCTTGCACAGATGGGTATGACGACGAGCATCAGGCGCTGCTTGATGATCTCAGAGCCGGACTCAAAGACTTGAAGAACTCAGGTGCGATTGCTGCTCGTAAGCGGCTGCTTGACTGGGTGAAAAGAGAACGCCGGAAAAACCGCAAACGCCTGAGTTAACCCGGTTATGAACCGAAGAATCTTTTTCTGGCTGTGGCCTCGCCGTCCGGGTCCACGGAATTCTTTTTCTCACCAAGAAATAAACTCAACAGCATAGATACCGAAGGAGGCCACAAATGACAAAAACACAATTCATTTTGAACGAAGTGGCGAAGATCGCCGGGGTGAAGCCCCACGTCATCGCCTACGCCATCTCTGCCGGGAACCTTCCTGAACCGAAGCTCAGAATCGCTGGCAAGAGAGTTTTCTCGGCCAAGGAGGTCGAGAACATCAAGACCTATTTTGAGAACAGAAACAAGAAGGAAGACCATGACAAATGAAGATGACAAGTACGTTTCGCTCGCCCACATCGCCTATCTCTACGGCGTCCAAGTCTCAGATGTCCAGAAGTGGCTTTTCTACGTCGCCCTTTGGACGAACTATGACAAGCCGTCCGAGTCCGCTCTCAAGAACGAGCTTGCAAAGCAACTGCCCGACTCGACCTATCCCGACTATCGCTGGCATCGAGGTCGAATCTGCAAGTTGCTCGACTCGTTTGGTTATCCAAGAGTCACGAACACCGTATTCGGTCCACCAGCCTGAAGGCATTCGTCAGGAAATCAAGGATGAGGATGGGTTGACCGTTGTGTGGACGGTCAACCCCGAACTGGCCCATCGGATCGTTCGCCTGCTGAACAGCGAATGACCCAAACGAAAACGCCGTCCCAGAAGGTCGGGACGGCGTTTCGCATGTGCAAAATGAATTTTACCGAGCCAAGGCACGAACCATGACTCACCTGTATTTATCCAGCAAGTCGCACATTTCGGAACGAATATCCGCAGATTCTTCCGGCCCGCAGACAAAGGCAATCAGCCTCGTCGGGGAGACGGTGTTCGACCTTTCCGACGCAGCAGCCAACGCCCCTTGTTCGTTGTCCTTCGTGGACGTGTACCATCCCGATGAAAACGAACTCGATCTTTCGGAGGAGGCCCAGCTTGGCTTTGGGATGCGCCGCTCCGAACTGAACCCGACCGAATTCCACCTTTTTTGGGAACGGTTCATCAAGTTCTGGCCTCGCAGCACCTTTCATGTCAAGCGTAGCTACCAGACCGGATTCTGTGAAAAGAAAACGAAAAACGGGCAATCCCTGCCGCTCTTCCCCGCTCTGGCAGTGGAATACGCCGAGCGGCACCTTTGTCATGACTATTGGGGAATGTGGCAGTCGGTTCAATCTGGGCAGCACGTCCCGTCGTCCCCGATCTGGCTGGCCCTGCACATGCCCAAGAAATCCACCGTGGACGCCATCGACTTCGACGCCAAGCAACATCTTGTCGGTTACTACGGCAATGGGATCGACGCCCGGCCCCTCGTTCACCTTCCCCTTGAGCATTTCCAAACTCTGAAGCGGCTGTACGACGCTTTCCCCGGAAGGATGTGGTGCATTAGTTCGGAAACCTTGGGGATGCACGCTTGGCGGGTCCACGAATATCCCGTCGATTCCCTGACGATTCACCATCAGAACAAGCGGGTACTGACGAACATCGGTTTACCCACAATCGAGGCTCACCCAATGCCGGGCCGATGCTTCCGCCGTCCGTTTGGCTACGACTACCGGGTCATCACGCCGGAACGCATTCTTGATTGCTGGCTGTATCAGGTCGAGTATTTCGAGTTCGACCGCCGAACGCCCACCTTCCCGCAAATCTGCGAAGCCTTGATCGACGCCATGCTCGCCCAGCAGGAAAACTGGAATCGAGCCGACCACCGGAGCGCCACGAACGGTAAGCCAAGAGAAGTTCCCAAGAAGGTTCCGCACCTGAAAGAAATTCGGGAATGGCTGGCCGCTGGTTGCCCGCTATCGCCGGTCGTGACCGTGAGTGTCCCAGCGGCGATCCCCAGCTACCAATCCGAAACTGACCGGATCGCACAGGAGGTTTTTCTCGTTGCGTCCGGCGAGAAACTGCCAGCATCATCTCCGCTTCCGACATTTTCACCAGACGACACGATTATCAACTGGCAACCGACACCTTCGACGTTGCATTACCGCAATGGCCAATGGACGAAGGCTTTGAGAACTTGGGCCAAGATGGGACTTGTTGAGCCTGATTCCGTTGGCACCGTGATTCACGAGATGGCGAAGTGGCTCTATTGGGTCGAACTCTTCCAGAAGCCCGACTCCGAACGGAAAAAGGAAACTTGTGCCTTGCTGACCACTTTCGTCATGGCCAAGCACAATGGTTTCGTTTCGAGGTTGTTGGTGGGAAAAGAGTCCGAAGTGAAGAAGCAGGTCAAACGATGTGTCGATTCCGCAGTCAGGCTTCAGTCCAAAGGCCGAGAACTGAGCCTCATCAAGTTTGCAAACATTCGCAAAAAGCTGGCTGACGGAAAATACAAATATCCGTTACGGCTGGTTCCTATCCTGACCGGAGAGAAAGCCGAAGAAAAGACAACATCTTCTTCTTCCTTGTCTACTTCCTTTATGTGTATCCGGTTTGCTCCTGAAACTCTCCCCCAGAACATCATCGAGAGGATCAAGGAGAAGGCCGGTCGGAGAAGAATCCTTTCTTTCGCCGCAAAGTTGATTTCGTTTCTGGTTGAGCATGACGGAGCAGCCTTCATTGCCAGACCCACCTATTACGAAATGCTTGGCTACGAGAATCCCACGAGATTGACCGAGTACCTCACGGTCCTTGAAGAATCAGGGGTAATAACAAGAGGTATGTCCTACTCAGTGAAAAGAAACGGCAAGCAATGCTCGCTATTACCGTGGGTGCTTCAAGCTCTCGAAATCGACAAGCCAATGGAAGGCCCAGAATCGCTATTACAGCCCACAAATAAAATGGAAGGCAACGGAATCCATAAGCAGCCATCCGATTTAACTGAGGGCATCTGGGAGCGTGTGGAGCCTGTCTTCGTTGGAGTGAGTGGAGGTCTGACTATTAACGAGGATGCTGCCTGACAGGAATGGTCGATGAGTCCGCCTATTAAATGAGATTCACTGGCCGTCAGAGCGCTAAAGCTGAGAAATCAATGTCAGTTGCAAAAGTATGGTGTACAACCAAATGACCTCAATCGTTCCAGTATTGTAGGAGAGTGACGGGGCGTCTGATCTGGCCTTACTTCTTGTGGAAGCATTTCCACCGGACGCACCGTTGAGAAAGCGTAACATGAGGTCTGCTGCTGCGGCCATTTGTTGCGAATGGTGAAACTCATCTCGCTATTATTTGCTTACCTGTCATTGCTGCTGTCGCCATTATCAACTCGATCCATCACGGTCTTCCCCTTCGCCTTGGCTGACTTCAGGATACTGGCGACGTAGGCGGCGTAATAAACGGTGGCATGTCCCGGCGTCACTTCTTCCCATTTCCCATGTGAAATCACCCCGCAGCGGCTACCTGCGTTTGTGATCGTGGTCCCGGATTACGATCTTGGCAAGCGTGTACTTGTCACGAAAGTCGATTGGAATGTAGAGTGTGACCCTGCACTTGCGGCCTTTCACAAATTCGGATGGTCCACGAAGCACAGTATCGCTTGTCTCGACACCCGCTGTGTCGTAGAGGTAGACCCGAAACTCGGTGATGTGGGTACGATCTTTACCAGCCAGCATTGAGGGCAGACCGAGGTTCGAGACATTGAACATCGCTCGGTCCAGCTTTCGCAACAGCGATGGCTCCCACGTTACGACTGACTCCAACTCTAGTTTTTGCGGATTGAACGTCCACGGCTCGAAGATGAGGGTTTTCGCCTCATTTACGATTTGGAATGCCGGGAACTCCTTCGACTTGGGAACGTCCCAAGCAGTGACGTATTCCGCCACTGGTTCTTCCTTGGTTTGCGGTGTGGGTGCAGTCTTGCCGTCGCCACTTCCCGCCCGCTTTCCCACCGTCGTCGTGTAAGTGGTCGCCACCCCGTTCTCCGAAAGCACCATTTGCTTGGAAGAAAGAGAGATAATCTTAAATTCCAGCGGGGTCTTGTCGGTCAGCGTGACGGAAATCGTCTTGGAGGTCCAATCGACCGCATATTTGCCTGCCTTGCCGTCACTGCGGACAAAAGCCCCATCGCCGGTGAACTCGATGGAGGGAGAACTTCCGTCCTGCGGCGTCCACTTCGCCTGTAACCTTGCGTTTTCCTGACTGTACTTCATGGCATCCCATACGGCCCCTAATCCGGCGCTTGCGGTCGAGGCGGAAGCGGCGGAAGTATCCCGCTTGTACTCGTGGAGTTGTCCTTGATCGTCCTTTACCAGCAGGGTCGTCTGGTCGCATTTGACGACTTCCCATTTCGTGGCCAGCGTGTCGCCGTCGTATAGGAGCAAATCGTTGCGCCGAGTGGCGTAGCGGTAGACCTTTCCGTTGCTCAGGATCACGTTTCCATCGAGGGTGAACTCCAAAGTCAAGCCGCCCTCGTGAGCCGGAAGGAACTTGCCTTGAAGGGACACTTTCCGGCCCATTTCTCGAATGAATTGGATTCCCGTCCAGAGGTTCAGCGGAATAAGGATGAGAACGGTGAATCCCGCCATCGCACTTTCGCTGAAAAATGGCAGCGTCCCCAGCAGCATGAAGACGCCCAACCCAAGGTCAAGCCCGTAAAGCCAGAGCAGGCTCATGATCGGGTGACGCTGCACGACCACGTTGAAGAACACGAGGGCCAGCACGATGTTGAAGAAGATCAGTCCTCCGTCAGGCATCCACCCGAAGATGGCCGGTAGGAAGGTGACAGCGAAGATTACTGCGAGAATTCCACCGCCGATCTGAACCCATTTGTCCGCCAGAATCGCCTGAATGTTCATGGAGTGTCCCTCATGGAATGCGTTTGAGCCGACCGAACAGCCATGTGAAGCCAAGGCCCGATTGCTTGGCGACGAGCAGTTCGTCGTTGGAAAGGAATTCGATTTGCCGCTGGCTCTCGCTGCCGTAGTCCCCGGCTTCGGTGATCTTCAGAGTCGAACGAGTCAGGGTGTACTTGCCGGTTTGGACCCAATCCTTCTTCAGCCCCGAGTGGAACCATGTGAAAAGAACAGTGCCACCGGCAGTGAACTCCACGGTTCCATCGACTTCCCCCTTTTCGATCTTCCACTTGCCCACGATTGACTTGCGGGACGAAGGTGGTGAGGGAGTTCCACTCAGTTCTTTGGCCAGCAACGCATCGAGGTTGGCGGGGTCAGTGGCGGTCGGCGGAAGGTCTTGCCCGGAGCCTACGGTCAGGGCGGCGAGTTCCTCGTCCGTGATGCGAACTTTTTCTTGGTCAGCCCGGCGCTTCAGGGCTTTGGCCTGCGTGATCGCCTCATCGAGCCTCCCAATCTCAGACTGAATTCCCGCAATGTCGTGGCTGACCTTCTGCAACGCAGCCGCATACCGCTGGGCAACGGAGTTGTTCTTGAGTTCCGACGCCTTGGTAACGCCAGCCTCTCGCAGCTTCGCCACAAGATCGGCCTTTTCGTCCTCAGCCTTCTCAAGCAATGGAACCAGCCTCTCACGCCGTTCTTCGAGTTTGGCGACCTGCGGATCAATTTCGGTCAGTGCAGAATCGGTTGTTCGTGAAGGCGAAAACCCAAGTGCAGGCGGCTCTGGCGGGCCGAACTGCGGCGGCGGGGGAATAGCGGGGCCGTTCGTTGCAGCCTGTTGCTCGGTGTTGGGTGTCTTGGTCCAGCAGCCGCTGAAAGCACACAGGCCGAACATCAGGAGAGCGATAGCTCCCACTACTTGCCGCTTCTGGTGAGAAAAGCCCATGTCATTTCCCACCTTCCAGAATGCGGTCGATTTCGGCCAACGTGTCCTTCGGGCCTTGGGCGGCGGAAATGATGGAGTCGATGCTGTCGATTTCCTTCGTGGCGGCGGCTTCATCGAACATCTGGCCTTCTGTCGCCAGTTCCACCCGAATGTCCGCCAGCAGGTCGTTCACCTTGTCTTCGAGTTTCGCAACATTTTCACCGAGGGACGCATCGCCATCGCCCATCGCCGTCTTCGCCTCCCGCAGCGAACGCACGGCGACCATCTGGGAGTCGATCTGGGCGATCTTGCTTTGTAGAGCGGTCAGTTGGGTGTTGAGTTCCTTCTGTTTTGCCTCGAAGCCCGTCACCACCTTCTGAAGTTCAGCCTTCGATTTCTCGTAGCTGCCGATTTCGTCGGCGTATTGCTTGCGTGCGGCAAGGAGCTTCTCGGCATTCGCCTTCAGTTGATCGGGGGTGAGCGTCTTGCCCGCCAGTTCCACCGCCTCGTTCTTGGCGAGGTATTCCCGATATTTCTTGAGCGTGGCGTCGATTTCGCCTTGCTTGGCTTGCAACGGTTCGACCTTGCGGTTCAGTTCTTCCAGCTTGACCTGTGCCTTGATCTTGGCTTTTCCGATCCCTGCGATCCCCTGCTTCAGACCCTGCACTTGCAGGTCGATTTCCTTCCGCTTCACGTCCATGCTGCCAAGCAGGTCATCGAGTTGTTTGAGCGCCTTTTCCTTGGCGACTTGGACACGGGCTTTGGTGCCGTCGCCGCAGCCGTAGATGCCGATGCCTGCGATTGCGAGCAGGCCGATGAGCAGAAAGAGTTTCTTCATGATGGTTCTCCGGGACATTAGGAGAGCGGAAGGACTTGGTTGAGCTAGTTCGGGATCACGTCTTCGATGCGCACGAGCCGATTGGGAATGACTTCTCCCACGAAGCGAAGAGTTCCATCGCTGCACTTGAGTTCCCACCGGGCCTTGCGTCCGCTGCGATTGGCGTCAACAAGATCATCAAGCTCCCCGAACACGCTCTTGTAGAGAGCGGGGGAAAGGTCCAAGGCTCCCATTCCGTAGCACTTGCCGTTCTGATTCGAGTCGTAGTAGACACATTGAGCGGGCCGCAGCATCAGCAACGCCTGAAACGCATCGGCCATCGTTCCTGCGGAGTGTTCCGCTTTTTCGAGCGAGTAAGTGCCGCCGTTCTTTGCGAGCGGCCCCTTGCCAGCACCGCCGTTGTTGATCGACAGGGTTCCTTTGCGTGATCCGCTCTTCCTGAGTCCCCCGACGTAGGACTTCTCGTCCAGATTCAGAACCTTCTGGGCGAATCCTTTGCCGCCTCCACCAGACGCCGCCCCTTTGTCGTCGTTCTTTGCCCCGGACCCACTTCCCCCGCACCCGGCAAGGAGGATCGAAAAACCGATCAGGGAAATAAGCTGCAAATGTCGCATGGTTTGGCCCTCGGCAGGTGTGCGGATCGCTGGGTTTTCCAGCCATGCGACACTCGCCGGGAAAAAGGGCCACGAGGCCGAAAGATTTTTTTCTGGCCCCTTTTCTCCCCGGCTGTCGCAGAGCCAGTTGGCCGGTGAATTGCGGTGGAAAACCCGATAAAATGGCTTGATTCCCAGCGACTCAAGCCATGACGGGGGTTCCATTTGTGCGAGCAGAGGCAACCGATACGCAGATACAAAACCTGATCGACCTTGCGGCGTCCGGGCAGGTGAAGGCCCGGCAAGCCCTGCTCGATCACGCCTGCGACCGGTTGCTTCGACTCACTCGCAAGATGTTCCACGGCTACCCGAACCTTCGCCGCTGGGAGCAAACCGATGACGTGTTTCAGAACTCGCTCATTCGCCTTCACCGGGCGCTGGCCGAGGTCCAAGTCGAATCGGTTCGGCACTTTTTCAATTTGGCAGCGGTGCAAGTGCGGCGGGAACTGCTCGACCTTGCCAAGCATCACTTCGGGCCGCACGGGATTGGGGCCAACCACCACACGGATGGCCAGCCCGCTGATAACCACGGTGGATCACTTCAGAAGACGGGCGACGAACCGAAGGACGCTGGCGAATGGACCGAGTTCCATCAGCACGTCGAAGCGCTACCGGATGAAGAGAAGGAAGTGGTGAACCTCTTGTGGTACGAAGGACTCACACAAGAAGAAGCGGGGAAGTTGCTGGGGATTTCACTCCGCACCGTGAAGCGAAGATGGCATTCAGCACGGACGAAGCTATACGAGGCATTGGCAAATGACGGATGAGGAACTACTGGCCGATCTGATGATCCAGTGGGAAGAGTCACTGGAAGAAGGCCGGGACGTTTCCGCCGACGACCTTTGCAAAGACTGCCCCCATCTCGTTGGAGAGCTTTCCCGTCGCATTGAAGCCCTGCGGGGTACGTCATGGATGGATAAGCCGGTGGACGGTAACGGAGATGATTCGCCGCCAATCGAGACGCCTGATCCCGACACTCCCCCTCGCACACTCGTCAATCGCTACCGTCTCGATCAGAGAATAGCTGAAGGCGGGTTCGCTCAGGTCTTCAAAGGCTACGACCTCGAATTGCTCCGAACGGTCGCCGTGAAGATGCCAAAGCCGTCATACATCGGGGCGGTCGATTCGTTCATGGCCGAGGCGAGAAGAGTCGCCCGTCTCAAGCATCCCGGCATCGTGCCAGTGCATGATGTGGGGAAAGACGGCGACGACTTCTTCATCATTTCCGAGTTCGTAGAAGATGGCAGTCTTGGCGACCGGCTTAAGCAAGGACCGATTTCGCCCGAACAATCCTGTCGTTGGCTGGCCGAACTTGCCGACGCCCTCGATTACGCCCACAAGAACGGCGTCATTCATCGGGACATAAAACCGGCGAACATCCTCATCGACCATCACGGGCGGGCGCTTCTGGCTGATTTCGGCATCGCCCTGTCCGCCAACAAGACCGGCCAGTTCGCTCCGAGCATCGGGACGCTGGCCTATATGTCTCCCGAACAACTCGAAGGCAAGCCGCTCGATCCCCGGTCGGACGTGTACAGCGTCGGCGTTTTGCTCTGTCAATTGCTCACGGGGAAGCTGCCCTACGATGCCCGTGACACGAACAGCTTGCGAAAAGAAATCGTCTCCGGGGCGATTCGCTTGTCAGGGAATGGCGGCACACTCAGCCCGGAATTGCGTGGCATCTGCCTGAAGTGTCTGGCTCATGATCCCAAAGAGCGTTACGCCACGGCCAAGGATTTGGCGAACGACTTGCGAACTGTGCAACCCATCAAGAGCCATCGAACGGTACTGATAATTTCGGGCATCGCCGTTCTTGTGACACTCCTTTCCATGCCATTCGTTTGGAATTCTTTTCTCATACCGAAGCAGGAAGACTCGCAGCCTGTGCCAGTAACGGCCACGAATCCGACGAATAAAGGAAATGACGACGAAGCCTCGAAACGCCCCGATCCCATCACCAACAGCATCGGCATGGTGCTGGTCCACATACCGGCTGGCGAGTTCTTGATGGGGACACCGGACAATGATCCGAGCAAGGCTTGGGATGAAATCCCGCACCGAGTCAGAATCAGCAAGCCGTTCTTCATGGGCAAGTACGAGGTCACTCAAGCCCAATATCAGAAGGTGACGGGGAAAAATCCCAGCTACTGTGCCAAGCTGCCGGACCCCGATCAGCACCCGGTTGAGCAAGTCTCTTGGGATGATTCCGTGGCGTTCTGCCGAAAACTGTCCGAATTGCCCGATGAAAAAGCCGCTGGACGCAGTTACCGGCTTCCGACCGAAGCGGAATGGGAATATGCGTGCCGAGCCGGAACAACCACGGCGTACCACTTCGGCAACGACCCTGACGACCTCAGCAAGTACGCACTCTTCGGAGGACACAAGGCTGGGGTTTGGGCCACGCAGAAAGTCGGCATCAAGCTGCCAAACGCTTGGGGCTTGCACGACATGCACGGCAACGTCTGGGAGTGGTGTGCCGACGAATACGGTCCCTATCAAGTGGAAACCGAAGTCGTTGATCCGCAAGGGCCGGACAAGGGCGTTGGCAAAGTCGCTCGTGGCGGAAGTTGGGACTACGGGGCGATCAAGTGCCGCTCAGCCCAACGCTATGGCGGTGAAGTTCTGACGAGGAGCTTCACGAACTTCGCCTTCGGCTTCCGGGTTGTGATGGTGCAAGAAGCCCGTCCCTGAATTCTGTGCTGGCTCTGCTTTTCTCTTCTTTCCCGCTCCCGATCTGGGAGTGCGGACGAAGCACCCGTATTGACCAAAAGGTTCCAAGTTAGGGTGTACCCGATGGTGCAAAGGAGATTGCACCATGCAGAGCCAAAACGAGATTCGCCAGAGTATCACCGACCGGATCGTTGAAGCGTTGAAACAGGGCAAGATCATCCCGTGGCGTCGGCCTTTTACCGAGGTTCCCGATCCCGTGCGATTGCCGACGAATTATTCGAGCAATCGGGCATACAGTGGGATTAACATTCTGGCACTTTGGTTGAGCCAGCAAGAACGTGGTTTTCCAATCAGTTATTGGGCCTCGTTCCAGCAGTGGAAAGCTCTGGGTGCTGTGGTCAAGAAGGGTGAGAAGGCTACGCAGATCGTCTTCTATCGGCAGGTCCGCAAGACAGTGGAGCAAGAGAACGGCGAGAAGCGTGTGGAGGCTTTTCCCCTGATGAGAACTTGGTCCGTTTTCAACATCGCTCAGGTTGAAGGCGAAGTTGCCGAGCAGTTCAACCCGAAGCCGCAGGCCGATGGCGTCGAAACCTTCGAGGGTTTGGACCGAGCGGATTTTGATCGGTTGATTTCAGCGATTGGTGCCGACATTCGTTACGGCTCCGGGCTGCGAGCGGCGTACTATCGCCCGCCCCACGACTACATCACCATGCCCGAAGAAAGGCAGTTCGTCAGCTTCCCAGCGTTTGCCGAGACACTGCTGCATGAACTTTCTCACATGAGCGAGGCTGAAGGACGCTGCGGGTGGACCGGAACCTACGCCGAAGGCGAGCTTCGAGCCGAAATGGCGTCCTGCTTCTTGATGGCCGCTCTGGGCATTCCGGGCGGTGATCTAACGAACCATGCGGCTTACGTCCAGTCGTGGTTGCAAGCCCTTGAGAACGATCCCCGGCACATCTTCAAGGCCGCTGCTGCCGCCTCGAAAGCAAGTGATTACCTGCTCGGCTTTGTTCGCCCCAAGGAAGGTGCCGCCAAAGTGGAAGAAGAGGCGGCGGTTTCGGCGTGAGTTGGAACGAACCAGAGTGGAAGGAAAGGAACGCACCATGAACCCCGACACCAACGGTCAAGTTGTTCCGACTCTCGATCACGTCATCGGGCAGCAACGAGCCGTCGCCATCCTGCGGACGGCGATTGATGCCTACTTCCATGATCGAACCAAGGCGACCGAGGAGCAGGCGTTCCCGCACTTGCTCATGACGGGTCCGGCTGGGACAGGCAAAACATTGCTGAGCGAAACCGTCGCAAGGGAAGTCGCTTGCAACCTGCACACCGAGTTGGCTCAGAACCTCAAAACACCAGAGCATGTCCACGGAACGCTGATGATGCTTGAACCGGGAGACATATTGTTCGTGGATGAAATCCATGAACTACCAATTTTGTCAGCGGTGACGTTCTATAGGGCACTCGAAGAAAGAAAACTGTTCCTCGGCAAACGTCACGTCGTCACTCTGCCAGCGTTTTGCCTCATAGGAGCCACTACTGAGGAACACTCGCTAACAAGATCAATGCGAGAAAGATTTCGCATCCACATCCGGCTGACCCACTACTCCGAAGAAGAAATGTTCTTGCTCATTCGGCAGCGGGCAAAGCGGCTGGGATGGGCCATCGAAGATGACGCCGTGCGAATGCTCGCAGGGAAATGTCGTGGCACTGCCCGCCTTGCTGTTCGATTCCTTGAATCGGCCAAACGCCAAGCGTCGTCCGAGGCAACAGACCAGATTACGGCGGCACACGTTCAATGCATGTGCGAAGTCGAGCAAATCGACAACCTCGGCCTCGATGCGGTCGAGCAACAGTACCTCCGAATTCTCAAGGACGGCGATGGTCCAGTGCGTCTTAACGTGATCGCCACGCAGATGGGGTTGCCCCGCCAGAGCATCGATATGTTCGAGGCGGACTTCATTCGGCTGGGCCTGATTTCCAAGTCGGACAAGGGCCGAATGCTGACGCCGAGGGGCATTGAGCATCTGGCCGCAACGACCGGCTGAGCCTGTTGAAGACTGTTCGATTTCGGAAGCGAAGGTGAACCATGAGTGTTGCCATGAAAGACGAAATCCCTGCGAAAGCCGCTGTGTCGGTGAGCCATTTGTGTCGGTTGCTGAAGATGAGCCGCAGCCAGTTTTATTTCCATGTACGACGGGGCACGTTCCATGCTCCGCTACGGTTGGCGGCGAACAACCGACCATACTTCACCGCCTCGATGGTGGAAGACAACCTGCGGGCCAGACAAACCGGCGTCGGGGTGAACGGGGAGTACGTTTTGTTCTACGAGCGAGTGGCAACCGGCCTGAAGCCGGAAGGCAGCAAGGGCAAAAGCGAAATTGCGAGCTTGCTGGACGGGTTGAAGGCCAGCGGGTTGAAGACCGTTACCCGTGAGCAGGTCGAAGCGGCTCTGGCGACACGTTACCCGAATGGGACGGCCGGCCAGAACGAAAACACGGTCCTCACTGTCGTGTTTCGGCACTTGAAGAGTTCGGGGATTGTTTGAGGTTTGTGCAGCACCCCAGCGGAGTCTGTGCAAGAACCGTTGAGAGTTGTGCTGATCGGCGGCGAATCCCCAACTGAATCCCGACTAAACCAGTTCTGAACGTGGAAGAAAAGGCGTCGGCACCCAGCGGGAAACCGTTGGAGTCCGTTCGGAATTACTCAAGCTAAGAGGCATTATCTTGCATTCGACCCCAAACACGACCGGCGAACTCGTCCCGCTGGCTCCGACCGCCCTTGTTGTCCCCCAACAAGCGGAATCAGACCAGCACTTGATCGAACTTTGGCTCCACGGTCGCAGTCGCCACACCCAGCGGGCCTATCGAGCCGACACCGAGCGGTTCTTTGAGGCAGTGGCGAAGCCGCTGCATCGGATCACCCTTGGCGACCTGCAAGCCTTTGGGGGCCAGCTAGTCGAATCCGGCCTTGAGCCGTCATCGGTGCATCGCTCCATGTCGGCGGTGAAGAGTTTGTTCGCCTTCGGGCATCGCCTCGGTTACTTGCCGTTCGATGTGGCCCGACCGCTGCGATTGCCCGCCCTTCGTGACGGGCTGGCAGACCGAATCCTAGAAGAAACCGACGTAGTGAAGATGATCGCCTTGGAGCAAATGCCGAGGAACCGGGCGATCCTGTTGACGCTCTATGCTGGCGGCTTCCGGGTAGCGGAATTGTGCAGCCTGAAATGGCGTGACCTGCAAAGTCGAGACGCTGCCGGGCAAATCACGGTGTTCGGCAAGGGCGGCAAGACTCGCACCGTGCTGATGCCGCAGTCCGTGTGGAATGTGGTGCAATTGTTGCGAAAAGACGCCAAGGACGAAGCCCCCGTGTTCAGGTCACGAAAAGGCGGGCATCTCGATGAGTCCCAAGTGTGGCGAATCGTCCGCAAAGCGGCTAAGCGGGCAGGAATCGAAAAGGAAGTGTCATGCCACTGGCTGCGACACGCCCATGCTTCCCACGCCCTTGATCGAGGCGCTCCGATTCATCTTGTGCAGGCCACGTTGGGGCACAGCAGTGTTGCGACCACGGGCAGGTATCTTCATGCCCGACCGACCGAATCGAGTTCGAGTTATCTGCTTACCGACATTTGAGAAAGGATCATCCCATGACCCGTTCAATCATTGCCGTTTTGCTTTGTGCAACTCTCGCCATCGCCTGCCTATCGCCAGAGGCCAGTGGACAGGAGAAAGGACGTAAAGGCTTCTTGTCCGTGCTGAAGGAAGGACAAGGCGTGGTGCTGAAGGAATCAGCCGGACGCTACGAAATCACGCTGATGGAAGGTGGTCACAAAGTCATCGAGGTTGGCCCCGATTTCGTCGTTGTCGAAGACCTCGCAGGCGTCACCGAAACTCGGATTCCGGTCTACTCGATCAAGAGCATCACCCGGATCAAGGGGCCGAAGCGATAGTTGGCAAGTACCAGAGAGAGCCGGACACCAACCGCCTCTCTTTGGAGCCAGCAAATGCCAACGCTCGGAACGCTTACGCTTGAAGATGCCGCCAAGAAAGCCGCTGGAAATTGGCAACGGTTCGACTCGTTCGTCTGGTTTCGTGACAAAGACGTTGAGAACACCGACAAGTGGGCGATCATCTACACCCACAATCGGGACAGCGGACTGCTCGACCAGAGCAACGCCAGCGTCATTGCAAAGGCAATGGCACCATTCACCGAAGGCGATGATCCCGACGTGGTTTTCGAGAGCCATTCTCATTGGGCCGTTGGCCACGTTGACGGCTTCAGCGTTCGGGTCTTCGACGGCGACGGGGAAATCACCGAGGCATTTCGGAAGTATCACGAACTTGCCGAGGCGATGCACGATTACGCAATTCTCGATGAAGAGGGCTACTCGGAGCGGGAACTCGAAGCCACGTTGGAGAACATCGAAGATGCCGCATGGCGACTGAAGAACGAGTTCGAGTTGCCCGAAGGCTGGGTGTGGTCAGTCTACGATTGGCTCTCAGAACATCGCAGCGGTGAAGTTGAAAATGTCGATGACCGTGGCGGCTATCCCAGCGAAGAAGCAATGAGGGAAGCGTTCGAGGCGTTGGACTTTGAGCCGGTGGAGTAAACCATGCAAGCGACGATTCCCCTGAAAGACTTCGACCTTGCCCGGTTCATCGCCGCCATTGCGACGTTCTGTGATGGGCCGGACTTGGCCTTCCAGTGTGTCGATGATGGCTTCGCCATTTACGACCCCTCAACGACGCCGATGCAAAAACTCGAAAGCGGGCAATCCGTATTCGCCCGCTTCACCAGTGGCGAAGGCGAGAGATTCAACCTTGCAGACGGAACTCAACTCGAACTGTCCGACGAATTCGACGGCGAAGGCTATTTCGATGATTCATCGTGCTACGGCTTTGTGGTCCGACTGGCCGATGGTCAACTGACGTTCGAGAGTGCCGTGATGCGGGACGAACGGGAGGAAACCATCGTCTTTGAAGTTGACGACGGTGGCCCGTTTGAAGCGGCGATGGTCCAGTTCATCGAGTCCATGCGGGCAAGTTAGACAGTACCAGAGCATGGCGATCCTCAACGAAAGGAACGCCAGATGCCTGAGTACAACGTCGTCAACGGCACGAGTTACCACGTCGAAACGCCCGCCGCCGTTATCGAAGTCCTTGAGCGGTCACGGCAGAACCGCACCCGGATTCACGTCAGCTACGGCGATGCCACAACGGGTCGAGACTGGCTCGAAGAATGGGACATTACGGGCTTCGTTGGGCGGTCAATGGGTCCGATCAGAGTTCCGTTGCTTATCGCCAACCGAAGAAGCATTGGTGGCGGGGCAATTCTCGACCATTGCGTCGTCCGAATTCGGTCGAGTGTTGGCGGTCGAGTCCTCTACCAGCACCCGGCCTACCACTTCGGCAGTCTCAACATTCGACCGAAAGCCGAACCCGTCACGCTTTCTGATGGCCGCACGCTCAAGATCGACGTGATTCGTGACGGCCAGCTTCACGCCGCATTCGAGACGGTCGAGAAAGCCCGCCATTGGGTCCGCAAGCTCGGCGTCGTCGCCCCGATTTCTGCCTGAGATGTGGGAGTAGCGAGCCAATCCCCGAATTGGCTTTGAACGGATGTTAGGGCGTACCAGAAACAACCAGAACGAAACAGCAACCAGCACCTGAGAGAACGAAATGCCAGCCTACCTGAAGATCGAAAATATCGGCGTCTGCCCGCCCGAAGGCTTCACCGTGCTAGGCGTCAGCCTTGCCGACACGACCGACCGCCAAGGCGTCATCGGCCAGTTCGGATCGGGCAACAAACATGGGGTTGCCGTCCTGCTCCGCAACGAACTCGCCCCGGTCGTCTTCGCCGGAACGCTCAAGCTCGAATTTGGCACCAAGCCGCAGACGGTGGGCGATGGCCTTGCGGAGAAAGAATTTGCCCGTGTCGTGGTCAAGTACGGCGGGACCGATCCCATCACCGGCAGCAGTCGAAGTGCCACGGAAGACTTGGGGTTCGTGCTGGATTACGGCAAGCAGGATTGGAACGAGGTTGCCCTCGCCCTGCGGGAATTCGTCAGCAACGCCATCGACCGCTCAATTCGGGAGCATGGGGATTGGTCCGGCGTGAAGATCGAAATCGTTGATGAAAGCCGAGTGCGGGCCAAGGCCGGACATACTCGTGTATTCGTCCCGCTGAGTTCTGATGTGCTGGCCTTTTACAACGATCTGGGGAAATGGTTCCTGCACTTCTCGGAACCGGAATCACTCTCGAAGGCGATACTTCCGAAACGCAATCGCAACCTTGGCGACCGGAAGGCGGCGGTCATCTACCGCCGTGGCGTCCGGGTCCGTGAGTTCGAGTCGTCCGACACTGAAAGCCTCTTCGATTACAACCTTGACTCACTCACGATTGATGAAGCTCGCAAGGCCAGTGATTGGGACGTTCGGCACCATTGCGGGCGGGCCTTGGCTGGTGCCGACAAAGCGACCTTGGCCATTCTCTTCGATCACTTGATGAACTCGGACAAGGTGGTGTGGGAGTACAGCTTCGATACTTACGCTCTCCAACCTTCGTATCGAGACAGCGATGCCGACCGCCAACGGCAGAAGAACTGGCAGGAAGCGTTTGTTCAAGTCGCTGGTGACGATGCCGTTCTGACGCAGGAGGGCACGAAGGGGCAATTGGAACGGAAGGGCTACAAGCCTGTGAAGGCTCCCGAAGGTCTTGTGAACGCCGCCTCTCGGTACGGCCTTCAGACCGCCGCCAGCGTGCTTTCGATGGACGAACTGTCGGGCCGGGAGATTACGGCCCCCAGCCCTGACGCTCAAGCCGCAGTCGATCTGGTTTGGGAATGGATCGTGGAAGCCGGACTGACGAACGGAAAGAGCAAGCCTCCGGTGAAGTGCTTCACGAGCATCTTGGACGGCGGGACGATGTGTAACGGGTACTACCGGGAAGGCACGGTCTACATCAACGCCGATCTTGCGGGAACGTCGTCGGAGTTCGCTGGGCCGGATGTTTTGTCGAACCGCTTGTTGAAAGTGGCGATGGAAGAGCTTGCTCACTTCGTCACAAACGGGGCGACCGACAACAGCCGTGATTTCCAAGACTACTTGCTGGAACTGGCGGTCAAGGTGGCTCGGAAGCGAAGGTCCAAGAAAGTGTCGGCGTAAGTGGGAGTAACGGCGGGCTTTCCGAATAGATTCTGGGTTACGACGTACCAGAGAAGGTCGGGCACCACTAACCCGAACCAGAAAGGTATCCGTGATTACCGTGACAACACCCAAGTTCCAAATCGCCAAAACGCTCATCACCCCCGGCGCTCAAGATGCGTTTGCAGCAACCGGCGAAAGCCCGCTGGCATATATTTTCGGTCGCCATGCGAAAGGCGATTGGGGCGACGTGGACGCCGAAGATGCGGCATTGAACGACGAGGCGTTGAAGGACGGCTCCCGCCTTCTGAGTGCTTACCACTTGAAGGACGGCACCAAGATTTGGGTCATCACCGAGGCGGTGGGCGAAAACGGCCAGCGGGAAGCGACGACGATCTTGCTGCCAGAGGAATACTGAGATGAACTGGAAGGAAAGACTCAAACGGGCAGTGGAACGCTGCTGGAAATACCACGGACCCGCTTCCGCCATCGGCTGGCTCCACACTCGTGACCTGTTCGGCAAGGAATTCATCATTGGATTCCCTGCTTATCAGGAAATCGTCGGAGGGAAGAGCGACGGCAAGAAGGTGTGGGTTGGCTTCCGCCTTTCCGTTACGGAATTGCTGAAGATCGAGAACCTGACGGTGAAGCAAATCGAGATTGCTTCACCGTGTTCTCACTGCAACCCACACCCGCTGCTTGACTTGGCAGGGACGTTTGAAGGCAACGACTTCGACCTGATCGTGCTGCTCGAACCCAAGTACGACACCGACGCCGCAGAGTTGCGGGATGCTGCGACCCAGACCTTGCGGCCAATCAAGAGAGGACCACAAACGTGATCGCCGTTACTGAAGACAACTTCGACGCCCTACTTACGAGCAAGCTGCCGGTACTGCTCGACGTGTACGCCGACTGGTGCCCGCCTTGCCGCAGGATGCTGCCATTGATCGAATCGCTTGCGAATGAACTCGAAGGCCGGACGGTCGTTGGCAAGCTCGATTCGGAGGCCAATCCGAACCTGATCGCAAGGTTGGGAATCAATTCGTTGCCGACCTTCATCGTGTTCGACAAAGGTGCCGAAGTGCATCGGATGGTTGGGCTTCAATCACGGGAGATGCTGCTGGCACGTTTGGGGACGACGACTTTGGCTGGGTAGGAACTTTCGCAAAGTTAACAATCGAAAAACTTTTTTGAAAAAAGCTGGGAGCCGGTTCCATACGGCCCCCGGTGTATACGCTGTGACGGGCTTTGTTTTTATGGGACTCCAAAGTTCTTCCTTGGCCCCGATCCAAAAAATCGCCGGGGGGGGGGTAAACGATGGCAAGCCTTGGAATTCAACAAAAGCTGCTGGGACTCCGGTGACAAATGCAGAAGGCGGAAAAGGAAAATGGATCGGGACTCCAAAGATCGGCCACGTTGGGTGCAAAAGCTCTTCACGCTCATCGCCAAGCACTGGCATCATCACGGGCCGTGCAAGTCGATTCATTTCGATGCCCGTCACACGCCTGAAAACGAATCATGGGAAGTCGAGGCCGCTCCCGCATTCCAAGAGGTCTTTGGCGGCGAACAGGACGGCCAGCATGTGTGGACGGGGTTCATCTTTGAAGCAGGCGAGTTTTCACGAGAGACGGGCCTTTGGCTTCAAGACTTCGCAGTGGCCAGCCAATGTACCGATTGTTGTCCTCGACCGAAGATGATGATGAAGGGGAAGTTCCGGGGCCACAACGTCTTCGTCACCATTCGGCTTGAGCCAGAGAAGGGATCGGCACCCACCGAATTGCTCGACACGATCACGAAAGAAGTCCGGCCCAAAGGGGAAACGCCATGAGAGGCGTCGATGCTCAGACTCTTTGCGTAACAACTGCGTCGTTTCTGTACCGTCTCAATGCAAAGAGGATAGCTCGCAATGAAACTCTACACCTGCTGCCCCAAGGAAACCTGCAACTCATTTCAGAAGGCTTTCAACTGGCTCAAGTTTTTCGGGATTGAACCAGCCCTTGAGTTCGACGGCGAGTTTAATTTCTTCGAGTTCGACATTCCCGACGAATGGGGAATCGACAAGCGAATCGAGTTCAAATGGCAACTCGCACATAGGGCCACAGGACTGGTCTTTTGCCGATGTGAGCGGTGGCTCGATGAAGCGGCGGAAGGGCAAGTAGGTAAACTCGTATGCCGCTCTTGTGGAACGGAGTACCTATTCTGCAAGGAGTGTGATGCCTTCAGTCAATGGGCTGGATGTGATTGTGACAAGGACGAGTCTTCGTCGTGTGACACGCACCCCGCTGACGAATAGGCCCAAAGAGGAAACGCCATGAGCAACCAGATTCAGATCATCAGCCCCTACTGGCTGCACGAAACATGGGTTTTCGATGACAACCGAGTGGGACTCGTGCAAGAGCCGTTCGTGAGCGGCGTGCCGGAAATGATTGACGACCTCGTGGCCGACATTCCCGATGCCCGCAGCGGGTTCCGGCTCTTGTTCTCTGCCGCTCCATTCCCCGGATTTCAGCGGAAGCTCACTTGGCTTCGAGAAGAGATGGGCGGCAACTGGTATCGGGCCGATCAACCGCAAAGCGAAGGCTGGCTCTGTCCGGCCTTGTTCCGGTACTTCGAGTCGGCACCAGCGGAGTTGTTCGTCAAGGCTGAGGCGATGAAGAGGTGATTCATGAAGACCATCCAACTGACTGACGGCGGCATCCTGCTCTACGAAGAAGCCTTCCTGCCTGCTGACCTTGCCGACCGCTACTTCGCCGAGTTGCGGGATACAGCCCCGTGGGAACAAAAGCCTGGAGTATTCGGCCACATGCAGCCCCGGCTCACGGCTTCCTACGGCGACGAAGGCGTGACGTACCGCTATTCCGGCACGGTGAACGTGGCGCTGCCGTGGACGCCAACCCTGCTGGAGATCAAGGAGAAGATCGAGGCCGTTCAGGGGGAGTACAATTACTGCCTCCTGAACCGCTACCGATCCGGCCAAGACAGCATGGGGATGCACTCCGACGACGAGCCGGGAATGGGCAATGTGATCGGCTCTCTTTCGTTGGGAGCAACCCGAACCTTTCGGATCAAGCACAACAAGACGAAAGAGACGATGAACTTCCCGGTCGGAAACGGCACGCTCATCATCATGGCTGGGACGATGCAGAAGTATTGGAAGCACGAAATACCTAAGACGAAGGAGAACGTCGAGGAGCGCATCAACCTGACGTTCAGGCAGATTGTGGAGTCAGCATGACCATCACCGTTGACGTGATCTCCGACGTGATCTGCCCGTGGTGCTTCATCGGCAAACGGCGGCTGGAAAAGGCCATCGCCGCTCTCGACTTGCCGGTGCAGGTCCGCTGGCTCCCCTTTCAACTGAACCCGACGATGCCAAAGGAAGGCATCAGCCGCCGTGAGTATCGAATCACAAAGTTTGGAAGCTGGGAGCGGTCGCAGGAACTTGATGCGAAGGTAATTGCGGTCGGCAAGGAAGAGAGCATTAACTTCGCTTTCGACCGGATCGAGCGAACACCGAACACACTCGACGCCCACCGTCTGATCTGGCTGGCCGATGCCAAGGGGATTCAGGACGCCGTGGTGGAGGCGTTATTCCTGGCATACTTCACCAAGGGCCGGGACATCAGCAACCGGCAGACGCTCCTCGACGTGGTGGCCGAGGCGGGCCAGGACCGGGTGAAGGCCGAGTCCCTTCTGAAAGGCGACAAGGGAACGGAAGCGTTGAGGGAAGCAGGTGAACTGTCTCGTCGCCATCTCGTAGACGGCGTGCCGTTCTTCATCATCAACGGCCAGATCACACTGTCTGGTGCGCAGCCGCCCAATGCGTTCGTGGAGGCGTTCAGGCAGGTGGGTGGCTCGAAGTAGAAGAGGTCAGGTTGGCGTCTATGCCCCGTGTCAGCGCTGGGCTGTTGATGTATCGGCTTCAGGATGGCAAGTTGCAGGTGCTTCTTGCTCATCCCGGTGGTCCATTCTTCCAGAACAAGGACGATGGGGCCTGGACCATCCCCAAGGGCGAGATCGAGCCGGGCGAGGACATGCTCGAAGCCGCAAAGAGGGAGTTCGAGGAAGAAACCGGCATCACGCCAAGTGGACCATTCATCGCATTGACGCCGATCAAGCAGAAGGGCGGCAAGATTGTCCACGCCTGGGCGTTCCAGGGCGACTGCGATACGAGTGCCGTCGTCAGCAACACCTTCAGGATGGAATGGCCTCCGAAGTCAGGGCGGCAGATGGAGTTTCCTGAGATGGATCGGGCGGAATTCTTCGACGTGGCGACGGCGGGTCAAAAGATCAAAGCCGCACAGATGCCGTTGGTGAAGGAGTGCGAGCAGATCGTCTTGGGAAAGGGCTGATGTGGTGACTTATGGCCAAGTTCATTCCGGCAGAGGAACTGAAAAGCAAGTTCGGCGTGTTCGGCCATTTCTACTCTGTCCTGGTCGCTCCGAAGATAGTGGTCGAATGTCGAAGCGTGCTTGAAATCGTTGAGAGAGATCACGCCCCGCAGAAGACGGCAGCACTTTCCAGCCGCAAGCCAAATGCCGTTTTCATCATGATGAATCCCGGCTCATCCCGACCGCTGGCCGAGGTAAACAATCGCATCCACGCCAAGGCGATCCACGAATTGCCGATCTCGCTGGTCCCGACGAAGCCCGACACGACGCAGTATCAGGTGATGCGGGTCATGCACTATTGCGAATGGCGACACGTTCGAGTCCTGAATCTCTCGGACCTGCGGTGTCCAAAGAGCGGTGTATTCTTCAAGCAGTTCAAAGGGCTGGAGGAAGATCACTGGTTCGACGCCCACTCCGTATTCTCCGACCGAAGGGCCGACGAACTGGCGCTGAAGCTCACCAGCGGCATTCCGGTGATTCGAGCGTGGGGCGTCAGTCCGAACCTGGACCCGCTGATCGACCGCTGTATAGCGAAGCTCATTAAAACCAAGCTCGTCAGGGGCCTGCTGAAAGAAGGAACGACAAACAAGTTCCTGCACCCGCTGCCTTCGCTGCAATCGCAGAAAGTCGAATGGGTGAGTCGGATGGTCGAGCAGTGCCGGGTGAAGTGACCTGCCGTCGAATCATGAGAAACACGCCACGACCGGGTTGTGATCGCTGAGACGGTTCCATTCGTCACCTGATAGCACCACGCAAGACTGAAGCCGGTCCTTCCACGTCTTTGGCACGAACAGCCCGTCGCAGTGGTATGGGATAGTACGGTCCCCGGTCCAGCGGAGCGTTTGCTGCAACGGCTGGTCAGGGTTCGCTGTTTGCCAGCAGTTGAGCAGTCCAAACTCATCGGACAGCTTCGCTTGTATCGCCAAGTCTTGCTTGCTCACGGGCCGCTCTGAGCCGGGCCAGTGACTCACGGTGAGATTGAAGTCGCCGCCAATGACGACTTCGTGATTACCGGCAACCTTCTTGATCTCGTCCAGAATCATGTTCACCGGCTTCGAGTAGCTGCCCTTGAACACGGGGGCGTGAATGCTGAAAGCAAGGATCGGATCGGTCTGCCACGATGCGCCGCTGATCTCAGCACCGACCACCCAGCCGGAGTACCCAGGCACGTTAAGCGGCTTCACCGATCCAGTCTTTGAGAAGACTGCACTTCCCCAGCCGTTCTGCTCGACCATTGCCCACGCCGATTTGTTGCGAGTATCCGGGTACAACAGCGGTGGAAGATGCTCGTCGTGAGGATACGACTCCTGGAGCATCAACAGGTCCACGCCGCAGTCCTCGATCATCTTGATCCAATGACTCCGCTGGGAACCGCCCTTCAGAATGTTGTAAGTGGCGATCTTCATCGGCCTTCCACCAGCTTCAACCCGCTCTGCTTGTAAGGAACCGCCAGCACCAGCCGCCCGGTGTGGCCCTTGTCCTTGGTGGACCCGCCACGAGCGACGAGGAATTTGCCGTCGCCGACCGGCACGATGCCGAGCGAGCAATCGAACTCGAACCGCTCGACCTTCTTCAACGAAGCATCGGCCTTGAGGAGAATTGGTGGCGTCGAAGGAGCCGTGTCGGACTTCGGCCTGCCGTAGCATCCGAACCACCAGTGGCCGTCACCGAAAGTTGAGGTCTGAATGCCCAGATGCGTGTGGCCACTGGGGAGAACGTGCTTCTTCACGAACTTGAAGTCGCCGTCGTACTCGTAGGCGTAGTTCTCCTTCACGTCGTCGGGCAGGCCACCGACAACAAGGAATTTTCCGTCGTGGAAGGCGATGCCGCCAGCGCCGTGAAAGACTTCGGGTGTCTTGTGCTTGGCCACGCACGAGAGATCACCAGCGTCGTAGACGTAGACCCAGGAATCGGCGTTGCCCTTCGGGTCGTTGAACTTTCCCAGGTTCAATGCGACGTAGACCCTCCCGTTGTGGAAGCAGAGATCGCCGTGATGATTGGCAACGTCCACCTGCCTCACGACCTTGCCGGTGCGGTCGGTCTTCACGAGTTTCGTGGTGAAGGACCAGAAGATCGAGTCCTTGTCGTTGGTGCAAACTCCTTGCAGGTGGTGCGGGTACGATCCTTCGCAGGTCACGGGCTGGAAATCAGCGGCGAGGGCGGTGGTCGTGAGAAGGAGGAAAGTGGTCAGGGTTGCCGGTATCGTTTTCATTGCCTGCCTTTCGATCATCAGCGGGAGAGTCGTGGAACGAATCTCCCGGTCTTCGTCATGTAATCACGGTATTGGTTCCCGAATCGCTCAATCAACATTGCCTCTTCCATCGGTGTGCGAATGGCGAGCAGCACCAGGACGATCAAGCTGGTCAGCCCGATGAGCCAGTTCGTCGTCAGGACCGTCACCGAGAACATCAGCAATGCCGCCGTGACGTAAAAAGGATGCCGGACCCAGCGGTACGGGCCAACCGTCACGAGAGTCGCCTCCTTCCGGGTCACAACTGTATCCGTCAGGTTCTTCCCCAGACTCGAAAGCGTCCAGTACATCAGAAACGAGCAAAATACTCCGGCAACGACGCCGATCCATCGAACCCAATCCGGCAGCGGCACTGATGCCCACTGAAAAAAGTCGGGAAACAGCAGATACCCGAACGTGGCGATCCAGAGGCAAAGTCCGGCAAATCGCAACGTGATGGCGAAGGCGTATCCTTCTTCTTTGCGGGAGATCGTCTCACCTGACTTGGCGGCTTGCAGCCGGTGGTAGACCGTGACCGACATCGTGAGTGCGATGACGACGACCAGGGCGACACGGTATGGAATCTCCGAGTACATCACTTCGCCTGGATTTCAGCCCGCAGTTCCTTTTCCAGAATCGCAGCGAGTTGTCGTAGCAAGGCCGCACCATCGCCTCGATAGGCGCTCCCATGCTGGCAGGCGAGCGTCGTGGGATTGAGCAAAGCCAGCCGCTCCAGGATCGTGCCGGTCTTCGTGGAATGGGCGTAGTAATCCATCGGCTTCCGCATCGCTTCACTGGCGCTCAGGATTTCCGATTCGGTGAGGGGCGGCGTCTCTGCTCCTGCCTGTGTGAAGAGGTCGCCGCACAGCAGCGTGCCGGTCGTTTGGTCAAACAGCACACCACAGTCCCAGCCGTGGGGAACATGCGGCGTGTCGATCCATTGCCACGTCTTCTTGCCGGTCGAGAACGTTTGGCCGTCGGCCAAGCCTCGGCCTGGGCGGTCGGCCTGATCGTTCAGCGAGGTCATCACGCTGACGTGGCTGGCGAATGGAACAGCGTGCGGGGCGACAGCCAGGAACTCATTCATCGCCCCGGCCTCGTCGCCCTCAAAGTGCGAGTAGCCGATGTGTCGAATGCGGTTGAGCGGGATGACCTTCGAGATCGCTTCGGACACGATTGGGAACCACTTGCGCCAGCCCGTGTGAAAGACCATCGGCTCATCATCAACGATGAGGTATTGGCTGAGGTTGAATCCACCAGGGATGGCGTCGATCCGCAACGGCGTGTTGATGCGGTAGATGCCCGGTGCAACTTCGTCAATTCGTGTTCCGGTATGGGGGTTGGTCAGCATGATGTTTCTCCTTTGAATGCCAGCAAGCGATGCCGATCAGGACGGCCCAACGGCTCCATATCGCACTCCGAGCCACACGGTCGGCTCGTCCGGCGTCGTCCAATCGACTCTGTGCTTTTTGAACGCCGGGATATTGATGAAGTCGCCGACCTTCATCTCGACCATGCCATCCTCGAACTGCAACGTCGCCGCTCCCTGCAAGACGATCACCCATTCGGCCTGCCCTTGGTCGTACCAGAAATCTGGTGCGGAAGCGTGGCCGTGGGAGATGATCCGCTCGATGCGCACGTCGGCGGCTTGAATGAGCGTCTGGACGACTTCCTTCGGCAACTGCTGCGGCAGGTCATCAAAGATGTTGGTGGGAGGTTCCACTAGATCAAACCCCTTGTATCAACTTTCTTCCGGGTCGCCATGTACTGCTCGATGGCCTGCACCAGCTTGTCGATCACCGACTGAAGTTGGTGGAAGTCGATCCAGATTTCACCGTCCGCAGGCGGATCGGCGTACCGAAACAGTGCCGCCATCTTGTCGATCTTGTGGAAGTCCCACAGACGATCTTTCACCCAGCCTGCGATCTTCATGCCGCTCTCGGCTTCGAGCAACTGGATGAGCCTGCTCAGGTCGTGGTGTTCTGGCGGGTTGTCGAGCGCTGCCTTGAGGTAGACCTCGACTGTGTGGCGGTAAAGGAACAGAACCGGGTAGTCCAGTTCATGCGGCTCGTACTTCGCCAGGGCTTGCTTCAGAAGTTCGTCCGCCGCCAGCTTGTAGGCCCTGGCCACCTGGGAAAGATCACGGCAGGCCATGCCCCCGATGAGTGTGCCGTGACGCCACGTTTCGTCCATGTTCTCTGACGGTTCTTGAAAGAACGGACTGTGGAGTTCAGCTATTTCAAGAAGCGACTCGGCATATTGCTCCCCGGTGTTGAGGGCGTAATGAACATCATCCGAATCGTTGCCACATTCTAAATGATTGGCGATGACGGCCAGCACCCGCAGATCGGCTTCTGAGAACTGGCGCTCTTTGCCTTTCGCTGGTCGAGCGGTGAGGCTCAGGTATTCGGCGAACTCTGTCGCCCACCGCTTCACCTTGCCCGGCTCGACGCCTATGAGCCGGGCCACTTCTGACACTGTTGCCATCGTCGCTGTCTCCTTGCCCTGATGAATCCCTTCCAGGAAGGACACGCCGGGACATCATGAAGTTCGAGAAGTCATGGCCGCTGCTTCTTCCGTCCCTTGGCCTCCTTCCTCGCCACAAACTCCGAATCGTCGCCCTGGTGGAAGAAGATCATGCCATGCAGTTCATCGCCCTTCACGATGGCCCACCCTCGACCTTGAGCCGGGTCCATCTCGTCATTGCCGTCCCAGGTCCACTCGACCGATGGCTCCCCGTCCCTCGTTGTAAGACGGCAATCCATCTGCCCGTGGACGTAGCCAAAGTGGAACTCTCCCTGGTCTTTGTCTCCAAACTCGATGTAGCCCTCTTCCTCTTCGTCAATGAAGTCCTGCTCCCAGGCGCTCATCGAGACGATTCGCCAGCGGCCAGTGAAGGGGTTCGGGGCTTTTGATTTCTTTGCCATCAATTCGTCCCTCCCCGTTCATCCGTATCAGCGATCCGGAGTTCATGTAGCTCGACGTGCTTCGCCCACAACTCCTCGAACTGCTCACCGGAAACCTGGATTGTGTCGGTCTGGCTCGTCTCGCAGTTGATCCATTTCAAGTGCTTGCCCGTGGTCGCACCCCAATCGTTCTGGCGAACAATCGTCGGCGTTCCCGGAGTTCGGAACGCAACCGGCGTCTTGTAACTGAACCAGACCGTCAGTGGCCCCAGGTCAATCCGTAGCGTATGCGCTCCATAGTTGCTTGAGTCAGGTGGAGTGTAGCTGCTGAGCGAAGCGAGTTCTGCGTGTGTGGTCATCGGTGCTTCTTCCGCCGTTGATGGTTATTCCAATCCCGTCACGAACCGGATCGCCTCGTCCACGAATGCAGGCTCCACCCACCGAGGCGGGCTTCGTTGAATGGAAATGTGGCCCCCGAAACTGCCGAACACCTTCTGTATTGTTGGAGAAAGCACCTTGAGCGGCTTGCCCGCCCGGTCCTTGCCCTCGGTGCTGATCTGGTGCGCTTTCTTGAACAACCGGCTCCCAGGACCGTCTTTCACCAGCACCAAGTCTTCCTTCTGCTTCTCAAAAACCGTTCGGTAGCGAACGTGGAAGTTCATGCCGAAATCAGCTTTCAGCACGTTCTTGTCGAAGTCACCGGCCAACCCAGCGAGGGCGACCTCGAAGTAACCGGCAAGATAGAGGGCGGGTCGATGATCCTGGTCCCAGCCGCCGTCCGCATCCCACTTCTGCAAGCCGCAGTAAAAGACGAGAAAATCCCCAGGCCGCAAGTTCCGCAGGGATCGCTTCGGGGGCGTCGGATCGCCGTAGGTGTACGTCTCCCACTCTGGGTCAACGTGGACGTGCTGATCGGCCATGACCTTCTTGCGGGACTCGGCGAAATAATCTGCGTGCGGCCTGCCGTCCCGCCCGACCATGTTCCCGTAGGTGTGGACGCTCACGCCCTTGTTGTCAGGAATGCACACGAAATCGAACGAGCCATCCTTGAACAACGGCCCCTGGATGCCGCCGCAGCCGGAGTCGATGCCGACACGGAGAAGGACGACCTGCTGGGTCATGGTGTCGCTCCTCGAAGCATCGCCATGAGTTCTTCCAATGACTCCCATTTCAGGTAGTTTCGGCAGTGGTCCTTGGCGAAGTAGATCATCGGCTCGTTCCAAATGAACGTCCGCCGAGGATCAGCTAACAGCAGTGGAGGATGACCGTACTTGTCCGCAAGGTGATAGCTGATGTCATTGTGCCAGTCATTGTGCCAGCCATCCTCACCCCGCCAGCGATGAGCGTGAAGGTGCGGCGATAGGTATCGGCTTGGTGAGAACCGAGCGTCGCCGGTTGGAAGTGGAGACTTCGGCTTGAACACGTCGCCGAGGAAGTGGACGTGCGCCGCCTTTGCATGGCGGGTAGCAGCATTCATTTCGGTCCAAAGATCGCAGTGCGACTCGGACATTGACTCGATCTTGGCGAGATAGAACAGCCAGTGTTTTCCCTCATGGATCGTGCGGCTCGTGACACCAGCCAACCATACACCCTTCCAATCCTCTCCCTTCAGGCTGGCCCGCATCTGATGCTTGCAGGTGCAAAGGGTCAGCACGTCACCTTGGAAGTTTGGAGCCGAGCCGTGTTGTTGAAAAATGGTCGTCTCGTGATCCAGCTTCACGGTTCGGACGACGTAGGAATAGGCTCGATCCTGCCTCTTGCCGATGCGGTCGGTGAGTACAGGTAGAGGGAGGCCAAGGTTCTTGCAAAGTTGACCGCTACTCGGAAATGGCTGGACCGTCTGGATGCCTTGCTCTGTTCGGCATCGACGTTCGGCTTTGCGAGTTGAGCAGCGATCACGGACTCTCATTGGCTGCCCCCATTCTGTGCGCCCGCCCACACGAAGTTCTCGTTGCTCAACTTCTGCTCGCCATTCCAGCGGTACGCACACAAGAACCCGCCCTTGGCAACGCTGAAGTCCAGGCACGCCACGTTGTCGGCCAGGAGTTCGGGTCGCTGGGCTGACAGCCAGTAATGGCCGACGAACACCGGCTTGGCGGTCGTCGGGTACGGAACGGCAGCAGCGACGACGGCCTCATCGAGTTTCAGTTCGCAAGCGATCTCGTCGGACTGGAGGGCATACGTCCGGTAGCTATGGCCATCCGGGGCCAAGTACCAGCGGGTACGAATCTCGGTGCGAACATGCCCGTCTTTGTCCTGGAATGACGCCCCATCGGGCAGCTTGCCCTCCTTGCCTTTGAGGACGACCTCGACCGGGGAGAAAAGCGATTTGCCCTTCCGACATGCCGAGTGCAGAAAATCGGTCGTGATTCCGCCGTGGTTCTTTTGGGCGTCGGCAATCTGGTTTATGGCCCGGTCGTCCCAGCAGGCATGGACGGCTCGTAGACCGTCGAGATCGAGCCACATCGGGAGTGTGCGAAACCACTCCAGGTGGGACCGGAGTTCTTGCGGGGACAACTGGTCGAGAGTCGCCTTGTGCTGCTTCTCGTTCTTCGGGATGCGGCGGCGAAGATGCTCGCCGGGCGAATCCTGGTCTTTCGTGTGGTAGGCCAGGGCGTTGAGTTCGTGGTTGCCCATGACGGCCAGGGCGTGACCGGCTTCGACCATCGGGCGAACTGTTTCAAGTACCTGCCGAATCTGCGGCCCCCGGTCGATGAAGTCGCCCAGGAAGATCACCTTGCGGTCGGGATGCCGGTACGTTCCCTGCACCTTCTCGTAGCCGAGCAATTCGAGCAGTTGCACCAGTTCATCGGCATGGCCGTGAATGTCGCCGATCAAGTCGTACATCTATTTTCCCTTCCGCCTGCGCTCGGTTCCCCAGCCGGGAGGAGGCTGCGAGCCGGGCAGCAAAAACTTCAATCCGTCATGCAATTGCTCTCTAAAGTCCTGGGCCACATTTCTGATCGCTTGCGAAACGACATCGAACGGGACGCCGATGAACTGCCAGAGTTGATCCGAACTCCAGTAGGTGTGCGGTGAAAAATAGTCGGGGTAGTAGTCGTATTGCTCGAAGCTGCTACCAAGTCTCGGCAGCAGTTCGGCCACGCTGACGTGGATGGCCGCTGGCTCTCGAAACAGCTTCTCTTGAACGAGGTAGGCGTATAGTCGCAGCAAGTTGACTCGCTCCTGCTTTCGTTGGGCGTGCGACGAGATTGTTTTCGGGTTGATGAATCGAAAGGCAAAGACGTGCGGCTTGTTGTCCTTCTGGTCCGGTTCGATGACCAGCAGGTTGCACTGGATCGAAACGTCCGATATGGCACGCCCACCGACCGCTTGTGCGATCCGCTTCAAATGTTCCTGGTCTTTATGGGTCGCCTTGCCATCTCTGGCCTCGTCCCAAGTTCTCCGCTGAAACGGCTTCCGACGTTGCTCAATATCGACACGCTCCCGTTCCTGCTCGCCAACAAGAACATCGACCTCTCGCAGTGCGTTTTCTTTCATCGGTGGTCGCCACGGGCGGCGGTCGGTCAGGTGTTCCAGGTAGTTCTCACCGAGGTTCGCAACGGCCACATTTCGTTCGCAGTATCCATCGGCAAGCATCTTCTGCGAGTAAACGTGGGTGGCTTTCCGACCGAAGGATTTCACCTGGGAAGTGATGATCTCGGCGACCGAATCTTCCAGCCAGAAGCGACTCTTCGTGGCAAGCGTTTGAGCGATGGTCCAATAGCTCACAAATGTCTTTGAAAGTGCTTCGTCCTTCATGCCTCGCAAAAGCTCGACGTAGATCGGATCGTCCCGATGAAGAAACTCGGCGTATCGCTCTGCCAGAAAGTGAGGGTCGCAAAGTTCGGCCAAACCGTCTGCAAACTGCTTCTGGACGATCTCGATTGCTTGCGCCCGCTTCGCATCAGCATTCGGGTCAGGACTTGTGCTGAACTCCAACATCACGACATCCTCGGTGCGGTCTACATCTGCCTCTTGATCTCGGCCACTCGCCCCACCAAGTAACCGATTTCGTCGCCATCGAGTTCGGCGACCGGGGCAACGCCGTGGATGTTCCGCACCAGGTCTTCGGATGCGCCGAGGAACGCCTTGAACGACGACTCCCCCTCGCAGCGACCGAGCAAGTGGCCGTCCGGCGTGATGACCATCTCGGCCAGCCTCGGCGTCGTCCAGTCTTCACCCAACAGACATCCCAGGATCGCCTGGAAGTGGTCGCTCACCTGCACGGCCCGGAGCTTGCGGGCGCAGTCCTGGCGTATCTGGTCGGGTTCACGGATGGTGAGGTCGTCGGGCGTGGTCATGAGTCCTCTTCTTCCAGAACGCCCATCTCGAAAAGAAATCTTGATGGTTCCTTTGTCCAGCCGTTGTAGCTTCCGGCGTAGCTCAGGGTCAGAGTCTTGCTCGTCCTCGTAATGGCGACGAAACAATTCCTGCGTTCCTCTTCCAGCTCTGGACTCCTATCGCCCTTCTTGATGGCCTGAAACGATGGCATTTCGTCCTCGACCATGCCTACAAGGTAGACATGATCGAACTCCTTACCTTTGGACGCATGGATCGTGAAGAGTCGAACCATGCTCGGCGATGGAATCGACTCCTTGGAACGCATCTGTAGCTCTTGCAAGAAAGCCTCAAGAGTCACGCCTTCGCCAACTGTGCCGATGATTTCCCGTTTTAGGTCCGTCCAAACGGTTCTCTCATCGCTGAAGACGGCGAATGGTTCATTTGATTCATCGCCGTTGTGGTTCTCTGGCCTTGCGATCTCGTCAAACCATGCCAAGGACGAGTCGCAGAATCGCAGAAACTCGTTTCCCCCGCCAAGACACTTGTTTGCATCGGCAAGTACCTTGCCTGCATTGCTCTTTGCTGCATGTGTTTGAGCGTGCTTCAGCCATCGCCGAAACAAATCCTGTCCCGCCGCCTGAGCCTGCGCTTTCACTCCCTCGACATCCGATTCAATTCCAGATAACTGGCGGAAGCTCCCGCACACTGCTTCAAGCACATCTTCATTCTGCCGATCGTTAGCCAGTCGCAACATTCCGTGCAACCACACAAATGGGGCGCTCTCAAACTCGTCCTTCCGCTGCGCTATCGCTGCACTCATTCCCCGGCCCCGCAATGCGGTTTGTACGCCGAGAAGGAGCTTTCGATTACGGGCAAGGACGACGACCTTTCCTGGAGAAGTTGGGTGTCTTTGCTGAATGTCATCGGAAACGCTGGCAGCCTCGGCGTCAAAGTCCTCATACGGTCCCAACAGCCTCACAGCATCATCGCCTCCCGGCCCTTGGTATGCTTGCAACGGAGCTTTGTTCTCGGTTCTCAGGAAGTTGTTCCGAATCAAATTGTTCGCAAGGTCAACAATTTCAGCCGGACATCGGTAATTCACCGGGAGTTGCAACACTGTCGGTTTGAAGTCGCTTGCCAACTCTTCAAGCCGCTGATGACTTGCACCGTTCCACTGATAGATGATCTGATCGTCGTCTGCCACGATGAAGAGATTGCGATGCGACTGGCCCAAGATGGCCTTAATTAAGCTGTACTGCGCTTCGTTTGTGTCCTGAAATTCATCCACGCAAATGTACGGATACACTGTCCGATACCGCTTGGCGAACGCCGGAAACTTGCTGACCAACTCATATGTCCTGAGAATCAACGACGTAAAATCCAACGCATTGTGCCTAGCCAGTTCCTCCTCGTAAGCCGGATACACTTCGACGACTCGTTGGCAGAGGTCAGCGTCCTCAATCACTTCCTGGCACTTGTCGGGGAATACGAGGAGCGATTTAAGACGTTGGATGATCGGCAGCAGTTTCTTGTCCTGGTCGGATACCACAGACGAAGTGGGTTTCAGGCGATCTACGGCATCCGAGAGGAAAGACTCAAGATCGCTATCCTGGGAATAGATGGTAAACGTTGGGCTGATGCCAAGGTGACTTCCGTGCTGTCGCAGCGCTTCTGCACAAAACGAATGAAACGTGCCGAGAAAAAGACGATGTTCCTCTCCCGGAACAAGGTCCATCACACGAGTCCTCATTTCGTCAGCGGCCTTGTTTGTGAAAGTGAGGCCAAGAATACGGAACGGCTTGTCCCTCGTTTCGTCGAGAATCCTGGCGATGCGGCATGTAAGCACGCTGGTCTTTCCCGATCCAGGGCCAGCCAGTACAAGCAGTGGCCCCTTATCCCACGCCGCTGCCTGTCGTTGACTAGGGTTGAGTCGTGCTTGGGCGCTGGCAAGTTGTTTGGTAGCCATGCTAGGTCGCCTTTTGAATGATGTCCTGGATCGCCTTGGCGAAAAAGGAGGGAACCCTCGACTTGTTGGCCTTGGCGTTTCGCAGTTGTTTGATGAGGTCTGTGCCTGCCTCAGTCTTCCTGTTCCGAAGATGCCCGGCCACCTCTGCCTCGTAGCCGGAATCGCCCGGCTTTTTTGCAATGGTCACGCCCTTCGACGTTAGCAATGTCACCAACTCCGGCAGAAATCCGCTGGCAACGAGAAACGATTCCAAATCATCATCTTTCTTGGCCAGTGGACGCAGCAGATCAGCCGCCTCTGCCGGGGAGACGCCGAGCTTTTTGACGGATTCGACATACCCAAGTCCTGCCGTATCGTGGTCACATACAAGTAGCCAAGGAAGGTTGAAGTTGCGAGCGAGTGCAACGAAGGCGGCAGGCGATCCATTGTTTTGAAAATCAATGATCGAGATGCCGAACCTATCAAGGGGCGTACCCAGTAGTTCGGCGAAGTACGACAACAGGAGATACTCTGTCTGGCCTTCACATAGCAGCCACGCACGGGCGAAGAAGACCTCTCCACGAACACGCTTCGCATAGGTGTCCAGATCGGTGATGTCGTCATCCGAAAGGTAAAGTTGTGACTCCTCCTTGAGTTGCTTCAGCGACGCTTGAGCGGTTTTGTCTGTTGAATAGAACGGGAGTATCTTCCTGTATTCCTTGTCGTCAATAGAGCCACGAACGGTCAGCAGTTCCTCCGTTTCGTGGTAGTCGTACTTTGAAGAATTGCTTTTGCAGTAGTCAATGAGGCCCTGCACCTTGGGAATCTTTGCCGAGAAGGATCGCTTGACGTAATGCACGACTGTCACATTCCCGATGCGCCGAAAGAGACGAATCGACGTTATCGGGACGTTTTGCAATACATAAGGGGAATGAGCAGACACAATTTTCTGGGCTGCAATGTCATTGATCGTTGCGGTCAGCGCCCTGATCGCTTGTGGGTGCAAGTGTGCTTCAGGTTCCTCCAAGGACAGGATCGCCTCGGTGTCGGCGTGAAACGTCGGTTTCAGCAAAACTTCAACGTAGGCCTGAAACAAAAAAAGGACGGCAAGGCTCTGAATGCCCTGACCGTGCCGACTCAACGGAAAGTCAACCTCCGCATTCTTGCCTCGCATTACAACTTGCGATTTCACCATCAAATCCCACGGCTGAAGTGGAAGCGGCTGGATGGTCGTTTTGCCGCCAGATGGAAGTACCGTCTGAATTCGCTCCAGCGAGGTACGCACCTTGTCCAATCGAGGATCGGCTGTCAGAAGGGACTCGTTGAGCTTGTTCAACTCGTCGGCAAGTTTCTTCCGCTTGACGTCATCAATCTTCAGATCACGGAGGATTCGACCCCAGAATTGTGACTTGGGTGAGAATTCTGATTCGGAGTCCCTGAGCGCCGACAAATAGAAGAGGCGAACATATTCCAAAAAGCGTGTGACGATGGCAGGGTGTGCAGCTTTTCCGCCAAGCGGTTCGCCCTTCGTGTTCAGAAATTCTCTAATCGCAACAAACTGGCCAGCATCCTTGTCGTACCGGCTTGTAAGCCGAAGGCCGATTGAGTTGAGATTGCGCACCGGATCGGTTTGGATGATCTCAGTGAGTGACTGAATGATAGCTTCCGGCCATTCATCAGAGCGATCCTCACGAAACCAAGTCTCAATGACGATCCCAGAGCTGGTACGTGGCGAGTCTTCCTTCTTCGCCATGTGATAGTCATACTCGTCGAATGGATTGTTGCGAGTGTATCCAGTCTTAGGTAGAGCTTGGGTCAGTGCATCAAGAAATGCCGTCTTGCCAGTGTTGTTCTCGCCTACGAGGATAGTCGTGTTGTCGATGGGGATGCAGACATCGACGAGATTTCTGAAGTTCCGAATGATGACTTCCCGCAGCTTCATGGTGACGCTCTTTTTTCAGTCGAGTGAATTCAGTCATCACGCTCTCGGTTATACCAACGCCGCTTCCAGCACTTCGTCAATCGACGACACGAAACGCACCTTGATCTTGTTCTTCACGTAATCCGGCGTCATCTGCACGTCTCGCTCGTTCTCCTTGGGCATGATTACCTCCGAGCAACCGGCGTCGATGGCGGCTTGGAGCTTCGGCAACACGCCGCCGATAGCGAGGACTTTGCCCATGATGGTGATCTCGCCGGTCATGGCGACATCGTGGCGAACGGGACGGCCAGTGAGCGCCGATACGATTCCAGTTGTGATCGTGATCCCCGCTGATGGGCCTTCCTTGGGCACGCCCATCATTGTGGCAAGAACGGCGATGTCGTAGTTCTCTTGCCAATCGTTCGGCAGTCCGACTTCTTTCGAGTGCGTCTTGATGAACTGTGCAGCGGCGGCAACGCTTTCCTTCATCACTTTCTGCATCGAACCGAGGCTGACGATCCGCCCCGTCCCTCTGGTTGCCTGCATCTCGAAATGGAGCAGACAACCTCGATCATCACCAATGACGGCCAATCCCATGACCTCACCAACCCTTGGGGAAGTCGGCAGGACAACCTTCTGCTCCCGCTGAGAATCGGGAAGAGTCGGGGTGATGACCTTGCCCGATTGCGTCAGCTTGCCAGTCAAAATCACCGGGCCATATTCGCCGGGTGCCATCAGGTGAAGCTGGTTGCGAACCCGCTGGCGGCCTTCGATTGCCACGGAAAGTAGCTCTGCCAGTTGGTCGTCTGTCACGTCCCCGTGGGGATACATCAGTTTCAGGAGGCCAGACAGTACCTTCTCAATACCTCGCACGTCACGCCCGGTGATCCCCGCTTTTGCCGACGATGTATCCAGCAATTGGTAACGGCCTTTGAGGGCACCAAGCACGTCCTTGCGACGAAGTTCGTGCATGATCTCGCACAAGTAGTCCGTGATGAACCCGTAGTCCTGGGCCAGCGAACCTGGATGAATCTTGGGAATCTCCCAGCCAGGCAAGTAGCCGTGCAGCCGGTCGATGAATGCTTCAACCTGGAGAAAGTCCGGCAACGGCTCGAACAAATGGTAATACTTCTCGTGCGGCAACTTGGCTTGGATGTCAATGTTGCCAACCAGCACGATGGAAGCGAACGCCAGAATCTCCTTCTTCCCCCGGCTGAACTTGGCATCCTGCATGTAGCCCTGCATGATCGATACGAGGGCTTTGGGATCGGTGAAATCGGTGTTCGCAATCTCGTCGAACACCACCACGTCTCGGCTCCCCACGACGCCGACTTTCCCGGTGGCGTTGTTGATGAACAGACTCGCTGGGGTTGCTTTGCCGCCAGAAAGGACTGTCGTGTAGTAACTCTGGTTGCGGTAGATGTACGTCTTGCCGGTCTCTCTTGGTGCAAGCTCGATGGTATTGCAGTTGGCCTCGGCCATCGGGACGAGACGCCAGAGATACAGCAGTTTCTCACGCCGACTGAGATGTTCCGGGTTCAACCCGATGGAATTGATGAGGAAGTCGAGCCAGTCGTCGGCCTCGAATTGCTTCCTTTTCTCGATGAACTCGTTCAGGTCGATTACAGAAATCTGAAACGGCGTGAACTCCGTCACTTTGAACGGGCGAATCTTCTTGTTGTGGACCTCGGTCTCGTCGTAGGTCAGGGTAATCGTGCCCCACATCCCGCCCGAAAGAAGCATCGGATATTGCCGCACCAGGCTTTCCGTCACGTTGACGAAACTCTCGTTAATTGCCCCGATAGTGCCCCAATACTTGTCCTCGGTCTCCTGAAGCCGCACTTCCAGGTTGGCGATGATATTGTGATTGCGGGTTTCACGAATCTGGTGCCGAATCTTCTCGGCCTCAGCACCGTGAACGAAGTTCTCCCGCAGCCGCTTGATGACCTGTTGCAGATCGTCGTGGAAGTTCTCTTCGGTGCAGTAGTTGTCGATCAGGTATTCGACGACGAAACGAGGGAACTCATCGACTCCCGTATTCACGGTCAGCCGTTTGTTGACGACCTTGCCTCGAAAAATGTCTTTGAATCGTGTGTTCATGGTTCCCTCATTTTATCGGAGTCCCGCAGGGACCATGCCCATGATGCTGTCGAGCTTGCTGTCGAGGCGGCGACGGATACGGGTGGTGTCGAGTTGAATTTCGACCTTGCCGTGGAACGTCGTTCGCACGGTGCGGCCTTTCCATTGGTAGCTGGCGATGGCCGTCACCTGCTTGATGACTTTGCCTTCCTTCTGCTGCTCGGCGGTCGGATTGTCGAGTTTGGGCATCCACCGCACTCGATACTCGTGTTCGCTGCCGGTGAAGACTTCCTTGCGAGGCTGGATTTCATCGAGTCCGGCATCGACTTGAAGCTGGAACAGCAATTCTTCTTTCACGGGTGTCTTCGCTCTGGCCGTCAGCAAGATGTCGATGGATTGCCCTTCGGTCAGCACGCCGTCGAACCGAATGCCGACGAACTCGAATGCAGGCTCGAACTTGATCTTCGGCCCTAACACGATCAGCGGGATCATGCACTCAGCCAGGCTCAGCCCACCGTGGGTATAGCGTTCTGGATCATGCCTGCCTTGGGGGCGCTGAAGCGTCAGGCCAGGGCGAGGGAACAGCACATGGTTGAACGACCATTTCGCTTTTCCGGTCTTGTCGGGAATGCCCATGTCGGAAACTTTGAAAACAACGCCCTTCTTGGCATCGCTGCCTTCCAAGGGCTTCTTGAGGCGTCCTACTCGGTACTTCACATCGCCGCTGTCGGTGAGAACCTGATCCGGCACCACAAAAGTTTGGTCGGGTACAGGCGTGAACCCGTGATCGGAAATCACGAAGACTTTGGCATCGGCGGGTAGCTCCCGCAGAATGCTGCGAACATCCTGCCGCAGAATCTCCCGCACGGTGGCGTCGTAAATGAACGCCAAGTCCGCCGTGTTGTTGTGCAGGTTTTTGTCGGTGAAGTTGAAGATCACCATGTCGATGGGGCCGGACGTGTAGCGTGCCGAAATCCCGCATTCCACGTTCTCGTCCTGCTTATCGACCTTGAACTTCACCGCTAGGTTCAGGTGATTCTTGAGGGCGTTTTCGAGCAGGGCGTTCTCGGTCGTGCTGGTGAAGTTCACCGGCAAACACCCCGCTGAGATCGCCTTGCGACTCAAGTGAGTTTCGCTGGGAAGGATCGCCGAACCGGGCAATTGCTCAAGTACGTCGTACTTCTCTTCCAGAACCGGGCGAACCAGTTCCTCCCAGGCATCCACTCGCAGCCCGTCGAAGATCAGAATCACGGCTTTCTGGCCGCTTTGCGAATCCCAATGGCTCTTCAGCACTCGTGGCACGAACTGATGCGTGAAATAGGCCGGGGCATCGCCCTTGCCGATCCACTTCACATAGTTGGCGTGGTACAGGTCTTGGAACTTGGTGTTGGCAACATCCAAATCCTGATCCGCCGCTTTGATGGACTCGTCGAGTCTTTGCAGCGCCGTTCCAAGGCGTTGTGTCAACGTCGGCCAGAACTGGTTCTTCGGCACGGGGAAGATGTCGCCAACGCCCATCAACCTCCGCAAGCCGCTAGTGTAGTAGTCGAGCCGGTTGGCCTTGTCTTCATTCCAAAGCTTTAAGAACTGATCGAATTGAAGCTGGTCCGGCGTCATTACCTTCAGCTTGTGGACCTGGGCTTTCAGCTTGTCGGCAATCTCGAAAAACTGAATCGCCTTGCGATATGTCGCCAGCAGCGTGCCCCATTGCGGCGTTGGACGGCGGGCAGCCACTGGCAAAGCGTCTTCCTTGCCCTTGGTTCCTTCCTCGTCGATCAAACTCAGCACGCCTCGGTGGTAATCCACCTTCCGCTGGCTCAGCAAATCAACCAACAACGACAACAGCGCCATGCTGCGAACCAGTGACGACAGCTTTTCCTTGAGCAGCACTTTGAATGCTTCCTGTGGCTGGTCGAGCTTCAACCGATCCGCCAGCAAGAACGCAAGCCGCTTCTCCGGTTCCTCTCTCAAGAACGCTTCGGCACTAGCCACATCCTCGATAATCTGGTCGGGATCGGCCTTGAGCATGTCCTTGATGGTGGCGTCGATGGACTTCTTGGGGATCGCCTTGAAGCGTTCCAGTCCCACGTCGAAATTGGCGAGCAGCACGCTGTATTCCAGTCCGTGCTGGTGCATGATCGCCGACAGCGTGAAGGCCCGCACAACCGCTTCCGGCTCATGATCGAGCATCCAGCACCACGGCTTATCCGCCTGTTCGATTTGGCCCTTCAGATGCTGGAGAACTTCGCTGGCCTCGGAGGTCGTGCCGCCTGAGAACAGGTCTTTGATCTGCTCCAACTGCTCGTGACTCTCGATGCACAGCCGCCGAATTTCACCTGCTGTCAGTTTCTTGAAGGGATTGATGCCGAGTGTGGCCCCCAGCACGATCTTGTAGAGGTCGCTGTCCTGAAAGCGGTGTTCGTCCACATCACGCAGTTGGCGATACGATTCCAGTGCCTTGTCGATGTGATTCAGCACCAGGCCGCTCAGGTTGCGGTCGCTGTTGACAAGAGCGGGCCAGCGCTGGTCGCCGGTCTGCTCGACGAGATAATCCCGCAGGCTGATCGCCAGCCGGGCTTTCGGTTTGCAGCGGGCTTCCAGATCGGGATAGAAAAGCGGGAGCTTCGCCTTCTCACGGGTACGATCCACGAGGATGATCTTGGCGTCGGGATCGCTCCGAAGGTTCTCGTACATCTCCCGCAAAGCCAGGTTTCCGCTGCAAAACAGAACCGTGAAGTTGTGTTCCTTGGCCCAACCATCGACCGCCTGGGCACCGGCCCGGATCATGCGCTGGGGATCAGCCAAAACGATGAGCTTCTCGCCTTTGAGGGGCGTGAGCTTGTCGATGATCCATTGTTCGACGGTCATGGGTTGGGCCTCTTCACTCCACAGGAGCGACTGTATGGGGTTCATTCGTCGTCATCCTGCTTCTTGCGACTCTTCCGCTTCGGCTTCGTCTCGACTTCGCTGCCACGGCGGACGCAGATGCGGTAGTCATCCTCAGCCTCGATTTGCTGCTCATCGCTGAGGTTGGCAAGATTCAGGCCGCCCTTCTCGTAGATTGCCTTGCCTTGCTCGTAGAGACCGGCACGGCGGCACTGCCGCAGCCAGTCGAGCAAGTCCACATCGTTGCCGGGACGGTCTCTATCGGGAATCGGAACTCCCTCTATGAGTGCGGTAGCGAATCGCTTGATACGTCGAAGTGTACCCGCCTCACGGAGTTGAGCGAGTTGCTCACCTTCTTCCTCGTCAGGTAGTCGCCATGTGCCGCTTGGAGTCTTGATAAAGTATTCTGGCAGCCAATCCGACAGGCGTCGGCGAGGCCACTCTCCTTGCGGAATGCCGAAGAAGTCCTCTTGAATGAAAGTGAAATGAACACCTTCATCCTCCGGATGCTGCTTTTGGTACTTTGAGATGAATGTTCCGAGCCGCTCTGCTGCTTTTTCCTCCTTGTTTTGTTCTGCTCGGTCTACTTGGTCAGCAGTTTCTTTGAGATACCAACGGCTTTGGACATGGGAACCAAAAAGGTCTGCCTCTTTGTTATGAAAAAGGTCTTCCTTGATGGGCTGCACGATCTCCTCGGCCACACTTCGCAATAGCCTCTCAAAATCGTGAGCCTCCATCTGGCCCTTGCGTACCATGCAACTCACCAATGCATCGTAAACTCGATCTTTCGGTGAACCAGGATGTGCTGCCAAGAAATCCCGAATGATCCGGCGAGCAAGTTCATTGAAAGTCGGAGTATCTGCATTGGCTGGTATGAACACCTGTACCACACGCCAGTCACCCGGTTTCGGCTTACGAAAATTCACCACGAGGTCACGGCGAGCCACCTGCTCGGCAGTTATTTGCTTAATCGATTTTTGTGTGCCGTCGATGTAAACCACCGCATCTGAGGCGTCGGCAATGAAGCCCGCCTCCGAGCAAATGTCTTGAAGAAGTCCCCACGTTCCCTCGGATGTGTCATGGTAACAAAGCGACATCCAACGCCCTGGCTTCAAAACACGGAAGCACTCGGAGATGACCCGTCGCATCTTCACCGCCCAATCTTCTTCTGTAACTCCTCGATGTTCATTTACGATGACTTCACTTGCGTGCCATCGACTATCCATCTTTAACCAGGCTTCCCAGATAAAGTTCATCTCTCCATATTGAACCTTCCAGGAATACGGAGGGTCAGTGAAAATGTAATCGATGGAATTACTCGGAATATCGAGATTGCAAGCATCCTGAGTCGAGATGCGAATCTCGTTCGACTGAACTCGAAGGTCTTCATATCCCCGAATCATGTCTTCTGCCGATTCGTCCCAGAACCGACCTACATTTACATCGTGAATTAGCGCCGGGACATATAGCGTACCTTTTTGAATACGCCCAATGCCATCGCTGTTGTGGGCCATCATCAAGGAGGTTTTTAAGGCAATTGAAGTGAAGTTGAACATCGCAGCCAACTTACAATCGGAGAGATTGTCGATTGCAGAGTTGAGGGCTGCCATAGCCCAAAGATTGCGCTTGGAATAGAAGTCACAGACTCGCTCAATGCCTTTATGGTAAGGTCGCCACATCAATCCCCATCGCTCTTGGTCAGGATCGGCGTTCATCATGCGATCCGTTGGATACCAGTGGGGAATTGTTTTGTTTTCGATCTCTTCGAGCTTGGCAATATCGTACTTCTGAAAATACTCCCTTTTCTTCTTGTTAGAGTCGTTGTGCCGCCGTTCAGACCGAGCGGGCTTGCATCCACTCTCACATACGCACGAGACAAGGACCGGAATTGCACCGAGCTTTTCGTCTCTTGTAGAAATCTCTTCAACGTGCTTTTTTGCAAAGCAGTGTGGACAGGCACTAATCTTTTTGGGTTTTCCTGCTCCTGTCTGGCCTTCTGTTTCTATGCAGTCAAACAATGGCACGTTGGCAAGGCATCGGGGGCACTGAAACACTTGGCTGAACAGTGTATATGTTGTGGTAGCTCGCCCGTCGCATCTGTCGCATCGTGTCTCGTAAAGCCAGTCGATTTCTTTTTGTGCCGCTGCACCAACAAGTGCAAATGCCCTGCGGACTTCTTGAACATCCTGCGGCGTGCAGTAATTGGCCGAAATGAATGTTGCGGCAGGGCTTCGATCAATCAGGATGGATTTCCTGCCAGACATCAAAGCTGATAGCCCGGTCCCTCCAGACCCACACATGGGATCAAGGACGATACCACCCTCGTCGGTGTAGTGGCAGATGTACTGGCGAATTGCCTCGTATGGCTTCTTCGACCAGTAGGTGTGCATGTGATAGAGTGAAGTGGCTCGACTTAGTGTGATCGCTTCATGAAACGCCGAAACTTCATACGTGTCGTCTTTGTGGTCATAGACTGTGCCTTCGCTTTCGACGAACTTGCGAAGACTCGGATTGGGCTGATCGCCAGAGTAGTACCCTTCCGGCATCGACGGCACCGCATCGAGCGAGTCGAAGAGCTTCTTTCCGGTGTTCGTGTTCTTCTTCGCCATGACGACAGCCCTACTTGATTTCGAGGATTGTGGACTGACCCTTGCCGTCGCCATCCACGGCGGCTTCCAGAAACTTGCGGAATTCGCCCACCACCGTCTCAATGTCACCCTTTTCGACCTTGGTCTTCGAGGGCTGGAAGTCGTGCAGGTGGACAATCTTCACGACGATCTTCTTTAGGAACTTCGCCAGCAGTTTGGCGTTGCCGGGGTCTGCCGGAATGCACTCGGCCAAAACCTCGGCCAACTTGTCATCGGTGTCCGCCGCCAGCACATCGGCGATGAACTTCTCCTGCTTTCCCTGATCCAACAACGACCGCAGGGCAGGTTGACGGAGCAAGCTGGCGATGTTGAGCAGCGCCGCTCGGACTTCAGCTTCCGCCTGCTCCTGAGCTTGTTCCGCCGCCGCCACGTGAGCGTCGGCCTCGTCAATGTGCAGGGTGCAACCTTCCGGCTGCGGACGATGCTTGAGGCCCGCATCAACGCCGTTGCGGTCTAGCGACGACTCAAAGAGGCCGTCCTTGTAGCCCCGCACGTCGTCCTTCAGCGTGGCGATGTTGATGCTTCCCAGGGCTTCGATCTTGACCAACTCGGCAATGGTCTTGAACTCACGAGAATCGGGCAGGTTGTCGATTTCGCCCCGGACCTGTTCGCACTTGCCGGTGACTTCATCGAACGCTTGCAAGTAGCGGGTCTTGTACGTGGACTGAATGCCGTCGAGCAGATCGAGCAACTGGCTTTGCAGTTTGGCCTCGGACTCCATCAAGTCGCCGATGTGGTCGAGCTTCTTGCCCAAGCTGCGGAGCTTATCCTTGAGTTCGCCGACCGGCCCCGCCTTGTCCACTGTGAGCAGCGAGTAGCGGTACGCCGCTCGGATACGAGGCTCATGGCGACAAAAGGCATCGGCCTTTTCCCAGGTCTTTTTGCGGGTCGCCAGATCATCGGTTTCGGTTTGCTTGTGTTCCTGCTGGGCGTAGCAGGTGTAACCAAAGGACGTGTCGAGTGCGTTCAGCAAGTGGGAGATCGCATCGGCATCGTCAATCTTGGCGGAGAGGAATTCCTTCCACGACGCCAATACTTCCGCCACCGGGTTCGTTTGCGCAATCTCGCTCATGAGGTCATCGAGCCGTTCGATGAGGGCGTCCATTTCCGGCTTGCGTTGGTCTCGCCACTTTTTCAGGCGGTCGAGAGCAGCGGTGATGTCCGCATCCTTCTGGATCGTCTTGAGCAATTCATCGTCGAGCAGGATGGCGGCATAGGGTGCCAGCACGGGCCAGCCCTCAGGTGCCTTCAGCCGCTGCACCTTGGTCATCGAATTGAGCAAGGCGGCGTTGAAAGTGAGTTCGCCGATGTTCGTATAGTCGATGTACTCGGCGGTCGCTGCCCCCTTACCGGACAACACAATGCGGAGCTTGCCTTCACGGGCCAGGCAGAGCAGGTAAATGTCAATCATCCGGTGCGAGAGGCCGTAGTTCTTGTCGTTCGGCCCGCCCGTGCCGGTGAAGTTTTTGTAGATGGTGTCGAGAGCGATCTGCTGGCTGCTGGAACCGCAATGGGTCTCGATCCATTCTTCGAGGTCTTCAACAAACTCATTGCCCTGCGTTTGCAGCCGTTTGGTGCCGTCCTTCTTCATGATCCCCAGGGCGTAGCCGTAGTTGTCGGCGGCACTGGTGAACTGGTTGGGCTTGGTCCCCTTGGGAATGTCGCCGGTCTTAACGACGCCGTTGATAACCTTGATTGCCTCGGCATCGTTGAACGGGGCCGGGGCGTCGAATTCGATCTTCTTCGAGGCATAGACGCCATCGAGAACGTGACCGACCAAAGGCGTGAGGATCGCCAGCAGTTCGCCTTGGCAGGTGAAGGTCATGCTGCTGTGATCGGCGGCGCTGATCTGCCCACGGGCGAAGCTATCGACCACGATCTTGGCGATGCTGCCAATCTCATCCTTGAGCCGGTTGGCGACCCATTGCACGACCTCTTTGGCTTCTTCGGTGTCCTTGCCCTGGTAGTCCTTCACGAGTTCCCGGAAAGCGGCGAAGTCGAGCAGCCGATCCCGTTCCTGCGAAGTCAACGCTGCGGGGGTCCAAAAGAGTGTGCGGGGATCGCCGACCTTCTTGGCGAGTTCGGTCACTTTGTCGCCGCAGGGACGGTTGCTGATGAAGACGGCAAAGTCATGATCGGTGTCGGCGGAATTGATCGGCGGGAGTGCCTGGCCCTTGCTGGCAATATCCAGCAGGTCACGCATGTAGACCCGGCCCTTGATCGTCCGCCCGTGCCATTCGAGTTCCACATCCTTTTGCTCGGCGGGAGCTACGCCTCGGAAGATCGACTTCTGACCACGGGCGAGGTCCATGTTCAGAAGTGAGGTCTTGATCTCCCAGCCTTCAAGGCCGAGTAGCTGGTTCCAGGCATCCCGTTGTTTGGCTTCATTTCCTTCCGCCTGAGTGCGGGCCTTCTGGAACAGTTCCTTGACATCAACGCCGCCCCCTTCGGGCGTGAACACGAAGTTCTTGCCGACCTTCTTGACCTGCGGCAGTTCCTTGTCGAGTTCATCGAGCAGGACTTCGTAGTGGTCGAGGTTGTCCTTCACGTCGGCCTTTTGGCCTTTATCGTGATCGGACCACTCCATGACGGAGTTCATGATCTCTTCGACCGAAAGGCCGTTCGGCTGCATCTTGGCGATGTGGTACAGGAACAGCGTCTTGAGAATCTTCTCGCAGCGGGAAGCGTAGACCTTGAGCCGTCCCTTGGTCGCCTGTCCGATGATGCGACGACCCGCCTGGTAGGCTTTGTACTCATCGTTGAACTTGGAACTGATGGCGGCGATGCCCGCCGTGGTGCCAGATGGGTCTTCCTCGTAGCTCACCACATCGTCGAACATCTGCCAAAGCGTAATGAGTTCGTTCGACTTGGCTTTACGCTGCGTCTTGAGTGTCTGGTGCATGAAATGCACCGACGAACGAAGCGTGGTGAGGTTGTAGCTCACCGCTTTCAGCACATCGATTGCAGGCGGATAGAAGGGGAAGAACTTAGCGAACTTCTCGGTTCCGATGGCTCCCGGCCAAGTGAATCCTTTAGCGTAGTCGGCGAAGTACGGCTCGATGCTTTCGGGTTTGGTGACGGTGCGAACCCTCGACAGTACAATGTCGTAGAAGTTCGACTCATCTTGAAGCAGGGCGACATTCTTGAGCCGGTCGTTGGCGATGATGTTCTTGACGCCCATCTTCGACTCAAGGGCTTGTTGAGCCGAGCAGATCGTCCAAACGGGCAGACAGTGCGTTTTCGCCAGCCGGTTCGAGAGAACAACCAGAGTCTTCTCATCCTCAACCCGCTGCTCGTCGGTGCGGTTCTTCATGAACAGCGACACTTCGTCCATGATGAGCAGCAAGCCCTCGTAGCCTTGGGCTACGAGGGTCTCGACCATGTGCTTGAGGACGGCTTCTGCTTCAAGCGGAATGTCCGGCGAAGTCTTCAGGTATTCCTTGTAGAACCGCCAGAGCTTCTGCCCACAGTCACGCCGCACAGTCTGGTTCTTGCTGTTCCGCAAGTCGTCGAGAAACTTCTCCACGTCCTCCTGTTCTTCCTCGTCGAAGAACTTCGGGTCTTTGAGAAACTTTGCCAGTGCTTTGTGGTACAGATCGAGTTCCGACTCAAAGCGATCTGCCAACACTTCAACGGGGTAAATCGAGATGGGCTTACCGTTCTCGGCGTGGTACTGCTCCTGTACGGCGTCGAGAATGTACTCAGTCAGTTTGCGGCCCGTGTCCGTCACGCCGATGGTGCCGCCGCCCTGACCGACGAGGGTTTTCACAGCGACAAAGATGCCTCTGGAATTACCGGAGGACTTCTTGGCGAGGCCGCTGTCGTAAAACTGGTAGATCGACTCCCGCTTACCTTTCTTGTTCTTCGTTTCCAGGTTGTTGATCGTGTCCCAGACCTGCTTGTCGCCTAAGGCAAGGGCACCGATGAAAGAGAGCAGGTGCGATTTACCGGAGCCGAATTCGGCCTGTATCCACCAGCCTTGTCCGACCGGGTTGGTCTTGCTGCTGGGATCGTAGGGAGCAGAGAGTTGCCGCAGCACATCGTTGAGCAACGACCGAACCGGATCGATCAAGAAGTCTCTGACGGTGCGAGGCTCGGCCCGTCGTTTCTTTTTCGATTCGGCTTCAACATCAACCGTGCCGCCCTGCCAGATGTGGCGCTCGACGACGTAAACATCGATGATGTCGTCGGGAACGTCGCAGAGTTGATCGAGAGTTTGTCGTTTGAAGAGGTCACTCATTCGGTCAACTCCCACAGGTGATTCTCTGGGACCAAATTGGTCGGCAAGGTCCGATGATTGTTCGACGGCGCTTCGTGGAACAGCGTGATCCTGTCTCCCACTTTCTCGCCCGGTAGCAGTACGAGGATGTGTTTCTGGTTCGCCGCCCGAATCCGAAGGCAGTTCATTTCCAAGTCATAGGCAAAGATCATTTCCAGGTTCTTCAGAGCGAGGAATGATCCGGCATTGAGTCGTTCATCCACCAGGGCGTCGAGTTCCTTGATGAGCCTTGCCTTTACGCTCTCGGTGCGGCTGGCTTCGGTCTGGACGAGCTTCTTCAACTCGTCATCGGGAATGCGTTCGAGCAGTTGGTGATTGACGTTGACGATTTCGCCGAGCTTCTGGTTTGTCGGCGAGCGGGCTTCACGGAAGTCCACTCGTTCGTATCTTTCCAGTCGTTCGTAGGTGCCCAGCACAACGTACAGGTGCCTGCCTGTCGGCATTTCGAGCTTCTGACGAAGCTGTGAGTTAATCTCGTGGCCGGACATTCTCATGTGGGCGACTCCTTAGCGAGGGCCACGATGGGCTGCACGGCCTGAGCAAGCGGGAATTTGGTCGTGAACTGGCGCATTCGATCGATCTCGCTCACCTTGGACAGTAGACCAGCCTCACGGAGCCGGTAAAGCTGACGAACCATCCATTGCTGATCCCAAAGCAACCACCTGTGCAACGGGCCTTCGAGAATTCGCTCAAACGAGTACATTCCCGGCTCTGGAAATTCCAGGTGCAAGATGTAAGCGAAAGCGGCAAGACTACCTTCTCGCAGGCTCACATTGAGCTTGGTACGAGTAGCCGTCGCCACGCCAAATGTCTGGTAGGTTCCAACGACCGAGACGCCAATTTGGCTTGCCGATTTCGAGTTAGGAAGCTGTGACTGAATGAAATCACGTATCTTGGTGCGACTCACCCCGCCAAGTGCCAGCGATGGGAACACTAACTCATCAGCCACGAGGGCAACGATCTTTTCCGTTCGAGCGGTCAGGTAGAACAGGGCATCGCCGAGTGCCGGTTTGCCCTCGACGGCGGCGGCAAAGGGAATGACATCTGGATGCACGACCTCGCCAGGAAAATATCGACTGATGAGGTAATTGGCGTTCCGCCGACGAGTGGCCTGGGAGTTGAATCGTAGGCTGTCGGTCAGGTGCTTCCTGATGTCGTCGATGGACGTGCAAGCGGTAAGCTTGGGGATGTGCTTGAGTGCGTGTTCAGCCAGGTCTTTCCCGTAAACCCGTAGAGTCGGTTCAGGAAAACGAGGAGACACCGGCAAGGGTTCTTTTGGCGTCGGCTGGTCGTCCGTTGAAGCATCGAACAGAGACCGCTCGGATGGTTGGCTGACTGGTTTTCCAATCATTCCTTCAACCCGGCCCCGGAGGCGATTGATCGTCTGTGTGATGTCCTTCTTGAGTTTGGCTCGGTCAGCGTTTTCGGCACCCTCGACAGCGGTCCAAACGGCACGCACGGTCTCCACAACGGACTCGACCGAGGGCGAGCCGTTTGCGGAAACAACCGGGCGTTGAGGCCGTTTCGATTTTGCCAAGTTACCCTTCCTCCATTGGCTGACCAACGATTGCCAAAAACAAATCGCTCATCAGAGAAACTTCCTCACTGATTCGTAAAACGCCTTCCAATCGACCTGCTCTAGTCGAGCCTTGGGATTCTTTCGTGCTGCCATGATTCGCTCTTGAACGTCGAGGAGCGTCATCATGTCCCGCACCGACAAACCTGCGTCCGCTGCAAACCGGGCCAATCCAGACGGTATTTCCCGTTCTGCTTGGTCCTCGCTGGCCTCGCCAGTCATCAAAAAGTCGAGCGAGACCCCTAATGCCCGACCCAAATCCAACAAGGTCTCTGCACCAATCGAACGCCGGTTATTCTCCAAATCGCTCAGGAAGCTCTTGGAAATGCCAGCCTTCTCGGCCAAGGCGTCCTGGCTGAAGCCAAGTTCGACTCTTCGGGTTCGGACTCTCTCACCGACCGTTTGCACGATGACGTTCTCCAGCCAGCACCTGGCCTGTATGCCGTGTCGCTGCACGCAGGGGTGATTGTATAGCGTACCCCTGCAAATCGCCAGCAGGTTAGCCGGGAATTGGGGGGCTGAATTCCCCGAAGCTGCCGAGAAGAAGGCGGCATTCCTTCTGTGCTGCCGAAGTTTCCGATGCCAGTTTTTCACGAGTAAAATGCGCCCATGCGAATCCTCTTCCTCCACGGCTGGCACAGCGTACCGGGCGGAGTCAAACCGACCTACCTGAAGGACCACGGCCACACCGTCATCAATCCGGCCCTCAATGACGACGATTTCGAGGCTGCTGTCCGAACCGCTCAAGCCGAATTCGACAGGCACCAGCCGCAAGTTGTTGTCGGCAGTTCCCGTGGCGGGGCCATCGCCGTGAACATCAACAGCGGCAACGCCAAGCTCGTGCTGCTGTGCCCGGCTTGGAAGAATTGGGGAACGGCCAAGACGGTCAGACCAGACACCGTGATCCTGCACAGCCGAGCCGATGACGTGATCCCGTTTGCTGATAGCGAAGAGTTGGCGACGATCAGCGGGGCGACATTGATCGAAGTCGGTAACGATCACCGGCTCGCCGACCCAGAGCCACTGGCGGCGATGCTGAAAGCGTGTGAGGGGGCGGGATGAAGCCGATCACGTTCGCTTGCCACGAAACGCTCCCGCTTGCCCCCAAAGAGATTGTCGAGCAAATTCTCGACGTGGCGAAGTGGCCGGACTTTCGAGGCTATTGGCCGATCCCCGGTATCAAGTCGGCGGAATTCGAGACGAGAACACCGAACGTCATCGGCACTCGCATCCGGGTGACGAACTTGGACGGTTCAAACCATGTCGAAGAAATCGTGGAGTGGCAACCGCATCGGCGGCTTCAGCTTCAGATGGGGAACTTCTCCAAGCCGTTGTCCCGCTTGGCGGCCAACTTCGTGGAAACGTGGGAGTTCGAGCGGGTCGGTAACGAAACCAATGCGATTCGTTCTTTCGAGTTGAACCCCAAGTCGGCGCTGGCGAAGCCGGTACTCTGGTTTATTCGTTCTTCTTGAAGCGGGCCATCGCTCGTCACCTGACCGAAATCAAGCAAGCTGCGAAGGAGTCTTGAATGCAGGGGCCGTCTCCCGATGATCCGCACCCGATGAAGGGCTTCCCGCAGGTCGGGTTCCTCAAGCCGCTGGTCAAGAACCCGAACGTCGTGGTCGGTGATTACAGCTACTACGACGATCCTGAAGGCCCGGAGCAATTCGAGGCGAAGTGCGTCCTGTACCACTTCCCGTTCATTGGCGACAAGCTGGTGATCGGGAAGTTCTGTGCGTTGGCCCGTGGCGTGCGGTTCATCATGAACGGGGCCAATCACCAGATCAGCGGATTCTCGACATACCCCTTTTACATCTTCGGAAATGGCTGGGAGTCGGTGACGCCGCAGCCGGGCGACTTTCCGTACAAGGGCGATACCGTCATCGGGAACGACGTGTGGCTGGGCTACGACGTGCTGGTGATGCCCGACGTGAAGATCGGTGACGGGGCCATCGTTGCCGCTCGGTCAGTGGTGGTGAGCGACGTACCGGCCTATTCGGTTGTTGGCGGTAATCCAGCCAAGGTCATCAAACAGCGGTTCCCTGATGAAGTCGTCAACGAACTGCTGGCGATCAAATGGTGGGACTGGCCGGTGGACAAGATCACTCGGAACCTACCAGCCATCGTCGGGGCCGATGTTGTGGCTCTGAAGAATGCAGAATGACGGAAGTGAATCATGTCGAAAATTGTCCTGTTCATCGCCACGAGCCTCGACGGTTACATCGCCAGTTCCGATGGGACCGTGGATTGGCTGTTTCACGATGCCGACTACGGGTACACCGAGTTCATCGGGTCGTTGGATGCCGTCGTGATGGGGCGGAAGACGTGGGAACAAGCGAAGACATTCGAGGAAGTTCCCTTCGCCGGGAAGCAGGTGTTCGTCTTTTCCCGCACGCTTCCGCTTTCGAGCGACGAACGCATTCACCATGTTCAAGGGGAGGTCGGAGCCGTCGTCGCAGCGATGCGGCAGAATCTCCAACGAGACTTGTGGCTGGTGGGTGGAGGCGAACTGATTCGGCAGTTCATCTCGCATCGCTTGATTAACGAGTTCCGCTTGTTCGTGCATCCGATCATCTTGGGAGAGGGCGTTCCTCTTTTTCTGCATCACGCCGAACGAACGAATCTCACGTTCGAGGGGAGCCAGTCGTTTCCCAGCGGATTGGTCGAACTCCGGTATCGCTTGGCTCAGGGCGGACCAACTGCATGACTGGACATTCAGGAACGACCGAGGACTTGGAGAAGCTCGACATTCGGGTGGGCCGAGTGATCGAAGTACAGTCTTTCCCCGAAGGGCGATATTCCACGCACATCCTGATGATCGACTTCGGCCCCGAACTCGGCACGAAGAAGTCACTGGCGAAGCTGGCCCCGAATTACGAAGGACCGGAATTGATTGGCAGGCAAGTTCTCGCCGTGGTGAACTTCCCGCCAAGGCAGATCGGAAAGCATCTCTCGGAAGTATTGACGCTCGGCGTGCCGGACGAGAACGGCAACGTCATTCTGTTACGCCCCGACCGAGACGTGCCGTCGGGCGGCAAACTGTATTGAAAAGGGAATACGCCATGACCACCTACACCCACATCCTCGATCTCGCCAAAGAAGCCGAACCACCAGCGGACGGCATCCTGAGCCGTACCGTCTTTCAAGATGACCGGATCAAGGCGGTCGTCTTTGGCTTCGGTCAGGGCCAGGAACTTTCCGAACACACGGCGGCGAAACCGGCGATGCTCTTCTTCGTGAAGGGTGAGGCAAGCGTCGGCTTGGGCGATGACGCTCAAGAGGCACAGGCTGGCACTTGGGTCCAAATGCCCGCCCATCTCAAACACTCCATCAAGGCGAAGACGCCGGTCGTCATGCTGCTGGTGCTGCTGAAGTGACCCACAAGAAGCCGAACCTGCCGACGAAGATTTGCTCGGCCTGCAATCGTCCTTTCACTTGGCGGAAGAAGTGGGCGAAGGTCTGGGAGCAGGTTCGGTATTGTTCCGAGGCGTGCAGAAAAGCGAAGGGACAAGAGAGATCATAAACACGATGAAGAAGGAGTGAGGTCGTGGCCTTTGACGCAATCCTCGCCGGTCGCATCCGGGACGCCCTGGCCCGGAAGAAGAACGTCGAAGAAAGGAAGATGTTCGGCTGCATTTGCTTCATCTTCAACGGCAATGCCCTGGCCGGAGTTTGGAAGAACCGCCTCATCGCACGCCTCGGCCCCGACGAGGGTGAGGCGGCGTTGCTTGAGCCGCACGTCCGGGCGTTCGACATCACCGGCAAGGCGATGCGGAATTGGGTGGCTGTCGAGCCGGAAGGCGTCGAACATGATGACCAGTTGACCAACTGGATTGAACGGGCGGTGAAATTCGTGAAGACATTGCCGAAGAAGTAAATGATGAAGTCGAAGGAGAGCAACAGAATGAACAAACCCACCATCAACACGCCGCCCCAGGGCCGCACCATCGCCGTCGTCGGCGACGTTTATCGCTTCCTGGCGACAGGCGACGACACCAATGGAAAGTACGCCATCTGGGAAGCCCTCGTGCCTCCAGGCGGCGGTCCTCCCCCACACGTTCACAGCCGGGAGCAGGAGGGCTTTTATGTCCTCGAAGGCGAGATCACGTTCACGATCAATGGCGAGAAAGTCGTGGCGAAGGCCGGGACATTCGCCAACATGCCGGTCGGGACGCCGCACTCTTTCAAGAACGAAAGCGACCGCCCAGCGAAGATGCTGATCTCCGTCGCCCCGGCTGGCCTGGAAAGGATGTTCTTCGAGGTAGGCGTGCCGCTGGCCGAAGGAGCGACGACGGCGTTGCCGCCGACGAAGGAGGAGATCGAGAAGCTGCTCGCCGTTGCACCTGGGTACGGGATCACGATTCTGCTGCCGGGGCATTGAGTCCTTTCTCAAGACACCAAGACCGAGAGGTTGGCCGTTGAAAGAACTCGTCTCCGACTTGACAAGAACAGACAGGTCTGTATACTTTGGGCATGGGACGCACACGAGAAACATCTGAGGCCCGCCAGCGAATCCTGGAAACTGCCGACCGGCTGTTCTACCAGGACGGCATTCGGGCGGTCGGCATCGACCGGATCATTGCCGAGGCGGAAGTCGCCAAGATGAGTCTTTACAAGCACTTTCCGTCCAAGGACGACCTGATTCTGGCTGTGCTGAAGTATCGAGAAGAGAAGATTATGGAGTTCTTCGGCACGGCAATGGAGCGGCACGGCAAGCGAACCAAAGACAAACTGCGGGCCTTTTTCGCCGCTCTCAAGGACTGGTTCGAGAGTCCCGGTTTCCGGGGTTGTGCGTTTCAGAATGCCGCCGTGGAACTGGCTGACCCGAAACATCCGGGGTCCGATTTCGTGAAGGGTCATAAGCGTCGGTTTCAAGAGTTTCTGGCCGGTCTGGTCGAGGAATCGGTCGGCAAAGGGGCGGCGAAGGTCGCACCGGCTGTGGGACTGCTCGTGGAAGGGGCCATCGTAACAGCGGTGATTCAGGGTTCGCCCGATGCGGTGGACGTGGCCCGTGACGCCGCCTTGAAACTGGTGGCGGAAGCGAAGGGCGACTAACCCTTCTCTTTTTTGACATCACATATACAGACCTGTCTGTATTGTTTGTGAAGATGGCAAGGCTGCGATCTGAAGAGACGGGCTACTTCGGCACGTCGGTTCGCAGTCCGATTTGAACACGCAGGAGACATGACCATGCAACGCCTCAATTCCGTCAACCCGCAAGTCGCTCAAGGCCGCACCAAGGAACTGCTCGAAACCGTGCAGCAAGCCTTCGGTGTCGTCCCCAACACCGCCAAGGTGATGGCAAACTCGTCCGCCGTTCTCGACAGCTTTCTCGCCTTCAGCACGGCGATGGGGGGAGCCAAGATCGGAACGAAGCTGCACAACCAAGTGAAGCTCACGACCAGCGAAACGAACTCCTGTGACTACTGCACGTCGATCCTGAGTGCCGTGGCTCCTTCAGCGGGCTTGTCTGCTGCCGATATTCTCGCCGGTCGCACGGGCAACTCCGAAGAAAGTCGCACCAAAGCGGCGCTGGCGTTCGCCCATAACGTGCTGGAAAGCCGAGGCAAGGTCAGCGACCAGCAACTCACCGCCATTCGGGAAGCTGGGTACGGCGATGCCGAGATCGTGGAGATCGTCGCCAGCGTCGTCTTGGGCTGCTTCACCAACTTCCTCAACAACGTGGCCGACACGGAACTCGACTTCGCAAAGGCCGAGCCAGTGGAAGCCTGCTCGTCTTCGACCTGCGGGACTGCCGCTTGCACGGTGCATTGAGCCAATTGTGATCTGACCGAGTGCTTGGCGGGACCAAGCACTCGGTTTTCCCCTCGTAAACACCCTCCCGAAAGGAACCTGTCATGTCCGTCATTCGACCGCCCTTCACGCTGGAAACGGCAATGGCCAAAGTGCGTGCCGCCGAAGATGCTTGGAACAGTCGTGACCCGCAGCGTGTGGCGCTGGCCTATTCGGAAGACTCGGAGTGGCGAAACCGGGATCAGTTTCTTCAAGGCCGGGACCAGATTCGAGAGTTTCTGACCCGCAAATGGGAACGAGAACTCGACTACCGCCTCACCAAATCGCTGTGGAGCTTCACCGACAACCGAATCGCCGTTCGCTTCCAGTACGAGTACCACGATGCGGCAGGCCGATGGTTCCGGGCCTACGGCAACGAACTGTGGGAGTTTGATGATGAAGGGCTGATGCGGCGTCGTGAGGCCAGCATCAACGACGTGCCAATTCAGGAAAGCGAACGAAAGTTCCGCTGGGCTGCTCCCGGCCCACGACCCGCTGATGACGCTGGGATTCCCGATGTTCGATGACCACCGCTTCGCCCGTTCCAACTGGCGAGCGGCTTACGAGGCAATTGAAGGCTCGGAGGACTTTTGCCATGCGTGCTTTTTCCAGCGACGTTGCCTTCACCCCCACGGTAAAGGCGATCCAAACCCAGAAAGGCTCTCGGTCGAGCTATGCCCGCATGGAATCCGGTGGGAGTTGGGCGACGACCGTAACGCCGGAACTGGAAGCGTTCCTCGATGAACTGGATATGTTCTACCTGGGGACGGCGAACGCTGAAGGCCAGCCCTACATCCAGTATCGGGGCGGTTCGCCGGGCTTCCTGAAGGCTGTGGACGAGAAGACGCTGGGCTTTGCCGACTTCGGCGGCAACCGGCAATACATCACGCTCGGCAATTTGTCCGAGAACTCCAAGGCGTTCATCTTCCTGATGGACTACGCCCGCAGTCGCCGCATCAAGCTCTGGGGCAATGCCCGTGTGGTGGAAGACAATCCGGTACTCCTCGACCGACTGCGTGATCCTGAGTATCCCGGCAAAGTCGAGCGGGCCATCCTTTTCCAGATCGAGGCGTGGGACGTGAACTGCCCGCAACACATTCACAAGCGGTTCTCGCAGAAGCAGGTGGCTCCGGTCATCGAGCAACTGCAAGGAAGGATCGCAGAACTGGAAGCCGAAGTGCGACGGCTCAATGGGGAGTGAGGCGAGTTAGAGGACTTCACTCGACGCCACCAACCTCGCTCGTGTCAAAACGGCGTGGATAGCGATCAGGTGCATAATCTCCCTGAGCGGCGTGGAGAAGTCAGGAAGGATCGACATTGGCGATTACAGCCGCTTCACAAACGACACCTTGCCGTCGCCATCCGTGAAGTAGTCGTGAATGCGAGCTACCTCGGAGTAGCCATGCTTCTGGTAGAACAACCGAGTTCGCTCGAAGCTGGACTTGTCACTCGTTTCGATCAGCAAGAGCCGCCCGTTGACTGCACGAATAGACTCTTCGACGGCACGCAACACTTCAGAACCGAGGCCCTGCCGCTGACGTGTGCGGGAAACCGCAATCATCAACAACTCCCATACTCGGTCGGTGAATTCCTTGGGAGCGTAATACGCAATCGCCGTCAGTGCCCCATTTTCAGCAAGGGCGAGGATTTGCCGTCCATCGTCTTTTCGACCGTGATACTCGTCCAGCATCCCCTGAATTGAGTCGGCATCTTCTGGCCGAAAAAGCCCGCTGCTACAGATAACCTCAATGAGAACGGGCGTGTCGTCGGGAACGATGGGGCGGATCATCCTGACTTGCCTCCAGAGTGAGTGCCGAACGGATTCCTCAATGACACGGAACGTCGGCTGGCGGTTCGGGGTGAGCGACGAGAAATCTCATCTCCCCCAATTCATCGCCGTGATCGACAGTTGCAGCACGGTCGCAATCGACACCCAGACGAAGTATGGCACTTGAGCGACAGCGACCCAACGATAGTGCTTCCAGACGGCGACCATCATCCAGATGATCGTCGCCCACACGATCAGAATATCCACGGCGGCGAGCGGCAGGTTCCGCAGCCCGAATTGAATCGGAGTGAAGATCAGGTTCGCCACGAGGTTGATGCCGAACGGCAGTGCCACCAGCCACGGCACTTTCTTTCGGATCGCCTGCACGAACACGAAACCGAAACTGACGAGGATGATCGGGTAGAGAATCTGCCAGATCAGGCCAATGGTCCCCGGAGCCGGGGTCCAGCTTGGCTTGGCGAGTGAGTTATACCATTCAATCCAGGTCATGACTTCTTCCCAGCCTTGATCCGCTTGATGTGCTTCTGGCCCCATTCGCACATGACCGTGGTGATCGGACGCAGCGTCTTTCCGTACTCGGTCAGCGAATACTCGACCTTGGGCGGGACTTCCGGGTAGACCTCCCGATGAACGATGCCATCCTCTTCGAGTTCCCGAAGCTGCTGGGTCAGCATCCGTTCGCTGACACCGGGAATCTTGCGGCGTAGTTCGGCAAAACGATGCGTACCGTCGTGGGAGAGATGGAACAGGATCACGACCTTCCACTTGCCGCCGATCACATCCAGCGTGGCCTCGACGGGGCAGTGGTAATCCGTCATGGGTTCGTTGCTCGTCATACTTACTCGCATGTAAGTACCTCACCTTTTTCTGCGTACTTGGCCGGTGAATGAGTACATTCTATCATTTCTGCGAAGCGAATTCAGGACCGAAGTAAGGAAGGAAATGCGAGATGGCGAGTTTGTTCAAAGAGTTTCGACTCAAGGATGCCGTGCTGCGGAACCGCATCGCCGTCTCGCCGATGTGCCAGTATTCTTCGGACAACGGATTTCCGAATGATTGGCACTTCGTCCATCTCGGCTCCCGTGCGGTCGGCGGTGCTGGACTCGTGATGGTGGAGGCCACAGCGGTTTCGCCAGAAGGCCGGATCAGCCCCGCCGACAGCGGCATCTACCTTGACGACCACGTTCAGCCCTTCGCCAAGATCGCCGGTTTCCTCAAGCAACACGGGGCCGTGCCAGCGATTCAGATCGCTCATGCGGGACGAAAGGCCAGCGCCAACAAGCCGTGGGAGGGCGATGACCATATCGACTCGGACAAAGGGGGCTGGGACACCATCGCCCCGACCGCCGTCGCCTTTGGCGGCAACCTGCCGAAAGTGCCACGGGAGATGACTTTCGAGGATATTGGCCGCATTCAGAATGCCTTCGTCGCCGCTGCGAAGCGGGCATTGGCGGCGGGATTCGAGTGGCTGGAACTGCACTTCGCCCACGGCTACCTCGCCCACGAGTTCTACTCGCTGCTCGCCAACAAGAGGAACGACAACTACGGAGGCAGCTTCGAGAATCGTATTCGGTTCTTGCTGGAGACATTCAACGCCGTCCGCAAAGTCTGGCCGGAACGGTTCCCGCTGACGGCCCGGTTGTCGGTCACGGATTGGATCGAGGGCGGCGTAACCGTCGAGGAGTCCATCGAACTTCTGCGGCGACTCAAGACTGCCGGGCTTGATCTTGTGGACGTAAGCCAAGGGTTCATCACGCCGGACATCTCCCAGGTTCCGTGGGGTCCGGGGTTCATGATTCCCGTAGCCAGCCGGATTCGACGTGAGGCGCAAATCCCGACTGCCGTGGGCTGGATGATCTCGGACCCGCAGCAGGCCGAGGAAGCTGTGCGGGATCAGCACACCGACCTCGTGATGCTGGCGAGGGAGATGCTGCGTGATCCCTACTGGCCGTACCACGCTGCCTTGAAACTCGGCGATGAGAAAGCCGCCACAATTCTGCCGGTGCAATACGCCCGTGCGGTGAAGGCAAGGTAGCAGGAAGGATTATCATGCCCGTTCACGACCGCAGCAGCTTCGAGAACCTGTACGCCGGGCAGCCACGGTGGGAGATCGGCAGGCCGCAGAAGGCGATCCTGGACGTGGCCGACCAAATCACCGGCTCGCTGCTGGATGCCGGGTGCGGTACGGGGGAGAACGCCTTGTTCTTTGCCAGCCGGGGCCAAAAGGTCACGGGCATCGACTTCCTGGCCGAGCCGATCACGATAGCGAAGCAGAAGGCAGAGCAGCGGGGCCTGACAGCGACGTTCTTGGTCATGGACGCTCTGGCGCTGAAGGAACTGCCAGAGGTCTTCGACTCGGCCATCGACAGCGGCTTGTTCCACGTCTTCAGCGACGACGACCGTCGCCGATACGTCGAAGGGCTGGCGTCGGTTTTGAAGCCGGGAGGTCGGCTGTTCCTGCTTTGCTTCTCGGACGCCGAGCCGGGCGACCAGGGGCCTCGGCGGGTTTCACGGCAGGAGATCGAAGATGCCTTCGCCGAGGGCTGGATGATCGAGTCTGTGGAGCCTTCAAGGTACGAGGTCCGGCCTGATCCGAATGACGCCAGCTTCGGCGAGGGTGGGCCGAAGGCGTGGTTCGTGGTGGTGAGGCGGGCGGGGTGACGACACGACTTCGCAGGGAACGGGCCACTACCCTTGAAGACAAGCTGGCCTATTGGATCAGCCATCGAACCAACGTGCTGTTCCGATGCGGACCTGGCGTCAGGATGACTCCTGAAGTGTCGGCGGCATTTGCCAAAGCTGGGCTTCGTTGGCGAACGCTGTCCGCCTACCACGTCGAGTTCGAGCAGATACTCAGCGATGATTCGGTCGAGGCCATTTTGATTGTCGGCATTGATATGGCACCGAAAAGGTTTCGGCGGGCTGTGCATCAGATGCTTGGAGTACCACCCAGCCCGAAGATGATTTGGGCGACCGTCACCATCTTGGATGAGGATGACTTCGACACTGAGACGGCAAACTTGGTGAAGGTTGAGGGCTTCGCCATTGTGGTCAGTGTGCCGCAACGGATTTAGACCAGCGTCCCTGTAGCTGCGATGGGCGTTGATCTGAAAGCACCACGACGATACGCCAGCAGTCCAAAAGCTGGCTCTACAACCAACTCTGCACCGCAAGTTGGTTGTAAAGAAGTATTCCGAAAATCTGCTCGTCGAAAACTTTTTCTCGCTCGTCACAACTCTACTATTAGGTAGCTGCACTTCTGGCCCGCTTCGGCTGATCCACGATCACAGGCGAACGTGGCATCACCGAGTTGGAAGCCGAAAGCAGATTCTGTTGTGACGGAGAATCCTTAAATGAAACTGAACACTTCCAAACTCCCGGATGTTGTCCTTGATGATCTGAAACGCACAATCGAGACAGCGATCTTCCCGAACCGAGTCTTCCTTTTCGCAACTGAGGAGAAGCTCAGCATCAACTACAAGGACGAGCATTCCCCAGAAGAGATGGTCAGGCTCAACGAAGTAGTCACGAAAACTGTGCGGGATTATTTTGCCGAGTAGGAGCAAGGAATCTGGGAGTAAAAACCCACTTTCCGAATAGTTGGGAGAGGACATTCTCCCATGCGATTCCCTGATCCACCGAACATTCTCGATGCCGAAACCGCCGAAGAGCTTCTCCGCTTCTTCGACAAATTCCCTGTATTGAAGATCGCCGGTTTCTCGCTCTGGACCTTTGATTCGATGACGCCCGAAGCGGCGAAGGTCATTGCCAATAGCGGGATGGACATTTTGTTCTTGGACTCGGTGAAAGTCATCTCCCCCGACGTCGTCCGCATCCTCGCTGAATCGCCCGTCAGTTTTCTCAGCTTGGGCGGATTGGTGGAACTCTCACCGGAAGTCGCTGAACTCCTTTCTGGCTTCCGTGGGTCGTACCTCAAGCTGGACGGCCTGACCGAGCTTTCGCCCGATGTTGCAGCGCTACTTGCCGGATTCCCGAAGGTGCTGTCGCTGGGCGGGATCAAGACCCTTGGCACCGCTGCTGCCAAGGCTTTGGCCCAGCATCGTGGTGAGTTGATGCTCGATGGGCTGATTCATTTGCCCGAAGATGTTGCCGAGGCGATTTCCGGGCACCAAGGCACACTGCTGGCCTTCGAGAGCCTGCGGTTTCTGTCCGATGGTGCGGCGAAGGCGTTGGCGGCGTATCAGGGGAAGGTCGAGATGCCGCTGTTGGAATCTACCGTCCCCAATTCGTCGCCGTGATGCTCAGTTGCAGTACCGTCGCAATCGACACCCAGATGAAGTACGGCACCTGAGCCACGGCGACCCAACGGTAGTGCTTCCAGATCACCACCGCAGCCCAGATGATCGTGCCCCAGACGATCAGAATGTCCACCGAGGCCAGCGGCAGGTTTCGCATCCCGAATTGAATTGGGGTGAAGATCAGGTTGGCGACGAGGTTGATGGCGAAGGGCAGCGCCACCAACCAAGGCACCTTCTTTCGGATCGCCTGTACGAACACGAAACCGAAACTGACGAGGATGATCGGGTACAGAATCTGCCAGATCAGGCCAATGGTCCCCGGAGCCGGGGTCCAGCTTGGCTTGGAAAGCGAGTTGTACCAGTCGAGCCAAGTCATCCCTGTCCGTTCTCCGTAGATGCGGGTGGTCTTTACCGGACCATTCACGCCGTCTTGAGTGGCGGCATTCCGCAAACCCTTTGGCCAGCCTCCGATCCCGCTGGGAAACGGTCGTGGTCCATCAGCGTGTTTCACTCGAATCAGTCGTTTCACCATTCAGTGAAATCGCCGTGAAAAGTGAAAATCACGACCTGAAGCCACAGGAAGCGGCCTATCCGGTGCCTCCCATCAAATTACCATCAAATAAGAACAGGACGCACTGCAAGCTGTAACTGGCTACTTCCACGGGACTTACAAACGGCGCACTTGCCGACCCTGCCTCCATTCGCCTGAAACGTCAAATAGCCGTCAAATAAGCGGCCCCCACGGTTCAGGCCCAAAATGGCAGGTAACTGGCGTATTTCTTCCCCTGATCTGGATCGAACGGCTTAATCAGGCTGGCGTCGAGAGCCTCTGCAATTATCCGGGAGGCTTTGGCGGCGTTGTGTTCCTCGATCCCGAATCGCTGCCTCATCGAAGAATTCGTCATCCGGCTTCCCGTTACGAAGCATAGGCAAGCGTGCTGGTAGCAGGCCCGTATTCGCTCTTTCGAGTCCATTTCGTTCAGCTTGCGAGGAGCGAACAGCGTGGCCTTTGTGAAACCCGGCTGAGTCGTGGTGATCGCCGTGAAGTCCGGGGCGGGAAGTTGGAATGCCTCTACCGCTTCGATCACCTTGTCGATGCCAGTCCCGGCCTCTTCGCAAATCTTCATTCGCCGCATCACTGCCGCCAGAGTTTCGTTGCGGGACTTCGGCGGGGTGTCGATGAAGCGTAGTGTGTCCACCAACGGCTCACCGGGGTTCGTGATTTCCATTCGGCTATCGAAAATCTCCACCATCGGCCCCGTGCCGGTCACGGAGAACTCTTGGTGAATCAAGCAGTTTGCCACCAACTCCCGGATGGCCCTCTCCGGGTAGACTCGAACCTCTTGACGGAAGGCTTGGCCGATGGGTTCGTTCTGCGGCAACTGCGAGTTGATGAATGCTACTGCCGCCTCGAACGCCACGGCGTAGCCCATCTGCGACGGGGCATCCCGCCACTCCCGTTCAGTATTCGTCCGGCCATCGCCCTTGTATTTGATGATCCGCAAAGCCTTCCGCCCCAGCTGCTCGAATTGGTTGAGGTCGCTGGCAAACAGGATCGCACCGAGGTTCGTTACGTCAAACCGACTGCCCGGTTTCGGCACGATCAGTGTTTCGTCGGCCAACTTCCCAAGAATGCCCTGTTGGTCGGTTGGCAGAGGGATTTGCAAAAGTTTGAAGCAGCGGTCGAAATCGAGCAGCTTCAGCACGTCCGGCCCGTCTACGTCGGCCTTGGCGATGCCTGTCTCGAATGGTTTGCGGGACAGTATCGCCCAAAGCTCTCGCTCCTTCTCCGTGTACTCCTTGAGCTTCTTGGTCAGGCTGCCAATACGAACGAACTCCTCGCTGCCGAAGCGTACCGGAGCTTGGCTGGCCCGTGGAATCTGGAACAGCACCATCGGCACGCCTTGGTGCGACCACTCGAAGATTTGGAAACTGACCTGCGGGTGCTGCGACCGCATCAGCCAGTTTTCCAGTTCTTCATTGCCCTTCTTGCTTTGCCGGGGTCGAAAGGTCGTGCCAACCAACTTTTTCGTGCCGTCCTCCACGCCCCAAACCAAGTAGCCGAACTCCCGCCCGTGGAGCGCCGCCGAGTTCGCCAGAGCGGAAATCCGTTCGGCAATCATGTCGGGGTTGTCGTTGTTGTGCTTCCACTCCACCCATTCCGTCTCGGCGGGGAGCGAGAGCAGTTCGACCAGCAAGGCCGAGAGTTGTGTGGGGGTCATGGTACGGCCTCTGCTGCAACGCCTGTCGAGGCAGTTCGCCAACAAAAAACTGACCGGCCCTCGGTGTCAGAGGGGCGGTCAGTTGATGCTACGATATCGAGTTGGCGATGCACCCTAAATGCACCGTATTCCGGGAAATGCACCCTATTTTGGGCACTTTCGGGGAATTTTCGATTTCCGCAAGTCATTGAAATGTAACGACTTGTGAGAATCTCGATCATCTATCTATCTCGCCCATCACGATGTCCAGGCTGCCGAGGATCGCGGGGATGTCGCCGAGGAGGCAGCCACGGCAGAGTTCTTCGACGACGCTGAGGTTGCTGAAACAGCCGGAACGCGCGCGGACGCGCAAGGGCACCGCGTCCTTGTTCGGCCGGCCGACGACATGGAAACCCATCTGCCCGCGCGGGGCTTCCGTCTCCACATAGACCTCGCCGCCCGGCAGCGTTCGCGGCGGCTCGATGCGATGGGCACCCGAGGCTGACGGATAGCGGTCGAGCGCCTGCCGGCAAATGCGAACGCTCTGAACGACTTCCAGCATCCGCACGAAGAAGCGATGCCAGCAATCGCCGATCATCGCACCCGGCGGGGCGCGGTCGAACGGCGGCACGGGTACGTCGAACTCGTAGCCTTCGTAGCCGCAATTCGGTTCGATCTTCCGCAGGTCCCAGAGCGGGTCGCCCTTCGTGCGATCAAGCGAGGCCCGCAGGACGGCGCCGGTGCAGCCGTAATTGATCGCCATGTCCCGGGAGAGCACGCCGACGCCGGCGGTGCGCTTCACGAAAATGTGGTTGTCCGTCAGCATCGCGTGGTAGTCGGCGATGTTCGGCTCGAAATAGTCGAGGAACTTCCGGCAGCGAGCGACAAAGCCGGCGGGGAGGTCGTCGTGGACGCCGCCGATCGTGATGTAGCTGTAGGTGAGCCGGGCGCCGCAGAGGTCTTCGAACAGGTCGAGGATGTGTTCTCGTTCGCGGAAGGCGTAGAGGAACGGGCTGAAACTGCCGAGGTCGAGGCCGTAGGCACCCATTCCGACGAGGTGCGAAGCGATGCGGTTCAGTTCGCAGGCGAGGACGCGGATCACCTGCGCCTTCTCGGGCACCACCATGCCGCAGAGCTTCTCCACGGCCAGCGAATAGCCGAGGTTCATGTTCATGCCGGCGAGGTAGTCCATCCGGTCCGTGTACGGGATGAACTGGATCGGCGTGACGTTCTCGCCGATCTTCTCGGCGCAGCGGTGGAGATAGCCGAGGTGGGGTACCACTTCGCGGACGATTTCGCCGTCGGTGCGGAGGACGAGGCGGAGCACGCCGTGGGTGCTGGGGTGCTGCGGCCCCATGTTGATGAGCATTTCGTCCGTGCGGACGTCGAACTCGACGGTATCCAGCGACATCGACGGCTCCCGGCGTGGCGGGGGCATTTTAGGGAAGCGTCGGACCGCGACCGGGTTGATGGGACTTTTGGTTCGACTCGAACGCCCACGCAAGGAACTGCGAGAGGTCGAAGCGCGGTGTCGGCTTCGGTTCCTCGCGGCCGAGCAAGGCGAGCGTTTCCGGCCGTGGCTCGGCTGTTCCGTCGGCGAAGGCCTGCGTACGCACGCTGCCGGCGAGGATGTTCGTCGTCGAAATATCGAGCCGGAGTTCCGTGACTCGCCCGGTCTTGCCGGCGGAGCGGTCCTCGACGATGATCGCCCAGGTTCCGCGCGCGGGCTGCCCGTCGAAAGCGGAGAGGGATTCTTCGGGGCGGAACGCGCCGACGAAAGGCGACTTCGCCTTGGAGATCAGCCCGGGGGCTTCGTCGTCGAAGTTCGTGCCGCGGAAGCCGCTGCCGTCCGCGCCGCGACGCTCGACGAGCGTGACGGTGCGGCCGGCGGGCGAGCGCAGCTTCAGCACGAGATCGCCGACATGGAAATGCTCGAGGAACAGGTACAGGTTCAAGTCGGAGACGGAACCGTCGCGATTGACGACGATCGGGATCTCCAATGTGCCGGCGTCCGGGATGGCGAGCGGCAGGGCGACGGTGGGGTTCGCGGAGGTCGCTCCCGAGGCGAGCGTGCCGGTGCCGGTGAACCGGTCGCCCGGCTCGCCGTTGACGCCGTTGCCGTTCTGGTTCATCCGGTTCGCGGCGATGTCGAAGATGTCCACGCCGAGCGTGAGCGTGTAGGTGCCCGCCGCAGTCTTCGGGGCGAAGGCGATGTCGAACTGGGTGTTGTTCGTGCCGCTCACCGGCGTCACGGATGTCGCGGCGAAGGGTCCGCCCGGCCCGGACAGTGTCACGTCGGCCGTTGTGAACGAGCCGGCGTTGATCTTCTCGTTGAACTGCACGCGGACGCGGTCGAACCGGTCGACGGCGGAGCCGTGGAAGACGGCCGAGAGGACGCGGGCTCCGTCGGTCTCGCGCGTCGTCGCCGGCGGGGGCGGTACGGTCGGCGGCACAACCGGCGGCGCGACGGGCGGTACGGCCACGTCGAGCATCTTCGCGAGGTTCAACCGGCCGCCGGTCGTCGTCCGCCCGGCGAGGGATGTCAGCGGGTCGACGGACGACTTCACCTTCGCGACGACTTGCTGCCAGGTCCAGGTCGGGTTGGCGTCCCACAGCAGGGCGATCGCTCCCGCGACGAACGGGGCGGCCATCGACGTGCCGCTGAGCGTGCCGTAGCGGTTGTTCGGCAGCGTGCTAAGGATGGAGACGCCCGGCGCGCCGAGGACGACGGTGTTCGCGCCGTAGCTGGAGAACCCGGCGAGGTTGCCGCTCGCATCCACCGCGGCAACGGGGACGACGTTCGCGAGCGAGGCGGAGTAGCTGGCGGGGTAGAACGGTACGGCGTCGTTGTTGGACGAATCGTTGCCGGCGGAGGTGACGAGGATAAGGCCGGCGGACTGTGCGCGGGCGATGGCGGCGGCAAAGACGGCGTCGTAGACGTTGCTGCCCCAGCTGGCGTTGGCGACGCGGGCGCCGTTGGCGGCGGCGTAGTTGAGGGCGCGGATGCCGTCGCTGGTGTAGCCGTTGCCGTCGGTGCCGATGAACTTGAGCGCCATGATGCGCGTGTTCGGATTCACGCCGCTGACGCCGATGCCGTTGTTGCCCGCGGCGCCGACGATGCCGGCGACGTGCGTTCCGTGACCGTCGTGGTCGGACGGGTCGGCGTCGTTGGCGGCGAAGTCGTAGCCGATGATGTCGTCGGCGAAGCCGTTGCCGTCGTCGTCGCGTCCGTTGCCGGGGATTTCCCTCGTGTTGAACCAGAGGTTGGCGGCGAGGTCCGGGTGGGTGTAGTCGATGCCGGTGTCGATGACGGCGACGACGGTGTTCCGCGTGCCGGCGGAACGGTCCCAGGCGGCGGCGGCCTGGATGGCGGCGAGGCCGGTCTGGGCAGCGAACTGCGGATCGTTGAACGTCGCGTTCGAGCGGACGATGCGATCCGGTTCGGCGGCGGCCACGTCGGGTACTGCGGCGAGTACGCCGAGGGCCGCGTCGAGCGGGTAGCCGGCCGCGAGGTCGACGCGGTACAGGCCGAAGCCGAGCGGCGTGATCGAGGATGTCGGAAGAGTCGCCGCGAGTTGTTCGGAACGCACGGCGTCCGCGATCCGTTCGTCGCCGAACGCGACGAGAACGCGGTCCGGGGCGAACGCGTCGGCCGCTGCGAGCGACGGCGTCGTGCGGTCTTCCAGTCGCTCCACGCGGAGCGAATACAGCGATGGACGCATGCGAAACCGTTCTGCTCGTGGTGCGGGTGGGCGAAACCCGTCGGGCGGAAACGGTTGAACTGTAGGTGACGGACGGAGCGGAGACCGGAATCGGGAAAGTGGAAAATTCCATTCAAGTTCTGCCCCGCGCCACCTTTTACCGGTTGGCGGGGCGGTATCGGTCGTGCGACGTGCGTAATCTGGGGGAATTATCCGGCGGGAATCGCGGCGATCATCGCGGCCATCTTCTCGTGAGCGTACGAGCGAGCCTTCGCAGCGGTCCGCCGCGCTGCGGGCAGGTCCTTCGCAATCGCCAGCAGGCAGTCGGCGATCTGCTTCCCGGAGGCGTCGTCGATCTCGAAGATCCAGTCCTTCAAACCGATGTCGCGCCACATCTGGCCCTTGCGCGTATCGGTCGGTTGCCGCAGGTGGACGGCCGGCGTGCCGTTCGCCACGGCCATGATCGGCGAGTGCATCTCGAAACTCGCGACCGCCGCCGCCTTCGCGTACACGCTCCCGGCTTCGCCCGTCAGCCAGTAGCGGTCCATTACGGCCACGCTCGGCTTCACGTCCGCCGGCAGCGGATCGAAGAGCAGCGGTTTCAAACGAGTAACCGCATACGTCATCTCGGGCACCAGGAAGACCTTTCGCTTCGCCTCGCGCACCCACGCGACGATCCCCTCGCGCAGCTTCGCGTGGTCCCGGTCGGCGAACGCCTCGTTCACGGCGCTGCGCTCCGGGTTCGGCTTCACCGTGTCCCGAATCTCCCAGTACGGCGTCCAGCGCAGCCGCGGCACGGCGCAGAGGAACTGCCCCGCTTCGAGCTTGTGTTCGGCGAGCAACTTGTCCGCGGCCGCGTCGTCCTTCAGGTCGAGGGCGAACGTCGCGTCCGGTCCGAAGTCCATCGTCGGCCCGGTGACACCGGACTTCTTCAGGGCGGCGAGCGATTCGGTATCGCGTGTGAAGACGAAATTCGCCCCGGCGAGCAGGTCCTTGTGCGTCTTCAACTCCGCATCGCTGAGCGTGACGCCGGCGAAGCCGTAGGGCTTGCCGGCCTTCTTCGCGAGCAGGGTTTCCTTCGCGCCGACAAGGCCGGGGCCGGAGCCGTGAAGGAAGAAGTCGCAGGCGGCGAGGGCGGCGTTCTTCTCGTCGGCGGTCTTCGCGATCGTGAGTTTCGGGAAGCGGTTTTGGAGGAGCGTTTCGACTTCGGCGTTGAGGGAGTTGGGCCAGAGCGTGATCGCGGCGTTCGGCCGGTACTTCTCGAGAAGCGCGAGCATCCCCGGCGTGTGGGCGATGTCGCCGATGTTCACCGTCTGCCACGACGATCGCAGGAGAATCCGTTGCGGCTTCTTCTCCTCGGCTCGGAGGGAAGGAGTCAGGGCCAAAGCGAATGCGGCGAGGGCTTCGCGGCGGGAGAGGTTCATGCGGCACCCGGCGACGGAAATCGATTGCCGCTATACTATCGAACTTTGAGGATCCCGATGGTCACTGCCACGGCGTCGCGCCGGGTGGCGGGGCGACCGGACAGCACAAGTATGACAAATCTTTTTACCCCCGGACCCACCGCGAACTCTGTCAAAGATGCCAACGGCAAAGTTCGGGCGGTGCCCGCTGGCTGGGTTCTGCTTCCGCCCGGCGACGCCGCCCTGACCCGTCGAGTGAAGGCCGCTGGCGAGCATTGGGTGGTGCAGGAAAAGAAGGGCCGTAAGGTCTTCTCACGGGGCGTGTGGGCACCGGCAACGACCATCGATCGGATTCGGGCCGAACTCGAAGCCGAGCGATCCACCGAGAGCTTTGCCAAGCGCAAAGTGGCCGATGCCAAGCGCCGGGAGAAGGCCCAAGAGATTTACGTCGAGGACTTCACCGGAGCCGTGGTGAGCTTCCTTGCCTTTCATCCCAACCATGCCGAACTGGCCCGGCGGCTTGCCAAGGTCGTATCCGATCATGCCACGCCGGTCGGAAGCGGCACGGTCGCCAGAACAAAGCGAATCCCGGTCGAGCAACGGGCCGAAGCCGCCGTCATCGCTTGGATGCGGCACCAGACGACGGCCTACGACTCGATGACGATTCCACGGGTGAAGGGCAAACGGCGGGAAGTGCGGCGAATGCTGGCCCAACGATCCAAGGAATTACTGGCCCGGTATCGGCGGGGAGAAGTGAACGGGGAACAATGCCCGTTGATAAGAGCCATCGAGAAGGAGAGAAAGCCATGAAGACGATCATCACGTTTGCGGCGGCGCTGTTTGCCGTATCGTCGGTCCATGCCCAAGACTTCCGCAACGTCACCTGCGAAGGAACGTACCCGCATCACCTGCAAGGCATCTGTGCCGACAAGGAAGCCATTTATTGGTCCTTCACGACGACGCTTGTGAAGACCGACTTGAACGGAACGCTGCTGAAGAAAGTGCCGGTCGCCAACCACCACGGCGACCTCTGCCTCCACGATGCCAAGCTCTTCGTTGCCGTGAACCTCGGCAAGTTCAACGATCCCAAGGGCAACGCCGATTCGTGGGTGTACGTCTACGAGGCCGCCACGCTCAAGGAACTGGCCCGCCACAAGGTTCAGGAAGTCTTCCACGGTGCGGGCGGCATCGGCATTCGCAATGATCACTTCTTCGTCGTGGGCGGATTGCCGGATGGCGTCAAAGAAAACTCCGTCTACGAGTACGACGCCAAGTTCCAATTTTTGAAGAAGCACGTCATCACGAGCGGCCACACCCACCTTGGCATCCAGACGGCCACGTTCGCCAACGATCGCTGGTGGTTCGGCTGCTACGGCGATCCGAAGATCCTGCTCGTCACCGACGCCGAGTTCCAGATGAAGGGCCGGTACGAGTTCGATTGCTCGCTGGGGATCGTCGGCCTGCCGGATGGCCGTTTCCTGTCCGCCAGTGGCCAATGCGAGAAGGACAAGGGCTGTACCGGTTCGGCCCGCATCGCCGTGGCCGATGTGAAGACGGGGCTGCGGTTCGGCGAGAAGTAGACCGAGCAGAGCATTCACAGACCAGATGCGTTCCACGGCGGTCGATCACGTCGGAAACAAGCCTGCGCGAAGAGAGGACTTCATGCCATCGATCCTTGACGCAGCGTTTCGAACCCTTCTGAACGTCGCACTGCTGACGATCCTGTCCGAGATTCGAGTCGCCGAATAACGCTCGAATCCGATGCGGCCGAGCGGGAGGCGAATACGACCATGAAATCGACCTGGAACTGCGATCTGGATTCGTCGATCCCGGACTGGATCGTCGAGTATCCTGAAACGTACCCCTTATTTCAGGAATGCGGCATCGACAGTTCCTGCGGCGGCAAGTCCCTGGAGTATGTGTGCCGGGAGCGCGGGTTGAATGCGCAAGCGATGCTCGACAAACTCCGGGCGCGAATCGCCGAGGCAAGGGCCGCGAGGCCGGATGAATTCCCAACTTCGTAATCGAGGGCGGAACGATGGCGATCCCACATGCGAATCCCGGCGAGGTCATCGACGTTCGACCGTTGGGCGCTTCGCTGGCGTCGGCGCGGACCACGACCCTGATCAAGTCGGGGCTACTGGAAGTCGTGCGGCTGGTGCTGCCGGCCGGCAAGGAGATCGCGACCCACAAAGCCCCCGGCGCCATCACGGTCCAATGTCTCGAAGGGCGGATCGCCTTCACGGCGCAAGGCCAGACACACGAACTGACGACAGGACAGTTGATCTTTCTGGAAGCCGGCGAGCCGCACGCGGTCCGGTGCATTGAGGATGCGTCGTTGCTCCTGACGCTCCGCTTGTCGGCGTAATCGGCCCGGCCGGACAATGGATGGCGTGTATTCAAGGCGGTGGGACTTTGAGTGTTCGCGCGATCCAGATCAGCGCGGGAAAGATCGCGATCGACCAGCCGAGCCAGCCCGAGATGGCAAGGTGCTGGGTACCGGGGATGAAGTCGGAGTCTTTGTGTCGGAGCCAGTTCCGATGGCGAAGCCATTGCATCGCGAGATACCATCCGCCGCCGGCCGTGGCGAGCAGCGCCGGCCCGATGCCGTTCACCGTCCAGCCCTGGGCGAGCGGGGACATCGTGGCAAGGGCCAACGATAAGAGAACGAGCAGGATATCTCCGGGGTTCATCGTTCACTTTCCCGGTAGCGACTGGACGAACCGGATCGCCCGCCCGATCCACACCGCCAGCGAATCATCGTCCTCGACGCCGTCCGATTCGACCATCACCCAGCCTTTCATCGGTCGGCCCGTGACGTCGAACGGCCGGACATGAAGTTCCTGGAGAGCGTCCTCGGCCTGTTCCGGACCCAACCGGACAATGAGGGCGTCTTTCCAGACGCAGACGAGCAGATTGCCGTTCAGGAGGAAGCCGAGGCCGCCGAACAACTTCTTCTCCACGATGTCCCGCTCGCGGGCGAGTCCATCGCGTACGCGGTCGGCGAGCGAGTCGTCGTATGCCACGGGGGACTCCAACGGAGTGAAAGGTTACTTCTCGTTCGAGATCGCATTCTCCGCCACGATTCCCGACTTGCCTTGAATCTCAACCGCCTTCGCGTTCGGGGCCGTGGAAACCGCCGAGTTGCCGTAGACGTGGCTGGGCTTCGGGCTGTCCTTCACAAGGATTGCAATCCCCTGAAATCGCTTGATGGTATTTCCGGAGACCACCACCGTCGCCTTCCCTACGTTCACCGCGGTTCGGTATCCATCGAACGTATTGTCGCTGATGGTCGCGGTGGAGTTCTCCCACACCCACACGGCGTTCCCCTGTTTCTCGCCGATTCCCGTGAAGGTATTCCCGCTCAGGTTGGCGTGGCCCTGCACCAGTACGGCCGCCACGCCGCCGCCCGAAATGCGATTCCCGCGGATCGTCGCCGTCGAACCATCCTTCACCGCGAGGATCGGCGGCTGACCGCCCGTTCGAGCGAGTTCGTTCTCGGTGATGGTCGCCGTGGACCCGTCGGTGACGCCGATCGCGATCAACTTGTTATCGAGGCACTTGTTGCCGTGGATGATCGCGTTCCCTTTCGACTGCACGCCGATGCCCGCCATTTCGTTTTCCCGGCACTCGTTGCCGACGATCAACGGATTCGCCCCGTCCCGGCAACCAATCCCGGCCATTTTGTTCTTGCGGCACACGTTGTTTCGCAAGATCGGACTGGCACGATCGCGGCATCCGATCCCGGCCATTTCGTTTTCCGAGCATTCGTTGCCTTCCACGACCGGCGCCGTGCCTTCCATTCGGATGCCGATCCCGGCTCGACGGTTGTGATGGCATTTGTTGCCGCGCATCACCGGTTGGGATCCCTCCCGACAGCCGATCCCCGCGCGAATGTTCTGGAAGCAAGCGTTGTCCGTGATGACCGGGTTCGCGTTGCGGCATCCGATCCCGGCCCGCAGGTTTTCCTTGCAAACATTGCGCCGGACGATCGGCTCGGCACCGTCCGCCACTCCGATTCCGCCGCCCATGTTGCGGTAGACGATGTTGTCTTGAATGGCGGGGGCCGTCTTCGTCTTCTCCTGCCCGACGATACCGATCCCCACGTCGCCGTTGTGGTGAACGATGCAATTGGAAACGGTGCCGCTCGCGCCCCGAATGCGGATGGCGGGGTTCGTGCCCTCCGCCTGGACCGCGCCTTCCTCATCGCCCAATTCTTCGCCCTTCGAATCGAAATGCTTTTTCCAGATCGTCTCGTCGTAGACCCCGACTTTGGTGATCGTGAACCCGTCCAGCGCGCAGCCCTCTGCGAGTTCGACGCCGGGTGAATTCCCGACGCGTCCGCCCCCATCGAGCACGGTCGCTTCGGCCCGTTTCAATCCCACGATCCCTTTGGTGTCATCCCCGGCACTGCGAAGGCGAATCCCCGGCTTCAGTTTGATCCGCTCCGCGTACTGGCCCGGTGAAACCAGGATCGTGTCGCCGCCGACGGAGGCATCGACGGCGGATTGAATCGTCTTGTGATCCTGCGGGACGCGATGTTCCGCGGAGAGGACCGGATGAACCCCGGCGAAGATCGACAATACGGCGATCATGATGCGCATCGAGTTCTCTCCCGTTTTCGGCTTGTCAGCGTTATGAACCGTCTGGAAGCGGATAACCGGCGGGCAGTTCGGAAAGGTCGTGATAGCCAATGAGTTCCACTTCGTCGCTGTGGTCCCGCACGAGGCGGCGCAGCGCGTCGAGGCTGGCGCGGCGTGCGGCATCGTCGTCGGCGCGTTGGGCCGCCATCTGGGAGACGGGGTGATCGTCCATCGCCAACTCGGCCCGGAGATAGTACGCGTCCCCCACGTGCAGGAGCCAGCGCTCGCCCTGCCGCACCGCGACGCCGCAGTGGCCGAGAGTGTGGCCGAACAGCGGGATCAGCAAGACTTCGGAAGAAAAGCCCAAGGCGAGCGGACGGGCTTCCAACCCGAACCACGAACGCGTTGACGGGCCGTAGGTCTTCCAGTCGGGGCCATGGGCGAATTGCGCGGGGACATACCGCCAATGACCGCTCGAAACGCTGGCCCGTTCTTCCTCCGAAAGGTGGACCTGCGCCTTCGGAAAGTCGGCGAGGCCGCCGGCATGGTCGGGGTCCGCGTGCGTCAGCACGACATGCTGCACGGCGCCCGGGGAACGGCCCAGCGCCTCGATCCGCCGCACGGCGGTATCCGGCTCGTGGAACTGAAAGCCCGCCAGGTCGATGAGCTGCCGGCCCAACCGTCCGTCCGGATCGCGGACATCGTGCAGGCCGATGCCCGTGTCGACCAACGCCAGCCGATCGCTGTCTTCGAGCAGCAGACAATGGCAGACGACCGTGGGATACCCGGAAACCCGGAGCGTGCCGCAGTTGAGATGATGGATCGTCGTCACGGTTCGCCTCGGCCGCCGGGGTTTCGGTTCGACGGTCCTTTCTATTCCGCGTCCCAGATCGCGACCGGCCCTTTGAAGGAACCCACGAGATACGTGAGTCCGTCCGGCGAGTAGCGCACGGCCGTGGCGCGGTGGCGCTTCAGGCCGAGCGCCGCGACCTCGCTGCCGGAGGCGAGATCGAACTGCCGCACGGTCGTGGACGCGTCGACGCGCAGAAGCCGCCGACCGTCCGGACTCCAGGCGAGCTTCGGCGAGTAGCAGTGCTTCACCTTCCAGGTGGCGATCGGCTCCTGCGTCGCCACGCGGTAGAGGTAGCAGGTGGTGCCGGCGTCGATGGCGGCGATGGAGCCGTCCGGCGAGAGCGCGGCCTCGTTGCACATGCTGCGCATCTTGATGGAGCCGAGCAGCTTCGGTTGCTTCACGTCCCAGAGGTGTTGGAAGCGGTCGGTTGGCGAGAAGAGGAAGACTTGCCCGCGCGGCGAGTAGTCGACGCAGTACCAGTAAAAGCGCGCGAGGTCGGCGGCGTGGTGCAATCCCTCCGGGGACGGAAAGGTCGAGATCGTTTCCGGCTTGGTTTTCCGCCCGCCGAGTTTGCGGCGAACGATATGCACGTCCACGCCGCCGCCGCCGCGGTCCTTCAGTTCCACCGTGTCGAGCACGCCGGCCTCGGAAAACGCCAGCGCGCAGACATTGAGTTCCGGCTCCTGAATGATCGGTTCCCAGCCGGACTTCGTGCGCCGCCAGCACCAAAGTTGTCCCTTGCCGTGGCTCGCGAACCACTCGCCATCCGGCGAAGCCTTCAAGTCCGAATGCACGCGGCCCTCGTTCACGACCGGCAGGAACGCCGGCGAATCGACGTTGCCGGCTTCCCACACGAACACGCCCGTGTCGGCCAGCGCCGCGACCCCGCCCGCCCCGACACGATCGACGGCCCAGATGACGGCGTTCGGCCCGGTCAGCACTTGCATCGGGAAGCCCTCGGGTCGAAGGAAACGGCCGATAGAACCGGAGTATTCCGTTGAACGCCTACCGTCGCGCGGCCAACCCGCGCGGCGACGAACCGTCCGCCGTTTTATCGATTGCGGATCCTGATTGAATAATGGCAGACACCGGAGCCGCCGCCATGCCGACCCGCCTCGCCATCGCGTTACTCTTGATGATTACCACGACGGCTTTGGCCGGGGAGCCGAACCTGTCCGGCCGCTGGCGCGGGCGATGGTCCAGCGAGTCGACAGGGCACTCGGGGCCGCTCAATGCCCGCTTCCGCCAAACCGCCTGCGACGAATACCGCGTCGTCTTCACCGGCCGCTTCCTCAAGATCGTGCCGTTCCGCTATGCCGAGACGCTCCACGTGACCGGCTCCGACGGCACCGTCGTCTACCTCGCCGGTTCCTCCCGGCTTCTTGGCTTCGGCACCTTCTCGTTCGACGCCGCCGCCACCGGCAACGCTTTCAACGCGACCTTCTCGTCCCGAAGGGACCGCGGGCAGTTCAACCTCTCGCGCTGATTACTTCTTCTTCACCGGCGGCTCGACGGCTTCGGGCTTGAAGGCCGCGAGGTCGTCCAGCTTCACCCGCACGCCCCCCGCCGGCACGTCTTGCTTGGCCGTCCAGACGATCGCGTTCAGGATCAGCGTGCGCAGGTCGTCGAGCTTCCAGTTGCGGTAGAAGTGCGGCATGACGACGCCCGCACCGCGTCCGCCGTCGGGCCGCTCGATGGCCCACGCGATCGTTTCCTTCTTCGGTGCCTCCGGCGGCAGCATCGCCATCGCCAGCGCCGTCACGCCTTTCGCCGGGCCGGTCGGGCCGAAGTAGTTGTTGATGTACGGCTCGTCGTGGAAGGTGAACTTCGTCCATCCGTTCAAAACCGGATGCTTCGCCTCGGCCGGTTCGACGGTCGCTTCGCGGAAGACCTTGGCGATCGACTTGTGGTGGTTGCAGCGCGTGGCGAAGTAGCCGCCCATCCAGTGCAGCAGCGGGTGGTCACCGTCGGCGGCCACGTGCTTCGCTTCGAGGCCCGTGGCATAGTGCACGCACACGATGCCGCAGCCGCGCTTCATCATCGCGGCGAGGTCCTTCATGATCCGCTCGCGCTCCGGCATCACTTCCGGAGGGAACAGGTCGCCGATGAAGACGACGGTCGAAACATCTTCGGTCGTCGCCTTCGGCCATTCGCTCACGGCCTTCGTGTCGAGTCCGGCCTGGGTGAGGCAATGCGCGAGCAGCCGGCCGCCGGCGGCGACCTCGTGCGTGCCCGGCGGGTGTTGGCTGGGGCCGACGACGACGAGCGCCTTCGGCGCGGCGGGCGCGGCGCCCAGTTCGGAGATCGCCAGCGTGCCGAGGGCCAGGGAGCCGAGCGCGGCGCGGCGGTGGGGGAGAGATTGCGGCATGATCGTGTCCGATAATGGGGCGTTCCGTATTCGTACCAGACGCCGCACGGAATCGCGACAAGATTTCCCCGGCCCGAACGAATAGCCGGCACCGCATCCTCCTTCGAGCGAACCCATGACGCCCGCGGTGGAAATCGACGGCGTGACCAAGACCTTCGGCCCCCAGACGGCCGTCGACAACCTCAGCCTCGTCGTGCCGACCGGCACGATCTACGGCTTCATCGGCCCCAACGGCTCCGGCAAGACGACGACGCTGCGCATGATCATGCGCATCTTCCTCCCCGACCGCGGCACGATCCGCGTGCTCGGCGACGAATCGTGGCACGCCGCCAAGGACCGCGTCACCTACCTGCCCGAGGAACGCGGCCTCTACAAGCCGATGAAGGTCAAGGACGTCATCCGCTTCTATGCGGAACTGAAGGGGATGGTCGCCCCGCAGGCGAAGATCGCGGAGTGGCTGGAACGGATGGAACTGGCGCACGCGGCCGACAAGCGCGTCGACCAGCTCTCGAAGGGGATGAGCCAGAAGGTGCAGTTCATCTCCGCCGTCGTCTCCGATCCCGAACTCATCATCCTCGACGAACCGTTCAGCGGCCTCGACCCGGTGAACGAGAACCTCTTCCGCCGCGCGATCCTCGACCTGCGCAAGGCCGGCAAGACCATCATCTTCTCCACGCACAACATGGCCGTCGCCGAGCAGCTCTGCGATTTCGTCTTCATGATCTACAAGGGGAAGAAAGTCCTCGACGGCACGCTGGACGCGATCCAGGACGCCTACGGCTTCGACACCCTGCGCGTGCGGCTCGAAGGCGGTTCACTGGAAGGCCTCGACGGCGTGGACAAGCTCACCGACTTCGGCCGCTATCAGGAATTGCGACTCAATCGCGGTGCCGACCCGCAGGCGATCCTGCGCGAGCTGATGCGCCGCGGCGCCGTCCGCCAGTTCGAGCAGACCCGGCCGAACCTCCACGACATCTTCGTTCGCATCGCCGACCCGAAGGACGAATAACGCCATGCGGAAAATCCTGACCATCGCGAAGCGCGAATACCTCGCCGGCGTGCGGACGAAGGCGTTCCTCGTCTCGCTCATCCTCATGCCCGTGATGATGGGCGGCAGCATCGGCCTGTCGGCGCTCTCGAAAAAGCTCGACGATACATCAGAGAAGACCTACGCCGTCGTCGACCGCTCGCCGGGGGGCAAGATCGCGGCGGCGCTCGAAGCGGACACGGTGCTCTACAACACCGTCATCATCAAGGATCCCGCGACGGGCCAGCAGATCCACCCGGCTCTCAAGATCGAAGTCGTTCCGCCGAGCGACGGTTCCGACATCGCGATCCGTCAACAGCGGTTCGAACTGTCCGAACGGTCGCGCAAGAACGAGATCGAAGCGTTCATCGAAATCGGCCCGGACATTTACCAGACCCGAACCGACCCGAACCCGGAATCGGCGGAGGATGTGCAGGCCGTCCGACTGCAATCGAAGAAGCCCGGCGAAGGCTTCCTCGGCCGCTACCTCGAACGGCGCATCAACGACGCGGTGCAACGCGAGCGTTTCGCCCGCGAGAACGTGGACCCCGCGAAACTACGGGCGATCCAGCAACCGATTTCCCTGAAGACCAAAGGATTGACGACCAGGAACGCCCAGACCGGCGAAATCGAAGACGCCGCCGACGAGAAGCGGCTGGCGAACTTCCTGCTGCCCGGCGTGCTCATCGGCCTCATGTTCATGGTCATCATGTTCGGCGCATCGCCGGCCATGAACGGCGTCGTCGAGGAGAAGAGCCAGCGCATCGCCGAGGTGCTGCTCGGCTCGGTCACGCCCTTCGAGCTGATGGCGGGCAAGCTGCTCGGCCTCGTCGGCATCGCCCTCACCACGGCGGCGATCTACTTCGGCGGCGGATTCGTCGCCGCCAGCCGCTACGGCCTGACGGACTCCATCACGCCTGAACTCATGGTCTGGTTCTTCGTCTTCCTGACCATGGCGCTGCTCATCTTCGGCTCGATCTTCATCGCCGTCGGCGCCGCCGCCCAGGACGTGAAGGACACGCAGACGCTGCTGACGCCCGTCATGTTCTTCATGGTGATGCCGATGTTCGCCATCGGGCCGATCCTGATGGACCCGCACGGCAAGCTGGCGGTGATCTGTTCGCTGATCCCGACGAGCGCGCCGATGATCCTCGTCGCCCGCCAGAGTGTGCCGCCGGGCGTGCCGCTGGTGCAGCTCCTCGGCGGCGCCGCGATCGTGGCGCTGACGACGGTGGCCTGCGTCTGGGCCGCTGGCCGCATCTTCCGCGTCGGCTTCCTGATGCAGGGGAAATCCCCGAAGCTGAAGGACCTGGCGCGCTGGATCGCGAAGGGGTGAGGATGACGGAAACGTAGGGTGGGCCGAGTCTTCGAGGTCCACCGCATGTACGATCATCCACCGCTCGATAGGCCTCGAAGTCACGGTCCACCTATGAGTCTTGTCCCTTAACCTCGCAAGAAGGACTCACCTCCGTGGAAATGCCTTGGTGGGGACTCCTCATCGAAGTGTGCTTCGTCTGGCTGCTCTGGGGCAGCGCGGCGCTAGCGAATCACGCTGCAACGGCGGCACATCGCGGCATACCGAAGGGTCAGCGCGAAGGTGTCAGCCTCGCACCGATCATTCCGGTGTACCCGTTGGTGTTCTGGGTTGCGGCGTTGCTTGTCGATCTCGCGATAGGCCCTTGGGGAACGATCGTTGTCAGCAGTTTCCACGCGGCGCTTGGACTGTGCTTTGTAGCATCTATCGCTAGGGACTGTTGGCGAATCCGTTCGCTCGACAAGCGGTCAAATCCCGATGGGAGTATTCCGAACATGTAGGGTCGCCGAGACTTCGAATCCCGCCGCGAAAACATCATCGCCGCGGAACCGACCGGAGTCGAATATCATGAAACTCGGGCCACACTTCGGATCGGTCAACCTCTGCCTTTTTGCCCCGGAGGGGCAACGGGCTTTAGCCACGGGTGGAGCGAAGCGGAACCCGTGGAACGATCGCGTGAATGTTCGCCCAGAAGGGGCGACGGAAGCGTTCCTCTGCCCCTCCGGGGCAGGTCGAAAGGTGTTGGGAAACAATCTTCCACGGGTTTCACCCGTGGCTACACTCCGCGGCCCCATCCGGGGCCGAAAACCGAGAACCTCCCTCCACGGGTTTCACCCGTGGCTACACTCCGCGGCCCCATCCGGGGCCGAAAACCGAGAACCTCCCTCCACGGGTTTCACCCGTGGCTACACTCCCCGGCCCCATCCGGGGCCGAAAACCGAGAACCTCCCTCCACGGGTTGCACCCGTGGCTACACTCCCCGACCCCGTCCGGGGCCGAAAACTAGGAACCCGATTCGACCGCCTTTCGTTCATCCTCGAAGACTCGGCTCACCCCGTTGGAACGGTCGAACGCTGGTCTTTTGCCCCGAAGGGGCAACGGGCTGTAGCCACGGGTGGAGCGAAGCGGAACCCGTGGAACAATCGTCGCGAATCTTCGCCCCGGAGGGGCGACGGAGCGAGACAATCGCCGCAAGTCATTATCCGGTTGGACTTACAACGATCATCAAGAGTGGGTCCGAAAAAATGAGTGGGTCCGCCGGAGGGTGGCGCGGATGCGGCGGAATCATGCCGTGGACGAAAGGCAAGCTCCCACACCCGCTCACCCCGTCGTCGCCAGCGCCAGCGCCAACCGGCAGCCGGCCTCGAACTCCTTCAGGTCCACGAACTCGTTGACCGTGTGGATCTCGTTCTGTCCCGCGCCGAACGTGATCGTCGGGATGCCGTGCTTCACCATCCAATTCGCGTCCAGCCCGCCGTTCGTCACCTTCGTCGTCGGCTTGAGCTTGATCGACTTCGCCGCCGCCATCGCCCGCTTGATGACCGGCGCGCCGTCCGGCAGGCGGAAGGGTACGTAGTCCAGCCGGCTCGAGAACTTCACCTTCGCCGGCTTCCCCTTGTGGTCCTTTACCTTCTTCGCCGCCTTCTCGAAGGCGAGCTTGTACGCGGCCGTGATCTCGCGCACGAACTTCGCATCGTGGCTGCGGCTCTCGCCGCGGATCAGGACGTAGTCGGTCACGACGTTCGTGGCGTTGCCGGCACTCTTGCCGTCGGCGTCGCCGATGCTGCCGACGTTGCTGGTGCCTTCCTTCCCCTTCTTGACGACCTTGCCGAACCAGCCGCTGTTGAACACGTCCGCGATGGCGAGGGAGGCGACGACGCTGGCGGAGATGCCGCGCTCGGGGTGGACGCCGGCATGCGAGGCGCGACCGTGGATCTCGACTTCCCAGCGGTCGGCACCGATGGCGCCGATGGTGATCTCGCTGGCGCTGCGGCCGTCGATGTTGAAGCCCATGACGGCGCCGCCGAGCACGGTCGGGTCGACGTGCTTGGCGCCGAACAGGCCGCTCTCCTCGCGGACGGTGAAGAAGAGCGTGATGGGCGGGTGCGGGAGCTTCTGCTTGATGAGTTCAGCCGCGAGCGTGACGACGGCGGCGCAGCCGGTGCGGTCGTCGCCGCCGAGGGCCGCCTTCGGGTTCTCGTTGACGATGCGGTTCTCCGCCCGCTTCGGCTTTGCCCCGGCGCACAGCGGCACGGTGTCCATGTGCGTCATGAAGAGGATGCGCGGCGCGTCCAGCGTGCCGGGCAGGTCGACGATGATGTTGCCCGTCTGCGTCGGAGCGGGGATGCGCGTGTTGGCGTCGTCGTAGCGGATGGTCGACTCCGGCACGCCGACCTCCTTCAAGGTCGCGACGATTTCCTTCCCGATCGCGGCCTCCTGGCCGGTGATGCCTTCGATCGAGAGGAAGCGGAGCAATCGGTCCACGGCGGCGGCGGTGTCGATGGCGAGCGGCATGGGCGACCTATTTTGAGTGGAAGCTGAGCCACTATTGTAGGATCAGCGTCGTGCGATCGCGAGGTGCGGGCGGATCTTGTCGAGCGTCTTCGCGCCGATGCCGCTGACGCGGCGGAGGTCGTCGATCGAGTCGAATGGCTTTTTGGTGCGCTCGGCGACGATGCGCTCGGCCATCTTCGCGCCGATGCCGGGCAACTGGTGGAGTTCGGCGAGGGTCGCGGTGTTCGGGTCGAGCGTCTGGCCGGGGGCGAGTTTGGTAGTGGTGGAAGCGGCCGGTGCCGGTGCGGGCGGTGCGGGGCGGGTGAGCGTTTCGAACTTCGGTTCGGCCGGTTTCGCGGGTGTCTTCGCGTCGACGACGAGCCAGTTGCGGAGCTTGTCGAGCGTCTTGCTGCCGATACCGGGGACGCCGTCGAGTTCTTCGAGGGACTGGAACGGGCCAAAGGTGGAACGGTGCGTGAGGATCGCGTCGGCGAGGGTGGGTCCGACGCCGGGGATCTGAAGCAGTTCGGTGCGATCGGCGGCGTTGACGTCGAGGGGCAGCGGCGCAGCAGATTGTTGCGACGGCTGGACGCGATAGCCGTTGCCGTAGCCACGGTAGAGGAGCAGGCCGAAGAGGACGACGACGGCCACGGCGATCGCGAACCGCTCCGGCGAGCGAGCCGGGGGCGGCGGGGCGGGCGGGACTGGCGGCGGCGCGTCCATTCCGGGATTTTACCCGTTCGGCAGCGTCAATACCACATATCGGCACCAATTCCCGAGCGCAGGCACCGCTCGCAGCAATCGGCGATCCACGCGATCCAGAGCGCCATTCAACGCGTGCGAACAAATGACGCGGCGGACCATGCCGAGCAGCTGGAAGCCTTGCACCGTCAAGTTTGGGAATGCGGCCCGCAGTGGCGGCAGGTCGGCGGATACGAGCGGGCGCTCGTCCGGCGTGCGATGTTTGCCGGGGTACGGGAGCCAACGGCGGGCGAGGCTCAGGAAGGGATTCCCACCCCACGGCTCGCAGAAGACGGCCACGCCTCCGGGCTTCAGGACTCGCTTCAATTCCGCAGCGGCCTTCGCCAGATCGAGGTGATGCAGGATCGCACAGCCCCAGACGGCGTCGAACGACTGGTCGGCGTAGGGAAGCTCCTCGCCGTTCGCGGCGATCGCGGTCACGTCCACTCCATTCGCGGCAGCTCGCTCGCGGACTTCACGGACGTACCCGGGCGAGAGATCGAACGCGCTTACGGCAGCTCCGGCGCGTGCCATCACGACAGCCGCCATGCCGTGCCCACAACCGTAATCGAGAACGTTCATGCCTTTCAATACGCCGAGTTGTGCGAACGCCGGTCGGATCCAGGTTTCGTGATCGAGGTACGCCTCGTCCGCGAACCGCAGATCGGCCCGACCGCTGTGAAAGCTGACGGCCCGCTCCGAAGCCTGCTCGTCGTGGAAGACGCGTTCGGTATCCAGTCGTTCGGCAGTCGCGTTCATCGTGAACCCGCCCTCGCGTTCCCGCGTCGATTCCCTAAAATTCTCCGCGAAGGCTAACATGCTCCTGTTTCCGATGGAAAGGCGACTTCCCGTGGCTTCCGAACCGACTTCTCCCCCGCCCGCCGATACGAACGACCATGCGGAAGTCCGCCTCGCGAAACTGAAACAGATCGAAGCCCTCGGCATCGACCCCTGGGGCCAGCGATTCGATGGCCATCAACCGATCGCGACAATCCGCGAGCTTCCGTGCAATCCATTCGACGATGCGAATCCCGGCCCGAAGGTCCGCGCCGCCGGGCGCGTCGTCGGCCGGCGGAAGATGGGGAAGGTCTACTTCCTCGACCTCTGGGACCAGACCGGCAAAGTGCAGGTGATGCTCGGCTCGAAGCAGATCGGCGAGCTGGGCTGGAAAGTTGCGGAACTGCTCGACCTCGGCGACCTCGTCGGCATCGACGGCGAGTTCGGCAAGACGAAGATGGGCGAGCCGACCATCCGCGCCAGCCAACTCACATTCCTGACGAAGTCGCTCGAACCGCACCCGACCGGCTACTATGGCATGTCGGACGAAGAGTACCGCCTGCGGCACCGGTACCTCGATCTCGTCTACACGCCAGATACGCTGCGCCGTGCCCACCAACGCGTGAAGGTGCTCCGCACCATTCGGAACTATTTGGACGATCAGGGCTACCTGGAAGTGGAGACGCCGACGCTGCACGCCATCGCCGGCGGTGCGGCGGCGCGGCCGTTCGATACGCACCACAACGCGCTCGACATCCCGCTTTTCCTCCGTATCGCGCTCGAACTGCCGCTGAAGCGCCTGCTCGTCGGCGGCATCGAGAAGGTCTATGAGATCGGCCGCGTCTTCCGCAACGAGGGGATCAGCCGCCGCCACAACCCCGAATTCACGATGCTGGAGCTTTATTGCGCCTACGGCGATCTCTTCACGATGATGGACCTGACCGAAGGTGTCTTTGTAAAGTGCGTGGACGCACTCGGTTCATCGCGCACGCTGACCTACGGCGAACGACAGATCGACTTCGCCCCGCCCTGGCCGCGTGTGCGGTACTCGGACATATTCAAGCAAACGACCGGCGTCGATCTCTTCGACCGCGACGGGGTGAAGGCCAAGGCGTTGGAACTCAAGATTCCACTCGAACTGAAGGACGAGAAGGCGAAGACCTCGACGCAGAAAGAACACGACGTGCTCGTCCACGAACTCTTCGAGCACTGCGTCGAGCCGGAACTGGCGAAGGCCGACAAGCCGACGTTCGTTTTCGACTATCCCGCCGCGCTATGCCCGCTAACGAAGCGGAAGCGCGAGACGCCGGAACTGGCGGAGCGGTTCGAACTATACGTGGCCGGCATGGAACTGGCGAACGCCTACACGGAGCTGAACGACCCGATCACGCAGGAGGCGACCTTCCGCCGGCAGCTCTCCGGGATGAACGCCGAGGATACGATGGCGAAGATGGACGACGATTTCGTGCGGGCGCTGCGCCACGGCATGCCGCCCGCCGGTGGCCTCGGCATCGGCATCGACCGCCTCGTGATGCTGCTGACGAACACGACGACGATCCGCGACGTGATCCTCTTCCCGCTGCTGCGGCCGGAGTGAAGATTGGCCCGCTGATGACGCAGACCTCCGGACGGAGATCAAGATGATGAAGACGGTATTTTATCATCTTCAATCTGCGTTGAAATCCGCGTTATCTGCGGTCCATTCTTAGAATGCATCCATCAGCCGCGCTCACCGACCGGGACTGCGCATGAACAATCGAAAGTACATTTTCCCCAACGTAATCGAGCTGAACGTCGCGGCGGGGCGCGCGTTCGGCGTAAACATCTACCTCATCGACGGCGGCACAGAATTCGTTTTGCTCGACATCGGCCTGGACGAATCGCTTGGCGACGTAATCGATCTCATCCGCGCGATGGATTTCCCGCTCTCGAAATGCAAGATGGTGGTGGCCACACACGCCGACGCTGACCATGTGCAGGCGCTGGCGAAGGCGCGGGAACGGCTGAAGACGAAGGCCGCCGCGCACCCGAAGGCGGCCGTGCTGCTCGAGGCCGGCGAGCGCGAGCAGACCTATGCCCGCATCTCCGCGCAGGATTTCGAGATCGCGATGCCGCCCTGCAAGATCGACTTGAAGCTGAAGGACGGCGATTCGATCAAGGTTGGCAAGCTGAAGCTCGACGTCTGGTCCACGCCCGGCCACACGCCGGGACAACTCAGCTTCAAGCTCGGCAACCTCCTCTTCAGCGGCGACAACATCTACGCCGACGGCTGCGTCGGCGTCATCGACGCCCACCACGGATCGCACCTGCCGGACTTCATTAGCTCGCTCGAACGGATCCGCGACGATGCCGAGATCGAAATTCTGCTGCCAAGCCACGGGCCGTACTTTCGAAAAGACAATCAGCAGATTCAAGCGACGATCGATCGGCTCACTAAATACCAATACATGGCCGACTTCGGCACCTGCGCGGTGAAATGGCCACTCCAAGAGCAATGGGAACGGGACATCCTCGCGGGCAAACTACCCCAAGTGTGAACACATGATCCACGTCATCGCCACCATCGAGTTGAACCCCGGCACACGCGAGTTGTTCCTCGCGGAGTTCCGCAAGCTCGTGCCGCAAGTCCGTGCCGAGGCCGGGTGCATCGAGTATGGCCCCGCGATCGATGTGCACTGCGGGGCTGCGGCCCAGCCGCCCGTACGCGAGAACGTCGTTGTCGTCGTCGAGAAGTGGGCCGACCTCGCCGCGCTCGACGCCCACTCTAAGGCGCCGCACATGGACGCCTACCGTCCCAAGGTCAAGGACTTCGTGAAGACCGTGACACTGCACGTACTGAAACCGGTCGATTGACGGCATTTCCCAATCGGCAATTGCGATCCTCGATCGAATTTGGCACAATGTACCGGTAGGTTCTCCCGCATTCCGACGGTTCGATCATGCTTCTGCGTCGATTCCTCGCCGGTCTTCTCACACTCACCTCCATTTCGGCGATTACCGCCGCCGATCCGAAGGGCATCGAGTTCTTCGAGCAAAAAATCCGCCCGGTGCTGGTCGAGCATTGCCAGAAATGCCATTCGGCCGAGGCCGAGAAGAACAACAAGTTGAAGGGCCAACTACTCCTCGATTCAAAAGCCGGTATCGCCGCTGGCGGCGAGAGCGGTGCAGTGATCGACGCGAAGGAGCCGAAGAACAGCCTGCTGCTGAAATCGCTGAAGTACGACGGCGACCTGAAGATGCCGCCGAAGGGCAAGCTGCCCGACGCGGTGATCGCGGACTTCGAGAAGTGGGTGGCAATGGGCGCGCCCGATCCGCGCGATGGGACGGGCGCGGTGAAGAAACAAATCGGACTGAGCCTGGAGGAAGGCCGCAAGTTCTGGTCGTACATCCCGCCGAAAGCCGTCGAAGCGCCGACCGCGAAGACCAAGGACTGGAACGCGAACCCGATCGATCGGTTCATCGCCGCTGGTCTGGAAGCGAAGGGGCTTTCCGCCGCGAAACCAGCCGACCGGGCGACGCTGGCGCGACGGCTTTACTACGATCTTGTAGGATACGTTCCTTCGCCGGCGGAACTGGACGCGTTCGTGAAGGACGACTCGCCGAACGCCATCGATACGCTTGTCGACAAGTTGCTCGCGTCCCCCGCGTTCGGCGAGCGCTGGGGCCGCAACTGGTTAGACGTCGCGCGCTACGCCGAGTCGGTCACGCTCCGCGGTTTCATCCTCGACGAGGCCTGGCGCTACCGCGACTACGTCATCGAGTCGTTCAACGAGGACGTGCCGTTCGACCGTTTCATCCGCGAGCATATCGCCGGCGACCTGATGACGTCGAACAACCCGGCCGAACGCCGCCGGCAGATCATCGCGACGACCTTTCTCGCCCTCGGTAACACGAACCTCGAGGAGCAGGACAAGAAGATGCTCCGCATGGACGTCGTGGACGAACAGCTCGACGTGATCACAAAGGGCTTCCTCGCACAGACCGTCACGTGTGCCCGCTGCCATGACCACAAGTTCGACCCGATCCCGACCAAGGACTACTACGCCCTCGCCGGCATCCTACGGAACGCGAAGACGCTGGAGCACGCAAACGTATCGAAGTGGATCGACGTGCCGCTGCCGGTCGACCCGGCGATGGAGGCGAAGTACGCCGAGGCGGAGAAGCGGATCGCATCGCTCCAGGCCCGCATCAAGGCGGAGAAGTCGAAGGGTGCCACGAAGGCCGGCGGTATCTTGCTCGCGAAGGAGATCCCCGGAATTGTCGTCGACGATGCGGCCGCCAAGAAGGTCGGCGATTGGATGCACTCCCAGCACTCCGGCAGCTATATCGGCGACGGTTACATCCACGACAAGAACGAGGGCAAGGGAGAGAAGACGCTCACCTTCCAGCCCGAGAACCTGCCGCCCGGCAAATACGAGGTCCGCCTCGCCTACTCGGCCGGCACATCGCGCTCGAACAAGGTACCCGTCTCCGTGTTCAGCGCCGACGGCGAGAAGGAACTGATGATCGACATGCAGAAGTGGCCGCCGATCGACGGCCGCTACGTCTCGCTCGGCGAGTTTCGCTTCGAGAAAGGCGGCTTCTCGCACGTCATCATCTCCAATGAAGACACTAAGGGCCACGTGACAGCGGACGCAGTGGTGTACGTTCCCGAAACGACAGATGGGACGACCTCAGCGAAGAAGGTCGAACCGAAGACCGATTCGACGAAGACTTTGGAAGCCGAGTTGAAGAAGCTTCAGGAGACGGCGCCGAAGCGGCCGAAGGTGATTTCCGTCGTCGAGGAGAAGCAGATCGAGGATACGAAGGTCCATATCCGCGGCAACCCGCACAACCTCGGCGAGGCCGCCCCGCGCGGCGTCCTGAAGGTCGCGAGTTTCGGCGCCGTTTCATTCCCGAAGGATAAGAGCGGAAGGCTTGAACTGGCGAACTGGATCGCGTCGAAGGACAACCCGCTGACCTCGCGCGTCATCGTCAATCGCACCTGGCACTGGCTCTTCGGGAGTGGGATCGTGCGGACGACGGACAACTTCGGCACCACGGGCGAGAAGCCGTCGCATCCCGAACTCCTCGATGCTCTTAGCTTGCAGTTTGTCGCCGACGGATGGTCGATGAAAAAGCTCGTGCGCTCGATCGTTCTCAGCAAGACGTACCAGCAGTCGAGCGTCGGCGATACGAAGACTGTCGCGGCCGATCCAGAGAACCGATTGTTCGGCCGTGCGAACCGCCGCCGCATAACCGGCGAGGCGATCCGCGATTCGATCCTCCGCATCGCCGGCACGCTCTCCGACGAGCGCAGCGGACCCGCATTCCCGACCACGCTTTCGGCCGATTACAACTTCAAGGCGAACTCGACGCGACGCAGCGTTTACCTGCCGATGTTCCGCAACGCCCTGCCGGAACTGCTCGAGGTCTTCGACGCGGCCGACCCGAGTACCGTCACCGGCGTCCGCAACGTCAGCACAGTCGCCCCGCAGGCGCTCTACCTGATGAACAATCCGTTCGTCGCCGAGCAGGCGAAGCTCGCCGCCGCGAAGCTAATGGCTACGAGCGACTCCGACGATGCCCGCATCGGCTCGCTCTACCGGGCCACGCTCGGCCGGGAGCCGACCGACGGCGAGCGGACCGTCGCGACGAACTTCCTCAAGAACCGCTCCGACGCGAAGGACGCCTGGACGAAACTGGTCCACGCCGTGTTCGCTTCGGCCGATTTCCGATTCGTGAATTGAGGCCATCCGTGTTGCACACGCTTTCCCGCCGCGATTGGCTCTCCCGCACCGGATGCGGCTTCGGTGCCCTCGCGCTCGCCGGCCTCACCACCGCCGACGCCGCGACGGCAGACCCGCTCGCCCCCAAGGCGCCACACTTTCCCCCGAAGGCCAAGCGCGTCATCTTCCTCTTCATGCAGGGCGGTGTCAGCCATGTCGATTCCTACGACTACAAACCGCTGCTTGTCAAGGAGGACGGTAAACAGCTCTCCTTCGAAGATGCACGGATCAAGGCGAACACCGGCAACCGCGCCAGCTCCCACCGCGTCATGAAGCCTCTCTGGAAGTTCGCCCAGCGCGGCCAGACCGGCCGGTGGGCCTCCGACCTCTTCCCGACGATCAACACGCAGATCGACAATCTCGGCTTCGTCCATTCGCTGCACACCGAAGGCGTCGCGCACGGCCCGGCCACGCTCTTCCTGCACTGCGGCTCTACCAGTTTCGTCCGCCCCAGCATGGGGTCGTGGGTGCTCTACGGCCTCGGCAGCGAGAACAAGAATCTCCCCGGTTTCGTGTCGATCGCGCCGTCCGTCGGCAACGGCGGGGCGCGGAACTACGGCACCGCGTTCCTTCCGGCCGTCTACCAGGGTACGGCCCTCGGCCGCGCTGGTGGTCCTGCTTCCGATGTCGCGCTCCGCAACGTCGGCGCGACGAACGCACCGTTCGATCTGCTCCGCGAACTGCACGCCGAACAACTCAAGCGCACGCCCGGCGACACCGAACTCGAAGCCGTCGCGAACTCCTACGAACTCGCCTGGCGGATGCAGCAGAACGCCCCGGACGTGCTGGACCTCTCGAAGGAGACAAAAGAAACGAAGGCCCTGTACGGAATCGACGAGAAGCCGACCGACACCTTCGGACGCGAGTGCCTGATGGCGCGGCGGCTCTGCGAGGCCGGCGTGCGCTTTGTGCAGGTAACCTACGGCGACAACTCCGCGAACCCGGCCTGGGATCAGCACTCGAACCTGCCGAAGCACGGCGAGCACGCGAAGGCGGTCGATAAGCCGATCGCGGGGCTGATCGAAGATTTGAATCGGCGTGGCTTGTTGAAGGACACTATCGTCTGGTGGGGCGGTGAGTTCGGCCGCACTCCCTACGCCGAGAAGAACGGCACTGGCCGCGACCACAACCCCGGCGGCTTCACCGTCTGGCTGACCGGCGGCGGGTTCAAGACCGGCACCGCCTTCGGAGCCACCGACGAATTCGGCAGCCTCGCCGTGCAGGACAAGGTCCACATGCACGACCTCCACGCGACGATCCTGCACCAGTTGGGCCTCGACCACGAGAGGCTGACCTTCCGCTACGCCGGCCGGAACTTCCGCCTGACGGACGTGCATGGCCGCGTCGTGAAGGAATTGCTGGCGTGATCGTGGATTCGGTTTTCACTCCGCACTCCGCACTCCGCACTCCGCGCTGGGAAGCCACCCCTGCCCATCGTGGCGGACGATCGCCTCGAGCGCGTCGATCCACTTCGGATGCTCGTTCAGGCAAGGGACGGCACGCAACTGCTCGCCGCCGGCGTGATGGAACGCCTCTTCACTTTCGCGGCCGATCTCGTCCACTGTCTCCAGACAATCCGCCGTGAAGCCGGGCAATACCACGGCGACACGTTTCATACCGCGATTTGCAAGGGATTCCAACACGTCGTCCGTGTACGGCTTCAGCCAAGGATCTCGACCGAAGCGGCTCTGGTACGTCTGCGTCCAGTAACTCCGTTCCCAGCCGAGTTTCGCCACGAGCGCCCGAGTCGTGCGAACGCAGTGCGTCGCGTACGGATCGCCGCGCTGGGCGTACTTCTGCGGGATGCCGTGAAAGCTGAACACGACGTGCTCCGGTACCCAGGGCAGCGCCGCAAGGTCGTCCTGCACGGTGGCCGCGACGGCGTCGATGTAACCGGAGTGGTCGTAATATGGTGGCACGATGCGCAGCGCCGGCACGACACGGAGCTTGAGCATCAGTTTCGCGAGGGCATCGGTGGCACTCGCGGTGGTCGTACTGGAATACTGCGGGAACATCGGCACGGCCACGATCCGGTCAACGCCCGCCGCCAGCATCTCGCGCGTGACGGACTCGACCGACGGATTGCCGACCATCATTCCGAACCGGACGGTGGTGTTGGGAAATCGCGTTTGCAGCAACTCCGTCTGGCGGATCGTGTGGTGCATCAAGGGCGATCCGGTTTTCGCGTCCCATATGCGGGCGTACTTGGCAGCGGAATCCTTCGGGCGGAAGGTCAGGACGAACAGATTCATAATCGCCGACCATTTCCACCGCGCGACACTCGGCCTCGCTTTGCGCGGCGGTCCCGGGTGTATGTACTTTGCAGTGTCGGCCGCGGTCTCCACGACGCGCGGATCGAAGAGGAATTGCCGGAGATACGGTCGCAGCGCGGCCGCGGTCGGCGCGTCCGGAGTACCAAGTTGAATGAGCAGGATGCCGGTCTTTGACATTGCGGAATTCGGATAGCGGATTGCGGAATCAGAACCATGATAGACCGACGAAAGCGAAAAAGCCTGCGGGGCATGCCGCAGGCCTTTCCAGACTCCGGGCATGGTTGCCGGATTACTTCTTCTTGCAGCCGGGGCCTTCGATCGGATCCTGCTTTTCGGTGATTTGGCCGCCGCTGCCCTTCAACGCGGCTGCCTTGTCCTTGTTGAGTTGGACGTAGCTGGCGAATTGCGACGGAAGGTTCGCCTCGCCGTAGATCGCTTCGACCGGGCACTCCGGCACGCAGGCTTCGCAGTCGATGCAATCATCGGGGTCGATGTATAGCATCTTCTCGTCCTGGTAGAAGCACTCCACCGGGCAGACGACGCAACAATCGGTGTACTTGCAGTCGTTGCAGCTTTCGGTGACGATATGGGCCATGTTGGTTCTCCGCGTCGGTGTGCGCTCGCGGGGCCGACCTTTGGCCGCGCGGGTGACGGTATTCTTTTAGTAAATCGCTTCGCGGTGTCCAATCACGAAAACGGGTCGGACGGGCCTCCCTGCCCGTCCGACCCGACGCGTTCGCGGTTGGCTTAGAACTGATCGAGCCAGAAGTGGTTGCCGCGGTGGTAGCGCATCGGCGACCAGAGTTCATAGCGCCAGCCCGGTTCCTTGAAAGGCGGGTAGGCCATGTACGCGGGCGGCCGCATGTACGGGCTGCCCTTCGATTCCGGGTACTTGGGGCTTTGCGCAGGCCAGTAGCTGTGCGGGAAATAGTGATACGGGTAGTAGAACGTGCGCGGCAGGGGCGGGTCGCCGGCGCTTGCGCTCGAGGCGAAGGCGCCGATCGCCAGCGCGGCGACGATGGCCTTCAGGATTCCGCTTCGCATGGTTTGATCCTCCGAGTCGGGTCTGACGGATTCATCGTCACAATCGCACCCCGCGGCTGACGCTTCCGGGCATGACAACGGGAAAGAATACCCGGCCCGGCCGGCGCGACGCGAAAAACCTACAAAAGCCGTAGCATCGGTCCGGTCGCCCGCGCCGCGGGGCCGATTCCGCGAATCCGATGAATCGCCCTCAAGTTGGCCGGAGTTCTTTCCGACATGCCCGATTCGGACCGCGACACGCTCTACGACAACCCGCTCATCGGCCGCTATGCCAGCCGCGCCATGGCCGAACGCTGGGGGCCGCTGCGCAAGTTTCGCACCTGGCGACGCCTCTGGCTCGCCCTCGCCGAAGCCGAGCACGAACTTGGCCTTCCCGCCGCCGAAGGCAGTGGAGTACGCGTGACCCCGGCGCATCTCGCCGAACTCCGCGCCCATCTCGACGACGTCGATCTGTCCCGCGCCGCCGCGCTCGAAAAAATCACCCGACACGACGTCATGGCCCACGTCGCCGCCCTCGGCGAAGTCGCCCCGGGTGCGAAGGAGATCGTCCACCTCGGTGCAACATCCTGCTACGTCACCGACAATGCCGACCTGATCCTGATGCGGGAATCGCTCGACGACCTGTGCGGATCGCTGGCGTCGCTCGTCGATGCGCTGGCGACCTTCGCCGAACGCTGGCGGGCCGAGCCTACGCTCGGCTTCACGCACTTCCAGCCGGCGCAACTGACGACCGTGGGCAAGCGAGCCGTGCTCTGGCTCTTCGACCTCGTACTCGACCTGCGCGAACTCGAGCGTCGGCGGGACGAACTCCCGTTCCGCGGCACCAAGGGCACCACCGGCACACAGGCCAGTTTCCTTGCGTTGTTCAGGGGCGACCACGCCAAGGTCCGCGAACTCGATCGCCTCGTCGCTCGGAAGATGGGCTTCGATCGTGTGTTCCCGGTCACGGGACAGACCTACTCCCGCAAGATCGATTCGCAGATTCTCGATGCGTTGTCCGGTCTCGGCCAATCGGCCCACAAGTGGGGCAACGACCTGCGCCTGCTCGCACATCGTCAGGAGGTCGACGAACCCTTCGAGGCCGGGCAGATCGGTTCGAGCGCGATGGCATACAAACGGAACCCGATGCGGGCGGAGCGGATGTGCTCGCTGTCTCGCTACCTGATTGGCCTTCCGGCCATGGCGGCGGGGACGCAAGCCACGCAGTGGTTCGAGCGCACGCTCGACGATTCGGCCGCGCGACGGTTGTACATTCCACAGGCGTTCCTCGCGGCGGATGCGATCCTGCGCATCGGCCAGAACATCGGCGGCGGCTTGATCGTCAACCGGCCGATCGTCGCGAAGAGCGTGCGCGAATACCTGCCCTATATGGCGACGGAGAACCTGATGATGGCGGCCGTGCGTGCCGGCGCGGACCGGCAGCACGTCCATGAACTTGTGAAGACCCACAGCCACGCCGTCACCGAGCGCATCAAGAACGGCGTCGGATCGGCCACGGAAATCATCGATCGCCTCAAGGGCGAGTCGGCGTTTGCCGGTGTCGACTTCGCGGGGGAATTGGAGCCGAGCGCCTTCGTCGGGCGCTCGCCGGAACAGGTCGACGAATTCCTGCAGAACGAAATCCAGCCGATCCGTGAACGCTACGCGGGCCGGACGAGTCGAACGGTCGAGTTGCACGTCTGACGTGCGATACGCCGATCGAATGTCGTCTTATTTTTCAAACTGCCAGTTCTCATCGAAGATCCCGGCCGCGACCACATCCGCCGCCGCCGGGTCGGCCTTCGTCGGGTTCGGCTTCAGCACGGCCCAATCGCCGAGGCGCGGATAAAGCAATGCGTTCGTCCCCTTGAGGTCGGCCGCGCGGAACGTATGCCCGCTGTTGAGGACCAGGTATTTCCCCTTCATGGTTGGGTGTGGATAGATGAGCACCGGCAAGTGGGTCTTTGGATCGTATTCCACTCCATTGACGACGAGTTTCTCGGCCGTCCAGGTGATCGGCAGTTTGGGCAGTACAGCCGCGATCTCTGGGTTGCTCACCGGATCACCAAAGAAAAGAACCGACTGTTCGCCGTGGACTTTCGTCGGCAGCGTGCCGCGGAAATACTTGTCCCACTCGTAAGCGAAGCGGGCGAGGGACGCCTGAGCGTGGTCGTCGATCCAGCCGGCCTTCGTGGGGCCGACGACGCGGAACGGCGTGTGGAACACGTCGTCGATCGGGCCTTGCAGGCCGGGGCGTTTGCGGAGTCTGTCGTCGAGCTTCGCAACGGCCCATTTCCCATTCACTTTTTCATAGCTCTGCGAGTTCGATACCGGAACCGACTGGCCATCGATCACAATTTTCCATTCCAGTTTGAGTTCAAGTTTGATCTGCGAGACGTTCTGGGTCGTTACCATCGCGGTCCCATCCTTCGGGACCGCGTCCACGACGGTGCGGTCGTAGTGCCGATCCAGCCCTTCGATCGTAACCCATTTGCATTTCGGATAGCGCAGCGTGTAGGTCACGAACCGGACACGTTCGGGGGTCGTCGGCTTCGCCATTGCTTCGATCTTCGCGAACTCGGCTTCGATCTTCGCGAGCCACTCCGGCGGTTGCTTGTGCTCCAGCCCCGGAGCGACGAGGTGCTGGAAGTTCAGCGGTTCCTTGAACCCCTTGATCGCGTTCTCGATGTTGTCGGCCGCCGCCTTCTGCCCGTCCTTCTCGCCGGAGTAGGCGATCACCGGAACGTTGAACGCGTTCTCGGCGTAGTGGATCGCGTCATAGATCGTCAGGCAGCGTTCTTGGTAGTCGGGCAGTTTCGGCAGGTTCTTGATGTAGCCATGCGTGGTGGTGAACCCGGCCCCGGGACTGATGGCGCGGAACATCGACGGATGGTGCAAACCGATGTGCCACGTGCCGGCACCGCCCATTGAAAAGCCGCGGAGGAAGACCGGCGCGGTCAATAACTTCTTTTCCGCTTCGATCCCAGCGACTTTTGCTGAACGATGCGCGACGAAAATCGCTTCGTGAACGTCCTGCTCGCCGGCCCAGCGGTAGGCGTTGTTGCCGCGCCCATAAACCTCGACGACGATGCGATTGGAGGCATTCCCGACCTTGGCGCTTTCCTTGCCCGCGATGAATTTCACTTCGGTCAGTGTCTGGTCGCGGCCATGAAGCACCACGACGATGTGGAATCCGGGTTTCGTCGGGTCGACTTCGGCGGGCACGAGGACGCTCATTGGTTGAACAGAACCGTCGACGGGCGAATAGTGGCCGCGAATGATCGGCTTTCCCCGGACGTCGCGCCACGGCGCCTTCCCCTCGGCGGCATGCTTCGCTCGCTCCAGGCCGGCGTCCAGCACGGCGAGCGTCTGCTTGGCAGTGTCCTTGGCGAAGTACTCGCCGTGACGGACCATCCAGACGGCGGCCTTATGGTAAACCTGCACGTCCTCGCGGATGCCGGCCGCGAGCGTGCGCGGCAAGCCGTCAAGCGCCACCTTCAGGTCTTCGATCTTCCCCTCGATCTTCTTCAAAGACTCGGCGTCGATGGCGACGGCTTTCGGCACTTCGAAGTTCGGCTGCGCCGCCAGCGGCCACACCGAGAGGAACACGATCGCAAGTGAAGAGAACCGTTTCATGGCGGCACCCCGGCGGGAAATGGGTCGAAGGTTGACGTTAGGGATTCGCGCGGCCCCTCGCAAGCCGCCGGACAGGGCGTAGAATTCCGCCAAGGGAACGGACTGCCCGATTCCCACGAAATCCCAAGGAGAAACGCATGTCGATCAAGAATCTGATGCTCTGCATCGTCGGCCTCGCCTTCGCCGCCAGCGCCGCGAGCGCCGCCAACCCCGTCGCCGTTATCGAAACCTCGATGGGCACCATCAAGGTCGAACTAGATCAGGAGAAGGCCCCGATCACCGTCAAGAACTTCATCGACTATGCCGAGAGCAAGCACTACGACGGCACGATTTTCCACCGTGTTATGGGCAAAGAGAACTCCGAGCGCGACTTCATGATCCAGGGCGGCGGCTTCGAGCCGGGCATGAAGCAGAAGAAGACGAAGGCCGCGATCAAGAACGAGGCCTCCAACGGCCTGTCGAACAAGCGCGGCACCTTGGCGATGGCGCGAACGAGCGACCCCGACAGTGCAACCAGCCAGTTTTTCATCAACGTCGACAACAATACCTTCCTCGACAAGTCGCCGCGCAGCGACGGCTACGCGGTGTTCGCGAAGGTCATTGAAGGCATGGACGTGGTCGACAAGATCAAGGCCGTGCCGACGGGCAACAAGGGCGGTCACGGCAATGTGCCCAACGACGACATCGTCATCAAGTCGGTGAAGATCGAAAAGAAGTAAGCCGGAGGAGCGGAGCCGGCCGCTATTCGGCCGGCTCCAATTCCGCGGTCATCGATCCCTGACATCGCTTGATCGTCGGATCCGGTCCGTAGGCGTGGATCTGTTCCTGTTTCAGTTCGGCGACTTCCTTCGTCCCGGTGTAGACAACCGCACGCCCCTGCTTATCCACTTCGTCCGCGAGCTTGTAACCTTTCTCGACCGGGTGCCCAAACAACTCTTTCAGCATGAGGATGACGTACGCGTAGGAATGATCATCGTCGTTGAGAAGTACCACGTGGTAAGGGGGCTGACGGCGCGTCCGCCGGTCGGTCTGCTCTTCCAGTTCGGGCATCGTCAAGGTGTTGCTCATCTGCGTTCCTCGCCGGTCTCTCAGCTCTTGGCGACGTATTTGGGTTGCGGGGCGGTGTCGGCGGGATCGTCTTCGTCGGGTCCCAATCGGCCAAAGGCAACGATGGCGATGTCGTCGTTTTGCGGGCGGCCGTTGGCGTGTTTGCGGACGGCGTTGAACAGCTGGTCTCCGAGCGCTTTCGGTCGCGTGAGGGGCCCCCGGGGCGTGCCGCGGGAGATCGTTGCCGTGATGCCATCGTAATTGAACATCACATCCTGAGGGGACATCGCGTCGGTGACGCCGTCGGTGAAAGTCAGCAGCGTGTCGCCCGGTTGGAGATCGATCTCGATGAGTTCGTAGGGGTACCCTTCGACGATGCCAAGCGCGAGACCGCTCTGCTCGTTCGAGATGACTTCCACAAGGGAGCGATCGCCGACGCGATAGCGCATCGGGTTCAGGTGCCCGGCATTGACGATGGTGACGCGGTGGGTTTTGGGATTGAGCACCATGGCGGCCATGGTGACGAAGCGGTCGCCGATGCCACCGCGGATGAGGGAGTCGCTGAGGTTCTGAATGGCCTTGGGCACATCCGGTTGGGTGAGCATGCAATAGCGTGCTTCGGCACTGAGCTTGGCCATGAGCAGCGCGGCCGGTACGCCCTTGCCGGCGACATCGCCAAGCAGCGCGGCGATCCGTCCGTCGGGAAGTTCAATAAAGGTGTAATAGTCGCCGCCGACGGTCTGCGCGGCACTGTAAGCGGCGAAGTATTCGTAGCCGGGGATCTTCGGCATCTCGCGAGGAAGGAAATCGAGCTGTACCTTACGTGCGATCTCGATCTCGTTCTGGAGTTTCTCCCGCAACAAGGTACTTTCGTGCAGACGGGCCTTTTCGATCGCAACCCCGGCCAAGTTCGCGACGATCATCAGGAGCTTCAAGTCGTCCTGCTTGAACTTTTTGCCGCGATCCTGGGTGTCGAGTTGCATGGCTCCGATCGAAGTACCATCGGATCCAAGCAAAGGCACGCACATCACGGAGCGAATTCGGAACTCGGCGATCGACTGCGCCGCCCCCATCGCGGAATCGCTGGAGGCATCCTCGCTGAGATACGCGGTCTGGGACTCCATGCACTTGCGCACGATCGTCTTGCTGAAACTCGCTGTGTCGGTATCGGCCTTGCGGCGAGTCTTGGTCACCTTCGCCACCAGCCGTTTGTCCTCGGCCATGATGATGAAGCAACGATCCGCCTGACGGAAGACCCCAAAACTCGTGTCCGCGATCGCGTTCAACAGCGATTCGAGATCCGCCGGCTTCGAGAGGCTAACGCTGATATCGAGCAGTGCCCGTAGTTTGTCGCTGGGCTGTCCGAGGATCAGGTCGGCTTCCGAACCCTTGGCCTGCAAGACGTGTTCGATGCTGCTCGTCTCGCTCGGGGCGTCCGAATCGTGCGTGTCGTTCGGATCGAGATTGCGCCCGAACTCCACAGGGATCTTCGGCTGGGTCGAAACCGGCTTGGGATCATCCTGGTACAGGTACTGAAAGTCGCAAATCTTGATGCGGTCTTCATGTTTGAGCAGCCAAGGCTCGGTAATCTCCCGGTTGTTGACGATCGTCTTGTTGCGGCTCTTGAGATCCTCGATGTAATAGTGGCCGTGATCGTGGAAGATGCGCGCGTGTTTCCGGCTAACCGCATGGTTAGGGACCACGATCTGGCAGACCTCCTCGCGGCCCATCACCATCTCGTGACCGTTGTTCGATAATTGGTATGTCTGACCGGGACCCGTCATCCCCGGAGCTTTGATCAACTTCAGCGTCGGCATGGCGACCAGCCCTCGAGCGAACCAACCGCGAAGAGGCGGGAACGGCGGTTCGATCCGCAGTGGAACTTGTGGTGATCTTACCCGTCCGACGGTTCGGATGCAAGAAACGGCCGGAATCGACCGGAACGGGCATCCGTAGGAGGGTTCCCACGATAGAATGGTTCCCAATAGATCCTTTCGGGACAGGAAAAACGCTCATGGCGAACAATTCGCCCCGAAAACGGCGCCGCAAGACTCTCGTCAGTGGCATCCTCGGCCTCGGACTGGACGCCACCGACGGCCAAAAGCGCATCACGCGAACCGAAGAGATGGTCCTCGTGGGTGGTTCGCGCGAAACGCACGAACGGATGCAGGAAACGGCCATCCGTTTCTCGGAAGCCCTCGAAAAAACGGGCAAGCGACTGCCGGAGGTTTCGGTCCGCAAGGCCATCGACCTGCTACGCGAAGCCCACGAACGCACCGGCCGCTAGGCGACAATTTCCGATTTCCCCGTACGAATCACCCATCGCGAAACCTGCCGCCCCGCATCGGGGTATGATCTCGCGAGGCCGGCCGTGACTCCGGACACCGACGTCGAACTGGTTCGCCGGTGCCTGCACGATGATCCGGCCGCGATGCGTGCACTCGTCGAACGCTTCCAATCGGAAGTGTTCGGCGTCTGCGTGCGGATCCTGCGCCACTCGCACGATGCGGAAGATGTGGTCCAAGAAGTCTTCGTTCGCGTATTCCGTAGCCTGCGGCGTTGGGATCCGGCACGGCAATTGCGACCTTGGATCCTCGGTATCGCCATCAACCGCTGCCGTACGGCACTGGCGAAGCGGGGCCGTCGCCCGGAGACAGTCGACTACCTGCACGAGACCGCCAGTACTGAGCCGGAAGACGATAGCCGCGAACTGGCGGCGACGATCCGCTTGGCCGTGGACGATCTCCGACCGGATTATCGAGAAGTCTTCGTCCTGTTTCACGAATGCGGGCGATCGTACGAAGAGATCTCCACCGCGATCGATCGACCGGTGGGCACGATCAAAACCTGGCTGCACCGCGCCCGAACGGAAGTGATGGAGCGACTGCGACGAAGGGGACTGGTGCCGGCGGACCGGACCGAATAGTCAGACGAAAGCCGACTCAACGCACGGAACGACAAGCGATGAACCGATCCGATTGTGACGCGTACGCGGAAATCGTGCATGCTGTACTGGACGGCGACCGTCCCGTGGAGGCGCTCGCAAGCCCTCACACGGTCGACTGCGACGATTGCCGGGTCTTGGCCGACTCCGCGCGGTCGCTGACAAAAGGCTGCGATCTCCTGTCGCGTTCAACCACGCCGCGGGATTTCGCGGCGGACGTCATACCGGCCATCATCGCCGAACGTAGGCGCGAACGGTTCTTCCGCCGCACGATGGCAACAGCGGCCCTCGCAGCGTCCGTGTTCGCGGCCATCGCGCTCTGGTATCCCACCCGGCCGAATGATCGCGCGGTGACGCATCGCGAACCCGCGCTGGAACCGAACCACGTCAAGCCGCCCGCGGTCGAGGATTCGCTCCGCGAAGCAGGCACGGCGTTCGTGAGTCTCACCAAGAGAACCGCCATCGAAACCCTAACACCCGCTCGCAACCTGCTTGCCGGCATTGAACTTTCCGACGCAATCCCCGAGATCGATCCGCCCCGTCCGGACGGACCGCCCGTAGCGTCCCCGATCGCCCCCATCGCCAATACGGCGCGCCGGGCAATCAATCTCTTCATTCGCGACGTCGGCGGTCTCGCGCCCAGCCCGCAACGAAAATCCTGACGCTCCCCCACGACGGTGTCTCCCATGCGTTGGCTAGTGTTGTTTGCATTCGTCGGTTCGCCGTTCGCCGCCCGTGCGGCCGAACCCCGCGACGAACTGCTTCGCCTTGTTCCCGACGACACCGCTATCTGTCTGGTCGTCCAAGGTCTGCGAGATCGCTCCAAGGCCGTCGGAGAATCCCCGCTCGCCGACTGGATCGGCACGAACGCGAAGTCCACGCTCGGCGCCGCTCCCGAACTGCAAAAACTCAAGGAAGTTGAAACGCTCTTTACCACGTTTCTCGGCATCACTCCCGCCGACCTGCGCGACGAGATCTTCGGCGACGCCATCGTATTGGGCTACCAGCCCGGCCCACCCGGCCAGCCCGACGGCGAACGCGGCTTCGTCATGCTCAAGGCCCGTGACCCCGCCAAACTCGCTACACTCGTCGACAAACTCAATTCCCTCCAGAAAAGCTCCGGCGAACTGAACTCCATCGACGCCCGCACGCACCGTGATCGGAAATATCAGCGACGCTCCAAAGGCGACGCGGGCGGCGAATACTACCTGCTCGACGAGGGCTTGTTTGTCTTCGCCGCGCAGGAGGCCTCGATCCATAGCGTCATTGATCGACGGCTGGACGCGAAGGCCGAAGCAGGTCTCGTGGCGAAGTCGGCCGCACGGCTTGGAGTCGACAAGGCGTTTATGTACTGCTGGTTCAACCCGCGCCGGCTCGATGCCGAGGTGACGGCGCACGTCGCTGCGGCCGCGAACGAACGCGAGCGTGCAACGCGTCGCCAGTTCGCGCAGATCTGGTCTGCCGCGGACGACCTTGCGATCTATCTCGACGCAGGCAAGGAATTGGAGTTCGGTATCGCCGCCGCGTACCGTGCGGATGCCATGCCGGCGGAATTGAAAGCCGTTCTGGCGTCGCCGCCGCGTCAGTCGGCGCTCTGGTCGTCGGTGCCGGAGACGGCGCTCGCCGCGTTCGCCGGCCGAGCATCGGGAAACGAACTCCTGGACGCGGCGCTTTCGTTCGCGCCGGCGGAGGATCGCGCGACCGCCCGCAAGGAAATCGAAAAGGCGGTCGGTGCCGTAGTGGGCAAAGACAAGGCGTCCGCGATGATCGGCGGGATTGGGCCGGATTGGGCCGTCTGGGCTACGCCACCGACCGTCGCGGGCGGGCTTCCCGGCGTGACCGCGGCCGTGCGAATCAACACGGCCGACCCTTCCGTCGCGCCCGCCATTATAAAAACGCTGCAGTTTTACCTACAACTGCTTCAGGTTCAGTACAACCGCGAGCACGACGACGCCATCGAGTCGAAGTCGGAACAGGTTGAAAATGTCGTTGTCGAGAGCTTCTCCAATGCGACTCTGTTCCCGCCGGGATACCGCCCCGCGTTCGGTCTCGTGGACGGGCACCTCGTCTTCGCCAGCTCGCCGGAACTTGTCGGCTCGTTCCGCGTCGCCGCCGCGCCAAAGACCGGCCCGCGAACGCCTTTCCTGCGTGTCTCGGGCGAAGCCTTCCGGGAGTATTTCGAAATTCACGGCCCCGCCTTGGCAAAATGGGTGGCTAACAGACAGGACCGGCCGGTTGCCGAGGTTGCGAAGGAAATCCAGACCATTTCGGAAGTTCTGAAAGCGTTCGACCGCGGGGATCTGTTCGTCGAAGGAAGCGCCGGGGTGATGAAACTCGCCGTCCGTGTGAAGTTCGTCAAACCGCTGTCGAAGTAAATCCCAACCGATTCCGCGCAAGCTTCCCATTATTCCGCGCCCGACCGATGAATCGGCCTTACGGTTCCGATTCCGCCAACGATTCATTCGCTCGCGCGTTATACTTTGATTAGCACCGGAGGGGTGGAAAATGCGCCGCCGATTGTTCGCCGTGATCGCCCTGTTGGCCCTGTTCGCAGGCGAGGCCTCGGCCCAAGGGTTCAATCCGTGGGGCTTCGGTGGCCAACCCAACCCATGGCTGCAAGGTTATGCCGGTTCCCAGTCGTATTACGGCCCGCAGGTCGGTCGACTGCCCAACGGCACTCCCATTCACAACCCCTGGCAGCAATACCGCGGCATCCAGCCGATCCTCGCCGCGAACTATTACAACTCGGTCGTTCAATTCAATTACCAGTCGGTACTGAATCCGAGTCTCTATTCGCCGTACTCCTACAACCCGTTCAAACGCATCGCGTATCCGTCGAGTTTCGTAAACCCTTATACCGACTTCGGCGTGTTTCCCCGCTACGAACGCGAGGTTGGCAGCTTCATTCCGGTGAATCCGCAACTCGCGGTGAACCCGTACAGCGGCACGGTGCTGAACCCGATCCGCGGTTTCGCCCATACCCGCGAAGGCACCTTCTACCGCGTCCCCGGAACCACGGCCCACAACCCGTGGGGCAATCCGATCTACGGCAGCGGCGTCTACTACAACCCGTTCACCGGCGCCTCCTACAGCCCGCTCTCCGGCATTATCGCTCGCTGACCGCTACTTCGTCCGGCCCTTCAACAGGGGCCGCTTCAGTACCGGATCGATCTCCGTGATCGGTCCGGTTTTTTGATCGTTGGTCAGGTGCCGAGCATACATCTCGAACTTCGCATCCAGGTCGTCCGCGTTGTGCAGGATCAACGCCTCAGGAATCATCGGCAGACGCGGCGATCCCCACTCCGGCTTCGTCAGGTAGGCGAGCAACAGGTGGTCCAGCAGGCGGAGCAGTTCCACGTCGAGGTCGGGCACGTCCCGCGCCGCTTCGCGCACGAGGTCTCGACCGAGGATCACCGCGCCGAACAACTGACCTTCCACGGTCGGCTCCGGCGCTTCGGCTTCGGTCGGCAACTCCACGACGCGGCCGATCTCGTGCAGGAGAGCCCCGGCCACGACGAGATCGCGGTTGAACGGCTGCAGGTTTGGGAAGCGTGCCGCATACTGGTCCGCCAGCCAGAGGCAGTTCTTTGTCACGTGTGTGACGTGTTCGAGCCAGCCGCCGGGAAAGGGATAGAACGCGCGCGGGCTGGCGGGGAGCCGTTTGAGCGCGACGATGTGCGTTTCGTAGAGACTCAGCACCAGTTGCCGCAACGAGGCGTCCCGAATCTCATCATTCGCGATGCCGATGAGTTCCGCGAAGAGCGTATCCGGATCATGCCGGGATCGAGGGGAAAAGTCGGCCGGGTTCAGCCCGTCTTCGGGGGTTGATTCGCGGATGGCGATGACGTCGATGACCGGCCCGTATCGCTCATGTTCCGAATAAAGCACCCGCAGCTTGTAGATCGTGCCGAGCGTCCACACGCGTTCGCAATCGTTGAACAGCGGCGCGTCGTTCCATACGGCGCATTCCACGACACGCCGGAGGTCGCGGAACTTGCAGCGGTAGAACGTGCGACCCCGCGCCGTGACGAGTTGTTTGTCGGCGAGGAGGGCGAAGATATCGGCGGGCGGTGGACCCGGCCGAAGTTCGTGGAGTTTGGCCGGGATCGGTTTCTCGCGCGCCATGGCGGCTCACCGGTTCGGGACGAGGCCGTAGAGGAACGGCGGGTGCCGCCAGTCCCACATCCGTTCGGGGTGGGCGTCGGCGGAAACGGGATACGCGTTCCACAGCCACGCATCATGGTACAGGCAGGGCACATGGATCGCCAATCCGATCGCCGCGACAATCGCGAGCGGAATCCAGCCATAGTGCCGCGCGAGCAGCCGGCCGGCGGGCCGCACGGCAAAGAGTGCGAGCAGCGGTACGACTTCCGCGACCAACCGCGAACCGTAGCAGAAGCCGCCCCACCAGATCGGCCACGAACCGATGAGCAGCAGGTGCAGCGCAACGACGCCGAACAGGCACGCAACCCAGCCGCCAGGCGCACGCGGGGATTCCTCCGACTTCACGAGCGGGTATAGGAACGCGAGGAGCAGCACCGGTTGGAAGACGAAAAGGCCGCGGCCGGGGCTGAACAGGACGCCGGGCAGGTGTTCGCCGATGGTCCAGTTTTCACCGAGGAACCCCATCGAGGGGCCGAACGGATTGCGGTAGATCGACCAGTAGATCGCGGCCCACGGCAGGTAGGCGACGAGTGCGAGGAGCGGCAGGAGCAGGCCGCGGCGGCGATCCTGCGCGAGGACCCACATCCCGAACGGTACAAGAAACGTGACGGCCGAAGGACGGCAGGCGAGAATCCACCCGCACGCAAGCGCCTGCAGCGCCAGCCCCTTCCATCCCGGCTTGCCATTGGTGCGAAACTCGACGACGAGGGCAAGGAGCATCCAGAAGACGATGCCGCCCTGCTGCCAGACGAGCATGCCAAGCGTGGAGGCGAAAACCGATCCGGTTGCGAGCAGCCACGTAACCGCCAATGCCCCCGCCGGGGAGCCGAAGTGTAGCGCGAGGAGGTAGAAGAGGGCAAGCGACGCCCCGGCGAGCAGCGACGCAGTCCATTTTTCGATCTGCAGGTGGAGGTCGTCGTTCATCAAGTCGAGGCCACAGGCATGAAGGACCAACACTGTCGGCCAGACGAACGCCTCCATCCCCGCGGGATAGGTCGAGTAGATTCCCGGCCGGCCCGGAACTTCTCGCGTGAAGTACGGCCGACCCGGCCCGCATACCTCCCAGCGGTAAAGACCCGCGCCCGGCAGGAACGCGGAAAGTTCGCGCTCACCGTGTGTGGCCATGCGCACCACCGTCGGCACGAGTGGCATCGTGTCGCCCGTCCAGACGTGGTGCGTAGTCGTCGAGTAGAGGGTGGCGGACGGGAGTGCGACGCCAAAGATCGCGACCAGAGTGGCGGTGCGCGAGCGCGGCTCGCGGCGGAGCCGTTCGTTCAACTCGCGAATGCGAAGCAAGAGCTCCACAGGCATCGACAACAACGCCGTCAGGCCGACGCCGAAGACCAGCGAAAGCCGCCCGACGCGGTGCGCGACGAGGCTGGGGGCGTAGTTTCGAAACAGGTACGCGGCAGCAACCGTAAGGGCGAGGACGGCGATTCGACGCATGGCCGACGCTCGATCGATCGTGCCAATCGCGCAGGCGGCCAGCATGAGCGCGAGCAGCACGACGGGACCGGTGACGCGCACCTGACCCCATACGATCGTCGCGATCATTCCAACGGACAGGAGAAAGAGCAGCCATTCCGTAGCGGGGCGCAACGGAACACCCGCGAACGACCGATCGACCCGGGATTGGAGCGTTCGCAGAAGCGGCAACATCGAAATCCCCGAAGTGGACATCATCGACCCCGTGCCATCAATCGCGCAGCTTGAAGCGGATGATGCACCAGAGCGCGTTGAATGCGTCCTTCAAGCCGATCTTCTTTCCTTCCGCGTACGTACGGCCCGAATAGCTTATCGGCACCTCGAAGACGCGCCACTTGAACTGGCCCTTCACCTTTCGCGCCACCTTGGCAGTTACTTCCGGTTCGAATCCGAAGCGGTCCGACTTCAAGTCGAGGCTCTGGATGACCTCGCGTCGGAAGACCTTGTAGCAGGTCTCCATGTCGGTCAGGTTCAGATCGGTGAAGATATTCGAGAGCAGCGTAAGGCCGTGATTCGCCAGCGAGTGCCAGAAATAGAGGACGCGGTGCTTTTCGCCGATGAATCGCGATCCAAAGACGACATCCGCCTGACCGTCGAGGATCGGCTGCACGAGCTTCGGGTACTCGGCCGGGTCGTACTCCCAGTCGGCGTCCTGCACGATGACGGCGTCGCCGGTGCAGTGCTTGAAGCCTTCGCGGAGCGCGGCCCCCTTCCCCATGTTCTTTGGCTGGTGGAACACGCGGACGTTGTCGTACTCCTTCGCGATCCGATCGAGGATCGCGGGCGTACCGTCGGTGCTCCTGTCGTTGACGAGGATCAATTCCTTGGGCATGTCGACAGCCTGGACCCGCTTGACGAGACCGTCCAGCCAGCGCTCTTCGTTGTAGACGGGGATAACGACCGAGAGTTTCCAGCCGGGCGGGAACGGGTACAGGCCGATCTGCCGGCAGGCGGCCTGGCCGAGGAGTTTCTCCAGCACCGCGACGCGCTCGTTGTGCGGCGCGGCGGCGAGTGACTCCAACAATGGGGACAACGGCTCAAACAACGGCATGGAGCGCGCCTCGATCGCGTTCGATTCTGATTCGCGGCCGCACCATACGCGAATTCGGCGAGGCGCGGCAAGCGGAACCGGAACCGCAATTCGATCGCTCTTGACCCGATGCCGGTCGAAGGGCTACACTTCGTTCCTTTCGTCCGAATACCGATTCGCAGGATGCGATCGGTGGACGAGGGCGGGAGTGGCGGATGGATCCCTCGACGTTCTGGCGCGGCCGGCGCACGCTCGTTCTCGGCTGTACCGGGTTCCTCGGCACCTACGTCGTCCGTACGCTGCTCGAACGCGGCGCGGATGTCACCGGGTTGATTCGCGATTCCCAGCGTCCTTCCGAATTCTTCGCCGACAACCTGCACCGCCGCATCCGCGTCGTCCGCGGCCCGGCCGACCCGCAGCGATTGCGCAGCCTCATCGCCATCCATGGCCCCGCCGCCGTCTTCCAACTCGCCGCCGTCTCGGGGCAATCGCACGCCAAGCATAAGATCACGGCGGAATTCCTCCGCGCCGTCGCACGGCTCTCGCCGTCCCTGCCCGTCGTCGTTCCGGTCGCCCGCATCGAATCGGCGATCCAGTTTCGCAACCATCCGCTGGGTGAAATGCGTGTCGGATTCGTTCGATTGCCGGCGCTCTTCGGCGCGGGGAACACGGCCGCGGATTCGTGGGCCTCGCGATTGTTCGCGGCAGCCTCGCGCGGCCGCGCCATCGCCGCACCGGAGCGAGACGAGCCGCTGATCTGGGCCGCCGATGCCGCCGATGCCCTGCTCGAAGCCGCCGAATGGCTCACCGAACTGGCGGAACCGCCGGCGAACGGCCTGTGGCATGAAGCCCCGGCCACCACGACCGCCCGCGAACTCCGGGACCGGATCGCACGACCCCGGACGCCTCCGATCGATGCCCTGGACCAGATCGCCGCCCGCACGCTCGATTGGTACGAACGCCACGCGACGCGGACCGAACTCGAACCGCTCCGCGCGGCCGCCTGAACCACCACACGAGGACCCCACGATGCGCAGCTTGATTCTCGGAGCAACCGGATTGATCGGCTCGGCCCTCGTCGACGCCTGCGAACGCCGTGGCGACGCCGTACTCGGCACTTGGTACCGCCGCCCGCACCACGACTACGCGCCCCTCGATATCTGCGACGAAGCCAACGTCATCGCACTTGTCGAGGATTTCCAGCCCGATGCGATCTACCTCGCGGCAGGTTTGAATCAGATTGATTTCGCCGAGGCACATCCGGACGAATGCCGGGCCGTGAATGAAGACGGTGCGACTGTTGTCGCCGAGGCCGCGGCCCGATGCGGCGCGACGCTCATCGCGTTTTCGACCGCGCACGTCTTCGGCGAGTGCCGCAGCGCCCGACGCGAAGAAGCGACCGTCGAACCCTTCAACGCCCACGGCCGCTCCGCCGCCCGCTGCGAAGACACGATCCGAGACCTGCTCCCACACCGGCACCTCATCCTACGCACAAACTGGGTCTATGGTCCCGAGGAGCGTGGCAAGAATCCGGCCGCGACCGCGATCCGTCGATTGGCCGAAGATGACGTCATTGAAACGACGGCTGATCGCCAATGCCAGCCAACCTACGCACCGGATCTGGCGGAAGCCGCGATCGAACTTGCACGACGGGAAACGAACGGAACGATCCACGCCGTCGGCCCGGACCGGGTCACCGAATACGCATTCCACCAGACGGTGGCGTTCGTGAATGGGTTCGATTGCGATCGGATCGTCCGTCGAACAATCGAGGAATTGGAAGAGGACGCGCCGCGCCCGCGCTCGCCATGGCTGGACCGCCTTCGCCTGCGCGCCGCGCTTGGTCCCAGGGCGATCCGAGCCCTCGGCGACGGCCTCAGATCGATGCGCGACCTCGAAGTTCCACTGGCGGCACGGGCGGCTTAAGAGATCATCTTCTCGAACTCGTCCTCGCTCAGTACGGGAACGCCAAGTTCGCGGGCCTTGTCTAACTTGCTGCCGGCGTTCTCGCCTGCCACGAGATAATCGGTCTTCTTCGAGACGCTCCCGCTCGCCTTCCCACCGAGTTCCTTGATCTTCGTTTCGATCCCGGCGCGATCGTATTTCAAGAGCGTGCCGGTAACGACGAACGTCTTGCCGGCGAGCGACGGCGAGCCGAGCGCAATTGCCTTCTTCTCCTCCGTCAGCTTGAGGCCGTGCTCCTTCAACCCCGCGACGAGTTTCACCCCTTCCGGGCTGTGGAAGAAGTCGCGGACCGATTTTGCCCTTACCGGACCGAACCCCTTCACCTTCGCGAGTTCCCCCTCGGATGCGCCAAGAATGGCGTCAAGCGACCCGAATTGATCGGCAAGCAATTCGGCCATGCTTTCGCCGACGCCGTAGATCGTGAGACCGGCAAGCAACCGTGCGAGGCCGCGGTCCTTGCTGGCGGCGATCCCCTTGAGGAGCTTCGTCGCCTTCGCGTCCTTGAACTTCTCGAGCGAGAGGAGTTGGTTCTTCGTCAAAGCATAAAGATCGGTGACGGATTGCACGAGGCCGGTGTCGACAAGTTGCTTGGCTATCTCCTCGCCGATGCCGTCGATGTCCATGCGTTCGCGGCGGGCGAAGGCGGTGATGCGGCCGGCCACCTGCGCGGGACACCGGCCAACATCGCCACAGTAATAGCCATAACTCGTCGCCGATTCGTTCTTGGCGACCGGCCCACCGCAGACCGGGCACGCCGACGGCCATTCGATCGGCTTCTCGCCACCCGTTCGCGCCTCCAACTGCACGCCGACGACCTGCGGAATGATCTCCCCTTTTTTCTCGACGACGACGGTGTCGCCGAGCCGCACGTCCATCTGATCGATCCAGGATGCGTTGTGCATGCTTGCCCGGCCGACGCGCGTGCCGGCAAGTTGCACCGGCGGATCGAATAACGCCACAGGTGTCAGCTCGCCGAATTTGCCGACGGAGAACTCGACTCCGCCCAGTTTCGTGACCCCTTGTTCGGCCTCGAACTTGTACGCCTTCGCCCAGCGTGGCACTTTGCTCGTCGCGCCGAGCTTGGCCCGCGCAGTCACATCGTTCACCTTCACCACCATGCCATCGGTGTCATACGGCAGCGTGTGCCGGCGCTCGCTCCACGAATCGCAATACGCGATCACTTCATCCATTGAACGACACAGCTTCGTATGCTCGTTCACCGGGAATCCCCAGCCTTTGAGCCCTGCCAACAACTGCTCCTGCGTGGCGAACGCGGTTCCCTCAAGCGCCCCGACGGCGTAGGCGAACAAGTTTAGCCGCCGCTTTGCGCATTCCTTGGGATCGAGTTGCTTGAGTGTCCCCGCCGTCGTGTTCCGAGCGTTGGCATAAGGTTCCTCACCGGTTTTCGTCCGATCCACGTTGAGCCGCGCCAGCTCCGCTCGCGTCATGAAAATCTCACCCCGCACCTCCACTACCACCGGCGGCGCGATCGCATTCAACCGCAACGGCACCCCAGCGATCGTCCGCAGGTTATGCGTCACGTCGTCACCGACGTCGCCGCTGCCACGTGTCGCACCGCGAACGAACAGCCCATCTTCATAGGTCAGTGAGATGCTCACGCCATCGATCTTCAGCTCGACCGTGTACTCGACCTCCGCCTTCCCCAGTGCCTTGCGGACGTCGCCGTCGAACTTCCGCAGGTCCTCGGCCGAGTAGCTGTTGTCGATCGACATCATCGGCACGCGGTGCGTTACCTTCTCGAACCCCTCAATCGGCGCGCCGCCGACGCGCCGCGTCGGGCTGTCGGGCGTCGCCAGTTCTGGGTTGGCCTTTTCGAGGTCGATCAACTCCTGGAGCAACCGGTCGAAATCGCGGTCGGAGATTTCCGGCGCGGCATCGACGTAATATTTCCGATTGTGGTGGTCGATCAGTTCGCGCAGCTCGGCGGCTCGGGCGGCGGGTTTCGTCATCGCTCGTCTCCGTGGAATCGACGGCGAAATTGTCGCGGCTAGTGGTGGCGAGTACAAGGTCCGGAGTGTCGAAAAGCAAGTTTCGACCCTTTACGAATCGGTCCGGCGCGCTATAGTAGAATTAACGTCGCGGCGTGGAGCAGTCCGGTCAGCTCGCCAGGCTCATAACCTGGAGGTCATAGGTTCAAATCCTATCGCCGCAATTGAACGCTTGTGCAGTAAATCGCAACGAACCGCAGGGGAATGCATAAACCCCTGCGGTTCTTTGTTTTCCGGCGACGATTGCATTTCCCCGCCATTCCCTGCCGGAGCCTGCTGCGCTCGATTTTGCGCCCTTGGTGCGCCGGATTCTGCGCCGCCGTTGATCGCCGCTGCGAAGTGTTCGTCGGTCACTTGAAGGTAGTGTTCCTGAGCGACCGCCTTTGTGTTCCCCAGCCAGACGCAAACGACGTGGATCGGGAAGCGATTCGCGAGGTCGGTCTGGGCGCTCGCGCGGAGATTGTGCCAGAGTCGGGGCCAAGGCTTGATTCCGGCACGGGTCAGCATTCGCAAGAGTTGCTGGCGGAGGTTGATCCCCATCCAGAACCCCTTCTCGGCCTGCTTGATCGAATCGCGCGCCCGCAATCCTTCGAAGATGTGGATCGACCCTTCGCGGGCGAGGGAAAAGACTTCCTCCAATCGCGACTTCACTTCCGGCAAGAGTGGGACGTTCCGATACGTCTTTCCGTGAACGGCCGTCTTCGGTGACGGCACCCGCAACCGATTCCGCTCCCAGTCCACACAATCCCACGTCATCGAAAACGGCTCGCTGGGAACGCGAACGCCCAAATACCGACTCATGGCCAATAGCAAGCGCCATTCGGCAGAGGGCACTTGCTCGATCAGTTGTTCAATCACTTCGGCGGGAACGTATGCTTGCCGTTCGGGATTCGTCCCTTTCGGTTGTTTGATACCGGCGAAGGGATTTTCAGAAACGATTTTCCGCTTCAACGCATCGTTGAAGATAGCCGAGCATCGCTGCAATCGTTTCGCGACCGTCGCTGGAGAAAGGCCAGGCGATTTCTCCCGACCCGCTCCCCGCGTGCGGGCATCGGACGAAAGCCACCGTTTGAAGTCTTCCGCATCGCCGGCCGTGATTGATGCCAGCATGCGTTCCAATCCAAAGTATTCGCGAAGATTTCGAACGACTTGATCCACGGCCAGGAGCGAGGCCGGCTTAATTTCCGTTTTCTTGGCGATGTAGAGATCGAGGAACTCGGACAAGCCGGTTCCCCGGATCGTTTGAGCCGCTTCAATCAGTTCGACTGCGGCCAGCCGATCCTTCAGCGTGGCACCGATTCCGCTGAGCCAGGCCGACGTTTCGCGAGGGATGGGCTGCCCGTTCATCTTGGCCGCGAGCAGGTGCTCGACGTGCCGGCAGATGCTCTCCGCGCTCTTGCGGTCGATCTTGCCAAGGCGGATCGCCTTACGGGATTCGTCCGGCGCGACAAACAAGATTCGTCGCCGGCCGTTGGGGTCGTCGCTGATGGAGGCCATGTTCAGTTTCCTCGGTTTGAATTTTCACTTCGTTATCGGTTCGATCCGTTCCAAAACGCGCGATACTTGCATGGGGTTCCACGGCTTGCCGCGGCGCGTCGTGTGGCCGTCCGCGTTCAGCCTCTCCGCGATGCCGGCCAGCGTCTGCCCGGCCGTTCGCATTTCCACGATCAGCGGGCGAAGATCCGCGTAGGCTTCCTCAAACTTCTCGGCTCGGACTTCGACGGCCACGGATCGCGCTTTCGCCAGCGCGTCCAAGCGAGTCGATTCTCTTCCGTCCCAATGGCCGGGCCTGGCCGATCCAAGCTTCACGCCGCGGGCCTTGGCCGCGGCCAGCGCGACCTTCGTTCGGTCGCTGATCGCCTTTGCCTCGGCCTCGGCAACCGCGGCCAGGATGTGCAACGTCAACCGGTTCGCCGCGGGATTGTCGCATGCCACGAAGTCGGCTTGGGAATTCATCACGCGGGCGAGGAACTCGACGTCGCGGGCCAGCCGATCCAGCTTGGCCACGGCCAGCGTTCCCTTGCTCCGTCGGGCGTGAGCCAAAGCCTTCGCCAGTTCGGGCCGATCCGACTTCCGCCCGCTCTCGACTTCCAAGTAACGGGCCACGATCGGCTTGCCGACCTGATTGGCGAACGTTTCAATCGCGGCCGCTTGCCCTTCCAGCCCCAGACCCGATTCGCCCTGCCGCTTGGTGCTAACCCGGAAATAGGCGACGATGCCGGCCATGATCTTCTCCCCCCGTAGGTGCTTCGTCTCAACTAGGGATATAATAACATTACTGTAGACGTTCGTCAACTAGGTAGTTATTTCGATTTCCGGCTACGGAGCTTCAGGAATCGTTCCAGCGCGTCGGCCCGTTCGCGGGCAAAGTCGCGATCCGCCTTCGGAACTTTCCGGTTATCGCTGTCGGCACGCAACATCGCGATAAATGCGCGTTGATCTTCACGGGCCAACTGTCCCAGTCGCTCCGCTTCCTCACGGAATTCGAGTTCCTGTTCGGGTGTCATGGTGTCGTCCTCGATTTCGAGATACTTTGCCCTTCCTGGCCGGTTCAATCGGGCAAACCGTGGGAGTCCGGGAAGAGTCGACCATTGCTTGAAGTTCGTGGCGCGAACTTCGATTCAGAATCGACTACGGTGTCTACGTCTACGGTATTCGCGCTTTCAGGAGGGTTTTCGGCATTAGCGTAGACAGTTGACGCCGTAGACAAACGGAATCGTCGTGTCGGTTGGCCGCGCTGTCCGGTCGGTGTGGATACCCAGCCACCGCGACCAGCCTTGACCAGTTCCTCCAAGGCCGTTTCCGCCGTACCGGGTTCCTTTAGCCATCGGCAGCCCTGTTGCGCTTCGCGTGCCGTCACCGTTCCACCCTTGCGGGCGACCCACTCGACCAGCCGGCGTTGTTCGCGGGCCTTGTCGTTTTCGTCGAGCATCCCATACACGCGCCGCGCTTCTCGCTTGAACCATTCGGTCAACACGATTCCTGCTTTCATGCTGGCCGCATCCAACTCGTCTTCCTTCGTCAAAGTGGAATCGCCTGCTGCCCATCGCGTGAAATGGATGACCAAAGCCAACCGGGCCGGATACTCTTCCAACTTTGACCAGGCTGCCGACAAATCGCCCATCAAATCAACTTGTTCCACGGCATGTGCTTCGTAATAGGCGATCCAGACTTCTTTCGCGCTTGTATCCATTCGAACGAGTTCGGCGCGCGGTTCGCCGTCGTCGCCTTCGGTCGGTTGCAGTTCGTACAGCCGGTCGAACAGCATTGCCAACTCCTTTTCCTGATTCGGATCGATGTCGGCCTCAGTCCACTTCTTCGTCAGGCGCGGCGGGCAGGACAGCAGCAACCGAGCGGCCAGGCCGGATTCCCGGTGTTCGGTTCCTAGCGCGCGTTGCAGGATGCCGGGCTGAATCCCGCCGGTCACGCACACTACCGCTTGCGGTACGTCAATCATCCGCGGCGTCCCGGTCTTGCGGTCCACAGTGATACTCTCGGCGTTGAACATCGATAGCCAGTTGGCCGCGTCCGCGCCGGTCTTCCCTTTACCGGCGTAGCGGTCGAAAGATCCGATCCAACCAGCTAGCTCGTCGCGGGCCAGGAGCAGCCCGCGCGGATTCGACATCAGGAGCGGGGCCAGCGCCTCGACGGTCGTATCCGAGACGATGTACCGTTCGGCGTGTGGCGCGTCCGGCTTCGCAGGGGGTTCCTCGGTCGCATCCTTCGTCTGCTTCCAGGCCGCGAATTCCATCTCCCAGCGGGCCAAGTCCGCTTCGTGCTGCTTCATCTCCTCGGTGTGGCGTTCCAGCGCCTTCCGCTGGCGCTCGCGGGCCGGCCGCATGACCAGCTTGAAGGCCGGCGTCTTCGCCGTGCCGCTCTCGCCCACAATCGCCGCCCACAGGATCGGCGGGGCGGACCAGCCACGCTTCAACTCCAGCCGGCGGGTATTGCCGATGGCCGCCGCCAGCGCCACTAACAGCGGGAGCGCCAGATAAGATGGGTCGCAGCCGATACTTTTTGCCCCGGCCGCGACGAACCCGCGGACCGGTTGGGGTAGCGCGTCTACTGGGAACGGTTGGAAGTGTTCCGCGTCTTTAGCCGGCGGGTCGGGGGCTTCCGGTTCGACCGCTTCTGCCAGGGCTTCGACTTCCGCGCGCATCGCGTTGGGGTCCGCACCGTCGCCGTGGGCGTCGATCCAGTCCGCGATATCGCCTTTGTCGGGCAGATCGGGTAACTCAACCACCTTCACCACCGGGGCCGGGGTCAGCTTCGCCATGATGCCGGCCACGGTCCAGGCGTACTTCCGGCCGGGGGCGTCGTTGTCGGGCAGAATCCAGACTTCCTTCCCGGCCAATGGCCGCCAGTCGGTCTTGGTCGCCGCTTGCGATCCGCCGGCCGATGTTGTCGCGGTGAAGCCCAGCGCATGGGCCGCGTCTGCCGCCTTCTCGCCCTCGGTCACGATTACGCGGGTCGCCGCCCCAAGGTCAGGCAGCGCGTAGAGCGGGCGTGGGTCGGGCATCGCGCCGATGTGCCATCCGTCGGCGTGCCGTGCCACGGGTCGAATATCTTTCTTACCGTCGCGGCCGTCCCAGCGTACCACCAGCCCGACCGTGTTACCGGCCGCGTCGTGGTACGTCCAAAGCGCCGACCGCTTCCCGTGCTGACGCTTCAGTTCGGCCAAAGCCGCGTTCAGGGTGGGGAAGGTCTTCGGGTCCGACTTCGGCTTGTCTTTCCGATTCGGGGCCGGGCCACCGCGATCGGGCATCAGGTCGCGGACGGTCAACCCCAGCGCCGACGTGACGGCTTCGACGGTACAACCCGCGTGGCATCTCACAAGCGCCCGGCCGTCGTTACCCTCGGATACGCTCAGGCTGGCGCGTTGGTCCTCATGGGCCGGACACCGTGCCGACCAGCCGTTGCCGGCCTTCAGCGCGCCCGGCAGTTTCTCTATCAGCACTTGAACGGGGGTCATTGCTCACCCCCTTCCTTCGCTGTCGTTTGCCGGGAGAGCCAGGCTTGTAGGTCGGCCACCGGGTACAGAACCGTGCGCCGCTTGCCGGTTCCAACCCGGACACAGGGGATGAGCTTGTCGCGAGTCCAACCCCAGAGCGTTCGGGGCGAGACGCCCAGCATGCGCGCTGCGCCGCGGGGGCGCAGCGCCAGGGGCGGTTGGGTGTTGTCGGTCGTCATGTTCGCCGTCCACCGGGTCGCGGTCCGCGAACTGCGGTCCGCATAACCGTTGGCGCAGCGTTCGGTTGCCAGATGCCGAACAGTCGAAGAGTCGCGGGGAAATGACAGGAAAAACAGGCAATCGCGGGGTGAAGAATTTTTCGCAGGTGTTCGGCAACCTATACCGAATGATCGAACACCGGCGATCTACTTTCGCCTACTATAGGTCGTCCCCGCTGCCCTCATCGGCAGGCCGGTGGCCGTACAGGTTGTGCGGAGCGAACTCATTGTTTAGGAGTTTCAGCGATGTTACCAGATTGACCGCATCTCGACAGAGCACCTTGTACTTCGAGTGACCCTGGAACGCGTTGTTGAAGAACTCAGAAGCGGTCGAATGGGACACGCCGGCCGCCTTCGCCAGTCTGTTGTTACCGATGGGTTCCAGGTGCAGGCAACTACCGTCGGCGTACTGGTGGTGCTTTGTCAGTGCCGCGATGAGTTTCGCCCGGCCCTCTCCTCGTTCAGTGCTTCGCTTCGGGGCTGGCTCTTGCGCGACGGCCGGAGTGGCGTCGCTTTTCATCTCAGCGACGACGCAGGAATACTTGCCTTCCAGTAGGTCGGCCACTTCGTTAAGAGTAAGCGCGTTTGCTTCTTCCAACGTACAGGGCTTGGCCCGGCAGACCTTTACTCGCAACTTGACCACATTGGCGGAGGTCAAGCCGTCGCTGTTGTCCAACTCCTCGCACAAAAGTTGAATTCGACCTTTACCCGGTGCACTCACGATAACAATTGAAACTCTTTGATTGTGGCGATAGTCCTGAATCCTAGCGAGAGTTTCTGGACTGTTGACGTCATATGTCTGTTTTCGCTCTGGCGTTGATTGGCGCGCAAGAATCTGTTCATAGACGCGCAAGACATAGATGAAATGTTCGAGCGTGAAAGGTTCACGCCAATAGCCGTCCCTTTTGTAATCAAAAGAATTATCTGCCATGACGCCGATGCCTGTTTCGGCGGGGCCTTGTGAAGAAAAGCGGGGGAAGCCCGGCAAGGCTTTCCGGGGGTTCGGATGATCGGTCCTATCCCCCGCTTATGAATGATATACGTCAGCTTCGATTCGGGAGGTATTCAACCGTTCGACCGGTCCCCGGCAGGCAGCTCGCGCCTCCGTAACGTTTGAGGTAGCCTTAGAAGAGGGATCTTTGTCAGGGTCTCACTCATTGTCTATCAGTGGCGATTTACATACTTCCTTCGGTGCATTCTCTCCCATCTCATCGCGTCATCGGCATGGTTTTTCAGCCGTGCGAAATACCGCGCGGTCTGATACGCTTACTGGCAGCTTCGATAGGTCAGGTTGTGGCACTTGCGGCAGCCGAAGTATTTCGCTCCAGGGGGTAGGTACAGCTTACCCGCCCGTCGGTTGCAAGCAACGCCGCGCACCCACAGCGGGCAGATGAACCACCAGCGACGGCCATTGAATTGCGTCGGCGTCGCTTCCAAGCGAACGGGGATGATTACGTCGACCTTGTTGGCCCTGCGGTAATGCAGGTGGACGGTCGGGGGATCTTCGTTGATCCTGAAGTAGCCGACGCTCGACGTGATGCCACTCCTCGTCCGTGTCCAGGAGAGCGTACCTGCCGCGCCGGCGCACAGCCGCTTGCGCAGGTCTTTCATGCCGACGACAAGGCATTCCTCGACGGTATCTTTCTTCCCCCGCCAGCGCCACCATTTGTCACTACCTATGCCGCCCACTGCGCAGCCCCCAACTGGGATTTTGCCAAAATCAACTGGGCTCATGTATTACCAGTATACTGAATTCCACCTATCGCCGATTCCTAGACGATTTGCCTTTCGCCGGGGTAGCTGTCGTAAACGTGCCGTCCACGGTATTCGCATTTGTGCTGGTCAAGTTGTGGGACAAAGCCAGTCGAACCCGGCGCGGCAGAGAGATTCCAGCGTAGGGGGGAGGAGGGTGGCGCGCCGCGAAGGGACCGTCGTCACGCCGTAGGACCAGTTCGGTGGCATCGCGCCTCCATCATTTTCTGAGTTCCGCTTCCACCGTCTTCGCCGACTCCTCCAGCGTCTTCGCGAGTTTCAGGAACTCGTCGTGCGCCAGCTTGATGTTCGCGAAGTCGAGACGGTCGTCCATCCACCGATCCGCCGCGCGCTCCGCGCTGTTCGCGTTCCGATCCATCTCGCGCACGGCCGACCACGCGGCGGCGTAGTGTCGGGGCATCCCGGTCGGGTAGGAGACGGCGGAAAACGCGACGCGAGCCGACTGCGCGCGCTTCTTGGCGGTGTCCTTCGTCGGGTAGGTGTTGAGGATGTTGGCCAGCGCCCGCGCCTCGTTCACCGCCGCCTTTAACTTCTGCTGGTACTCATAGTCCTCAGGGGCGAACACGGACGCGAGCGGAGGTGTCACTCCGATCCGCGTGACGCGCCCCGCGATGAACCCGAAACAGAACACCCCGGCCAGTTGGATGATGAACCACGTCGTGCGCATGCCCGTCCCTCCGGTTCGTCTTTCAGGAGTACGGGGATGCACCACAACCAACGGAGCTTCGGACAACGGAGCTTCGGAATCTTCGTTTGCTTCATACACAGCGTTAGGAATTAGTAGCTCGGTTTTGCACTTTGGGCATTTCGACGTTCGGCCCGCAGATTTGTCCGGCGCGCTCAACTTCATGGCACAGTGAGGACAGACGACAGAGATCGGCATATCTGCGCCCTCTGGAAGTTCAGGGTTTAAGCTACTCGCAAGTTCATTTGGTAGCTACAAGAAACCGATCTCGAACGGCTCCTGCGCAACCGCGATTTCCCTCCTGCATCCGCTTGTTCAGTAGACGTAGACGGCGTAGACGCTCCCGAACGCGATTCACACGCCCGCAGCCCGCACCATCGCCAAGATGCCGGCCTTGATCGGTTCCGGCAGTGTCGACCAAGCGTCTATGAGCGAAGCCAAGCAGGGTTCGATCGTCGCAAGTGCGCCGGATTCTGCGCCGCCTTGCGTTGAGTGTGCCGGTTTTCCAGTGAAATTCGATGGGTGTTCAAATCCTATCGCCGCAACTTTTTCGGTAGACATTACAATCGAGTGCCCTGAGTTGACTGACGTTGACTCAGGGCATTATTCGTTGACATCTCCAGCGATTTTGAGCGTTTCCGCTACGGAATCTCATAGAAGTCGTGCCCGGTGCCGCCGCGCTCTCAAATCCACGGCACTCAATCAATTGCAACGACCGGTGCAACGACAAATTACCACTGGGAAATCTAGTAACCACGACGAAGTCCAGAAACAACACCTCGGCGATACCAGCGATCGCTCCTTCCCGCGCGAGGGTGAACCGCATGGGTCGGAGGGCCTCAAACCCGATCCGATCAGGGGGGGGTATATGCCTCACGGACCGCAAACTCCATGAACCGTACACTCCCCGCGCCGCACTTCGCGGTGGTCGTCTTTTGGCCCGAAGAAATACCACTGGACGAGCGCGAGGCCACCCGCAGTCCTGATCCGTTCATCCGTGTCCCAATTTCTCCCCGCTCGATCCACTACCGGTTGGAGAAAACCCGCGGAGCCGGAGCGCATTCGTCACCACGCTAACCGACGATAGTGCCATGGCGGCCGATGCGAGGATGGGGCTAAGGAGCCTCCCGGTGAACGGGTACAGGACGCCCGCAGCCACGGGGATGCCCAGCACGTTATAAGCGAACGCGAAAAACAGGTTTTGACGCACCGTGCGCATGGTGGCTTTCGAGAGGGCAATGGCGTCCGCGACTCCGCGCAGGTCTCCACGGACAAGCGTCACATCGGCTGCCTCGATCGCGACGTCGGTACCGCTGCCCATCGCAATGCCCACATCGGCCGCTGCGAGCGCCGGAGCATCGTTCACCCCGTCCCCCACCATCGCGACCACGTGCCCTTCGCGCTGGAGATCGGCCACGGCGTGAGCCTTCTCCTCGGGCAGCACTTCGGCGACAACCCTGTCGATGCCCACCTCGCGGGCCACGGCATCGGCCGTTCGACGGGCGTCGCCGGAGAGCATCACCACCTCGAGGCCGAGGGACTTCAACATCCCCACCGCCTCTTTGGAAGTTGGCTTGATGGGGTCGGCGACCGCGAGCGTGCCGGCGAAAGTGCCATCCACCGCGACCAGCACCGGTGTCTTCCCATCCTCCGCGAGTCGGACGGCGTCGGCGGTGTCCGGTTCGATTCCCCGCTCCTTCAGGAGGCGGGCCGTGCCGACGAGGACCATCTGTCCCTCGACGGTCGCTTCGAGCCCGCGCCCGGTGATGGCCTGAAACGACTCCGGCCAAACCGTCGTGAGGCCGCGCTCGGTCGCGGCCCGCACAATCGCGTCGGCGAGCGGGTGCTCGGAGGACCGCTCGGCCGACGCGGCGAATCGAAGCAGGTCGTCTTCGGTCCGGCCGAGAACCGGACGTACGTCGGTTACGGTCGGCTTGCCTTGCGTCACGGTGCCGGTCTTGTCCAGCACCACGGCGGTCACCCGGTGCGCGGCCTCCAGCGCCGCTCCGCCTTTGATCAAGATCCCGGCCTGGGCCCCACGCCCGGTGCCGACCATGATCGCGGTCGGCGTGGCGAGCCCCAGCGCGCATGGGCAGGCGATGATCAGTACCGACACCGCGGCCAGCACCGCCTGCGCGAGACGGGTCTCGACCGGCGCGGCCACGAACCATGCGACGAAGGTAACGATCGCGATGCACACGACCACCGGTACGAACACCCCGGAGATGCGGTCGGCCAGACTCTGGATCGGGGCCTTCGATCCTTGCGCCGCGCGCACCAACCGGACGATCTGCTGGAGCACCGTGTCGGCCCCCACCTTGGTGGCGCTGTAGCGGAACGAACCGGTACCGTTGAGAGTACCGCCAACGACGGGGTCACCCTTCGCCTTGGCCACCGGCAACGGTTCACCGGTGAGCATGCTTTCGTCCACGTTCGAGCCACCATCCACCACCGTGCCGTCGACGGGGACCTTTTCCCCCGGCCGGACGAGGACCACGTCGCCTACGCGCACGTCCGTCAGCGGCACGTCGAGTTCTGTCCCGCCGCGCTCGACGCGCGCCGTCTTCGGGCTTAACCCCAGAAGTGCCTTGATCGCTCCGCGGGTGCGGGTGGTCGCCCGCGACTGAAGCATGTTGCCGAGCAGGATGAGGGTAATGATCGAAGCGGCCGCCTCGTAATAGACGACCGGAGTGGCCACGACGTGTCCGGCGTGCATCCCGGCGGCGAACGACAACCAACCAGGGAACACGGTAGCGACCACGCTGTAGGCGAATGCCGCGAACGTGCCGAGCGCGACGAGCGTGTTCATGTCGGCCGCGCGGTGGCGGGCGGCGGCCCATGCGCCGGTGAAGAAGTCCCGCCCCGCCCAGAACAGGACCGGCGCCGTCAGCGCCAGTTCGACCCAGGGCCGCGCCGGGAACGACAAGGCCGCTTCGAGGGACGGCACGGCATGGCCGGCCATGGCGAGGAACACTACAGGCGCGGTGAGCGCCGCGGCGACACCGAATCGTGTTCGCACCCGACGATACTCGTCCTCCTGTGCCTTCGTGGCCGTATCTTCCACGTCCTCTGCGCCCGCGTCGGCGGCCGGCAGGAGCATGTCGTAACCCTGGTCGCGGACGGCGTCGCGCAGCGACTCGGGACTCGTGGCGGCCGGGTGATACGTCACCGTTGCCCGGGCCGTGGCGAAGTTGACGCTCGCTGCGTCGACCCCGGTGGCATCCCGGAGCACACCCTCGATCCGGCTGGCGCACGCAGCGCAACTCATCCCCATCACCGGCACGTCGAGGACTGAACCGGCATCCGGTTTCGGGTGGCTGTCGGCGCGATGGTCTGTGGTTGTCATGCGTTTTTCCGGCCCGCGGAAGGGTCCGTCACTCCGCGGGAAATCCGGCCTGGGACAAAACTCGGGCGACGTCGGCGCGCTCCACTGCGTCATCATGCGTGACCGTGACGGTTTTCCCAGGCAGATCGAATTGTATCGTCTCGATGCCGGGCAGTTTCTCAACGGCAGTCCGGGCCGCCGCGGCGCAACCCTCGCACTTGATGCCGTGGGTGTTTAAAGTGGTCTGAATAGTCATGGCGTTCTCCATCATAAGCCGAGGGGACTCATTTCAAAAATCGCGAGAGGGCGGTCTGAATCTCGATGAGCAACTGATCCTTCGTCATCGGCTTGGCGCAAGGGTGCTCGCTTCCGCTGCCGTGTCCGATGATGCACGACTCCATATGCCTCGTGACCAACTCGATCCCGAGCGAGTCCAATGCCGAGCGGACGGCGGCGATCTGGTTCAAGATGTCGACGCAATAGCGGTCCTCGTCGACCATTTTCTGCACACCGCCGATCTGCCCCGCAATGCGCCGCACACGAACCTGGAGTCTTTTCTTTTCATCAGCGTTCATCCCGCGCTCCGGCAAGTCGTAATACCCATGCGGGGTATACGAGAAGTATATACCCTTAGGGGGTATAAATCCAGTGGCGCGGCGCAAAAATTGTCCATCGCCATCGATCACAAGCGGGATACCGTCGAGTTCCAACGGACGAATTCGGAACGGGAATTCGCACGACCCGTCGTTGTGGCGCGTTCCCTTCGGTGAATGGAACGCGTCGAGTGATATGAAGCGGGATTATCTGGAGTTGTCCGCAGGCGTCAAAGGAGGTGCCGATCTCGCAGGGTTGCCGATCTGTGTGTAGAGCCGATACTGGGCACGGTTGAAATCGAGAACGGCCGAGAGGTAGGCCTGACGGGCCTGGTTGAGGATCTGGATCGCCTGCAACGGGCGCAGCGCGTCGAACAGGTTCTTGGCGTCGACGACGTTTGTCGTGCCTTCCTTGCTGATACGGTACAGTTCCGTCGCTTCCTTCACGGCTCGTTCGGCGAGATCAAGCGATTCATATTTCGCGGCGGCGAGTTGGGCGGCTTCGACGATCTCCGCGGACGCCCGGGCTTGCATCTCGATCGCCTGGAATTGGACCTGTTCGAGTTGGGCTTTCCGCTCGGCGGCGTCAGCGCGGTTGCCGAGGCCGAGATTCCGCACTTCCCAGTACAGTTGAACGCCCAGCGCGTTGCGGGCTTTGAAGTTCTGAAGGTCGTCGTTGAGGCCGCCGCCGAAGGTGCCGGTTTGATTGGCGATCGTGAGTTTGGGAAACAGGGGTCCGCGTTCCTGCCGGCGGACGCGAGCCCAGGCGGCGGCGATGGCCTCCCGATTCGCGGCGAGGTCGGGCCGGTTGGCAAGCGCGGTCGCGATCAGGTCATCGAGCGAACAGGCAGGGTCGATGAGCATGACAGGTGCGACGGCAACGTCGGCCGGCACCAACTTCACGTTCGGGGGCAGCAGGAGGAGCCTCCCAAGTCGGGCGCTTGCCGCCCCGGCGCGGCCTTCCAGTTCGATGCGCTCGGTCTTGCGGAAGAGCACTTCCGTCATCGCCCGGTTCACGTCGCCGGCGGCGCGATCGAGCTTGGCGTCGCGCGCGTTCCTGGCGGCGACGAGCATGTCCTCGGCCTTCTTCAGCGTCTCGGCGTTGATCTCCAGCAGAGCCTGGACTTGGACGAGATCGAGGTAGGCACCGACCGCATCCAGTTCGGAGGCAAGAAGGGCGGCCCGCTCGCGGAACTGTTCGCCCGTCGTCTGTCGGCGTTCGATGAGCGGGCGGTAGATAGCCTCCGCGATATCAACCGTGAGCGCGGGGCCGCCGCCGGCGAAAAGATTGGCGCGGGACGTTTCGAAGACTTCGCCTCGCTGGTTCTGGGTTTGGCCATCGAAGCGGTTGTAGGCCACACCGATGGAGAGATTGGGCAGCCATTGAACCTCGGCGTTCCCGAGGCGCGCCTGGGCTTCGCGGACGCGGGCCTGGGCCAAGCCAATGGTCGGACTTTTCTCGTCGACGAGCCGGATGACCGTCGGCAGGTCGATGGGTAGAGTTTCGAGCTGAGCGTAAGCGGGTCGAACGCGGGGGGATTCCGACGGATCGTCTGTCTTGGGTTGTTGGGCCGCGGCCTGGACGATCTCGCTTGTTGAAGCCGTCGGAGAGGGCGGTTTCGCGGAAACAACGGACTTCGGAACTGGTGTCGCGTCGTGAATGGGAATCGGCTGCGTCGTCGCGCAGCCGGCGCCGAGGATGCTCAGAGTAATGCCAAACGGAATGGCTCGCTTGTTCCCGATCGTCATGAGGGCCTCCTGCCCGGCTGGCTTTACCACTCGCTCAGGCCCGTTTTGACGCTGGCCCCGTCACCGATCTCCAGTTGTCGCGCCACGACGACTTCTTCCTGTCCCGTCAGTTCGGCGAGAACATCCCGACTCCCGCCATCGGCACCTTTCCGTTTGTCGATCACGGCCAGGCGAACCGTTTTTCCGTCCGTCAGTTGCACGCGGACCGGCACTTGCTTCGTCCTGCCATCCTTCACCAACAGAATGTAGCTTGTCCCGCTCCGCGAATAGACCGCTGTGTTCGGCAACACGAACGAATCGCCAAAGCCGCCGACTGTCAACCGGATATTCCCGGTCATGCCGGGGATCAACCGCGGGGATTTCGCCGCCGACGTCGGGAAGGCCCGCACGGGTATCGCATCGTTCTGTCCTTTGCCGTGCCGGCCAGATTCCTTTTGCCGCGCGACTTCGACGAGTCGGCGGTAATCGTCCTCGTCGCCGTTGAACAGATCGACCTCGACGCGCATCGTCCGATCCGAGTTCTGAACGGACGGCGCAAATCGCGTTACGGTCGCGGCGATCGAGACGCCCGGCAGATCGTCCACGGTCACGAGCGCCGGCGTATTCTCGGCGACCGAGGGCGCGACGGAATCCGGGAATTTCGCAGAGACCGTCACGAGGTCCACCTTGGCGATCGAAATCAACGCCTCGCTCGAGCCGGTCGTGGCGTTCTGGACGAACGACCCCGGATCGATCGTCCTTCGGACCACGACACCATCGAACGGGGCCATGATCCGGGCATAGTCCGCGATAGCCTTGGCCCGTTCGAGGTCCTTCCGCGCCACTTCGATCTGCGCGGTCTTGAGTTCTATATCGGCCGCGGCGGCCTCGATCTTTGACTCCGACTCGGCATAATCGGCACGGGCGCGTTCCACATTCGCTTTCGCCGAGGTGACGGCCGCCTCGCTGGAAAGGTAATCCCGCTCTTCCTCCTCGACCACGCTACCCACGACCGAGCCTTTCGCCGCCAGTTCCTGAAACCGGGCAAACTTGCGCTTTTTCAAGTCCCGCGTGGCCACGGCGCCCTGAACATCGGCCTCGCGCTGCTTGATCGTCGCCGCGGAGACATCCCGCGCGGCCTTTGCGTCCTTCAGCTTCGCGACCGAAACTTTCAACTCCTGCTGGCGCTGCAGGATCATCGCCTCGCACTTGGCCACGTCCTGATCCGACTCCGGCACGTCGATGATCGCGAGCACGTCGCCCGTCTTCACCTTGTCGCCGATGTCGGCGTTCACCGACCGGACGATGCCGGACGCCCGCGCCCGAAGATCGGCGCGATAGTACGGTTCGACGGTGGCAATCTGATCGACCGTGATCGGTACGGAAGCCTCGCGCTTCGGGCGGACGACCTTCACGGTCGGGACCGATTCCTTGGCGGACGATGCTGCCGCTTTCGGCATTCCCGGCGAGAACGGGTTCGGCAGAATGCCGCCGACGACCCCGGCCGCGACGCCGGTTCCACCGATGACAAAGAGACCCGCGATCAGCGCGCCGCTGCGCCGCCGCATCGTGCGCCGGGTGTTCAACGGATGCAGGCCGGACGGTTGTCGCGAGTGCGAAGGTGGATTCGCCCCGGAGTTCGACTCGTTGGCATTGTCGTTCGTCATGAAGTGGACTCCGTTTGGGTATCCGTCGATTGCGGTTCGTCGTGGTGAGCGTGGGCGACGAGTCTGTTCTTGTCGCGAATCAGGAGTGTGAACAGGATCGGGACCACGAACAGCGTCAACGCCGTGCTCGTGATCAAGCCGCCGACGACGGCACGCGCCAACGGCGTGAGCGACTCGCTGCCGCGGCCAAGGCCGAGCGCCATCGGCAAAAGGTCCAGGAAGGTCGCGAGAAACGTCATGAGGATCGGCCGGAAACGCGTGCTGGCTGCCTCGGTGATCGCCTCGTGAACCGACTTCCCCTGCTTGCGGAGTTGGTTCGCGAAGTCGAGGAGCAGCACGCCCTGCGAGACGATGATGCCGACGAGGAAGATGACGCCCATCTCCGATTGCACATTGAGCGTCGTTTTCGTCGCCCAGAGGATCGTGAGAACGCCGATGAGGCCGAGCGGCACGGCCGCCATGATGATCGTCGGCATCACGAACGACCGCATCAGCGGCACCATGAGCAGATAGACGAGGACCGACGCGAGCGCCAGCCCGATTCCGAGGCTCTCGAACGATTCGGTCATCCGGGCGTACTCGCCCTTCATCTCGATCTTCATCCCCTTGGGCACTTCGATGCCAGCAAGGTTCTTTTCGAGGTCCGCGGCCACGCTACCGATATCGCGGTTCTCGGTGTTCACCAGCACGTCTACGATCCGCTTCAGACCGACGTGGTTGAACTCGACCGGCTGCGTCGATTCCCGCACTGTAACGAGCGAACTGAGCCGCACCGGCGTCTTCTGATTCGTCCCAGTAGCGAACATGTTCTTCAAGTCGTTGATGCGGAACGACGGGTCGTCTGGATATTGCACTGCGATGAAGTACTGGTTGCCGCTCTTCGGATCGATCCAGAAATTCCGCGTCAGGGCGATACTGGAGTTCATGGCCGTGACGACCTGCATGACGACGTCTCGCGCCGTCAGGCCGATAGCGGCGGCATCCTCGCGGTTGATCTCGATGACGAGGTACGGCGCGTCGTTGCGCTGGAGGACGCGGACGTCCGCGGCACCCTGGACGCCGACAGCGGCGGCTTTCACCTGCTTGGCGAGTTCGAGCTTCTGCTCCGGCGTGCCGCCGGTGATCTGGATGTCGATCGGGGACGACGCGCCGAAGTTCAGTGCGGCCGAGACCATACCGCCGGTGTCGAAGCTGAACTCCAGATCGGCGAAGTCGGGATTGTCCGCAAACGCCTTCCGCAGCACGACGGCGTATTCCTGCGCCGACAGCGACCGTTCCGGCGAGAGTTGGATACGGATGACCGTGTCCTGCTGGCCGGCGTTCTGCGAATAGGCCGCGCTCCAGTCGTTGTTCAGGCCGATCTCCGAGACGACCATCTGCAACTCGTGGGGCGGAATGGCTTCCGCGATCGCTTTCTCGACGTCGACGATCCGTCGTTCCGTGGCATCCAATCGCAGGTTCGACGGGGCGCGAACCTGCACAGTGATCTGTCCCGCGTCCACGGCGGGGAAGAATTCCTGTCCGATGAACTTCAGGAGGAGCAGCGAGCCGGCGAATGTCAGGGCGATCAATCCGAGTACGAGGAACCGCCGGCCGAGGGCCCATGCGAGCAGGCTCGAATAGGTCTTCGTCACGAATGTCAGGAAGCCGTCGATCTTCGAATAAATCGCTCCGAAGAACCCGAGCGGCTCCGGTTCGTGATGGTGTTCGCGGCGATGTTCCGTCGCGTGGCCGTGGCCGTGCTGGCCGTGGCCGCGGAGCATCTTCGAGCACAACGCCGGCACGAAGGTCCAACTGAGTGCGAACGAAAAGAGCATGGCGAATGCGACGGCGAGCGTGAGCGGCTTGAAGAGGAAGCCGCCGACGCCGGGCGTGAGCGCCACCGGACAGAGCACGATGATGAGCGCGAGTGTGGCGACAACCACAGGCAGCGTCAGTTCCGCCGTCGCGTCCAGCGACGCCTGGAACGCGCTCTTGCCCATTCCCATGTGGCGGTGGATGTTCTCCAACACGACGATGGCGTTATCGACCAGCGGCCCGATCGCCAGGAAGAGGCCGCCGAGCGTCATCACGTTGATCGTGTTGCCGGACGCCTTCAAACCGATGATCGCCCCAAGAATCGAGAGCGGCAGCGCGAGCGTCGCGATAACCGTCATCTTCCAGTTGCCGAGGAAGACAAGAATCATGATCGAAACGAGGATCGCACCGATGATCCCTTCATGGACGAGGCTGTCGATTGCCTTGCGGACGTATTCGGTCTGGTCGATGACGAACTCGAGTTTGCTTCCTTCCGGCAGTTCGGCTTCCATTTCCGGGATCGCGGATTTCACTCCTTCGGCCACCTTCAAGCTGCTCGCCCCTTGCTGGCGATAGATTGGCACGAACACCTGCTGCCGTCCGTTCACCCGAACGCGGGACTTCTGAATGACGGCGTCATCGAGCGTCGTCGACACGTCGCGCAGCAGGATGTGCCGGTCCGGTTCGAAGACGATCGGGAGGTCGCCGATGTCCTCGACGGTCCGCGCCATCGCGTTCGTATCGAGGGCGATCTGGTTGTCGCCGATGTACGCTGTTCCCGGGGAAACCATCATGTTCCCCTGATCGAGCGCTTTCACGACATCAACGGGGGAGAGGTTGCGCGCCTCCAATTTCTGGTGGTCGAGGTAGACCATGATCCGGCGGTCCTTGCCGCCGACAACGACCGGCGCGACGCACCCGCGCACGCCGCCGAGGCGGTTCCGCACTTCGACGCGAGCGAGGTCCTTCACCTGCTGCTCGGCCATGTTCGGATTGCTGACCGTGAGCACCCCGAGTGGGATCGTGCCGGTCGGATCGAATGGGAGGGACACCGGCGGCAAGGTATTCGTCGGCAGGTACGGCATGGCCGCACCGGTGAGCGAGTTGGTCTGCGTCAGGGCGGTGCTCGGATCGATGTCGTCCTGGAAGTAGAGCTTAACGACGCTGACCCCGGATACGGAGCGCGACTCGACGTTGGCGACGCCGGGGGCCTGGTTCACCCAGCGCTCGACGCGGTCGGTGATGGTCCGTTCCATGGAGCGCGCGGGCATGCCGTTGTAGTACGTGAGGACTTGAACCGCGGGGGTTTTGAACTGCGGCAGGATGTCCACGGGGATCGAGACGAGCGCGACGCCGCCGAGGATGGCAATGAAGAGTGCGAAAACGATGACGCCGTAAACGTTTCCGAGAGCGAGTTTGATCAAACCCATTACGACGTCTCCGGTGATGAAGCGCTCTTTGGAACCCAATTATTTTACTCGATCCGACCTCGCATCCAACGAAGTAATCGACACCGATCCCGACGCGGCTTTCTGCCTGGGGGTTGCCTTCGGTCCGGATCACATGATGGACTCGTGAGTCAATCGGTGTTGTCCATCGGCGCAATTGCCGACTTGGATTCTCAATGCGTGTTGTGTTAGGCGGGATGTTCGAACTCGAAATCGATGCAAAACAATCAAAACAATTATTACCCGATTGCCGCCGTCACCACGTCGCCAGCGACGTCGGTGAGGCGTTCATCCCGGCCGTTGTGGCGGATCGTCAGCTTTTCGTGGTTAAGGCCTAGCAGGTGCAGGATCGTCGCGTGGAAGTCGTTCACCGAGATCGGCCGCTCCACCGCCTTCAGGCCGAACTCGTCGGTCGTGCCGACGGAGCCGGGCTTCGCACCACCGCCGGCCAGCCACATCGTGTAGCCCAACGGATTGTGGTCCCGGCCGCGGCTGCCCTGGCTGTTCGGCGTCCGGCCGAACTCGCTGCACCAGACCACCAGCGTGTCGTCCAGCATGCCGAGGCGCTTCAGGTCCTTCAGCAGCGCCGCGATCGGCTTGTCAACGAGGCCGCACATCTTCTCGTGGTTGCCGTTCAAGTCGTCGTGGGCGTCCCACTGCATGTTGACGGGTCCGCCGCCGCTGTAGACGCTGAGGAAGCGGACGCCGCGCTCGAGCAGCCGGCGGGTGAGGAGCAGGCGCGTGCCGAACTCGACGGTCTTCGCGTCGTCGAGACCGTAGAGCGCTTTCGTCTCCTTGGTTTCCTGCGAGAGATCTACGGCTTCCGGTGCGTGCGTCTGCATCCGGAAGGCGAGCTCGTAGCTGGCGATGCGGGCTTCGAGGTCGGTGTCGCCCTTCGTGAGGTTCAACTCGTTGAGCTTCTTGGTCAGTTCGAAGGTGCGCCGGTTCTGCTTGGCCGTCACGCCGGGCTGGGGCTTGAGATTTAGGACCGGGCTGGCACCCTTGCGAAGGAGCGTGCCCTGGTTCACGGCCGGCAGGTAGCCGGCACCCCAGCACGGCGCGCCGCCTTCGAGCACGCCCTCGGGTTGCGGCATGACGCAGTACGCCGGCAGGTTCTCGCTTTCCGAACCCAATCCATAGACGACCCACGAGCCGAGCGAGGGGTGGCCCATCGTGATGCGGCCGGAGTGCAGCTCGTACATGGCCGGGGCGTGGATCGTGTTGGTGCACCAGCACGATTTCAGGAAGCAAATGTCGTCCGCCACGGTGGCGAGGTGTGGCATCAGGTCCGAGATCCAGGCGCCGGTCTTGCCGTGCTGCTGGAACTTCCGGGTGGAGCCGAGGATCGTCTCGTCGCCCTTGGTGAATTGGCTCTTCGGGCGGCCGGTGTTCTCGGGGAGCTGCTGGCCGTGGCGTTTGATCAGTTCCGGCTTTGGGTCGAAGAGGTCCATCTGCGACGGTCCGCCGACCATGAAGAGGAAGACAACGCGCTTGGCCTTGGCGGGGAAGTGCGGTTTCATGGCCGCGAGCGGGTTCCCGGCCTTTTGAGGCTCGGAGGCAGAGGAACCGTTGGCGAGCATCCAGTTCAAAGCGATGCCGCCGCCGGCCTGTGTCAGGAAGTGTCGGCGCGTGGTGGGGGTGAACATGCCATGAGTTTACCCGAACGCGTTAAAGAGGGGAACGGTTTACCGTTGTTTCATTTCCAACAAATAGAGCGTGCCGTTGAATCGTGTGGCGACCGGTTCGAACCGAATACCCCTTCGTTCGAGTTCAAGGTGGTGCCAGCCGGTGCGCATCCCGAAGTAATGGACCGCTTCGCCTTGCTTCACGCGGTCCGCGATGGCGTCGGGCGTCGTCAGCGGCACTGGCGTCACCTTCGCCAGCGCCAGCAGACCGCGATCGACCGTGTCGGATTTTGTGTGCGCGAGCGCTAGGTTCAGGTCGGCGAGGCTCTCGACGGGAATCTCCGGGTGGTAGTGCCAGAGACGCACGAACTCGAAGGGCGCTTCAATCAGAACCGTCCCCGTCGATTGCGTTTTCAGCAGGTCGGCGGTTTCGTGGAAGAGCTTCGCTTCCATCGCATAGTGGCCGCGGGCGGGGCGGAGGTTGCCGACGAGGCCGAAGGAAGCGAACGCGAGCGCGGCGAGGGCGAGGGCACCGCGATGGCCTCCACTCATGCGGCCAATGGCGAAGGCAAACGCGGCGGCGAGGCCGAGGATCGCGGGGAGCGTGTAGCGGAAGTGGTACATGCCGACGACTTTCGCGCCGAGCCAGACTCCGAGAACCGGCCCTGCCGCTAGCGCGGCGACGGCGATCGTTTCGGGCAGCGGATACGGTTCGAGTTCTCGGCGGCGCGCGAAGACGAGACCCGCCACGAGCGCCGCCACGAACGGCACGGCCACATCCCTCCGTACCAACTCGGCGTACGCATTCTCCACTGCCCCGGCGTTGAACTTCGCTTTCGACCAGAAGTGGGCGGAGTATTGCTTCGATGTGTTCCCCCAGAACGGCTGCATCGCGAGGAGCAGAATGCCGGAGGCGACGAACGCGATCGCGAAGCGCCGGTCGACGCGCCGCTCGCGCCACCAGTGTGCACCCTCGGCGAGGGCGTACGCGGCGATCGGCACGACGAAGTAGTAGTGCGACGCCAAGCCGAGGACGAGGCACGCACCGAACGCGATCGGCCGGCGGCGCTGCCAGAGCGCGAGCGCCATCGCCGCACTGCCGATCACGAGGCCATAGGGCCGGGCTTCAAGGAAGTAGACCCAGACCGGAGCGCTGCCGAAGGCGACCGTCATCGCGAGGAACGCTTCCCACGGCCCACGGCGATGGCGCACGAACAGGTACAGACCCAGCGTGGCCATAACCGCGCCGACGAGCGACGGCAGCCGCACGGCCCATTCGACTTCGCCGAAGACCGTGACACAAACGGAGGTGAGCAGGTAGCCGAGCGGCGGGTTCTGGTCGGCGCCGGCCATGAGGTGCGACGCGAGCGCCGAGGGATCGCGTGCCAGGTGCAGCGTGAAGTATTCGTCGAACCAATAAAGTCGGATCGAAGTGGAGTAGAGGATCGCGGCGGCGAGCAGGAGCAGATACGCGCTGACGGCAAGTGGTTCGATCCAGTTCTTCGCCGCGTGCCGGATTGGCTCATTCGCCGGCCGCTGGACGATGGCCACGCGGCGAAGCAAATAGCGGATCGGAGCGAGCGCCGCGGCAGGCATGATTCCCATCCTCGTTGGAGCGAACAGAATCGCGAATTCCGCCGCTCCGACGCAAGATCAATCCGCTCCATCCGTTCGGACGCGAGTGGATTCGCGGAACCGGGAAATCGCGTCCGGTTGCAATGTGAAGATTTCTTGAAGAAAAACGAGAAGGTCGGATTCGCCACTGGAGATTCCCGGTTCGGTTCGGACACTAACACTTCTCTCCGGCGGAGCCGCCCGTCCGACTTCGGGGTTGCCTCATGTGGTTCTGGGACGCGGTCCTCACCTTACCCGCCAGCGCGGCTCTGTTCTTCTTCATCGCGCTTGTCATCGCGTTCGGCTTCGAGTTCATCAACGGCTTCCACGACACGGCCAATGCCGTCACCACGGTCATCTATACGCGCACGATGAAACCGACCCCGGCGGTGGTCTACTCGGGAATCATGAACTTTCTGGGCGTCATCACCGCCGGCGTCGGCGTCGCTTACGGGGTGGTAAACCTTTTACCCGTGGATCTGCTGGTCGATCGGGCCGGGTCTTCGGCGGCTCTTGTCATGGTCCTGGCATTGCTCCTCGCTGGCGTCAGCTGGAACCTCGGCACCTGGTACCTCGGCCTGCCCGTCAGCAGTTCGCACACGCTGATCGGCAGCATCCTTGGCGTCGGCATCGCGAATAGTCTCTTGGAGGGCCACGGCCTCACCGGCGTCAACTGGAGCAAGGCCGGGCAAACCGGCCTGTTCCTGCTCATCTCACCCATGGTCGGCTTCACCTGCGCCCTGTTGCTGCTCCTCGCGCTCAAGAAGACGGTGAAGGAAAAGCGGCTCTACGAACCGCCGCAAGGCGACGACCGGCCGCCGGGTTGGATCCGCGCCGCACTCATCACCACCTGTGGCGGCGTCAGTTTCGCCCACGGTTCGAATGACGGCCAAAAGGGAATGGGCCTGCTCGTCCTTGTCCTTATCGGCTTTCTGCCGTTCCACTACGCCCTGAACACGACGGCGGCGCATCACGCCCATGCCGTGTATGCCGCGATCCCCGCCGCGCGCGGCGCGATCCCCACTGACAAAATGTCGTCGCAATTGGAGAAGGACTTCGCGCTGCTGGAAACGGAACTCGCCGAGATTGAATCGTTCGAGCAGATACCCGTCGAACGCCGCTGGGAGATCCGCCAGGCGATCCACCGCATCGTGAAGGCGCTGCCGAAGGACGCCGATGGTCAGACGATGAAAGCCACCTTCAGTGCGGCCATCGAGTACGTGCCGTTCTGGGTGAAGTTCGGCACGGCTTTCGCGCTTGGCATCGGCACGATGGTCGGCTACAAACGCATCGTCGTGACGGTTGCGGAGCGCATCGGCAAGACCCACCTCACTTATGCCCAGGGCGCCGTCGCGGAGTTGGTGGCTGCGGCCACGATCCTCGGCGCCGACGTGGCGAACGCCCCGGTGAGCACGACACAGATCCTCAGCAGCGGCGTCGCCGGCACGATGGTCGCCAACGGCTCCGGCGTGCAAACCTCGACCGTGCGCAAGATCCTCCTCGCCTGGTGCCTGACGCTGCCCAGCACCGCGCTGCTGGCGGCGATTCTCTTCACGATCGGGCGGTGGTTGGTGTAAGATGGCGTCGAGAGGCCATCCGATATGCTACGCGACCATTTTCATTCGCCGCTTCATCCTCGCCATGCATGGGAATCGTTCCACGCGGCGTGGCTCGGCTACATCTGCGAATCGCTGAACGACCTGCTGCCGAAGAACTACTTCGCCCAAGAGCAGGTCCACGCCGGCCGGCGGATCGAAATCGACGTCGGTACCTACGAGCAACTCGACGGCGAACGGGAATCGAACGACTCGGATACCGGCGGCGGCGTGATAGCGGAGCCGAAGGCGAAGCTCTGGACACCGCCAGCCGCAACGGCGTCCATTCCTGCCGTCTTCGCGGAAGACTTCGAAATCCAGATCGTCGAGTCGGCCGATGCGGGATTGCGCATCGTCGGTGCAGTCGAATTGGCCAGCCCGGGGAACAAGGATCGCGACGAGGCTCGCCTACCGTTCGCGGCGAAGGTGGCCAGCTACCTCGCCAGCGGCGTCTCAGTAGTCGTCGTGGACATCTGCACGTCGCGGCTGGCAAATCTCCACCACGCGATCCTGCCGCTTCTGTCGGCCGACGAACCGCGCTTCTCGCACGATATCGCACTCTATTCGGTCGCCTATCGTCCGGTGCGACGCGATGATGCAGAGCAGATCGACATCTGGACGGAACCGCTGGGACTGGGCAGACCGCTGCCGACGATGCCGCTATGGCTGAACGCTGAGATGTGCGTGCCGGTGGAATTGGGTTCGACGTACCGCAAGGCCTGCGAACGCCGGCGGATCAATTAAAGATGCTGAGTTGCATTTGGGTATTATCGACCACAATCAGCCAATTCGATTTACAGCCGCCTGCGTAGGGTGAGGTCATGGGGGCGTGGGGAACCGGACTATTTTCCGATGATTCCGCCTCCGATGTTAGAGACGGTTATCGAGATTTGATCGGCGACGGTTATTCATCGAGCCAAGCAACCGACTTACTTATTGCCGAATGGAGCGATTCCCTTCTCGATCCCGAAGAATCTTCGGTCTTCTGGCTGGCCTTGGCATCGACTCAATGGCAATGTGGACGCTTGGAGAATCGCGTCAAGTCTCGCGCACTTGAGATCATCGACTCCGGTACCGATCTCGCTCGTTGGCGCGATGATCCGAAACAATTGAAAAATCGCGAGGCGGTACTTGCGAAACTGCGATCCCAGATTCTTGCACCACAGCCAAGACTCAAACGCATTCCCAAGCGATTTCGTGACTCTTGCGATTGGTCGATCGGTGAAGTGATTGGTTATCGACTCCAGACGGGAAAATGGGTTCTTCTTCTCGTGGTCGGATTTCATTCAGACAAAGGCGGAACCAGCCCCATTTGCATGCTGCTTGACTGGTTGGACGAATCGTTGCCGACCATGGAAATCATCTTCGGATTGCCGGCCAAAGAATCACGGTTCATGATTGGCAGAACAAAGGAAAAAGAACTGCCGATCGATCGCATCAAACGTCTTGGTGCTCGGGATTGTCCAAATGCAATTCCCGGCTTAATCGCAGTCTACCTTTGGTCGTTTCTCGATGAACAAATCGAGTCAATACTCACCACGAAATAGCGTCTGAGTGCTCATTGACAACTTCGCCCCCAAAAACTTGCACGCTTTCAACCGAAACCTCACGGGGCGAGGCTCGCCGATTGTTTGTCTTGATGATTGATCTGAAAACAAACCGACCGGGTTCGCGAACGGCCTCTCCCCTCCGTTCGCGAAGCCCGGTCTGTTGTTGCTTGAGTAAGGCAGGATACTGGTTGGCGGCCTCTCCCCTCCGCCAACCACCGGCCAGCTTACCCGTGCGAGAGAAGGAATTGCACCCCGCGCGCCAATCGCAATCCGACTTCCAAAAAAAACCGGTTTCCCCGCGAAATCGCCTGCAATTCCAGTGAATCTCTCGATTGAAATTCTATCGACTCCTCGAAGTCCTTCCGCGCGACGAACCCGATTATGCCCGGCCGTGTCGCATCCCGTGCCGCAACCGCGTTCATCCGCCCCACTCCGATGCGAGAAGGGACTATTCCTCATCCTCTCACGCTCCACCGGCCGAAGGAAAGAAAAGGGATCGTTGTCCCCGCAGATCCCCCAGCCTACGATTCCCCTACGAACGTCTTCACCGGAACCGACGATGGCCACCGACATCACGCTCAAGGAAACCGAACTCCAATCGATCACCGAACGGCTGGTCGACACCTACACGAGCTGTAGCCGGCTGAACCACCTCGGCCACGAGCCGCTCCCCAACCGCGAGGCGGTCGCCGAGATTACGTCCGACCTCCAGGAAGTCCTCTACCCCGGCTACGGCAAGCGCCAGAACCTGCATATCGGCAACATCGGCTTCTACGTCGGCAGCCTCGTCGATTCCCTCCACGATCGCTTGACCGAGCAGATCGCCCGTGCGCTCCGCCACGACCTCAAAGCCGACTCGCCGCACGTCGACTTCCAGGCCCTCGCGCAGGTGAAGGCGATCGAACTCCTCCGCCGCCTCCCGAATGTCCGCCTCACGCTCGAGCGCGACGTCGAGGCCGCCTTCCGCGGCGACCCGGCCGCCAAGAGCAGCCACGAGATCATCTTCTGCTACCCCGGCCTCGAGGCGATCACCGTCTACCGTGTGGCGCATGAACTCTCCCGGCTCGGCGTGCCCTACATCCCGCGCATGATGACCGAGCACGCGCACTCCAAGACCGGCATCGACATCCATCCCGGCGCCCGCATCGGCTCCGGCTTCTTCATCGACCACGGCACCGGCGTCGTCATCGGGGAGACCTGCGACATCGGCGAGCACGTCAAGCTCTACCAGGGCGTGACACTCGGAGCCCTCTCCTTCGAGCGCAACGACAACGGCGAGTTGGTTCACGGCTCGTACAAGCGCCACCCGACGCTTAAGGACCACGTCGTGGTCTACGCGAACGCGACGATCCTCGGCGGCGCGACGACGGTCGGCGAGCGGGCCGTGATCGGCTCGAACACCTGGATCACGGAGAGCGTGCCGGCCGACACGACGGTGGTGCTGGAAAAGCCGAAGCTGCGCGTGAAGGGGAGCAAGGCCCCCGCGACCTCCGAGGCCGAGGCGGGGATGTATTTCATCTAGCGGCGGTCTGTCTACGGTGTGTATCGTTTAGCCGCGACGCGGAGTCTTCGGAGCGGAGCGCTGAGCCGAAACGAATCGGGGAGCCACCATGACCATTGCAACGACGCGGCAATACCCGCTCGCCGGAACGCACGCCGGCTTTCGCCGTTTCTCCGTCATGGAATACCACAAACTCATCCAGATGGGAATGTTGACCCCCGACGACAATTTGGAATTGATCGAAGGCTATCTGGTGCACAAGACGAGCCGAAATCCACCACACGCCGTTGCATTGAATCGGACGCGCAAACTGATCGAAAGAATGCTGCCCGCCGGCTGGGACACAAGACTTCAAGATGCAGTTACACTCAGTGGGAGCGAACCTGAACCCGATATCGCGGTAGTCCGGGGAACTGACGATGACTTTGAGAAATGTCATCCGGGACCGGGAGTAATCGGTCTCCTCGTGGAGATTGCCGATTCTTCGCTCGACGTCGACCAGTCCGACAAACAACGAATCTATGCCCGCGATGGTGTAATCCGTTACTGGATCGTCAACATCCCTGACCGTCGCGTCGAAGTCTACACCGACCCGCAGCCGGCCGGCGATCCACCGAGCTACGCGACCCGGACCGACTATCCGTCGGGAACGCTCGTGCCGTTCGTTCTCGACGGAGCCACCGTCGGTACGATCGCCGTCGATGAAATCCTGCCCTGAACTACTTCTTCGCCTCCGACTTCTTCTCGTCCTTCTTGCCCGTCGCCTTCAGATCCGCCGCGGCTCGCGTGCGGGCATCCAGCGCCACTTCCTCGCCGGGCTGAAGGCCATCGGTCACCTGAACGAACTGCTCGTTGCTTTCGCCCACCGTCACCGTCCGGCGGGCGATTCCGGACGAGCCGACGACGTACACCACTTTTTCCCCCTCGTACTCCGTCAGCCCCGTCACCGGCACGCTCAGCGCATCGGACACCGAACCCACGAGAATTTTCACCTCGGCCGTCATCCCTGGTTTCAGCCCCGCGTCGGAGGGCATGTCGTCGATGCTCAGTTCCGTCTCGTACTGCTTCACGCCCTGTCCGCGCCACCCGTCGGCCTGCGCGATCGTCGCGATCTTCGTCACCTTGCCGTTGAGCGACTTGCTGCCGAGTGCGTCGATCTGGAACGTCGCCGCCATGCCGACCTTCACTTTCTTGATGACCGATTCGTGGATCTTCATCTTCACACGCATCTTCGACAGGTCCGGCAGGCTGAAGATCTCCTGGCGGTAGTAGAGCTGCGCCCCCGGCCGGATGCGGGCGGATTCGTCCCAGTAGCGCGAACTGGAGTAAACGAGGATGCCGTCGGCAGGGGCCTTGATCGTGCAGCGCTCGACCTGCTCGGCGGCGTAGTCGAGTTGTTTCTTCTCGACCGTCGCGTTGCTCTCGGCGGCCTTGAGTTCGCTGTCGGCCTCGTCCACGAGCGCCTGCTGCGTCTCCTTCGTGCGCCTCAGCTCGCGCTCGGCCTCGTCCGCCTTCGCCTTCAGCTCCGTGATCTTCTTCTTGCGGGTGAACTTCTCCAGCACCAGCACCTCCGACTCGGCGCTCGTCACCTCGAACTTCCGCTGCTGAACCGACAATTCCTTCGCGCGGAGCTGTTCGAGCTGCGCGTAGCCGTCCTTCACGAGCGACTTCGTGAACGTGATGTCGTCCTCGGCTTCCTTGAGTTGCTTGCGGTTCAGTTCGAGCACGCCCTTGAGCTTGTCGAGATCCTTCTTGTACTCGCCCTGCGGGTCGTCGTAGGCTTCGAGGTCGATCTTCGCGAGCGTGAGCGCGAGGTCGGCCTTGGCGATCTCGCTATCAGCCTTGTTCTTCGCCTGCGCGAGCTTGCTGCGGCACGCCTTCACCTTCCCCTCGGCCGTCTGCCATTTCACTTCCTGTTCGCTCATCTGGCGGGCGAGTTGGTCGGTGTCGAGTTTGGCAACCTCGTCGCCCTTGCGCACGCGCTTGCCTTCCTCGATGATCGAGACGAGCTTGCCGCCGCCCTTGAGGTCGCACATCACTTGCACGGCGTCGATGCTTTCGAGTTCGCCGCGGTCGGTGATGGTGATCTTGAGTTCGCCGCGCGCGACAACGGCGGTGACGGGCCGGTCGAATTTGTTTGACCCGTTGAGGAGTGGCAGTCCGTACTTCCAGCCGGCGTATCCCGCGCCGCCAAAAGCCGCAACCAGGACGGCGCGGCGGATCCAGGCGTGGAACGGCCGGCTACGGTTCGCCGGGCGCGGTGCCGGCGCGAGCGGGAGCGGAGCGGGATTCATCGGTCGGGTACCCCCGTTCGTCGAGCTGCATCTTCTCCGAGTTTATCAGAAGCCGGATGCGTTGTTGCTCGTAATTGAAGAAGCTGTCGGCGAGGCCGTTGCGCGCCACTAGCAGCGATTGCTGGGCACTGAGGATGCGGAGCGTGGCGGCGCCGTCGTCGCCGCGACGATCCTGCACCGGCGCGGTGAGCAGCCGGCGCTCGATGGCGAGCTGCCGCACCGCCACGAGGAGTTGCTGCTTGGCGATCTCGAAGTTGATGCGCTGGCGGCGCAGCTCGCGCAGCCCAGTGCGCACGTCCAGTTCGATCGAATCGGACAACTGCATGTAGTCCCGGCGGGACCGTTGATAATTGATGAGGCTGAGGCGGTACAGGTTCCGCTCCGCCTGGCGGTTGAGCGGTCCGTCGAACTGGAGCGCCGCGCCGAGCCGGCTGCCCTCCGCGCCGAACGCCAGGGGGTTCGTGCCGCCCGGTTTCGTCACGAGTTGCCCGTCCAGCCGTACGGTCAGGTCCGATTGCAGAGCGTTCGCCGCGACGGACACCTTCCGCCACGCATCCGTCACCTGGGCCTGCGTGTTCTGCAGGTCCAACCGGTTCTCTTTCGCGAAGGGGAGAAGAGCCTCCTCGGTTTCGGGCTGGTCAGGCAGGCGGAGCGTGTAGATGCGCGCCTGGGACTCGGCCGCGATGGCGGCGTCGACGACACCGGCGAGGTCACGCGTGACCGCGACGATCGCCTGCCATGCGGCTTCGCGGTTCGCCTCTGCCAGCGCACCACGCTGGCGTTCGATCTCCTTCGCGATCGTCGCCAATTGCCCGCGCAGCTCCGCGGGCTTCTCCTTCTGCTGGTCGTAAGCATCCTTCGCCCGCGCGGCTTGCTCCGCCTCCTCCGGCGGCGTCGGCCGCGCGAGGTCCGCCTCCCAAGCCTTCAACGCCGCCTCCGCGCCGGCGATCATCGCATCGCTCCGCTTCGTGTACCTGCCGAGCGCTGACAGCGATTCCGCCAGACTGGCCACCGACGGCGCGGCGTCCAGTTCCGCCTTTCGCGCCCGTTCGAACTGGTCCAGTTCCTCACGCAGTTTGTCCACTGACGGATCGACGAGGACGAACCGGTTCAACGGCGAATCGTCCAGCTCGATCTTCAATCGGGGCGGCAGACCTAGCAGCAGCTTGTAGCGATCAAGGGAATTCTGGAGTTCGATCTCGCTTGAAATGAGGTCACGACGGGCGCTCAGCAGGGCCTGATACACCTGGTCGACGTTCGCCACCTGCGTGCGGCCGCCCTGGAAGAGCTTCTGGTAAAGCGCGTAGTTCTCCTCTTGGCTGCGGAGGTTCGCGCGGGCGTTGCGCACGCCCTGCACCTGCCGGAGCAATTGCAGGTAGCCGCCGCCGTCGACGTTGATGGACGCCCAGAACTGCTTGCGGAAGCGGGCGTAGTCGCGCACGGCGTAGAGCGTGTCTCGCTCCGCCTGCGTGAGCGATTCGAGTCGGACGTTGCGCCCGAAGCCGCGCAGGAGCGGCTGCACGAGCGTCGCGCCGATTGAACTGCTGGCGGTGTGCGTGCGGCCGGTGAATTCCCAGACGAAACTGTTCGCGAAGTCGGCGAGGAGTTGCCCGCCGGCGGCGAGGTTCTTTGTGGCGCCGAAGTTCGTCGTGCTCGCGAGTGTGTTCGATTCACCCGGCAGGCTGCTTGTGCCGACGTGCTGGAAACTCGTGTTGCGTCGCAGGAAGAATTGCAGGTCGAACTCGAATCGGTTGAGTGTGAGCGCGAGTGCCTGGATATAGACGTTCTCGAGTTGGGTCTGGAACTGTCGGCTGTTGGCGAGGGCGATCTCGGTGGCGCGGTCGCCGTCGAGCTTTAACGTTCCCGATTCGTCGAGGCCGAGCGCGTCTTCCCAGCCGTTCGGTTCGATGGATGGCGCGACGCCGTTCTTCTCCCAGCCGCGATAGCCTTTCATTCCGCCGGGATTGGCCATGAAGATCGCGGCGGCGGGGTCGTCGGGCGGCTTCGGCGGGCAATCGGGGTTCGTCGGATCGGCGAGCCGCGACTCCGGCGGCGGTACGATATTCGTGCGCCCGATAGCGTATTCGGGCTTCACCACCCGCTCGCCGATGATGGGGTACGTCTCCCGGTCGGCGGCCTGCCGGTAGTGCGACCGGCTGCACCCGACGGCACAGAGCAGGACTAGCAACCCCCGGCAACGCAACGCGCGGCCCCCCAGCGCGATCGGACGAACCCCCGACAGGGGCATAGCCATAGGAGCATTTTCGGGCAAGACAGATTGTCTGGGGAAGGCGGACGACATTGTCGGCCACTCGCTCCGCGCGTGCCCCGTTCCACCGGCAGATATCGCATCGCGTTGTCCCGACTCCACGGGGCACGCGCGGAGCGAGTGCCAGACACTTTGCGAGGGGAGGGTTAACTGGCATTCCCTTGAGTGAATTCTCCGGCTATCTCCCGTGTATCGCTCCGCGAGATGGGACCATGCCGAGATGGATGGCGGCGGTCGTTGGATGCTGGATCGTAGCGGTTCCCTCGTCGGCACAAGACCGCTTCGCGGAATCGCCCGTGCCGGCGCGGAAGGCCTACGTCGCCGATGGTCTGCTCGAAACCGATAAACACCACGAAATCATCGACCTCGGAGACTGGCGCACCGACATCGTGTTCGGCATTCCGACGGCGATCCGCGCCCAACACCGGATCGGTACGTCCAACGCCTGGGGCGAAGGGGGCGTCGCGCTCTATGGCCTCTTACCCAGCATCTTCGCCGGCGTTCGATTCGACGGCCGCATCTACGAAGGACAGCGGAACACCTGGTTTTCCCAGCCCGGCTTCGATTTCTACTTCAGCCCAGTCCGCGGCTCCGGCAATTTCTTCCACAAGCGGTTTCGCAACGTCGTCGCCGTCACGTTCGAGAATGATCTCTCGTGGAGTCGTGCGTGGTCCGAACGCTTCCACGGGCATCTCGGCCTCAAGGCGGGGTTCGGCGTCGCATTCGCCGGAAGCAACGTCTGGCCCGTGCCCTCCTCGGCCTCACCTGCGGGTTCGAATACTGAAATTCCCTCGACACAATCCCGCCGCCCCGGTATGACCCGCGGCCATGAAGCCGATTCCCTTCCTGCTTCTGATTCTCTCCACCGGCTGCGCGAGCACGACGGCGCGGCCGATTTTGCGCGAACGCGACGGCGGCGTCGTCGCCATACCGGACAATTCCGACCGTTTCCCGGACTACAACCGCTCCCAGGCGGAAAAGCTGATCCGGGAGCACATCGGCAAGAACTTCGAAATCGTGCGGGAGGAGGAATACGTGATCGGCCCCGTGACCACGAGCGAAACGAATTTCACGAAGCGACCCGCCCTCGGTTGGCTCATCCCGTGGCGCTGGAACGACGAAGCCACGACGACGAGCACGAGCGCGACGCGGAACCAAACGGAGTATCGGCTGCACTATCGAAGGACGAATACCGCGAACGACGTGCGCCCGGCCGAGTACAAGGATTTGCCACCGCTCGGCGACGGCATCGGCGGACGTTGAACAAGGGGACGCAGCTCATTATCGTCAGTATGAGTTGCGTCCCCAAGTCGCCATGAAGACAATGGACCGTCCTTACATCATCGTCTGGGATCTCGATCTGACTCTTGGAGAATTCTCCGCTCTGGAGGGGGATGCTCATTTCGACGAAGAGGTAGTCGTCCGGATGCGACCGGGTCTGAAGGACGCACTCCATCGGCTGCGATGCGAGGGGTTTGTCCATTGTTTGCTGTCGATGGCAAATCGCCGATATGCAGAACTGGCACTTCGCGGGACCGGGTTACGATCCTATTTCGATCATGTTGATGGGCACGGTCAACGCCTGAAAGGCGATGCCGAAGGGATTGCATCGGAATACGGAATGAGTCTGGCGCAGGCCGCCGACCGGATGATATTCGTGGGCGATCGACTGATCTTCGACGAACCGAAATCGAAGGATGTGGTGTTTCATCTGGAGCCGGCCGCATTGCACCGGCCTGCGGAACTGTTTCGGCAATTGGTCTTGCTGTTGCGTTCGAAAGGCAAAGGTTCGATCCGCGAGGGCATGCGATCGATATTGCGAACCCGGCGGCCTTGGTATTCATTTCGCTCGCTCCCGCCCGCGGAACCTGGCAAGCCCGTGATTCATCGCATTCCGGGCCTTGGAGAGATAGTCACGCTGGAGCGGGAGGAAGGCTGTCCGATCATCGGATTCGAGACTCCCCCGAATCGGGATCATCCGCCCGACGAACACCGATTCGTGCCATCTCGAATTCTAGACCCGGATCCACAGGAATACGACAGCGACTAACGCGACCTGAAGAAGTGGACGCGGCTTGTTGCTGCAGAAGCGATACTCGCATCCTCGTTCCGTCATTCCGATTCCGACTTACGGCCCTGGTTCGCATCGTACCAGGCGCGCAGATCGCGCTCACAATTCGCGAGGCCACGCCGTAGCAGGGCGAGGCTCGCCAGCGTTGTCAAAGCCCATCCGACGGCCCACATCGGCGTCACGCCCAGTTTGAGTGGCACGAAGACGGCGGCGGTGGGGAACAGTGCAGCGAGGCCGGGTTGGCCAATGTGCCAGAGGCCGACGAGAGCGAGCGGAAGACCAAGCGTGACGAGCGACGCGATACAGTTGGTTTGGTTACCCGAAGCGAACCCGCGGAAGCCGACCGCGAAGGCGAACAGCCAAAGGCTCGCGGCGCCGAGCATCGCGGCGGCGGTGTCCCACCAGGCGATCCGGCCGGCGGCCGACATCGCGGTCGCCAGCAAAGCCACGCCGACAAGGTAGCCCCGGCCTCGCGTCCACGCGGCGGAGAATGCAGCGTGGGCGTAGTCCCGGCCGGACAACTCAGTGAGCAAAAGCAATTCGAGGCGATGGCAGCGCGCCGTCGAGGTCGCGTCCCACAAGCCGAACTGATAGACCGCCGGCACGGCGGCGAGAACTGCGAGCGCCGTCGCCATCATCGGCGGGCCGCCCCAGCTGTCGAAGAGTGCGAAGACGAGTTTGCCCATCCACGGCGGCCAGGCGTCACCCGCCACAATGTACGCGGAGTAGATCGCCGCGAAGCCCACCGCCAGCCAGAGGTTGATGCGGCCGCTGTATTCCATCACGCGGCGCACGGCCCACCAGGAGAGCGGGCGCTCGCCGATGCGTTCGGTTTCCGCCGCGCGATCGGTCGTGAGCGGTCGATAATGGCGATCCTGGAAATGCCCGCGCAGCCGGTAGGCGCCGCGCAGGATGAGAACGACAAGCAACCCGACTGCGAACAGGTGCAGGTTGGCCATCCGTTCCCATGCGATCCCGCCGACCCGTCCCGCCTCGAACCAGTAGCGAAGGACTCCGAACGGGTTCATGGTGTGGAGGAACATCACCGTGTCGAAGACGAGGCGGCCGAGCCAGGTCGGGAGTTGTTGCAGCCAGAGTCGGAGATGTTCGCCGGCCATGACACCGATGACGAGGTAGATGAGGACGCCAACGAGGCCGAGTATTTCGCCGATGCGCTTCACGCCGCGCGGCTCGTAGACCCATGCGGTCAGTCCCAACCCGGCAACGAGGCCCCAGGCGAACGGCATGAGGAGCAGCACCGCGACATCGGACCAGTCGAGGACGCCGGCGAAGCCGAGCCAGGCGATAACGGGCGTGCCGGCGAGGCTGACGAGGGCGAAGCGTCCGACGCCGACGAGTGCTTCCGCGCAATAAAGCCGGCGTGGTTGCACGGGCGACGCGAGCAGGAATTCGAGGGCAATGCTTTTGGGGAGTTGCGTGAGCCGCCAGCCGATGGCGGCGGCACCTTCCACGATGCCGAGCACGAGGAAGAGCTGCGCGACAATACCGAGGAACTCGGCGCTCGGCCGGCGGAGCGCGGCGAGGACGAGCACGGAAGACAGGAACAGGTGGATGGTGGCGAGGCGGCGGAAGGCGAGCTGCCGTCCGGGTGCCCGCATCGCGATGGTGAAGAACGGCGCGAGCATGTCAGGAGATCGGCGGGGCGAACGCGGGGATGCGAACCGGGGACTTGATCACCGAGGAGCCGCTCGACCGGGCGCGAGCCGTCACGACTTGCCGGTGGTCGCGGTTCAGTTCGATCCCGAGCGTTTGCGCGAGGGCGTCGATAAAAGCCGAACAACTTGGAAAGCGGTTCTGCGGGCTTGGCGAGAGCGCACGGAGTACGATCTGCTGCTCCTCCATTCCCGGAACAGCCAGGTTTGGCGGCGGACGGTGGAAACTTTTCCCAGGTGAATGCGGTGGCGACGGAAACGGGAACGCACCGGTCCGCAACAAATGGTAGGTCACCGCGAGGGAGAACTGGTCGCTGCTGTCGCTCATCGACCCTTGGAACACCTCGGGCGCCGCGTAGTCGAGCGTTCCTTGGCGAAAGCAGGGCGTGGTGCTACCCAGCATCGGGGTTGCGAGGCCATAGTCGGCCAGTTTCGCTTCATTGCCGACGAGCAGGATGTTGTTCGGCTTGATATCGCTGTGCTGGAAACCGACGATCCGTCCGTCGAACGGGTGCCGCTTGGCGTTGAGGAAGTCCAACGCGCTCGCCGCCTGACCCAAATAGAGCAGGATCTTCTCTGGTTCGATCGGCTTGCTGAACTCCTCCGCATACAGCAGAAACAGGTCCAGCAGGCTCGCGTCCGCCAGTTCCATCACGATGATGATGTAACCGGGCATCGACCAGACCCGCTTGATACCCAACAGATAAGGATGCTCGAGCTTTTGGATTCCTTGTAGCGATCGGATTTCCCGGGCGGTCGAGTTGGAATTCGCACTCGACATGAATTTCAGCGCAACGAGTTCCCCGCTCGGGCTGGTCGACTCCCAAACGGTGGCAAACGCCCCGCGGCCACGTAATCGAATGAGCTTATATCCCGGAAATGCCTCAACACCCGCTTCCGGAACGAATCGTTCCGGCGGCGTCGGCACCTTCATTCGGTGAGAACTTCTCCGACCCTGCATGAGCGTACGTTTCCGCGAGACCCGTGGCGGTCGAATCTGCCGATAACTTAGAACACGATTTCCGACCGGAGGAAAAGACCTGCGAAAAGGCGCGAAAAGTGCGGTCAACGGGCCGATTGTACGGTCCAACCGACGGGCGAGCCATTGTGATAGGGCATTAATCCGTGGAAAGGCGGTGCCGCGAAATCGAAAATGATCGGCAGAAACCAGCGATCACCATCCCAGAGCGGTAATTCCTGGACCCGTTCGAGGTCGAACCAGTCGAGAGTGCCTTCGGAATTACTTTTGGCGGGTGTGCCGGTGAATTCGAAGATGCGAAAGAGGAAACCGAACCAGTCCTCTCCGTTTTTGCCGAAGCCGGGCCACGATACGGTACCGGCGAGTTGGAGATCGCTACATTCAATCCCGGCCTCTTCCCGAATCTCGCGACGGATACCCGTCACAATGTCCTCGTTCGGTTCCAGCTTGCCGCCCAGGCCGTTGTACTTGCCCAGGTGCGCGTCGCCGGCGCGGGCGTTCCGATGGACCAGCAAGACCTTTCGGCGGTCCGGCGAAAAAACATAGCCCAGCGTTGCCAAGATCGGCGTGTACGGCATCAGCGCAGGTCCTCGATCGTCGGCGGATCGGTCCACTCGGCCAGGATCTTTCGTACGTCGGCGAGGTCGGCTTCCTTCACCCCTTCGCGGCGCTGGTAACGTCGCTCAAGGGCCTCAAGCAGCGTTTCCCACATCGCGCGCGTCGGCGGCACGTCGAGCGACCAGTCTTCGCGCCGCTTCGTCCGCGCCTTGAACCGCCACCGCCGCGCGAACTTTTCGGCCGCGACGAATCGGCGCTCGCCCGTGTCGGGATCGGTCTCGGTCCATTGCACTTCCACGCTCATTACAATCAACATACCGTCGATGCCGTTCAAGGACGACCGCGATGCAGTTTCTGGAACATTCGACTGCCGTTTCGGCACTGGCATTCTCGCCGGATGGCACCTCCCTGGCGATTGGCGGTCGCGATGGTTCGCTTGTCCTTCATGAATCCGAAGGAATCCCGATCGGCGAGTTGGCGAACACGCCGATCCTCGCCCTCGCGTTCGATCCGGGAGGCACCCGCGTCTACCTCGCAGGCCCCGGCGGGTGGTTCGGCTGCGAACGGCGCACTGATGGCCAGTGGAATTTTCAGGTGCCCAAGGAATCCGTCCCGGCAACGTCGCTGGCGTTCCTCGACAATGATGTGCTCGCCATCGGCATCGGCGATCGGATGAAACCGATGCCGGGACTGCTCGAACTGCGGAACGTGACTTCCAGTCGCAGACTCGAACCGCATTTCCGCGAGCCGACCGGCGTACGTTCCCTCGCGACGCACCCCGCGTCCCGCACCGTCGCTTGGACCAGCGCCGGCAAACGCCTGAGCGTTTGGCCGACCCAAATGCTCGAGCCGCGCACCCTCGGCCTCGCGCATGCGGCGCCGGCCCTCGCCTTCCACCCCGATGGCGAGCGCCTCGCCGTTGCCCAGGAATGGTCCATCGTGATCTTCGACCCACGTACGCTCGACAACTCGCGGACTTTGAAGGGCCACACGGGTCGCGTGACCGCCGTCGCCTTCAGTCCGGATGGCCGGAGATTGGCCTCGGCAAGTTGGGATCAAACCGTCCGCTTTTGGGATCTGGATCACGGAACGCCCCGCGAAACGTTCGACTGGGGTATCGGCCGCGTGACCTCACTCGCGTTCGCGCCGGACGGACTTCGCCTCGCGGCCGGCGGCGAGTCCGGCACGATCGCCATCGTCGATGCGGAATGATCAACCGCCAGCGTCCACGAAGACATCCACGTCCCGCACCCACGCCACGAATAGCACCTTCAGAAACAGCTGCACGTCGAGAATGCCTTCGTCCGACTCCACCGGCCCGAGCGCGAGCTTGGCCCGTTTGGCGCGGTCGGTTGGTTCGAGCCGCGTCACTTTCGCCATCTCGTCGAGCGATTTTGGCACGACGTCGTCCACCTTCACCGCCCCGAACCAGAACAAGACGTTCAGGCTCTGCCACGGCGCAAGGCGGCCCTTCGCCAGCAGCAGGGGCTGCAGCAATTCGTCGCCGGTCAGTTCGGACTTTCCGTAGGCGTTCTTCGGCAGCGTGCGGCTCAGACCGGGGAACGCCTCCACCCAGCCACGCGTTCGGAAGTCGCGGGTGCGCTCGCCGTCGATTTCCTCCTCCGCCAATGTTTCCAAGCAAATCGCACCGCCGAGCGTGTCGGGCGGCAACACGTGGTCGAGAAGCCAACGCTCCGCGCTTTTTCGAATCGGAAAACGAATCGGGACCGAACACCCAAAGGGTACTCGCGTCGCGTTCGCCGGGCAGTTCGTGCATGTCGGCACGTGCGACTCGAGCGCCGTCAGCTCCAATTCCAGCCGGCCGAGGGTCGAGACACGCTCCAACGCGTCGCCGTCCACCATTCGCATCACGCGCACATCGAGGTCGACGGTCAGTTGGTCGGGCCGCGTGCTTGACCGAACCTGTTGCACACGCCGTTGGACCGCCAGCAAGTCAATCAGCGATTCCGTCCCGGCACGCAGGTCTCCGCCGCCGAGGTCTCGCTTCGGCCGACATGGAAAGTCGATCATCGTCTCGAGGGCCATGTTACTCTTCGACCCGGAAGTCCTGGATTTCCAGCTTCGTCTGGTGCCCGTCGAACGTGCCGCCCTCGGACTGCTTCCCCTGGAAGTAGTCCTTCTGCCAGCCTCGCTTCACCGCCTCCGGGTCCTTCGTGTTCAGCCCCGTGAGGAAGCTCGAACGACTCGCCTCCCACGCCCGGTACTTCGCGTTCAGTTCTTCGTTCTTCGTCAAAGGCGTCGTGATCGGATTCAAGTGCTCCGCAAATCCCCGCGGCACCGGCACAACCATACACACGGGTTCGCCGGCCGAAAAACGGATCCACTCGCCCGGTCGCGTCACTTTCCAATTCATCGTGAAGGTGCTGAACGCCCAGTCGGTCTCGATGACGCCTTCGAGCGCCTGGATGCCGTCCTTCGGCATGTTGCTCGGCCCCTTAACCCACAGGTTGACACCCGGCGGCGTGCGAAACAGGTAGGGCAACGAAAAGGTGAGCACGCCGAAGCCGAAGTGCGTGGTGACGGACGGATCAATGTGGTCGAGGTACCGCAGTTGGATGTCGGACTTGTCATTTCCACCGTACCAGTACAGCTCGAACGTACAGGGGCAGGTCAGGAACCAGCCGTTCTGGTTTGCGATATTGAGCGGTAGACAGCGGTACGCGAAGCGCTGCGACGTGGCGTCCATCCAATCGCGCTCGATGGGCGCTTTGACGAGGCCCATGTTCGGCGGATTATTGATGCGATACGCGTAGAAATTCTGTTCGTCGGCCATCGGCTCGCTCGCGGTTCGGGGTGCTGGCACTGTAACGGAGACGAGTGGACGCAGGCAAGGCGGTTCGAGGTCTGACAACGACTGACCGGGAGCATTCGATTATCGCAACACCTGAACCGATGTCGGAATCTCCCACACTCCAGTTCGGAATCTAACGATATAAACGATTTTCTTGATTCTGTGGCCTCAGGATTTCCTTTACAACAAACTTCGATGACGGGCGAATTTGATTGCTCCATCGGAGATTTCATCATGCGTGCCCTTCGAAAATGGATTCTCGCACTGGGTCTCGCCGCGATCGCGCAAGGTTCGGCCAAAGCCGATTTCGTCGTCGGCCTCGTCGGCGGCAGCCAACTCGTCACCTTCGACAGCGCGACCCCCGGCACGCTCACCGCGCCAGTTGTCATTACCGGCCTGCGGTCCGACGAAACCATCGTCGGCATTGATTTCCGGCCCGCCACCCCAAACACTCTCGTCGGCGTCGGCAACCTCGGCGGCAGTGGGTACATCTACAGCATTGACGTCGCCACCGGCGTCGCCACCGCCATCAACACCAGCGGCTTCACACTCACCGGCAATTCCTTCGGCGTCGATTTCAATCCCGTGCCCAACGCCCTCCGGATCGTCAGCGATGCCGGGCAGAACCTTCGCATCACCGCCGGCGGTACTGGTACCGTGTTTAGCGACACGACGCTCTCCGAGACTGGTATCGTTGCCGCCGCATACAGCAACAACTTCGCCGGCGCAACCGTGACGACGCTTTACGAACTCAACGCCACCACCGATTCGCTCGTCCGCCAGGGCGGACTCAATGGACCGCCCTCCCCCAACGGCGGCGCCATCACCACCATCGGCTCGCTCGGCGTCGATTTCTCCAACGCCGGTTTCGACATTTCCGGCAACGACGGCACCGCCTACGCCGTGCTCACGACGGGTAACGGCAGCGGGAGTGGCCTGTACACGATCGATCTCGCCACCGGCCAGGCCACGCTCGTCGGCGATTTCGGTGAGGACATCGTGCAGGACCTCGCCGTCCAGCAAGTGCCCGCTCCCGCCGGCGCCTTGCTGCTCGCGCTCGGCCTCGCCGGCCTCGCCGCCGCCCGTCGCCGCATCACCAGTTAAGTCGCGAACCGCTTCGTGCTTACCATTCGGCCGCCCCATCGGGCGGCCGATTCCATTTCATCTCGGCTTGTTCCGTTCACCGCAACACGGTAAAACCCGGTCCTCGAATTGGGTGACAGTGCGCGCCGGGGAATCGACCATGGCCTTGCTGGACGTTCGCGGGTTGGTGAAACGCTTCGGCTCGCGGACCGTCGTCAACGGCGTGTCGTTCGACGTGAACGCCGGCGAGGTCGTCGGTCTCCTTGGCCCCAACGGTGCTGGCAAGACCACCAGTTTCCGCATGGCCACCGGCCAGATCACGCCAAACAATGGCACCGTCCTCTTCGCCGGCCACGATGTGACACACCTGCCGATGTTCCGCCGCGCTCGTCTCGGCATGGGTTACCTCTCTCAGGAACAAAGCATTTTCAAGAAGCTTACGGTCGAGCAGAATATCCTTGCGATCCTCGAAGCTCTACCGAAAAGCCGGTCCTTGGGCCGGGCCCTCACGCGCTCCGAGCGATGGGACCGCACGGACCAGGCCCTGACTCGATTCAATCTGCAACACGTGCGCAAGAATTCGTCAGCCCGCTGTTCCGGCGGCGAGAAGCGCCGGCTCGAGATCGCCCGCTGTCTGGTCTGCGAACCGCTGCTCATCCTGCTGGACGAACCGTTCGCCGCCGTCGACCCACTGACGACCGAGGACATCCGGCACAACATCCGGGACCTGGCCCGAGAAGGGATCGGCGTGCTGCTGACCGACCACAACGTCCGCGAAGTGCTGAAGATCACCGACCGCAGCTATCTCATCAAGGACGGCGCGGTGGTTGTGCACGGCACGCCGGAGGAAATCAAGCGAAACCCGGTGGCGATCCGCGAGTATCTCGGCAACACCTTCGCGGACGAGGGCTACGTGCCGCTGGTGCCGACGCCGCCGCAAATCCCGATCTCGGCGACCTCGCGATTCGTGCCCCCCGCTCCGGCGCCGCACACGGTGCCGCCAACGGTGATTCTCGATCCGTATTTGCCCGCGAACGCGAGCCAACGGCCGGACGACGACCCGCCTCCGCCGACCGAACCGAACGGTCCGCGACCGACGACGAAGCCCGCGCCGATCCCGGTGGCGCCGGTCCTCGTGACCGCGAAGCCGCCGACCGCGACGATTCGGGACGAAGCGCCGGTGATACTCCAGCCGGCACCGCCGCCGCAACCGGCGCTGGGGCCGCCAGTGATCCCTCCGATGCGCCCCGCGTCCAATGCCGCGCCGCTCTTCGGCACGACCGGCCCCGGCGCGTTCAGCCAGCCCACGCGTCAGCTCCTCGAAATGGAAAAGCTTCGCCGCTTCTCCGATCGACTCGCGACCGACGACTGGCAAACCGGCTGGCACGAGCTGGCGGCGAAGGGCACCGACGCGATCCCGGCGCTGTTGGAAGCGCTCGAGCGCCGCGAGCCGAATGCCCGCCACCTCGCATTCCGCCTACTGGAGCAAGTGACGGGGCAAACGCTCGAATTCCAGGCCGACGCGGCGGACGACGTCCGCCTGCGTCAGATCGCGCACCTGCGCGTGATGTTCGAGACACGACGGGCGGCGTGATTCCTCGCTTGCCCGTTTCGCCATTCCCATTAGCATTCCCGGTGATGATCTTGATCCACGCTCCGGGTGTTCCATGTTCGACCTCGCCGCCGTTCAGTCCGCGATCCGCGATGCCAAGCTCGATGGCTGGCTACTCTACGATTTCCGCGGCCTGAACGTGCTTGCCCAGCGCGTTGTCGGCCTTGCCGAGAAGAAACTGTCGCGCCGCTGGTTCTACTACGTGCCCGCGACTGGTGAGCCGAAGAAGCTCGTCCACGCCATCGAACCGGCGGCGCTCGATTCCCTACCCGGTTCGAGCAAGACGGCGTACCGCCGCTGGCAGGAACTCGAAGCCGGCGTCGGCGCGCTGCTCTCCGGCGCGAAGACCATCGCGATGGAATATTCTCCGCGCAACGGCAACCCGTACATCAGCCGCGTCGACGCCGGCACGATCGAACTGGTCCGATCCTTCGGCGTGGAAGTCGTTTCGTCCGGGGACCTGATTCAACTCTTCGAGGCGACCTGGGACGACGAGCAGGAGAAGATGCACTTCGCCGCCGAGAAGGTAACATCGGAAGCCTATGGTGTGGCGTACCGCTTCATCGCGGACGAGATTCGCGTCAAGGGAAAGACGACCGAAGTCGCAGTGCAGGCGCGCATCATGAAACATTTCGCCGACAACGGTTGCACGACGTATTCGCCGCCGATCGTCGGCGTCGGCCCGCACAGCGGCGACCCGCACTTCGATACGTCCCCGGCCACCGATTCGCCGATCGCGCCGGGCGACTTCGTGCTGATCGACCTCTGGGCGAAGCTGGACAAACCCCGCGCGGTCTACAGCGACCTGACTCGCACAGTGTTCATTGGCGAGACGGTGCCGGAGAAGTATTCGAAGATCTTCGCCATCGTCGCCGCCGCGCGGGACGCCGCCATCAAACGAGTGAAGGACGCTTTTGCCGCCGGCGAGACGATCGTCGGTGCGACGGTGGACAACGCCTGCCGGGACGTGATCGAGGCGGCCGGGTATGGTAAGTACTTCCCGCACCGGACCGGTCACAACATCGGGCAGGAGGTCCACGGCAACGGGGCGCACATCGACGGGCTGGAGACAAAGGAGGACCGCAAGATCATGAGGCGGACCTGCTTCAGCATCGAGCCGGGGATCTACCTGCCCGAATTCGGCGTGCGCAGCGAGATCAACGTCTACATCGACGCGAAGGGGACAGTCCACGTCACGGGCGGCGCGTTGCAGACATCCATCGACACGATCCGGGTTTAGCGATCCTTCGTCACGCTTTGGCGGGGACGAGAATCGGTGGCCGTGCATCGATGGCTGCGGCCGCCTTTCGTTTCCGCGAGCCGGAATATTGCCACGCTGCGTCGCCGAGGAAGATCGCGACCGAAACCCACACGCACGAACACGCCACCCAGACGTACCACGGCGGCGACTCGCCCAGGAAGACGAGCGCGATCAGCATCTGTGTCGTCGGCGAGATGAACTGCAAGAAGCTCATGGCGATCAGCGGGAGCCGCCGGATCGACATAATGTACGTCAACAGCGGCGCGACCGTGACGATGCCGCTGAATGCGAGCAGCGCGTTCAACCCCCAATTCGAGCCGAAATGGCCGTCACCCGTGGAGCCGAGCCAAACGAGGCCAGCAAGCGCGAAGGGGAGCATCATGAGCGATTCGACCGTCAGCCCGCTGAGGGAATCGACGGGGATGGCCTTTCGCACGAAGCCGTAGAGGCCGAAGGTGATGGGCAGCGTGACGGCGAGCCACGTGAACTGGCCGGCGACGACGAAGGGTACGGCAAGGCCGATGGAAATGATGCCAAGCGCGGGGTAGTGCGCCGGCCGCAGCTTTTCGCCGAGGAAAACCGTGCCAAGGAACGCGTTCACCAGCGGAAGCATGTAGTAGCCGAGGCTTCCCTCCACGACTTTGCCGACGATCGTGGCGTAGATGTAAAGCAGCCAGTTGACGGCGAGCAGACCCGAGGACAGCAGCATCAGGAGCAGGAGTTTCCGGGAGCGGAAGACGGCACCGAGCGGCTTCCACGTGCCGGCGATGGCCGTGATGAGCAGCATGATCGGCAGCGACCAGACGATGCGATGGGCGAGGATTTCGACAGCGGGTACGGCATGGCTTTTCAGGGCCGAAAAGTAGAGTGGTACCATTCCCCACCAGAAGTATGCGAACGTGCCGAGCAGGAATCCGGTTCGCGTACTCGCATCCTCGTCGCTCACGGTCGTCTCCCGGGGTTTCGATCAGTTCGTTAAATGCTTCGCCAGCAATTTGTGGAAGTGGTAGCCGGCGTTTTCCCGCTTCGCGCTGAAGCGGCCGCTCACGAACGCCGAGCTACGCAATCCCCGCTGCACTTCCTCGCAGATGCCAACGTCCTCTGCCTGTACCTGCTCCGCCACGCGAACCGACTCATTCATGAACGCCTCGGGCGTTCCGGTCGCAAAGTAGAAGTCGAAGACGACGCGACAGCGGTCCGTGCCGAGCGGGAACACGAGGTTTGTGTCCATGGCGATGCCGTACAGGTTCGCCATGAAGTTCGGGAAGACCCACCAGTAGGCCGCGAGGTCGCCGACGCGGGTACGGCCGGCTTCGCCCTCGGCCGGCACGAGCGGGCTGCACTGGAGCGCCGTGTGGCCGTGCGCCGACGTCGTGTATTCTCGATAGTCCAGCACGCCGGCGAGGCCGGGGTGAACGGTGTTCACGTGGTAGCCGCCGTCGAGGTAGTTGTCGATATAGACCTTCCAGTTGCACGCGAGGTCGTATTCGCGGCGCGCGTGCCACTCGAAGTTCGTAAAGGCATTGCGGCGGTCGGCCCACTCGGGGAACGGAGAGAGGAAGTCCGCGAGGGGTTCGCGCGGCTCGCCGGCACACACCCAGACGAACGGCCCCCAAGTATTCACGAAGATACCGACGAGGCCGTGGTCGTCTTTCTCGAAATCCCGCACGCCCTCGAATTCCGGCGTGCCGAGGAGCCGACCAGCGAGGTCGTAGGTCCAACCGTGGTAGCGGCAGCGGAGCTTCCCGGCGTTGCCGCACGGCTTGGTGAGAAGCGGCGCGGCACGGTGCCGGCAAACGTTGAAGAACGCGCGGAGAATACCATCGTCGCCGCGGACGACGAGAACCGGTTCGCCGGCGATGTCGGCCGTGAGGTAGTCACCTGCGTTCGCCACTAGCTCGGTGCGACCGACACACTGCCACGTGCCTCCAAAGATGGATCGGCGTTCGCGCTCAAGGACGGTGGTGTCGAAATACCAACTGTTCGGGATCGTACGGGCCAGTTCCAGCGGAAGACTGGGGTCGAAGGGCGTGCGGTCGACGGGCATGGCATGACCTCGATAAATGGTTTAGCCGCGACGCGGAGTCTTCGGAGTGGAGCGAACCCTACGCTCCACTCCG